>NZ_CP109434.1:2327500-3535000 GCF_036227105.1 Amycolatopsis sp. NBC_01488 | reverse complement strand
GAACGGCGAGGAAGCCGTCACGAAGGCTCGCGCGCTGCGGCCGGACCTGGTGCTGATGGACGTCCGGATGCCGGTGCTCGACGGCGTCGCGGCGACCGGGCGGATCTGCGCCGAGCTGCCGGACGTGCGCGTCCTGATCATCACGACGTTCGACCTCGACGAGTACGCGTACGCGGCGTTGCGCGCCGGTGCCAGCGGGTTCCTGGTGAAGGACGCGCCGTCGGAGGAGATGCTCGTGGCGATCCGCGGCGTGCTGCGCGGCGACTCGATGATTTCGCCGTCGGTCACCCGGCGGCTGCTGGACCGCTACCTCGGCGACGGCCGCGACCCGGTGAACGTCGCGCAGCTCGACGTGCTTACCGAGCGCGAAAAGGACGTGCTGGGCCTCATCGCGCGCGGGCTGTCCAACAGCGAGATCGCGGCGAAGCTGTACATCGGCGAGACGACGGTGAAGACGCACGTCGGGCGGATCCTCGGCAAGCTGCGGCTGCGCGACCGGGTGCACGCGGTCGTCTTCGCCTACGAGTCCGGGTTGGTACGCCCAGGGTCGTGAAGACTCCCTATTTATCCACTTGATAGGGAAGGTTAGAGTAGTTTGCATGAAGATATACAAGTCCGAGACCGGTGCCCGCCTCTTGCGTGAGCGCTACCTCGAAGCGTTGACGAGCTGGCCCGTACCCCACGACGAAGTGCGCGTACCGACCCCGGAAGGCGAGACGTTCGTGCTGGTCTCCGGCCCGGAGAGCGCGCCGCCGCTGGTGCTGTTGCACGGCTCCGGCAGCAACTCGGCGGAGTGGGCGCCGCGGCTCCCGTCGCTGGCGGAGCGGTTCCGGGTGTACGCCGTCGACATCATCGGCGAGCCGGGGCTGAGCGCCGAGACGCGGCCGCCGCTCGACAGCGACCGGTACGCGCACTGGCTGGACGCGGTGCTGGACCACTTCGGCGTCGCACGGGCGGCCTTCCTGACGTCGTCGTTCGGGGGCTGGCTCGCGCTCGACCACGCGATCCGGCGCCCGGAGCGCGTCGCCGCGCTGGCGCTGCGGTGCCCGATCGGCCTCGGCCCGATGAAGAAGGGGTTCGTGGTCAAGGCGGTGTTCCTGGCCCTGCTCGGGGAGAAGGGACGGCGGAAGTCCGTGGCCGGAACCCTGGGTGAGCCGGCGGCGTCGCCGATCGTCGAACACCAGCTGCTGGTGTCGGCGAACTACCGCTACCGCACCGGCCCGTTCCCCGTCTTCGACGACGCGGCGCTGCAGCGGCTGGCCATGCCGGTGTACGCCGTCGTCGGCGCGGAGGACGCCATGGTCGACTCCGCGACGACGAAACGCCGTCTCGAAGCGGCCGGCGCGCGCGTGGACCTGGTGCCGGGCACCGGGCACTCCCTCCCGGACTCGGCCGACCTGGAGTTCCTGACGGACGCTTCGGCGAACGGTGATTTCACCGCTTGATGGCAGGATGAGCCGTATGCGGCGGGTGCTGGGTCTCATCGGCGTGGTTTCCCTGCTGGTCGCGGGCTGCTCGGGGGCGTCGAGCGCCCCCGTCCAGAGCGTCCCGCCCGCGTCCACGCCACCCGCGTCGACCGGGAAGTTCAAGGTCGAGACCGTGACCGCCGGGCTGCAGCACGGCTGGGACATCGGCTTCCTGCCCGACGGCGGCATCCTCGTGCCGCAGCGGCCCGGCAAGCTCGCGCTGATCCGCGGCGGGAAGGTCACCGACGTCAAGGCCGACTTCTCCGACGTCCTCGTGCAGGGCGAGGGCGGGCTGCTCGGCATGGTGATCAGTCCCGACTTCGCGACCAGCCGCGAGTTCATCACCTGCCAGGACCACCAGGAGGGTGGCAAGGCCGTCGACATCCGGCTGGTCACGTGGAAGCTGGCCGAAGACAGCGGTAGCGCGAGCAAGGTCAAGAACCTGCTCACCGGGCTGCCGGTGAACCCGAGCGGACGGCACTCCGGCTGCCGCCCGACGTTCGCGCCGGACGGCGCGCTGCTGGTCGGCACCGGCGACACCGCGCGGTCGACGATCGCGCAGGACCGCCACTCCCTGGGCGGCAAGGTGCTGCGGCTGGACGCGAAGACCGGGAACCCGTTGCCGGACAACCCGTTCATCACCTCGGCCGACCCGCACGAGCGGCTGATCTACACCTACGGCCACCGCAACGTCCAGGGCGTGGCGATCCGGCCGGGCAGCGGCCAGGTGATCACGGCCGAGCACGGGCCGGCCTTCGACGACGAGGTCAACCTGCTGAAGCCGGGCGCGAACTACGGCTGGGACCCGTCGAAGGGCGGCACGGACGCCAGCTACGACGAGAGCGTGCCGATGACCGACCTCAAGCGCTTCCCGGACGCGGTGAGTCCACTGTGGACGTCCGGCAAGATCACCGAGGCGATCAGCGGCGACGCGTTCCTGACCGGCCCGCAGTGGGGCCCGAACGACGGCGCGCTGGTCGTGGTGGCGCTGAAGGGCCAGAAGCTGCTGCTGTACCACTTGGACGCGGCGGGCAAGGTCCTCGACGTCACGCTGCCGCCCGAGTTCAACGACAAGTTCGGCCGCCTGCGCGCGGTGCGCAGCGGCCCGGACGGCGCGCTGTACGTGACCACTTCGGACGGGACGAACGACAAACTGCTGAAGGTCACGCCGGCCTGATCATGAGAAAACCACGGCCGTGGCGTGCCGTGGACACTTCCGCCGGGCGCGCGGATCGCGGAACATGGTTCGCACCAGGAGTTTTCGCCCGCCCCCGACGAGTGTTGGACGCGGTCCGAAGAGAGCGTTCCCGCGGCAGCACCGCGCCGGCTCCCGAGCGCCACCGCCGACCTGGCGGTCGGGAGCCGGCATCCACTTCGTGCCTGTTTGCCCAGGTGAGCCCCGCCGCCGACGTGCACCACCGGTCCGGCGGCGGGGGCTCGCCACCACCGCGACACTGCTCGGTCGCCGCCGGTGCCTAGGATCGGGGCATGACCAAGATCGACCCGGCCACGTCCGCGCTCGTGCTCGTCGACCTGCAGGAGCGGGTCGTCGCGCTGCCGACCACGCCGTACAGCGGCGAAGAAGTCGTCGCGAACGCGCTGCGGCTGCGGACGGCGTTCCGCGAGGCCGGCGCGCCCGTCGTGATCGTCAAGGTGTCGCGGCCGGACAACCCGCCGGGCAACGAGCTGGTGTTCGACGCGCAGGACGACAAGATCGTCACCAAGTACACGATCGGCGGCTTCGCGAACACCGACCTCGACGAGTTCCTGCGCGGCAGGGGCGTCCGCACGGTGCTGTTCGGCGGCATCGCGACGGAGTTCGGCGTCGAGTCGACGCTGCGAGCGGCGTCCGACCACGGCTACGACACGGTCGCCGTCTCGGACGCGATGACCGCGCTCTCGGCCATCTCCCACGAGAACGCGATCACGAAGATCTTCCCGCGGCTCGGCACGGTCGTCACGACGGACGAAGTGCTGACGGGCCTGAAGTGATCGACAAGATCGCGTGGCTGCACCTGGTCGACGGCCGCATCCTGAGCACGCGTTCCCGCGGCAAGGACGTGTACTACCTGCCCGGCGGCAAGCGCGAAGCGGGCGAGACGGACGCGCAGACGCTGGTCCGCGAGGTCCGCGAAGAGCTGACGGTGACGATCGAGCTGTCGTCGATCGAGCCGGCGGGCGTGTTCGAAGCCCAGGCCGACGGCAAGGCGGCGGGCATCGTGGTCCGGATGACGTGCTTCACCGCGGAGTACACGGGAACGTTGGCGGCGAGCAGCGAGATCGACGAGCTCGCTTGGCTCGGATACGCGGACCGGGATCGGGTTTCGGCGGTGGACAAGCTCATCTTCGACCACCTGCACGAGGCCGGGCAGCTCAGCTAACCGAGCCGCAGTTTCGGCTTGTGTTCCAGGTGCGACAGCCCGTTCCAAGCCAGATTCACCAGGTGCGCCGCGACTTCGTCCCGCTTCGGCTTCCGGGCGTCCAGCCACCACTGCCCGGTCAGCGCGACCATCCCCACCAAAGCCTGCGCGTACAGCGCGGCCAGCTTCTCGTCGTACCCGCGAGCCGCGAACTGCTGGGCCAGGATGTGCTCCACCTGGCTCGCGATGTCGTTGAGCACCGTCGAAAACGTCCCCGTCGAGCTCGCCACCGGCGAATCCCGCACCAGGATCCGGAAGCCGTCGTGGGAATCCTCGACATACGACAGCAAAGCCGTCGCCGCCTGCTCCAGCATCACACGGGGGTGGCCGCCGTGCAGGGTGGACACCATGCGGTCCAGGAGCAGCTGGGTTTCGCGGTCGACGACCACCGCGTAGATGCCTTCTTTGCCGCCGAAGTGCTCGTACACCACGGGTTTCGACACGTTGGCGCGGTGCGCGATCTCTTCGATCGACGTGCCGTCGAAACCTTTTTCGGCGAACAGTGCCCGTGCCACGTTCAGCAATTGCCGACGCCGCTCGCTGCCGGTCATCCGGACGCGCGTCACCGGGGCGACCGGACGCGCCCCGGTGACCTGCTCACGCTTCGAACGTCGTCTCCCCGCCACTGGTGCAGCCTAGTTGACTAGCCCTTTTCCGTCGCGATTCGGGCCAGCCGCTGCGGGGTGGGCCAGCGCACGTCGTGCACCCAGCCGAACTTCTCGAAGATCCAGATCAGCCGCGCGGAGATGTCGATCTGGCCGCGCTTGACGCCGTGGCGCGCGGACGTCGGGTCGGCGTGGTGCAGGTTGTGCCACGACTCGCCGAAGGAGAAGATCGCCAGCGGCCAGAAGTTCGCCGACTTGTCGCGCGCCGCGAACGGGCGCTCGCCGATCATGTGGCAGATCGAGTTGACCGACCAGGTCACGTGGTGCAGCACGCAGATGCGCACCAGGCCGGCCCAGAAGAACGCCGTCACCGCGCCCCACAGCGACCACGAGATGAGCCCGCCCACGAGCGCCGGCAGCAGCAGGCTGACCAGCGCCCACAGCCAGAACAGCTCGTCGACCTTCTTGATCGCCGGGTCCTTGACGAGGTCGGGCGCGAAGCGCTCGGCGTTGGTCTGGTCGCGCTCGAACAGCCAGCCCATGTGCGCGTGCCAGAAGCCCTTGGCGATGGCCCACGGCGAGGTGCCGAACGCCCACGGGGAGTGCGGGTCGCCGTCGCGGTCGGAGAACGCGTGGTGGCGGCGGTGGTCGGCGACCCAGGTGATCACCGGGCCCTGCAGGGCGATGCTGCCCGCGATGGCCATGACCACGCGCAGCCACGGCTTGGCCTTGAACGAGCCGTGCGTGAAGTAGCGGTGGTACGACACGGTGATGCCGAGCCCGCTGATCGCGTAGAACACCACGAAGATGCCGGCGTCGACCCAGCTCAGTCCCCAGCCCCAGGCGAAGGGCACCGCGACCAGCAGTGCCACCAGCGGCGCGATCACGCCGAAGTAGACCGACAGCTGCACGCCGATGCCGCGCGTGCCTTCGAGGACGGGTTTGGGTCCCTTGGGGGCCGAAGGCTCCCCGGTGGGCTGAGAACGGTCGAGCGTGGCCGTCATACGCTTCACTTCTCCCTACGCGGGCGCCCCTTGACGTAGGGTGCCCTAACCTACGATGCCGTAAGTTACGGTACAGGAGGTTTCGGCGGCTGGGGAGTGCCGGAACCCTCACACCGGTACTTCGGAGCGAAGTACCCGGCGGACGGCCCGGTAACGCATCCCCCGCGCGGACGACACCCGATCGTCGCTATCCTGACCAGGATCGATCCGCCGTAGTGTAATCGGCAGCACTTCAGATTTTGGTTCTGACAGTTCAGGTTCGAATCCTGGCGGCGGAGCAGCAGGACCCGAACCACGACACCGGGAGGTTGGCGCTGACCGACGAGGCGACCGACCCGGTGGCGGCCAGGCGTCCCGCGCTGGCCGAGATGTCCGATGCCTGGCTCGTCGGGCGAGCGCGGGAGCTGATCGCCGCGGTCCAGCGGCAGGAGTACAACCAGCAGCTCCAGATCGTCGAGCTGATGGACGAGCTGCTCGACGAGACCCAGCGGCGCGGCGAGCCGACGATGATCGCGCAGCTGCTGCGCGCGTCCGCGATCGCCCGGCTGATCACCAGGGGCCTGGCCGCGGAGGCCGAGCCCCGGCTCGACGAGATGCTCGCGCACACCAGGCGCCACGGCCTCGCGCTGCTGCGGGCCGACGCGCACGCGCTGCGCGGCCGCCGGCTGGTGATCGCCGCGCAGGAGGACCCCGCGCTCACCGAGATCGCCCGCGCGCTGGCCATCCTCGACGACTCCGCGATCCCGAACCGGCAGGTCGGCATCCGCCAGTGGAACCGGATGCTGTGGTCGACGCTGAACGACTGCTGGATCGTGCTGAACCAGCTCGGCGTCTACGAAGCCGCCGAGGAGGTCATCGGCCGCGCGGCGAGTGCGATCCGCGAAAGCGCGAGCCCGCACGAGATCACGCTGCAGCTGATGAACCGCGTCAAGATGCTGCTGGGCTGGGGCCTGCGGCTCGAGCGCATCGACGAATACGACGAGAGCGCCGAGAAGTTCCGCACCGCCGCCTCCATGGCCACGGCCGCCGAAGGCCCGTTCACCGAGTCGCTGTTTCCGCGGAAGGCGAACGTCCCGGCCGTCGACCAGGTCGGCGTCCTCGCCGCGGCGCAGGCCCTGCACAGCCCGAGCGCCGACCAGATCGACCGGCTCCGGGCGCTGCACGAAGGCACCGGCTACCCGGGCGAACGCGAGATCGTCGCCATCGCGCTGGCCCGCTGCCTCGACACGGCCGGCCGCCGCGAAGAGGCGCTCGACGTGCTCCGCAAGGCGCGCGAGTCGCTGACCGACGACACCTCGCAGCCGTCGATGCGGCTGAACATCGCCCGTGAGCTGGCCCGGCTCGACACCACCCCGGACTACGCGTCCGGCGCGAGCGAGTCGCTGATCGACTACGCGAGGCGCCTCGAAAACGAGATGTGGAGCCTGCGCGAGTCGCAGATCGCCACGCTGAACGCCCGCCGCGAGCACGAACGCCTGTCCGCCGAGCACGGCGCGATCACCCAGCAGGCCCTGCAGGACCCGCTCACCGGCCTGCCGAACCGGCGCGCGCTGGACGAGAAGCTGCGCCAGCTCGCGTCGTCGGCCGACGCGCAGCCGCTCGCCGTCGCGCTCGTCGACCTCGACGGCTTCAAGGGCGTCAACGACAAGCAGTCCCACGCGGAAGGCGACAACGTGCTGCGCGTCGTCGCGAGCACGCTGCGTGACGCGCTGCGCGGCGACGACCTCGTGGCGCGCTACGGCGGCGACGAGTTCATCGTCCTGCTCCCGGGCACCCCGGCGTCCGCGGCGAAGATGGCGCTCGGCCGCGCGGTGAAGTCCGTCGCGGGCCTGCCGCACCACCTTTCGCACGGCGTCACGCTGTCCATCGGGCTGGTGTCGCTGCGGCCGCAGGAGCGGGGCGAGCAGGTCCTCGCCCGTGCGGACGCGGCGATGTACCAGGCGAAACGCGGGGGCGGCAACCAGGTCGCGTCGGCCAACTCGATGACCGCCGACCCGGCCGCCGCGTGGGCGGGCGAGGCCCCTCCGACCGACCCGGCGTGGGACACCGAAGACCACAGTTAGCAATCCGGCCGAAAGCAGGCGGACCCGCTCCGGAGCGGACCGGCTCACCGGCGCCCGTTCCGCCGTGGCTGCCGGTCGGATTGCCGACAATCGGCACAGTAGGATCGGTGCCCGACCGAAGCCACCCATTGGTAACCGTTGGGAGCGCCGTTGACCGGCCCGCTGAGCACGTTGATCCTCGCCGCGGGTGAGGGCACCCGCATGCGATCCGCGACCCCGAAGGTGTTGCACCCGATCGCCGGGCGCCCCCTCGTCGAGCACGCCGTCCGGGCCGCCGCCGGCCTGAACCCCGAGCACCTCGTGGTGGTGACCGGCCACGGCCGCGAACTGGTCGGCGCGCACCTCGCGCACGTCGCGCACACGCTCGGACGCGAGGTCGGCACCGCGGTGCAGGCCGAGCAGAAGGGCACCGGCCACGCCGTGTCCTGCGCGCTCGCCACCCTCCCCGCCGACCTCACCGGCACGGTGATCGTCAGCTACGGCGACGTCCCCCTGCTCGACACGACGACACTGCGCGCCCTGCTCGAAGAGCACACCGAGGCGAAGAACGCGGTCACCGTGCTCACCGCCGTGGTCACTGACCCGACCGGCTACGGCCGGATCACCCGCGACGCGGCCGGCAAGGTCACCGGGATCGTCGAGCACAAGGACGCCACCCCGGAACAGGCCGAGATCACGGAGATCAACTCGGGCGTCTACGCCTTCGACGCCGCGGTGCTGCGCGACGGCCTTTCGCGCCTCTCGACCGACAACGCGCAGGGCGAGCTGTACCTCACCGACGTCCTGGGCATCGCGAACGGCGACGGTCTGCACGTCGGCGCGCTCGTCGTCGACGACCCGTGGCTGACCGAGGGCGTCAACGACCGCGTCCAGCTCTCGGTGCTCGGCGCCGAGCTCAACCGCCGGATCGTCCAGCGCTGGCAGCGCGAGGGCGTCACGGTCGTCGACCCCGCCACGACCTGGATCGACGCCGGCGTGACGCTGTCGCGCGACGTCGTCATCGAGCCCGGCGTGCAGCTCAAGGGCACGACGTCGGTCGGCGAGGGCACGACGGTCGGCCCGGACAGCACGCTGACGAACATGACCATCGGCGCCCGCGCCTCCGTGGTGCGCGTGCACGGCTCGGACTCCGAGCTGGGCGACGGCGTCACCGTCGGCCCGTTCACCTACCTGCGCCCGGGCACGAAGCTGGGCGAAAAGGGCAAGCTCGGCGCGTTCGTCGAGACGAAGTCCGCCGACATCGGCGCCGGCACGAAGGTGCCGCACCTGACCTACGTCGGCGACGCCACGATCGGCGAGCACAGCAACATCGGCTGCTCCAGCGTGTTCGTGAACTACGACGGGGTCAACAAGCACCGGACCGTTATCGGGTCGTATGTCCGGATGGGCGCGGACAACACGTTCGTCGCTCCGGTGCAGGTCGGTGACGGCGCTTACAGTGGGGCGGGTGCCGTGATCCGCGAGGACGTCCCCCCGGGCACACTCGCGGTGTCGGCGCCGCCGCAGCGCAACATCGAAGGCTGGGCGATCCGGCGCAGGCCGGGTACGCCCGCGGCGGAAGCGGCCCAGGCCGCGCTCGACGCCGAGTCAGCAGCAGGAACCGACGGGGAGTCGCCAGCATGAGTCCGAAGTCAGGTACGCCGAAGAAGAACTTGATGCTCTTCTCCGGACGGGCGCACCGGGAGCTCGCCGAAGAGGTCGCCGAGCACCTCAACGTGACGATCACCCCGCAGACGGCGCACACGTTCGCCAACGGCGAGCTGTTCGTCCGCTTCGAGGAGTCCGTGCGCGGCACCGACGCCTTCGTCATCCAGGCCCACACCACGCCCATCAACGAGTACGTGATGGAGCAGCTCATCATGGTGGACGCGCTCAAGCGGGCGAGCGCGAAGCGGATCACCGTGGTGATGCCGTTCTACCCGTACGCGCGCCAGGACAAGAAGCACAAGGGCCGCGAGCCGATCTCGGCCCGGCTGATCGCGGACCTGTTCAAGACCGCGGGCGCCGACCGGATCATGACGGTCGACCTGCACACCGCGCAGATCCAGGGCTTCTTCGACGGCCCGGTCGACCACCTGATGGCCCAGAGCGTGCTGGCCGACCACATCAAGCAGACCTACGGCGACGCCGACATCACCGTCGTCTCCCCGGACTCGGGCCGCGTGCGGCTGGCCGAGAAGTGGGCGCAGCAGCTGGGTGACCGGCCGATCGCGTTCATCCACAAGACGCGCGACCCGGACCGGCCGAACCAGGCCATCGCCAACCGCGTCGTCGGCAAGGTCGAGGGCAAGCTCTGCGTCCTGATCGACGACATGATCGACACCGGCGGCACGATCGTGAAGGCCACCGAGGCCCTGATCGACGAGGGCGCGGCGGACGTCGTCATCGCGACGACCCACGGCATCCTGTCGGACCCGGCGACCGAGCGGCTCTCGCAGTGCAAGGCACGCGAGGTCATCGTGACGAACTCGCTGCCGATCCCGGCGGAGAAGCGGTTCGAGGGCCTGACGGTCCTGTCGATCGCCCCGATGCTGGCGGAAGCCATCCAGCAGGTCTTCGAAGACGGCTCGGTGACGTCCCTCTTCGACGGCAACGCCTGACGACCCGTCCGCCGGGCGCGAAACTCCGCGCCCGGCGGGGGTTCCCGGCGCTAGCGTGCCGGTCATGGGGAACTTCAAGTTCGGCGTCAGCTTCCGCGAGATCGGCAGCCGGGACGCGTGGATCGCCAAGTGCCGGCGGGCCGAAGAGCTCGGTTACGACGTCATCACCGTGCCCGACCACCTCGGCACCGGGCGGTTCGCGCCGTTCCCGGTGCTCGCCATGGCCGCTGCCGTCACCGAACGGCCGCGGCTCGGCACGCTCGTGTCGAATGTGCCCTTCTACAATCTCGCCCTCTTCGCGCGCGAAGCCTCCTCGACGGCCGCGCTGCTCGACGGGCGACTGGACCTCGGGCTCGGTGCCGGGCACATGAAAGCCGAGTTCGACGCCGCCGGTATCCCCTGGCAGAACGCCGCCACGAGGATCGGCTACCTCGAAGAGAGCCTCGGCTACCTGCGGAAACACTTCGAAGACGAGGGCATCGACCAGCCGCGGCTGCTCATCGCGGGCAACAGCGACGGCGTCCTGAAGCTGGCCGCCGAGCACGCGGACGTCGTCGGGTTCGGCGGGCTCCGGCAGCAGCCCGGGAAGCCGCCGGGCACCTTCAAGCTCGACAACGCCGAGGCGATGGACGAACGGGTGAGTTACTTCCGGTCGAAAACCAGCCGCGACCTCGAATACAACATGCTGGTCCAGCACGTCGAGGTCACCGGTGACCGGCTGGCCGCCGCCGAGGCGTGGCACGAGCTGACCGAGCGCAGCGCCGTGCCGGACGCCCGTGAACTCCTCGACGCGCCCCAGCTGCTGCTGGGCACGGTCGAGGAGATCGCCGGGCAGCTCGAAAGCCGGCGCGAGCGCTACGGCTTCACCTACATCACGGTTTTCGAACCGTTCTTCGAAACCTTCGCGCCCGTGCTGAAAGAGCTTCAGTAAGCGACGGTGAAGCGCGCGCGGTGGTGCTTCGGCTGCTCGATCTCGTCGACGTACGCGATCGCGAAGTCGTCGCCGCCGATGTGCGACTTGCCGTTCTCGTCGGTCACCAGGACGTCGCCGCCGAGCCGGAACTCGCCCTTGCGCTCGCCCGGGGTCCAGGCACCGAACTCGGCGGCGGGGCTGACGTAGAACCAGTCCAGGCCCTCCGGCTGCTCGCGCAGCAGGCCGAGCACCTCCGCGTGGCTGCCCGCTTCTTCCTTGTACTCATCCGGGAACTCCGGGGTGTCGAACAGCCGCGGGCCGCCCTCGGCGACGTGCAGGCTCGCCGCGCCGCCGACGAACGACAGCCGGACGCCGTTCTCACGCGCGATCCGGGCCAGTGACGGCACGGCGTCGATGAGCTTCTTGCCGTCGATCGCGCGGGCCGGGGTGGCGACCACGATGACGTCCGCGTCCTTCGCGACCTGCGCGACGAACTCCTCGTCGTGCAGCGAACCCTGCCGCTCGTCGACGCCCTCGGGCACCGAGCCCGCGTGGCGCGCGACCCCGACGACCTCGTGCCCGCGACGCAGCGCCTCGGCGCCGATCTTGCCACCGGCATACCCCGTCGCCCCGAAAACCACCAGCTTGGCCATGACTTCTCCCGTTCGGATTCGGCTGTCACAGCCGATGCTAAGGACGGGAGATCACCTACTTCAACGGAAGCAACACACCCCCGGGTAGGTGTCCAGCTCAGCCGCCCAGGCTCGCGAACTCCGCGGCGACCTGCTGCTTCACCGCGTTGACGTCGAGGGCCGCGCGGACCTCCGCGGTCGCGTTCGGCTTGGACAGCACCTGGTAGCTGGCCGTGCGGTTCGGCAGCTTGAACTTGACCGCGCAGGACATCTTGACCGTCGCGTACGGCTCGGCGTCGGCCGCCGTCGTGCAGGTCTGCGCGCCGAGCGAGACGGCGCTGACCTCGACCGAGAGGGTGATATGCACGACGCTCTTCCCGCCCGCCGCCGGCGTGCCGACCACGCTGGTGGAGACGTCGACGGTCGTCGTGCAGGAGCCGACGAAGTCCTTGCAGTCCAGGTTGTCGTTCGTGACGACGGCGCTGGCCTGCACCAGTCCCTCGAACGGCTGGCCCAGCCCGCCCACAGTGTTGTCGAGGTCGGTGTGGAACGTCTTCAGCGCGTCGCCGGCGAGCGGGTCGACGCGGAACTCGGCGCCGTACTTCGGACCGGCCTGCGGGTCGAGCAGCGCCGGGGCGAAGCTGACGACCCGGTTCGGCTTGGCCGTGGTGACGCGCAGGACGCTGGGCGCGGCGCCGAGCTGGTAGACCTCGGTGCCGTCCGGGAGCTTCGCCTCGACCGGCGCGCCCAGCCGGTCGAGACCGGGCAACGCCTTGCGCAGCCCGTCGGCCAGCGCCTGCGGGGCGAACTTGGCGGCGGGGTCGAAGGGCAGCTCGGAGCCGAGCGAGCGCACCCAGCTCGTGCCGAACTGCGTGTCCTCGTCGACGGCGTGCGCCTTCCAGTAGTCGGCGTCGGCCTGCAGGTAGAACTGGCCCGCCGCCGACGTCACCTGGACGACGCGGCCTTCGAGCGGCAGCCCGCCGAGGGCGGTGCCGCCGCGGGTGACCCGGAACTGCTGTTCGGCGCCGTTGGTCGTCGACTTGAGGGAGAGCGCGGGCGCCTGGCCCAGCGCGGTGAGGGCCGCGTCGACCGCGGCGCGCTGCTCGCCGCGCTGGTCGGCCGTCCGCTGATCGGCCGCGGAGACCCCGGCGGTGCCGGGGACCGCCGCCTGGCAGCCGGCCAGCAGTCCGCCCAGCAGCAGCACCGCCGCCGCCATGGCCCGTCGAGCCCGCATCTTTCCGCCCCCTGCTCTGCGCCTGCGTCCGAGCACACCTCGGCCGGTGAAGTCCCGCCACCGGATTTGTGTCGTCACGCACCGGGGTTCAGGAGGGTTCTAGCCTGGGCCGGGCCCCCGCCGCAACCCACCGTGATGAGGTTGGTTTACACTCTTGAGGTTGTCTCGGCGAGGCGGGGCCCTTCTGGGGTGCCCGGCGTGATCGACGCGGCGGCTCGAGTAGCCCCCGTCGTCGTGCACGCCCGGAAACTCGCCGCCGAACGCAACCGCCTGAACAGAACAACGCCCGCATCCCCCGCCGCAGCATGCTGTCTCCCGCACCATGTTCGTGATTTGAAGGAGTGCCACACCGTGTCCGAGGTACGTCTGTCCGTCGAGCCGCGCACCGAGTTCGGCAAGGGCGCCGCGCGCCGCACGCGTCGCGCCGGCAAGATCCCCGCCGTGCTGTACGGCCACGGCTCGGACCCGCGGCACTTCGCGCTGCCGGCCATCGAGTTCGCCCGCGTCGTCCGTGAGAACGGCTCCAACGCCGTCATCACCCTCGCCATCGAGGGCTCCGACGAGCTCGCGCTGACGAAGACCATCGTCGTGCACCCGCTCAAGAACTACATCGAGCACGTCGACCTGCTGGTCGTGAAGCGTGGCGAGAAGATCGTGGTCGACGTCCCGGTCGTCGTCACGGGCACCCCCGGCCCCGGTGGCCTGGTCAACCAGGACGTCGACACCCTGCAGGTCGAGGTCGAGGCGCTGCACATCCCGGAGCAGTTCGAGGTCTCGATCGAGGGCCTCGAGGTCGGCAGCCAGGTGCTGGCCGGCCAGGTCGAGCTGCCGCAGGGCGCCACCCTGGTCACCGACCCCGAGTCGCTGGTCGTCGCCGTCAACGAGCCGCAGCGTGAAGAGGCCGACGACGAGGGCGCCGCCGAAGCGGGCGACGAGTCGGCCGAAGCCGCCGAATAGCATTTCCGCATGATCGAAGACCTGCCCGGGGCCGGCGAGCTGATCCTGCTCGCCGGCCTCGGCAATCCCGGACCCCAGTACGCCGGAAACCGGCACAACGTCGGTTTCATGGTGCTGGACGAGCTGGCCGCCCGGATCGGCGGCAAGTTCAAGACGCACAAGAGCGGCGGCGAGGTGCTCGAGGGCCGGCTGGCCGGCCGGCGCGTCGTGCTCGTGAAGCCGCGCACGTACATGAACCTCTCCGGCGGCCCGGTGGTCGGCGCGGCCCGGTTCTACAAGGTGCCGCCGACCGGCGTGGTCGTGGTGCACGACGAGCTCGACGTCGACTTCGGCGCGCTGAAGCTGAAGTTCGGCGGCGGCGACAACGGCCACAACGGGCTCCGCTCGATCACGAAGTCACTGGGCACCCGCGACTACTACCGCGTCCGGTTCGGCATCGGCCGGCCGCCCGGCCGCCAGGACCCGGCGGACTTCGTGCTGAAGGATTTCTCGACGGTCGAGCGCAAGGAGCTCCCGTTCGAGGTGGACCGGTGCGCGGACGCGACCGAAGCGCTGGTCGGCACGGGTCTCGCGGCGGCGCAAAACGCCTTCCATGCGGGCTGACATCGGTGGCAAGGTGACTCCATGACCCCTGACGAAGTCCGGGCGATCGCGTTCGGCAAACCCCGCTTCGGCCGGCGCGGCTACAACGAGGACGAGGTCGACGCGTTCCTCGACCTGATCGCCGATGCGCTGGCCGGCCGCAACATCCTGACGGCCGACGACATCCACTTCGTGGAGTTCACGATCATGCCGGTGGGCATGCGCAGCTACGACCAGGCCCAGGTCGACCTGTTCCTGGACGAGGCGGAGGCGGCGCTGATCAAGCTGCGCAACCCGCGTCCGGTCGTCGAAGAGGAGCGCCCGCAGGGACCGCGGAAGTGGTTCGGCCGCTCCTGACGGTGTGAGACCGGCCACACAGCGCTGCGTAGTCCCGGCTCACTCACAGGCGGACGGCAGCCGCCCGTCGGGGTGAGCTTCGGGGTCTGTCCCTTCCGGGGGTGCCTGTTCTCGGACTAGGACGGTGTACGGCAGTTCGCACCGCCCAACCCCGGAATCGGAGAGTTGCATGTCGTTCACCGCCGAAGACCTCGCCGAGGTCACCTTCGGTAACGCCCCGATCGGCCGCCGTGGCTACGCGAAGCACGAGGTCGACGAGTTCGTCCGGCGGATCGCCAAGACGTTCGCCGAGGAGGACGACCTGACCGCCGCCGAAGTGCACCACGTCATGTTCGCGAAGCCGCTGATCGGCAAGCGCGGCTACGACGAACGCGAGGTCGACGAGTTCCTCGACACCGTGGAAGACCAGCTCGCCGCCCGCACCGGCCACGCCCCGGACCTCCCGGGCGCCCGCACGTCGGAGCAGGCCACGACCGAGCGCGCCACCCCGCCGACGGTGCGCGCCGAGCGTCTCCAACAGCGCTGAGACGCCCGCGTTCACGTGAAAGTGCCGCTTCCCGGTGGGCACTTTCACGTGAAAGCGCGGTCAGCCGTCGGCGTTCTTCTTGATCTTGTCCGCGAACTGCTGCGCCGTCGCCGCGCGCTTCACCTTGCCCGACGGCGTCTTCGGCAGGCTCCCCGCCGGCAGCACCACCACCGCGTACGGCCGCATGTCCACGGCGTCGCGCACCCGCGCCGAGACCTGCTTCATCAGGTTCTTCTCGGCTTCGGCGTCGCCCGCCAGCTTCGACTCGACGACCACCGCAAAGCGCTCACGACGGCTGCCCGCGTCCAGCCGCACCGCCACCGCGTTGCCCGCCCGCACGCCCTCCACAGACGTCGCCGCGCGCTCGATGTCCGTCGGGTACAGGTTGCGGCCGCCCATGATGATGACGTCCTTGCGGCGGCCGCAGATGACGATCTGGCCATCCACCAGGTACCCGAGGTCGCCGGTGTTGAGCCACCCCTCGTCGTCCTGGGTGGCGACCGGGCCGTCCATCGTCAGGTAGCCGGGCGTCACGGCCTCGCCGCGCAGCCGGATCTCGCCGACTTCGCGGTCACCGACGCGCGAACCCGCGTCGTTGACGATTTCGGCTTCCAGTCCGTCCAGCGGACGGCCGAGCAGCGCGAACGACCGGACGCCGTCAGTGCCGCGCCGCGGGTCGCCCTCGGGCACCGGCACCGCGCGGTTGTCCGCCTCCAGCGCGTCGGCCTCGACGACGTCGAGCGTGAGGCCGGTGAACAGCGGCGCGAACGACACCGCGAGCGTCGCCTCGGCCATGCCGTACGCCGGGAAAACGCATTCCGCCGGCATCTTGAACCGGGCACCGGCGTCCACAAAGGTCTGGACGGCGGTCTCGTCGATGGGCTCGGCGCCGTTCAGGGCGATCCGCAGCGTCGAGAGGTCGTAGGCGTCGTCCTCGTCGACGCGCGCCATCCGCCGCCCGACGATCGCGTAGGCGAAGTTCGGGGCCGCCGTCGTGGTGCCGTGGTACTTCGTGATCAACTCCGGCCAGATCAACGGCCCGGAAAGGAACTCGACGGGCGTGATCTTGACCAGCTCGACGCCGAAGGTCATCGGCACGGTCAGGAAGCCGACCATGCCCATGTCGTGGAACGTCGGCAGCCACGAGACCATCACGTCGGTGTCGAAGTCGAACTCCGCGCGGTCGACCATGGCCTTGACGTTGGAGTACAGGTTCCCGTAGGTGATCCGCACGGCCTTCGGGTCGGCGGTCGAGCCGCTGGTCAGCTGCAGGAGCGCGGTTTCGCCCTCGTCGGTGGGGACGACTTCGGCAAGCGGCTCGGCTTTGGTCAGCTCGGTGATGAGCCGGTAGCCGATGCCCTTCTCCTCGAGCACCGGGGCCAGCTGGTCGAAGGGCTCGCCGAGCAGCACCAGGTTCGCCCCGATCATGCCCAGCACCCGCACGGTGTCCTCGGCCCACTCAGCGAGGTCAGTGCGCGGGGTCGGCTGGTGCAGCATGGTGACGCTGCCACCGGCCAGCCACACGGCCTGCACGGTCGGCGCGATCAGCACCGGAGCGGCGGCCAGCACCGCGACGGCACCCCCGCGCTCGAACCCACCGGCGACGAGCCCACCGGCGATCCGCCGGGCTTCTTCGTGCACCTCGGCCCAGGTCCGCCGGACCGGCTCCTTGGGCTCCCCGGTGACCATGCCACGCTGCTGACCTCGCCCCGCCGCGGTGGCGACGAGCGTGTCCACGAACCTGCTCATGAGGCAGACATTACTGGCAGCCGTGTCACTCCAGCAGTTCGGACGTCTCCAGCCACCGGCCTTCGACGTCCTCGATCTCGCCCTGGACGCCCTTCAGCTCCGCGTTCAGCTCCATCAGCTTCGCCGGGTCCGTGGCCGCTTCCAGCAGCGCCGTGTGGAGCTTCTCCTCCTTCGCGTGCAGCTGGTCGAGCTTCCTCTCCAGCCGCCCCAGCTCCTTCTGCGCCGCCCGGAGGTCCGCCGCCGACTTCTTCGCCTCCGCCTTCTCCGCCGTCGGAGCCGCCGCGGCCGCCGGTTCCTTGGCCAGGGCGCGGCGGTTCAGGTACTCCTCGATGCCGCCCGGGAGGTGGGTGATGCGGCCGTCGCCGAAGAGAGCGACGATCGTGTCGCAGACGCGTTCCACCAGGTAGCGGTCGTGCGAAACCACGACCATCGTGCCGGGCCAGCCGTCGAGGAGGTCCTCCAGCTGCTGCAGCGTGTCGATGTCCAGGTCGTTCGTCGGCTCGTCGAGCAGCAGGACGTTCGGCTCGGCCATCAGCAGCCGGCACAGCTGCAGCCGGCGCCGCTCGCCACCCGACAGGTCGCCGACCGGGGTCCACTGGCGGGCCTGCGGGAAGCCGAGCTTCTCGCCGAGCTGCGACGCCGTCATCTCCTGCTTGCCGAACACCACGCGCCCGGCGATCTGCTCGATCGCCTGCAGCACGCGCAGGTCGCCGGGCAGGTCGTCGAGTTCCTGGCGCAGGTGCGCGAGCGCGACCGTCTTGCCCTCGATCCGGCGCCCGGTCGAGCCTTCGACGTCGCCGCCGAGCAGTTTCAGCAGCGACGTCTTGCCCGAGCCGTTGATCCCCACCAGGCCGATCCGGTCGCCCGGCCCGATCCGCCAGGTGACGTGGTCGAGCAGCGTCCGCTCGCCCACCGTGTACGTCGTGTCTTCCAGCTCCAGCACGGTCTTGCCGAGACGCCGCTTCGCGAACGCCTGCAGTTCGACGGAGTCGCGCGGCGGCGGAACGTCGGCGATCAGCGCTTCGGCCGCTTCGATGCGGTAGCGCGGCTTCGACGAGCGCGCCTGCGGACCGCGGCGCAGCCACGCCAGCTCCTTGCGGGCCAGGTTCTGCCGCTTCTCCTCGGCCGTCGCGGCCAGCCGCGCCCGCTCGGCGCGCGCGAAGATCCAGTCGGCGTAACCACCTTCGTACTGCTCGACGCGGCCGTTCGCGACCTCCCACGTCAGCGTCGCGACGGTGTCGAGGAACCACCGGTCGTGGGTGACGACCACGACCGCGATCCGCCGCGCCAGCAGGTGGTCGGCGAGCCAGCGGACACCTTCGACGTCCAGGTGGTTGGTCGGCTCGTCGAGCACGACGAGGTCGAGCTCGCCGGTCAGCGCCGCGGCCAGGGCAACCCGGCGGCGCTCGCCACCGGAGAGGTTCGCCGTCGGCGTCTCCAGGCCGATCGCGGTGATCCCGAGCCCGTCCACAATGGACCGGACGCGGGCGTCGGCCGCCCATTCGTGCTCGGCGCCGTAGCGTTCGAGGACGACGTCGCCGACCGTGCTGCCCTCCGGCAGCTCGGTCCGCTGGGTGACGACGGCCATCCGCAGGCCGCCGACATGGCTCACCCGCCCGGAATCGGGCTCGGCGAGTCCGGAAAGGACTTCGAGGAGCGTGGTCTTGCCGCCGCCGTTGAGGCCGACGACGCCGATGCGCTGGCCGGCCGCGACGCCGAGCGACACGCCGTCCAGGAGCGGGCGCACCCCGTAGGACTTGCTCACCGCCTCCAGGTTGACCAGGTTGGCCATCCGCTCAGCCGATCCTCTCTTTGGGAGACACTGCCACGAGGCCGAACCAGGATTCGATGGTCCCGGTGTGAGCCGAATTTCGGGTCGCCCGACGCACTTCGACGTTGTTGACGAAGCGATGGCGACGACCGGTCAAGTCCACTTTGGACGCAGTCGAGCCTCGGCGACCCACGAACACAACGCCACACCGGCATGTTCGTATTCCCGGACCGCACAGTGGGCCGGGGAATTCGGCGTGCTTCACGCGTGCACCCGCGGCGATGCCGGGCGCGGCGCGTCGTCCCCGCCGACCACTCTCGCACCCGGGACCGGGCCGTGCGCCACCCGGACCGTGCGGCACACCCCCGCACCCGACAGCTCCGCGGCGACTTCGACCGCGGACTGCGCGTTCTCGCAGAGGAACGCGCAGGTCGGGCCCGATCCGGAGACCGTGCCGGCGAGCGCGCCCGCGTTGACGCCGGCCCGCAGCGTCCGGCGCAGCCCGGGCCGCAGCGAAACCGCCGCCGCCTGGAGGTCGTTGCCCAGCAGCAGCGCGAGCTGCCGCGGGTCGCCCGAGGCCAGCGCCTCGACGACCGGGGTGTGCGAGCCGATCCGCGGCGGGTTGCCGTCCACACGCAGGCGGTCCAGCTCCTTGAACACCTTCGGCGTCGACAGCCCTTCGGCGTCGAACGCCAGCACCCAGTGGAAGGTGTGCCGCGACAGCACCGGGACGAGCCGCTCACCGCGCCCGGTACCCAGCGCGGTGCCGCCGTAGAGCGCGAACGGGACGTCGCTGCCCAGCCCGGCGGCGATCTCGGCCAGTTCGTCGCGCGTGACGTCGAGGTTCCACAGTGAAGCCAGCCCGACCAGGGTCGCCGCCGCGTCGGCGCTGCCGCCCGCCAGGCCGCCCGCGACCGGGATGCCCTTGCGCAGCACCACGCGGACCTTCGGCTCACCGGTGCGCCCGACGTGCGCGGAAAGCGCTTCGACCGCGCGCCAGGCCAGGTTTTCGGGGCCGGTCGGGACCGACCCCTCGCCTTCGCCGTAGATCTCCAGGCCCGGTTCTTCGGTGACCGCGACGGTCACCTCGTCAGTCAGCGACAGGGCCTGGAACACGGTCACCAGCTCGTGGTAACCGTCTTCGCGCAGGTCGTCGACCGCCAGGTGCAGATTGACCTTGGCCGGGACCCGGACGGTGACTGGAGGCGGAACTACGGCGAGCACCCGACCAGCCTACGTGCCCGCGAAAACGCCCCGATGCGACGTGCGCATCGGGGCGTTCTCGAGCGTTCGATCAGGCCGCGACGCCCTGGGGGCCGCGCGCGGTGTGCGTCACGTGGCCACCGCGCTCGGCGACCCACGCCAGCGCCGCGTCCGCCCGCTCGCCGCGGACGCCGAGGCGGAACCGGCCGACCGGGGTGTCGCCGATGCGGGTCAGGCCGCCGCCGATGGTGGCGAACTCGACGTCGAACCGGCCCGCGGCCTCGGGCAGCAGCGCACCGACCGACGCGAAGCCGACCAGCACGACGTCGACCGAGCGGTCGTAGCGCGCCGACTGCGCGCGGGTGGTCTCGATGGCCGGCAGCAGCGCCTGCGCGGTGCGGCTGGCCGGGTTCGAGATCAGGTCGAGGACGCTGCCGCGCTCGACGACCGTGCCGTCTTCGAGCACCGCGACGTCGTCGCAGACCCGGCGGACCACACTGGCGTCCGGCGTCGTGACCACGACGGTGGTGCCCAGCTCGGAGCGGGCGCGGTCGAGCACGGTGAGCACCGCGCCGGCCTCCTCCGGGTCGATGCCGGCGGTCGGGTCGTCGGCGAGCAGGACGGCGGGGGCCGCGGCCAGCGCCTTGGCGACCGCGACGCGGCGGAGCTGCCCCTCGGACAGCTCGCCGGGACGCTGGGTCGCGCGCTGGGTCAGGCCGACGAGGTCGAGCAGCGAACCGACCCGGCTGCGGCGCTGCGGGCCGTCGATGCCGAGCTGCTCGAGCGGGGAGGCGATGTTGCCGGCGATCGTCCGCTCGGCGATCAGCGTCGGCTTCGTCGAGACGACGCCCAGCTGGCGACGGATCTCCCGGAGCCGGCGGCCGTCGAGCGTGCCGGTGTTGAGGCCGTCGAGACGGACGACGCCGCGGTCGGGGCGCTCCTGCAGCGCGATGCAGCGGGCGAGGACGGACTTGCCGGACCCGGTCGGGCCGACCACGCCGAACAGCGAGCCCGCCTGGACGTCGACGCTCACGTCGCGCAGAGCGAGAACCGAATTTCCGTTGGTGGCAAAGGTTTTGGACAGGTTTTCGACGGTGATCACGAAGGCTCCAGAAAACGGGGTGCGCGCGACGCGCGGCACCCGGCCGCAAGCGAAGTCCGTCCTGAGAGGACGGTGCGTGAAGAAGAGGTGGACCGGCTACGACAAGCTCAGTGGGAGCGTCGACATGCGGTCACGGAGCGGCGGCCTTCGTCGACGACGCGACGCTTGGTCAGGAGCAGGGGGCGGGCTACCCTCTTCATCGGAAACGGCCTCCATCGGTCCTGGCGGTAGCACCTGCCCCGTGGGGGGTGGTTGCTGCGACTTCGGCGAGCCAGGTCTCTCAGTCGCTCGGGATGGACGTACTGAGTAAAACCGATCCCGAGGAGCGAAAGCAAGCGCATCGGCCCAGATCACACGAGTGGCGGTGTCCGAATCGCGAGACGGCACGCCAGGAGGGGTATTTTCGCCGGACCGCTTTCACTTCCACTGTGGACTTGCTAACGGACAGCGGCGAGCCGGGCGAAGTCGTGCACATCGAGCTGCTCACCGCGGGTCTTCGGGTCGATCCCGGCCGCCGTGAGCAGCTCCCCGGCCCGCTCGGCCGAGCCCGCCCAGCCCGCGAGCGCGGCGCGGAGCGTCTTCCTGCGCTGTGAGAAAGCGGCGTCGACCAGGCCGAAGAGCCGATCGCGGTCGTCCGACGCCGGAGCGTCACCGCGTTCGAAGGCGACGAGCGCGGAGTCGACGTTCGGCACCGGCCAGAACACCGAGCGCGGCACGGCGGCGACCTTGCGCGCCGGGCCGTAGTAGGCGAGCTTGACGCTGGGCACGCCGTAGATCCGGCTGCCGGGGCCGGCCGCCATCCGGTCGGCGACCTCGGTCTGGACCATGACGAGGCCGGAGTGGAGGGACGGCAGCTCGGCGAGCAGGTGCAGCACGACCGGGACGGCGACGTTGTAGGGCAGGTTCGCGACGAGCGCGGTCGGCTCGGGCAGCTGGTCACGGGTGACGCGCAGCGCGTCGGCACCGACGACGGTGAGGCGCCCGGCGGCCTCGGCCCCACGCTCGGCGACGGTCCCGGGCAGCCGGGCGGCGAGCTTGGGATCGATTTCGACGGCGACGACGTGCGCGCCGGTGGCGAGCAGCCCCAGGGTCAGCGACCCGAGCCCGGGCCCGACCTCGAGGACGACGTCGTCCGGGCCGACGTTCGCCAGCTCCACGATCCGCCGGACGGTGTTGGGATCGTGCACGAAGTTCTGCCCGAGCTTCTTGGTCGGCCGCACGTCGAGTTCGGCCGCCAGCCCCCGGATCTCGGCCGGTCCCAGCAGTTCAACCACCGGACGAGCCTACCCAGGCGGTCGTCCCCTGCCCCCGGACGGTCGGCTCACGTCCCCACAGAGCCGGCTCACGCACCCGGAAGCGGATTTCGCGTGATCCGGGACGGAACTCGCGTGACCGGAGGCCGAACTCGCGTGATCAGGGACGGAACTCGCGTGATTGAAGGCGGAACTCGCGTGATCAGCCGGGCATCTCACGTGATTGGAGGGGCATCACGCGTGATTGGGGAGGCATCACGCGTGATTGGAGGGGCATCGGCGTGATGCCCGCCTGATCACGAGTGATGCCCCGCTGATCACGGGTGATGCCTCTCGGGACACGGGTGATGCCCCTTGGCGCACGCGAAACGGCCCCCGTCCACCTGGGACGGGGGCCGTTTCGAAGGAAGACTCAGGCCTTGGCGCCGCAGACCGGCCAGGCGCTGTAGCTGCCGCCGCGTGCGGCCTTGACCTTCTCCGCGATCGCGATCTGCTGCTCGCGCGAGGCCTGGTTCGGGAGCGCCGCGTACTCGTCGCCGCCGTAGGCGTCCCACGTGCGCTTGTCGAACTGGAGGCCGCCGTAGTAGCCGTTGCCCGTGTTGATGGCCCAGTTGCCGCCCGACTCGCACTTCGCGATGCGGTCCCACGCGGAGCCGTCGCCGATGTCCGGCGTCGGGGCCTGCTTGGTGCCGACGTGGATGATCTTCGGCTTCGGCGGGGTGATGACCTGCTCGGAGACGCTCTCGCGGGAGACCTCTTTGCCGTTCTTCTGCGTGACCTTGTAGGTCACCATCTTCTCGCCGGGCGTGCCGGGGTCCTCGACCGAGGTCTTGCCCTTGGCGAGGTCCGGGTCGTCGACCTTCTGCTCGGGCGGGTCGATGGACTCCTTCTGGACGACCGTCGAGACGCCGGTGCGGCTGATGTGCACCTCGGCGCCGTCGACCAGCTTGACGTCCAGGCCACCCTCGGCGGCGTCCTCCGGGCCCAGGGTGAGCTTGTACTCGCCCAGGAACTCCTTCGTGGTGACCGCGGTGGTGGTGACCTTCTTCGGCTCGTTCGCGCCGTCGTAGAGCGTGATGTTCTTGAGGGTCTTGATCTCGACGGTGGCGCCCTGCAGGGGCAGCTCGCCGTCCTTCGGCATCGACATCCACGTGCCGGGCTTGTCCACGCCCGCCATGCCGAGCTGGCCGAGCGCGTCACCGAGGTGGGTCGCGCGGACCCAGGAGGTGTGCTCCGAGCCGTCGACGATCATCTTCAGCTGACGGCCGCGCTCGAGCTTGATGACGCCGCCGTCGCCGACCTCGGCCTGCGGGGACGGGGACAGCGAGTCGTGCGCGCCGACGGACAGGCCGGCGTCTTGCAGCACCTCGCCGACGGTGTCGCCGAAGGAGTGCACGGTCTGCTGCTGGCCGTCGACGTCGACCGTGATGCTCTTGTTCATCGCCAGCGCGGCCGCGCCGCCGCCGGCGACGCTGATCATGACGCTGAGGACGGCACCCTTGAGGAAGCGGCGCTTCCAGACCTTGGTGGTCTGGCGAAGACCCTCGTCCAGAGCCGCACGACGCGCTTCGGGGGAAGCGGTGCGGTCCTCCTCGAGGCCGTCCGGGATGACGATCGGCGGCAGGTACGTCGTCTCGGCGTTGATGAGCCGGATCAGCTCGTCGACGTCGACGTCGATCTCGGCCAT
This sequence comes from Amycolatopsis sp. NBC_01488, assembly GCF_036227105.1. Taxonomy (NCBI): domain Bacteria; kingdom Bacillati; phylum Actinomycetota; class Actinomycetes; order Pseudonocardiales; family Pseudonocardiaceae; genus Amycolatopsis; species Amycolatopsis sp. NBC_01488. Next base: position 3,510,876 of record NZ_CP109434.1, on the reverse strand, counting down.
CATCGCGTCGGCGTCGGGGCCGAGCGCGGCGAGGATGTCCTGCTGCGTGATGTTCGGGTCGTCGGAGAAGTCGAGCTGGCCGTAGGCGGTGTCCTCGAAATGACGATCGAGGACGGCCGAGCGCGCTCCAGCCTGTCTGCTACCTGTCACCGGGTCGTTCCCTTTCCCAAGACGCCGTTCGGGGCAGCGTCTTTACGTCTGGGCCCGCAGCCGGCGCCATCGTCACGGTTCCGGCCGTACCTCACCGGTTCCGCTTCCCCGACGTGCACTGACGTGACTGTGGGCGTAACAGCCGGCAACTGCATGGTGCAGTACCGACCGGCACGATCACGGGACAGTAACGGGTCCCGCCGGGTTGCGCAAACACCCCCCGGAGTGTCGTGATCCCCATCACTCCATCAGGTGGCCGATCGAGGAACCCCGATGTCGCAATGCGTTCAACCCGTTGTGACACTGGGGAGTCGGTAGACCCGCTCGGCAGTGGTCCGGACCGATTCGGCGACTTCGTGGACAGCTTCGCCCCTGAGCGCCGCGAGGTGACGGACGGTGTAGGCCGCGCCGAACGGCTCGTTCGGCCGCCCACGGAACGGGTGGGGGGTCAGAAACGGCGCGTCGGTTTCGACGAGGTACTGGTCCGCCGGGCAGAGCCGGGCCGCCTCGTGGAGCCCCTTCGCGTTCTTGAACGTCACCGTGCCCGCGAAGGAAAGGACATACCCCGCGTCGACGCACTTGCGGGCCATTTCCGCGTCGCCGGAAAAACAATGGAAGATTACGGCGTTCGGCGCATTCTCTTCGGCCAGGATGCGCAGCACGTCGTCGTGGGCCTCGCGGTCGTGGATCATCAGCGGCTTGTCCAGCCGCTTGGCGAGGTCGATGTGCCAGCGGAACGCCTCCTGCTGGGCGTCGTGCGGCGAGTAGTCCCAGTAGTAGTCGAGGCCGGTCTCGCCGACGGCGACCACGCGCTCCTGCGCCGCGAGGCGCTCCACTTCGGACTTCTCGGCCTCGCCGAACGCCTTGGTGCGCGTCGGGTGGATCGCGACGGCGGCCCAGACCCGGCGGTCCCAGGTGGCGGCCTCGGCGGCCCAGCGCGCCGAGGCGAGGTCGTCGGCGACCGTGACGACGCGGGCGACGCCGGCGCGCTCGGCGCGGTCGACCATGGCCGAGACCTCGGCCGCGGTGACCGCGCCGCACGCGTCGAGATGGGTGTGCGCGTCCACCACCGACACCGGGAGCCGGTCCGGGACCGGCGGCAGCTCGCGCTTCTCGTCACCCATGCAGTACCTCTTACTCCTTCGTGATCGGCGCCCACTCCGGGCCGGTTTCGCCGAGCGCCGGGTCGAGCTTGGTGAACAGCGGCGACGGCTTCTGCAGGGGCTTGCCGACCTCGATCGGCGTCGACTCCCACTTCGCCTGCTCGCCCGCGTAGTCGCCGGTGAGGATCGGGTTGACCCGGCCGGCGATGTCGAGGTCCTCGACCTCTTTCAGCTCCGGCTGGGCGGCCCAGACGCCGGTGCCGCCAAGCGCCTCGTGCACCTTCTGGGCCGAGTGCGGCAGGAACGGCGTCAGCAGCGTGTTGGCGTCGGAGACGACCTGCAGCGCGGTGTGCAGCACGGTGTCGCGCCGCGTCGGGTCGTCCTTGAGCTTCCACGGCTCCTGGTCGGAGATGTACTTGTTCGCCGCGGTGACGACCCGCATCGCCTCGCTCGCCGCCAGCTTGAACCGGGACCGGGCCAGGTGCGCGCCCGCGGTGTCGAACGCCTTGCGCGACAACGCCTTCAGCTCTTCGTCGGCCGCCGTCGGCGCCTCCGGGCGCGGGATGGCGCCGACGTTCTTGTGCGCCATCGAGATGGACCGGTTGACCAGGTTGCCCCACTCGTTGGCCAGCTCGAAGTTGGTCCGGCGGACGAACTCGTCCCAGGTGAAGTCGGTGTCCTGGGTCTCCGGGCCGGCGACCGAGATGAAGTACCGCAGCGTGTCCGGGCCGAAGTCGCGCAGGAAGTCCTCGACGTAGATGACGCGTCCGCGCGAGGTCGAGAACTTCGAGCCGCTCATGGTGAGGAACTCGCTGGACACGATCTCGTCCGGCAGGTGCAGCTTGCCGTACTTGCCGGGCTCGCCGCCCTTGTCGCCCTCGCCGTTGTGCCCGAACAGCAGCGCCGGCCAGATCTGGGCGTGGAAGGTGATGTTGTCCTTGCCCATGAAGTAGTACGACCGGGCGTCGGCGTTGTTCCACCACTCCTGCCACGCGTCCGGGTTCCCGGACCGCCGCGCCCACTCGACGCTGGCCGAGAAGTACCCGATCACCGCGTCGAACCAGACGTAGAACCGCTTCAGCGGCTGGTCACGCCAGCCGTCGAGGGGGATCTTGACGCCCCAGTCGAGGTCGCGGGTGATCGGCCGCGGCCGCATGTCGTCGATCAGGTTCTTGGTGAAGTTGAGGACGTTCGGGCGCCAGTCGGTCTTGGTCGACAGCCAGTCGCCGAGGGTCTTGGTGAACGCCGGCAGGTCGAGGAAGTAGTGCTCGGTCTCGACGAACTTCGGCGTCTCGCCGTTGATCCGCGACTTCGGGTTGATCAGCTCCGCGGCGTCGAGCTGGTTGCCGCAGTTGTCGCACTGGTCGCCGCGCGCGCCGTCGTAGCCGCAGATCGGGCAGGTGCCCTCGACGTAGCGGTCGGGCAGCGTGCGGCCGGTGGACGGGCTGATCGCGCCGCGCGTGGTCTTCGGCACGACGTAGCCGTTGCGGTGCAGCGCCAGGAAGATCTGCTGCGTCACCTCGGCGTGGTTGCCGGTCGTGGTCCGGGTGAACAGGTCGTAGGAGAGGCCGAGGCCCTGCAGGTCGGTGCCGATCTGGCGGGTGTACTTGTCCGCCGTCTCCTGCGGGGTCGAGTTCTCCTTGTCGGCCTGGACGGTGATCGGCGTGCCGTGTTCGTCGGTCCCGGAGACCATGAGCACCCGGTTGCCGGCCATTCGCTGGTAGCGGGAGAAGACGTCGGACGGGACGCCGAATCCGGACACGTGGCCGATGTGGCGGGGGCCGTTGGCGTAGGGCCAGGCCACCGCGGTCAACACAGGGGTGCTCATACCTTATTAGCCTACGGAGGGCGTCACGCGCATTGTCGAGAGGGAGGCCCGGTTGTCGGCGACACGGTTGCTCGTGCTCGGGGTGGTGCGGATGTACGGCCGCGCGCACGGCTACCAGGTGCGGCGCGAGCTGCTGAGCTGGTCGGCGGACAAGTGGGCGAACGTCCAGCCCGGGTCGATCTACCACGCGCTCAAGAAGATGACCGCCGAGGACCTGCTGGAACAGGTCGACGTCGAGCCGGGCGAGGGCGGGCCGGACCGGACCGCCTACCGGCTCACCGGTGACGGCGAGCAGGAGTACCAGGTCCTGCTCGCGAAGGCGCTGTCCGATCCCCAGCTCAACCACCCCGACCTGTCGGCCGCGATCTCGCTGATGACGACCTTCCCCCGCGCCCGCGTGATCAACCTGCTCCGGCACCGGCTCGTACACCTGGAGGCCGAGCAGCGGCAGGCGAAGCTGATGCTCGAAGAGATCAAGGTGAGCATGGAGCTGGGCACGCCCGAGCACGTCGGTGAGCTGTACCGGCTGTGGGGCGGCATCACCGACGCGAGCCTCGCCTGGCTCGAAGGCCTGATCGCCCGGCTGGAAGCGGGCGAGTACGTGATGGCCGACGAGCGCGGCGACGCGTTCGGCGAGCCACCGGCTCGGTAATCAAGTTTGACTAGCGGACCTTTCTCGGGCACAGTGACCGCTTCCGCTAGTCAACTTTGATTACCTGCGAGAGGGGATCTCATGATCACGGCACGCGGTCTCGAGCGGCGGTTCCGCCGCAAGGGCCGCACTGGGGGCGAAGTACACGCGGTGAAGGGCGTCGACCTCGACGTCGAAGCGGGCGAGCTCGTCGGGTTCCTCGGGCCGAACGGCGCCGGGAAGACGACCACGCTGCGCATGCTGACCACGCTGCTGAAGCCGACCGCGGGCACCGCGACCGTCGGCGGCCGCGACCTGCTGACCGACCCGCTGGGGGTGCGCGAGCGGATCGGCTACGTCGCCCAAGGCGGCGGCAGCTCGCCGGAGACCAAGGTCGCCGACGAGCTCGAACTGCAGGGACGGCTCTACCGGATGAGCAAGGCCGACGCGATCGCGCGCGGTGCCGAGCTGGCCGAGCAACTCGACCTGACCGGGCTGGACCAGCGGCTGACCCGGACGCTCTCGGGCGGCCAGCGCCGCCGGCTCGACATCGCGCTCGGGCTGATCCACTCGCCCGGCCTGGTGTTCCTCGACGAGCCGTCGACCGGGCTCGACCCGCAGAGCCGCGCCAACCTGTGGGAGCACGTCCGCCGGCTGCGCGCCGAGCAGGGCGTCACGGTCTTCCTGACGACCCACTACCTCGACGAAGCCGACGCCCTGTCGGACCGGCTGATCGTCATCGACGACGGGCGGATCGTCGCCGAGGGCACGCCGGACGCGCTCAAGGCCCGCGTCAACGGCGACCGCGTCGAGGTGGGCGTGGACCCGGAGCAGGGCGCGGACGCCGCCGAGATCGCGGGACGGCTGCCGGGCGCGCACGAGCTGTCCGCGGCCGACGGGCTCGTCCGGTTCCGGGTGCCGCGCGGCGACGTCGCGCTGCCGGAACTGCTGCGCGCGCTCGACGCGAAGGACATCCCGATGCGGTCGGTGCAGGTCCACCGCCCGACGCTCGACGACGTCTTCCTGACCCTGACCGGGCGCTCGCTGCGCGAAGCCGAGGAGGGCACCCGTGCTGCGTGACACCTGGCTGATCTTCCGCCGCGACATGAAGGCGGCGCTGCGCAACCCGACCTGGGTCATGATCGGGCTCATGCAGCCGCTGCTGTACCTGTTCCTGTTCGGTCCCCTGATGGTCAAGGCGATGCAGGCACAGGGCCTGTCCGAAGTGGACGGCTGGATGCTGCTCACCCCGGCGCTGACCGCCCAGCTGGCGTTGTTCGGCAGCTCGTTCGTCGGGTTCGGCCTGCTGGCCGACTACCGCTCCGGCGTGGTCGAGCGGTTCCGGGTGACGCCGGTCAGCCGCGGCGCGCTGCTGCTGGGCAAGGTGCTGGCCAACGCGCTGCAGGCCGTCGTGCAGGCGCTGCTGATCATCGTGCTGGCGTACCTGGTGTTCGACCTCGACGCACCGGTCGGCGGCGTGCTGCTGAGCCTGGTGATCGTGTTCCTGCTGGCGGTGTCGCTGGCGTCGTGCTCGTACGCGCTGGCGTTGACGTTGAAGAGCGAGGAGACGTTCCCGGCGCTGCTCAACGCCGTGCTCATCCCGCTCCTGCTGCTTTCCGGGATCCTGCTGCCGATCACGGCCGGCGTCGCGCCGAAGTGGCTGTACACGGTCAGCCAGATCAACCCGTTCCGCCACGTGGTCGACGTGGAGCGCAGTTCGTTCCGCGGCGACTTCACGATGGACGCGTTGTTCACCGGCAGCGTCGTGGTGCTCGTGATGGCGGTGGTGTCGGTGTGGTGGGGCACCCGCACCTTCCAGCGAGACAGCGCCTGAGCAAAAAGGCCTGATCAACCGCGCGTGGGTCACTGCGGGTCCGCTCCCGGCGACGTATGGTGTGCTCTTCATCGACGCGCCGGGGGCGGACTGTGACGGAGCCGGAAGCCGAACTCGGCATCTCGCTGTCCCACCGCGAGCACGTGGCCGACTGGCAGGCCGTGCGGGGCGCGCAGACCCGGTTCGTCTCGGTGACGATCAGCGAGAACGTCAACTGGAGCAGCTCCGCGTCGGAACGCAACCTCGCCGGCGCCCAGGAAGCCGGGCTGCACGTCGGCGGCCGTCACTACGCGCGGCCCGGCGCGGTGCACGACCAGGCCGACCACTTCGTGCGGACGGCCAGCAGGCTCGGCGCGTTCGCACCCGGGTCGCTGGCGCCGGCGCTGGAGGTGGCGGCGCCGAGCGTCGACGACCGGTTCATCAAGGCGTGGATCAAGCACGTCCGGCACGCGGCGCGCATCGAGCGGGTGCTCGTCTACGCCGACCACGACTGCTGGGCGCACCGGCTGCACCCGGACCGCTGGGCCGACAGCGAGGTCGTGCTGTGGCTGGTCCGGCACAACGGCATCCCCGGGCGGCCGGGCTGGTTCCACTCCCGGCTCGGCGTGCACCAGCACGCGTGCAGCCCGGACGTGCCGGGCATCGACGGGCCGGTCGAGCAGAACGCCGTCGTGTACCCGTTCACATTGGGCGACCTTTTGCTGTAGGACCGGTGACAATGTCGCCATGCGCGTGACGAGCAGGGCACTTCGGACGAATGTCACGCCCGCGCGCGCCTTTTCGGTACTCGCTCACCACAACGCCTCCCGCGGGCTGCCGCCGCCGGCGATGCTGTCCGGCGAGTGGTTCGGCTCACCGGCCGTGATCGCGCCGTCGCTTCAGGTGTCGTCCGGGACTCCCTCCTTTCCTTCTTTTCCGGCGCCGGTCGACGCGCCGCCCGGGGTGGTCGGCGGCGGCTGGTTCGGGTACCTGTCGTACGACCTGGCGGATCCGTCGGGCCGTCGCGGCGCGTTGCCGCCGTCCGCGTGGGGCTGGGCGGACCACGTGCTGCGGTGGTCCGCGTCGGGCACCTGCCACCTGGAGTCCCTGGACGGCGGCGGGCCGTCGGTGTCCACAATGGAGTCTCTGCTGACTGCTCCGCCGACGCCGCTTTCCTGGTCCGCGGGACCACTGCGACGTCCACTGCCCTCGGAGCACCGGGACGCCGTGAAGGCGTGCGTGCACGCGATCGAGGCCGGGGAGCTGTTCCAGGCGAACATCTGCAGCCGGTTCACCGGATCGTTCTCCGGGTCCCCAGCGGCGCTGTTCGCCTCCGGCGTTTCTTCGCTGTCCCCCCGCCGCGCGTCCTTCCTGTCCGGCTCCTGGGGGTCGGTGGTGTCGTTTTCGCCGGAGCTGTTCCTCGCGCGGCACGGCCGTGCGGTGCGCTCGACGCCCATCAAGGGGACGCTCCCCCGGCGCGGACCTCAGGACGACGGAAATGCCTTGCTGCTGCGCCAATCCGCGAAGGACGTCGCGGAGAACGTGATGATCACCGACCTGGTGCGCAACGATCTGGGCCGGGTGTGCGAGGTGGGGTCGGTGACGGTGCCGTCACTGCTGAAGGTCCGTCCGGCGCCGGGGGTCTGGCACCTGGACTCGACGGTGACGGGCGTGCTGCGCCCGTCGGTGTCGGACTCTTCGCTGCTCGACGCGACTTTTCCGCCAGGCTCGGTGACGGGCGCGCCGAAGATCCGCGCACTGGACCTGATCGCGTCCCTGGAACCCTGCGGACGCGGGGTTTACACGGGCGCGATCGGCCTGGTGTCGCCGGCGGCCGGACTGGAGCTGAACGTCGCGATCCGGACGTTCGAGATCGCGGCGGGCACGATTTCCCTCGGCGTCGGCGGCGGCATCACGGCCGATTCGGACCCGGAGGCGGAGTGGCAGGAGTGCCTCCACAAGGCGGCACCCCTGGAACGCCTACTTGCCGGGGTCGAGCAGTAGCTTGCCGACGGTCTTGCGGGAGCGCAGGGCCTCGTGCGCGTCGCGGGCGTCCGACAGAGGGAACTCGCCGCCCGGGATCGCCTTGAGCTTGCCTTCGAGCACCAGGTCGAACAGCTCGTTCAGCGCCGTCCCGAAGACGTTGCCCGGGAGCCGGAAGACGTGCGGCAGCCACATGCCGCTGACGGTGGTGCTGTGGCCGAGGAGGTTGCGCAGCTCGACGGGCTTCGGGCTCTCTCGCCCGGCCATGCCGTAGAAGGCGAGCCGCCCGAACGGCGCGAGGGCGGCGATGCTCTGGTCGGTGGTCGTGCCGCCGACCATGTCGAGCACGACGTCGACGCGGCGGCCGTTGTTCGCCTCGAGGAGGGTCGCGGTCATGTCTTCGGCCCGCGAGTCGACGGCGACGTCGGCACCGAGTTCGAGCGCCAGCTCGCGCTTCTCTTCACTGCTGGCGGTGGCGATGACGCGCCCGGCACCCCAGGCCTTGGCGAGCTGCACGGCGATGGTCCCCACCCCACCGGCGGCAGCGTGCACGACGACCGATTCACCCTTTTCGAGGTGAGCGTTCTTCTTGAGCAGCACCCAGGCGGTGGTGCCCTGGACCAGCATGGACAGAGCGGTGAGGTCGTCGATGCCGTCTGGCAGGGGGAAGGTGGTCACCTCGGGCGCGACGGCCTTCTCGGCGTACCCGCCACCGCCGTTCAGCAGGGCGACGACACGCTTGCCTTCGCGGGCCCCGACCACCTCACCGCCGGGGACGAGCGGCAGCTTGCTCGGGGCGAGGTAGCTGTTCTCGGCCTGGTGGGTGTCGGCGTAGTTGACGCCGATCCGCTCGACGTCGATGAGCACCTCACCGGGCCCGGCCACGGGATCGGGCAGCTCGACGGGGGTGAGCACCTCGGGTCCGCCGAACTCGGTCACCTGCACTGCACGCATCTGGGTTTCCCTTCCCATCGAAGCCGTGAGACATTCTGGCATATGTCTCAGGAGTTCGAACTGGCGCGCGAGTGGTTCCTGGCCGGCCGCCGGGTGGACATGGGCGAACTGGCGGAAGCGCTGTCGATCAGCCGGGCGACACTGCATCGCCGGGTCGGGTCCCGGAATCGGCTGCTCGGGGAGATCCTTTGGTCGCTTTCGTCCGCCTCCATCGCGCGGTTGTGGCCTTCGTGCGTCGGCCGTGGGGCTGCGGGGGTGGCCGACTTCGTGAGCGGATATGTTCGGTTTGCGAACGATTCGCCGCCTTTTCGGGACTTCCTGCGCCGCGAGCCAGAGCGGGCTTTGCGGCTGCTGACGACCCGCGCAAGCGTTTGCCAGCAACGGACTACGGCGGAGCTCGAGAAGCTGCTGGTCGGGGAGGTCACGGCTGGGCGGCTGGAGCCGCCGTTGCCGGTGCCGGACCTGGCCTACCTCCTGGTGCGGATCGGCGAGTCGTTCGTGTACACGGATGTGATCACCGGGGATGCGCCGGACGCGGAGAAGGCGTATGCCGCGGTTACCGCTTTACTGACGTGATCTCAACCAGCCACGACGGCTTCGACGTAGACCCTGGCCGACACTTCTCCGTCACTCCAGGTGCTGAAATTCTCATACACCCGGAATTCGCCACCGGACCCAAGCGAAGACTCGGCGAACCGCGCGCACATCGAGGTGCCGGCCGACATCTCGAACGACCTCATGGCCGGATGCGCCAGGTCGCCGATCCAGAACCAGGGCACGAGGAGAAGTTCGGAACCAGCCGGCCGGCCCGTGGAGCCGGCATCACGGCAATCGGTCCATTCCAGCAATGAGACCATCAGATACCGGTGGGCAGGCTCACCACCTGCCGGCTCGACGACACCGACCACGTCGGCGAGAAACCGGGCCGAGTAGCGGATCAAGATCTCGTTCGCTTCCCGGACCGGCCGGCCACCGAAGAAGGCCACATCGGAGTCACGGGAGTAGAGCGGTATCTCGTCGAACGGCTCGGAAGGGTCAAGTTCGGCGGTGAGATCCTCGCCCAGTCCACCCCGTTTCACACGGTCCACCCTAGTTGGACTCAGCCCCGTCAGTGGATCAGCGTGAGATCCGCGTCCCACAGCGCGTCGACGCCGCCCGCCCGGTCCGGGACCACTGCGGCGAGCAACGTGCCACTGATACTCGGTGGCCGCGAGCATCTCACCCGCGAACACGGCGCCGATGTCGTCGTTCGACGTCCACTCTTCGATCTCACCGTTACGCGCCGCCGCGGGGGCGTCCCTGGTCCGCGCTACTTCGCTGTGCGCGCGGCGAGAACGGCGTCGTAAAGCTCCTTTTTGGACACTCCCGCCGCTTCGGCGACCTCCGCCGCCGCGGACTTCAGGCGCTCGCCCGCGTCCACTCGGGACTGGACTTCGCCCACCAGGTCCGCCACCGCCACTTCTCGTGGCTCCGCCCCGGAAAGCACCACCGTGATCTCTCCGCGCACGCCGTCGGAGGCCCACTCCGCCAAGAAGGAAAGCGTTCCCCGCTTCACCTCTTCGTACGTCTTCGTCAGCTCGCGGCACACCGCGGCCTGACGCGAGTCGCCCAGTACCGAAGCCGCGTCCGCCAGCAGGGACGCCAATCGGTGCGGGGACTCGAAGAACACCGCCGTCCGAGGCTCGTCACGCAACGACGTGAGCCAGCGAGCCCGTTCGCCCGGCTTGCGCGGCGCGAAGCCCTCGAAGCAGAAGCGGTCACACGGCAAACCGGACAAAGCGAGCGCCGTCGTCACCGCCGACGGCCCCGGAAGGCACGTCACCGGAAGCGCTTCGGCGACGCACGCCGCCACGAGGCGGAAGCCCGGATCGGACACACTGGGCATACCGGCGTCCGTCACGAGGACCACCGTCTCCCCCGCGCGTAACGATTCGAGCAACTTGGGCAGGCGCGCCGTCTCGACGTCTTCGTAGAAGCTCACCACCCGGCCGCGCGGCGTGACGCCCAGCGCGGTCGTCAAGGACCGCAGCCTTCGGGTGTCCTCGGCCGCGATGACGTCGGCTTCCGCCAGCGCTTCGGCCAGCCGGGGCGACGCGTCGCGGACGTCGCCGAGCGGGGTCGCGGCCAGCACGAGACGACCGGGAACCAGGGGGGCACTCACCCGCCCAGCCTAGGCTGATCAGCGGATCCGGACGACGGACGCCCTGCCCCGCCCGTAGGATCGCCCCCGTGACCGCCGTGCTGACCCGTCCCGACGACGAAAGCGTCCGGCCGGACCCGGTCGAGGCGCTCCGGCCGCCGACCGACCGCGAAGTGACCCTGCTCGGCCGCGGCATGCCGGCCGACCGGCTGCGCGGCTGGGTCGTCACCCTCGTGCTGACCGTGATCGGCGGCATCGTCCGGCTGCAGAACCTCGGCGTGCCGACGGACAAGGGCAGCCCGGTCTTCGACGAGAAGCACTACGTGCCGCAGGCGTGGGAGATGCTGCGCAACGGCGGTTACGAGGACAACTACGGCTACGAGCTGGTCGTCCACCCGCCGCTGGCGAAGCAGCTGATCGCGATCGGCGAATGGCTGTTCGGCTACAACGGCTGGGGCTGGCGGATCGTGCCCGCGCTGGCCGGCACGCTGATGGTGCTGCTGACCGTCCGCGTCGCCCGCCGGCTGACCCGCTCGACGCTGCTCGGCGGCATCGCGGGCATCCTCGTGATCAGCGACGGCGTGCTGCACCTGCAGTCGCGGATGGGCATGCTCGACATCTTCATCGCGCTGTTCGTGCTCGCCGCGTTCGCCTGCCTGCTCGTCGACCGCGATCAGGTGCGCTCCCGGCTCGCGACGGCCGTGCGCGAGGGCTGGGTCAACGAGTCCGTGTGGGGTCCCAAGCTGGGCTTCCGCTGGTGGCGGTTCGCGACCGGGCTGATGATCGGGCTGACCTTCGGCGTCAAGTGGTCGGCGCTGTACTACATCGTCGCGTTCGGGCTGCTGTGCGTGTTCTTCGACGTCGCGGCGCGCCGCGCGGCGGGCGTCGAGCGCCCCTGGCTGGGCACCCTCCGCCGGGACGTGCTGCCGGCGCTGTGGGCGATCCTGGTCATCCCGTTCCTGATGTACCTGAGCGCGTACTGGGCCTGGTTCGCGAGCGAGACCGCGACCGACCGGCACTACACCGAGATCAAGGACATCGCGCCGGGCATCTGGTCGTGGGTGCCGGCGTCGCTGCGCTCGCTCGCCGACTACACCGGCAACGTCCTGCACTTCCACGAAACGCTGGTGACGCCCAAGGACAACCCGCACCCGTGGGAGTCGAAGCCGTGGACGTGGCCGATGGGGCTGCGCCCGATGCTCTACAGCTACGACGGCGACGTCACCGGCTGCGGCGAGTCCCGCTGCGTCAGCGCGACGATGCTGATCGGCACGCCGGCGATGTGGTGGCTGGCGATCCCGATGCTGGGCTGGTCGGTGTGGCGCTCGGTGTTCCGCGCGGACTGGCGCTACGCGGCGGTGCTGGTCGGCTACCTCGGCGGGTACGTCTTCTGGTTCACCAACATCGACCGCCAGATGTACTTCTTCTACGCGACGCCGTTGGCGGCGTTCCTGGTGCTCGGGTTGACGTTGTGCCTGGGCCAGATCCTGGGCAGCGCCCGGCGAGGGTTCGAGAGACGCGGGACCGGTCTGCTCGTGGTGTCGCTGTACGTGGGCCTGGTGGTGGCGAACTTCGCCTGGCTGTGGCCGATCCTGAACGGCGTCGCGATCACCACGGGCCAGTGGGACGCCGAACGCTGGCTGCCGTCCTGGCGGTAGCTCAGCCGGCGAAGTAGGCCCCCGGTGTGACCCCGACGGCCCGCCGGAAGGCCGCCACGAACGCGCTCGCCGAGCTGTACCCCACCCGGTGCGCCACGGTCTCCATCGACGCTCCCTGGGCCAGCAGCGGCAGCGACGCCCGCAGCCGCACCTGCGTGCGCCACGTTCCGAACGGCATCCGGCACTCGCGGACGAAGATGCGCGCCAGCGTCCGTTCCGCCGCTCCGACGTCCCGCCCGAACTCCGCCAGGCTCCGCGGGTCCGCCGGGTTCGCCAGGACGGCCCGCTCGACGTCCCGCGCTCGCGGGTCGGCCGGGGACGGCACCACGATCGGGACCACGTCCAGCGGCTCGAGCAGGTCGAACGCCACGGCCTCGGCGCGCAGCCGCGCCGCCGGGGCGACGCTGTCGCCGGTCAGGTACTCCAGGAGCTCGCGCAGCAGCGGCCGGACCACGACCAGCCGCGGCGACGGCCACGACACCGGCGACAACGCGGGGTCGGCGTAGATGCCGCGCAGCGCCGCCCGGCCGAGCGCGCCCGTGCGGTGCTGGACGCCCGCCGGGATCCACAGCGGCCGCGTCGGCGGGAGGACCCAGCCCGCGTCGCCGGACTTCACCGCGACGACTCCGCGGGCCGACCAGACCAGCTGGTGCACCGGGTGCTCGTGCCACGGGAACCAGGTGCCGGCGGGCAGGTCGACCTCGCCGAGGAGCATGGCCTGGCTGTTTCGCGACATCGTTTGTCAGGCTATCGGCTACCGGTCACCTGCGGGGCGTCCTAGCGTCGGACGCATGCCGATGAACCTGATCCACCGCAAGATCTGCAGCTCCGAGAAGTGGGCGGCGACCGTCGAGGAACGCCTTACGCCGTGGCTGAAGGACCGCGACCTGGGCGACGACGTGCTCGAGATCGGGCCCGGGTTCGGCGCCACCACGAAGGTGCTGCTCGACGCCGTCCCGAAGCTGACGGTGCTGGAGATCGACCACGCGTCGACCGAGCTGCTGCGCGCGAAGTACGGCGACCGCGCCGAGGTCGTCGAGGGCAGCGGCGCGGAGATGCCCTTCGAAGACCGCCGGTTCTCGGCCGTCGTCTGCTTCACGATGCTGCACCACGTGCCGACCCGGGAACTGCAGGACGCGATCTTCGCCGAGGCCGCGGGTCCTGCGCCCGGGCGGCACGTACTGCGGCAGCGACGGCCAGCTCAACTTCCGCTTCCGGCTCCTGCACCTCGGCGACACGATGAACGTCATCGACGCGACGACGTTCCCCGGACGGCTCGAGAAGGCCGGGTTCGAGCAGGTCAGCGTGGACTTGCGGGCGAAGGAGCTGCTGATCTTCTCGGCCGTGAAGCCCAGCTAGCGGCGGGGCAGCTGGCCCCCCGGCTGGCGCGGCACCACCCGCGTCACCGGGCCGTCGGCCGACTTTCCCGCCCGCGACAACCAGCCCTCGACCTCACGCCGTACGGCGTTCAACGTCGGACGGCGCCGGGGCTCCGGGTCCAGCGAAGCCGCCAGCAGGCGAGCGTGCGCACTTCGCTGCGGCAGCCGGGACACCGGTTCGGCCCGCGCCGCCGCCATCAGCGCCGCCATCGGGGTCTCGCGGGTTCCGCGCGGGGGCTGGCCCGACAGCGCGTAGCTGATCGTCGCCGCCAGCTGCCACGCGTCCGACGCCGGGGAGGCCGTCGCGCCCATCGCCTGCTCCGGGGCCACGAAGTCGGGCGTGCCGATCATCATGCCGGTCGCCGTCATCTTCGAGTCGCCCTGGCTGCGAGCGATGCCGAAGTCGATCAGGTGGGCCAGGCCGCTCGGGTCGAGGATGACGTTCGACGGCTTGATGTCGCGGTGCAGGACGCCCTTGTCGTGAGCCGCCGCCAAAGCGCCGGCCATGGTGGCCCACAGGCGGCCGGCCGCGACGTCGTCGAGCGGGCCCTGGCCGTCGACCAGCTCGGCCAGCGGACGGCCCTCGAGGTACTCCATCACCAGCGCGAGCCCGTCCGGCTCCTCGGCGAGGTCGTACACCTTGACGCAGTTGGGGTGGCTGACCACGGCCAGCGCCCGGGCCTCGCGCTGCATGCGCTCGGCGGTGTCGCGGTCCGGCGCGTGCGCGATCTTCAGCGCGACCGTGCGGTTGAGCTGGGTGTCGACGGCCTGCCAGACCGTGCCGAAGCCGCCCGCGCCGAGCTGCTTGACGCGCCGGTAGCGGCTGCCGCCTGCGTTGCGCGAGCCGGGCGGCGGCGGGATCGGCCCCGGGGCCGCGGCGAGCGCGCCGGCCATCGGCGGGGGCTCGGGCGCGGACGCCAGCGCCGTCTTCGGGTACGGCCGGTTGACCGGGGGTGGCGGCGGCGGGGTCGGGCGCGGCTGGACCTGCGACGGCGGCGGCCCCTGCGGCTCCTGGTCGCGGCGCGGCGGCACGTCCGGCCGGTTGATCACCGACCACGGCGGCGGGCCGACCATCGCGACCGGGATCAGGCCCAGCACGCTGAACGGCAGGAAACCCAGGAAGAAGTGCAGCGCGGTGTTGGCCTCCATGCCGACGCTGAACACGAGCATCGCCGCGAACGGGATCCAGAAGAACCGCGACGGCCACTTCGGGCCGCGGCGGAAGGCCGTGCGGCCCTGCAGCATCACGAACAGCAGCGAACCGGCGCCGAGCACGACGAAGGCCGCAAGGTAGACGAAGACCGGGAGGTCGTCGGGGCCGGTGCTGCCGGCGGAAAAGACGTCGAAGACGGTTTGCCGCCCGCCCAGGTACTGCTTCTGGTTGTCCACCCAGCAGAAGCCGCTGGTCAACGTGGCCGTCTCCGCCTTGGACAGCCCGGACTTCTGGCCCGCGAACTCCGCCCGGAAGACCCCCGACACGCCGTTCGACAGCAGCCACGGCAGCACCAGGGCGCTGAACAGCCCGATCGCGCCGAAGACCCCCAGCGTCGTGGCGTCGTACCGGTTGCCGGTGCCCTTCCGGATGATCGCCACCGCCAGCGCACCGATCGGCGGCAGCAGTGCGACGAGCGCGCCGGCCGCACTCGTGGCCCAGACCCAGTCGCCGGGGCAAAAGCCCGGGCCGAACAAGGAATGGGCTAGCGAGAGCAACACGCTCGCGAGTCCGTTCACCGCCGGGCTCCCCTCACTGTCCGTATTCGCTCGGTACCGCCACGCGGCGTTTTCCTGCGGTCCAGCTTAGGACGCAGCCGGCCGCCGTGAGGTTGCCGGGTCTTCAGGTTGCCCGGAATCCGGCAAGCCCGCCGCCCGCGCGTCATGATGGGGCCGGAGCGGACGTCCGACGCGAAGGAGCGGGAATGGGTGCGTACTCCGGGGCCTACCAGCGGAGCCTGACCGAGCCGGACGCGTTCTGGCTGGAAGCGGCCGGGAAAATCAGCTGGACGAAGGCCCCGGAACGGGCCCTGGACGACTCGAACCCGCCCTTCTACCGGTGGTTCCCGGACGCCGAGCTGAACACCTCCTACAACGCGCTCGACCGGCACGTCGAGGCCGGCCGAGGCGGCCAGGCCGCACTGATCTGGGACTCTCCCGTGACCGGACGGCAACGCACCTACACCTACGAAGAGCTGCGGGACACGGTCGCGCGGTTCGCCGGTGCGCTCAGCTCCCTGGGGGTCACGAAGGGTGACCGCGTCATCGTCTACCTGCCGATGGTGCCCGAAGCCGCGATCGCGATGCTGGCCTGCGCGAGGATCGGCGCGGTGCACTCGGTGGTCTTCGGCGGGTTCGCACCGAAGGAGCTCGCGGCGCGGATCGAAGACGCGAAACCCAAGGTCATCCTGGCCGCGTCCTGCGGCATCGAGCCGACGCGGGTGGTCGAGTACAAGCCGATCATCGACGGCGCCCTCGGGATGACCGAGCACCAGCCGGACCACGTCGTCGTGCTGCAGCGCGAGCGGGCCCCGCCGAGCTGGCCGGCCGCGACCTCGACTGGGACGAGCTGGCGGCCGGCGCCACCCCGGCGGACCCGGTGCCGGTCGCCGCCACCGACCCGCTCTACATCCTCTACACGTCCGGGACCACCGGGAAGCCGAAGGGCGTCGTGCGCGACACCGGCGGCCACGCGGTCGCGCTCGCCTACTCGATGGACGCGGTCTACGACGTCCACGCCGGCGACATCTGGTGGACGGCCTCCGACGTCGGCTGGGTCGTCGGGCACTCCTACATCGTGTACGCGCCGCTGCTGGTCGGCGCGACGACCGTGCTCTACGAAGGCAAGCCGGTCGGCACGCCGGACGCGGGCGCGTTCTGGCGGGTCATCGCCGAGCACGGCGTCCAGGCGCTGTTCACCGCGCCGACCGCGCTGCGGGCGATCAAGAAGGTCGACCCGGACGCCCGCGAGCTGGAGAAGTACGACCTCAAGGCGTTCCGGACGCTGTTCATGGCCGGCGAGCGGCTCGACCCGGAGACCTACCACTGGGCGCACGAGAAGCTCGGCACGCCGGTGATCGACCACTGGTGGCAGACCGAGACCGGCTGGCCGATCGCGGCCAACCCGCGCGGCCTGGAGCCGATGGAGGTCAAGGCCGGGTCCGCGACCAAGCCCGTCCCCGGCTGGGACGTCCGGATCCTCGACCAGGCCGGCGACGAGCTGCCGGCCGGGCGCGAAGGCGCCATCACGGTGAAGCTGCCGCTGCCGCCGGGCTCGCTGCCGACGCTGTGGGGCGACGACGAGCGCTACCGCGAGGCCTACCTCTCCCGCTACGACGGCTTCTACCTGACCGGCGACTCCGGGTACTTCGACGAAGACGGCTACCTGTTCGTCATGGGCCGCACCGACGACGTCATCAACGTGGCCGGACACCGGCTTTCGACGGGTTCGATGGAGGCCGTGCTGGCTTCGCACCCGGCCGTCGCCGAGTGCGCCGTCATCGGCGTCGCCGACCAGCTCAAGGGCCAGCTGCCGCGCGGTTTCGTCGTACTCAAGGCGGGTGCGGACATCCCCGAGGAGCAGCTGCGCGACGAGCTGGTGGCCATGGTCCGCCGGGACATCGGGCCGGTCGCCGCGTTCCGCGATGTGTCCATTGTGGACGCCCTGCCGAAGACGCGGTCCGGGAAGATCCTGCGCAAGACCATGCGCGCGATCGCCGACGGCCGCGACGAAGCCGTGCCCTCGACCATCGAGGACCCTGGCGTGCTCGACGCGATCCGGGCCGCCCTTCGTTAAGAGCTGTTCCAAATGGTCGGGCTGGTCTGTACCTTTGGGAGCAGTCCCCGACCGGAGGTGCCCTGATGCGCTTGTCCAGAGCCGTCCTGACCACGGCGATCGTGAGTCTCACGGCAGTCGGCCTGCCCGCCGCCGCGGCGGCTACCCCGGCCGCGCCGGAACGGAGCGTGACCGACGTCGTCCCCGCGCCCGTCTCGGCGAAGGCCGATCCGCGGGGCGGCTTCAAGCTGACGCCGTTCACCGTCATCAGCGCCGACCGCGGCGCCGGCCAGGTCGCGGACTACCTGCGCGGCCTGCTGCGCACGGCCACCGGCTACCCGCTGCCGGTCGTGCCGCGGTCGTCGGGCCTGCCCGCGATCTCGCTGCAGCTGGGCCACGACTCCCGGATCGGCACCGAGGGTTACGAACTCAAGGTCACCCACGACGGCGTCTCGCTGAAGGCCAACACCGCGGACGGGCTCTTCGACGGCGTCCAGTCGCTGCGGCAGCTGCTGCCGTCGGCGATCGACGCGAAGCGCGTCCAGCACCGGACGTGGACGGTCGCGGGCGGCACGATCCTCGACTACCCGCGCTTCGGCGAGCGCGGCGCGATGCTCGACGTCGCCCGGCACTTCTTCAAGCCGGACCAGGTCAAGCTGTACATCGACCAGATCGCCCAGTACAAGATCAACACCCTGCACCTCCACCTCGCCGACGACCAGGGCTGGCGCATCGAGATCAAGAGCTGGCCGAAGCTCGCGACGGTCGGCGGCAAGACGGCGGTCGACGGCGACCCGGGCGGCTACTACACGCAGGCGCAGTACAAGGACATCGTGGCGTACGCGGCGTCGCGGCACATCACGGTGATCCCGGAGATCGACATGCCGGGCCACACGAACGCGGCGCAGTCGACGTACGCGGAGCTGAACTGCGACGGCAAGGCCGTCCCGGTCCGCACGGACACCGAGGTCGGCTACAGCTCGCTGTGCATCTCCTCGCCGATCACCTACAAGTTCGTCGAGGACGTCGTCCGCGAGCTGGCGGCCATCACCCCCGGGCCGTACCTGCACATCGGCGGCGACGAGGCGCACGCGACGCCGCCCGCGGACTACCTGACCTTCCAGCGGAAGGTGCAGCCGATCGTCGCCAAGTACGGCAAGAAGGTCACCGGCTGGCACGAGATCGCCAAGTCGGACCTGCCGGTGTCGGCCGTCCCGCAGTACTGGGACTTCGGCGGCGACAACGAGTCCGTCGCGGCCGCCGCGGCCCGGGGCAACAAGATCCTGATGTCGCCGGCGAACTTCGCGTACCTGGACATGAAGTACACCGAGCAGACGCCGCTGGGCCAGGACTGGGCGGCGCTGGTCGAGGTCAAGGACGGGTACAACTGGGACCCGGCGTCGCTGGTGACCGGCGTCGGGGAGAAGTCGGTCGCGGGCGTCGAGGCGCCGCTGTGGACGGAGACGATCCGGACGAGCGACGACATCGAGTACATGGCCTTCCCGCGGCTGCCGGGCATCGCGGAGATCGGCTGGTCCCCGAAGTCGACGCACAACTGGGACGCCTATCGCGCGCGGCTGGCCAAGCAGGCCCCGCGCTGGGTGACCCAGGGCATCGACTTCTACCGGAGCCCGCAGGTCGACTGGAAGTAAGCACGGTCGTGAGTGAGAAGCAGGGTTCTAACCCTGTTTCTCACTCACGACAGTCTTGCGCCGATGGCCCGCCTGGCCAGTGCGTATGCGTGGGTGCCGCCGTTGAGCACCGAGTCGGCGTTGGCCGCGCGGCCCAGCGCGTGCAGCTCGAACGCCAGGACTTCCGCGTCCACCTCGAGGTGCCCCAGTGCGACCGCCTCGACGGCTGTCTCTCGGATGAACGCGGCGAACGAGCCGCTCGCCGCCGCCACCGCGTCGTGGACCCGGCCGGGGCGGGCGTCGAACTCCGCGCCGACGTTGAAGAAGAAGCACCCACCCGGGAAGACGCGCTTTTCCGAGTAGTCCAGCCAGTTCTCGCAGATCGCGCGCAGCCTTGGCAATCCCGGCGCGACGTCGAGCGCCGGCGTCACGACGTACGAGCGGAAGATCTCCAGCGCCGCCTCGATCGTCGCGAGCTGCAGGTCCTCCTTCGAGCCGAACAGCGCGAACACGCCGCTCTTGCTCAGCTCCAGCTCAGTGGCCAGCCGGCCGAGGGACAGCCCCTCCAGGCCGTCCACCGACGCGACGTCCACCGCCCGGCGCAGCACCAGGCGCCGGGTCGCGTCGCCGCGGGCGACCCGGCCGTCAACCGGCACGCCGCGCCCGCCAGCGGTCCACAGTGGACTGGATGCCGACGCTCCACTGCTCCGCCAGCCCGGGGGTGGCCAGCACGCGGTCGGCGAAGTCCAGCGCCGGCCCGATGCGGTCCGGCGGCAGCTGCCCGTAGTTCGCGAACGAGATGACGTACACCTCGGCGACCGTCGGCGCGTCCGCGCGCTCGACCAGCTCCACGGCGCCGGACGTCGGCACGGTGCCCGGCCGCAGCACGCGCAGGTACCAGCCGCTGCGCCCGGAGCCGATCATCGCCGGGGTGATGTCCTTGCGGCCGGTCTTCATCGCGAGCTTGTAGCACGGCGACCGCGGCTGCGAGACCTGCACGAGCGCGTCGCCCCAGGCCCAGACGTCCCCGATCCGCACGTCGTCCTCGGTCAGCCCGGACAGCGAGACGTTCTCGCCGAAGTCGGCCGTCGCCACCTCGAAGCCGTCTTCGCGCCAGGCCGCGTAGTGCTCCGCCGGGTAGACGTAGACCGCCTTGTCGGGACCGCCGTGCACGGTGAGGTCGGCCTGCCGGTCGCCGTCGAGGTTCAGCTCGGTCAGGTTCAGCTCCGGGGCCGTGACCAGCGTCTTCGTGATCCCGCTCAGCACCGGCACCTCCCGCCGGTACCCAAGGACGCTCGGTTCCCCCACGTAAACGCTGTCGACGTTCATGCCGCCGAATATAGCACGACCGTTCGTATTGTTTACCGGCTCTAAGCTGACGGCCATGGAACTGCTCGACCAGGCCCGTGCCCACGTCGACTCCGGCGCCTTCTTCACCGAACTCGCCCGGCTCGTCGCCTACCCCACGGTCAGCGACGCCCCCGAAGGCCGGGAAGCGATCCAGGCCTACCTCGACGAGGCCCTGACCCCCGCGCTGACCGGCCTCGGCTGCGACGTCACCCAGCACCCCAACCCGGACCCGGCGGGCGGGCCGTTCCTGGTCGGCGTCCGCGTCGAGTCGCCCGAGCTGCCGACGCTGCTCTGCTACGGCCACGCCGACGTCGTCGGGGAAGCCGGCAAGTGGAGCGACGGCCTGGACCCGTGGACGCTGACCGCGGACGGCGACCGCTGGTACGGCCGCGGCACCGCGGACAACAAGGGCCAGCACCTGATCAACCTCACGGCGTTGCGGCTGCTCCTCGAAGCCCGCGGCAAGCTCGGCTTCAACCTGAAGTTCCTCTTCGAGACCGGCGAGGAGATCGGCTCACCAGGGCTCACCGAGTTCGCCGAGCAGGAGCAGGACCTGCTGGAGGCGGACGTTCTGGTCGCCTCCGACGGCCCGCGCCTCGACGCCGCGACACCGACGTTGTTCCTCGGCGCGCGTGGCGGAATCCGGATCGACCTGGACGTCGACCTGCGCCCGGGCGGCTCCCACTCCGGGAACTGGGGCGGCATCCTGCGCAACCCGGCCACGACGCTGACCGCGGCGATCGCGAGCCTCGTCGACGGCCACGGCCGCATCCAGGTGCCCGCGCTGCTGCCGCCGGAGCTGCCGGAGTCCGTCCGTGACGCGCTGGCCGACGTCGTCGTCGACGCGCCGGACGAAGGCTGGGGCGATCAACGACTCGGCCCCGCCGAGCGGCTCTACGGCTGGAACACCCTGGAGGTGCTGGCGCTCGACGCCGGGAACGCCGACCGCCCGGTCAACGCCATCCCCGGCCGCGCCCGCGCGGTGTTGCAGCTGCGGTACGTCGCGGGCACCGACGTCGGCGACGTCACCACGACGATCGAGAAACACCTTGCCGCGCAGGGCTTCCCGATGGTCGCGGTGACCGCCGACGCCCGTTTCAAAGCCAGCCGGACCCCCGTCGAAAACCCGTGGGTGCACTGGGCCAAGTCCACTTTGGACGCCGTCGCGGACCGGTCGGTCGCGCTCCTGCCCAGCTTCGGCGGCGGCCTGCCCAACCACGTCTTCACCGACGTCCTCGGGCTGGCGACGCTGTGGCTGCCGCACTCCTACCCGGGCTGCCTGCAGCACGCGCCGGACGAGCACCTGCTCGCCCCGGTCGCCCGGGAGGGGCTGGTGCTCGCCACGGCGTTGTTCGGTGCTTTCAGTTCAGCGCCGCCGACTCTTCGTCGGTGAACAGCCGCGAGCGGATCAGGAAGCGCACGCCTTCGGGCGCCTCCAGGGAAAACCCGCTGCCGCGGCCGGGCACGACGTCGATCGTCAGGTGCGTGTGCTTCCAGTACTCGAACTGCGGCCCGGACATCCAGACCGGCACGTCGGCGATGCCCTCGACTTCCAGCGAGCCGAGGCACACGTCCGATGCGCCGATGCGGAACTCCCCGTCCGGGTAACACATCGGGGCGCTGCCGTCGCAGCACCCGCCGGACTGGTGGAACATCACCGGCCCGTGGACCGACACCAGCTGCCGCAGGAGGTCCGCGGCGGCCGGTGTCAGGTCTGCTCGCCGGGTCATCAGAAGAACCCGAGCGCCTGGTCCGAGTAGGAGACCAGCATGTTCTTCGTCTGCTGGTAGTGGTCCAGCATCATCTTGTGGTTCTCGCGGCCGATGCCGGACGCCTTGTAGCCGCCGAAGGCCGCGTGCGCCGGATAGGCGTGGTAGTTGTTCACCCAGACGCGGCCCGCCTGGATGTCGCGGCCGGCGCGGTAGGCGGTGTTGCCGTCGCGGGACCAGACGCCGGCGCCGAGGCCGTACAGCGTGTCGTTGGCGATCTTCATCGCGTCGTCGTAGTCGTCGAACTTCGCCACCGACAGCACCGGGCCGAAGATCTCCTCCTGGAAGATGCGCATCTTGTTGTCGCCCGCGAACACCGTCGGCTCGACGTAGTAGCCGCCGGACAGCTCGCCGCCGAGGTCGCTGCGCGTGCCGCCGGTGAGGATCTCGGCACCCTCCTGCTTGCCGATGTCGATGTAGGACAGGATCTTCTCGAGCTGGTCGTTGGAGGCCTGCGCGCCGATCATCGTGTCGGTGTCGAGCGGGTGACCCTGCTTGATGCCGCGGACGCGCTCGATCGCGTCACCCATGAACTTGTCGTAGATGCCGCTCTGGATCAACGCCCGCGACGGGCAGGTGCAGACTTCGCCGTTGTTCAGCGCGAAGAGCGCGAAGCCTTCCTGCGCCTTGTTGTAGAAGTCGTCGTCGCGCGCGGCGACGTCGTCGAAGAAGATGTTCGGGCTCTTGCCGCCCAGCTCGACGGTCACCGGGATGATGTTCTCGCTGGCGTACTGCAGGATCAGCCGGCCGGTAGTGGTCTCGCCGGTGAAGGCGACCTTGCGGACGCGGCTGCTCGACGCCAGCGGCTTGCCCGCCTCGACGCCGA
Organism: Amycolatopsis sp. NBC_01488; assembly: GCF_036227105.1. Lineage (NCBI taxonomy): Bacteria > Bacillati > Actinomycetota > Actinomycetes > Pseudonocardiales > Pseudonocardiaceae > Amycolatopsis > Amycolatopsis sp. NBC_01488. The sequence continues at coordinate 3,487,895 of NZ_CP109434.1, read as the reverse complement.
AGCCGTTGACGATGTTGACCACGCCCGGCGGGATCAGGTCGCCGATGATCGAGAACAGCAGGTGGATCGACGCCGGGGTCTGCTCGGCCGGCTTGAGCACGATCGCGTTGCCCGCGGCCAGCGCCGGGGCGAGCTTCCAGACCGCCATCAGGATCGGGAAGTTCCACGGGATGATCTGCGCGACCACGCCGAGCGGCTCGTGGAAGTGGTAGGCGACGGTATGCTCGTCGATCTGCGAGATGCCGCCCTCCTGGGCGCGCAGCGCGCCGGCGAAGTAGCGGAAGTGGTCGATGGCCAGCGGGATGTCGGCGGCGAGGGTCTCGCGGACCGCCTTGCCGTTCTCCCACGCCTCCGCGACCGCGATCGCCTCGAGGTTCTGCTCCATGCGGTCGGCGATCTTGAGCAGGATCCCGGCGCGTTCCCCGACCGACGTCCGGCCCCAGGCCGGGGCCGCACCGTGGGCGGCGTCCAGCGCCTTCTCGACGTCTTCGGCGGTACCGCGGGCGATCTCGCAGAAGGTCTTCCCGGTGACCGGGGTCGGGTTTTCGAAGTACCGGCCGCCGGCCGGGGGCACGTACTCGCCGCCGATGTAGTGGTCGTAGCGCGGCTCGTAGCTGACGACGCTGCCTTCGGTGTTCGGTGCGGCGTACTGGACCATCTTCCCTGCCTCGTTGCTCGGAGTGACGGTGTGCTGGTGGCGGCGAACGTAAGCGGGGCGACGTTGCACGCGCGTTGCACGGCCGCGCGCCGGCTATCTACGCTGGTGAACGTGGCAGAGGCGCCCGAACCGGAGCTGCTGCGCGACCCCGAGTCGTACGCGCGGCTGCTGGAACACGTCCGCGAGGCGGTGCTCCAGGGCGTTCCCGGGCCCCGGCCGCCACGCTCGGTCGTCTCCGACTCGTGGCACCGCTCGCTCGCGGCCCGCGTCGACCCGGACGAGGGCGAGGCCCCGTTCGTCTTCGACACCGAAGCCCTCGCTTCGCTGCGTGAAGCCCATCCCCTGGCGCCGGTGCTGCCGGTGCTGCGACAGATGCTGGTGAGCATCGCCGACGACGCCGAGCACGTGATGATCGTGACCGACGCCGACGGCCTGATCCTCTGGCGCGAGGGCGAAACGGCGCAGCTCCTGCGCGGCGACCGCGTCGGCCTCACCGAAGGCACGCGCTGGAGCGAAGCCGCGATCGGCACGAACGCCATGGGCACGGCGCTCGCGACCGGCGAGCCGGTGCAGATCCACTCGGCCGAGCACCTGGTCCGGCGCTACCACACGTGGACGTGCGCGGCGGCGCCCGTGCGCGACCCCGAGACCGGCGTGCTGCTCGGCTCCATCGACGTCAGCGGGCCGCTGCGCACGGTCCACCCGGCGATGATTTCGCTGGTCACGGCCACGGCGCAGCTCGCCGAGGGCCAGCTGCGCGCCCACCTCGCGGTCCGCGACGAGCGCCTGCGGCGCGTCAACATGCCGCACCTGGAAGCCCTGCGCGGACGTCCCGGCGCCCTGCTCTCGGCGGGCGGCCGGGTGCTGGCCGCCCAGGCGTGCCTGCTTCCGTCCACAGTGGACGTCCGGCGCGGCGGCGGGACGGTCGCCCTCTCCGACGGCCGCATCGCGACGGTCGAGCCCCTCGCCGAGGGCTACCTGCTCCGGCTGTCCTCCGGCGGTGCGGGGCAGCGCTCCCGCCTGCGCCTCGGCTACCTTTCCGACGGCGCGCATTCGACCACTGTGGACGGTCGCGAAGTACCGGTGACGTTGCGGCACGCGGAGATCCTGACCCTGCTGGCCCTGCACCCGAACGGCCTGTCCGCGGAACGGCTGGCGCTGCAGCTCTACGGCGAAACGGGCAACCCGGTGACGGTCCGCGCGGAGATCCACCGCCTGCGCTCCCAGCTGGGCGCGCAGGTGGTGCAGACGCGCCCGTACCGCCTGGCGGCCGACGTCGACGCCGACTTCGTCCGGGCGCGAACGTCGTTGCGCACCGGTTCCCCGGCCGACGTCCTGCGCGTCTTCCGCGGGCCGCTGCTGCCGGAGTCGGAAGCGCCCGCGGTCCGCGAAGAGCGCGAGTCCCTCACGGCGCAGGTCCGCCAGGTGGCGTTGAACAGCGCCGACCCGGGCGTGCTGTGGTCGTTCTGGGAGACGGCGTGCGGGGTCGACGACTTCGCGGTGCTGGACGCCCTGCTGGAGACGCTCCCGGCGGCCGACCCGCGGCGGGCCGCCGTCTCGGCCCACCGCGCGCGGCTCGCCTGAGGCGTCAGGGCTCGAGGTCGGCCACGCCCCGGCCGGTCGCCACGTCGAACGGCACCGAGGCCTGGTCGTGGACGATCATCCAGGCGCCGTCGAGCTTCCGCAGGACGAAGGTCGCGCGGACCCACATGCCCTCGATCGCCGTCCCGTCGGGCAGAGTGCCGCTGATCCGCCCGAAGCCGTGCCCGACGGCCAGGTCGGCGCGCACGTGGACGGTCAGGTCGCGGAGTTCGTAGTCCACCTTCTCGAAGAGGGTGAACACCTTCGCCCAGTTCTTCAGCTTCGCCTCGACCCCGACGTGCTGCAGCGGCGGCTCGACGTCGAAGGACACGACGTCCGGGGCGTAGACCCGCCTCAGCGCTTCGAGGTCCTTGGCTCGCAGCCCTTCGACGATCTCGCCGATGTGCTGCCTGACTTCCGATTCGAGTGTCATGCCAGTACGACGGAGCGCCCCGCCGGATTGTGACGACCCGAAGTAGACAGCGTCTACACAAGTTTGATAGACAGTGTCCACCAGGTGAACCACGGGTTACGGAGATCGGAATGAACTACCACCGTTTCGTCGTCCTCGGCGACAGCTGCGCCGAGGGTCTCGACGACCCGTACCCGGACCAGCGCGCGTATCGAGGCTGGGCCGACTTCGTCGCCGCCCGCCTCGCGCAGGACGAGCCCGGCTTCCGGTACGCCAACCTGGCGGTCCGCGGACGGCGGCTCGACCAGATCGTCCCCGAGCAGGTCCCCGCCGCGACGCGCCTCGAACCCGACCTCATCGCGCTCTTCGGCGGCGGTAACGACGTCATGAGCCGCGGCTGGGACGCGCGGACCGTCGCCCGGCGGGTCGACGCCGCGATCCGGGCCTGCACCGAGATCTCGCCCACCGTCGTCACCTTCACCCTCAGCGACATCTCCCACCGGATGCCGCTCGGACGCCGGATGCGGCCGCGGATCGTCGCGCTCAACGAGGCCATCCGCGAAGCCGCCGTCAGCTACGGCGCGCAGCTCATCGACCTCTGGCCCGACCAGGCCGTCACCGACTCGCGGTACTTCGGCGCCGACCGGCTCCACCTCTCCACGCACGGCCACCGGCGGCTCGCCGCATACGTCCTCGGCCTGCTCGGCGTCAGCCACGACCCCGCCTGGCTCGACCCGCTGCCCGGCGTCGCGGCGGCGGGGAGCTGGCGTGCCGACGCGCATTGGCTGCTGCGCGAGGTCCTGCCGGTCGCCGTGACGCGCACGCGCAACCGGGTGATCGGCCGCCAGCCCGGCGACGGCTTCTTCCCGAAGCGCCCGGACCTGCTCCCCATGACCCGGGACGAGGCATGGGCACCCGGCAACGCCTGATCGACACCGCGTCCGAGCTGCTGGCCGATGAAGGCGTCGACGCGGTGACGCTGCGCGGGATCGCCAAGGCCGCCGGCGTGTCGCACGGCGCCCCGCTGCGGCACTTCTCGGGCCGCGCCGAGCTGCTGTCCGCCGTGGCGACGCGCGGGTACGCCGACCTGCTCGCCCGCCGGCAGACGCTGCCCGGGAACTCGCCGCGCGAGCGGCTGACCGCGGCGTGCCACAGCTACCTCGACTTCGCGCTGGCCAACCCGGCGATGTTCGAGCTGATGTTCCGCCGCGACCTGGTCGACGCGGACGACCCGGCGCTCTCGGCGGCGGCGAGTGCGGTGTTCGACACCTTCGCCGTGCTGGTGGCGGCGGTGCCGACGCCACTCGCGCGCTCGGGCGCCGACCTGCGGCTGGTCGCCGCGTCGCTGTGGGCGGCACTGCACGGCCTCGCGCAGCTGTGGCTGTGGGGCGGCCTGGCCGGCGCGAGCTTCGCGCCGTCGCCGGAGTCGGCGCTGGCCGTCACGCTCGACGCGTACCTGAATTGAGCGCCGGCTGAGCGCCCGGCGAAGAGGGCGCACCAAAGCCCTCCCCCTTGCCTTGGGTTGGGACCCCCTCTCCACCGAGCCGAGCGAGGTTAGCGATGAGCGACCACGCAGCGGAAGCAACCGGCGACGCAGTGCCGGGTAAACCTTGGCGGTACTACTCGGGGTCCGCCTACCGCGAAAGATCGACCAGGTAGCTTCGCAGCGTGCCGGGACTCCTTCGCGCGCGGCCGTGGCTCGCCGACGCCGTGCTCGCGGTCGTCGTCGCGGCCTACCAGCTCGTCGGCGCCACCGACCTCGGCGGGCACTTCGGCGACCACGCGCGGCCCCTCGGCCTGGTCCTCGCCGCCGTGAGCGCACTGCCACTCGCGGCACGCCGCCGGTTCCCGATCTCGGCCCTGGTCGCCTGCGTCGTCCTGATGGGACTGTTCTACGGCCTCGGTTTCCGGTCGCAGCTCGGCCAGCTCAGCGTGGTCGTGGCCGCCTACACGGTGTGGGCGCAGTGCCGGTTCCGGGACGCGCTGGCCGTGACGCTGCTCGGCCTGGCCGCCTACGAGACGTCGATGCTGTCCGGCAGCCCGGTTTCCCCGGTCGGCGACTCGCTCCTGGCGCTGCTGCTCGCCGCCGGGGTCGCGGCGATCGGGCGCGCCGCCTACGTGCGCAGCCACCGCTTGCGCGACGCCGAGCACGAGGCCGAGGAGGCCGTCGCCGAGGAGCGCGTCCGGATCGCGCACGAGCTGCACGACGTCGTCTCGCACCACCTTTCGGTGATCTCGGTGCAGGCCAACCTCGCGCGGTACGTCTTCGAATCGTCGCCGGACACCGCGCGGACGGCGCTGGACACGATCAGCGGCACGACCACCGAAGCGCTCGACGAGCTGCGACGCCTCCTCAGCGTCCTTCGCCCGCCGCAGCACGCGCCGGCGGAGTACCGGCCCCCGCCCGGGCTCGGCGACCTGGACGCACTCGCCGCGCGGGTCCGCGAGGCCGGGATCCCGGTCGAGGTGAGCGTCACCGGCGAGCCGCGGACGTTGCCGCCGGGCCAGCAGCTGTGCGCGTACCGCGTCGCGCAGGAAGCGCTGACGAACGTGCTCAAGCACGCCGGTTCGGCCGCTTCGCTGGTCCTCGAATACGGGGCTTCGCAGCTGGTGCTCAGCGTGACGGACGCGGGCGGGCGCGAGGTGATGCCGAACCCGGCCGGGCACGGGCTGGTCGGTATGCGTGAACGTGCCCGGATGTACGGTGGCGTGATCGAGATCGGTCCCCGGGAGCCGGCCGGGCTCGCCGTCGTGCTGACCCTGCTGTACCCGACCCGCCCGTCACCCGAACCGCAGGAGCCCGAGTGACCAGCGTGCTGGTGGTCGACGACCAGGACCTCGTCCGCGCCGGGTTCGCCGCGTTGCTCGCCGCGGTGCCGGGCATCGACGTCATCGGCGAAGCGCGCGACGGGCTCGAGGCCGTCGCGAAGGCGGCAGCACTGCGTCCGGACGTCGTCCTGATGGACATCCGGCTGCCCGAGCTGGACGGCGTGCGGGCGACCGAGCGGATCCTCGCGGCGGCGCAGCGTGCTCATGCTGACGGTGTTCGACCTCGACGAGTACGTCTACGCGGCGTTGCGCGCGGGCGCGTCGGGCTTCCTGCTCAAGGACAGCCCGCCGGAGACGCTGGTCGCGGGCATCCACGCGGCCGCCCGCGGCGACATGCTGTCCGGCCCGGCCATCACCCGCCGGCTGGTGGAGGCGTTCACCGCGGCCCGGCCCGCCGCCGCGCCGGAGCTGCCGGGGCTGACCGGCCGCGAGCGCGAGGTGCTGAAGTACGTCGGCACGGGCGCGACGAACGGCGACATCGCGGCCGAGCCGCGCGTCAGCGAGGCGACGGTGAAGACGCACCTCAACCGGCTGATGGCCAAGCTGGGCATTTCGAGCCGGGCGCAGGCAGTGGTCGTGGCGTACGAGACCGCACTTGTGTCGCCGGGCGACACGCGCACCCGGTGCGCGCGTCCGAACACCTGATCGAATACCCTCCCTCCATGACCGAGTCAGACCCGCAGCTCGAGCGCATCCGCAAGCTGCTGGCCAAGGCCGAGGACCCGGCGGTCACCGAGGCGGAGGCCGAGGCTTACAACACGAAGGCCGCCGAGCTGGTCGCGCGCTACGGGATCGACCAGGCGATGCTCGCCGCGTCCGGTGCGAACTCCGACGAGATCGGGACGCTGAAGATCCCGATGAACGACCCGTACAGCCGCGACAAGGCGAGCCTGCTGACCTCGGTCGCCTACCCGCTGCGCTGCCGGACGCTGCTGCACCGCTTCGGCCAGAAGGTCGAGAGCGTCACCGTGTTCGGCTTCAAGTCCGACCTCGGCCGGGTCGAGCTGCTGTTCACCAGCCTGCTGCTGCAGGCGAGCACGCAGCTGACCCGCGTCCGGCCGGACGGTTTCTTCCCCGGCGAGTCGCTCGCCGCCTACCGGCGCACGTGGCTGCACGGGTTCGCCCGCGCGGTGCACGAACGGCTGACCCACGCCGAGCAGGAAGCGGTCCGCACGGCGGCGCCGGGCGAGCGGTCGGCCGAGCTGGTGGTCCGCGACCGCGCGCAGCTGGTGCAGCACGCGTTCGACTCCGAGTACGGCGGCCTGCGCTCCGCCGCGCCCCGCCGGCTGTCCGGCAGCGGGTACCTCGACGGCCACGACGCGGGGACGCGCGCCAACCTCGACCCGTCGGCGTTGACGCGCCGCCAGAAGGCCTTGCGCTGACGTTCCCGGCTCTTCAGGGATCACCCTGATACCCCTTCGGCCGACCACCTGCCAACTTTTGTTGGCATGTGGACCACGGGCGACGACCTGCTGCGGCAGCTGGGCGCCCTCGGCAACCCGCACCGGCTGCGGATCGTCGCCGCCCTGCGCGCCGAACGCACCTACGTCAGCAAGCTCGCGCGCGAGCTGCGGATCAGCCGCGCGCTGCTGCAGGTCCACCTGCGCAAGCTCGAAGCCGCGGGCCTGGTCGAGGCGAGCTTCGAGGTCGGCGAAGACGGCAAGACGCTGCGGTTCTACGAGCTCACGCCGTTCTCCGTCGTGCTGACCCCGGAGACGATCGCGGCCGCCGTGCCGACGCTGACCACACCGGAATCCGTCCAGGGGGACGGCGAGGAGGGACGGACATGAACTGGCACCAATGGCAGGAGATCATCGGCGTGACCGGGGTCTTCGTCCTGATCACCGTCGTGCTGTCGATCGCGATCGTGCAGCTGGCCTCGACCTGGCGCGCCAAGGCGGCCCTCGCGCGGGAGCACGAATACCGTTCGCTGGCCGAAAAAGCCGTCCGGACGCAGGAAGAAACCGAACGTTGCTGAGCGCGTCCGTCCAGGCGACCGCGGCGCACGCGGTGGTCCAGGCGGTGCGCGCGCGGTTCGCGAAGGTGGTCATCGGCGGCCACTCGATCGGCTCGGCGATGGCGATGATCGAGGCGGGCCGCTACCGCGACGTCGACGGCGTGCTCGTCACCGGGATGACGCACCGGATGAACCTGGTCTCGGTGATCCCCACGCTGGCGCAGATGATCCCGGCCCCGCTGGACCCGGCCGTCCCGGGCCGTGACGCGGGCTACCTGACCACCGACCCGGGCACCCGCTACGCCGCTTTCCACACACCGGGCCCGTACGACACCGCCGCGATCGCCTACGACGAGTCCACAAAGGACGTCTTCGCCGCGACCGAGGCGGTGGACAGCCTGACGCTGACGACCGTGGTCATCCCGGCGTCCCGCCAGATCACGGCCCCGGTCCTGCTGGTGGTCGGCAATGACCCGAACTTCTGCGGCACCCTGGGCAGCGACTGTTCGTCCCCGGCGGCGCTGCGGGCGTCCGAAGCGCCGTTCTTCGGCACTTCGCAGCTGCAGACGTACATCCTGAACGGCTACGGCCACGCGATCAACTACGCGCCGAACGCGCCGGCTTACTTCGGCGTGGTGGGAAATTGGCTTAAAACGCTGCCGTAACGACCGAGGTCACGGACGCGACCCTCATCGGGCGAGGAGGGGAGCGTCCGACATGACCGACTACGCACACCAGCACCACGTCCTGGACGAATGCGTCCGCGGTGAGCACCGCGAAGAGTCACTGAAGGCGCTGAGGCGCTACTTCGACCAGCGCCGCTACACGGGCCGCTGGTTCGAGCGGTTCGCCGGCGGCGGCGACGGCCCGTCGGTCGCCAACACGGTGACCGAAGCGGACGTCCTGGCGCTGAACTTCCTGAGCATCACCAGCCTGGCGAACGTGGCCATCGACACGACGATCACGTACGCGCTCCAGATCCGGGAGCTGCTGGAGCAGATCCCGGCGGACATCCCCATGCACTCGGCCCCGTGGTCGTTCTACGAACCGGGCGCGCCGGCCCACCGGCTGTGGGAGCTGTTCCGCCAGTGCGGCGGCAACCACCGCCCGGTGACGGCGTCCAAGTTGCTGGCCCGCAAGCGTCCCCGCCTGACCCCGGTGTACGACAGCCAGGTCAGAGCGATCCTCAAGGCGCCCGCGAGCCCGTGGAACTGCCTGTGGAACTGGTTCCACACCGACCTGACCCGCGCCTCGGCGGTGGCGAAGCTGCGTGAGGAAGCGGGCGGCATCGACGACATCAGCCTGCTGCGCTGCCTGGACGTCGTCCTGTGGATGCGGGCCCGGGAGGGACCGTGACACGCGGCCGATCCCGCGTGTCACGACCAACGCTCACCAGGTGACCGGCAGCTCGTGAACACCGTAGATGTTCATGTCGGTCCGCAGCTTCACCTCATCGGCGGGGATGGCGAGCCGGAGAGACGGAAAGCGGCGCAGCAGACCCTCGAACCCGGCGCGCATCTCGATGCGCGCCAGCTGCTGCCCCAGGCACTGGTGCACGCCGTGGCCGAACGACAACAGTCCCCGCGCGTTGCGGCGGATGTCCAAGACGTCCGGGTTCTCGAAACGCTGCGGGTCGCGGTTGGCCGCCAGCAGCGACACGACCACCGTCGACCCCTTGAGGATCGTTTCGCCTCCCAGCGAAAGGTCCTCCGTCGCGTACCGGAAGAAGATGTCGGCGACGGACAGGTACCGCAGCAGCTCCTCCACCGCCCCCGGCATCAACGAAGGGTCGGCGCTCAGCGAAGCCAGCTCCGCAGGGTGCTCCAGCAGCGCGAAAGTGCCCAGCGACAGCATGTTCGCGGTCGTCTCGTGCCCCGCGATCAGCAACAGGAACGCGGCACCGGTCAGCTCCTCGATCGTGAGGTCCTCGTGGCGCGCCAGGTCGGAGAGGATGTCCTCGCCCGGCGAAGAGCGCTTGTGGGTGACCAGTTCGGACAGGTACGTGTTCAGCGCGATGTACGCGCCCATCTTCTCTTCGAGCGTCTGGTCCCGGACCATGAACTGCGCCGAGTTGGCCTGGAAGCTTTCGCGGTCTTCGTAGGCAACGCCGAGCAGCTCGCAGATCACCAGCGACGGCACCGGCAGCGCGAACTCCTTCACCAGGTCGATCGGCGGCGCCAGGCGCGCCACGTGGTCGAGCTGCTGCTCGACGATCTCGGCGATGTGCTCCTCGAGCTGCTTCATCCGCTTCACGGTGAAGGCGCCGGTGAGCCGCTTGCGCAGCCGGCCGTGGTCCGGCGGGTCCATCGCGATGAACATGCCCGGCAGCTGCGGGGACGGCTCGGTCGCGACGGGCATGCCGGGCGTCTCGTACGGCACGTGGACGACGTCGAGGTCCAGCCGCGAGCTGAACCGCGTGTCGGCCATCATCTCCCGCACCGCTTCGTAGCCGGTGACGAGCCAGCCCTCGTGCCCGTCGGGGAACACCATCGGGCTGACCGGGCGGGTGTCGCGCAGCAGGGTGACCTCGCGGGGCGGGTCGAAGGGCCCCGCGTCGCGCTCCATCGGAAGTCCCTGCGGGATGTCGCTCATCGGAGGTCCTTTCTTGGTGGGTGTGCCGACCACGATCGCCGCCCGGCCTGACACGGCGCTGACACGGCCCGGACACCCGGGCGCCCGTGGCATGATCGGCCTGGTGCAGATCGGGATACTGGGGTCATTCGAAGTTCGCTCGGACGACGGCGTCGTGGCCGACGTGCCGGGCGCCCGGCTGCGCGGACTGCTGATCGCGCTCGCGCTCGACCCGGGTCACGTGGTCCCGAAGGCGACGCTCGTCGACTGGATCTGGGGCGAGAACCCGCCCGCCGACGCGGCGAACGCGTTGCAGCGCTTGGTTTCCCGGCTGCGGAAGGTCCTTCCGGACGGCGCCGTCGAAGGCCGGCCCGCCGGCTACCGGCTGACCGTCGACCCCGACGCCGTCGACGCCGTGCGGTTCGAACGCCTCGTCGCCCAGGCCGGTGACGACGTCCGGCAGCTGCGTGCGGCGCTGGCGTTGTGGCGGGGCGCGGCCATGCAGGACGTCGGCCTCACCGAGAGCGCCGCGTTCGACGCCGCGGTCACGCGGCTCGAAGGACTCCGGCTGGCCGCCCTCGAGGACCGCTTCGACGCGGAGACCGACTTCGGCCAGGGCGTCGTCACCGAGCTCACCGACCTGGTGGCCGCGCACCCGGCCCGGGAGCGGCTCGTCGGAGCGTTGATGCGCGGCCTGGTCGCGACCGGCCGGGACACCGAGGCCCTGCGACTCTACGAGCGCACGCGCGAGACGCTGGCCGACGAACTGGGCGTCGACCCGTCACCGGAGCTGGCCGCACTGCACGTCGCGCTGCTGCGCGGCGAGCTGACCCGACGCGAAGAGCCACGCAAGACGAACCTGCGCGCCGAGCTGACCAGTTACGTCGGCGAGGACGACGACATCGCCGCCGTCCGCGAGCTCGTCGCCGAACACCGGCTCACCACGCTGGTCGGACCGGGCGGCTCGGGCAAGACCCGGCTGGCCACCGAGACGGCGCGCACGCTGCTCGGTGACGTTCCGGACGGCGCCTGGCTGGTGGAGCTCGCGCCGACCGAGGGCGACGTGGCCCAAGCGACGCTCGCCGCGCTCAAGCTGCGCGACGCCCTGCTCGGCGACGCGCCGGAGGCCGAACCCACCGACCGGGTCATCGCCGCGCTGCGGGACCGCGACCTGGTGCTGGTCCTGGACAACTGCGAGCACGTCATCGAGTCCGCGGCGGCCTTCGCCCACCGGGTGCTCGGCGAGTGCCGCCGGCTGCGCATCCTCGCGACGAGCCGCGAACCCCTCGGCATCACCGGTGAGGCGCTGTGGCCGGTGGCCCCGCTCGTCCTGCCTGCCGAGGGCGCCGACCCCGCGAAGATCGAGGAAGCCCCGGCGGTCCGGCTGCTGCGAGACCGGGCCGGCGCGGTGCGCAAGGACTTCGTGGCCGACGCCCCGACGCTCGCCCGCGTCTGCCGCGCGTTGGACGGGATGCCCCTGGCGATCGAGCTCGCCGCGGCCAGGCTGCGCACGATGTCGCTCGACCAGCTCGCCAACCGCCTCGACGACCGGTTCCGCCTGCTGACCGGCGGCAGCCGCACCGCGCTGCCGCGGCACCGGACGCTGCGCGCGGTGATCGACTGGAGCTGGGAGCTGCTGTCCGACGACGAACGCGCCGTCCTTTGCCGGCTTTCGGTGTTTTCCGGTGGCGCGAGCCTGGAGGCGGCCGAGCGGGTCTGCGGGACCGACGCGGCCGAGGAGCTGCTGACCGCGCTGGCCGAGAAGTCGCTGGTGGTCAGCGCGGGCGACCGGGCGCCGCGGTACCGGATGCTCGGCACGATCAAGGAGTACGCCGAGCAGCGGCTCGCCGAGGCCGGGGACACGGACTCGGCGCGCCGGGCGCACCTCGCGTACTTCACCGAACTCGCCGAAACCGCGGAGCCGCACCTCCGCCGGGCCGACCAGCTCACCTGGCTCGCCACCCTCGACGCCGAACACGACAACATCGTCGCCGCGATGCGTGGAGCCCTCGCGACCGGCGAGACGCCCGAGGCGATGCGGCTGGCGGCGGCCGCCGGCTGGTACTGGTGGCTCGCCGGGCACAAGACCGAAGGCAACGAGCTGCTCATGGCGGCCACCGCCCTGCCCGGCGAGGTGCCCGACGAAATCCGCGCCACGGTGTACGCGTTCGTCACGGGCTTCCTGACGTCCGGCCGGGAAAGCGACCAGTTCGAGGCGGCGGACTGGATCCACCAGGTCCACGAGCTCAGCGGCCGCGTTCGGCACCCGCACCCGGCGGTGTCGCTGGTCGCCGCGCTGGAACGCATGCTGCGGACGCCGGAAGAGTTCTTGCCCGCGTGGGAACCGCTGCTCGCCGACGAAGACCCGTGGGTCCGCGGCCTCGCCCGGCTGCAGCTCGGCAAGATGCGGATCCAGTTCGGCGAGGACGAGCAGGAGGCCGACGCTTTCCTCGAGACGGCGCTGACCGAGTTCCGCGCGCTCGGCGAACGGTGGGGGACGTCGTTCGCCCTGACCGAGCTGGCCGACCGGATCGCCATGCGCGGCGAGTTCGCCGGCGCGTGCGAGTACTACGAACAGGCCATCGTCGTCGTCACCGAGGTCGGCGCCATCGAGGACGTCCTGCGGATGCGGTCGCGGCAGGCCCAGCTGTACTGGCTGTCAGGGGACGAGGAAGCGAGCGCGTCGGCGATGGCCGAGGCGCAGCGGCTCGCGGAACGGGTCGCCTGGCCGGAGGCGCTGACCGAGCTGGCCCTGGCGAAAGCGGACATCGCCCGCTGGAGCGGCGACGCCGTCCAAGCACGCCGGCAGCTCGACGTCACGACGGCGACGCTGGGCTCGGCCGCCGAACGGGCGAACATCCAGGTGACGACCCACGATCTGCTCGGCTACCTCGCCGAAGACCTCGGTGAGGCCCGCGACCACCGCGTCGCGGCCTTCCGGGCGGCGTCCGAGACGGGGGCCGCGCCCATGATCGCGCAGGTGCTCGTCGGCATCGCGGACTTGGCTCTGCGCAAGGAAGAGTACGAACAGGCGGCGCGGCTGCTCGCGGCGAGCGCCGCCGTGCGCGGTGTGGTGGACCGCTCGCAGCCGGACATCGCGCGGATCGAGCAGGCCACGCGGAATCGCCTCGGTGACACGAGGTTCACCGAGGCGACTCAGGAGGGGAAACGGGCGAGCTGGCGCGAGCTGGCCGAAGTCACGCTCGCTTCTTGAACGTGGACCGCGCCCAGAAGTACCCGGCGAGCGCGATCCCGAGGCACCAGGCGACCGCGGCGAGCGCGTAGCCGGTCGACGGCGTGCCGTTGAGCAGCCCGCGCACGGTTTCGATGATCGGCGTGAAGGGCTGGTACTCCGCGAACTGCCGCAGTCCCGGCCCCATCTTGTCCGCCGGCGCGATCGCGCTGCTGAAGAACGGCAGCATGACCAGCGGCACGGACGCCAGGCCCGCCGTCTCCGGCGACTTGGCGAACAGTCCCAACGCGACAGTCAGCCAGCCGGCCGCGAAGGCGAGCAGCAGGACCATGCCGACGACACCGAGCCAGTCGAGGAAGCTCGCGTTCGGACGGAACCCCAGCGCGAACGCCACGCCGACGAGAGCCGCGATGGCGACGACGTTCGTCAGGACGCTGGCGACGACGTGCCCGGTCAGCACCGCGCCGCGCGAGACGTCCATGACCTTGAACCGGTTGATGATGCCCTTGGTCATGTCGGAGTTCACCGACGTCGCGGTGGCGCCGAGGCCGTAGCAGACGGCGAGCAGCATCAGGCCGGGTGTCGCGTAGTCGACGTAGTTCACGCCGACGTCGAACGCGTCGCCCAGCATGTAGACGAACATCAGCATGATCACGATCGGCATCAGGACCGCGTTGAACACCGAGGTCGGGTTCCGGGCGATGTGCTTGAAGTTGCGGCGCAACATGACCGTCGAGTGGGTGCTCATTTCGCTGCGACCTCCGTGGTGTGGCCCGTCAGGGCGAGGAAAACGTCGTCGAGATCAGGGGTGTGGACGGAAAACTCTTCGGCGCTGATGGCGTACTCGTCGAGCCGGTCGAGCAGGGTGCGCAGCGACTTCGTGCCGCCGTCGCCGGGAACCCGCAGGGTGAGCGACTCGTCGTCCCGGGTGGACCCGGCGATGACCCGCGCGGCCGCGTCGAGCTCGGCGACGTTCGTGAACCGCAGCCGGACGTGCGTCCCGGGGATCTGCCGCTTGAGCTCATCGGGCGTGCCCTGGGCGACGAGGCGCCCGTGGTCGAGCACGGCGATCCGGTCGGCGAGCTGGTCGGCCTCGTCGAGGTACTGGGTGGTGAGGAAGATGGTGACGCCGTCGGCGACGAGGTCCTTGACAATGGACCACATGGTCCGCCGGCTGCGCGGGTCCAGGCCGGTGGTGGGTTCGTCGAGGAAGATGATCCGCGGGTCCCCGACGAGGGTCATGGCGAGGTCGAGCTTCCGGCGCATGCCCCCGGAGTAGGTCGAGGTGGGCTTCTGCGCGGACTCCGTGAGTTCGAAGCGCTCGAGCAGGTCCGCGACAACCCGCTTGCCGTTCTTGACGGAGCTGAGGTCCACCATGAGCTGCAGGTTTTCCTGCCCGGTGAGCAACTCGTCAACGGCGGCGAACTGCCCGGTGACCCCGATGACCTTCCGAACGGCCTTGGCATCCGAGCCGACATCATGCCCGGCAACGCGCACGCTGCCCCCATCGGCCTGCGCAAGGGTGGTGAGGATGTTGACGGTGGTGGTCTTCCCGGCCCCGTTGGGACCGAGCAGCGAGAAAACGGACCCGGCGGCAACATCCAGATCGATGCCATCGAGCACGACTTTGTCTTGGTAGGCCTTCCGGAGGCCGGTAGCGGTGATCGCTGAGGTGGTCATGGAAAGGACTGTGCCGCCGAGCCCTGACACGAACCTGACCCCGAACTGACACGGGCTCTACGTGACGGAACCACAGATGGCGGCGGGGGCTCGGCCCCCACACGGCACTCTCATGAATTGAGTGGACCTCAGGGATGCTTACTCGAACCCGATCTACCCAACGCAACCACGGCTGGGGGTTCGGGGGCGTGCCCCCGAGCGGGGTGTGGGGGTTGCACCCCCACAGGACACGCGGAACAGAAAGGCCCGCGCTCTCCGCGAGCACGAGCCTGCCATCTGTGGACCTTGGGGGAACTTACTACAACACAAATCCCAGGTAGAAGCGCTGGAAACCCTGCTCCGGAAGCTGTCCTGCCCTACGACACCGGCTCTACCGCCCGTCGACCGACCGAAGCCGGGGCGGGCCCGTCAACTCGACGCCGACCGGGTCCAGGAGCTCATCGCCGGTTACCAAGCCGGGGCGACGGTGTACGAACTGGGCGACCGGTTCGGCATCGAACGGCGGACGGTCAGCAACATCCTCCACCGGCACGGTGTGCCGATGCGGCGGCGCGGGCTGTCGCCCGAACAGGTCGACGACGCCATCCACCTGTACAACCTCGGCTGGTCCCTCGCGCGAGTCGGCGCACACCTGGGCGTCGATCACACCACAGTGCTGACCAAACTGAGGGAACGCGGCATCCCCACCCGAGACACCCACGGACGACCACGATCATGAACGGTGCGGTCGTCGGCACGGTTCATGCCGATCATTCCTGGATGAACGTTTCTCGTATGTCGCGCAGGGGCGAGCAGGTTCACCTCCGCGCCGGACATGATGCGAGCGATGCGGTGAGTGGATGCAGGCGTCCGCGCGGATCGGCGCAGCTCTGGTCAGCTACGCACCCGGAGGTGTCCACTCCTGCGCTGCCCAGGCAGGATCGAGGGGGGTGTGCGCGATGTGGTTGGTGTAGTTGGACAAGGTCTTCACCCCCACGCCGAGGACGACGTCCAGCAGGTGGCGGCGGGTGAATCCGGCGGCAAGGAACGCGTCCACTCGCTCGTCGTCCACCCAGCCACGGCCATCCACCACAGCGCGGGTGAACGCACGCACCACTTCCAGGGCGGGGTCGTCGAGCGGCTTGCTGTCGCGCAGCGCCCCAACCGTGTCCTGATCGAGGTCCGCGCGCAGCGCCATGGTGGAGTGCGCGGCCACACAGTAGGCGCACTCATTGGCCACGCTGGCGGTGATCATCACGACGTGCTTGGCCGGACCGGGCAGCGAAGATGCCTGGAACTTCTCGAACAACGCGTTGTACCCGGCCAGCAGCTCAGGCGACTCGGCCATCACCCCGGCCAACGTGCTGATGAACCCGAGTCGACGTTTGGCGCCGGCCAGCATTGGACGCGCCTGTTCGGGCGCGGTCTTCTCGTCGTAGACGGTGAATTCAGCCATTTCGCGATCGGCTCCCTTCCAACAACTATCTTGGATCGGTCGTTCCAAGATAGAGGGTATATTATCTTGGACCATCTGTTCCAGGTTTGCGGGGAGTGAAGTTTGTGGCCGACGTCAAGCACTTCGACGAAGCCGCCGTGCTGGGCGTGGTCGTGCAGCTGTTCTGGCGGCAGGGACTGGCCACCACCGGCATCCGGGACGTGGTGACCGCGACCGGGGTCAACCGGTCCAGTCTGTACTCCACGTTCGGTGACAAGCGCCAGCTCTACCTGGCCGCGCTTGACCGCTACCTCGACGACAATGCACTGCCTGGCTTCGCCCGCCTCGCCGACGACCCGCGCGGACTACCGGCGATCACCCAGTTCTTCGAACAACTCATCCGTGCCCGGTGCTCTGGTGAGCGCGCCCGGTGGGGCTGCCTGATGGTCAACGCGCACACCGGCGCGGAAAGCTCCGACCCCGACGTGCAACGCCGCCTCCACCGTCACTACGAACACCTTCGCGCCGCGATGCGCGACGCGCTTGGCACCGCCCACCGGCTCGGCCAACTCCGCTCCGGAGCGGACATCGAGAACACCGCGGGCCAGTTGGCGCTGCTGGCCTACGGAGTTAACCTACGATCCCGCGCTGGTGCGCCCTCCGCCGAGCTCAACAGCACGGTGCACTACACACTCTCCGCCCTCACGACGCCCTGACCGCCACTGGCGGCGACGATCGCTTGGGTGGCCGGCGGTTCCCGCCGCTGATCAACTCGGTCGCCGCAGAGAGTCGACATGCTGGTGCGCCTCGCGTGCGAGGTCTCGCCAGAGGGCGAGCGTCGCCGTGCGGTCTCCCAGGGCGGGGAGCTCGATCCACTCCCGCATTGTCCGTTTGCCCATGACCACCTGCTCGGCCTGTCCGGTGGCAATGAGCTCCCTGACCCGATCGCTGGGTACCTTCACGATGAGCTCACCGCGGTGTCCGAGGAAGGCGAAGATCTTGCCGCCGACGCGAAGTCCCGGGCTGCGGAACATCGTCCCCATGGCGACGTCTCGATCGTCCGTGAAGTCCTTAGCGATCCGATCGAGCAGGTCGCTGTTGGGTACGTCAGCCATCGATCTTCCCGGGTAGCACGCGTTCGAGGGCCGCGACGGAGCCGTCAACGGCAAGTCCCATGGTCATCGCCGTCCGCAGGGTCACCGCGCCGGTGAAGAGCGCGACGAACACGTGCGGCGGCGCGGCGATCTTGGCGTCGGGCCGGCGTTCGGTCGAGCAGGGGCGTACGTCGATCCGGCCGCGGTCGGCGATGATGTCGCAGCCGTCGCCCAGGTCGCCGAGGCGCACGACGCTCGCTGGCTCGTCGGGTGTGATGTCCGTGCACAGGTGGCGCAGCGGCAGCGAGAACCAGTGCACCCGGAACGCGTCGTCGTCCGGCGGGGCGACCATCAGCGGGGCGCCCCAGCGGGTCAGCTCGCGGACCACGCCCCCGAGGTCGCTGCCGCGGTCGGTGAGCGTGATGAGCGTGGCGGCGACCGGCGGCAGTTCGTCGTGGCGGGCGATCAGCCCGGTGCTCTCCAGGTCGCGGAGGCGGTCGGCCAGCAGGTTGCTGGCGATGCCGGGCAGCCCGCGGCGCAGATCGGAGAAGCGGCAAGGGCCCTGGGTGAGCAGCTCACGGACGATCAGCAGGGTCCAGCGGTCACCCACCAGGTCGAGGGCGCGTGCCATCGAGCAGTACTGGTTGTAGGAACGCACGTCGGCAGACTAGCAGGATGGTTGCCAATCTCTATCAAGTAGTTTAGTTTTTCAACCACGTTCGAGACGAGGGAGAGCACCATGACTGTGGTCAGCGACAGCGCACCCGTCGTGCTCAGGGAGTATTACGGGATCCTCACGGGCGGGATCGAGAGCTACGGGGACGGCCGGGACCTGGCACCACTGCTCGCCGAGGACCTCCACTTCGAGGGTCCGATCGCCGGGCAAAGGACGGGGGCCGCTCCGTTCCTGCAGGGAGTGCGGGGGTTCATCGCGAACATCCAGAAGATCGACCTGATCCAGGAGGTCCACGACCCCGACGGCGCCGCCGTGTGCTACGACGCCCACCTGCCCAAAGGCACCTCTCGGCTCACCGAGTTCTTCACCTTCGCCGAGGGAAAGATTCAGCGACTGTGCATCCTGTACGACCCCGCCGACTACCTCGCCAAGGGCGGCGCCTGACCCGCCCGCCGGTGTCAGGGGTCGGTACGCCCGATCCTTAAATGCTGCGAGGGTGAGCAGGTGCTCGAGCGTGGCTGGCGGAATTTGTCAAGGCGAGTGAGACCAGTGGGTGTTAGGCGGCTTCGGTTTCAGTCTCCGGGTTGGTGTCGTCGGCTGGTCGGTTGATCCAGACGGTGTCGGGGAGATCGAGCACCTTCGGCGCCGTGGTGATGCCACCGAACCGATGCGGATGCCTGGCCCGGGCCTCGGCGAGCACGGCGCGCCGATCGGCGGCTTTGGCGGCTGCCAGGCCGAAGTGGACATCGGCGGGCGTGTGCAGCCCGATACCGGTGTGTCGATGTTCGTGGTTGTACCACTGGGCGAACTCGTCCATGAATTTCCTTGCCTCCGACAGTGACCCGAAGCGTTCGGGGAATTCCGGACCATATTTCAAGGTCTTGAACAGCGATTCCGAGTAGGGGTTGTCATTCGACACGCGGGGCCGCGAGTGCGACCGGGTGACCTCGAGATCGGCGAGCAAGACGGCGACGGTTTTGCTGGTCATCGACGTACCACGATCAGCGTGCACGACCTGCGGAACGCCGTGGACCGTGAAGATCTGTTCCATCAGTTCTTTCGCCAGGACACCGGATTCGTGGGCGTGGACATGGACTCCGACGATGAACCGGGAGTAGATATCGATCATCACGTACGCGTCGAGGTAGGTGCCTTTCACCGGGCCCGCCAGCTTGGTGATGTCCCACGAATACACCTGACGAGGTGCGGTCGCGACCAGTTCTGGACAGGCCTTCGCTGGGTGCCGCGCCAGCCGGCGGCGTTCCTTGACCTGCTTGTTCTCCGCCAGCACCCGATACATCGTGGACACCGAGCACACGTAGACGCCCTCGTCGAGCAACTGGGCATAGATCTGCAACGGCGCCATGTCCACAAATCGTTCGCTGGTGAGCACCTGGAGTATCCGCAGGCGTTCGGAAACGGTCAGCTTGTTGACTGGGGCCGGCGCCGGGTGCGGCACGACCACCGGCGTGGGCGCGGCGGCAGTCTTGCCGTGACGGATCGCCGTCGAGCGCACCAGCCCGGTCAACCAGGCGGCTTGCCTCGTGGGCACACCATCGGCGGTCATCGACGCGTAGGCCTGGGTCAATGCTTCTTGCGCTTCTCGTCGGAATCCGCCCTCTCGGAAAGACCTTCCAAGAGAGCGTGCGCTTTATCCCATGATGTCCAGAGCCGTCTCGGTGGTGTTCAACCGCTTGCTCAAACGGGCGTTCTCCCGCGTGAGCCGCGCGATCTCAGCCTGCTCCGCGGACGGCCTGCCGACCTTCTCACCGGGCTTTTTGCCCGCCAGCACGCCGGCATCACGCTGCTTGCGCCACTCGCTGATCAACGACGAGTACAAGCCTTCCCGCCGCAGGTACCCGCCGCCGTCGCCCTGCTCACACACCGCCTCGTAGGCGTCCAGATGCGCGAGTTTCTCGGACGCGGTGAACGTGCGTCGCCGCCGTGGCCCGTCGCTGCGCGGGTGCTGGGAATCCATCCGCTCATTGTCGCCCTCAACTACCGGGGACATGGTCTTGCGGGTCATGTCAGTCGATCCGTATCTCGCCCTGCATCAGGCCGGGTTGCTGTGAACCAGTGGACTCAACTCACCCTGACACGCAGGGCCCAGCCAAGCCTCAGAACCGGGCACGCGTACCGAGCAGCTGCCATTCCCCACTCCTCCGAAGACACTCATGACCGCGGCGAACTCGGCGACAGAATCCGGCACCAGCGAGCCCGAGACGAGCCCGAGAGGTCCCCGACACGACGACACTGGACGACACTCCCCGACATCCACGGTCGACGACAGAACGCTCTGAGCAGACGAAAAGGTCTTGTCCGGCATCACTCGGCACCATCCGACACCTCAAAGTTCGGACTCTTAACCAGCGGGTTCGGGGTTCGAGTCCCTGATGGCGCACCCCCACTCCCCGGGTCACCTAAAACAGTGACCTGGGGTTTTGTGTTATCCGGAACCAGATCTTCCGCTTGCTGACTGTCCATTGTGGCCGGTGACGAGCCCGAGACGTGCCCGAGCTGTCGCGATGCCGACCGCGGGATGATCTTGGCCGTGGCCTCAGCCGCCGCGAGCGCGACTTCGGGCAGCACAGTGGTGTAGGTGTCCATGGTCACCGTGATCGACGAGTGCCGCAGCATGCTCTGCACTTGTACCGTGCCAAAACTCGCGACTCGGTCTTTTGAGCTGCGGTTTTGGGATCAGTTCAGGCTGCTCGTCGATATTCGTTGATCACGCCGCCCAGGACTCGATGTCGGCGGATCGGTTCGTCGAGCGGGATGCCTTCAGCGGGGTCGTGGTTGGGTGGGCGGTGCTCACGGCCCTGGTGCGGCCGGTGATCATTGAAGTGCCGGGCGAACTCATCAAGCACGGTCAGGGCGTGGCGTTCGTCGTAGATCAGCATCCGGTCGGTGCACTCCGACCGAACACTGCGCACGAACCGCTCCGCGTAACAGTTCGCTCGGGGCGTTCGCGGCGGGGTCTTCACCACCTCGATGCCCTCGGAGGCGAACACCGCGTCGAACGACGCGGCGAACTTGGTGTCCCGGTCGCGGATCAGGAACCGGAATCGGGAGATGCCCTGGCCGAGGTTCATCAGCAGGTTGCGAGCGGCCTGCGTCATCCAGGCAGCGGTCGGATGCTCGGTCACGCCCAGGATGTGAACCGCCGGGTGTGGATCTCCATCACGAACAGGACGTAGAGCCGGCGCAGGCCGATGGTGTCCAGATGGAAGAAATCCGTGGCCAGCAAGCCCGCCGCTTGCGCGCGCAAGAAAGTGCGCCAACCGGTGTCCCTGCGTCCAGGCGCGGGACCGATCCGGGCCGCGGCGAGGATACGGCGGATCGTGCCCGCACCGATGCGGTGCCCGAGCCGGACGAGCTCTCCCTGGACGCGGCGATGCCCCCACCGCGGATTCTCCCGGGCAAGTCGGACGACCAGCTCGCGCAGCTCATCATCGATCATCGGTCGTCCAGGCCGGTGGGGGTAGGTCCATTTCCGGGTAACCAGCCGGCGATGCCAGGTCAACAGCGTGCCCGGCCTGACGATGCGAAGCCGCCGCAGCTCGCGGGGCAGCCTCCGTGCCAACGCGGACAAGACCGCACGATCCGACCACGAAGGGCGTGGCCGGCCAACCTGGCGACGCAGGACCGCCACCTCCTGCCGGAGCACGAGGATCTCGACGTCCTTGGCGGCAGCGGACCGAGCGAGTAGACCCAGCCAGCCGAACAACCTCACCATGATCAAGTACGTCAGCCGAAACAGCACAGCCGGAGAGCATCCCACAACCCCCACGCGACCAAAACAGCAGGTCAACGAACCACGGCCGAGTTATGGCACGGTACAGGTAGCCGCCGGTCACGACGCGGCCGGTGCGCCCGCCCGGCCCGGCGTCGCGCTCGACTCCGCGGTGAGGCGCGGAACCCGTCCAGCGTCACGGGTCTGACCCTCGGCGCCAACTCGACGTCGAAGCGCGGCGGACGCCCGGCCGGCGCACGCAACGGCGGGCGGGTCACCAGGCCTCGCCCGGCTTCCGCGGGCGGGTCCAGCGCCAGGCCGCGCCGCCCCAGCTCATCCCGCCGCCGAAGGCGACCATCATCAGCACGTCGTCGTCGAAGAGCCGGCCGCCGCGCACCGCGTCGTCCAGCGTGATCGGCACCGACGCGGCACCGGTGTTGCCGTAACGCCCGACAGTCAGGTGCATCTGGTCCGGCCGCAGGTCCAGGGTGTCGGCGAGGTCTTCGAGCATCACGCCGTTGGCCTGGTGCGGCACGATGAGGTCGATCTCGGAGACCTCGAGCTCAGCGGCTTTCGCGACGTCCACGACGAGGTCGGGCAGCACGCGGGCGGCGAGGTCGCGGACTTGCCTGCCGCGCATGGCGAAGAAGTGCTCGCCCGCGGTGAGGGTCTCCTTGCTGACCGGGCGGCGGCTGCCGCCGCCGGGAATGGTGACGTAGTCGGCGGTCGTGCCGTCGGAGCCGAGGGTGCTCGACAGCAGGCCACGGCCGTTGGCCCGCTTGCCGAGCACCACCGCTCCAGCGCCGTCGCCGAAGAGCACGCACGTGCGGCGGTCGGTGTAGTCGAGCACGCGCGAGTAGGTGTCCGCGCCGATGACGAGCGCGGTGCCGGGCGAGGGATCCAGATCCAGCAGCGCGTGCGCGGTGACCAGCGCGTAGACGAACCCGCTGCACACGGAGTCGATGTCGAACGCGGCCGCGCGTACGGCGCCGAGGTTGGCCTGCACCGCGACCGCGGTGGCCGGGATCGGCTGGTCCGGGGTCGACGTCGCGACGATGATCAGGTCGAGGTCGTTGGCGGTCAGCCCCGCCGCGGCGAGCGCGCGTTCGGCGGCCAGGGTGGCCAGATCGGACGTCGCCTGGTCGGGCGCGGCGACGCGGCGTTCGGCGATGCGGGTCTTGTCGAAGATCCACTGCTGCCCGAGCCCGAGTCTGCTGCCCAGTTCGGCGCTGGTGAGGATCTCGTCCGGCAGGTAGGAGCCGGTACCGAGAATCGCGGTGTTCATGCCACGCCTTCCTCTCTCATTCGGCGAGTTTGGTCCGGTCGCACCAGACGAAGACGGCGTTGTCCCCGGTGTCCCGTCCGTCGACGGGTTCGAAGTGCTCGTATCCCGCGCGGAACGGGATCTTCAGCCGCTGCTGCCCCGCGTGGACGAGCACGGTTTCGGGCAGTCCCTCGGGCCCGCCCCGCAAGGTGACTTTGACGTCCATGGCCCTCGTTCACCTCTCAGCAGTTTCAGGCGACGCGGCGGTGATAAGCCCGCAGCGCCAACGGGAAGAATACGACCAGCACCCCGGCGAGCCAGGCCAGCGCACCCGCGAGCGGACCGGCGAACGCCGGGACAGAAAACGATACATATCGCCGACCGTGGTCATGTCACGCAGGCCGGCGGCGTCGAAGTTCAACTCGCCGCCAACCTCGTCCTCCACGCGCATCGCCAGCTCCGAGAAGTCCAATGAGCGGAACCCGAAGTCCGCCAGATTCGTCCCGTCGTCCGGTAGTTCCTTGCCCTGCACCGCGAGCATCTCTCGCAAAATCTCGCGCGTCTTGTCGGCCGATATCATGCCTTCACCCGCTTTCGATAGAGGTCAGGATAACGCTTTTTGAGGAAATTCCTGGAATGTTTCGCCGTGTAACGGGCGAATTCGCGACGTTCGTGAGCTGTCAACGGTCGCACGGTGCGAGCCACCGTGTCGTATGCCACATACGTGCTGCTCGACCGGGCATAGATATTCTGGTCGTCGCGAACCTCGCTGTTCAGTACGATCTTCGAACGACCCATATCGACGATCCTGGTCTCGACGACGACCGGCTCCTCTCGGAACTGAAGAGGTTGGAGGTAGTCGACATTATGCGCGGCGACCACGAATGACTCGTCGGCTTCCTGGAAGATTTTTCGGCGATCCGGGTCAAGTAGCCGGATCTGTGCTTCTTGAAGGTATCCAACCATCGAGACGTTGTTGATGTGACCTTGCCAGTCGAGATCCGAGAAGCGTAGCTCCGTTTCGTGATAATGCCGAGTGCCTCGCGCGCCGGTACTGGCTTGGTCGGGAACCTGGGCTGTTTCAGGAGTGAGTCGCGCAAGGACATCATCGACCTCCAGATAGCTACCGCTCGAAGCTTCGAATTTGCCGGAGCACAACGCGACGACCGCTTGTGCGGCGACCGCGGCCTCCACGGACCGCCCGGTCCTGATCTGTTCCCGGACCCAGCCGGCGGTTTTGACCAGCCATCGGCCCGTGTGATCGCCCCGGAGAAGGTTGCGGGCGATGCCGCTGTCGCGGAGAACGCCCGGATGCAGGCTGAAGACCGATACGCCGGTGTCGGCGGTCGCCAGTTCGCGGCCGAGGTTTTCCCCCAGCTTGATCACGGCCGCCTTGGAAACCGAATAGGCCGAAAGATGCGGGAAGCGCCGCAGGCCGGCACTGGAGACGATGTTGACGATCGTGCCGGCACCCTGGTCAGCCATCACCGGCAGCGCGGCCCGGATGAACAGCAGACTTCCGTGCGCGTTCACCTCCATCGCCTGCCACCAGTCGTCGGAGTCCACCTCCCAGGTCGGTCCGATCGGCCCGGTGATTCCGGCGTTGTTGACCAGCACGTCTACCCGGCCGAATGTTTCGACCGCACGGTCGACCACCGCGGTCGCCGTGGCTTGGTCCTGGACGTCACCGGCCTGCGTGACCAGCGCCCAACCGGCGGAGTGCGCAGCCCGGGAAAGAGCAGCCAGTGCTGCATCGTCCCGGCCGGTGACGACCAGCCGGGCTCCGGCCTCAGCCAACGCCGCTACCACGTGCTGTCCGAACCCGTGGGCCCCGCCGGTCACCACTACCACCTGGCCGCTCAACCCGTCTCCGTGAGCCCGGGACCTGGTCGGCTCGGCCCGGTGCGTCGGTTTTCCGGGTGCGACGGGTTCCGGGTCCGCCGGCGTTTCCGCTCCTTCGACAGTCATGGACAAGAACCTCTCTCGACGTGCAACAACGGTTGCCGGTTTGTTACCCGGTCCGCGGCGGACGACTCGGCCGTGTTGAACAGGTTGAATCCGCGGTGGGTGCGCAGTGACACTCGGGTACCGATTTTCGGACCGCGAACTGCGGCGAAGCCCGATCGGGCATACCTTTACGCCGATAGTGGTAGGTGATCTCCGCCGTCCAGTCGCAGTAAGGCAACGAGCCGTCACTCCGGAGGACTTCGTTGTCACTCAAACGCTGGCTAGCGACATTCCGTGTCGTGCCCCAGACTTCCACTGGTGCTCTTTCGTAGAGCGGATAACGGCGAGGATGCGATGTCGGAAAGAACGCCGAATCATTTGCTTCGGAAGTTGATGGAGCAAGCGAGTCTGGGCAATTCGGCGTTGGCTTCGGAGGTCAACCGCCTCGGGTCTCGGGCGGGGATCGAGTTGCGTTACGACCGGTCCGCGGTGTCTCACTGGCTGGCCGGCTCGATGCCTCGCGCCTCGGTCGTTCCGCTGATCGTGAACGCACTGAGCACCGAACTGGGCAAGAGCCTGACTCTGGTCGATGCCGGATTCGCGAGGCCTGACGAGGCGGATCAGCTGGTTCTTCATGCCCTCTGTGGAGAAGATCCCCTTGCCGGGCTCGAAAGGCTGGCCGAAGCCGACCTGGACCACCGGTCCCGGGCTCAGCTGCACCGGGTTCCGTACCGAACTGGGGATGTCTCCTGGATCGGTCTCGCCGAGGATGCCAACGTGCCGCTCGTGTCGCAGGTCACGGGTAAACTGCCGCGAATTTTCACCAAGGCGCAGATCCAGGCAGTCGAAGAAACAACTACGGTGCTGGGTAATCTGGACGATCTTTTCGGCGGTGGTCATGCTTGCGAGGCGACCACTGCCTACTTACGCGACGATATCCTGGAAATGCTTTCGGCTACCGGCCAGGGCGGCAACAGGTCGCGTCTTGTCCACTGTGCCGTCCGGTTGGCGCAACGCCTTGGCATCAAGCACGTCGACCGCCACAGGCACGGCCTCGGACAAAGCTACTACCTCGCAGCGCTGCGTGTCTCCATTGCGGCGCGCGATCATGGTCTCGCCGCCCAGATACTCTGTGATCTCGCCAACCAGGCGACGATGCTCGACCGTCCTCGAGATGCGCTGGAAATCGTTGCGGCCGCAAACAAGCTGGCGGGTGAATCGATCACCCAACCGCTCGGGATGAAGCTCTTGCTGCGGGCTCAGGAAGCGGTCGCCTATGCAGAACTAGGCCACGCTGAAAAAGCTCTTCGGTTGCTCGATGAGATCATATTCCTTAGGCGATCCGGCACCGGCGAGCGCTCCGAGCCGGTGTGCGCCTACAGCGCGGCCGTGCTCGCCTTTCGGATGTCCCAAGTCTACGTCAAGTTACAAGACCTTCCCTTGGCAAGCGAATCATTGCTGCGTTGCCTGCGCGATCTCCCTTCCGGGCAACGCCGGGCGCGAATCCTCACCGCAGCGGTGCTGGGGGAGTGTCAAATGGCCGCCGGCCGAAACAGATCCGCGTACTATTACTGGAACCGGTTTCTCGACGAGTACCAGTTTCTGTACTCCAGCCGGGCGGAATCTGCGCTTCGTGGAATGATCACCCATCTTCGGAAAATGCGAAGGACCTCAGCGGTCGATCAATTGCTCAGCCGCTGCGAATCGTACGGCATTTCCGCTTGCGTGACGTCTCCCGACCACCCTGAGCGGCCTGAACGCGGTCCGATACCGCCTTGACCACTTCGGCGATGTCGTCAGCGTGGCGATGTTCGCTCTCCGGCATGGGCGGAGGTCGCAGCCGAACGCGACCGGCTTGGACCCGGCGCCGGAATTCCGGCTTGTACCGTGCCAAAAGTCGGAGCGTAGGCGGTGACCAGGTGTTTTGCCGGTCAGCTCAGGCGGCTCGCCGGTACTCGTTGATCACGCCGCCGAGGATCTTCCGGCGTGTGATTGGAGCGTCCAGCGGGATGACGCTGGCCGGATCGTGGTTTGGTGGCTGTTGATTGAGGCCTTGGCGTGGCCGGTGGTCGTTGAAATGCCGGGCGTACTCTCCGAGGACGGCGGTGGCATGCCGTTCGTTGTAGATCAGCATCTGGTCGGTGCACTCCGCGCGGACGCTGCGTACGAATCGCTCCGCGTAGCAGTTCGCGCGAGGCGTCCGTCCCGGTCGCGGACGAGGAGCCGAAACGACGCGATCCGCTCCCCCAAGTCCATCACCTGCGGGGTTCTAAAAGTCGCTCCCCGGCGCTGACCAGCGGATTTACGCGGCGCGTTCGTACTCGTTGATCAGGCCTCCGAGAAGCCGCTGGCGCCTGACCCTCTGAGAGCTGAGATCTGCTGCGGGGTGGGTCGGCCGGGGTGGGCGAAGCTCGTGGGAACGGTGCGGCCGTCGACCGTTGTAGTGCCGGACGTACTCGGCGAGCACAGCCTGCAGATGCCGCTCGTTGAGGATCAACATGCGGTCAGCGAGCTCGATTCTGGCTGTAAGCACGAACCGCTCGGCGTAGCAGTTCGCCCGAGGGCAACGCGCGGGAATCCTCACCGTCTCGATGCCGACGTCAGCCAGGACGGTATCGAACGAGGCCGCGAACTGGCCAGCCCGATCGCGGACGAGAAACCTGAACTCGTCGACTCGATCACCGAGATCCATCACCAGGTTGCGGACCTGCTGGGTGGTCCACCTACCGTCCGGGTGGGTGGTCGTGCCGAGGACGTCGACGTAGCGGCTGCCGACCTCCAGCACGAAGAACACGTAGATCCGCTTGAGGATGACCGCACAGTCGACGTGGAAGAAGTCACACGCCAGCATCGTCGAGGCCTGCGTACGCAGAAACTGCCGCCACGTCGTGTCGGAGTGCCGGACCGGCGCCGGAGGTATACACGCCCGCTTCAAGATCCGCCGAATCGTCGAAGCACCGACCCAATGTCCGAGCTTGAGCAGCTCACGCTGAATTCTCTTGTAGCCCCAGCCGTGGTTCTCCCTGGCCATCTGTTCGATCAGCCCGGCGATCGCGTCGTCGACGGGTGGACGCCCGTGCCGGTGCGGATAGGTCCACTTCGCGGCTACCAGGCGCCGGTGCCAGCGCAGGATCGTGCCCGGGGTAACCAGCCGGTGTATCCGCAGCGCCTTGGGTAACAGCCGGACCAACGCCGCGAAAACAGCCTGGTCAGCCCAGTCCAGACGAGGTTTCGGGTTGCCTCTGCGCAACACGGCGACCTCGTGGCGCAGCACCAGCAACTCGACCTCCTTGGACGCCGCCGAGCGCCCAAGCAACACCAGCAGGCCCATAAGCCGGAGGAAGATCAGATAGAGCAGACGCAACGCCATGGCTGGCGATCATGCCCCATCCACCGAACGCGCCCATCGCCGCAGGTCGGATCCGTGAACCGACTTCTGGAACCCCGCACGTATCGGCCACCGAGTCGATCGACGACTCGCCCGTAGGTCAGCTCATGCACGGCATCCTGGCCACCTTCAACGAGTACCAGTCGCGAGAGTCCGGTGCCGACATCGCGTACAAGATGAAGCAGAAAGCCAAGAATGGCGGCACGATCGGCCGCGCCCGACTGGGCTACCTCAACGTCCGCGACCGGTTCGACGGCCGCGAGATCCGCACCATCGCCGTCGACCCCGAACGTGCACCCTTTGTCCAGCTTGCTTTCGAGCTCTATGTCACCGGCGACTACTCGTTGGAAGACCTGTCCGATGAGCTTTACGATCGCGGACTGCGTACTCGGCCCACTGGCCGTCATCCCGCCAAGCAGGTGTCGATCAACAAGCTCTCGATGATGCTGCGGGACCGCTACTACCTCGGGTACGTAGAGGTCGACGGCGAGGAGGTCCAAGGCCGGCATGAGCCGCTCATCGACGACGATCTTTTCGACCGCGTCCAGGATCTCCTCGAATCCCGCTCCACAGCAGGCGAACGCCGCCGCGAGCACCCCCACTACCTCAAGGGCTCGTTGTTCTGCGGACGCTGCAAGCGAGCGGGCATCACCCAGCGGCTGATCGTCCAGCACACCGTCAACTCCCGAGGCAGCGAATACACCTACTTCTTCTGCCGCAACAAGCAGAACGGCAGCTGCGAAGCCCCGCACATCAACGTCGCCCTCATCGAAGACGCCGTGGAAAACCACTACGCCACGATCCGCTTCAGCCCCCAGTTCGTCGCCACCGTCCGCGCCGAGGTCGCCCGCGCCATCGACGAGCAAGAAGCCTCCGAGCGACTGCTCCACAAGCAACTCACCACGGAGATGAAGGCGCTGGACACCCGCGAAGAGAACCTCATCGAACTGGCGGCCGACTCCACCATCGGGCAGGACAAGATCAAGACCAAGCTCCGCGAGATCGCCCGACAACGACGACGCCTCGATGAGCGCCTCACAACCACGACCGAGAACCTCTCCGACAGCGCCCGGCTCATCGAAGCCGCGCTCACCTTGCTGGAGAACCCTCAAGAACTCTACCGCCGCTGCGACGAACAGCAACGCCGCATGCTCAACCAGGCGATCTTCCACAGCATCTACGTCGATGACGACCAGATCGCCGACCACAGCCTCCGGGAGCCCTTCGCACAACTCCACGCCGTCCAGAGCGACTGGCAGACCACCGACGTGACCGTGCCGGAGCCACGAACCGACACCCGACCCCGAAATGCCAAAAGGGCCGCCTCCCAAAAGGGAGGCGGCCCCGTGGCTACCAACGGTCTTCAGGTCCTACTACGTGGCGTTGTTTCGGCCCCGTGTTCTAGTAAGACCCCTAGGGTGGAGCTGAGGGGAATCGAACCCCTGACCTTCTCGATGCGAACGAGACGCGCTACCAACTGCGCTACAGCCCCTTGGTTGTGCTCGTAGAGCGTAGCAGTGCCCTACGAGCACCTCTCCGAGGGGGTCACTCTCCGACAGCCCGCCGATAAGGCCCGGTCCCCGGCTCGTCGAGCTCCTCGAACGCCGGGTCCTCGTCGTCCAGGTCGACGACCACCGCGCTGCGTCGGACCCGCGAAGTCGGCGACGGACGGCGCTCGACCACTTCGCGGCGGACCGGCTCGACGACGTCCACGTCCTCGGTGTCCTCGACCGGCTCGTCGTCGTCCGCGGAAGGCGACGAAGCCGCGGGACGCGGGACCGACCGCCGAGGCGCGCGGGTGCTGTTGAACCGCGCGAGCCGGCGCTGCCGGATCTCCTCCTCGATCCGCACCTGGCGGCGCAGGTAGACGAGGTACCCGACCAGCACGACGTCGGCCAGCGCGTGGCCCCACCAGACCAGGGGCATGACGAACCCGGCGACCGCGCCCGTGATGATCGCCGCCGCGAGCAGGATGACGACGATGCGCTGCCGGAAGCTGTACTTCGCGCGCGCCGCCAGCTCCGCCGCTTCCGGGTCGAAGCCGCCCCGGCCAGGGCGGTAAGCCGCGCGCTCGGCTCGTTCGGCCCGCTCGGCGCGGGTCGGCTGCGGGAGCGGCTCGGGCTCCGGCTCCTCGTAGTCGTCCTCGAGTTCGAGGTCGGCCTCCAGCTCCGCGAGGTCGTCCTCGACCGACGGCCGGGACTTGACGGTCTCCTCGGACATGGCGAATTCCTCCCGGTCTTCGTTGCGTCCACTGCGTACGACCCTGGCCGCCAGCGCGGAGTCGGCCGTATGGGCCACTTGCTGCCGCCGACGCGCGACCATGGGCACGAGAACGACGAGCCATGCCGCGGCGAGCGCGACGATGATCACGGAGCTGGGCATCTCCCGTCACCTCCCCCGATCCTTCCACCTGAAATCACGCTAGTCACAGGAGTAACAGATCGGACGGAGGCTCGCCGGATTGGATCACGAAAATGCCTCACCGGATTAGGTGAATCTCACAGCATGTGGTAACGCGCTCACGGACCCAGGTGGGTAATGACCCTCAGGCGTAGTCGGCGCGGCCCGCCGCGACCAGCCGCGATACCAGCCCGGCCCCGGTCTCCTCGCGCGTGACGGCGAAGCAGTAGTGGTCCCGCCAGGCGCCCGCGACGTCGAGGTAGCGCTCGAACAGGCCTTCCTGCCGGTAGCCGGCCTTGGTGAGAACCCGCAGGCTGGCGCCGTTTTCCGGGCGCACGGTGGCCTCCAGCCGGTGCAGCCCGGCCGGGCCGAAGGCGTGGTCGGTGACCAGGGCGACGGCGGCCGTCGCGACCCCGCCGCGGACCACGTCGGACGACACCCAGTAGCCGATCCAGGCGGACCGCAGCGAGGCCCGGATGACGTTACCGACGGTGATCTGCCCCGCCAGACGGCCGTCCAGGGTGATCGTGAACGGCAGGCACTGGCCACGCCGCGCGAGCGAGCGCAACGCCGCCCACTGCGACGGCCACGACCAGAAAGCGTTGCGTTCGGGCCACGGCCCGACGCCGGTCGGCTCCCACATCTCGAGGTGCGCCCGGTCCCGGAGCCGGATCCGGCTCCACTCGCCGGCGTCGCGCAGCCGCACCGGCCGGATCGCGACCTCCCCGGCGGGGACCCGCAGCGGGCCGAGCCGGGCCGGCCAGCCCGGGTGCCGGCTTTCGACCGGGTAGGACACCCCCGACACGGAGTTCATCAGGCCCGTTGCGCCAGGAAGGTGACCTGGACCTGCTCGCCCGCGGGGACGTCGGTCAGCTCCTCCGGCACGTTGATCAGGCAGTTCGCCTCGGCCAGCGACGCGAGCAGGTGCGCCCCCGACTGGCCGAGCGGCTGGACCAGGTACTCGCCGTTGGCCTCGTCACGCAGGAGCTGGCCGCGGAGGAACCCGCGGCGGCCCTCGGTCGACGTGATCGGCGACAGCAGCCGCGCCCCGACGATCCGCCGGTGCGGGTTGCGCGTCCCGCGCGCCGCCCGGATCAGCGGCCTGACCAGCACCTCGAACACGACCAGCGCGCTCATCGGGTTGCCGGGGATGAGGAACGTCGGCACCGAGTCGGGGCCGAGCCTGCCGAACCCCTGCACCGAGCCCGGGTGCATCGCGACCCGCGTCATGTCGATCCGGCCCAGGTCCGAGAGCGCCGCGTGGACCTCGTCACCGGTGGCGCCCCCGGCGCCGCCCGCGACCACGACGATCTCCGACATCAGCAGCCGGCCCTCGACGATCTCCCGCAGCCGCTTCGGCTCGCTCGGCACGATGCCGACCCGGCTGACCTCGGCGCCCGCGTCCCGGGCGGCCGCGGCGAGCGCGTACGAGTTGACGTCGTAGACCTGCCCGACCGACGGCGTCCGGTCGATGTCGACCAGCTCGTCGCCGACCGAGACGATCGACACCCGCGGCCGCGGGTAGACGAGGACCTTGGCCCGGCCGACCGCGGCCAGCAGGCCGACCTGCGCCGAGCCGATCGTGTCACCGCGGCGCACCGCGACGTCGCCGATCTGGACGTCCTCGCCGGTCCGGCGCACGTACCCCGCCGACGGCACCGACCGGTGCACGGTGACCCGGGCCTGGTGCCCGTCGGTGTAGGCGAGCGGCACGACCGCGTCGGCCAGCGTCGGCAGCGGCGCGCCGGTGTCGACCCGCACGGCCTGGCCGGGCTGCAGGCGCCGCGGCTGGCGCGAGCCCGCCGCGATCTCGCCGACGACCGGCAGCTGCACCGGCTCCTGCCCGGCGGTGCGCACGTCGACGCTGCGCACGGCGTACCCGTCGATCGCGGCCTGGTCGAACCCGGGCAGCGCGTGCTCGGCGACCACCTCCTCGGCGCAGAGCAGCCCCTGGGCCTCGGAGATCGCCACGCGCACCGGCTGGGGCCGGACGGCGGCGTCCAAGGTCATCGAGATCTGCGCGTCGACCGAGCGCAGCTCGGCCTCGTCCCCGGCCACTTCGGGCCGTGCCGCGTCGAGGGATTCCGTCATGGGCGATCTGTCCCGATCCGTTCCGTCAGCCACGCCCGTAAAGATGGACCGTACTCGGGCGTTTCAAGCGCGAAATCGACCGCGGCGCGCAGGAAACCACCCGGATTCCCCAGGTCGTGGCGTCCGCCGCGGTGCACGACGACGTGGACCGGGTGGCCCTCGGAGATCAGCAGCGCGACCGCGTCGGTCAGCTGCAGCTCGCCGCCGCTGCCCGGCTCGATCCGCTTGAGCGCGTCGAAGATCGCCCGGTCGAGCAGGTAGCGCCCGGCTGCGGCGTACGTCGACGGCGCGTCCTCCGGCTTCGGCTTCTCGACCATGCCGTGCACGCGCTTGACGTCTTCGTCGTCGGTGTCGGTGACGTCGAAGACGCCGTACGGCGAGATCTCGGCCTTCGGGATGTCGAACGCGCAGAGCACGCTGCCGCCGTACTGCGCCCGCACCGCGCTCATCCGCTCCAGCACGCCGGTGGGCAGCACGAGGTCGTCCGGCAGCAGCACGGCGACGGCTTCGTCGTCCGGCTTCAGGTTCGGCTCGGCCTGCGCGACGGCGTGGCCGAGGCCGAGCGCCTGCTCCTGGATGGCGGTCTCGACGGCGAGCAGGCTGGTCCCGCGGCGCACCTTCTCCAGCAGCTCGGTCTTGCCCTTGGCCTCGAGGTTCTTCTCCAGCTCAGGCTGCGCTTCGAAGTAGCGGACGACGGCGTCCTTGCCCGGTGAGGTCACGATGACCAGGCGTTCCGCGCCCGCGGCGGCGGCTTCGGCCGCGACCAGCTCGATCCCCGGCGTGTCCACCACCGGCAACAGCTCCTTGGGCACGGCTTTCGTCGCCGGGAGGAAGCGCGTCCCGAGGCCGGCGGCCGGCACGATGGCGGTTCTGAACGTCTGGGTGGTTGCGGCGCCCGTCATGGGCGCAAAGCCTAACGTGAGGTCATGCACGCGCTGGGCAATGAGCACCTGAGCAAGGCGGAGTGGCGGACCCGGCTGACGCGCGCGCGGGCGGACCAGACGGCCGAATCGCACGCCCAGGAGGCGTCGGCGCTGGTCAGCGCGGTGTCGAAGGTCACATTCGGCACGGTCTGCGCGTACCTGCCCTTCGGCACCGAGCCGGGCACGACGGCGCTCGTCGACGCGCTGGCGGCCGGCGGCGCGCGGGTGCTGCTGCCGGTCATCCGGTCGCGGACGGATCCGCTGGACTGGGCGGAGTACGCCGGCGAGGCCGATCTCGTACCGAGCCGGTTCCGCGGGATCCGCGAGCCCGGCGGGAAACGCCTGGGTACCGAGGCCGTCGGGGCGGCGGAGCTGGTCCTCGTGCCCGCGTTGGCCGTGGACCGCCGGGGCGTCCGGCTCGGCCGGGGCGCCGGCCACTACGATCGCTCGCTGGTGTTCGCCGCGGCCGGCGTGACGCTGCTGGCCGTCGTCCGCGACGAAGAGCTGGTCGAACGGCTGCCCGGGGAACCCCACGACGTGCGCATGAGCGGGGCGCTGACGCCGGGTCGAGGCGTGCTCGACCTGCCGATGTGAGCAACGTGGAATTGCTTTCGGGGAATGTTTTCCAGCACAATCGGGTTGGCACTCTGGTCGGATGAGTGCCAGCAAAGGAGCCCTCAGTGCCTACGTACCAGTACGCCTGCAAAGAATGCGACCACCGGTTCGAAGCCGTGCAGTCGTTCTCGGACCCCAGCCTGACCGTGTGCCCGCAGTGCTCCGGCACGCTGCGCAAGGTCTTCAGCTCGGTCGGCGTGGTCTTCAAGGGCAGCGGTTTCTACCGGACCGACTCGCGCGACGCCGCCAAGTCGAGCACCACCGCGACCCCCGCGAAGACCGAGACCAAGACGGAGAGCAAGCCGAAGTCGGACACGAGCTCGGCATCCTCCTCCTCGGGTACGACGAAAACGGCCGCCGCCGCCTCCTGAAGCGCGGAGTTGTCCACAACACCCCGGTTGTCCACAGATGCCGGACGCGGCCCTTCCGGCGGCCCGTCCGGCTTCCCTAACGTCGATCTCGTGCGGCACGGCGTCGCACTCGATCCGACCGAGGGGGCACTGTGGACGTGCTGGCGAGGTTCCACCTACCTGATCTGAACCGGCTCCCCAGCCGGCGGACGCGGCTGATTCGCCGCTGGCTCGCCGCCGGCCTGCTGCTGGCCGGTGCCCTGCTCTTCGCATACCCCGGCTCCGCGCGAGGCGCGCCGACGACCCCGACCGTCGTCGCGGCGCACGACCTCCCTTCCGGCGCGGCCCTGCGCGCTGCCGACGTCCGGCTCGCCGATCTCCCCGATTCCGCGCGTCCAGCGGGTGCTGTGAGCACCCTGGACGGCGTCGGCGGCCGCCTGCTGGCGGGCGCCGTCCGCGCCGGGGAGCCCCTGACCGACGTCCGGTTCGCGTCGACCGTCCCCGGGGCGGGTGATCCGGCCACGGCGACGGTGCCGGTGCGCCTGGCCGACGCCGGCGTCGCCGAGTTGCTGGAGCCGGGCCGGCGCGTCGACGTCGTGGCCGCGCCGGAGCCGGGCGTGCCCGCGTCGGTACTGGCCGGCGGCGCGACGGTCGTGTCGGTCGGGAGCCGGGAGGCGTCCGCGGCGAAGGGACCGCTGGTGCTGCTGCGGCTCCCGGAGGCGATCGCGACGAGGGTGGCGGCGATTTCACTGGACCGTCCGGTAACGGTTACTCTCCGCTAGCCCATCCCTCGTCCCCTTCGTGAGGAGAGCAAGTGTTCAAGGGTTTCAAGGACTTCCTGATGCGTGGCAACGTCGTCGACCTCGCCGTCGCCGTGGTCATCGGCTCGGCGTTCACGGCCATCGTCACGGCGTTCACCAACGGCCTCATCAAGCCGCTGATCAGCACGATCGGCGGCACGGACGCCGCGAAGGGCCTCGGCTACCAGATCTTCGACAACAACCCCGCCACGTTCCTGGACTTCGGCAACGTGATCAACGCGGCGATCAACTTCCTGCTGGTCGCGGCGGTCGTCTACTTCGCGATCGTGCTGCCGGTGAAGAAGATCCAGGACCGGCGCAAGCGCGGCCAGGAGCCGGGCCCGGCGGAGCCGACCGACGTCGAGCTGCTGATCGAGATCCGCGACCTGCTGCGAGCCCAGGCCCAGCGCGACAACGGCCGCGACTGAGCGCGGTCAGCGATCGTGGTGCGGCGGCCGGTTCTCCCGGTACCAGTCGTCCGGAAGCCCGGTGCGCCGGTCGGGATCGCGCTCGTCCGAGGTCGTCTCGGGCAGGACGTCCCCGAAGATCTCGTCGACCCGCCGGCGCTGCTCGCTGCCGGCCTTGGGATCACGCTGCTGCCCGGGCATGCCCCCAGTCTCCCACGACGCGTTCATTGACAACTCCAGAGTGAACTTCACCCCGCCGGCGTGCGGTCATCCCGCACTCGATGCGCCTGAGCATGAGTCAGGCCGGGAGCGACCACTCGGCACCCCCGGCCCGGCAAAGCGAAGATCAGACCTCTTCGAGGCCCGAAAGCTCGTCGATCACGTGCGGCACGAGCGAGGTCAGCGTCGCCATCCCGTCGCGCACCGCAGACCGCGACCCGGCGAGGTTGACCACCAGCGTGCTTCCCGACACCCCGGCGAGCCCCCGCGAGATCCCGGCGTCCACGGCCCCGGCGGCCAGCCCGGACGCCCGGATGGCCTCGCTGATGCCCGGGATCGGCCGGTCGAGCACCCCGGCGGTGGCGTCCGGCGTGCGGTCACGCGGCAGCACACCGGTGCCGCCGACCGTGATCACCAGGTCGGCGCCGCCGATCACGGCGGTGTTGAGCGCGTTGCGGATCCCCGCGGTCTCGGCCTCGACGACCACGACACCGTCGACGATGAAGCCCGCTTCTTCGAGCAGCTCGGTGACCAGCGGGCCAGTGGTGTCTTCGTGCTCGCCGTGCGCCACGCGATCGTCCACGATGACCACGAGGGCCCGGCCCAGCCGTTGTGCACTCCGTTCCATGGCGCCCACCGTAGTCGGTTTCGGCCACCCGCCGCCGGGAGGTGCCGGGTGAGTTCTGACGATTCCGTGACGTGCCCGCGCGCACCCGGGCACGCCGGTCCTCCGGCCCCTAGCGTGGCCGGTGTGCGCGTACTGGTCACCGGCGGAGCCGGGTTCATCGGGTCCCACATCGCCGATCTGCTCGCGGACGGGGGTGCCGAGGTCGTGGTGCTCGACAACCTCCTCCCCACGGCCCACGGCTCCCGCACGCCACCGGCGTACACCAGCGGGCACCGGTTCCTGCGCGGCGACGTCACCGACGCCGAGATCGTCGCCGAGCTGCTGGACGGCGTCGACGCGGTCTGCCACCAGGCGGCGGTGGTCGGGCACGGCGTCGACCCGTCCGACGCGCCGTCGTACGCCCTGCACAACGACTACGGCACGGCGGTCCTGCTGGCCGGGATGCACGCGGCCGGGGTGCGGAAGCTGGTGCTGGCGTCGTCGATGGTCGTCTACGGCGAAGGCCGGTACGCGTGCCCGGGCCACGGCGTCGTCCCGCCGTCACCGCGCCGGGCGTCCGATGTGGACGCCGGCCGGTTCGAGCCACGGTGCCCGGCCTGCGGCACCGAGCTGGCCTGGCGGCTGGTGCCCGAGGACGCGCCGCTGAACCCCCGCAGCACGTACGCGGCGACGAAGCTCGCGCAGGAGCATCTGGCCGGCGCGTGGGCGCGGCAGACGGGCGGCAGCGTGTGGGCGATGCGCTACCACAACGTCTACGGCCCGCGGATGCCGCAGAACACCCCGTACGCGGGGGTGGCGTCGCTGTTCCGCTCGGCGTTGGTGCGCGGCGAAGCCCCGCTGGTGCTGGAGGACGGCCGTCAGCAGCGCGACTTCGTCCACGTCCACGACGTCGCCAGGGCGAATGTCCTGGCGCTCAGGACAACCGGCCCGGAGGGCGACATCACCCCGCTGAACGTCTGCTCCGGCACCCCGCACACGGTGGGCGACCTGGCGGAGGAGCTGGCCCGAGCGTGCGACGGCCCACGACCGCGCGTGGTCGGCGGCGCTCGGGCGGCCGACGTCCGCCACGTCGTCGCCGACCCGGCCCGCGCCCGCGAGCTGCTGGGCTTCACCGCGGAGATCGGCTTCGAAAAGGGCATCGCCGACTTCGCGACAGCGGAACTGCGCGACCCGGTCTAGGACATCGCCAGCGGCAACCGGACCTCGAAGCGGCATCCGGGCCCGTGGTTGTGGACGCCGATCTTCCCGCGATGGGCTTCGACGAGTCCCTTGGTGATGGCCAGTCCGAGGCCGCCGCCGCTGGTCGTCCCGCCACGTTCCGGGGTCCGGGCCTGCGTCCCGCGGAAGGCGACGTCGAACACCCGGCTGATCTCGTCGTCGGGGATGCCGCCGCAGGAGTCGTCGACGGCCAGGAGCGCCTCGTCGCCGTCGACGCCGATCTGCACCGCCACCGTCCCGTCGGGCGGGGTGTGGCGGATCGCGTTGGACACCAGGTTCCGCACGATCCGGGCCAGTTCCGGGTCGCTTCCGGTGACGACCGGCCAGGTCGACGCGTTGGCGAGCACCCGCACGCGCTTCCGCTCGGCGACCGGCGACTGGGCGGCGACGGCGTCGCTGACGACGTCGCGCAGCGGCACCGCGGACATGGTGAGCTCGAGGGCGCCGGCGGTGATGCGCGAGAGCTCGAACAGGTCGCCGACCATCGCGGACAGCCGCTTGGTCTCGCCGCTGATCCGCTGGGCGTAGTCGGCGACCTCGTGGCGCTGGGACACCACGCCGTCGGCCAGCGCCTCGGCCATCGCCTGGATGCCGGCCAGCGGGCTGCGGAGGTCGTGGCTGATCCACGCGACCAGCTCGCGCCGCGACGCCTCGGCCGCGCGCTCGCGGTCCCGCGCTTCCCGCTCCCACACGCTGCGGCGCGCGATGGCCCGGCCGAGGATGATCGCCGCCGGCACGGTGACCACCGCGACGAGCAGGCAGACCAGCAGCATCGTCGTCAGTGCCGGGGTGAACATGAACCCGCTGACACCCAGCACGCCGACCAGCGTGGCGAGCACCGGGATCAGCACCAGCACCGTCAGCGTGGTGGCCAGCGAACCCCGGCGCAGGACGTAGAGCACGACGCCACCGAGCGCCGCGATCGGCAGGGAGAAGAGCAACGCCAGCGGCAGGATGTGCCAGAGGTGCGCCAGCGTCTCGCCGAAGGACTCACCGGGTTCGATCACGGCTGCTCCCGGTCGTAGCGGTAGCCGACGCCCCACACGGTCGCCACCCGGGTCGGCTTGGCCGGGTCGCGCTCGATCTTTTCGCGCAACCGTCGCACGTGGACGGTCACGGTCGACTGGTCGCCGAAGTCCCAGCCCCACACCTTCTCGAGCAGGTCCGCGCGCGAGTACGCGACCCCGGGGTGGGCGAGGAAGAACGCGAGCAGGTCGAACTCCCGCGAGGTCAGCGGCAGTTCGTGGCCGGAGAGCGTCGCGGTGCGCGCGGTCATCTGCAGGCGCAGGTCGCCGTCCGCCAGCTCGGCGGCGGCCGGTTCCGGGCGCGGCATCCGCGCGCGGCGCAGCACCGAGGCGACGCGGAGGGAGAGTTCCTTGGGGCTGAAGGGTTTCGTGACGTAGTCGTCGGCGCCGAGCTGGAGTCCGGCGATCCGGTTCTCCTCCTCGCCGAGTGCGGTGAGCATGACGATCGGCACCTGGCTGACCTGGCGCAGCCGCTTGCACACCTCGAGCCCGTTGATCCCCGGCATCATGACGTCGAGGACGACCAGGTCCGTTTCGTGGGCGGCGAACTTGGCCAGCCCCTCGGCGCCGTCCCCGGCCACGTCGACGGTGAAGCCGGCGACCTCGAGGTAGCGGCGCACGACGTCGCGGACCGTCTCGTCGTCGTCGACCACGAGCACGCGCCCGGCCTGATCGTTCATCACGTCTCCCTCACCAGCCGGTCAGCAGCAGGTGGTTGACCGCCAGCGCCGTCACGGCCTGGGCGGCGAGCCACCACCGGCGCCCGGGCCGCGGCAGCAAGGCCGTCATCGGCAGCAACCACACCCCGAACGGTAGCCAGATCCGTTCGGTCTCCGCCTTCGACAGGCCCGAGACGTCGGCGAACACGATGGTGACCAGGGCGGCGACCCCGAGGAGCAGCACCGGGTCGGCGAGCAGGGCACGCCCCTTGACCGCGCCGGTGACGCCGCGGCGGGCGGCGGCCACCACAGCCGGGCCGAGCGCGACGGTCACCGCGGCCAGGTCGGCCCAGACCCAGTACGAGTAGGGCCGGACCATCGCGACGCCCTGGTAGTAACGCTCGACGACCAGGTGATACCCGTCCAGCCACCAGAAACCCGCCCACGCGAATACGCCGACGACGGCCAGCGCCGCCGCGACGGCCAGCGCGGCCGCCCGCCACTGCCGGCCGAGGACGGCCACGGCCAGCGCGAGGAGGCCGAGCAGCACCAGGCCGTACGAAAGGAAGATCCCGAAGCCGAGCAGCAGCCCGGCCGCCAGCCCGGCCGGGACGGCGTACCGGCGGCCGCGGGCGAATCCCTTGGCGGACAACGCGAGCAGCGCGAGCCCGGTGGCGGTCGTCCCGGCGAACAGGCCGTCCGCCGACACGCCGATCCACACCGCGCCGGGCGTCAGGACGGCGAAGGGCAGCACCACGCGAGCCGCGTCGGCGCGGCCGAGCAAGGCGACAGTGGCGGGCACCGCCACCGCGACCAGGCTGCCGACGAGCACGACGGCCGTCGCGGCCCACGCGCCGCCGTGCAGGCCGAGCCGGTCCAGCCAGACGAAGACGAGCGTCGCGCCCGGTGGGTGCCCGGACACGTGCGTCGTCCAGGAGTTCGGCTGGAAGTCGAGGATGCGGGAGGAGAACTCGCGCAGCATCCCCGGGATGTCGGTGATGCCGGGTACCTCGTGGAGGTACTCCTGCGGAATGGTCAGCCGGCCGGCGAACCCGCGCGTCCAGCCGTCGACCATGGCCAGCGAGAAGATCCAGGCGAGCGAGGCCAGGTAGCCGAGGGCGAGCGCCCGGCGCCACGGCAGGCGGGCGGCCAGCGTGGGGCCGTGGAGCACCACCGCCACGGCGACGAGCACGGCGAACACCGAGCCGGGGCCGACGTGCGGCAGCCAGTCGGCGAACAACGGCGGTGACGACACGAAGATGATCACGCCGGAGTCAGGCCGGTTGTAGTACGCGCCGACCGCGGCGGCCGC
This sequence comes from Amycolatopsis sp. NBC_01488, assembly GCF_036227105.1. Taxonomy (NCBI): domain Bacteria; kingdom Bacillati; phylum Actinomycetota; class Actinomycetes; order Pseudonocardiales; family Pseudonocardiaceae; genus Amycolatopsis; species Amycolatopsis sp. NBC_01488. Next base: position 3,446,851 of record NZ_CP109434.1, on the reverse strand, counting down.
GGCCACGAGCACCGCGGCCGCCGCGACGGCGAGGAGATCGGCCCGGTGGGCGCGGCGTCCGGGCCGATCGGGCGCCGGGGGTTCGGGTTCGCGGGCAGGCGGCTCGGCGAGCCGGGCTGCCGGGTTCGGCTCGCTCATCGCTGTCCACCCTAGGTCCGCGGGCCCGGTTCCGCGGGCCGGGAGAGGCAGCCGTAACGACCCGGTAAGAACTCGTCACTCGTCATGATTCAGTAAGGAGCGCAAGGGTTTTCCACGGTCCACCGTGGACCTACGGTCGGCGGCGTGACTGACTCAGGAGTGGACGTCGTCCTCCCTTGCCTCGATGAAGCGGGCGCCCTGCCCGGTGTGCTGGCCGGGCTGCCCCCGGGGTACCGCGCGATCGTGGTCGACAACGGTTCGGCCGACGGCTCGCCCGAAGTGGCGGCCTCGCTGGGCGCGAAGGTCGTCCACGAACCGCGTCGCGGCTACGGCGCGGCGGTCCACACGGGGCTGGAGGCCGCCACCGCGGACATCGTGTGCTTCGCCGACGCCGACGGGTCCCTGGACCTCGGCGACCTGCCGCGGCTGGTGACCGCGGTCGAAGACGGCGCCGACCTGGCCGTCGGGCGGCGAGTGCCGACCGGGCCCGGGGTGTGGCCGTGGCACGCGCGAGCCGGCAACGTCGTGCTCGCGCAGCTGCTGCGCGGCCGGGGGCTGCCGGTGCGGGACATCGCGCCGCTGCGGGCCGCGGACCGGCGGGCGCTGCTCGGGCTCGGCGTCACGGACCGGGCGTTCGGCTATCCGCTCGAGCTGCTGATCAAGGCCCAGCGGGCCGGGTGGCGGGTGCACGAGTTCGACGTCCGCTACGGCGAACGCGCCAAGGGCACGAAGTCGAAGGTGTCCGGTTCGGTGCGGGGCACGCTGCGCGCGGTCCGCGACTTCGGGCGGGTGCTAGCGCGATGACCGCTTCGTTCGTGCTGCTGGTCGTGGCCAAGGCGCCGGTGCCCGGCCTCGCCAAGACCCGGCTCTGCCCGCCGGCCACGCCGGCCCAGGCGGCGGAGATCGCCGCGGCCGCGCTGCTCGACACGCTCGACGCCGTGTGCGCGGTGCCCGGCGCCGCGCCCGTCGTCGCGATGACCGGTGACCTCGACGCCGCCGCCCGGCCCGCGGAGATCGGCCTGGCCCTGCGCCGCGCCACCGTGGTCCCGCAGCGCGGCTGGGACTTCGGCGCCCGCCTGGCGAACGCCCACGCGGACGCCGCCGCGGTGCACGCCGGCCTGCCGATCCTGCAGATCGGCATGGACACCCCGCAGGTCACGCCGGAGTCCCTCGCCGCGGCCGCCGCGCCGGTCGTGCACGGCGGGCACGACTCCGTGGTCGGCCCGGCCGAGGACGGCGGCTGGTGGGCGCTGGGCCTCGCCGACCCGCGGCACGCGCAAGTGCTCGCCGGCGTCCCGATGTCCCGCGCCGACACCGGCGAACGCACGGTGCGTGCCCTGGAGGCGTGCGGGCTTCGGCCGTGGCGGGCCGCGCGACTGTCCGATGTGGACACGATGGTCGACGCCCGCGCGGTGGCGGCGGCCTGCCCGGACGGCCGGTTCGCGCGCGCCGTCGCGGCGGTTCACGGCCGGGCGGTCGCATGAAGACGGCACTCGTCGGCCACGAGTTCGACCACGGCCTGCTGGGCCACCACTGCTGGCTCGAACTGGCCACCGGTGAGCGGGTCGAGCTGCCGGTCGAGCGGTGGAGCGCGCCGTCCGACGGCGACGAAGTCCTGCTCGACGCCTGCGCCGGCCCGACCCTCGACATCGGCTGCGGTCCAGGCCGGCTCACCGCGGCCCTGGCCGGCCGCGGGGTCGCCGCGCTCGGCGTGGACAGCTCGCGCACGGCCGTCCGGCTGACGCGCCGGCGCGGCGGGAGTGCGTTGCACCGCAACGTCTTCGACCACGTCCCCGGCGAAGGACGGTGGCGGCACGCCCTGCTCGCCGACGGCAACATCGGCATCGGCGGCGACCCGGTCGTCCTGCTGCGGCGCGCGGCGCAGCTGATCGCCGTCGACGGTGACGTCCTCGTCGAACTGGAGCCGCCGGGACGCGGGCTGCGGCACGAGCGCGTCCGGCTGCGGCCCGGCCACGCCGACGTCGCGTGGTTCACGTGGGCCTGGGTCGGCGTGGACGCGATCGCCGAAGTCGCCGTGCGCGCCGGGCTGCGCGTCGACTGGACCACCCGGCACGGGCACCGCTGGTTCGCGCGATTGGAGCGGTCATGAAGCTGCCGATTCCGAACGAAGAGCACTTCAAGGCACCGGCGCACGACGAGCGCGTGACGTCGAAGATCGGCCTGGCGCTGGCGGTCACGTTCACGACCTGCTTCGTGACCGGCCTGATCAGCCACCTGATCCAGCACCCGCCGGAGTGGTTCTTCTGGCCCAGCCGCCCGGTCGGGCTCTACCGCGTCACGCAGGGGCTGCACGTGATCTCCGGCGCGGCGTCGATCCCGCTGCTGCTGGCGAAGCTGTGGAGCGTCTACCCGAAGCTGTTCGGCCGTCCACTCGTCCGCTCGCTGCCGCACGCCCTGGAGCGCCTCTCGATCCTGGTGCTTTCGGGGGCGGCGTTCTTCGAGCTGACGACCGGGTTGCTGAACGTGGCGCAGAACTACCCGTGGGGCTTCTACTTCCCGCAGGTGCACTACGCGGTCGCGTGGCTGGCGATCGGGTCGATCCTGGTGCACGTCGCGGTGAAGCTGCCGGTGCTCCGCCGCGCCCTGAGCCGCGGAACACCGGAAGAAGAGCCGCCGGCCGCCGGGCTGTCCCGGCGCGGCTTCCTGCGCACCACCGGGCTGGCGACCGGCGTCGCGGTCGTCGCCACGGCCGGCGCCACGGTCCCGTTCCTGCGCGGCATTTCCGGCCTCTCCTGGAAGACGGGCAAGGGCACGCAGGACCTCCCGGTGAACCGCACCGCGGTCGCGGCGGGCGTCACGCAGTCGGCGCAGGCCGCGGCCTGGCGACTGTCGGTGGTGACCCCGCGCGGCACGACGAAGTTCTCGCTCGACGAGCTGCGCGCGCTGCCGCAGACGACCGCCGAGCTGCCCATCGCGTGCGTGGAGGGCTGGAGCCAGTCGGCGACCTGGCGCGGGATTTCGCTGCCCGCACTGCTGAAAGCCGTCGGCGCGTCCCCGGGCACGGCCGTGCGGGTGTCCTCTTTGGAGCGTTCCGGGCTGTACGGCGTCAGCGTCCTGCCCGGCGAGCACACGGCCGACGAGCTGACGCTGCTCGCACTGGAGCTGAACGGCGAGGTGCTCGACCTCGACCACGGCTTCCCGTGCCGGATCATCGCCCCGAACCGGCCCGGGGTCCTGCAGACGAAGTGGGTCACGAAGCTGGAGGCGCTGTGAAGACCGCTCGCGCACTGCTCGCCCTGCCCGGCCTCGCGGCGCTGGCATATGGCGTACTGCTGTTCGTCGAGTACGCGTTCCCGTTGCGTCCGGACGTCTTCGGCACGGTCGGCTGGATCGTCGGTGGCCCGCTGATCAACGACGGTGTCGTCGCCCCGCTGACGGCGGTGCTCGGCATCGTCCTGGCCCGCGTCCTGCGTCCCCCGTGGCGCGTCCCGGTGGTCACCGGCACGGTCATCACGGGAGTCCTGCTGATCCTGGCGTTCCCGCTCCTCTGGCGCCCGTACGGAACACCCCCGATGCCCGGCCTCCACGACGGCAACCCGGCCCTGGGCCTGGCCCTGACCCTGGCCGCGGTCTGGCTCGTGGTGGTCCTGACCGCACTGGTCCCCCGTGTCGTCCACCGAGGCACGCGAGTCGGCCGGCCAATCACGCGTGTCGTCCCTCCAGGCACACGAGATGCCCCTCCAGACACACGAGATGCCCCTCCAGACACACGAGATGCCCGCCCGATCACACGAGATGCCTTGCCAGACACGCCGACCGACCCTCCAAGCACGCCGACCGACCCTCCAGGCACGCCAGCCGACCCTCCAAGTACGTCAGCCGACCCGCCAAGCACGTCAGCCGACCCTCCAAGCACGCCGGCCCACCGTCCCGGCACCTGACCGGGGCACAAATGCGGCCACGCGCGACCGGCACTGACTGCCTGGTCGCGCGTGGCCTTGTGGGTCCGGCCCCGGGAAAGCGGGGGTCGAGCCAGTGCTGGTCTCGGCCGCACCAGGGCGGCCGAGCGTATGGACGGGATCAGTTGGCCGGGACGGGCTGTCCGCCGAGGGTCACCTCGACCGTGCGGCCGTCGGAGAGGGTGAACGTCGCCTTCTCGTCCGGGGCGCGGGTGCGGATCGCGGCGACCAGCGTGTCGGACGTGTCGATGTTCCGGTCGTCGATCTTCGTCACGATGTCGCCGGACTTGAGGCCGGCCTTGTCCGCCGGGCTGCCGGGCGTGATGGCGCCGAGCTTCGCGCCGCCCTGCGGGGCGTCCGTGACCTGCGCGCCGATGTAGGTCTGCACGGCCTGGCCGGTCTTGATGATCGTGTCCGCGGTGCGGCGGGCCTGGTCGATCGGGATGGCGAACCCGATGCCGACGTTGCCGCTCTGGGAGCCGCCCTGGCCCTGGCCGCCGGACGCCGACTGCGGGCTGTAGATCGCCGAGTTGATGCCGATGACCTGGCCGGCCATGTTGGCCAGCGGGCCACCCGAGTTGCCCGGGTTGATCGCCGCGTCGGTCTGGACGGCGTCCATCACCGTCTCCTGCCCGCCCTGGCCGCCGCCGGCGCGCACCGGCCGGTGCAGCGAGCTGACGATGCCGGAGGTGACCGTGCCGGCCAGCTCGAACGGCGAGCCGATGGCGACCACCGGCTGGCCGACCCGCAGGTCGTCGGAGCGGCCGATCTCGACCGGGGTCAGGTTGCTGACGCCGTCGACCTTGACGACCGCGATGTCGGTCGTCGGGTCGCGGCCGACGACCTTGGCGGCGGCCTTCTTGCCGTCCTGGAACACGGCCTGGATCTGCCCGCCGTTCGCGGCGACCTCGACGACGTGGTTGTTGGTCAGGATGTAGCCGTCGGTGCTGATGACGAACCCGGAGCCCTCGCCGGCCTCCTGCTGCCCGCTCACCTGCAGCTCGACCACGCTCGGCGACAGCTTCTGCGCGACCGACTCGACCGAGCCGGCGGGCGCGTTGCCGGTCTGCTGAGCCGGCTTCGGCGCGTCGAGCGCGTTGCCGACCGGACCGTTCGACGAGCCCCCGGTCAGGTAGCCGACCGCCCCGCCCGCGATGCCGCCGACGAGCAGCGCGACCAGCGCGACGCCCGCGAGCAGCTTCCCGCCGGACCGCTTCGGCTGAGTGGGCGCCGGCGGCACGCCGTAGACCGACGTGCCGGGCTGTGAGTACGGGTTGGGGTTCGGCGGCGGGTAGACGCTCTGCTGGGTCTGGCCCGACGCGGGACCCTGCGCGGACCACGGGTTCGGGTTCGGCGTCGCGTAGGACGGATCAGCCCCGGTCACCGCGTGGTAGGTCGGCTCCGGTGCCGAGTACTGCGGCGTGCCGCCGGTCTCGGGCGTGGCGGCCTGGTCACCGTACGGGCTCCCCGCCCAGCCGCCCTGAGCCGCCTGCTGGCCGGTCTCGGGGTGCCGCGGCGCCGCGGGGTCCTGCGCGCTGGGGTCGTTCTCGGTCATGTCATCACCTTGCGGGACGGTCCTGAGAGGTTCCTGAGCCGAACCTGTGCATCGGAGATGAGTATGGCCGGATCAGCCCGCCGCGCGGAGCCGTTCCGCGATTTGCTCCGGCGTCGCGTCGTTGACCCACACCGCCATGCCCGATTCGGACCCCGCCAGGTACTTCAGCTTGTCCTTGGCGCGCAACACCGAGAACAGTTCCAGGTGGAGCCAGCCGAGCTCGCGGTCGCGGCGCACCGGCGCCTGGTGCCACGCCGCGATGTACGGCAGCGGCCGGTCGTACAGCGCGTCGCACCGGCGCAGGACGTCCAGGTAGACGTCGGCGAAGTCGTCACGCTCGGCGTCCGTCAGCGCGGGAATGTCCGCGACCTGCCGGTGCGGCACGACGTGCACCTCGATCGGCCAGCGCGCCGCGGGCGGCACGTACGCCGTCCAATGCTCGCCGGATGCCACCACGCGCGCTCCGGACTTCCGCTCGGCGGCCAGCACGTCGCCGAGCACCGGACGGCCGTGTTCAGCCTGGTAGGCGCGGGCGACGTCGAGCATCCGCTCGGTCTTCGGCGTGACGAACGGGTAGCCGTAGATCTGCCCGTGCGGGTGCGACAGCGTGACGCCGATTTCCTCGCCGCGGTTCTCGAACGGGAAAACCTGCTCCACACCGGGCACTTCGGACAGCGCGGCGGTGCGGTCGGCCCACGCGTCGACGACGGCGCGCACCTGCTTCGCGCTCAGCCGTGAGAAAGCGCCGTCGTGGTCGCTGGTGAAGCAGACGACCTCACAGCGGCCGCGTCCGGGCCGCACCGGCACCAGCCCCAGACCATCCACAGTGGACGGTTCGCCGATGACATCCTCGGCGAAGGAGGGAAAGCGGTTCTCGAAGACGACGACGTCGTAGTCGCTTTCGGGAATCTCGCTCGGCTTGCCGGGCTTGCTCGGGCACAGCGGACACAGGTCCGCCGGCGGCTTGTAGGTCCGCGTCTGGCGGTGCGCGGCCATCGCGACCCACTCACCGGTCAGCGGGTCCAGCCGGATCTCCGACGCGGCCGAAACCGGTGGCAGGTCGCGGGTGTCCTCGGCGACGCGGTCGGGCGCGCCGGGGCGGTCGAAGTAGATGATCTCCCGGCCGTCGGCCAGGTGTCGTACAGTCCGCTTCACGCTTCTTCGGCCTCGACCGTCTCCGCCGTCTCGGCGATCATGAGTTCCGTTGCCCTTTCGGCGAGTATTTCCTTGGCCTCGTCGGAAATCCCGTCATCGGTGACGACGACGTCGGCCTCGTCCAGGTCGGCGATCGTGGAGATCCCGACGGTGCCCCACTTGGTGTGGTCGGCGAGCACGACGAGCTTGCGCCCGGCTTCGACCAGCGCGCGGTCGGTCTCGCTCTCGGTGAGGTTCGGCGTCGTGAAGCCCGGCCCTTCGGCCATTCCGTGCACGCCGAGGAAGACGACGTCGAGGTGCAGCGACCGCAGGCTGTGCACGGCGACCGGCCCGACCAGCGCGTCCGACGGCGTCCGCACGCCGCCGGTGAGCACCACGGTCCGGTCCGGCTGCGTCGACCCGCGGAGCACGTCGGCGACCTGGATCGAGTTGGTCACGATGGTGAGGCCCGGGATGGCGTCGAGCGCGCGGGCGAGCGTCCATGTCGTGGTGCCGGCGGAGATGCCGATCGCGGTGCCGGGCCGCACGAGCGTCGCGGCCAACTCGGCGATGGCTTCCTTCTGCGCGCGCTGGCGCACGGACTTGGCCTCGAAGCCGGGTTCGTCGGTGCTCTTGCCGACGATCGAAGTGGCGCCGCCGTAGACCTTTTCGACGAGCCCGCGCCCGGCGAGGACGTCCAGATCGCGGCGCACCGTCATGTCGGACACGCCCAGCCTGGTCACGAGGTCACTGACCCGGACCGCCCCGGTCCGGCGTGCCTCTTCCAGGATCACCGCCTGTCGCTGACGCGCAAGCACCGCTCAACTCCGTCCCCGTCACTCCCCAACCACACAAAATCCTACACGATTCAACACGGTATCCGCAGGGCGGACGCGGGTGAACTTTCGAAATACCAGGTCACAGCACGATCGGCAGAACCACGCCCCAGCCGAACAACACCACCACGGGCGAGGCGAGCGCAACCCGCCACGCGAGCGGCAATTCGTCCGCGGTGACGAGCGCCGCGAGCGCTTAGCAGCCGGCGACCACGGCGGAGAACCCGAGGGAAGGAATCCGCTCCCGGCTCGAGCAGGGTGGTCGAAACCGCGAGGATCACCCGGGCGCCCGGGTCGGCCGGCGGCTCGCGGAACGCCGGGATCAGCCGGGCGCCCCCGGCAGCCGGATCGTCATCAGCGCACCGCCTTCGGGCGCCCGCGACGCGTACACCGCGCCGCCGTGCCGCTCGGCCGCGTGCTTCACGATCGCCAGGCCGAGCCCCGAGCCGGGCAGCGTCCGGGCCTCCGACGAGCGGTAGAAGCGGTCGAACACCTTCGGCAGGTCCTCCTCGGCGATACCCGGGCCGGCGTCGGCCACCTCGACCACGGCGGTGCCGTCGCCGAGCGGGTACAGCCGCACCCAGACCGTCGCGTCCGGCGGCGAGAACTTCACCGCGTTGTCCAGCAGGTTCAGCACCGCGCGCTCGATCGAGCTGTTGTCGCCGGTGAGCACCCACGGCTGCAGCGAGACGTCGAAGTTGATGTCGCCCGCGCGCCGCCGCGCCCGGTCGAGCGCGCGCTCGACGACGTCCAGCAGCTCGACGCGCTCGAAGCGCTCACGCGGCTCGTCCTGGCGGGCGAGCTCGACGAGGTCGCCGATGAGCTGCGTCAGCTCGTCGAGCTGGCCGCTGATGTCCGCGACGATGTCGATCCGGTCCTCGTCCGGCAGCGGCGGCGCGCCCGGCTTGCTCGCGGCGAGCAGCAGCTCGAGGTTGGTGCGCAGCGACGTCAACGGCGTCCGCAGCTCGTGTCCCGCGTCCGCGACCAGCTGGCGCTGGCGTTCCTGCGAGTCCGCGACCGTGCCGAGCATCGTGTTGAAGGTCGTGGTGAGGCGCGCCAGCTCGTCGTCGCCGCTGACCGGGATCGGCCGCAGGTCGCCGGTCTTGGCAACGCGCTCGGCGGCCGACGTCAGCCGGTCGACCGGGCGCAGGCCGGCCCGCGCGACGGCGGTGCCCGCCGCGGCGGCGACCAGGATGCCGGCGCCGCCGATGAGGAACAGGACCAGCGCGAGCTCGTTCAGCGTGCGCTTGGTCGGGCCCATCGACTGGGCGAGCACGATGGCCTCGCCGTGCCCGGACGGCAGCGCGACGACGCGGCTGTCGGTGCGGAAGTCCGTCCGCATCGACTGCGGTGAATCGCCGTTCGCGACGTCCAGCTCGTGCTGGTCGAACGGCGGCGCCGAGCTCGACAGCGGGTAGGTCATCACGGCGTGCTGGACGTCGGGCGCGGCGGTGAGCTGCCCGATCTGCAGGTCGGCGCTGGCCAGGAAGGCACCGGGGACCTGCCGCAGCTCGGTCTGCACCTGCGGCGAGGCGACCGCCGCCTGCGCGCGCGCCATGAGGCTGTCGTCGAGCTGCTGGTAGAGGTTGTTGCTCACGACCATGTACGCGCCGATCGACACCAGCGCGACGGCACCGGCGACACAGGCGGCGGCGAGCAGCGTCACCCGGCCGCGCAGCGAGAACCGGCGCGTCCCCCAGCGCGTGCCGCGGGGGTCACCGGGTTCTCCGGCTTCGGTCACGGCGGGGTTTCCCTCAGGACGTACCCCACCCCCCGCACCGTGTGGATCAGCCTCGGCTCCCCCTCGGCCTCCGTCTTGCGGCGCAAGTAGCCGACGTAGACCTCCAGCGCGTTGCCCGACGTCGGGAAGTCGTAACCCCATACTTCCTCCAGTATCCGGCCCCGCGTGAGGACGTGCTTCGGGTAGGAAAGGAACAGTTCCAGCAGTGCGAACTCGGTCCGCGTCAGGCTGATCTCGCGGCCGCCGCGGCGGACCTCGCGCGTGCCGGGGTCGAGCGTCAGGTCCGCGAAGGACAGGGCCTCCGACGCCTGGCCGTTCTGCGTCTCGGGGACGGCGCGGCGCAGCAGCGCCCGCAGCCGGGCGAGCAGTTCCTCCAGCGCGAACGGCTTCGGCAGGTAGTCGTCGGCGCCGGCGTCGAGCCCGGACACCCGGTCGGAGACGGTGTCGCGGGCGGTGAGCACGAGGATCGGCAGGTCGTCGCCGGTGCTGCGCAGGCGGCGGGCCACCTCGAGGCCGTCGAGCCGGGGCATCATGACGTCGAGGACCATGGCGTCCGGCCGGTTGGCGATGATCGCTTCCAGGGCCTGCGCACCGTCGCTGGCCAGCTCGACCTGGTAGCCGTTGAACTCCAGGGACCGCCGGAGCGACTCACGGACGGCGCGGTCGTCGTCCACCACAAGGATGCGCATGGCGACAGTTTTACTCAGCGTGCTGAGACTCGCCTAAGAACACACACAGAACTAACAAGGAGAATCCTCACTCCGGTGCCCGCGCGACCGGGGCGTTCCAGTGCCGCCAGAGCGCGACCATCCTGATGGCGACCACTCCTGCCGCGGCGACCACGGTGACCGGTCCTTCCGGCAGTCGCACGGTGTGACCGACCACGACGAGCACCGAGCCGGCCAGCGCGGCCATGGCGTAGATCTCTCTCCGCAGGACCAGGGGTATTTCCCGGAGCAGCAGATCGCGGACGGCACCGCCGCCGATCCCGGTCGTCATGCCGATCAGGCACGCGGCGTAGACGGTCGCGCCGGCGTTGAGCGCGATGGTCGTCCCGGCGGTGGCGAAGACGCCGAGCCCGAGCGCGTCGGCAAGCAGCACGCCCCGCCGCAGCCGAGCGACCTGAGGGTGGAAGGCGAAGACGACCAGGGCGGTCACCCCGCAGACGGCGAGGTAGGGCCAGTTCCGCAGCGTCGTCGGCGGGTGGATGCCGAGCAGGACGTCCCGGATGACACCGCCCCCGAGCGCGGTGGTGAGCCCGACGACCACGACGCCGAAGACGTCGAGCCGCGCCCGCACGGCGGCGAGCGCCCCGGACGCCGCGAAGGCGACGAGCCCGAGGAACTCCAGCGCCGTGAGCAGCATGTTCTATTGGTCGAGAAGTCCACCGCGGTAGGCCAGCAGCGCGGCCTGCACCCGGTTGGCCGCGCCGATCTTCGAGAGCACGGCGGAGACGTACCCCTTGACGGTGGCTTCGGAGAGGTGCAGGCGTCCGCCGATCTCGGCATTGGAGAGGCCCTGCCCGATGAGCGCGACGACCTCGCGTTCGCGTTCGGACAGTGAGGCGAGCAGCTTCCGGGCGGGCTGGGCAGCGCGTTGTTCGTCCCGATGCGACTGAACCATCCGCGCGGCGACGCCCGGGTCCAGGACGGCCCCGCCTCTACTCAGGTCCCGGACCGCCCTCAGCAAGGCGGCGGGGTCGATGTCCTTGAGGAGGAAGCCGTTCGCGCCGAGCCGGAGGGCGAGGCTGACGTACTCGTCGATGTCGAAGGTGGTCAGCATGGCGACGGTGGGCGGATCGGGGAGGGCGAGGATGGCCCTGAGCGCCCTGATGCCGTCGTCGGGAGCACGCATCTTGATGTCGAGAAGGGCCACGTCAGGGTGATACCGGCGGGCGACCTCGACCGCGGATCTGCCGTCGGAGGCCTCGCCCACGATCTCGATGTCCTGAGCCCCGGACATCATCGCGCGCAACCCCGAGCGCACCAGTTCCTCGTCGTCGGCGAACATGAGCTTGATCAACGAAGCCCTCCGCAACAGCCAGTAGGAGGCGGCTCCCCGCGTCCCGTTAACGAAGGTTACCTACTGTTGTTCAGCAGTTCGAAACCAGACACGACCAGGTGACGCGCTGGTCCGTCCAGGTCAGGTGTGGTGGCCCGTCCGGGAGGGTGTATCCGCGATGTGGGCGGGGGGTGAGAACCACTCACCCGGGTGACGACGAGAGTCGGGTCGCCTCGCTTCACGTGCGACGGCGTGTGTCTCCGCGCTCCCACCAGTCGATGCTGTCGCCCTCCTCCGCCATGCGCTGAATGGCGTGCGCGGTGATCTCGGCGTGCGAACCGGACAGCTGCGGCAGGTCACCTTGCACCTGGCAGCAGCTGCACTGCCCGGCTCGGCTTCAACCCAGTCAACGGTCTTGTCGGCAATTCGGCAGGCGGCGTGTACATGCCAAGGCGGTGCGCTCCGGACAACGAGCATGATCACGCAGCCGGCCGAGGAGACTCGTTGAGCAGGTAGTCGGCGAGGTGCCGGGAAGCGGTGTTGAGCTGTGACGTCACCTGGTAGCGGCTCATCCCACGTCGCTTGGCCGCGGTCAACCGATCGTCGTGGTCCAGGAGGACGTCGGAGACGAGATCGGCCTCTTGCGGAGTAACGGCACCCGAGAGCACGGCGCCGGCGAGGACGAGGTCCGGATGCCCGCTTGCCGGGCGCAGGTCGGCGACCGTCTCGGTGAGCTCGCAACGCGACACGGCCAGACGCCTCTCCCGGTTGCATGCTTCGTGCCCGCGGCGGAAGGCAGCCCAGTAGAGTTGTGCGTAGACCTTCGGAGCCTTGGCGTCCACGACATCGAGCGCTTGGAGGAAACCCTCCAGCACCTCGGAGTCGAGGTCGTTCCGGTCGCCGAAGTACCGGCTTCCGAGCTTTCCGCCGATGTGCTTGAGCCCCGGCATCATCATCCCGGCGGTAATCGTCGTCCACGGCTCCGGCGTCGCGTGGGCTCGTTTGACCAGCTCCTGCCACACGGCGTCCTTGGTGACCCAGCTCGTTCGCCGCTTCAGCAGCAGGACTCGCACCTCATCCAGTGGCAGCGTCGTCGCGGGCAAACCGCAGCCCAGCGCCGCGCAGTCGAGCTCCAACGGATCCGGCCCGGACGTCATCGCCAGGAACCGGCGCTCGATTACGTCCAGGTGCGATGGGGAGAAGGAGGGCATCGGGGAAGGACCTTTCAGGGGGACGAAGGACATCTCACTCCCTAACCGCCCTGGAGGACGCCGACTGTCAAAGATTCACCAAAACGGGTGACGTGTCGTTGCTTGCCGATGAAGCCGGCCCGCGGTGGGCTCGCTCGACCGGGCGCGCCAGCTCGGCCAAGGCTGCACGCCAAGATCGCGATGGGGTCGAGGAGAGGTTCGTGGACCATGCGGCCCCTCGTTCCACCAGTCGGGTAGCCTGTCCAAGAAGACAAGCCCTCGTAGCTCAGGGGATAGAGCACCGCTCTCCTAAAGCGGGTGTCGCAGGTTCGAATCCTGCCGGGGGCACAAAGCCCCTGGTCGGGGTCATGACCAGGGGCTTTGCACTAGGCCGCCCCTCGCTTAACCCTCATCTTTGGGAAGCTCGATCTTCGGGCGCTCAGCTAGCGCCGGACCGACGTCCTCGCCCACAACGCCCCTTTCCATGTAGTCCTCTTGAGTCGTGCTGATTCGCTCGTGTCCGAGGTAGTCGGCGATCTCGCGAGCGGTCAGGCCGGCATCATCAAGGACCCCGGCGACGTAGTGCCGGAAGTCGTGCGGGTGCAGACCCTTGTACGGCGTCTTCTCAACGACCATCCGGAACCGCGCCCGGGTGTTGTCCGGATCCCGCAATGTGCCGCTCGCCGACGGGAACACCCACGGCGTCTCAGCCTCCGACCGACGACGTTTGAGGATGTCCATCACCCAGCCAGGCGGCCGGATCGTGCGCATGCCGGCACGGCTCTTGGTGTGGTCCTGCACGAACAGGCCGCGCCCAGTCACCCGAATCGCGGTCCCGTGGAACCGAATCGTCCCGGCGTCGAAGTTGACCGAGGTATCCCAGTCGAGCGCGAGCAGTTCGCCGATACGGCACCCGAGTCCGGACAGTACGTCGACCATGTCGACCAAATCCCAGCGCTTCGCACTCTCAGCCGCGTGGAACACCCCGAGAATGGGACCGATGGTCTTCGCGTTGACCGTACGTTCCTTCTTGCGTTTCTTGGCACCCAGACTCTCGATCTCGCGGACCGGGTTCTTGTCGAGTGCGTCGTGTCGGACGACCAGTGCGAAGATCCCGGACAGCACCACTTTGACGTGCGATGCCGCACCACGGCCGTTGCGATCCCGCGTCTCGGTGATCAGGCGATTCACTGTCGAGACACGGATATCCCGAACCCGAAGGTGCCCCATCGGCGTCGCCAAGTAGCGGTTCCACGTGTCGCGGTACTCTCGCTTGGTCCGTGCGGCTTTGCTTGATTCGTCAATCGACTTCAACCACATGTCCGCCGCAACAGAAACCTTGGTCTCCGCCTTGATCTCACCATCGCCCGACCTTCGCGCGCGGTCGCGCAAAGCTTCAAGCAGGTTATTGATCGCTTTGGCCTTCGTCGAACCGACCCGTTCGACCGGACGCGTGACGCCGTCGTAGTCCTTGTAGTTCGCCACGGCTCGATATCCGCCGTCCGGCAGCTCGTACGTGCGGATCTTTCCCCACGTTCCCAGCGGCAGCGGTGGCCGACCCATCAGACCACCCCTTGCTGATCGACCCACGAGTCGACGTCTTCGGAGCGGTAGCGGACGTACTTGCCGATGCGGCGGCCGGTCGGCCCGTAGCCCTTGGTACGCCATTGGTAGAGGGTGTTCTTCGGAATACCGAGGTAGTCGGCAACATCTTCGATGCTGAGCAGCTTGCTATTCATGGTCGTTTTCCTTGCTGTACTTGAGTTTACGGTCGTCTCGGATGCGTTCGGCGATACCGGCGGCAAGTTCGCGTTCGGCGTCGTCGCGGTAACCGGCGCCGTCGAAGCACCAGTCGTTGACCACGGCGATCGAGTCGGCGCGGTCGTCGAGGCCCAGGCGTTCGAGGGTTTCGGCGAGCCGGAAGGCCTGGCGGTCACCTCGGATGGCCTTGAACGTCGTGGAGTAGGCGAGGGACTTGGTGAGGAAGTGACCCCGGAACGCGAGCATGTGCGCCCACCGGCGGAGCTTCAGGTCCTCGTACGCCTGCAGGTCCCCGAGGTCCCAGGCGGTTTGGATGATCCGGCGGTGGTGCGTGGTGACCTTGAGGTGGTCGATGTCGAGCTGGGAGCGGATCGGCCGGTCGGCGGCTTCGCTCTTGCCGGTGCCCTTGGTGGCGTACTTCGCGATGTAGGCGGCGAGCCGGGCCTCCGAGATGTGGCCGGCATCGTCTTCCAGCTCAGTCGATGCGGCTGGTTCGATCCGGCGGACGTCGACCTGCGTGCCCCAGGTGAGCGGCAGCTCGGTGCCGTCCGGGTACGCGGTCCGCACGAGCACGGCTCCAGCAGCCGCGTAGACGGCGTCTTCGAGCAAGTCCGGGTGTGCCCACCGGGGAGCCGGGGACACCGCGCCGTCAGGGCCGTCGAGGCGGACCACGGCGTGGAAGTGCACGAGCCCGCGCCGCTGGTATTCGGCGACCTTGCCGTAGGACAGGCGGGCCTGTTCGGCGAACTCACGCGCCTTGAGTCCAGCCCGGCGAGCCAGTTCCCGTCGTAGCCGCATCGTGAAGCGCTGCCACAGGACGCCGGCGTGGGCTTGCCAGAGCACCGACCCGACGTAGTCGTAGGTCTCGGGGTCCAGCGGGGCGCCGATGCGAGTGTCGTCCTCGTGGTGGTACTCCCCGCAGCCGCACGGCCGACGCTTCCCGTTCTGGGTGATGTGGGCGGTGTGCACCGGGCCGAAGGACGGGGCGGTGAGGGTGACGAACGCGCGCGGCCGGTCGCCCACGGAGGCCGGGATGCCCTTGTGGCCGCCGATGAGCCCGGCGCGGATGAGGTGGAAGGCGTCGGCGGCGTAGCGGTCGGAGCAGGCCGGGCAGACCCCGGACCGGCGGTTGCCGCACGGGGCGAAGATGTCCCCGCCGTGGTGGTGCAGCACGGCCCCGGTGGTGGCGTCCTGGAGCTGGTGTGCCCCGGAGAGCCGGATCGGGCGGGCGCAGCCGTTGACGGCGCGGACCTTGGCTCGCCAGTCGTGGTAGTCCAAGGCTTTCACGCGGGCGGCGAGGCGGTCTTCCAACGTCAGCATGTCGGAGCCTTTCGGTTGGCGGGCATGAAAACGGCGCGGGAGCCGGGTTAGTGGCCGGGCTCCCGCGCCGTAGGCGGGTGCGTCGAGCTGGGTCAGCTGGTGGTGAGTTCGTGCAGGATCTGCGCGGCCATCGGTTCCGGGACGCGGACGACGCGGCGGATCTCCTCGATGGTCAGCTCGCGGCCTTCGTTACGGGCGGTTTCGGCCACGGTGTTGATCCGGCTGGTGAGCTCGGCGGGGAGCTTGAGCCGGGGCCGGGCCGGAGCGACCACAGCGGTAGGTGCGGGGGCCGGGTCGGCGACGACGTCTGTTCGGGAGGCGGTCACGGTGACCGGCGCGGGATCCGCAGCGGGCTCCGGTGCCACTGTGGTCTCTGGGGCCGGGGCGCGGCGCATGAGGAGCTTGACGACCACGAGGAACCCGAGTGCCGGCATCGCGGCCACGAGCCATCCGGCCGGGGTGGGTTCGGCGAGTGCGACCTGTGCGGCCATCTGCACCCCGAACCCGGCCACCAGCACCGCTACCGGGAAGGTGAGCTTGCGGGTTCCGCCGGTGCGGTGGTCGCGCTGGATCTCGAACCCGGCGACGATGACGATGCCCTCGATCACCACAGCGTCGGCCCAGGCGATCCAGCCGAGTTGTCCGTGGTGGACCGCCCAGTCGTGGGTGTGGGTGAACCCGGCCGCCGCACCGATCGTGCCGAGGACCACGGCGACCAGGGTTCGAACGAGGTCCACCAGCCGACGAGTCCGGTTCGTACTGTCCGCAGTGGACATCGTGATCTCCTTTCGGGTCAGTGTTCGCCGCGCCACCGGGCGGCGTAGCTCCGGTAGTGGTCGGCTTCCTGCTCCAGCAGCCGGACGACGGTGTCGGCCAGCTCAGCCAGCTGAGGGTTTCGGTAGCCCGGCTTCTCCCGCTCGTCCTGAGGGACGGCCAGCTCTGCCGTGTAGTACTCGTAGAGCAACCGGTCGATGTGTCCGAAGTAGTGGATTCCGCTCACAGCAACGCCTTTCAGGTCAGGGGCGTGAGGTTGGACCAGCGCTGGAGCATGTCCCGGCCGCGTCGGGTCAGCCGCAATGGCAGAACGGGTCTGCGGACGACGCCGTGCAGGCACGAGACCGTCTCGCGGGCCGGGCTGCGTTCGACGTAGCCGATGGACACCAGGTGCATGACGAGGTCGTCCTCCTGGGCGGCCCGGCAGTGTCCGTCGCCGTCGATGACCATCACGCGGTCGGTGTCGTCCAGCAGTCCGAACTTTCCGTCCCGCACGTCGGCGAGCACGTCCTTGGCCACCAGCGGGTTACCGGGCGAGCCGAGCGGCTTGCGACGTCCCCGAGCGGGCGGGCACGCGCGGCCGGCACTCGGAGCGGCGGCAGGCGCGGGAGCGTCGAACAGGCCCGGTTGTCCGGGATCGGTACGGCGGGTCATCGGATGCGCTCCCGTCCGATGTCGCCGAACTCGCGGTTGCGAAACTCGGTGATCCCGAGCACCATCCCGAGCCCGACGCAGCCGAGCACGGCGGCCACGATCCAGAACAGCGGGGACCATCCCTGTGCGAGGTAGATCAGCCAGAGCGCGAGCGCGGCCGGGACGCCGTACTTGGCGTACAGCCAGGCTCGCCACACGAAGAATCCGAGACGCCACATGGCGCTTCTCCTTTGTTCAAGCGCCTACGCGGCGCACTTTGTCGAGTGCTTCCTGGATCAGCCCAAAGGCGTCGAGCGCGGCGCCGTACTCCGCGTCGTCGACCGGCCCGACGTCGCCGACATGGCCAAGGCGGTGTTCGACGTCCACACGGACCCAGTCGCACCAGCCAGCCGCCTCCGAGAGCGCGCGTCCCAGGTGGGACATCACGCGGGCATGGGAGTCCTCGCGGTGGCTCAAGGCCCGTCCTCTCCGGACGGTTGATGGCGGGGACAGAAGACGTTCCAGTCGTCGGTGGTTACCCACGTCGGGCACCACGTGCGTAGCGCTTCCCTCAGGGCGTCCCAGTCCTCGAACAGGTCCGGCTTGTCTCCGGGCAGCTCCGCACACACCCCGCAGCGCGCGAGGTACACCTCGTCCAGTGCGGCGACGTGGGCCTCGTACAGCTCGATTCCGCGTTCCGCGAATTGCTCCGTCGCGACCTGCATTTCCCACACCGCGCGGGACCTGTCGCGGTGAATCCGGCCGCTGAGGGGACGGGGGTAGGACCCCACGACGACGTAGTAGTGCCGCTGGCGCAGTACCGCCGGGTAGGTGACCGTGATCATCAGGCCACCACCGACAGCCCAGGTGCCGGACGTCCGGAGCGGATGAAGGTGATCAGTTCGTCGATCTCGCGGTCGTCGACGTAGGCGGCCCGGACGCGCTGCGGAACGCGGGTGCGCTGCCGGATCACGTAGCCGATACCGGCGGTGTCCGGGACGTTCGGGATCTCGTCCGCGAGCGCACCACGCAGCCGGGCACCGTCACCGAGGACCATGTCCACGTGGGACTGTGCGGTGACCCGCAGGCACACCCGGGTCGGGAACAGCTCCCGGACCGGGACGGTGTCCTTCGTGGGTTCCTGCACCAGCGCGGTCATGAAATGGCCCGTTGCGCGGCCCTGGGACCCGGCGATGGCGAGCTGCTTGCGCAGAGTGCGGGCGATGGTGCCGTCGCCGTAGGCCAGCAACGCGCCGATCTCGTCGATGATCAGCAGGTTCAGCGGGGTCTCGGCCGAGACCTCTATCTTGCGGCGCCCGGTCGCGGCGAAGGACTGCTGCACCGATCGCAGGTCCGCGATGTACTCATCGACCAGTGCCGCGCAGGTCTCTTCGGTGTCGGCGTAGCGGTAGGCGACGTGGGCGTCGCCGAACTTGCGGAACTCCAGTTGCTTGGGGTCGCAGATCCACAGCCGCACCAGCCCGTCCCGGATCAGCGGGGCCAGCCCGCGCAGTTCCGAGAGCACGATCGAGTTCTTGCCCGCGCCGGTGGCCCCGGCCACGAACAGGTGATCGCGGATCTTCAGCCGCCAGTCGGTGCCGTACTCGGTGTCCCCGACGTAGATGTCGTCCAGGTCGACCGCGTCCGACGTCTCGGGCATCTCCGGGGCCGGGATGGTCTCGGTGAACGGCTCCGAGCGTTCGATGATCAGAGCGACGTAGCCGGGCTTCGGGTGCTCGAACGCGATGCGCTGCACCCGCAGGGTGTCGGCGAGCCGTTCGAGGTTCTCCTCGATCGACCGGCGAGCCTGCCCGCGAGCCAGGGCAAGGGTGACCACGTCCACTGACGGGGAGTAGGACCGCAGTCGGGTGATCCGGGGGAACAGATCCTCGCCGGTCTTGCGGTCGGTGACGTACATGTCGCACGCCCGCAGCGCCCGGGTGAAGCGCGGCCCGAAGTAGGCCGACCAGCGACGGCGCCACGCCCGAAGCCGCGGGGCGGCGTAGTGGTCGAAGGTGTCAGGGTGCGCCCGGTACCAGCAGAGCAAGGCGCCGGCAGTTCCACCGGTGATGCCGCCGGTGGCGGTCCAGCCGAGCTCGAGACCGGCCCAGAGGACGGCGCCCGGTCCTGCGGTGGCGCCGGGGTGGCGGACGAGCCACTTGAGCGCCTTGACTTCGGTCCCGGTCTGGCGGGACGACTTGGGGGTGTTCATGGCTGTGGTGGTCCTCTCGAACAGCACAAGACCGGCCCCGCGTCCCGTGGTGGGAGCTGGGGCCGGTCGTGTGCGAAACGGATCATGTGCGGTTGGTCAGGGTTTGATGGCGGTCCGGGCGTCGGTCAGCTCGGTGGTGAGCGTGCCCATCGCGCGGGCCATGCGGTCGTGCGCGGCCTTGAAGCCGTTCTTGTGCAGCGGCATCCCGCGCATCGACTCCTTGAGCTGGGTGAGCGTGGAACCGAGGTCGTCGACGACCCGGTCGACCTGGTGTGCCATGTCAGAACCTCCAGTCCCGGGAGACCAGCTCGGCCTCGTGCTTCTTGCCGAGCACGCGCAGCCGGTCCAGTTCGTCGAACGCCTTGGTGCGCAGGGCCTTGAGTTCGTCCTTCGTGGCGATGGTCCAGGAGTCGGCCATCGCGGAGTCGTCGTAGCGGTCGATGAGCTTGTCGACCTCGCCGAGGACTTCGGCGACCATGTCCAGGTTGGACACGAACGTGGCGTAGCGCTGCTGCGCTCGCCGGTTAAGTGTCGCGATCTGCATGTCAGCTCCACCGTCCTGGGTTGTGCTCCAACTGCCACGCGAGGTTGGACAGCTCACCGACCATCCCGGCGACCCACCGACCGGCCTGCCTCTTCGCCTCGGCCGGGGCGTCGGTGGCGTGGAAGTTCTCGAACGCAGCGGTTGCCGCGTCCACAATCGCCTGAATCTCCTGCATTCGCCTCTACCCTTCGCGTGTCGTGGCGACCAGCTCGGCCGCCGAGGTGAGGTCTGCTGCCAGGAAGCGCACCGCGTTTCCGACCGCGACCTTGATGTCCCGATCCGGCTCGGAGGCGACGAACGCGCGGTACGCCTCGTTCGCCGCCGTGATGATCGCCAGGATTTCCGACATGTCAGCCTCCGCTCCGGATCACGTGCTGCGCGTGCTTCAGGCCCTCGCAAAACCCGGCCTGCCAGCCCAGGTCTTCGGTCGGTTCCGTCATCGCGGCGGCTCGTTCCCGCTCCAGCCGGGCGGCCAGCATGCGAATCACCACGCCGACCTTCACCGGGCGGCTCACCGTCCGGCCTTCCACGCCAGCGCCAGCCCCGAGACCAGCGCGAGAACCCCGAACACCGGGACCGCCCACATCAGCAGTCCCACCAGGACCGCCCAAAACACGTACGTCACTGCTCCTCCTCCTCACATGTGCCACTGGCGGCCGCACACGGTGCACGTGGCAATCCGTGTCGGCGACAGCCAGAAACTTGCCGAACAGACGTGGTTGGTCTCAGGAACCCCGCTTCGGGCCATGGGGGTCGTACGACGACAACCCACCCCGAACCGCGTTCATTGCGCCACCCATTCGCCTACTCCTTCCGCTCGAAACTCCGTGGTAGAACCCCAGAACTCCCGGACGACGTGTCCGGCCGGGAATCGAGGCGCGCCACCACAAACAGCGCGGTTTTAGGCATGGATCGGCCCACTGTGCATTTGTCAAAGAACAAGAAGTGCCCTTGCCCGACTCGAAAACGGGCAGCCAACCTATTTGGGAAGGGCTCCAGGGTGGTGATGACGCGACAGCCGGGGAGGTAGCCGCGCGAACCGGTCACCCACCGGTCATTCGGCCGGCATCAGGCGGCGCGCTGCGCAGCACCCGACCCGGCGGGCTTGAGACCCATCGCCTTGAACCACAGACCCGAGCCGGTGATCCGGCCGTCATCCCCCGTCGTCTGCCACGTGTTCAACACCGGGTCGATCAGCTCCACGTAGGTGCCCTCGTCGAACCCCTCCCCCGGGTCCGTCGCAAGCGTCACCTTGATCTCCTCGCCCTTGCCCGGCCGACGCCCCTCCACCGGACGCGGCTTCGCGAACAGCATCACCACGAACGCCGGAACGCCGTCCCGGTCCGTCGCGGGCTGCAGCTCCCCCTTGATCTCGCGCATCTTCATCGTCGGGGCCTCCGTGACCATGAACCGGTAGCCCGAGCTGACGAACGGGATGTCCTGCATGCCGCCTCCTAGGTCGTCGTTAGAACTATCTCTATTACACACAGTGCGACGGCAACTGTCAATAGAACTATCTCTATCAGTTCGCCATGACGGTAGACTGCAGGTAGAGATAGGGTTATCGCCCATCGAGAGGAGGCGGCTTGACGATCGGCTACCGCGACCTGGCCTCGCTGCTCAGGGACGCCATCAAGGATGGTGACTACCCGCCGGACAGCACGCTTCCGAAGCAGGACGACCTTGCCGTCCAGTACGACATCAACGTCAACACGGTGCGGAAGGCCATCAGCGTTCTCGAGTCCGAAGGGCTCGTGACGTCCGTGCGTCGGCGCGGCACCGTGGTTCGGGCGCGGCCGCCGATGAAGCGTCTCGGTGTGGAGCGCTACGCCAAGAGCAAGTGGAAGTTCGGACTCGTGGCGTTCGCCGCCGACCGCGAAGCTTCCGGGCAGGCATGGAACAGGAACGACCAGACCAACCAGGTCCGCAAGGTCGAAGCTGACGCCGACGTCGCGAGCGCCCTCGGCATCGAACCCGGGAGCCCCGTCTACGAGCGCGCACGACTCGTCAAGCAGGACGGCCACCCGACCCACACGCTCACCAGCTACTACCGACCCGAGCACGTCGAGAACACGCCGATCGTCGACCCGAAACCCGGAACGGCGACCCCCGGCGGCGGCTTCGCCGTACTCACGCTCCAGGGGCTGGAGCCCGACAGCATGACCGAGACGTTCCACTCCCGGATGCCGACCCCCGAGGAGATCGATCAACTGGAACTCCCCGCCGGTGAGCCCGTGATGATCCTGGAGCGCACAACCCGAACGGCGGACGGCACGCCGGTCGAGTTCGCACGCGGGGTTCACGCGGCTTCCCGATTCGCCTGGTCGTACACGTTCGAGATCCCCGATTAGTCCGCGAGGAGACGCCTGTGCCGACGCCGACGACGGAAATCCCCCATGAGCTTCGGGAAGACGTCGAGACGTTGTGGAACTTCCACCGCATCGACGACCCCCTATGCCCCGTCGATGTCGCGATCGGACTCGGAAGCCATGACCCGAGCGTCGCTGTCTACGCGGCCGAGCTGTACGGCCGGCACCTCTTCCCGCTGATCGCCTTCACCGGCGCCAACGCACCGACCACAGTCGACCGGTTTCCTCGCGGCGAGGCCGTCCACTATCGAGAGATCGCGATGGACAGGGGCGTCCCGGACTCCGCCATTCTCGTTGAGCCGAAGGCCACGAACACGGCGGAGAACTTCGAGTTCACCCGAGACCTACTCCGCCAGCACGGGACCGAGGTCAGCATTGCCCTGATCCTCAGTCGGCCGTACCAGCAGCGCCGGGCCTATACGACCGCGAAGAAGCTATGGCCAGAGGTCGACTTCCTCTGTTCCGCGATTCAGCAGCCACTGGCCGACTACGTCGAGAGCATCGGCGACCCCAAGCGAGTGATCGACATGCTCGTCGGCGACACCCAACGGCTGACGATCTACGCCGACGCCGGGTATGCGATCCCCCAGGACATCCCGGCCGACGTCGAGGCGGCGTACAACAGACTGATCGCGGCAGGCTACGACAGCCGCCTGATTCCGACCAATTAGGACCCGGGAATCGTGGAAGCGGACGAGTTCGACCGCGTTCGCCAAGACCCCGACCCGATCCGCCGGGCGAAGCGTTCAACGGCACTGATCGAGACCTACCGGGACCGGATGGCCGAGCGGTCACGTCTACGCAAGGACGCGATTCGAGCAGGCCCACGACGCCGGGATGAGCTACACCGAGATTGCCGCTTCTCTCGGCATCAGCAAAGGCCACATCACCCAGATCCGCTCTCAGCCGACCGAGTCGCCGTGACCGAAGCCCGCCCCACGGGATCGGTGTGTTCAGAGTTTCTTTTCTTGTTCAAGGCGGCCCCTCCGGGGCCGCGCCGCTATCGGCTGGCACGCGCGGGGCCCGCCTCCGGCACCCACGCGACCAGCCGGCGGCTGCACCGGGGACCGCAGCTCAAGAAGAAGAGAATGTCCTCGCCGGACGGGCAGGTCTCCGAGATGGCCCGCCGTGCGCGCAAGTCGCGTCCGTGAGCGGCCTGTCGCCATCTCGCCGACCTCCCGGAGGGCTATCACACCGCGTCAAGGGGGCGACTCTCAGAGACGCGCTCAGCCGGGCGGAAGGTGCCCCCTTGACCCGGCGCGATCGGGCATTGCCAGGTCGACGAGATGGCGAAGAGGCCACCCACTAGTTGGTTATTTCGAAGGCTGCGACCCGATCAG
The DNA here is from genome assembly GCF_036227105.1 of Amycolatopsis sp. NBC_01488. Classification (NCBI taxonomy): domain Bacteria; kingdom Bacillati; phylum Actinomycetota; class Actinomycetes; order Pseudonocardiales; family Pseudonocardiaceae; genus Amycolatopsis; species Amycolatopsis sp. NBC_01488. The sequence goes on along the minus strand of NZ_CP109434.1, from coordinate 3,423,383 downwards.
CTCTTTCCGGATTGCCTCGATGGTTGCTTGCCTCCGCCGATGCGCTTCATGGGTGGAGGTGTTGATCTTATCTCTGGTTTGTTCGAGATAATCAGGAGAAGGCGGGGATGCCGGAACAAGGTCTGTCTTACCGCTCAAAATAGCCAGATGCTGGCGGCCAACGTCCACGGCATGATCGCCGTCTCGCATCTCCTCCCACAGTGTCCTGATCTCGTCAGATGCCCACGCGACGATCCGCGCGTCGACTTCTGCCTGCTCTTCGGCAGGGACCTCAGGCTCTGCTGGAAACCCACTAATCTCAGGCCAGAAGTTGTAGTTCTGCGGGCGAAGACGGGTAAGCCGCAGCAGGTACTTCACCGCATCTTCGTATACAGCAAACCGACGTTCGTCGACGTCGCGTTGACGCTGTCCGTCGAGTGTCGCTCCAGCAACCCACCGTGCATGCCGAAACCCAAAGAACCCCACGGCGGTCGTCCCAGCCAGGCCGACGATCGTGGCGGAAGCCGAGATAACAGCTGCTTCGACCTGCGGATTCATCGATGCAAGCCAGGTGGCAAGGCTAGCCGTCGCGATCGCGTTCATGATGAGATCCTAGAGATTCACAGCTACGCCGGAGCGCAAGGTCAAGGGGGCGACTCGCTGCAGCGCGCTCAGCAAGGCTGAAGGCGCCCCCTTGACCCGGCGCTGTCAGGTCGACGAGATGGCGAAGAGGCCACCCACTAGTTGAAAACCAGCAGGCTAAAGACCTCTACTGTCGAGTTGGAATTCGATGTGCCGTCCTTCTGCGACCCACTCCGCGTACTGCTTGACCTCCGCCGGAGGCATGTCACCGCCACGCTGACGAAACTCCGCAGTGAGCAGGGACTCGATCTCCGCCACGGGGCGGCCCTTGTGAGTCTGCGAGAGACGATCGAACAGCGCCTGATAGTCGTTCCTGATCGACTCGACACCGTCTCTGACTGCGTCTCTCATTGCCCGGTCGAAGGCTCCGTGGTCAAACTTGATTTCAAACGACATTGAAGGATGTCCCACCTGCGAACTCGTACACCACGCCTACGGATGGCTCTTGTCGCCAACCGCTACCGGCCGGTACGGTCGCAGAGCATCGCCAATGCACTGGCCCCGACCGAGGTGTCGACCCCGGTCGGGGTCTTTCCTGTTCGCGTCACTGGAAGCGTAACCCACATCACGGACATTTTCAGGGACCGACACCACATGTAGTACCTATGGGTGACGGGGTCACCCATAGGTAGTGCCACCACTACCCACAGCGAACACGCGTTCGAAGCGCTAGTCTTGCCGACGCAAGCCAGCAGGCAGCGACGACCGGAACCCACATTTTGCCCACACCGCACCAGCGAACGACAGCCAATGACCATGATCATCAATGGGGGTTTCTCCTGCTGCAAAGGGAAAGGGGCGATGATCGCAAGGTCGGAGAGGCACCGAATAAGTGCAAGGGGCCCTCGGGTCAGGTGTTCGGCGTTCTGTCGTGACCGAACACCGAACACCACGCCCGTCGCCCACGCTTTACCCTTGCCAATGGTCGCGAGATGACCACAAATGACCACGGGGTACAGGCTCGCCGTAGCCGAAGGATCGCCAGGTGGCGGAGTATGTCGATCACTATCGACGGTCGATGGCAAGCATGATCCACAAAAGCGGGTGTCGCAGGTTCGAATCCTGCCGGGGGCACCGCCAAGGACAGTGCACGTCGCCCGCCTACCAGCCGAAATACTGGTGGCGAGAGACCTTGCGGTGTGCTCCGGGTACGGCCGTGCACCTGGGCCGTTGTACGGACGATCGATGAATCCGGCAGCCGACCAGGCTCCCCTCACTACTTGTGGCTCGTCTACTGGTTGGCCTCGCTGGTCCGGGATTTCTGCTCTCGCGCCTGCCTCGAACGCCACCGCCGTTCTCGCGGCCAAAACGCGGGGTTGTTCCTCTAGTACCTGCACGAGACCGGCCTGGCCGACCCCAAGGGCGAACCACTGGCCTCGATGGTGCCGTCACGAAGGCGACAGCCGAATTTCCGGCCGCGATGACCGACGAGTGCAATTTCGGCGTGAGCAAATACAGGGTGATGGCCGCAGTCCGGCACGTGTCGCCCCTTCCGATTGGACGCGGCGAACGCGTTCATCGCTGAGGTGCGCGAGGGCGGCCCGGTAAACGCGAGGGTGGGGCCTCCGGACCGGGCGGGCTCGCGGAGCTGTCCGAAGCGCTAGAGCGGGTCAGGTCAGGACGCAGCGCCCATTCGCTTGGGTGCTCGGACCCGAACCTCTACAAGAAGGGGCACGAAAGTTTCGTCGCCCGAGTTCGGCGCGCCGAACTCGGGCGAACATGTTGCGCACTGACGCGGACGTCGAAGAACGACAGCCAGCCCCCTACTGCTAGTTGACCTCGCCGCCGGGCTCGACTATCGCCGGGTTGAACAGCGTGGTCGCCTCGCGGTCCGGCGTACTGACAATCGCTGCGGCGTGGTTGTGTCCGTCCCGCGTTTCTGGTCGATGCCACTGTCACCGGCCACAGCGCCTCAAAGGCTGCGGACTGCCGCCACCTTGCTCTACCAAACTGCCGGACCGTCACTCGCAAGAGCATCGCTTCGGGCCAGATTGTGGAACCAGCCGAGAACCTCGACGAGCGTTTGCCGCTTGGCCTGGTCTGCGAGCACTTCGAGCGGGAAGCCGGGACGCTGCTCGAGCTTCGTCTCGGGAAGGTCGGCCCCGTCGATCTGGTTCAGCCGTTGCCGGAGTTCCTCGCGCCGGCTGCGCTCGTGGAAGGGCACACGGATGACGAGGTGCTGGAACACGATCTCGAACCTGCCGCTCGGGTAAACGACGGCGGGCCAGATGTCGCCTCCCGGTTCGGACTTGACCCGCGACATGAGGAAGCACGAAGTCTCCTCCTCGATCCCGTACTCCAGATGACCACCAAGGTCCGCCCACGCGTTGATCACTTCGGCTACCGCACGGGTGATGTCCGGACCCTGTCGATCGAGGAGCTGAGCGCGGAACCGGTCGCGTAGCTGAGGGTTCTGACCGGGAGGGATCTCCGGCATCCGGTCCGGGATCTCGGCACCGAGCAGCTCGGCGAGCTGGTCGGTGGCAAAACGCTTTTCGGGTTCCGCCCGCCCTTGCGAATCGAATGGCAGGCCCTCCGCCTTGAGCAAAGCTCCTGGGTCCTCGGTTCGCGACGGGTCGACCCAGGCGAAGTTCGGCGACAACTTGCCGTCCGACTGCAGCACCCGATGGGCATTGGGGATGGCTGCTGTCGTCAAACGCTGCCCGACGGCAACCGCATGGCTTCCGATCAATGCCGCGAGATCGCCGTAAGTTGTCCACGAACCGGCGGGCAGAGCGGCCAGCACTTGATTGATCAAGTCCCACGCCGGGCCGGAGTTTTCGGCGGCACGTTCGGCGGGAGCGGGCCAAGCGGCGATCACGCGTTCGGCCAATGCGTCGGCGCGGGCGTGAATCTGCGGACGGCTCCAACGCTCCTGCTCTGCGATCTCCTGGTTCATACGCACGCCGCTGGCGGCCAGCTGCGGCCGCTTCACGGGGAACGAGCTGTTGCTCAGTTTGGCGTTGTATCCAGTGAGGGTGAGGTTCCCCAGGGTGTGCACGAGAGCCTCATGTGCTTGGCCGAACTCCTCGCCGGCTTCGAGGTCTTCACCCAGCATCTGCCGCCAGTCGTCGGTAGGCGTCTGGGGAAGCACGTGCTCGATGGTGAGATCCGAAAGCGCGAGCGGCTCTTTGCTGGCATAGGTCTCCTCCAGCCAACTCAGCACCAGAGAACGCTGACGTGCCCGGCCGTTCAAGTAGTAAGGAATCGACCGGATCGCCGCCCGGAGTTCCTGGTCGGTCGCGTAATACTTGCGGCCGGTCGACAGGTAGCGGTGCAAGGCCTGATCGACCGGCTGCTCAGCATCCATTTCCGTGACGATCGCGAGCAGGACGCGGTTGATGTTGGCCGTGGCACGGCCGACCAGGAGGCGGCGGACGAAGTAGCTTTCCAGGTACAGCAACGCCGTGGCGATCTGCGTTGAGTCGGCCGAGCCGCGATCCCGCCGATCGAGCAGGTAGAGCAGTACCGGGTAGACGGTCGTGGTACCCCACGCGTGGAGTCGGGCCAACCGTTGCCGCACAGCCGTATCTGGTTCAAGGGACGGATCGAGAATCGTGCGCAGGAGCTGTCCGAGCCGGCAGAGCCGCGCTACCTCCTGCTCGATCTCTTCCTCGGTGCGCATCCGATCGAGACGGCGCTGCTGGCCGGCGTAGGTGTCGGTCTGCTTGATCCGCGGATCGCGTTGCACGAGATCGAGCCAGAAGAGCAGCTCGAGCTGGTCGCGGTCAAGGTGCTGCTGCAGCGGCAGCCACAGCGATTGGTAGACGGCTTCACCACGCGTGGGCAACCGCATGAACAGGTAGTTCCGCAGGAGATCGGCTTGGCTGAGGCTCAGTCCAGTGTTGTTCAATGACTCGAAGATGCGGTGCGGGTTGTCGCCGCGCTGCGCCGTGACCGAAACCAGAGCGAGCCCGGAGATCACGGCGTCTTCGATCCGCTCGATGTCTTCGGGGTCTTCCGGATCGTCCGCCGCGGCGAGCTTCGAGGAAAAGTGCCGGTACGCGGCACCGATGGGATCGGTCCCGCCCGCTTGCGGGGCGGAGTCGAGACAGGCCTGATAAGCAGGCCGATCCGCCTGAGTGGGTACGAGCTTGAGCCGCTGCCGCTCAGGCTTCCATCTGTTGACGAGGTACTGCTGGTCGATGCGCTCCCGGTGCTCCGCGCCGTCTTCCTTGGCCCGCTGGTCACGAATGGCGCAGAGCAGGATGGACAGCGTGGTCAGGCGCTGCTGTCCATCGATCACCAGGAACTCCTGCACTCCGGTGGGACCGTTGGACGGGCTGGGCGCGAGCACTACGGAACCAATGAAGTGGGTGAGCTCAGGGTCTTTCGCCCGGTCGGCAGCGAGCTGGGTGATGTCCTCCCACAACCGGTCCAGTTGCGCGGTTTTCCAGGAGTACGTCCGCTGGTACAGCGGAACCTGGTACTGTTTGGATCCCTCCAGGAGTTCCTGCAGTGTCGTCTCGCGAGCCGCGACCAACGTTCTGTCCTCTCTCGGTTTCGCCGGATGATCGATGGTTCGTTTCGTCAGATGATCCCGAGTCGGTGCTGCTCAGCGAGGACAATGCGTCGTTCCAGAGGCACGGCCTCGTCGTCGAGGACGGCCGGTCGATGCTCGCTGGTGTCGACAGCTCGGCTGTCCGCTTCCTTGGCATCGCTTTTGCGCGCGAACTCGGCAAAGAGCAAGCTCTTGCGCTCCTGAATCTCGCGGAGGCGCTCGTCGACGCTACTCTTGGCAAGCAAGCGATGCACCTGCACTTTGCGGATTTGCCCCATCCGGTAGGCGCGGGCGATCGCTTGTTCCTCGATGCTGGGCTTCCACTGTGGCTCGGCGATGATCACCACGGATGCAGCCTGGATGTTCAGCCCCACACCGCCGGCTTCGATCTGGCTGAGCAACACGGCGTGCCCCTCGTGCCGGGTGAAAGCATCGACGAGTTCTTGTCGCGCCGGCGGTGCCACCGATCCGGTCAGTGGCCCCATCGCCGCGTCTCCGAGCCTCTTCCGAATGGTGTCGAGAACCTTGAGGAAGTTGGAGAACACCACGACCTTGTGACCGTCCTCGCGGGCCTCGTCCACGATTTCGGCGAGCCGATCGAGTTTGGCGGGTTCGGTAGCGTGGAAAGCCGCCTGACGCATCTGCATCAGATTGCGCGATCGCACGGTCGCGGCGTAGGCGGCGTCATCAGCAGAGGTGAACCGCACCCAGTCCTCGACCTCGATTTTTTCGGGCAACTCGGTGAGTACGTCCTCTTGGTTGCGTCGCAGATACACCGGTGCTACGGCACGACGGAACCGCCTGGCCCCGGCGAGGGCATCAGTAGCATCGACCCTCCGAGCGAGAGCAATAGTCAAGACCTGTGGATGAAGATCTTTTAGGCGGCTGCGGGTGGGGTGTGTTCGGTGGGGCGTTCGACGAGTTTGCCTGCCTCGAACCGTGCGCCGACACGGACGAGGGCGACCAGGTGGGGCGCGTTGACCGCGCGCCAGCGAGCCTGGGCCGCTTCGATGAGCTTGAATGCCATCGCCAACCCCGCCGCGCGGGAGCCAGGACCCTTGGTGACCTTGGTGCGGTGCCGCACGGTGGCGAAGGTTGACTCGATCGGGTTCGTGGTCCGCAGGTGGATCCAGTGCTCGGCCGGATAGTCGTAGAACGCCAGCAGCACGTCAATGTCGTCGGTGATCTTGGCGGCGGCCTTGGGGAACTTCGCGCCGTAGGCGGCATCGAACGCCTTCACCGCGTCCAGGGCGTGCCGGCGGTCTTCGGCGTTCCAGATCTGCGCGAGGGCCTTCTTCGCCCCGGGATGCGCGGACTTGGGCAGCGCCGCCAGCACGTTGGCGATCTTGTGGAACCAGCAGCGCTGCTCCCGGGTCTCGGGAAACACCTCCCGCAGCGCGCCCCAGAACCCCAGTGCCCCGTCGCCCGCGGCCAGCACCGGGGCACGCATCCCGCGGCGGCGGGCATCGCGCAGCAGATCCGCCCAGGACTCGGCCGACTCGCGGTACCCGTCAGCCAGCGCGACGAGCTCCTTGCGGCCGTCGGCGCGCACCCCGATCATCACCAGCAGGCACAGTTTCTGCTCTTCCAGGCGGATGTTGACGTGGATCCCGTCCGCCCACAGATAAACAAAGTCCACAGTGGACAGATCACGTTCGGCGAAGGCGCGTTGTTCGGCCTTCCACTGCTCGGTCAGCTTCGTGATCACCGGACCCGACAGGCCCTTCGCCGACCCGAGGAACTGACCCAGCGCCGGCACGAAGTCCCCCGAGGACAGGCCGTGCAGGTACAGCAGCGGCAGCACCTCGGTGATCTTCGGGGTCTTGCGTGCCCACGGCGGCAGGATCGCCGAGGAGAACCGCTCGCGTTCGCCGGTGTCGGGGTCGATGCGCTTGTCGTTGACCCGCGGCGCGGTCACCTGCACCGCGCCCGCGCTGGTCAGCACCTCGCGCGGTTCGTGGTGACCGTTGCGGACCACCAGGCGATGCCCGTTCTCATCACGCTCGCCGGCGAACCGGGCGATGTAGGCCTCGACCTCGGCCTGCAACGCCTCGGCCAGCATCCGCCGCGCGCCTTCACGCACCAGCTCATCGATCACCGACGACGCGGACGAGCCGCCCGCCGCACCGTCATCACCAGCAGCAGGATCAGGGACTACGCTCAGCATCGGGTCGTGCCTTCCCGGCCGACGTTGGCGCGTCGGCCATGCTTGGAAACCTCAACCGGTCACCGGGAAGGTACGCCCCCTTCCCAGCCATCCACAGGTTTCAAGCATTGCTCCGGCCGACGATCGGTACGCCACTGGCTACGCCAGCTCGAGCCACGGATCTCCAGCGGAATCCAGGTAATGGTCTACACCCGGCCGCCCGACGACGGTTCGGTCGAAGCCGAGCTCGTAGCAGATTTGCGACAAGCCGGTTGCGAGGTGTCATACCGGGAACGGATGCACGAGAAGGTTGTCATCGTGGATGAGACCTTGCTGTGGCACGGTTCTCTCAATCTCCTCGCGAACGTCGGACCGACGGACTTGATGATGCGGGTCACCGACGCGAGCGCATGTGAGCAGGTACGGCGGATCATGACCAAGGCACGCCGGGATCGGCCCCTCGCGTCGAGGCACCGGGACGGCGCCGGTCGGCGAACCGGGTCCCGGTCCCAGGTCGGTCCCGGTGCCCTGATCGATGGTCGGCTGTACCTGGATGTGCCGTACGAGGAGAAGGAAGAAGCCAAGCGAACGACCCGGGCCCGATGGGACCAGGAACACCGGCTTTGGTATGTCGACGCGGCCACTCCCCGAACGCTGGTCGCTCGGTGGCTCCCGCCCGAACCTCAGCCTTGAGGGCTGAAGAGATCGCTCTCCTGATCAGGCTTGGGCATCTTCTTCGCCGAGCTGGGCACGGGCAGGACCCCCGACGACACGAGATCCTCCACCGTGATCAGAGGGCCGGCAACGATCTTCGCCAACAGTCTGTCTTGCTCGGGCGCAATGGCCACACAGCGTCCCAGCGCGTCAGCAGGTCAAGTAGCTCAGTCGTCATGGCAGGAGTCCAGTTAGTGGCGACGATGTCGTTGAGCGGGGACGAGTGGGTGCCGTCCGGCTTCCTCTTCCGGTATCCGAACCAGTGCTTCACAACAGGCATCCCGGAAACTTCGAATGCCATAACAGCCGGGGCAACCGGAGCGATGACGCCATCGCCGACATGCAGCGCACGGGTTGGCTCGTCGTATCGAATTCTCCCAGGCATCCGATCCGATGTGTCGGGGATGCCGAGTTGCACAGCCGGCCGCTCGGAATCCATCCTCGGAACGCCCGCCGGGCGACCGGCTTCCGGGTTCACCCCTCGCTCACCATACGTGTACAACCAAAGCACCTCCCCGCCCAAGTCCACCGCCGTCCGCCACAAGACCTGGCTTCCCGTCAGGGGAATCCGCACCCCGGGATGCTTCAATTCCTCGACGAAGCGGCGGGTGAAGCCCTCGTGTGCAGTGACGGCGGCCAGGTAGGCCATCAGGTCCTCGCCGGTGACCGCACACTTCAGCCGTCGCGAGAGATAGTCGAGCAGGCCGGGGCTGACGTTGGCCGAGATCGCCTGGGCATCGCGGTACAGCGGCAGCACCCGGCCGCCACGGCCCGAATGAAAATGCATGTCCGGGATCAGCGCGGAGAAAACCAATGCCGGCCCCGCAGTCACGGGTGTGCGTGCTGCTCGACTACGAAGATCTGATTATCCGAGTTCGTATACCATAGCGGCGGCCGCGCCCTGTCGTGAAGTCTACTGTCCGGAATCACCCACTTTCTGTCGAAGGACCTGTGTGCGATACGGCACAACAAAGGACACGATCCCACCTCGGCTCCGATAGAACCGGAATGCTCATTCATTCCCGGTGTCCGAGCCTTCTCCGCATTCACCCTGCTGTCGTCAGTTTCTTTTAACAGCAACGGCTTATCAGGCTGCGGCGCTCGAGTCAACGTGGTCCAGCGCTCACGCAACGTCTCAGGCTCCGGTGCGTAGACCCAAGTCCTATTCGGCTTCACTCCCGGTATCGCCCAGGGCATGAGATCCGGGATGGCGGGCATCGCGGACCAGGATTCGGACTTGCCGACGTCGAACGGGGCATCCCAACCGCTCGCGCATTGCCGCCACCGCGCATCGCCGATCGTCAAACTTGCCAGCGCACCTTCCTTGTCCCCCACAGTCCTCTCGACGAAGGTGCGGTGCACCCGGGCGGGAACCTTCGGATCTGGACCGCCGCGACGGATGAACACCGCGACGCAGATCGGCTGCTGGTTCTCCTGAAAGAACCTGGTGTTGACAGGCGGCTGGTGCCCCTCCGGGATGAGGTCGACAATCCATCCTTCGTCGGCTGTCCGGCGAAGGTACTCACGCATGCCCGCGAAGCCTGGGCCCGCCAGAAAACCCGCAGAGCAGACGAAAGCAACGACTCCCGACGGATGACCAGGGTGCGCCTCGAACGCCTTCCACGTCGCCCAACGCCAGAAATAAACGTACTTGTTCGACAACACGTACTCCCGGCGGCCGTTCTCCGCCTTTCGGAACGCTTTCAAGCCCGGAGCATCCCTGCCGGCCCCAGACTTCTCCACCCATGGTGCGGTACCACCCGCTTTGTCGGCGTAGGGCGGGTTACCGATCACCACCATGACGGGCTCTTCGCGCTTCACCTGGTTGGCGCCGCGCCGGGATCGGTCAATCGCCTCGTACATCTTGCCCAGCGGCAGAGTCTGGGCATCCGGGTCGTCCAGGGTGTCCGCGAGAAATCGGCGCTCGCTGTGGGGCACCTCGGACCGGTGCCGCTTCTTCAACAGGCTGTGTACCCGTAGCTCGGCGACCGCGTATGGGGCAGCCTGGTTCTCGAAACCGATCAACCGGCTTGCGAGCTCTCGCAAGTGTGGCGCGACTGCGCCAGGTCCCTCCTCTACGGCAATGGTCGCGGCGACTGTGTTGACGACCTCAGCGAGGAAGCTTCCGGTTCCCATTGCCGGATCGACCACGATCACGTCCCGCTCGGCGAACCCGAGCCGACGGTCCAGCTGCTTGCGGAGCACCTCATCCACGAAGCGGGTGCTGAAGGAGACCAACGCCGCCGGCGTGTAATAGACCCCACTCTTGCGGCGGAGCGACGAGTCGTAGTTTTCGAGGAAATTCTCGTACAACATCGAATAGGACTCGTCGGGAAACTCCGTCCAGTCGACAACGCTGAGCACTCTGATCATCGTCGTGAGCGCGATGCTCAGCTCATCCTCTGGCTGATCGGTGAGCACGGTAAGGGCCCGCCCCATCAGCGAATGCTTCTTTCCGAGCAAGCGGGCGATCTCGCCGATCGAACGTCCTTGGAAGCTCACGCCCTCGACCCTGGCCAGCAGCAGGGCGAACGTGATCGTCTGCGCGTACTGGTCCGCAAACTGGACATCGGTAAGACTTGGGAAGAGAACCTGGCGCCAGTCCATGGCCAGCCTGCTGAACGTCTGCTGCCGAGCACGCCCGGTTCGCTCCCGCTCCAGTTCGACGGTGACGTCGTCGCGCAGGAGCCGGCAAAGATTCGATGTCAACCGCACGAGGCCGTTCAGCGACCGCGGCCGCTCGGGTTCCCATAGCAGAAAATCAGTCAGGACGCGGGCGAAAGCGCCGCTCTCCGCATGCAGTTTCTCGCCCGCGCGATCAAGCCCGGGCGTCAACCGAGCTACTTCGCCTCGCAACTTGCCGAACTCGTAGCGCGCGAACTGCTCGCCGTCGCTGTAGAGCACGTTCGGCAGCAACTGCAACTTCTCCCATTGCTTATTGTCGTGCGGAGAGGGCGTCGACCAAGTCCCGGGCACGCCGTGCCCTGGCTTCTTCAACTCCACGTATCCGACGCGGGCACCAGCCACGTCGACCGCGTAGTCGGGACGGAGGGAGAAATCCGGCAAGCGCGTCTCGCCAATGGTCGTGACCGGTAACCCGACGCTTGCGGCGATCGCTGCAAGCATCTTCTCGAACGGCCCGCGCAAATGATCTTCCCGGGAACCGTGACCGGTGAGAAGTTTTCGAGTCACCGCGCGACCGAAGTCGGAGATCACCACTTCCAAGCTGGGCGCGCCGTTCGTCGCAGCGGCTCCTCCTCCATTTCGACGCATGCCCGCCTCCCTGCCACCGACGCGACCCCTTTCTCAACCAACCTCTTCACAGCTCTGATGTCATCTGGCCAAACGGGTACGAATGCGATCCCCAGGAATCACGCGCCGTTCCCAGTGTTTCCCTTTCTTCACTTCCACACCAGAAGCAAACTTGATCGCGCGATCATACCGCCGTTTGAGCGACAAGAGCCAACAGCTACGACTGAATGAAATAGAGCACCAGCACGTAATTTGGCGCCAAACTCGGTCGGGATTTCCTGCGTGTCAGGCGATCACCGACCAAACGGCCGAGCGCGGTGTCAACCACCACAATCCGGCGACACAGCCCTGCCGTCGCAGCTCACCGGTAGGTGTCTACTGGAGCCCGAGGGCGGCGCGTAGGCGGTCGGGATCCATGGCGCCAGGCTCGCCGTGAGTGTCGGGGAAGGAACCGAGGAGCCGGATCAGGTCGTCTCGGCGGGTTGGATCTGCGGCGGCCTGGCGGGGCGTGTGCCCGGCGAGTGCGGGGATCGGCTCGTCGAGCCACTTCTGCTCGTAGTCGCGGATGAACTGGTCAAGGATCGCCGCAGCCTCGGGAACGGAGGGAGGCGGCGACTCTGCGAAGGACGAGCTGCGGACTGCCTCCTGCGCGGGTTGGCGGGACTCGTTCACGACAGTGAGCTTCGGGTCGAGCTTGCGGAGAACTGTGAGCACACGGTCGATGCGGGCGTCGCTGTTGGCGTGCACTGTGAGTTCGTGGCCGTCGAGGCGGAGGGTGGCCCGTATGCGCTTCGTGCCGTTGGTGGTCACGTACTCGTGCCAGGTGTCGTCGTCGCGCTCGTAGGTCTCGTCCAGTTCGGCGGCGAGCGCCGCCGGGTCGTCGGTCCGCAAGGTGACTTCGCAGAGGACGAGCGGGTCACCTTCGGCGTTTTCCAGTACGGGCGGGGCGAACCGCCTGCTCAGGAAGGAGATCAACGTGATCGGATCCGGAGAGGAATCCAGGAGCGCGATGAGCGCGTCGCGCTCGTGCAGCGCGACCGGCTCGATGCCACCGAAGATCTGCTCGGTCTCGCCGGTAGGCACGACCCGGGCGCAGATCAGCATGCCTGTCTTGAGCTGCAGGCTGCCGATCCGTTCGTTGACCTGGTGGACGTCGCCCGTGCGCACGTCGCGGACCGTGCAGCCCTCGCCGGGACGGACCTGCTCGATCTCGAACACCGACCGTTCGACGAGCAGCCACTGCTCGGCCAGCAGCCGCTCGTCCTCGGGCAGCAAGCCGCCTCGGACGGCCACAAATTCGGCGAACGCGCCGCCCTCGAACAGGACCGCGTCCGCGGTCAGCGGGTCGTCCAGCGCATCGAGCACGGCATAGGGATCGTCGGCGGAGAACTCGGCTCGCGCCTCGGCGGCCGCCAGCATCGCGGTGCTCCATGGACCGTCGTCCAGGAACAGACCCGCCTTCTGGTAAAGCCACTGCGCCCGTTCGTCCAAGGTCAGCATTTCGCCGTGGAGGTGACATTTCTTGTACTTGCGCCCGGACCCGCACCAGCACGGATCGTTGCGGCCGACGTCGGAACGCGGCTCGGCCTGGAACCGCTCGAGGAGTTCGACCAGAATGTCGTCCGGCGGGGTGTCGGCACGGCGCAGCAAGGCGAGTCCTCGGACGGCGTCGCCGCGCTCGCCCGCGAAGCGGGCAAGGGCGTACAGCGCCGGCGACCACTGCGGATCCAGCGACTCGGCGGTCTCGTAAGCAGCCTGCGCGGCGGCCACGTCACCCAGTCGTTCGTGGGCTTTGCCTCGCAGCCACCACAACGCCGGCCGGGCCGCGCGTGGTGCCGTCTCCTCGAGTGTCTCGGCGAACATTTCCAGCGCCGCCGCACTCTCCAGGTCGGTCGCGGGGATCTCGGCCAGGACCGCCTCGGCGATCGGCACCTCGGCCAGGCGCGAAACGGCTGCGCTGAGCCCGGCGGCCACGACGCCGTTGCCGAGGCTTTCGGAGGCCGCCGCATGCGACTCGGCAACCTTCTCGTAGTACGTGAGGATCGCCAAGACCGCGAACGCCGCTTCGTCGTCGAGGCCATGCTGCCGCGCAATTGTCGTCCGGCGCACGCCGGCGCGCCACCGCCGGAAATCGAACCCCGCGGGGGCCAGCCATTCGTCGTCATACGCCAGCCCGCAGGCAGCCAATGCCTCCCGCAACGGAAGAAGCGGCTCCGTGAACAACGCCCGATCGCTCGCACATGCCGCCCAAACCGCGGAATGAAGCTCCACCGGCCTATCAGGGCTCTCGGCCAGCACATTTTTCAGCGCACGGCCCAAGGCGGCCGGCCGATCCTCCGGGATAGCCTCGCCGGTGCCGGCTTCCAGCAGCAACCCGTCTTCGGCGACGCGCAACGCGACGACGTCGCCCTCGGACAGCCCCCGTTCGCGGAGCCAACCGGGCGGCAGCAGCAGGGCACCGCCATCGGCGATCGCCTCCGGCGGGACACCTCGCTCCGTCGGCGTCTCGCCGTCGAGGTCCGGAAACACGGGGACGACCGGTGAGCCGTCCGTCAGCCGCTGGTGCCCGGCCCGCCGGACCAGCGTCTCGATCACGGTCAGGTCGGGTTCCAGACCGAGGACGCCGTGCTCGACCTCAGGCCCGGTCAGCCGATGCGTGAACACCCGGCCGGTCAGCAGTGCGGGTGCCGACGCCCACCTGCCGTCCGCGAGCACCGTCAGCAACCCTTCACCGTCTTCCAACGCGTCGATCAGGGCCTCCTCCGGATCGTCGTCCAGAGCCACACCGCCGTCGCACAGGGCGGCAATGAGCTGTTCTTCGGCCATCGGCCCACGTTCGGCCAGCACGGCGGCGATTACGTCGACGAGCGGCGAATCCGCGAGCGAGGTAGCGACCACGGGCCAGTATGGTACCCACCTGGGCACTTCAGGGCTCAGCGGCGGCTCGGCCCGAACTGATGGAACAGGCTTCCGTCAGGTCCGTGAGTTCCTCGGCAGGCGCCGCCTCGCGGTGCAATGGCTTACCGGCAGCGCACTCGTGGATCGCGGAGCCGATCCCGAGCTGCCCTGAGCGGCGCGTCCTCCTACGTCCTGGGCTCGGGTCGCCCGGCCGTCCACCGCGCTCCATACGCCAGGCCCGGCGCAAGACCACGGAATCGCAAGTGGACCTCACCCGACGAGTCCACTTGCTCCGGACGCCCCTGGTACCCCGGATCCGACACGTCCCGCTGAAACGCGCCCTCCAGAACCCAAATCTCCGCAGGGGGAGCACCGCCGAAGCGAACCCGCAGGTCGAACTCGTCGCATCGCTGCCGCGGCACCGAAACCAGGTACGGCCGCAGCGACGGCGGCCGGAACAGCACCGCCCACTCCCACACCTCGCCTCGGGACAGCGGCCGGGGCAGTTCCAGGCCGTAGCCCCAACGCGAGGATGTCTCCATCCCCCGGTCCACCAACGTCCCTCCGTACAAGACCGTCACCGAGAGGTCCGCACGCCCGGCCGGCAGCGAAACCGCCAAGTCGACCGACCCGACACCGTCCTGATCAGCCACGATCCGACGCTGCTCGAGAACCAACGGCTCGTCGACCACGAGAGCGACGGACAACGACAACGTGTGCCAGCGATCGCCAGGAACAGCCGGCGGCGACGAAGTTGACGATGCCAGCTCCGCCAGCAGGTCGATCGCCTCGTCCACGCGGCGGCGGACCGTCCGCGGGTCGCGGTCCACCCGCGAGGCCGCCCAACGGACGCGGTCCTGGTACAGCGGCTGGCGGGCCTCCGCGGAAATCGCGAAGGCCGCCAGCGCCGCCAGGCGCAAGTCGTCCGGGAGGTCCGATGCCCACTTCGTCAACCGGTCCGACACCTTCTTCCGGATCGCCACCAGGCCGTCCTCCTCCGAAACCGCGCAGGCCGACCGCAACAGCGGCCCCACCCGGTCCTCGACGCGGCCGGCCAGCCCTCGGCCCTTGCGCAGCGTCTTCAGCTCCTGGACCAGCTCAGCACGCTCCACGGTCCTTCTCCTTCAGTGCGTTTCCATGGCCGGCACCCCCTTCAGGACAGCGTGCGGCCGGGCGGTGGACCGGAAGTGGACAGAACGTGCATCACCGACGCGATCAGCGCCGTCCCCAGGCGGACGCCGTCGCGGCTCAGGTACATGCGGAACGTGCCGATGCGGCTCAGCGCCTCCTCGTCCGCGTCGCCCACTCCGAACGCCACCACCCGGGGGCGGTGCTCCCAGGTCGGGTCGCACAACGACGAGAACGCCGACGGCCAGGTCACCGGGTCCGTCGGCTGGCCGTCGGAAAGGAAGAACACCAACGGGCGGTGGACCCGGACGCGGTGCGCAGCCAACGCGCCCACATCAGAGTCGATCGCCGAGCGCAAGCACGTGAAGACCGGCCCGAAGTTCGTTCCCGCGCACGCCCCGGGCGCGGGAAGGTCCACCAGGCCGTCCATCGGCAGCATCCGCTGCACCACCTCCGGCTCCTCCCCGAAGCCGATCACGCTGCAGAGCACTCGGTCGGCGACCGACGCGTCGGCGTGCACCGCCCCCCGGAACTCTCGTAGTCCCTTGTTCAACTCCTCCATGTGGTCGGCCATCGAAAGCGATACGTCGCATGCCACGTAACACGGCAACACGTCGGACCCCATACCGGTTTCTCCTTCACCCCTGATTCGACCGGCGGAAGTCTGGCAACCCGGTGTGTATCGAACGTGCAAGAAATGCGGATTACCGAAACTCCAACGGCCGATTGCGCGACACATCCGGGGAAAGCAAGCTGACGCCGGGGAGGCCGCGTGGAGTTTCGGATGCTCGGCCCGCTGGAGGCGTGGCACGACGGCGCCCCGGTGCCGCTGGGCGACCAGCAGCAGCGGTTCGTCCTCGTCGTGCTGCTCCTGAACGCGAACAAGCCGGTGTCGAGCGCCCGCCTCGCCGAGATCGTCTGGACCGGCCGGGAAACCAAACCCACCCTGGTGCGCAGCTACGTCAAGCGGTTGCGCGACGTCGGCGTGGGCATCGAGACGACGCCGACCGGCTATCTCCTGCGGGTCGGCGAGGACCAGCTCGACACCGTCCGGTTCGAGCGGCTGCGCGCCGAAGCAGGCCGGACCGACGACCCGCGCCGGAAGATCGAGCTGCTGCGGGAGGCCGTCGGGCTGTGGCGCGGGCGGTTCCTCGAGGACATCGACATCGACCGCGTCGGCGGCCCCGAGGTCGGGTTCCCGGAGGAGAGCCTGCCCGACGCCGTCGGAGACCTCGCCGAATGGGAACTGGACACCGGCGACCACCGCTCGGCGCGCGACCGGCTGCGGCCGCTCGTCCGGTCCGACCCGGCCAGTCAGAAGTACGCGGAACTCCTCATGCGCGCCCTGATCGCGGGCGGCGACCGGGTCGGCGCGCTGCGCGTCTTCCACGGCACCCGCGACGCTCTCGCCGGGCTGCGCATGGAGCCGGGTCCCGTGCTGCGCAACCTCGCCGCGCGCGCCGAACACGGCGAACCGCCCAGCTCACTGCCGTCGCGGCCCGGCGGGTTCACCGGCCGCGCCGCCGAGCTCGCCGCCCTCGAGACGGCCGCCGCGGCCGGGCGCCGCGCGGTCTGGGTGAGCGGCGCGCCCGGCGTCGGCAAGACCGGCCTGGCCGTCGAGTCGGCGCACCGGCTGCGCGACCGCTTCCCCGACGGCCAGCTCCTCGCCCGGCTGAACGGGTTCACCCCCGGCGTGGCCCAGACCAGCGTCGGCGACGCGCTCACCGAGCTGCTGGTCGAACTCGGCGTGCCGGCCGAGCAGATCCCGGCCACCGTGGGCCGGAAGGTCACGCTCTACCAGACGACGTTGTGGGGCACCCGCACGCTCGTCGTGCTGGACAACGCCGCGTCGCCGGAGCAGATCCGGCCATTGCTGCCCGAGGCCGACGGCTGCCTGGCCATCGTCACCAGCCGGCGGATGGGCGACGCGGACACCGGCGAGCACATCCGGCTTTCCCCGCTGCCGCCCCAGGAATCGGCCGAACTGTTCCACGCGCTGGCCGACCCGCCGCGGGTACGCGGGCGCGCGGCCGAGGTCGCGCTGGTCGTCAAGCGGTGCGGGTTCCTGCCGATGCCGATCCGGGTCGCCGCCGCGCTGTTCCGGCGGCACGACCGGTGGCCGCTGGAGCACCTGCTCCACCTGCTCGAAGAGAACGGCCCCTGGGGCGAAGAGGACGGCATCGCCGCCGTCCGGGTGTCCTACCAGCAGCTCGGCGAGCCACAGCGCGCCATGTTCCGGCTGCTCGGCAGCCTGCCCGGGCCGGACGTCGACGTCGTGGGCGGCGCCGCGCTCGCCGGCTGCGGCGTCGCCGAGGCCCGGCTGCTGCTCGACGACCTGCACGAGGTCAGCCTGCTGGAGGAAGCCGCGCCGGAGCGGTACCAGATGCTGGACCCGCTCAAGGAGTTCGCCGCCGACGCGCCGGCGCCAGAGCCGGCTCTGGTGCGGCTGCTCGACTTCTACCTCGTCACGCTGGCGGCCGCGGTCGGCGCCGCGTACCCGTTCGACCGGGCGCAGCTGCCCGCGTCCGACCGGACCTGCCCGGTGACGCCGGACTTCGCCGACGCCGGCGCCGGGCTGCGGTGGATCGCCGCCGAGCGCGACAACCTCGTGGCCGCGATCCGGTACGCCGCCCGGCACGAGCTGCCCGAGCACACGTGGCGGCTGGCCGTGCTGCTGTGGCGCTACTTCAACACGACGAACCAGTTCGAGGACTGGATCGGCACCCTCGACCTGGCCTGGGAGACCGTCTCGGCGGATCCGGGCAACGACTACGGCCAGGCGCACGTCCTGCTGCGGCTGGCCACGGCGCACGACCGGCGCGGGCAACTTTCGGAGGCGCTGGAGCTGGCTGCCCAGGCGCTCCCGAAATGGCGTCGCCTCGGCGATCCGCGCGGCGAAGCGGCGACGCTGTGCGCGCTCGCGATCCCGACGATGGAGCTGGGCAAGCACGAGCAGGCGATGGCCCACCTCGAGGTCGCGCTGACGAAGTACGAGCAGAGCGAGGACCGACGGGGCGAGGCCCACGCGCTGAGCATGCTCGGCTACCTCAACGAGCTGCACGGCAACCTCGACGTCGCGCTGCGCCAGCACTCGGCGGCGGCGCGGATGCTGCGCGAAGTCGGGCACGTCCAGGGCGTTGCGCACGCGTTGAACAACCTCGGGTCGGTGCAGGAGAACCTCGGCCTGCTCACCGAAGCGCTGGCCAGTTACACGGAGGCGCACGCGCACGCCGCCGAGGTCGGCGACCACTGCGTCGAGGCCTACGCGCTGAACAACATCGGCAACGTGCACCGGCAGCAGAGCCGGTTCCCGCAGGCGGTGCGCTACCACGACAAGGCGCGCGAGGTGGCGGCGAACGTGCCCGACGCCGACCTGCGCACGCAGCTGTACCTCGACCGCGGGGCGACCGCGCTCGCCCGGGGAGCCCGGCGAGACGCGCTCACGGCGTGCGAAGCGGCTTTGGACCTGGCTGACGGCAGCGGAAATCGCGCCTACCAGGCCCGCGCCCATCGCGGTGTCGCGGAAACGCTGCACGCGATGGGCGAGCACGAACGGGCCGTCACGCATTGGGTTTCCGCCGAGAACGAATTCGACGCGCTCGATTTGCCGGAAGCCGGAGAAGTGCGCGACGAACGTGCGGCGATGGTTTGCGCCTGCGCTTCGGGGTGACGCGTTCCCGGGCCGGCCGGGGCACGGCCGGCCCGGTGCACGTCAACCGTGCCAGGGGTTGCCGTCGGTCCCCGCCGGCGGCGGGGTGCTGCTCGACGGCGGGGTGCTGCCGCCACCGTCCGCGGATGCCGTGGTGGAACCGATGATCGGCGCCGCGGCGATGATGCAGAGCGCGAGCACGGGTCCCCCGATTTTGGCCAGCTTCTTGGGCATGGACATGACGAATCCTCCAAGGGAATGGTGGGGTTTTCAGGGATTCCGGAGGATTTCCGGGCCCTGCACCCAGGATTCGTCAGGCGGATAGCACCTTCAAGACGTTTCCTGTTGCCTGCGCGAATAGGAAACAGGAAACGTTTTTGGGAAACGACAAACGCCTTTTGCTCCTCGCCGGCCGCCGTTCCTCGGCCTCGGCTACGGCAACCTCGCCGACAACGCTGTCAGCACCGCCGCCCGGTTGCCGCGCGAAGCTGCCAGTTGAGGTCTTCTCAAACGCCCATCGAGGTGGAAAGCTGCTCACCGACCGCGGATCCGATCCCCGGTCCACTTCTGACAACGTTGTCATCTCCTGGAGGTGCGCCCATGTGGTCGCAGAGCAGACGGTTGGCCGCCACGGTGGCCGCGGGGGTGGTGGTCGTCGGCCTGGCGCCCGCCGTGGCGCAGGCCGCACCGGTGCCGGCCGATCCGGTGAGCCTGGTCAACCCGTTCGTCGGCACGCAGAACTTCGGCAACACGTTCCCCGGCGCGAGCGCGCCCTTCGGCATGGTGCAGGTCAGCCCGGACACCGGCGGTCAGGGCGGCTACGACTACCTGCAGAACGCGATCTACGGCTTCAGCCAGACGCATCTGTCCGGCGTGGGCTGCGGCGTGATGGGCGAGCTGCCGATCATGCCGACCACGGGCGCCGTCGACAACGTTGACAAGAACGCCTACAAGTCCGAGTACAGCCATGACGACGAGCACGCCGAGCCGGGCTACTACCGCGTCGGCCTCAAGAAGTACGGGGTCAACGCGGAGCTGACGGCGACCGCGCGCACCGGCTGGCAGCGCTACACCTTCCCCTCGACCGGGCAGGCGAACGTCCTGTTCAACACCGGTCAGGCCAACCAGTCCGTGAAGGACTCCGAGATCCACGTCGTCGGCGACCGGACCCTCGAAGGCCGCGTCCGCGCCGGCGGGTTCTGCGCCGGGCACGACGAGCACACCGTCTACTTCACCGCCACCTTCGACCGGCCGTTCAGCTCGTTCGGCACCTGGCGCGGCTCGACCCGCACCGACGGCAGCCGCGACGCCGCGGGCACCGGCGGCAACGGCGCCTGGGCGAGCTTCGACGCCACCACCGACCACGACGTCGTCCTCAAGGTCGGCCTGTCCTACACCGGTCTCGACGGCGCGCGGAAGAACCTCGCCGCCGAAACCAAGGACTTCGACTTCGACGCCACGAAGACCGCGCTGCACCAGCAGTGGGTCGACAAGCTGGGCGCGATCAAGATCGGCGGCGGCACGACCGAGCGGCAGACGGCGTTCTACACCGCCCTCTACCACGCGCAGCTGCACCCAAATCTGGCCGGCGACACCGACGGCGCGTACACCGGCTTCGACGGCAAGGTGCACACCGCGAGCGGTTACACGCCGTACCAGAACTTCTCGCTCTGGGACACCTACCGGCCGCAGAACCAGCTGCTCGAAATGCTCGAACCGCAGGTCGCGCGGGACGTCGCGCTGTCGGTCGTGGCCATCGGCCGTGACGGCGGGTGGCTGCCGCGCTGGGCGCTGGCCGGGAGCGAAACCAACATCATGACCGGCGACCCGGTGACGCCGTTCCTCGTCGAAGCGTGGTCGAAGGGGCTGCTCGCCGGGCACGAAGAAGAGGCGTACGCGCTGCTCAAGAAGAACGCGACGAGCACGCCGCCCGCCGATTCGCCGTACAACGGGCGCTCCGGCGTCAACTACTACAACGACCGCGGCTACATCCCGAGCGGGCTGACCCTCGGCACCGACTGCGCGGCCAAGGGCGGCGACAACGACTGCGAGCACCCGGCGTCGGCGACCATGGAGTACTCGGCGGCCGACGCGGCGCTGGCGTTGATGGCTCGCGGGCTCGGCCACCAGGGCGACGCGAAGATGTTCGCCGACCGCGGCCAGTGGTACCGCAACCTGTGGGACTCCTCGACGCAGGCGTTCCGCCCGCGCACCACCGAGGGCACCTTCCTCACGCCGTACAACCCGGTCGACGCCGACCACCAGTTCCACGAAGGCGGCGCGTACCAGTACCAGTGGCTCGTGCCGCAGGACCCGGCCGGGCTCGTCTCGCTGATGGGCGGCAAGCCCGCGACGGAGAAGCGGCTCGACTCGTTCTTCGCCTACGGCAATCTCTTGAAGGATCCGGCGGGCACTGCGCGCAACGACTGGATCGCCAGCCCGTACGACTACTACGGCAAGCCGACGTACAACCCGAACAACGAGCCCGACCTGCTCGCGCCGTACATGTACAACTGGGTCGGCGCGCCGGCGAAGACCGCGACCGTCGTCCGCGCGGCGATGACGCTGTTCACCACCGGCCCGGACGGCATGACCGGCAACGACGACCTCGGCACCATGTCCGCGTGGTACGTCTTCTCGTCGCTCGGGCTGTACCCGACGATGAGCGGCGCGAACTTCCTCGCGCTGTCGAGCCCGCAGTTCGAGTCGGCCACTGTCCGCATCGGACAGTACGGTCGTTCACAGGGCGGCACGTTGACCGTCGACGCACCGGGGGCGAGCGACACGAACCGGTACGTCCAGAGCGTGTCGCTCAACGGACGGGACGTCCGGCAGACGTCGCTCGACTGGTCTGCCCTGGCGCACGGCGGCGTCTTGAACCACAAGCTCGGGTCGAAGCCGTCTTCGTGGGGTGTCGGCAGCGAACCGCCGTCGGTGAACAACGCCGCCGGCGACTCGCGGCGGCACGTCGACGCGTCGCTGCGGCAGACGTCCGTCGTGATCCCGTCGGGCTCGGCGCAGCAGGTGCACCTCGACCTGGACGTCCTCGCGCAGAACCCGGCGCTGCAGCCGGTGACCGTTTCGGTGACCGCGCCGTCCGGGTGGAAGACCAAGGTCGCGCCGATCGACCTGATCTGGTCGGGACGGCTGCCGGTGCAGAAGACGCTGCCGATCACCGTGACGGTGCCGGCCGGGACCGCGCTCGGGACGTACCCGGTGCAGGTCAAGGTGTCCGGGCTGGGCGCGAACAGCGTCACGCGCTCGGCGACGGTCGAGGTCCGGACGCCGTCGGCGTGCGTCTCGCCGGGTAGTTCGTGCGCGGTCGACCTCGGCCGCGACCTGAACCACGACGGCACGGCGACGGTGGCGGCGTCTTCGGAGGGCAACTTCGACGGCGGCGGCTGGAGCTACGACGCCTCGCTGTTGCCCCCGGCGGGCCCCGTGACCTGGGACGGCGTCACGTACGCGGCTCCGGACCCCTCGGGCACGGCGGCGAACTTCGTCGAGGCGCGGGGTCAGTCGCTGCTGCTGCCGACGGGTCAGCACAGCGCGTTGCGGCTCGTCGGGTCGTCCCACAACGGGCCGGTGTCGACGACGCTGACCGCGCACTACACGGACGGCACCAGCGCCGACCTCGCCGTGACGTTCGCGGACTGGGCAGGCGCGGGTGCATCGGTGGTGCTGGACATGCCGCACCGCATCAAGGCGGGCAGCGGCGTCGACGGCCCGCCGGTGCGCCTGTTCGGCATCCAGGCAACGCTGGACGGCGGCAAGACGCTGCAGTCGGTGAGCCTGCCGAACGACCCGCGGGTCCAGATCTACGCGCTCACCCTGACCTGACCCGGTCGTGAGTGAGAAACAGTGTTCCAACCCTGTTTCTCACTCACGACCGGCCGCGGCGGAGTCGAACCGCTCCACCAGGTCGGGGAAGCCGAACACGGTGATCCGCGCGATGCCGCCCTTCCCCGGGGTCAGCACGGCGATGCCGAACGGCTCGCCGCGGTACCAGGCCGCCGCCGCGGGCTGGCCGTTCGCGCGGGTCGGCGTCATGTGCCACTCGCCCGGCGCGCCGAGGAAGTGGCGGACGAACGCGACGCACGTCCGCTTCCCGGCGAACCACGAGCGCGACGGCACCGGCTCGATCACCGCGTCGTCGCGCAGGACGCTCTCCAGGGCCGCCAGGTCCGAGTTCATGAACGCGCTCATGTAGCGGTCGAGGAGTTCGAGCTGCTCGGGCTCGGTGGGCGGGTCGACGTCCGGGGCGTCGTGGAGGGTCGCGCGGGCGCGCTGGAGGGTGCTCTTCACCGCCGCGACCGTGGTGCCGAGCATCTCCGCGACCTCGGCCGCCGGGAACGCCAGCACCTCCCGCAGGATCAGCACCGCGCGCTGACGCGGCGGGAGCAGCTGCAGGCCGGCGACCAGGGCCAGCCGGACGCCGTCGCGGGCCACGGCGATCTCCGCCGGGTCGTCCGACTCGGACGTGATCAACGCGTCCGGGATCGGCCGCAGCCAGAGGTCGGCCGGGTCGGGCGGGGCCTGCGGGGCGTCCGGGTCGGCCGTCGGCGCGCCCAGCCCGGACGGCAGCGGCCGCCGTCCCCGCTGCTCCAGCGCGGTGAGGCAGGCGTTCGTCGCGATCCGGTAGAGCCACGAGCGGACGGACGCGCGATGCTCGAAGCGGTCGTACGCCCGCCACGCGCGCAGGTACGTCTCCTGCACGACGTCCTCGGCCTCGTCGGGCGTGCCGAGCATGCGGTAGCAGTGGGCCAGCAGTTCACGGCGGTACGTCTCGAAATCCACGGTCACCCTCCTTCGACCGGCGCGGACGGCGAAAGGAATCGGTCAGGCCCGGACTTCGGGTGACTGCGGTGGGCGGTCGAGCCGGCGGAACTCGACCCACTGGCGGCTGGCGTCGGCCCACGTCACCTGGTGGCGGTCGAAGAACTCCTGCAGCCGGTCGCGGCTCAGCTCCGCGGCAGGGGTCGCGACGATGTAGTAGTCGAGTTCGTCGCGGAGCCGGTTGAAGCGGTATCGCGTTTCCTCCATCAGCACCCACCGGGCACGCCAGCTGAAGAAGGTCTCGAGCCCGCCGAGCACCGTGACCAGCGCGACCATCGGCAGCGCGATCGACGCGCGGGCCGGGATCTCCTGGATGCCGAGCACCACCGTCGAGGCCGCGGTCAGCACGAGCGCGGCGATGCGCACGACCGACGCGTTGCGCCGGAAGATCCGCTTGCGGCTGTCGGCCCAGTCCATGTCGGCCGAGACCAGGTCGCGGAACCCGAGGAGCTGGTCGCGCAGTGGGCGGTCCGGGTCCCGCCCGGCGACTTCGAGGAACCCGCGTTCGGAATCGAGAGGGGACGCCATCGCGTCAGGTTCTCGGACCCCACCGCCCCGCGGCAAGCGTCAGGCGACGATGCGCGGCTCCGACGCCAGTCTCGACAGCGCCTGCGTCAGCCGCCGCGCTGCCACGTCCCACTCCTCCAGTGCGCTGCCGCGGCCGAGCGCCGCCGTTCGCAACGATCGGCGCAGCTCCGGGTCGGCGTACCAGCGGTGCAGGGCGTCGGCCAGTGCGAACGGGTCGTTCGGCTCGACGAGCAGGCCCGGCATCTCGCCGTCCGCGTCGACGCCGAGGGCGTCGTACACCCCACCGACCTCGGTGGCCAGTACCGGGATGCCGCGGGCCAGCGCCTGGGCGACGAACATGCCGGACGTCGCCGCGCGCGCCGGGATGACCAGCAGGTCGGCCGCGTTGTAGGCGGCGCCCAGGTCCACCGCGTCGCCCGCGAGCGTGATGCGACCGCCCAGGCCGAGCCGCTCGATCGACCAGCCCAGCTCGTCGACGTACCCCGGGTCCCCGCCCAGCGAACCGGCCATGACGCACGACAGCGCCAGGTGGTCGACCTCGCCGAGGGCCTGGACCAGCAGGTCCTGGCCGTTGCGGCGGGTGACGTCGCCGACGCACAGCAGCCGGGAGACGCCGTCGGCCCCGGCGGCGAGCGGCGCCGCGTCGGTGCCGGGCTTGGCCACGTGGACGCGGCCCGGGTCGAGGTCGTGGCGGTCGATCAGCAGCCGGGCGAGCCACGGGCTGGTCGCGACGACCATCCCGGCCATCCGCAGCGTCTCGCGCTCGCACGCGTCCAGCTCCGCCGCGTGCGCCGGGTCGAGGCCCGGCTCGTCGGCGAGGGCCTGGTGCACCAGCACGGCCAGCCGCAGCCGCCGCGCGTGCGGGACGACGATCTCGGGCACGCCCGACGCGATCACGCCGTCGAGCAGCACCACCGTCCGGTCCGGCAACGCGGCCAAGGATCTGGCCAGGCGACGCCGAGCCGTCGCGTCCGGCTCCGGCCAGCCGCCGGTCATCGGCAGCTCCAGCACCGGCTGGCCGACGGCGGGCAGGTTCTGGCACATGCGCTTGTCGTACGTGTCGCTCCCCGGCGGCGCGGCCGGGAGGATGAACACCATCGGGTCGGCGGGCCTCATCGCGAGCGCCGGAGCAGAGCGGTGGGACAGGACACGGCTACCTCCAGCGCGGTCGACGACGATGACGGCTCATCTGTCACACGCGGCCGGGAGCGAGACGGTTCAGCTCTGCGAATCAATCATCCAGACACCGCCGGACTGGACCAGGCTGAAGGTGTTCGTGTCGGTCTCGGTGCCGCCACCCTTCGTCACGTAGGTGACGTGGGCGGTCACCTGGCCGGAACCGTTGTCCGCGACGTTCGAGACGCTGACCCGGCTGTACTTGCTCCAGAACGCCTCGTAGGTCGCGAGGGTCTGGTGCTTGGACGCCTTGAAGTGATCCGTCAGCAGGTTCCACGCCTGCGGCAGGTTGTTCGGCAGCAGCGCGTAATACGCGGAGAGAGCCTGGCCCGCGGTCTTCGTCGACGACACCGGCGAGACCGGCGGCGACGTGGGCGACGCCGTGGTCGGCGGGGTCTGCGACGGCGCGGGCGAGGACGACGCCGTGGTCGACGGGGTCACGGACGCCGGGGCCGGCGGCTGCGACGTGGCCGGCGGAGCGGCGTTGTTCTGCGGTGGCTGCTGGCGCACGACCAGCAGGATCGCGACGACGACCGCGACGCACAGCAGCGCCGCGCCCGCGCCGACGGCGATCAGGCCCTTGCGCGCACCCGGCGTCACGGCGGCGACCTCGCCGGCCGGCGGCACGGCGACCGTCGCCGGCACAGTCGGCACCGCCGCGGGCTCGGCCTCCGGCACCGTCGCCGCGAGCACCGACTCGCCCGGCTCCGCGTCCGGCAGCAGGGCCCGCAGCTCCTGCTCGACCTCGTCCATCGACGGCCGCTCGGCCGGGTCGGTCGCGAGCATCCGCAGCAGCAGCGGGGTCAGCCGCTCCGCTTTGGCAGGCGGCTCGATCTCGCCGCTGGAGGCCCGGTAGAGCAAGGCGATCGGGTTGTCGGCCGTGCCGTACGGCGGCTGGCCCTCGACGGCGGCGTACAGCGTGGCGCCGAGCGAGAAGACGTCGGCGGCGAAGTCCGCGTCCTCCCCGCGGGCCACCTCGGGCGCGAGGAACGCGGGCGTGCCGGCGATCTCGCCGGTGGCCGTCAGCTTGACGTCACCGATCGCGCGGGAGATGCCGAAGTCGGTGATCTTCGCTGTGCCGTCCTCGGACACCAGGATGTTGGCCGGCTTGACGTCGCGGTGCACGATCCCGGCGCGGTGCGCGCCGGCCAGCGCGGAGCTGATCTGCGCGCCGACGCGGATGGCGTCGTCGACCGAGACCGGCTCCTCGCGGACCAGGACGGCGAAGCTCTTCGACGGCAGGTACTCCATGATCAACCACGGCCGGTCCTCCTCCTCGAGGACGGCGAACACCGTGATCGCGTGGGAATGCTGCAGCCGGGCGGCGATCCGTGCCTCGCGCATCGCGCGGTTCTTCGCCTCTTCGGTGCGGTGCTCGTCGTGGTCGTGCGGCAGCAGGAGTTCCTTGATCGCCACGGTGCGGCCGAGCATTTCGTCCTGGGCCCGCCACACCGTGCCCATCGCGCCGCCGCCGATCGGCTCGAGCAGCCGGTACCGATCGCGGATCCGGCGACTTTCCACGAGCATCCACCATTCTTGACAAAGTGTGCCGACGAGATCCGGCCAGCATGCCAGTATCGTCCGCCGGCCGGTACCAACGTAACCGAAAACCTTGGACGGACAGTGCAATCGGGCACTGTGGCGCTGCCCACCGGGTACCCGGAATCCTAACGAACAACCCCGTACGCCCGATCAAGTGCGTCCACGATCTCCTTGCGCAGCCCGGTACCGACGGCGATCGTCGACGACGAACCGACCGTGTGCTCGCTGCCGTCGCGGTCCACGACGGCCCCGCCGGCCTCGCGCACGAGCAGCACGCCGGCCATGGTGTCCCACGGGTTGTTGGACAGGATCAGTGCGGCGTCGAGCTTTCCGTCCGCCACCCAGGCGAGGTCGATCGCCGCGGTGCCGAGCATCCGGATCTTCTGCGCCCGCGCGCCGAGGTCCGAAAGCAGCCGCAGGCGCGCCGCGTTCTTCTCTTCGGCCAGCCGGCCGATCGCGAAGTCGCCGACGGCGATCATGGCGTCCGACATCTCCGTCGCGGGCGAAGCGCCGACACGCTCTCCGTTCGCGAACGCACCTTCGCCACGCGACGCCGTGTACGTGACGCCGAGGTACGGCAGGGTGATCGCGGCGACCGTGCTGTGCTCGCCGTCCACCAGCGCCAGGGAAATACCGCAGAGCGGAATCCCGCGGGCGAAGTTGGCGGTGCCGTCGATCGGGTCGAGCGCCCACCAGCGGCCGCCGCCGTCCCCGCTGCGGCCGCGCTCCTCGCCGAGGACGCCGATCTCCGGCGTCTCGGCCGTGAGGAACTCCCGCAGCGCGTCCTCGACCGCCGTGTCGACGTCGGTCACCAGGTCGCGATCACCTTTCGCGGAAACGGAAAAAGCCGGGCGCGACCGGACGATCTCGGTCGCCTTCGCCACGGCTTCGCGCGCGACGTCGAGTAGTGCGGCATGCTCGCTCATGAGTCCAACCTAGTGAAGGGACGTGCTCATGACCGACCTGTTCCCGCTCGCGACGACGGCCGACGAGCAGCGGCGGGGCGCGGAGGTCGCGGTGCTGCCGGTCGGCAGCTTCGAGCAGCACGGCGCCCACCTGCCCCTGGCGACCGACACGGTCATCGCGGCGACGCTCGCGAAGGCCGTCGCCGCGGCGTACCCCGTGCTCCACCTGCCGCCGATCACCATTTCGTGCTCCCACGAGCACGCGGCGTGGCGCGGCACGGTGAGCATCTCGGCCCGCACGCTGCACGCCGTGGTCACCGACGTCGCCGCGTCGCTGCGCGCGTCCGGCGTCGAGCGGCTGGTGCTGGTCAACGGGCACGGCGGCAACTACGTACTGTCCAATGTGGTCCAGGAGGCCGCCGGCGCGATGGCGCTGTTCCCCGGCGTGCCGGACTGGCAGGCCGCGCACACCGCGGCCGGGCTGCGGACGTCGCTGGACGACGACATGCACGCGGGCGAACTGGAGACGTCGATCCTGCTGCACGCGCACCCGCACCTGGTCCGGCCGGGCCACGAGACGGCCGACCACGTCACCGACCGGGACCACCTGCTGACGCTGGGCCTGCGGGCGTACACGGAGTCGGGGGTGGTCGGCCGTCCGTCGCTGGCGACCGCGGCGAAGGGGCACGTCGTGCTGGACACGCTGGTCCAGCGCTTCGCCGGCGTCCTCGATGCGCTAGGCGCCTGAGAACGCCTGGTCCAGGTGCGGCAGCAGGTGGGCCATCCGCTCGGCCTTCGTCCGCAGGTACCGCAGGCTCTCCGGGTTCGGCGGAACCAGCAGCGGAACCTGCTCGCTGATCCGGATTCCGTAGCGCGTGAGCTGTTCCACCTTCTGAGGGTTGTTCGACAGCAGCCGCACCGAGCGGATGCCGAGGTCGGTCAGGATGCCCGCCGCCGCGTGGTAGTCGCGGGCGTCGACCGGCAGGCCCTGCGCCACGTTCGCGTCGACCGTGTCGAGGCCCTCGTCCTGCTGCAGCCGCATCGCCTCGAGCTTCGCGAGCAGGCCGATCCCGCGGCCCTCGTGGCCCTGGACGTAGACGAGCACGCCCGAGCCCTCCTCGACGATCCGGTCCAGCGCCACCGCCAGCTGGTCGCCGCACTCGCAGTGCGTCGAGCCGAAGACGTCGCCGGTCAGGCATTCGCTGTGCACCCGGACCAGCGCGCCGAGCGGGGCGACGTCGCCGTGGACCAGCGCGACCTGCTCGGTGCCGGTGCGGTCGAGGTAGCCGACCGCGCGGAACGTCCCGTGCCGGGTCGGCAGCCGGGTTTCGACGACCCGCTCGACCACGGCCCGGCGCGGCAGATCCCCGACGACATCGCTTGCGGTCATGACTTCAACCCCACTTCCGATTCGATCCCGGTGTCGGCCGCGGTGCGCGGAGCAGGCACGACGCCGGTGTGCGGAGCGCGGGTCACGCGGAACCCGGCGACGCTCCGGACGAGCAGGACACCGGCGCCGGGCAGGCTCGCGACGAGCGTGAGCACCCCGTAGACGACGGCGACGGTGACACCTTGGGCGGCGCCCAGGCCGGCCGCGCCGAAGAGCAGGGCGCAGACGCCTTCGCGCGGGCCGAAGCCGCCGACGTTGAGCGGGAGGCCCATCGCGAGCAGCGCGAGGACCATCAGCGGCACGAGCTGCCCGACCGGCGCGTCAACCCCGGCGACGCGGGCGGCGACGACGAACAGGGCCAGGTGCCCGGCCAGCGTCGCGACCGACAGGAAGCCGACGCCGGGCCAGGTCTCGCGGGTGAACAGGCCGAGCCGCAGGTCGGCGAGGGTGACGGCGAAGCCGCGGCGGACCTTCGACGGGCTGTGGATCCAGCGCCCGCCGAACAGCCGGCCGGCGACGATCGCGGCGACGGCGGCCAGCACGACGACCACCCCGGTCACCGTCACGACCTCGCGGAACGCCCCGGGCACGATGTCCGGTGACACCAGCACGACGGCGACCGCGGACGCGATCAGCACCAGCTGCCCGGCGGTGCGCTCCAGGACGACGGCGCGCACGCCACGCGGGACGTCGCCCGAGTCGCGGCCGTGCTGCACCGCGCGGTGGACGTCGCCGAGGACGCCCGCGGGCAGCACGCCGTTGAGGAACAACGCGCGGTAGTAGTCGGCGACCGCGGTCCGCAGCGAAAGCCGCAGGCCGAGCCGGGTGGCGACGATCTGCCAGCGGCCCGCGCTGAACAGCGTCGTCGCGAAGCCGATGACCAGGGCGGCCAGCACGCCGGGCACGCTGATCCGGCCGAGGCCGGCGAGGAAGGCGGCGCTGCCGAGCTGCCAGACGAGGACGCCGAGGATGGCGAACGCGCCGAGGATCCGCAGCCACGCCAGTGCGCGCTTCACGCCGCAGCCTCCATGCTCGGCGGCAGGACCAGCAGGTCGCCGTGGTGGATCACGGCGTGCAGCTCGCCGGCCCGGGCCATTTCCAGCCGGCGCTGCAGGTAGACGTCGGCGACCGGGCGCAGCTCCGGCAGTTGCTCGACCGCGGCGCCGACCCAGCCCTCGAGCCACCGCGCCTGCAGTTCGGCCTGGTCAGGACCGAGCCGCCAGGCGCTGTGGCCGCGGACGACCGTGGCGCCGAGCCTGCCGAACGCCGTCGCCGCGACGTCAACCGCGTTCGGGCCGAGCAGCCGCCTGCCGCCGGTGAGCCGGCGCTGGTGGGCGTTGAACGCGGCGGCGATGGCCGAGTCGAGCGGGTCGGCGGGCGACAGCTCGACCACGCCGGTGACCGAAAGCATCAGCAGCGCCGCGCAGCCCGCTTCGGCGATCGCCGTGGCCAGCGTCGTGACCTCGTCCCTGGTCAGCAGGTCGAGCAGCGCGGACGCGGTGACCAGCGACGTCCCGGCGAGGTCCGCGGCCCGCAGCGCGGTGACGTCGCGCTGCTCGGCGACGACGTCGACCGGGCTGCCGTCCAGCGCGGTGGCCGGCAGGGACGCCTTGGCGCGGGTCAGCAGCTCGGTGTCGTGGTCGTGCAGGATCCAGTGCTGGGTGCCGGGCAGGCGCGCGGCCAGCCAGCGGCCGAGCGAGCCGGTGCCGCAGCCGAGGTCGCGGATGACGACGTCTTCGCCTTCCGGCAGGTGGGCGCGCAGCGGTTCGAGGAGCTCGGCCGCGCGGGCCGCGGCGTCGGCGGGCTCCCGCAGGTACAGCCAGTCCGGTGCGAACGCGGTC
The DNA here is from genome assembly GCF_036227105.1 of Amycolatopsis sp. NBC_01488. NCBI lineage: Bacteria > Bacillati > Actinomycetota > Actinomycetes > Pseudonocardiales > Pseudonocardiaceae > Amycolatopsis > Amycolatopsis sp. NBC_01488. The sequence goes on along the minus strand of NZ_CP109434.1, from coordinate 3,392,256 downwards.
ATGCCGCCGCCTCCTGCCGCTGCAGGACGTCGGCGATCCGGCGGGCCGTGTCGTCCCAGCCGGTCAAGGTCTCGCGGCGCAGCTTCGCCGAGGCGCGCAGCCGCGTCCGCAGCTCGGGCTCGGTGAGCCAGCGGCGCAGGGCGGCGCCGAGCGCTTCGACGTCGTCGCCGGGCACGAGCATTCCCGGGACCGAGCCGTCCGGCGCGACGCCGACGGTGTCGGGCAGCGCGTCGACGTCGGTGGTCAGCACCGGCACGCCGCGCGCGAGGGCTTCGGTGACGACCATGCCGTAGGTCTCGGCGCGCGAAGGCAGCACCAGCAGGTCGGCGGTGTGGTAAGTCGCGGCCAGCGCGGCGCCGGTGCGCGGGCCGGTGAGGGTGAAGCGGGCGCCGAGCCGGTGCTCGCGCAGCCGTTCGACGTACTTCGTCTCGCGCCGGATCCCGCCGACGCACTCGCACGTCCAGCGCAGGTCGGCGACGGTTTCCAAGGCCTGCGCGAGCACGCCTTGGCCCTTGCGCGGGGTCACGTTGGCCACGCAGACCAGCCGGGACATGCCGTCGGTGCCGATGGCCGGGGGCGCCGGGTCGACGCCCGGCGGTACGGCGTGCACGCGGTGCGAGGCGAGGCCGTGGTGCTCGACCAGCCGGCGCGCGGCCCACTCGCTGGTCGCGACGACCGAGCTCGCGGCCTGCAGCGTGTCGCGCTCGAGCGCGTCGAGTTCGGCGGCCAGCGCGGGCGGCAGGCCCGTCTCGTCGGCCAGCGGCAGGTGCACCAGCACCGAGAGCGACAGCCGGCGCGCCTGCGGGACGACGACTTCGGGCACGCCACAGGCGACCAGGCCGTCGAGCAGCACCGCCGAGCCGGTGGGCAGGGCGGACAGCAGGTGGCCGAGGACCGCGCGGGCTTCGGTGTCCGGGCGCGGCCAGGTGCCGGAGACGGCGATCTCGTGGACCTCGAACCCGGCCTCGACCAGGCGATCGCACATCCGCCGGTCGTAGGTGTTGCCGCCGCTCGGGACCGACGCGTCGTCGATGTCCCCGGGCAGCACGACGTAGAGGGAGTTCACAGGGCACGCTCGTAACTCGCCCACGCGACGTGCGATTCCTTCAGCGAGACGGCGATGCCTTCGAGGCCGCGCGCGCCTTCGCCGAGTCGTCCGGCGTGGACGGCGTCGGCGAGGCGGTCGGCGATGACCTTCGCGAGGTACTCGGTGGACGTGTTGATGCCCTTGAACACCGGCTCGTCGTCGAGGTTGCGGTAGTTCAGGTCGCTCAGCACCGCCCCGAGCTCTTCCGTGGCCTTGCCGATGTCCACGACGATGTTGTCCTCGTCGAGCTCGGCGCGGCGGAAGGTCGCATCCACCACGAAGGTCGCGCCGTGCAGGCGTTGCGCGGGTCCGAAGACTTCCCCGCGGAAGCTGTGGGCGACCATCACGTGGTCACGGACGGTGATGCTGAACACCAAGACCTCCGATGCGTTCGGGTGGACGTGGTCACTGCGGCTGATACATGACACGGAGGCAGAGGGCGGAAAGTTCATTCGCGGTGAGCCTGGGTAGCACGTTCGGAAGATCTTCAAACCTGCACTCACCACTGACCAGCGCTTCGAACGCCGGATCGGCCAGCAGCTCGAGGGCGAGACCGAGCCGCTGGGCGTAGTCGCGGTCGGGCCGCGCGACCGTCCCGACCTGGCTGCTGCGGATCGTCAGACGCCGCGAATGGAAGTTCTCGCCGAGCGGCACACGCACCCGGCGGTCCCCGTACCAGGACAGCTCGACGACCTCGCCTTCCGGCGCGAGCAGCTCCAGCGCCCTGGCGAGGCCCGCTTCGCTGGCGCTCGCGTGCACGACCAGGTCACAGTCGCCGTTTGCGGCTTCGGGGGTCGAGAAGTCGACGCCGAGGGCTTCGGCGATCTCGGCGCGTGACGGGTCGACGTCGATCAGCTGGACGCGGGTGGCCGGGAAGCCCTGGAGCAGCTTCGCGACACTGCAGCCGACCATGCCCGCGCCGATCACGGCGATCCGGTCGCCGAGCTTCGGTTTCGCGTCCCAGATGGCGTTGACCGCGGTCTCGACGGTGCCGGCGAGGATCGCGCGGCCAGGCGGGACGGCGTCCGGCACCGGCGTCACGGCGCTCGCGGGGACGACGTACGCGGTCTGGTGCGGGTAGAGGCAGAAGACCGTCCGGCCCGTGAGCGCGTCCGGCCCCTCCTCGACGACGCCGACGCTGAGGTAGCCGTACTTGACCGGCCCGGGGAACTCGCCGTCCTGGAAGGGCGCCCGCATGACGTCGTGCTGGCTGACCGGGACGCCCCCGCGGAAGACGAGGGTTTCGGTGCCGCGGGAGACGCCGGAGCAGAGCGTCCGGACGAGGACGTCACCCTCGCCGGGGGTGGGCAAGGTCACCGGCCGGAGCGCGCCTTCGCCGGGACTTTGAACCCAGAAAGCCTGTTCCACGTGTTCTCCTCTGCAGGCGACCGGAGGCTGGTGTCGCCGCCACCCTATGAGCAGCCGTGCCGATTCGCGGAGTAAACGATGATCAAGAACGGACTTCTCCTACGCTCGGCGGTCCCGCTGTGGGCACTCGCCGCGGGGGCTGGTTCCCTGTCCCCGCTCGCCTGGGCCACGGGAGCCGTCTACGGGCTAGCGCTGGTGCTGCTGACGGGCTGGGGCCTGCGGCAGAGCGGCCGCGGGAAGTTCGGCCCGGCGGACTGGATCACGTTCGCCCGTGCGGTACTGGTGGGCGGCGTGGCCGAGCTCGTCGCCGACGGCGGTAGTCCGCTCTGGTGGCTGGTCGGGCTGGCCGCGGTGGCTCTGGCGATGGACGGCTTCGACGGCCAGGTCGCCCGCCGCACGGGCACGGCGTCCGAGTTCGGCGCGCGGTTCGACATGGAGGTCGACGCCTTCCTGATCCTCCTGCTGTGCATCCAGGTGTCCCGGACGCTGGGGCTGTGGGTGCTCGCGATCGGCTTGATGCGCTACGCGTTCGTCGCGGCTTCGTGGGCGTTGCCCTGGTTGACGGCGCCGCTGTACCCGAGCATGGCGCGGAAGACGGTGGCCGCGGTGCAGGGCGTGGTGCTGGTGGTGGCGGTTTCCGGGTTGCTGCCGTCGGCGGTTTCGTTCGGTTTCGTGGTGGCGGCGCTGGCGTCGCTGGTCTGGTCGTTCGGCCGGGACACGGGGTGGCTCGCCCGGCACCGCGTCGAGAAGACGCCGGGCCGGATCGTGGAGCTGACCCGCGCGACGCTGCGCCGTCCGCACGGCCCGGCCTGGCGCGGCCACGACCAGGCGGCTTAGCCCGACTCGCGGGCCGCACGGGCTCGGCGTTTGCCCTCGTGCATCGCCACCACCCGGGCGATCGGGATCGTGTGCCCCTCCGCCACCAGGTCCGCCGGCAGCACGAACGGCTCCGGCATCTCCGCGGTCCACGCGTCCTCGCCGTCGCCGAGCAGACCCGGAGCGGTGTGCACTGTGAAGTCGCCCGGCTTGACGCCGTCCAGGTCGGCCCAGCGGACCGGGAACGACACCGGCGCGCCCGGCCGGTGACGCGGGCTGTAGACCGACACCACCGTCGCGCCGCCCGCCCGCGTCGAATCCAGGAACACCTTGCCCTCGCGACGGTCCTTGACGAACTCCGTCGTCCCCAGTGACGGGTCGATGCGCTCGGCGCGCGCCGCGACCGCCCGCGTGGCCGCCGCGATGTCCTCCGTCGACTGGCCCGGCGCCAGCGGCACGAAGACGTGGACGCCCTTGGACCCGCTGGTCTTCACGGCGCCGTCGAGCCCGTCGTTGCGCAGCGCTTCGCGCACCAGTCCGGCGGCGCCGATGGCCAGCGAAAACGGCCCGTCGGCGGGCGGGTCGAGGTCGAGGATCAGATGGGTCGGCCCGTGCGACGGGTCGCCGCGGTACAGCGACGTGTGGAACTCGATCGCGCGCTGGTTGCCGAACCAGATCAGCGTGCGGAGGTCGTTGCACAGCGCGTAGGAGACGTCCCGCTTGGACGTCTCGGCCCACACGGACACCCGCTCAACCCAGTCCGGCGTGTACTTCGGCAGGTTCTTCTGCATGAACGGGCCCTGCCCGCGCAGCACCCGCAGCACGGTCAGCAGCCGGTCGCGCAGTTCGGGGAGCATCCGGTCGGCGACGGCTTCCAGGTAGTCCAGCCACTCCCGCTTGGTCGCACCCGCACCGGGAAAGACCTCCTGGTCGAGACTGCTCAGCTTGACGCCGTGCCTGACCTCGTCGCCGCTCATCGGCCCACCTTCGCGCCCCCACGCGAAGCGGTCAACTCTCAGAAGGGCAGCTGTGCCGACCCGACACTGTAACCGGGGTGCGTCAGACCAGCGGACGCCCGGTGCGGAGCCGGCGGCGCAGGTCCCAGAGGCAGAGGTTGTACGGGAACCGCCGCAGCGGGCCGGGCAGCACGCGCGTCACCCGGCCGATGGCCGCGAGGAGCGTCTCGAAGCGGCGCTGGTCGGCAGCCGTCCAGGGCAGGCGCATCTCGTCGCGGAAGTGCTGCGGGAGGAAGCCGGTCGTGACGAACCGGTTGAACCGCCGGCCGAGCGCGGCCATCGGCGGCGGGAGGAAGCGCAGGTCGACGACGTCGGTGAGATAGCGGCGGACGGTGTCGTCGATGCCGACCTCGGCGAGCCCCGCGGTCCAGTACCTCTCGAACGCCTCGCGGTCCGCCGGCCACATCTCGGGTCGCACCTGCAGCGTGGTGCCGAGCGCCGCGGCCTCGCGGTAGAAGTGCGTCGGCTCGCCGCCGGCGAAGGCGAGGTAGACGTCTTCGAAGCCCTTGTAGAGGCAGGCCGCGACCCACAGCTGAAGGTCGGTGTCGAAGGCGTTGTAGGCGACGGGACTCCCGGCCCTCGAATGCACCTGGGCGTGCGCCGCGTTGACGCCGCGCCGGTAGGCGGCCCGCTCGGCGTCGGTCCCCATCGTCGCGACGGCGAGGTAGGTGAGCGTGGTCCGCGTGCGCTTCATGGGGTGGCGGAAGAGGTTGCCGGTGTCGACCTTGCTCTCGAGCACGCCGTAGCCGACGGGCGCGCGAGAAAGCTGCATGATCACGTTCGCGCTACCGGCGAGCAGCCCCGCGCCGATGACGGCGTCCTGAAGAGCGGTTTCGGTCACGCTCTTCAGGGAACGACACTGTTGACGATGTGTCAAGAGCGGTAGTTCGCCCGGGCGAACGCGATCAGCGCCCGCGCTGCCGGGCTGAGCGGGCCGTCGGTGCGCCACGCCAGCGCCAGCACTCCCCGCAACCCCGGCCCGGCGATCGTGATGACTCGCAGCTCCGCCTCGTGGTAGCGGCCCAGCGACTCCGGCACCACCGCCACTCCGAGCCCCCGCGTCGCGAGCTGCACGAGGACGTTCGGGTCCGCCGCCTCGAACGCGATCCGCGGTGTCAGTCCCTCGCGTGCGAACGCGGCGTCCAGCGCCGTACGCAGGCCCGTGCCCTTCGGCAACGCCATCAGCGGCAGGCCGGCCAGCTCGTCGATCGCGACCTCCGCGCGGTCGGCCAGGAAACCCGCCGACACCGCCACGAACGGCTCGTCGATCAGCACCTGCGTCGCGATGCCGGGTGGCGGATCCGTCGAGAGGCCGACCACCGCCAGGTCGAGCCGCCCCTCGCGCAGGGCCGTCAGCATCCTGTCCGAATTGGCCTCGGACAGCGTGATCTCGACCGCCGGGTAGCGCTCGTGGAAGCGGGCGAGCAGGTCCGGCAGCTTCACCGGGCCCGCCGACGTCACCGCGCCGATCGCGACCTGGCCGCGGACCAGCCCGGCCAGCTCGTCGACGGCTTCGCGCACGCCCCTCACCGCCGCGAGCGCCGCCCGCGCGTGGGGCAGCGCGGCGGCGCCGACGTCGGTGAGCCGGACCATCCGGCCCGACCGGTCCAGCAGCTGCTGCCCCAGCTCGCGCTCCAGCCGCCGGACCTGCGCGCTCACGCCGGGCTGGGCAACGTGCAGCCGTTCCGCCGCGCGCGTGAAGTTGCCTTCCTCGGCGACTGCGACGAAGTACGTGAGCTGGTGCAGTTCCATAAGCAGTGATTCTAGCTGCCAGACAAACCAGATCTTGGACTTCTGATCGTCGCGGCCCGAAGCTGGAAGCAACGAAAGGAGCCAGGAAATGCACACCCTTCGCCCTGGTCAGGACGGTTACGCCGAAGAGGTCGCCGGCTTCCAGACGTCCATCGACACCCAGCCCGCGGTGGTGGTCGCCGCCGAGTCCGCCGAGGACGTCGTCGCGGCGGTGAAGTACGCCGCCGAGCACGACCTGCCGGTCTCCGTCCAGGCCACCGGACACGGCTTGACCGCCGGCACCGACGGCCTGCTGGTCAGCACGCGCCGGATGACCGGCGTCGAGATCGACGCCGCCGCGAAGACCGCGCGAGTGCAAGCCGGCGTGCGCTGGGGCGCGGTGATCGACGCCGCCGCGAAGCACGGGCTGGCGCCGCTGAGCGGCTCATCGCCCGACGTCGGCGTCGTCGGCTACACGCTGAGCGGCGGTTTCGGCCTGTTGGCCCGGCGGTTCGGCCGCGCGGCCGATCACGTGCGCGCCATCGACGTCGTCACCGCGGACGGCGAACTGCGCACCGTGACGCCGGGAGACGACCTGTTCTGGGCCCTGCTCGGCGGCCGCGCGAGCTTCGGCGTCGTGACGGCGCTGGAGTTCGGCCTGGTCCCGGTGACCGAGCTGTACGGCGGCGGGCTGTACTTCGACGCCGCCGACCTGCCGGCGGTGCTGCGCGCGTGGCGGACGTGGGCGATGACCGCGCCCGACGAGCTGACGACGTCGATCGCCCTGGTCCCGCTCCCCGACCTGCCGTTCCTGCCGGAGCCGATCCGCGGGAAGCACGTCGCGAACCTGCGGATCGCGTACCTCGGCGACGACGGCGACCGGCTCGTCGCGCCGTTGCGGGCCGCCGCGCCGGTGCTGCTGGACACGCTGAAGCGGTTGCCGTACACGGATTCCGGGTCGATCGCGAGTGACCCGCCGAACCCGCACCCCTACCACGGGACGAACGCGACGGTGGAGGTGCTGAACGACGGGATGCTGACGTCGATCCTCGAGCACGCCGGCCCGGGCGCGCCGGTGGAGACGGTGCTGATCATCGACCGTCTCGGCGGCGAACTCGCCCGCCGGAAGCCCGCCGGCGTCGGCTGGGACTCGGCGGCGGAGTTCGTCGTGCGGGCCCTGTCGGTGGTCGAGGACGGCGTCGACCCGGTCCGCCGCGCGCACGCGAAGCTGTTCGACGCGCTGGCGCCGTGGTCGACGGGCCGGCTGCTGCCGTTCCTCTACGGCGAGCACTCCGCCGACGAGCTGGCGGCAGCCTTCCCGGCCGCGGACGTCGCCCGGCTCAAGCGGCTCAAGGCGGCGTACGACCCGGCGGGGCGGTTCGGCTGACCGGCTTCCGCCGGCCGCGCGCGGGGGGCGGCCGGCGGGAGGAGGACCTCAGCGCTCGAGGACGACGATCGGGATGACCCGCGTGGTCTTCGTCTCGTAGTCGGCGAAGCCTTCGGCGTGCGCGACCATGCCCGCGTAGAGGCGGTCGCGCTCGGCGCGGTCTTCGATCACGGTGGCCGTGGCCTCGAACTTCTCGGTGCCGACCTCGACGGTGACCTTCGGGTTGGCGACGAGGTTGTGGAACCAGGCCGGGTTCTTCGGCGCGCCGCCCATGGACGCGGCGATGACGAGCCGGTCGCCGTCGCGGGTGTAGACGAGCGGCGACAGGCGGGTTTCGCCGCTCTTCGCGCCGATCGTGGTGAGCAGAAGCACGTTCTTGCCCTCGAACATGCCGGTGACCACGCCTTCGTTGGCCCGGAACTCCTCGACGACCTGGTTGTTGAACGCGTTCATGTCAGCTGGCGCCGTCATGGATTCCCCTGTTCTGGCCGGTACGCTCGACCTGACGTGAGATACGCTCGGGTCAGCCCGAAGCGTTTGCTTTGCAAACAAAGCTACCGACGGGAGGCGGGCGGTGTCAACGGAAGCGGGCTTGAGCCTGGAGGACGGCGTGCGCCGGCTCCTGCTGTTGATGCCGCGCCTGGTCGGCCGCGCGAAGCGGACGCCGGTCCCCGACGAGCTGACCGGCTGCACGCTCGCGCCGCGGCACCTGTCACTGCTGTCGATCTTGCTGTTCGACGGCCCGATGACGGTCACCGAGCTGGCCGGCCGCCTCGAGGTCGCTCCGACGACGGCGAGCCTGATGGTCGGCGACCTGAGCCGCCAGGGCGTCCTGAACCGCGACGAGGACCCGGCGGACCGGCGCCGCACGATCGTGAGCATCACGCCGGACCGCCGTCAGGCGGTGGACGCGTGGCTGGCGCGCGGCGCGCAGGCGTGGAGCAACGCGCTGGCGCCGCTGACGCCGGCCGAGCGCCGGCTGGTGATCTCGACCCTGGAGGCCTACGAACAGGGCACGTGCGAAGGCCCCGGCTGCTAGGCGCGTCAGTCCTCGGTGTTCTTGTCCCGGGCCAGTTTCCGCTGCGCCTCCGCGCGTTCGCGGCACTTGCGGAGGAACTCCTCGTCGTCGTCCGGGTTGCCGGCCGCGAACCGGCCCGGGCGGTCGTACTCCGGGTACGCCGGCGTGGCGCGCTCGTACGGGCCGCGCGCCCGCGTCGCGTGCTGCGGCCGCCCCGCCACCAGCCAGACGATCGACCCCACCAGCGGCACCACCAGCACGAGGAGCAGCCACAGCCCCTTCGGCAGGTTGCGGCACGACGACTCGTCCGTCGTGATCACGTCGACCAGGCAGAAGATCCACAACCCGAACGTGACCACGCCCAGCAGACCATCGAAATACAGCATTTCCGCGCCTTCCCCAGAAGATGAACGCGGTAATTCTTAGCAGAACCCGCCGCGGGTTCGGCCGCGGGTCACCCGCAGCACCGCGGGCATCCGGAGATTCGGCGACGACACCCACGTCGTTTCCGTTTCTGTCAGGCGAAACCCGTGCAGCGCCTGGAGAACACCGGTCGCGAGGGCGAGCGCGTGCCGCGAACCCGGGCACGCGCGCGGCCCGGCGCCGAACGGGGTTCCGGCCAGCGGCACCGAGACGTCCGAGCCGTCGATCCGGCGGCGCGTGGACAACACCGGCGGGTCGGCGAGCAATTCCCCGGGCTTTCCCGCCAGGAATGCGGAAACCGCGTTCCCGATCAGTCCGGCGGTGGCGTCGCAGGCCTGGACCAGCAGGCCGATCCGGGCCGCCGCGAGTTCCGTCGGTCCGCCGCACGCCGCGATCAGCCGTCCCAGCGCGGTTTCGGCTTCGGCATCGGGCGTGACGTGCGGGTGGTACGCGGCCGCGACCGGGACGACGTCCGCCGAGACGTCCGGCAGGCCCAGCGCTTCGGCGAGCACCCCGACCGGCACCGGACGCGCGATCACGGCCAGCACGTCGAAGTCCGCAAGAGCACTCACGAGCTGAGAAGTACGCGCGAAAGCCTTGTCCCGCAGGGAATCCGCATCGACGCCGGCCAGGAGGTCCACGGCCAGCGAACGCCGCCGGGCGTGGTCGGGACCATTGCTGAACCGGGCGACCGAAGCCCGCAACCAGGCGACACTCCCCAGAACGACGTCAGTGGGCACCGAAGGAACCGGAGCGGAAAGCGAAGTCATGCGACGACGCTAACCACCGGAAACGTCGGCGACGGCCGAAGCGTCAGAGCAGCGAAGCCGGGAACCACGTCGCCTGCGGACCGCCGCAGCGCGTGGTCCGGGGGACGGCGTGCTCGAACCACCACGCCTCGGTGACGCGGCCGTCCGGCAGCCGGTACGTCGGCGGCCCGGCAACGCGGGCGAGACCGGCGGCCTGCAGTGAGCGCGCGGAAGCGACGTTGCCGACCTCGGCGCCGGCGCGAACGCGCGGCAGGCCGAGGTGCTCGTGCGCGAGCGTCAGCCCGGCGGCGAAGAGGATCCGGCCGTTGCCGCGGCCGCGGTAGTCCGGCGCGAGGTAGCCGCCGGTCTCCGGGCCGCCATCCTCGCCGGTGTGCACGCTCACCAGCCCGACGCAGCGGTTGGCCTCGACGTCGATCATCACCAGGTCGATCGACTGCGGATCGGGCGACACCCAGTCCGGCCCGGTGCCGGGCACGACGCGCAGCGCGTCCGCCCGCGCGCCCCGGGCAACGATCGACTCCCGCTGCCAGCCGAGCCAGCGCTGGGCGGCGGGGTCGCTACCGCAGGCGACCGCGGCGGCGTACTCCCACGCGGTCGGCGTCCGGAACAGGAACCGGCCGTCGCGCAGCACGTGGCCCTGCCGGTCGCAGGTCCGCTTGGTCATCAGGCGGCCGCGGCGGGTGAGCCGGTCGAAGATCCCCTTGGTGGCTGGCAGCATCGCGGCGAAATCGTAGCGGAGCGATCGGCGCGGGAGTTGTTATTGTGGCCCGATGACGGGGCCTCTGGCCGCTACCAGCGGGAACGCGATGATCGTGGGACGAAGGGCCTACTACGAGAGGCCCCAATGCGCTCCCACACGAACGCGGCCGCGGCGCGCTCTACCTCGAGGCCCGCAAAGGCGACGTGCCGAGCAGTGGTCGGCTGCACGGCATTCGAGCATTGCGCGGCACGGCGGCAGCTCGCGGCGGCCGGCCCGCCCGCCCGCGGCTTGCTTACTGATGGCGGAAGCTCAACGGTCCCGGCAAGCGAGCGGCGACGGGTGCCGGCTACCTCGGCGATACGTCGAGCGGTCTCGGTCGCGAGTCCTTTGCGGGCGGAGTCGATCCATCCGGCGACGCGCTCAACTCCGGTCTCCCGGTACTCGACGGCTTGAAGCAGCATTTCGAGCTTGTCCGCGTCCTTCGCGCACCGTGCTTCAAGGGTCTCCCTTGCCTCGTACTCGTCTACTGCGGCCCGGACGAGTTCGCGGGAGCCCGTTGGCAGGGCAGCCGTCTGGTCGGCGGTGATCTCGCGCGGGTTGGGCTTGCCCAGGTACTTGGCCGCAGTGTGCGGAATGTCCCCGGTTCGGGTCTCCTGTGTGTCGTGCCAGAGCGCGAGGAACGCGGCCCGCTCAGGACTTGCGCCTTCCTCCGCGGCGAGCAGAGCCGCGATCTGAGCGGTGCGCAAGCTGTGCTCGGCGACCGATTCAGGATCACGGACGCCGACGTGCCACCACCCCGCGCGCCGGATGCGCTTGAGCAAGCCGAGTTCGTAGCCGAACGCGGCGAGAGCGGCGGGCTCGTCTGGCATGAGGTGTTCTCCCTAGCGGTCGGCGAGACGGAGTGCGTAGTTAGTACGTCGCCGGCGGTGAGTAGGTCCAGAGCCCCGGCCAGTGCGTCGCGGGCCGAGGACCGTTCGGCCAGCAGCGCGGGACGGCTGGCCACCAGAGTGTGCACGGTGTGCAGGTTCAGCGGCAGGTGTGGCGAGAACGGATCAAGACGGCTGACCAGGTGGTGAAAGAGCCGCACGCCGGACCAGGCTTTGGTGTCGTCTTCAACCATGAACCTGTCGTTGGCCTGATCATCGCCGAGTTCGCCGATCCAGTGCGCCCAGTAGTTGAGGTTCGCCAGCTCGGCGCGCGTGTCCGTGGTGCGCGCGACGAAGTCGTGTAGGTGGGTGCCGTCGCCGGTCGAGGCCAGCGCGACCGACGCGGAGCGGGCTTCGAGCAAGTTGGTCACGTCGCCGTCGGCGATCGGCCGACGCCCCGCGCTTTTCCATTCGTCGCGCAGCCATTCGGCTGTCTGGTCGCGTTCGTCGAAGCCGAGCAGGTACACCGCTTGTCGGCGTAATAGTGCCTCGTCGGGGTGTACGCCGCGTTCCGCGACGGTCATCAGATGATCGAAGAACCGGGTTCGCTCGTCGACACTCAGCATGGGGCCGGGCGCGACGGGTCCGCGGCGGGGCACCTTCGATGCGAAGGCGTTCAGCTCCGGCGGTAGGTGCCCGGTGAACGGCCACGTGATCAGGTTGGTGAGCGTCTTGCGGTGCACGCTCGTGGCGAGCGGGTGCATGCCGGGGTCGACCCATGCGCTTCCGGCGGTGACCCCGGTCGAGAGGACCAGATCGGCCTCAACGGCTGCGCGCAGGTGCCGGCCCGTGGCCGGGGGTGCACCGAGCCGGGGCAGTCGGGCACACAGCCGGACGAAGTCACCCGCGTTCATCGCGGCGAGCGGACGCCGCCCCGATTCCCACCCTTGAATGGTGCTCACGTCCACCGTGAGAGATTCCGCGAACCGCTCTTGCGTAAACCCCGCGGCTTGGCGCGCGAGCTTGAGAGCGTAGCCGGACACGATGCCCGTCGAACGGGAACCCTGACTCCCGGTCAGCGTTGCCGATCTTCCACTCACGGACGCTCCCGGTCTGGCCCATTCCCCACGGACCACACCCGTACTCGCGGTCCGTTCTGCCCTCTCCCCGCTGATCGTAGCGTCATTACCGGGGTTGCGGGACCGCCTCTGAACAGCCAAAACACGACGGGACGTGATTGCTCACGAGGACCGAACGACGAGCAACCGACGACGAGCGGCCGCCGACGCCCACCTGGTCCTTTCGGCGCGCAACCGGTGGGAGTGGCACCTGTTCGAGGCGGACGGGTGGGCGCACCTGTACCGGGTCACCGAGCTGGCGAACCTGCGGCTGGAACTGCTGCGGCCGTGGTGTCTGCTCGGCGCTCGCTTCCCACTCGAACACCACCGGGAGAGCATCGATCCCCGGCCGGTTCCGGCCCTCGGCCGAACAGCGCCGGGACGTGCCCCGCGTGCGGTGCGCACGGCTGGGCCGCCATCCCGCACCCACGAGCCGGAACTGAGTTCGGCGGCGTGTTCGTGGGCAACCTGTTCGAGGTGGTGACCCGCGATGCACGCGCGTGACCGCCGGCTGCTCGCGGGGCTGGCGAAGGTGAACACCGAGATCGGGCGCGTGACTGTCGAGTTGCTGAACCTGCAGCCCGATGACGCCGCCTACGCGGACGGGCTTCGCATGCTCGGCCGCCAGCTCGTCGGCATCGGCGCCGAGCTGGCCGCACGCGCGACTGAACTCGACGGCCGGGCGCTCGATCCCGCCGAACCTCGATAGGCCCCCGGCCGGCGCGCTCGCCCTCCCCCGCGCGCCGGCCGGGTTCCAGATCGCCGCCCCCACCGTGCAGTGCGCGGCGAGATCGGGTGCGCGTGCCCACGCCCTGAACCGAAGGACGGTCAATGCCGCGCAACCCCGCTGGACCAGGACCGACAAGGCCGGGACCGGGCAAGGACACGCCCACATCACCCACCCGTGACAACCCCGGCCCGCAGCCCCGGCCCATCCAGCCGAAACCGCCGAAGCGGTAGGAGACGCCAATGCCGAAGAGGCCGAGATCTCGCCGACGCGACCGCCGCAGCTGCCTCGCCGGTGGCCAGGCAGGCAACGTGGCCTTCGGCGGCTCGGCGGGAAGCCACCCCCCGCCGCAGCCGACCGGCCCGACCCATCCCGGCGCCGGCTACCGATCGAGCCTGTTCCGCTGGTCGCTGGGACCGCCCGCGCGGGACGACGAGAGCTAGGATCGAGCCATGCGGTCGACCCGGGAAATGCGCAGGCTGGTGACGGTACTGCTCAAAGGGGCTGCCGAGGCCCGCTTCTATCCCGAGGACCTGCGCCGCGCTGCGCAGGTGCACAGCAGGCGGCTCTACCCGATGCTGGACACGCTCGAGCAACGCGGCTGGCTCACGGGCGGGTGGGACGAACCCGACAAGACCCACCGCTACTACGTACTTACCGACGAGGGTCGGCGCGAGCTCGCCAAGCCGTAGCGGCTACGCCACACGGGCCATCGACGGCGCGGCGGACGTGGTGGCCGTCAAGCGGTCGATGGGCCACGCCGATCTCGAACTGCTGCCCAACGCGTATCCCCAGGTGCGCCAGGGTTCGTTATTGTGGCCCGATGACGGCCGTACCCGAGGCAACCGAACTGGACGGCTCCGGCCGTGCGGCCCAGCCTCGCCAGCTCATCGTGACGGTGTACGGCCTCTACTCGCGCACCGAAGGCGGCTGGCTCTCGGTCGCCTCGCTGATCGACCTGCTGGCCGCCGTCGGCGTCGACGAGCCCGCGGTGCGCTCGTCGATCTCGCGGCTGAAGCGGCGCGGGATCCTCGAAGCGGTGCGCCGTGGCGCGACGGCGGGGTACGAGCTGTCCGACGACGCGCGCGAGATCCTGCGCGAGGGTGACGAGCGGATCTTCCGCCGCGGGCGCGCGACGGCGGCGGACGGCTGGCTGCTCGCGGTGTTTTCGGTGCCGGAGACCGAGCGGCACAAGCGTCACCTGCTGCGCACCCAGCTCGCCCGGATGGGGTTCGGCACCGCCGCGTCCGGCGTCTGGATCGCGCCGGCGCACCTGCACGCGACGACCGCCGAGGCGCTCACCCGGCTCGGCCTGGCCGGGTACGCCGACCTGTTCCGCGCCGACCACCTGGCCTTCGGCGACGTCCGCGCGAAAGTCCGCGACTGGTGGGACCTCGACCGGCTCGACGAGCTGTACACGACGTTCCTCGACGAGCACGGCCCCGCTTTGCGCCGCTGGCAGCGCCGCAAGTCCGTCGCCGACGAAGAGGCCTTCGCCGACTACGTCCGCGTGCTGACCGGCTGGCGGCGGATGCCCTACCTCGACCCCGGCCTGCCCGCGGAGTTCCTGCCCGGCGACTGGTCGGGCATCCGCGCGGCCGAGGTGTTCTTCGAACTGCACGCGCGGCTGGAGGGCCCGGCCCGCGCGTTCGTCGCGAAGTCGATCAGCTTCGGCTGAGTCCCGGCGCAAGTGGTCGTGAGTGAGAAACAGGGTTAGCACACTGTTTCTCACTCACGAGCGGGGACGACGGCGAAGCCCTGCACCTCGACGAGGGCCTCGTCGTCCCAGAGCCGGTCGACGCCGATGCCGGCCATCGCCGGGTACTCCGTCCCCGCGAGCCGCTTCCAGACCCGGCCGATCTCGCGCGCGTGGGCCCGGTAGTCGGCCATGTCGACGATGTAGATCGTCACGCTGCACAGGTCTTCCGGCGTTCCGCCCGCCGCGCGCAGCGACGTCAGCAGATTGCCGAGCGCGCGTTCGAACTGCTCGACGACCCCGTCGCCGACGATCTCGTTCGACGCGTCCAGCGCGGTCTGCCCGGCGAGGAAGACGACGCGGCCCTCGGCCACCACCGCGTGCGAGAACCCGGACGGCTTGCCCAGCTCCGGCGGGTTGATGCGTTCCATGCGGGACACCGTACGCCATCTTTCGCCTTATTGACGGTCGTACCGCTGACGACATACCCTGGACGGCGTGCGTATCGCGGTCATCGGTGGCGGCCCGGCGGGTCTGTACTTCGCCGCGCTGGCGAAACAACTCGGTCCCGGACGTGAAATCACCGTCTGGGAGCGCAACGCGCCGGACGACACGTTCGGCTTCGGCGTCGTGTTCTCCGACGAGACGCTCGGCGGCATCGAGCACGCCGACGCGGCGGTGCACGAAGCGATGCGCGCCGAGTTCGCGCGCTGGGACGACATCGACGTCCACTACCGCGGCACGGTCACCACCTCCGGCGGCCACGGCTTCGCGGCGATGAGCCGCAAGCGCCTGCTCGGCATCCTCCAGAGCCGCTGCGCCGAACTCGGCGTCGGCCTGCACTTCCGTGAAGAGGCCCCGGCGGACCTCTCCGGCTACGACCTGGTCATCGCGGCCGACGGCGTCAACTCCGCGATGCGCGCGAAGCACGCCGAGACGTTCCGGCCGAGCGTCGAGACCCGCCGGTGCCGCTACATCTGGCTCGGCACGGACCTGGTGTTCGACGCGTTCAAGTTCTACGTCCTGGAGACGCCGGCCGGGATCATGCAGATCCACGGCTACCCGTACGGCCGCGACGGCAGCACGTTCATCCTCGAGGTGCAGGAGGACGTCTGGCAGCGGACGTTCGGGCCGATCGCCGCGACGTCGCTGCCGCCCGGTCAGAGCGACGAGAAGTCGATCGCGCTGATCCGCGAGCTGTGCGCCGACGTCCTGGGCGACCACCGGATCATGGTGAACAACTCGAAGTGGGTCACGTTCGGCACCGTCCGGTGCGAGACGTGGGTGCACGACAACGTCGTCCTCCTCGGCGATGCCGCGCACACCGCGCACTTTTCGATCGGCTCCGGCACGAAGCTGGCGATGGAGGACGCGCTCGCGCTGGCCGCGTGCCTGCACGAAAACGACGGCGTCGCCGAGGCGCTCAAGGCGTACGAGCTGGAACGGCGCCCGGTCGTCCAGTCGACGCAGCGTGCCGCGCAGGCGAGCCTGGAGTGGTTCGAAAACATCGCGCAGTACGCCCACCAGGAACCGCCGCAGTTCGCGTTCAACATCCTCACGCGCAGCCGCCGGGTCACCTACGACAACCTCCGCCTGCGCGATCCGGAGTTCGCGGCCGAGCTGGACCACTGGTTCGCGACGTCACTCGGGACGACGTCGCGGCCGCCGATGTTCCAGCCGTTCAAGCTCGGCGAGCTGGAGCTGCCCAACCGGATCGTCGTGTCCCCGATGGACATGTACTCCGCTGTGGACGGTGTGCCGGGCGACTTCCACCTGGTCCACCTGGGCAGCAAGGCCCTCGGCGGCGCCGGGCTGGTGATGACCGAGATGGTCTGCGTCTCCCCCGAAGGCCGGATCACGCCCGGCTGCGGTGGTCTGTACACCGCGGAACAGGAAGCAGCGTGGAAGCGGATCGTCGACTTCGTCCACGCGCAGACTCCGGCGCGCATCGGTGTCCAACTGGGACACTCGGGGCGCAAGGGCTCGACGAAGCTCATGTGGGAGGGCATCGACGAGCCGCTCCCGTCGGGAAACTGGGAAGTCTGCGCTCCTTCGGCGTTGGCTTACTCCAACCGGAACCAAGTCCCGCGCGAACTGTCCACATCGGACATGGCCGCGATCCGCGACGAGTTCGTCGAGTGTGCGCGGGCGGCCGCTCGCGCCGGGTTCGACGTCCTCGAACTGCATTGCGCGCACGGCTATCTGCTGTCGTCGTTCCTTTCTCCGCTCACCAACCAGCGTAGTGACGACTACGGCGGCTCGCTGGAGAACCGGCTGCGTTTCCCACTCGAAGTCTTCGACGCGGTGCGAGCCGCTTGGCCCGCCGAGCGGCCGATGACCGTCCGGATCTCGGCGACCGACTGGGCGGACGGCGGCATCGACGCCGACGACGCGGTCGAGATCGCCCGCGCCTTCGCGTCCCACGGCGCGGCCGGGATCGACGTCTCGACCGGCCAGGTCGTCTGCGACGAGAAGCCGCAGTACGGCCGCAGCTACCAGACGCCGTACGCGGACCGGATCCGCAACGAGATCGGCGAGGAGTACGGCATCGCGGTGATCGCCGTCGGCGCGATTTCGTCCTACGACGACGTCAACTCGCTCATCCTCGCCGGGCGCGCGGACCTTTGCGCGCTGGGCCGAACGCACCTCTACGATCCACAGTGGACACTACACGCGGCGGCCGAGCAGGGCTACCCGATGCCGTGGCCGAAGCCGTTCGCCGCGGGCAGCCGGAAGCCGCAGTCCGGCCGCACCGACGGCCCGGAACCGCGGCTCGACCTCGTCCGGTCGGGGCCGACCGGGACCGCCCATGCCCGCTGGCGACCGGGAGCTTCGTCATGACTTTCGCCCTCGATCCTGCTCAGCAGGCATTCGCCGCGCAGGTGCGGCGGCTGGGTTCGGAGCAGCTGCGCCCGCTCGCCGAGTCCGGAGTGGAGGGTGCGGTCAACCGCCCACTGCTCAAGGAGATGGGCGCACTCGGCCTGCTCGCGCGACTCTTCCCCGGCGTCGCTTCCGGCAAGCCGTCACGGCAGGCGGCCGCGACCGACCTGTGCATCCTGCGGGAGAACCTGGCCACGGTGAACACCGAGGCCGAGACCGCGTTGGCGTTGCAGGGCCTGGGAAGTTATCCGATCCTCCAGTCCGGACAGGACGATCAGGTCGCGAAGTGGCTGCCCGCTGTGGCGGCCGGGGACGCGGTGGCGGCGTTCGCCCTGACCGAGCCGGACGCCGGTTCCGACGCGGCCGCGCTGTCGCTGGCCGCGGAACCCGACGGCGACGGCTGGCGCCTCACGGGCGAGAAGATGTGGATCTCGAACGCCCCCGAGGCCGACTTCTACACGGTTTTCGCGCGGACCACTCCCGGGGCCGGTTCACGCGGAGTCAGCGCGTTCGTCGTCCCCGCTGACCGGCCGGGGCTCGGTGGCGAGCACCTGGACCTGGTGAGCCCGCACCCGATCGGCACGGTCACGTTCGACGGCGTCGAGGTCCGGCGCGAGGAGTTGCTCGGCGAGGAGAACCGTGGCTTCGCGGTGGCGATGCGGACGCTCGACCTGTTCCGCCCGAGCGTCGGCGCGTTCGCCGTCGGGATGGCCCAGGCGGCGCTCGAGGCCACTGTGGACTACACGGGCGAGCGGGAAGCCTTCGGTGGCCCACTGATCAAGCAGCAGGCGGTGGCGCACGCGCTGGCGGAGATGGCGACGCGCACGGAAGCCGCGCGGCTCCTGGTCTACGCGGCGGCGGGCGCGTACGACGCGGGCGAGCAGAACCTCGGCGGCCGCGCGGCGATGGCGAAGCTGTTCGCCACGGAAACCGCCCAGTTCGTCGTCGACTCCGCCGTGCAGCTGCACGGTGCCCGCGCCCTGCGTCGCGGACACCTGCTCGAACACCTCTACCGCGAAGTCCGGGCGCCCCGCATCTACGAAGGCGCGTCGGAGATCCAGCGGACGATCATCGCACGCTGGCTGGCTTCCGCGCGGGCCGCCGCTCCAGGCACAGCTGGCTGACGATCAGCGCGAACGCCAAACCGCCCCAGGCGGAGATGGCCGCGACGCTCTGGCCGTAGGCGAGTTCGCTGCCGCCGAAGGTGGTCGGGATCTGCGGGGCCAGCACGATCATCGCGATCGGCGAGATCACCCGGTTGACGATGATCGAGAAGGTCAGCGTGACGCTGCGGATCATCCACTTGCGGTGGTCGCCGAAGCGCCGCTCGCGCACCGCCCGCCAGCCCGCGATGGTGCACCCGATCCACAGCACCGCGCCGAGCACGTCGCTGACGCGGGTCGCCGGACCGAACGGGCTCTGCGACCCGATCGTCAGGGCCATCAGCCCGGACGGCAGCACGCCGGCGAAGACGTACGCGCGGCCGGCGTAGCGGTGGATCACCGGGTGCGTCCGGCGCAGCCACGGCCAGATCTGCAGCACGGCGCCGATCATCGCGACCGAGCCGAAGACGACGTGCCCGACCAGGAACCAGTAGTGCGCCGGGAACCCCGCGGGCGCCGGCACCCGCGACTGCGCCGGGTCGAGCGCCAGGTAGGGCGGCAGCGAGAAGGAGAGGAAGGCGAGCACGACGAGCGCCAGCGGCCCGATCCACGGCCGCCGCCACCAGGCCTTTTGCGCCGTTCGAGGTACGGGCCTGACCTCAGTTCGGACCGCCATGGTTCCCCTCCGCCGTTCGGGATCTGTCCCCGCCGACGTTAGGGGTGTCCAGGGGTGGCGGACCATGGTGCGCACCACCGCCGCGGGGGTGGGGCGTACCCCACCCCCGACCGGGTGATCGTCAGCTGCCGCGGACCCGCCGGACCGTGTCGCGGTAGAAGTAGCCGCTCTGCTTGATCGTCCGCTCCTGCGTCTCGTAGTCCACGCGAATCAAGCCGAACCGCTTCGCGTACCCGTACGCCCACTCGAAGTTGTCCAAAAGGGACCATGCGAAGTACCCACGGACGTCCGCCCCGGCATTGCGCGCCGCCGCCACGGCCGCGATGTGCGAAGCCAGGTACGCCGTGCGCTGCTCGTCGCGGACGAAGCCGGACGAGTCCGGGTCGTCGTCGAACGCCGAGCCGTTCTCCGTGATGTACATCGGGAGGCCCGGGTAGTCACGCCCGAGGCGGGTCAGCAGCTCGGTGAACTTGTCCGGCAGGATCTCCCAGCCCATCGCCGTCGTCGGCTCGCCGAACGGGATCGTGCGGGACGCCGGGACGCCGTCGTCGTCCACCGCGCGGCCCGTCTCGTCCACGCCCGAGAACTGCTGGCCGAAGTAGTAGTTCACGCCCAGGAAGTCCAGCGGGGTCGAGATCACGTCGAGGTCGCCGTCCTGGATCGGCAGCTTGACGCCGCGCGCGGCCAGGTCGTCCACCACGTCCGCCGGGTAGCGGCCGTGGACCAGCGGGTCCAGGTAGATCCGGACGCCGAGGGCGTCCGCCTGCCGCGCCGCGCGGACGTCCTCCGGGGAATCCGTCGCCGGGTCGGCCGTGCACATGTTGAGCGTGATGCCGAACTCGGTGGGGAGCTGTGCTGATTGGCGCATCCGCTGCGTCGCGAGGCCGTGACCCAGCAGCAGGTGGTGCACCGCGTGCAGCCCGGCCGTGTAGTCACGGCGGCCCGGCGCCATCACGCCGTGGACGTACCCGTGCATCGCCGAGCACCACGGCTCGTTCAACGTCGTCCAGTGGCGGACTCGATCCTTGAGCCGGTCGAACACCAGCATCGCGTAGTCGGCGAACCGGTACGCCGTGTCGCGCGCCGGCCAGCCGCCCGCGTCCTCCAGCTCCTGCGGCAGGTCCCAGTGGTACAGCGTCAGCCACGGCGTGATGCCCTTGCCGAGCGTCTCGTCGACCAGCCGGTCGTAGAACCCGAGACCCGCCTCGTTGACGCCGCCACGCCCGCGCGGCTGAACCCGCGGCCACGCCACGGAAAACCGGTAGGTGTCCGCGCCGAGCTCGTCGACCAGCTCGATGTCCGCCGGCATCCGGTGGTAGTGGTCGCAGGCGATGTCACCGTTGTCATTGTTGTCGATCGCCCACGGGACCTGGCAGAAAGTGTCCCAAATGGACGGAGTACGCCCGTCTTCCGCGACCGCGCCTTCGATCTGGTACGCGGCGGTGGCCACGCCCCAGCGGAAGTCCGGCGGCAGCGTGTCGATCAGCGCCTGCTGTTCGGCGGTCGCGGCTGTGGTCTCGGTCAAGGCGGGTCTCCTCCAGGTGGACCGGATAGGACAGACGGCGTTCAGGGGGTGGCGACCGGATGCAGGAAGCACGCCACTTCGCGCGACGGGTCCCCGCCGGGCAGGCCGAGCACGGGCACCTTCGAGTCGCACGGCTCGAAGGCCTTGGGGCACCGCGGGTGGAACGCGCAGCCGGCCGGCATCCCGCGCGTGTCCGGCGGTGACCCCGGGATCCCGCTGAGCTCGCGGCGCGGACCCCGCAGCGCGGGGAACGAGTTCAGCAGACCGAAGCTGTACGGGTGCAGCGCGTCCCGGTAGAGCGCCGACGCCGGGGCCTGCTCGACGATCCGGCCGCCGTACATGATCGCGATCCGGTCCGAGAACTCGACCAGCAGCGAAAGGTCGTGCGTGATGAACAGGACTGAGAAGCCCAGCCGTTCGCGCAGTTCCACGAGCTGGCCCAGGATCTGCCGCTGCATCACGACGTCGAGCGCGGTGGTCGGCTCGTCCATGATGACGACCCGCGGTTCGAGCGCGAGCGCCATCGCGATCATCACGCGCTGGCGCATGCCGCCCGACAGCTGGTGCGGGTACGCCTCCAGCCGGTCGGCCGAAATCCCGACCAGCTTGAGCAGGTCTTTCGCCCGCGCGTGCCGGCCGGCCTTCGTCGACCGCGGCTCGTGCGCCTTGATGACGTCGACGAGTTGCGTGACGACCTTGTGCACCGGGTTCAGGGAGTTCATCGCGCCCTGGAACACAATGGACGTTTCCGCCCACCGGAAGTCGCGCAGCTGCTTGTCCGTCAGCTGCAGGACGTCGTAGGGCTCGCCATCGGCCGGGTGGTAGATGACCTGGCCGCCACGGATCACACCCGGTGGCGCGAGCAGCCGCGTCAGCCCGTAGGCCAAAGTGGACTTCCCGCTGCCGCTTTCCCCGGCCAGGCCGAGGACCTCGCCGCGGTGCAGCGTCAGGTGCACGTCCCGGACCGCGCGCACGGCCTCGTCGCCGACGCCGTAGTCGACGTCCAGGCCCTTGATCTCCAGGACCGGGTCCATCATGGCTGTTCCTCCCGCCCGAGCACGGGCGTGAAGCCCACGCGCATGCGATGCGTCCGCCCGTCGGCGCCCTTGACGCGGGCCTTGCCGCTGCCGCGCAGCCGCGGGCTGACGAACTCGTCGATGCCGAAGTTGAGCAGGGACAACGCGGTGCCGAGGATCGCGATCGCCAGCCCGGCCGGCACGAACCACCACCACGCGCCCTGCGCGAGGGCCTGCTGGCTCTGCGCCCAGAACAGGATCGTGCCCCAGTTCCAGTTGGACAGTCCTGAGACGCCGACGAACGCGAGCGTGATCTCCGACATCACGGCGAAGATCACCGTGCCGACGAAGCTGGACGCGATCACGGCGGTCAGGTTCGGCAGGATCTCGAAGAAGATGATCCGCCACGTCGACTCGCCGGTCGCCCGGGCCGCTTCGACGTATTCCCGGCCACGCAACGAAAGCGTCTGTGCTCTGAGAACGCGCGCGCCCCACGCCCACGACGTGAACCCGATGATCACCGCCACCAGGTAGTCGCCACCGGTGGGGACCGCGCTGCCGATGATGATGATCAGCGGCAGCGCCGGGATCACCAGGAACACATTGGACAGTGCGGACAGCCCCTCACCGGGCGTGCCGCCGAGGTAGCCGGACGTCACGCCGACGAGCACGGCGAGGATCGTCGCCACGATCCCGGCGGTCAGCCCGACGAGCATGACGCTGCGGGTGCCGACCACCACCTGGCTGAAGATGTCCTGGCCGAGGTGGGTGGTGCCGAACCAGTGCCGGCCCGACGGCCCCTCCAGCAGGTCGTTGCTGCGCGCCGACGGGTCGTACGGCGCGATCCACTCGCCGATGACCGCGATCACGACGAAGAACACGAGCACGCTCAGGCCGGTGACCGCCTTGCCGCCGGTGAGGAACCGGAACCGGCGCCGCTTGGCGCGCCCGGCGATCGCGTCGACGGGGAGGGCCTGGGCGGCTTTGACGTCCGCCGCGGGTACGGCCATGTCAGCCCTCCTTCCGGGTGCGGGGGTCGAGCGCGAGGTAGGCGACGTCGGCGAACAGGTTCGCCACCAGCACCGACAGCGTGATGATCAGGAAGATCCCCTGCATCAGCGGGTAGTCCTGCGAGCCGACCGCCTGGAACAGCTGGTAGCCGACGCCCGGGTAGGAGAAGACGATCTCCACCAGCAGCGTGCCGCCGACGATGAACCCGAGGGCGAGCGCGAAGCCGGACACGCTGGGCAACAGCGCGTTGCGGGCGGCGTACCCGACCATCACCCGGCGCTCGGGCAGGCCCTTGGCGTGCGCGACGGTGACGTAGTCCTCCGACGCGACGGTGACCATCATGTTGCGCATGCCCAGGATCCAGCTGCCCATCGAGCTGATCAGGATGGTGAGCGCGGGCAGCAGGCTGTGCTGGATCGCGCTGCCGATGAACCCACCGTCCCAGCCGGGCACCACGCCCGGGTCGTACCCACCGGACGACGGGAAGAAACTGCCCGGGCCGGCCAGGATCGTCAGCGCGATCAGGCCGAGCCAGAAGTACGGGATCGACGAGAGGAACGTCGTCACCGGCAGCAGGCCGTCGACCCACGAGCCACGCTTCCAGCCGGCGATCACGCCGAGCCCGGTGCCGAGCGCGAAGCCGACGATCGTGGTGATGCCGACGAGGATGATCGTCCACGGCAGACTGTCGGAAAGCAGGTCGGACACCGGTGTCGGGAAGAACGTGAACGAAATCCCGAGGTCGCCGCGGAAGAGCTGACCCCAGTAGTCGAAGTACTGGGAGATCAGGCTTTCGTTCTTGTCGAGTCCGAAGAGGACATACAGCGACTGGATCGCGTCCGCGCTGATCATGCCCTGGTTCTTCGCGATCAGCGACTGCACCGGGTCGCCCGGGATCATCCGCGGGATGAAGAAGTTGATGGTGACGGCGGCCCAGGCCGTGAAGACGTAGAAGGCCAGCCGTTGCAGCAGGTACCTCATCGGGCGGCCCCGTCGTACAGCCAGCACGCGGCCCAGTGGCCGGGCGCGTCGTCGACCTCGAACCGCGGCGGCAGCTCGGTCTTGCACCGCTCCATCGCGACCGGGCACCGGGGGTGGAACCGGCACCCGGACGGCGGGTCGATCAGGCTCGGCGGCTCGCCGGCCCCGCGCTCGGCGGGCACCGCGCCCGGGGCGAGTTCGGTGGAGCCGCTCCCGGCCCCGGCCTGGAGCCGGTCTGGGTCGGGAGCGGAGTCGATGAGCAGCCGGGTGTACGGGTGCGCCGGGTTCTGCGTGATGGTCTCGCTGTCGCCGCCTTCGACCATCCGGCCCGCGTACATCACCATCGTCTCGTCGGCGAAGTAGCGCGCCGACGCGATGTCGTGCGTGATGTACAGGATCGCCAGGTGCAGGCGTTCCTTGAGGTCCCGCAGCAGGTTCAGCACGCCGAGCCGGATGGAGACGTCCAACATGGACACCGGCTCGTCGGCCAGCAGCGCCTCCGGGTCCGCGCCGAGCGCCCGCGCGATCGCGACGCGCTGGCGTTGCCCACCGGACAGCTCGTGCGGGAACTTGTCGATGTACCGCTCCGGCGGTGTCATCTGGACTCGCAGGAGCAGGTCGTGCAACGACTTCTCGAGATCGTCGCCCGCGCGGCCGTGGATCTTCAGCGCCCGCGTCAGGTGGTAGCGCACGGTGTGCACCGGGTTCAGCGACGCGAACGGGTCCTGGAAGATCATCTGCACCCGGCGGGCGTAGGCGCGGAACGCCTTGCCGTGCTTGACGTTCACGGTCTCGCCGTGCAACCGGATGTCGCCGCCGGTGCGCGGGTAGAGCCCCGCGAGCAGGCGGGCGACCGTCGACTTGCCCGAGCCGGACTCGCCGACCAGCGCCGTCACCCGGCCCCGCCGCAGCGTCAGGCTGACGTCGTCGACGGCCTGGACCGCGCGCCGCGGGCCGGTGAGCGCCGCACGCCCGCTTCGCCGGACCGGGAAGTGCTTGGTGAGCCCCGCCGCTTCGAGCACCACGGGGAGGTCCCCCTCCGACCCGACGGCGATGGGGTCGGAGGGGGCGGGGGCGGCCGCGTCGCCGCGGCCGTCCCCGTGTTCCGTCATGACTGAATCCGCCATTGCTCAGGCCGCGGGCTTCAGGTGCAGGACGATGTCGAGCGCGTTGCGCAGCGTGGGCTGCGCCGGGCCGTACGGGTTGGCCTCGTCGGGCCAGCCGACCCAGTTCTTCGTGCTGTACTCGCCGCCGGAGTTGGCCGCCGAGGTCGGGATCATCGGCTGCTGGTCGATCATGATCTTCTGCAGCGTCGCCATCGCGGTGGTGCGGGAGGCGTCGTCCTCGGCGTTGGCGTAGGTCGCGAGCGCCTGGGTCGCCTCGTCGTTCTTGAAGCGGCCGTAGTTGCCGTTGATGCCACCCTGGCCGGTCGGCTTGTAGCGGCTGCCGTCCATGACGTCGCGGTACATGTCGTACGGCGTCGCACCGTCGTTGGTCCAGTGCATCAGGCCCTCGAAGTCACCGGTGTCGACCGACTTGATCCACGCGTCCTGGTTCATCTTCTCGACCGTGGCGGTGATGCCGATCTGCGCCAGGTTGTCCTTGATGATCTCCAGGTCGGTGATGTAGTCCGACCAGCCGGACGGGACGGTGAGCTTCAGCGTGACCGGCTTGCCGCTCGGGTCGGCCAGCTTGTCGCCGTTGAACTTGTAGCCCGCGCCGGTCAGCAGCGACTTCGCGCCCGGGACGTCGACCTTGACCGTCTGACCCTGGTACTGCGGCGCGATGAACGGGTCACCCGCCGGCGTCGGGATGCCGGTGACCTGGTCGTTCTTCGGGTAGAAGTAGCCGGCCTCGCCCTGGTTGAAGATGTCGTCGCGGTTGATCACCTTGCTGACCGCCTGACGCAGCTTGGCGTCGTTCCAAGGGGCCTTCTCGGTGTTGAACCACAGGCCGTGCACGGCCAGCTGCGCCGGGAACCACAGCTTGTAGTGCTGCGGGTCCTTGTTGGTGTAGACGGCCTTGTAGTTCGGGATGAAGACGAAGCTCCACTCCGACGCCCCGCTGACCAGCGCCGCGACCTGCGCGTTGTTGTCGGTGTAGGAGGTGTAGCGGATCTCCTTGACCTTCGGCGCTTCCTGCCAGTAGCCGGTGTCGCGCCGGGTGACGATCATCGTCTGCGGCGTGAACGACTTGAGCGTGTACGGCCCGGTGCCGATCGGGTTCTTCACGGTGTCGAGCGCCGGGTCCTTGACCGACTGCCAGACGTGCTTCGGCACGACGAGCGTCTGCAGGATCTTGACCTGGTTGACGAACTGGGAGCTGTCGAAGCCCAGCGTCACCTGGTTGCCGGCCGCGGTGATGTCCTTGTACGGCACGGCGTCGACGTTCAGCGCCTTGTTGTCACGCAGCAGCTGGAACGTGTAGGCGACGTCCTCGGCGGTCATCGGCTGGTTGTCGGAGAACTTGACGCCGTCACGGACGGTCAGGACCAGCTTCTTGTAGTTGTCCGACCAGTCCCACTTCGTCGCGAGCCACGGCTTGCCCGGGTCCTGGGGCTTGACGCGGTTGAGCATGACCAGGGGCTCGTAGATCATCCACCGGTAGCCCATGTTCGACAGGGCGGACGTCTCGAGGAACGGGTTGTTGTTCTCCGACTGCGGGCCGTCCGGCTTGCCGACGTTGAGCACGGCGTTCGGGTTGCTCTGACCTGCGTTGGAGCTGCTGCTCCCGCACGCGGTCAGGCCTCCGATCGCCATCACTGCCACTAGCGCTGCGACGATGGAGCGCTTGACTCGCATCGGTCCTCCTAGTCATCGACGACGTGCTTGGTGTCGACTGGTAGCGAGCCCCGACCGCCGGCGACCGAACGACGTCCCGAAGTCAACCCGGGTGACTCGGGTCACGTCAATAACACGGCGGTAACGTTTTGTACCTAAGTTTAAGTAATAAAAGAACTGCTTGCCTTGGCCTTTGGACCGGACTACTCCTTGCGTCGCAAGGGTTTCAGCCGGTTCGACCCCCGTTCGCGAGCAGTTGCGCGATGGGCAGGGTGGCCGCACCGAGCGCGACCGCCTCGGGCCCGAGCCGGCCGAGGACGACCTCGGTGTGCCCGGCCAGGTAGTCGAGCGCGTGCCGGCCCACCGCGTCGCGCACGGCGGGCAGGATCGCCGGTCCCATGATCGCCCCCGCGGAGCCGGAAAGCACCACCCGGTCCGGGCTGAGCAGGTTGATCAGGTTCGCGATGCCGATCCCGAGGTATTCGGCGGTCTCGGCGAGCACGTCGGCGGCCGGACCCGGGTTCGCCGCTTCGGCGACGATGGCTGCCAGTTCGTCGTCGCTTTCGTCCCCGATGACCGGTTCCTTGCCGACGCGGTCGGCGTAGTGCCGGACGACCGCCTCGGTCCCGACGTAGGCCTCCAGGCAGCCGTGCGAGCCGCAGCGGCAGGCCGCCCCGGCCGCCTTGACGACGGTGTGGCCCCACTCGCTGGTCGTGATGTCCGGGTGCGAGCGGCCGGCCGTCGCGACGGCGGCCCCGACCCCGACGCCGAGGAGCGCGACGATGGCGCGTTCGGCGCCCCGGCCGGCGCCGCGCCAGCTCTCGACCTGGCCGAGGGTGCGGGCGCGGTTGTCGAGGTGGAGGGGCGCTTGGATGTGCGGGTGGATCAGGTCGGCGAAGGCCACGCCGCGCCAGCCGAGGGTCGGCGCGTGCACGATCCCGCCGTCGCGGACCGCGCCGGGCACGCCGATGCCGACGCCGAACACCGCGTCCGGTTCGCCGCCTTCGAGCACTTCCGCGATGCCGGTTCGCACCAGTCCGGCCACTTCGTCCGGATCCAGCCGGGTGCCGACGAGCGGGTGGCGCACGGTGCCGAGCGTCCCGAGCGCGCAGTCGAACAGACCGACCTCGACGTGCGTCTCGCCGACGTCGACGCCCACGACGTGCCCGAAGTCCGGCCGCACGGCCAGCAGCGTCCGCGGCCGTCCGCCGTCGGATTCGACCGAGCCGGCCTCCGCGACGACGCCGTCGGCGATGAGCTCGGAGACGACGTTGGTAACGGTGGCGGCCGACAAGCCCGATTCAGCTACTAGTTCCAGCCTGCTGACGGGACCGCGGAGGTACAGGGAGGAGAGGAGTGCCGCGCGGTTGTGCCGCCGGAGGTCACGGGTCGTCTGGCGTACCACCTGGGTCACCTGGGGGATTCTGCCAGACGCCGCCCATGTCACTATGGCTTCAGGACTTAGTTCACTACTTAATACATAGCCACAACTTACGGTGATCAGGCATTCTGTCAGTGAGCCGGTAAGAGTTCAGATGGGTTGCCCATGGCGAGCAAGCGCACCACCGTCCGTGACCTGCGGAGGCACAACCGTTCTCTGCTGCTGTCGAAACTGTACTTCGACGGCCCGCTGTCGCGGCACGAACTCAGCCAGCTCACCGGATTGAGTGCGGCGACGGTCAGCAACGTGACCGCCGAGCTGGGCGAAGAACGGCTCATCACCGAAGCCGGCCAGGTCGAGTCCGACGGCGGCCGGCCGCGGGTGCTGCTGCGCGTCGACCCGGCGTACGGGCACGTCGCGGGGGTCGACATCGGCGAGACGGGCGTCAAGGTCGAGCTGTTCGACCTGGCGATGAACCGCCTCGCGACGGTCGAGCACCCGCTCCCGAAGGCGCCGGACCCGGCGACGGCGGTCGAGCAGGTGACGTCCGGGCTGCGCGAGGTGTTCGCGAGCGCGGGCATCGACGACTCGGCGGTGCTGGGCGTCGGCATCGGCGTCCCGGGCACGGTCGAGCAGGGCTCGCGGGTACTGGTCCACGCGCCGACGGTCGGCTGGGACGCGGTCCCGCTGGTTTCGCTGCTGCGGGACGCGGGCGTGGGTCTGCCGTTGTTCGTCGACAACGGCGCGAAGACGCAGGGCCAGGCGGAGATGTGGTTCGGCGCCGGCCGCGGCGCGCGGCACGCGGTGATCGCGCTGATCGGCTCGGGCGTCGGCGCGGCGGTGGTGACGGACGGAACGACGTACCGCGGCTCGACGAGCAGCGCGGGCGAGTGGGGCCACACGACGATCGCGTACGGCGGCAACGACTGCCGCTGCGGCGCACGCGGCTGCCTGGAGGCGTACATCGGCGCGGGCGGAGTGCTGGCACGGTATCGCCGGATGCGCGGAAAGGACGTCCCGGGCGAGGACGAGCAGGCCCAGTTCGCGGCACTGCTGGAGGCGGCCCCCAAGTCCAAGACGGCGGCCCGCGTCCTCGACGAGACGGCCGGCTACCTGGGCGCCGGGATCGCGAACCTGATCAACCTGTTCAACCCGGAGCGCATCGTGATCGGCGGGTGGGCAGGCCTGGCGCTGGGCGAGTCGCTGCTGCCCCGCATCCGCGAGGTGGCGGGCGAGCACGCACTGCGGCACCCGTTCAGCCAGACGTCGATCCAGCTGGGCTCGCTGGGCCTGGACGCGGTCGCCACGGGAGCGGCGACGCTGCCGGTGGCGGATCTGCTGGACCAGGGGGCGACGTCGAGGATCGTGAAGCCGGGAGCCCCGGACTCCGACGCGGCCTGAGCCCCGGCCCGGTTCACCGCCGCGGCCCCGAAGCAGAGCTGACCCGGCCCGAGTCCGGCCGCGGGTCCGATCCAGGACCAGCCCAGTCCGTCCCCGACCCCGCACACCCGAGCCCGACCAGCCCCGGTCCGATCCACCGCCACGGCCCGTGAGCCCGGCCCGCTTCCCCGCCCCGGCCCGTGAGCCCGGCCCGCTTCCCCGCCCCGCCCCGCCGCGGCCCCCGAAGCAGAGCCCGCCCTCCCAGGGGGACCATCCCCGCTCCAGCGTATCGACGCCCCCCGACAAAACCCGCGCACAGCCGGCACCCGAGGCCGGCCTGTCCACAACTCGGCCAGGCTGTGGACAAGCCCGTGCCCCGCTGAGCGGAACCCCCTCCGCGGCGCCTCGAGCCGCCCGCACCGCGTCGAGGCGGTCAGCGCCCCACCCTTAATTCGGATTGAAAAAAAATGACCGGCCGACGGTTGCCCGGCTTGTCTGGACCATGCATACTTTGTTGCCAAGCACAACAAAGGCACCGAACAGCCCGTCGCCGCCCGT
Organism: Amycolatopsis sp. NBC_01488; assembly: GCF_036227105.1. NCBI lineage: Bacteria > Bacillati > Actinomycetota > Actinomycetes > Pseudonocardiales > Pseudonocardiaceae > Amycolatopsis > Amycolatopsis sp. NBC_01488. The sequence continues at coordinate 3,362,242 of NZ_CP109434.1, read as the reverse complement.
GGGTCCACCCCGCCCGGACCGCGAGCGCCGGCGTAAGCGGTCGCGCCTGCCGCCGCCCCGGCATGCGAGGCCACCTCCCCCCCTCCCGCGTTCCGTGCTGCGCGCGGAACGCCGTCCCCCCAACGGTGAGAGAGGCGACAACGATGTCCACCTCACGCAAGATCCGAAGAGCAGCGGCCCTCCTCGCCGCCGCCTCGCTGCTGTTCCTCGGGCAGCAAGCGCTGACCGCGCCCGCGGCGATGGCCGCGGCCACCTTCACCGACGACTTCAACGGCCCCGCGGGCGCCGCCGTCGACGGGTCGAAGTGGCAGCTCGAAACCGGCGACAACGTCAACAACCACGAGCGGGAGTACTACACCTCGGGCACCAACAACGCCCAGCTCGACGGCCAGGGCCACCTCGTGATCACCGCCAAGAAGGAAAATCCCGGCAACTACAACTGCTGGTACGGCCGCTGCGAGTACACCTCCGCGCGGATGAACACGGCCGGCAAGTTCAGCCAGGCCTACGGCCACTTCGAGACGCGCATGAAGCTCCCGCGCGGGCAGGGCATGTGGCCGGCCTTCTGGATGCTCGGCGGCAGCAACTGGCCGACCGACGGCGAAATCGACGTCATGGAGAACGTCGGGTTCGAGCCGAACACCGTGCACGGCACCATCCACGGCCCCGGCTACTCCGGCTCCGGCGGCATCGGCGCGGCCTACAACGGCCCGAACTTCTCCGACGACTTCCACACCTACGCCGTGGACTGGTCGCCCAACCAGATCAAGTGGTACGTCGACGGGAACCTCTACCAGACCCGGACGCCGGCCGACCTGAACGGCAACCGCTGGGTCTACGACCACAACTTCTTCATCATCCTCAACCTCGCCGTCGGCGGGTACTGGCCCGGCGACCCCAACAGCAGCACGCAGTTCCCGCAGCAGCTGGTCGTCGACTACGTCCACGTCACCACCGACACCGGTGGCGGCACCCCGCCGAGCGGCCGGACCGGCACGATCACCGGCATCGGCGGCAAGTGCGTCGACGTCGCGGGCGCGAACTCCGCCAACGGCACGCCGATCCAGATCACCGACTGCAACGGCAACGCCGCGCAGAACTGGACCATCGGCACCGACGGCACGATCCGGGCGCTGGGCAAGTGCATGGACGTCAACGCCGCGGGCACGGCGGACGGGACCCCGGTGCAGCTCTACGACTGCAACGGGACCGCCGCCCAGAAATGGGCGATCAGCGGGGCGAAGGACATCGTGAACCCCAACGCGAACAAGTGCCTCGACGCCACCGGCAACTCGAGTGCGAACGGCACCCGCCTGCAGATCTGGACCTGCGGCGGCGGCGCCAACCAGAAGTGGAACACGCCCTGATCCACCACCTCGGGTAGGCGGACCCCGCCCGGTCCGCCTACCTGGCACTCTTTCCTTCCCCCACAAGGAGAATCCCAGTGCGGCGATTCCTCGTCGCGCTAATGGGGTGTGCCCTGTTAGCGCTTTCCTTCCTCACCACCGGCTCCGCCCAAGCCGCCGTCGAGGCGGGCCCCTCCGCCAGTCAGCTGCTCGCGCAAACGCAGAACTGCCAGCAGATCTCGAACGGCAAGTATTCCTTCGACGAAGGCGGCGCGGCCACCGTGCCCGTCTGCCAGGCCAACGGCGCGGTGTTCTTCAAGGCCGACATGGACATCGACTGCGACGGTGTCCGGACGACGCAGTGCAACGAGAACACCGACTGCTGCTTCTACCCCGACACCGCGTTCCACACCTCGACCGACCAGCCGCTCAACGCGGCGCAGCTGCCCTACATCGTCCTGCCGCAGCCGACGTCCACCTGGGACTACCGCAACTACGGCATCGACGGCGGATCGGTCGTGGCGGTGATCTACCACGACCAGGTCACCTACGCCGTGGTCGGCGACACCGGCCCGACGAGCATCATCGGCGAGGCGTCCTACGCCACCGCCGCGAACCTCGGCATCAACCCGGACCCGAAGAACGGCGGCACCGAGGGCCCGGTGACCTACATCGTGTTCCCGAACACGCACGTCGACCCGATCGAAAACCACGCCAACGCCACCAGCCTCGGCGAGCAGGTCGCCACGCAGTTCGCCGGCGGCACCACCACGCCGCCCCCGGCCAGTGGCGGGCAGATCACCGGTGTCGGCGGCAAGTGCGTCGACGTCGCGGGCGCGAACAACGCCAACGGCGCCGCCGTCCAGCTCTACGACTGCAACGGCACGACCGCTCAACAGTGGACAGTCGGCTCCGACGGAGCGGTCCGCGCGCTCGGCAAGTGCCTCGACGTCACCAGCGCCGGCACCGCGAACGGCACGACGGTCCAGCTCTACGACTGCAACGGCTCGGGCGCCCAGAAGTGGTCGGCCAACGGGTCGCGGAACCTCGTGAACGCCGGTTCCGGCAAGTGCCTCGACGCGACCGGCAACTCCTCCGCCAACGGCACCCGGCTCCAGATCTGGACCTGCGGGTCCGGCGCGAACCAGAAGTGGACGCTCCCATGAGAAAACGCTCTCTCTTCAGCATGCTCGGGGTCGCCGCGCTCGCCGCGGCCACCTTCGCCGCGCCCGCGCAGGCCGCGGGCGAAACCGTGAACGTCTGGCTGACCACGACCAGCGACGCCGGCGGCCGAACGGTCACGCGCGGCCTGCAGCAGCAGACGCCGGTCACCTTCGCCGCGGGCACCGGCACCGGCGGCGTGACCATCAACGTCAACGAGAACACCACCTACCAGCAGTTCGAAGGCGGCGGAGCGTCCTTTACGGACACCGCGGCGTGGCTGATGAACTCCAGCGGGGCGCTGTCGCAGGCCACCCGTGACGACACGATGCGCAAGCTGTTCGACCCGAACGCCGGCATCGGGCTGAGCTTCATCCGCAATCCGCTCGGCGCGTCCGACCTGGCGCGCTACAGCTACACCTTCGACGACATGCCGGCCGGCCAGACCGACCCGAACCTGACGCACTTCTCGATCGCGCACGACCAGGCCGACGTGCTGCCGCTGACCAAGCAGGCCAAGCAGCTCAACCCGCAGGCCAAGGTGATGGCGTCGCCGTGGAGCGCGCCGCCGTGGATGAAGGACAACGACAGCTACCTGCTGGGCTGGGTCCAGTCGCAGTACTACCCGGCGTACGCGCAGTACTTCGTCAAGTACCTCCAGGCCTACCAGGCCGCGGGCGTGCCGATCGACTACGTCTCGATGCAGAACGAGCCGACGTGCTGTTCGAGCTACCCGTCGACCAACTGGAACGGCGCGGGCCTGGCCTACTTCGCGAAGAACAACCTGCTGCCGGCGTTGCAAGGCGCCGGACTGTCCACAAAGGTCCTGGCGCTCGACTGGAACTGGGACACCTACGCGTCCTACGGGGCGCCGACGCTCGACGACGCGGCCATCCGCAACCACCCGAACTTCGGCGGCGTCGCCTGGCACGGGTACGGCGGCGACATCACGCAGCAGACGACCACCCACAACCAGTACCCGAACGTCAACGCCTACTCGACCGAGCACTCCGGCGGCACCTGGATCTCGAACCAGCAGGCCGAGGACATGAACAACATCGTGGACTACACCCGGAACTGGTCGAAGAGCGTGACCAAGTGGAGCCTCGCCGTCGACCAGAACATGGGCCCGCACAACGGCGGCTGCGGCACCTGCACCGGCCTGATCACCGTCCACAACGGAGACTCGCGCAGCGGGCAGGTGGACTACACCGTCGAGTACTACACGATGGGCCACTTGACGAAGTTCGTGAAGCCGGGTGCGTACCGGATCGACTCGAACGACAACTCGACCGTCCGCAACGTCGCCTGGAAGAACCCGGACGGCTCCAAGGCGCTGATCGCGTACAACTCCGGCACCGGAAGCCAGAGCGTGCGCGTGAACTGGGGCAACTCGTCGTTCACCTACACCCTGCCCGGCCACACGTCGGCGACCTTCACCTGGGCGGGCAACCAGGGCACGGGCGGCGGCACCGGCAAGACCGGCGCGATCACCGGCCTCGGCGGCAAGTGCATCGACGTCGCCGGCGCGAACAGCGCCAACGGCACCGCGGTCCAGCTCTACGACTGCAACGGCTCGGCCGCGCAGCAGTGGACGGTCGGCACCGACGGCACGATCCGCGCGCTGGGCAAGTGCCTCGACGTCACCGGACAGTCCACAGCGGACGGTGCGCAGCTGCAGCTGTGGGACTGCGGCGGCACGGCCAACCAGCAGTGGGCGGCCACCGCGGCCAGGGATCTCGTCGGCTCGGCGTCGAACAAGTGCGTCGACGCGACCGGCAACTCCAGCGCCAACGGCACCCGGCTGCAGATCTGGACCTGCACCGGCGCGGCCAACCAGAAGTGGACCGTCCCGGCTTGAGGAGCAAGGCATGAAGAAGCGAGCACTGACCGCGGTGGGCGGCCTGATCGCCGCGTCCGCCGTGGTCCTCCTGCCCGGCGTCGCGCAGGCGGCGACCGGGCCGATCACCGGCCTCGCCGGCAAGTGCGTCGACGTCAACGCGGCGAGCACCGCGAACGGCACGGCGATCCAGCTGTACGACTGCAACGGCTCCAACGCCCAACAGTGGACAGTCGGGTCCGACGGATCCCTGCAGGCGCTGGGCAAGTGCCTCGACGTCACCAGCGCGGGCACCGCCAACGGCACCACGATCCAGCTCTGGGACTGCAACGGCTCGAACGCCCAGAAGTGGACGGCCAACGCGGCGAAGAACCTGGTCAACACCGGGTCGGGCAAGTGCCTCGACGCGACCGGCAACTCCAGCGCGAACGGCACCCGGCTGCAGATCTGGACGTGCGCGAGCACGGCCAACCAGCAGTGGACGCTCCCGAGCGGCGGCACGACCCCGCCGCCCGGGCCGGGCGCGATGGCCGTGGCGCCGTACCTCTACAACGGCTGGGGCAACCCGCCGAGCCCGTCGACGATCATGAGCGCCACCGGCGTCAAGTGGTTCACGCTGGCGTTCGTCCTGTCCAACGGCTACTGCAACCCGCAGTGGGACGGCGGCCGGGCGCTCACCGGCGGCGTCGACCAGAACACCATCAACACGGTGCGGGCGGGCGGCGGCGACGTCATCCCGTCGTTCGGCGGCTACTCCGGCAACAAGCTGGAGTCGTCGTGCGGCAGCGCGGGCGAGCTGGCGGCGGGCTACCAGAAGGTGATCAGCGCCTTCGGCCTCAAGGCGATCGACATCGACATCGAGGCCGACGCCTACAGCAACCCGACGGTGCAGCAGCGCACGGTCGACGCGCTGAAGACGGTCCGGGCGAACAACCCGGGCATCAAGATCTACGTCACCTTCGGCACCGGACAGTCCGGACCGGACAACAGCCTGGTGAACCGGGCCGCGCAGTCGGGGCTCACGGTCGACGGCTGGGTCATCATGCCGTTCGACTTCGGCGGCGCGGGCCAGAACATGGGCACGCTCACGCAGCGCGCGGCCGAGGGCCTCAAGAACGTCGTCAAGTCGGCTTACGGCTATGACGACGACACGGCCTACCGGCACATGGGCATCTCGTCGATGAACGGCATCACGGACAACAACGAAACGGTCACGCTGAACGACTTCACCACGATCCTGGCCTACGCGAACCAGCACCACCTGGCCCGGTTGACGTTCTGGTCGGCCAACCGGGACCGCCCGTGCCCGGGGGCCTACCCGAACGACGACACGTGTTCGGGCGTTTCCCAGCAGGCGTGGGACTTCACGAGGATCTTCGCCCGCTACGCCGGCTGACGGCGTGCAGCGACAGGCCCGGCCGGGGTTCCGGCCGGGCCTGTTCCGCGTTCGAAGGGCTGCCGGACCGTGGCACTGGGGAGGCCCCGGCCCGGCAGCGGTGAGGTTTCGCCTGCCGCTGGGGGTCTCCGACGGCGAAACCGCTTTCGCAGGTTAGCGAGCCGAGGCGTGATTGGGGACCGTCAAATTGCCGGGGTGCCCGAACGGGCAGCCGCAGACTGGCCCGCCGTGCCCGAATCGACAGTGGACGCCGGCCGCCGTGGCTCACGTGCCGCAAGAAGTAGTCAGTCCGCCGCGACGGCCGCGCGGGCCGCCTCGGCGCGGTCGGCATACGCGTCGACCAGCTGTTCCTCCGCGTCTTCGAGGTACTTCATCAGCAGTTGCTCCGCGCCCGTGCCGTCGCCGGCCTCGACGCGGTCGAGGATTTCGTGGTTGCGCGGCAGGTAGCGCTCGTGGAAGCGCCGCGGCTCGGCCATGATGTGGAAGACCAGCCGCAGCTCGGCGGTCAGCCGCCCGACCAGCTCGTTGACGCGCTCGCTGCCGGACAGCGCGGCCAGCTCCTGGTGGAACCAGACGTTCGCGGTGCCGAGGTCCTTCCAGTTGCCGGTGCGCGCGGCCTCGTCACCGATCTCGACCTTCTCGCGAATCCGCGCGAACGTCGCCGGCTTCGCCGTCACGCCGCGGACCGCGGCGCATTCGATGATCTTGCGGACGCGGTAGATGTCGACGACGTCCTCGACGCTCGGGATCCGGACGAAGACGCCGCGGTTGAGCTCGTGGGCGAGCAGCCGCTCGTGCGTGAGCAGCCGGAACGCCTCGCGGAGCGTGTTGCGCGAGACGCCGAGCGCGTTGCCGATGTCCTGCTCCGAGAGCCGGCCGCCGGGCAGGAAGAAGCCCTCCGCGATGCGCTTGCGCAGCACGCCGGCCACCCGCTCGGCCGTGCTCTTGCGGCTGACCAGGCCGCGGTCGGCCTCCAGGCCCGGAACGTCGCTGTCTTCGATGCCCACAGCACGGATGGTACCCGTCACACTGAGGACGATCCAACTGCCGTCTTGTGGAATTGTTCAACAATCCTTACTGTGTGAGACACGCCACGATGAGACACTGGCCAGGAGGTGCCCCATGACTGCGACAACTGCTACCGAGGCCCGGCCGTTCGACTGGTTCCGCACGCTCGGCAAACGCGGGCGACGCGCCTTCGTCGGCGCGTTCGGCGGCTACGGCCTGGACTCGTTCGACTACCAGACCCTGCCGCTCGGCCTGGCCGCGATCACCGCGTACTTCGGCATTTCGAGCGGGGAAGCCGGCCTGCTCGGCACGACGACGCTGGTCGTGTCGGCCGTCGGCGGCGTGGGCGCGGGCATGCTGGCCGACCGGATCGGCCGCGTCCGCACGCTCCAGATCACCATCGCGATGTACACGATCTTCACCGTGCTCTGCGGGTTCGCGCCGAACTTCGAGACGCTGCTGGTCTTCCGCGCACTGCAGGGCCTGGGCTTCGGCGGCGAGTGGGCAGCCGGTGCCGCGCTGGTCGCGGAGTACTCCTCGGCCCGCTACCGCGGCCGGACCGTGGCCTTCGTGCAGAGCGCGTGGGCAGTCGGCTGGGGCCTGTCGGTGATCGTCTACACCGTCGTGTTCAGCGTCGCGAGCGACGACGTGGCCTGGCGCATCATGTTCTGGACCGGGGTCATCCCCGCGCTGCTCGTGCTGTGGGTGCGCAAGAGCGTCAAGGACGCGCCGCGCGCCGAGGAACGGCTGAAGACCGAGCGCACGAAAGGCACGCTCGTCAAGATCTTCAAGGCCGACCTGCTGCGCACGACGCTCTTCGCCGCGCTGCTCGCCACCGGCGTCCAGGGCGGGTACTACACGATCTCGACGTGGCTGCCGTCCTACCTGAAGAAGACGCGCGAGCTGACCGTGATCGGCACCGGCGGCTACCTCGCGTTCCTCATCACCGGCGCGTTCGTCGGGTACGTCTGCGGCGGCTACCTCACGGACCTGATGGGGCGCAAGAAGACCTTCCTGACGTTCGCGCTGCTCTCGGCCGCGCTGATCGTCGCGTACACGCAGATCCCCAAGGGCGCCAACGGTCTCGTGCTGGTGCTCGGCTTCCCGCTCGGCTTCTCGATGTCCGCGATCTTCAGCGGCTTCGGCGCCTACCTCGCCGAGCTGTACCCGACGGCGCTGCGCGGGACGGGACAGGGCTTCACGTACAACTTCGGCCGCGCGGTCGGCGCGATCTTCCCGACCGTCGTGGGTTTCCTCGGCGCGGGCGGCGCGATCGTGTTCGGCGCGCTCGGCTACGGCATCGCCGTGTTGGCACTGTTGGGGCTTCCGGAGACCCGCGGTATCGAACTCGTCGACTGAGGGGGAACTCATGACGACCTTTGACGAACCCGCGACGTACACCCCCGCGCAAGCGCGCGAAGTGTTCCGCCGCGGCACCGCTCACCCCACCACGGGCTGGGCCAACGGCTTCACCCAGACCAACCTGATCGCCGTGCCCGAGGACTGGGCCTACGACGTGCTGCTGTTCTGCACCCGCAACCCCCAGCCGTGCCCGCTGCTCGACGTCACCGACCCGGGCGACCCGGCCACCCGGCTCGCCGAGGGCGCGGACCTGCGCACCGACCTGCCGCGCTACCGGATCTGGCAGAACGGCGTGCTGGCCGGCGAGGTGTCCGACGCGACCGGCCTGTGGCGCAGCGACATGGTTGCCTTCTCCATCGGCTGCAGCTTCACGTTCGAGACGGCGCTGGCCGCCGAGGGCGTGCCGCTGCGGCACGTCGACCAGGGCCGCAACGTCGCGATGTACGTGACGAACCGGCCGTGCGAACCCGCCGGGCGGCTGTTCGGGCCGATGGTCGTGTCGATGCGGCAGATCCCGGAGGACCGCGTCGACGACGCCATCCGCATCACCCGCGCGATGCCGGCCGTGCACGGCGCGCCCGTGCACGTCGGCGATCCGCGTGCGCTGGGGATCGAGGACCTGGCACGGCCGGACTTCGGGGATCCCGTGGACGCGGAACCGGGTGACGTCCCGGTGTTCTGGGCCTGCGGGGTCACGCCGCAGGCGGCACTGATGGCGTCGCGGCCCCCCTTTGCGATCACCCACGCACCGGGGTACATGTTCATCACGGACCGGCTCGACAGCGAATACCGGGTGGGCTGAAATGGACCTGAACAGCGATCTCGGAGAGGGCTTCGGCGCCTGGAAGATGGGCGACGACGAAGCCATGCTCGACATCGTGACCAGCGCGAACGTCGCCTGCGGCTTCCACGCCGGCGACCCGTCGGTGATGCGGCGGGTGTGCGACCTGGCGGCCGAGCGCGGCGTCGCGATCGGGGCGCACGTCGGCTACCGCGACCTGGCCGGCTTCGGCAGGCGCGCGCTCGACATCGCGCCGGACGACCTGGCCGACGAGGTGCTGTACCAGATCGGCGCGCTGGACGCGTTCGCTCGCGCGGCGGGCAGCCGCGTGACGTACGTGAAGCCGCACGGCGCGCTGTACAACACCGCGGCGGTGGACGTCGAGCAGGCGGCGGCGATCGTCGACGGCCTGCGCCGCTACGACCCCGCGCTCGCGCTGCTCTGCCTGCCGGACTCGGAAATGCAGCGGCAGGCGGAAAAAGCCGGCGTGTTGGCGTACGCGGAGGCGTTCGCCGACCGGGCGTACACCGCCGAAGGCCGGCTCGTCTCGCGCAAGAAGCCGGGCGCGGTCCTGCACGACGCGGCGGCGGTGGCCGAGCGGGCGGTGACGATGGCGTCCGGCGGCGGGGTCGTGACGGCCGACGGCGGCAAGCTCGACCTGCGCCCGGACTCCCTGTGCGTGCACGGGGACACGCCGGGCGCGGTGGAGCTGGCGCGGCGGATCCGCGACGGGCTGGCCCGCGCGGACGTGCCGCTCGGCGCGTTCACCGGATGACCGTCCGGCTGCTGCCGTGCGGGCGGCGCGCGGTGCTGGTGGAGCTGGACGACGTGCTCGGCTTCCAGGCCGCTGTGCGCTCCTTGGACCTGGCGGGCGTCGAGGAGCTGGTCCCGGCGGCCCGGACGCTGCTGGTCCGCTTCGACCCGACGGTGACGGACGCGGACCGCCTGGGTTCGGTGCTGCGCGAAGTGTCCCCTGTGGACAGTGCGGTGTCCGCTTCGGCCGAGGTGGTGATCCCGGTAGTGTACGACGGTGAGGACCTGGCCGACGTCGCGGCCGAGACGGGCTTGTCCGTCGCCGCGGTGATTTCGCGGCACCGCGCGGGTGCGTACGTCTCGGCGTTCTGCGGCTTCGCGCCGGGCTTCGCGTACCTGTCCGGTTTGGACCCGGCGCTGCACGTCTCGCGCCGGTCGACACCCCGGACGCGTATCCCGGCGGGGTCGGTGGCGATCGCCGGCGAGTACAGCGCGGTGTACCCGAGCGCGTCGCCCGGCGGCTGGCGGCTGCTCGGCCGGACGGCCGTGCCGGTGTGGGACGTCGAACGCGACCCGCCGAACCTGCTGCCGCCCGGCACGCGAGTGCGGTTCGAGGCGGTGACGGCGTGAAGCTCGAAGTCGTGCGGCCGGGGTTCACGACGACGGTGCAGGACCTCGGCCGGCCCGGGCACGCGGCGCTCGGCGTCGGCCGCTCCGGTGCCGCGGACCGCGCGTCGTTCGAGCTGGCCAACCGGCTCGTCGGGAACGCTCCGGGCGCCGCGGCCCTGGAGGTCACGCTCGGCGGGCTGGTGCTGCGCGCCTCGGCCGTGACGACGGTGGCGGTGACCGGCGCGTCGTGCCCGGTGTCGCCGGGCGGCCTGAACGCGCCGATGACGTTGTGGCCGGGCGACGAACTCGTGCTGGGCACGGCTTCCGCGGGCTTGCGGTGCTACGTCGCGGTGCGCGGCGGGATCGACGTCCCGCCGGTGCTCGGCTCCCGCTCGACCGACACGCTCGGGAAGCTGGGCCCGCCGCCGCTCGCCGCCGGAATGCTGCTGCCGGTGGGCACTCCCGGGGCGTTCCCGGTCGTCGATTTGGCACCGCGCGCGGCGTTGCCTTCCGAGCCGGTGTTGCACGTGACTCCGGGCCCGCGTCGCGACTGGTTCGCTTCGCCGGACCAGCTGCTGTCCACTGTGTACACGGTCTCGCCGGACTCGGACCGCGTCGGCATCCGGCTCACCGGCTCGCCGCTTTCGCGGGTTCGTCACGACGAGCTGCCGTCCGAGGCGTGCGTCCCGGGATCGCTGCAGGTACCGCCGTCGGGCCGGCCGATCCTGTTCCACGCGGATTCCCCGACGACCGGCGGCTACCCCGTGATCGCGGTCGTCGAGGAAGCCGACCTGGATCTCGCGGCCCAGCTGCGCCCCGGCCAGACCCTCCGCTTCCGTCCCGCGTCGTGAGTGAGAAACAGCGTTCTAACCCTGTGCGCTGTCTCAGGACATATCGGACAGATATGTCTCAGGACTTTCCGGACAGTTTCTGGTTGGTGAGGCGTTGGTAGCGTACCGAGCGGTCTAGCGTGAGTTGGCGGGCGACCGTGTCGTTGATCATGACGGTGACGCGGTCGCCTTGCCAGTAGACGGTGGCGGCGTGCCCGGCCCAGGTGCGGCCGAGGACGATGGAGCAGCCGGAGAAGGCGATCACGCCGGTGGCGGAGACGGGGCGGGTGGTGACGCCGCTGGGCCGGTGGGGCCCGGTGGCGGGGGTGGCTTTGGGGCGGGCGTCGTAGCGTTGCTGGGGTGTCTGGCCGTCGAGGCTTTGGTGGCGGCGGTTGTTGTACTCCTGTCGGTATTCGTCGAGAAGCTGTTGCAGGGCAGCAAGGTTCTTGGCGGGTGGTCGGGCGGCGAGCCATTTCTGCAAGGTCTGGTGGAGGCGTTCGTTTTTGCCGCAGGTCTGCGGGTGGTGCGGGGTGGAGGCGATGCTGGTGACCCCGAGTTCGGCGAGGTGGCGTTCCAGTTCGACCATCCAGCCGCGGTGGCGGCCGGTGAAGGCGAGCCCGTTGTCGGACAGGAGTTTTACGGGTACGCCGTAGCCGGCGAAGGCGTGTTGTAGCGCGGTCCAGGTGTCGGCGGTGGTTTCGCCGGGGGCGGCGTAGGAGCCGACGTCGAGGCGGGAGTGGTCGTCGAGGATCTGGAGGATGCAGACCTTGGTGCCGTCGGCGAGGTGGTGCTCCATGCCGTCGATCTGCCAGCAGCCGTTGGGGTCGGCGTAGGTGAACCGGCGCCGGGTCCGGGGTTTCTTGCGCGGCTGCGGGACGATCTGGCCGTGGGCGCACAGGATCCGGTGGATCGAGGCCCGCGACGGGACCGGGGTGACCCCGGCGTCCTTCAGCCGCCAGCGGATGGAGATCGGGCCGTTGTCGAGGCCTGCCTCGGCCAGTTCCTTGCGGGCCCGCAGCACCGCCTCGGCCACCGCCGCGCCGAGGGTGCTGGGGCGGTGGTGCGGGGCAGTGCTGCGGCGGGTGAACCCGCTGGCTCCCTCCGTGCGGAACCGGGTTACATACTTGTAGAAGGTGTCCCGGGACACGCCGTGCTCGTGGCAGAACCGCGCCACGTTGATCTTCTCGCCGTGAGCGACCCGAGCGACCGCGGCGACGAACTCAGGATCCATCGAAAACCCTGTTCTGCCCATCGCCGCATGATCACCACAAAAGCCCTGGTCACTACGCCGACAGGCCGATCAGTGTCCGCGATGTCCTGAGACATCAACTGTCGGCGATGTCCTGAGCTGCGGCACAGCGTTCTAACCCTGTTTCTCACTCACGACCGGCCGCGGCAGACCAGCCAGGCGACGTTCGTGGCCGCGATCGCCGGCCACGCCGCCCAGGCCGCGGCCGGGGCGAGCCAGGTGGTGACGACCCCCAGTGCCACCGTCACCACCAGCGGCCCGCCGCCCCGCCACTTCCGGCGCGGCGCCCGTTCGGCCAGGTAGACGTCCAGGATCTCCGCGACCTGGTCGTCGATCTCGTCGCGCAGGCGCGGGTCCAGTTCAGACATGCGCCGGCACCGCCGGTCGCACGGGCAGCGCCACCGTCAGGCACGCCAGCGCCAGCGGTACCTCCAAACCGGCCATGAGCAGCGAAAACCCGACGTCGTCGGCGGCCGTCACGACGTCGAACCAGGCGTCGGCCAGCAGCAGCGTCGCCGTGGCCGTCGCGACCAGCGGCGTCCGCGGGTCGCCGCGTCCGAGCAGCCACGCCGTGAGCAGCAGGCCGAGCGCCTCCGCCGCGTCGAAGCCCGTCCAGGCCAGCCGCCAGTGCTGCGCCGCCACGACGTCCGGCAGCGTCATCCCCAGTACCGCGATCCACGGCAGCAGGCACAGCCCCGCCGCCCAGCACAGTCTTTTCATGCGAACCCCCGTTCGCGGACCACGGTAGCCAATTGCAGAGATTCTTTGCAAACAATCTCTGTAGTACGCTCCGGACATGGTCGAACGTCCCGAACGACGCGTCCTCACCGGCGCGGATCTCAAGGCCTTCTACAAGGCCCTGGCCAACCCCGTGCGCCGCGACATCCTGACCTACCTGGGCAAACACGGCGAAGCGAACTCGACGAGCGTCGCGAAGGCCCTCGGCGAGAGCACCGGGACGACCAGCTACCACCTCCGCAGGCTCGCCGACCTCGAGCTGATCGCGGAGATCGAGGAGCGCTCGACCGGCCGCGAACGCTGGTGGCGGTCGCTGATGAAGGACATCTACACCCCGCCGGGCCTGGAGATGACGCCGGACGAGCGCGAGGCCGCGCACAAGCTCGGCGCGCTCAAGATGAGCCACGACCTCGGCCTGGTCACGCGGGCGTACGCGGGCTACGACAGCGCCGACGGCTGGAACCAGATCTACCGCGGTGGCCTGACCCTGACGAAGGAGCAGGTCGCGTCGTTCGTCGAGGAGTACCAGAACCTGCTCTGGAAGTACGTCACCGAGCCGGGCCACCACCCGCCGGGCTCGCGCGCGGTCGCCGTCCGGCTGATCGTCGTGCCCGAGGAAGAGGAGTCCACAGCGGACTAGAGCCCGGAGACCCGCAGGGTGATGTTCAGCCGGCCGGTCAGGCCGAGCGCCGGATCCGCCGTGCCCGGCACCGTCTTCGGGACACCGTGGTAGGCGAGCCGGGACGTGCCGCCGAACACGAACACGTCACCCGACCGCAGCTCGACGTCGGTGTACGGCCGGCCGCGGGTCTCGGTGTTGCCGAAGCGGAACACGCACGCGTCGCCGAGGCTGAAGGACACCACCGGCGCCAGGCTGCGCTCGTCCTTGTCCTGGTGCAGGCCCATCTTCGCGGTGGCGTCGTAGAAGTTGACCAGTGCGATGTCCGGCTCGTACGCCTCGGCCTCGCCGTACGCGTCGGCCAGCGCGCGCCGGCCGAGGTCGCCGAGCCAGTCCGGGAACGGCAGCACCGGCGTGCCCTCGCCGGTCGTGCGCGAGTAGCCGTACGGGTACCAGTGCCAGCCGAGGCAGACGGACTTCACCGACATCACGCCGCCGTTGGGCAGCCGGGTGTGGCGGTAGCCGACGAAGCCGCGGCAGGCCGCGACGAGCTCGCGCTGTTCGTCGAAGCCGAGCCAGTCGGGCATGTGCACGGCACCGGGCGCGAGTTCGGCGCGCGGGCGCGGCAGGAGGGCGTCCATCACCTCGATTGTGCCGGAGACTCCTGTCGGACACGCTCGGTGATCACCGAGGGCACGAGCCGGTGACCGCGGAACGTCACGCTCGCGGCGGCATACAGCCGCAGGAGCCGCCCGATCGGACCATCGGGCCGCTCCTGCGGCCGACTCCCCTCGCTATGGGCCACCATGAATAGACGTTCCCACACCCGAATGTCACAAAGCCAGCGTGGATCAGCTACGAACGGGTCACTTGACCTCGCCGACGCGGATCAGTCACGAAACGTCACGACGGTGACGCCCGCCCGAGTGGGCACGGGGTCGTTCATCGCGGCCAGTGCGGCCGGGACGTCGTCGAGGCCGATGCGGCGCCCGATCAGCGCGGCGAGGTCGATCCCCGCCGTCTCGACGACGCGCAGCAGCTCCGGATACTCGTGGGCCTGGAGGCCGTGGACGCCGACCAGCTCCAGCTCGCCGCCGACGACCCGGTGCATCGGGATCGGCGCGATCCCCTGCGCGGGCGGCATCAGCCCCGCCTGGACGTGCCGGCCGCGCTTGCGGAGGCTGCCCACCGACGCCGCGCAGGTCGACGGCGCGCCGAGGCAGTCGAGCGAGACGTGCGTGCCGCCGCCGGTCAGCTCGCGCACGTGCGCAGCGACCGCTTCCGGGCCGTCGAAGGCCGAGGAGTCGACGGTCAGGGTGGCCCCCAACTTCGCCGCCAACGCCAGCGCCGACGGCGAGACGTCGACGGCGACGACCTTCGCGCCCGCCGCGACGGCCAGCAGCACCGCGGAGATCCCGACGCCACCGCAGCCGTAGACGGAGACCCACTGCCCCGCGGTGACCCGGCCCTGCCGCAGCACCGCGCGGAACGCCGTCCCGAAGCGGCAGCCGAGCGCGGCGGCTTCGGCGGCGCCGAGCGAGTCCGGCAGCGCGACGAGGTTCGGCTCCGCGTGTTCAATGGCGACGCGCTCGGCGAAGGACCCCCAGTGGGTGGCACCGGGCTGGAACTCGCGGTCGCAGATCTGCTGGTCGCCGCGGGCGCACTGGGGGCACGAGCCGCAGGCGCACACGAACGGCACGGTGACGCGCGCGCCGAGCGCCCACCCGCGCACGCCCGTGCCGAGCGCGACGATCCGGCCGGCCAGCTCGTGCCCGGCGACGTGCGGCAGCGTCACCGCGGTGTCGTGGCCCTGCCACGTGTGCCAGTCGCTGCGGCAGACGCCGGTGGCGTCGACCTCGATCACCGCGCCACCCGGCGGCGCCACCGGCTCCGGCACGTCCCGCACGACGGGCGGGACGCGGAACTCCTCCATCACCACAGCTCGCATGGTGCCGAGCCTACGTGCTCACCTGAGCGGTTTTCCGTTGGTACTGCTCAATTGAGCGGCGGCGACTGCACGTGGAAACGCGTTCTGCCGCGAGGCGGGCCGAGGAGCTTGCTGAGCGAGCCGTCCGGCACGTTCAGGATGTCCTCGAGATTCCGCAACGCCTCCAACGATTCCGGCCGCTCGGGCCGGCACCGCCCGGACTGCCAGTGGCTGAGGGTGGCCAGGCTGACCGTGG
Source organism: Amycolatopsis sp. NBC_01488 (assembly GCF_036227105.1). NCBI lineage: Bacteria > Bacillati > Actinomycetota > Actinomycetes > Pseudonocardiales > Pseudonocardiaceae > Amycolatopsis > Amycolatopsis sp. NBC_01488. Next base: position 3,346,367 of record NZ_CP109434.1, on the reverse strand, counting down.
TTCCCCTGCCGCGTAAGCGATAGCGGATCCGATCGAGCCCGAGCCCGCGGGCCCGGATCGCCGCCCGCAGGGCCACGTCGAACGGCCCGGCGGACAGCAGCTGGCTCAGCTCCGCCTGTTCCCCCCGGTCGATGGTGCGAGTTCGCTGACCGGTCATCACAACGCTCCGAAGCACTCCCGAATACGAAAATTGGAGCGTAGGCCCAGCTTCGCAAGATCGGAAGGGCCCTCACCCACCTGCGAGCCGCACCTCCGCGGCGATCTCGGCGAACGGTTCCGCGTAGCCCGAGTTGATCGTGACGTAGGAAATCCCCCACCGCTCCCGCCACCCGAGAAGCCTTTCCGCCGCTTGACCTGGATCAGCGGGCAGCACGGTGACGGCTTGGGCAGCAGCGAGTTCGGGAACGTCGACCCCGGCCCACCGCGCGATCCCCGGCGACGGTTCGTCCCCGACGGCCATCAGGTTCAGCCCGAGCTCGATGTCCGGCAGCCGTTCGTCAGCCAGCTTACGGAATCGATCCACAATGGACTCCGCCTCCGCTTCGGTGGTCTTGGGCGCCCACGTGAAGGTGAGGCTGTCCGCTTCTTGCGCGGCGAGCGCCAGCATTTTCGGTCCCCCGCCGGCGAGGAGCAGCCGTGGACGGTCGATCGATCGTTTGAAGTGCGCGATCGTCTCGGCCATCCGTGTGATGCGCTCACCCGGTGCGCCGAACTCCCGGCCGAGGTGTTCGGTGTGCTCCTCGGCGCCGGGCCGCCCGACGCCGAGCCCGAGCTCGAAGCGGCCCCTGGTCTGCTGGTGCAGGGTCTGGACCTGCCAGTCGAGGGCTTTCGCGTCCCGGAAGGGATCGGCGAGGACGAACGTGCCGACGGTGAGATCCATGGTGACCGCGGCGGCGGCCCCGAGCAGGACGAAGGGATCGGCGGTGCCGACGGGATCGGTGGCGAGCAGGGTGTCGAAGCCGAGCTTCTCGACGCGCTCGGCCTGAGCGGTCCAGGTGGTGAGATCGGGCGCGAAACCGGCGACGATACCGAAGCGAAAGGGTTTCATGCGGCCATGGTCGTGGCCGCGGGGGTGTCACCACATCCGCTTCAGGACGTCACTCGCGCATACGCAGCCCGACGTCAACGCGCTCAGCGCAGGGTGACCGACAGGGCCTGCGCGATCTCCTTGCCGATGGCGTGCGTAGCGGCGTCCGGTGGCGAGCCCACCTTCACCACCATCGGTCCCCCGAACGGCTGGCGCTCGACGACCTCGATGCGTTCGCCCAGGTTGATCGCGTGTTCCGTCAGGTACCGCAGCAGCTCCGGGTCCGTGTCCCACACCCGGACGATCTCGCCCACCGCGCCCGGCTCGAGGTCGTCCAGGATGCGGACCGACAGCTCCTCGACGCTGCCGTCGGCGGCCGGGATCGGGTCGCCGTGGGGGTCGCGGACCGGGTTGCCCAGCTTGGCCGCGATGCGCTCGATCAGCCGGTCGGACACCGCGTGCTCCAGCGCGTCCGCCTCCGCGTGGACCTCGTCCCACGTGTAGCCGAGCTCGGACACCAGGTACGTCTCGATCAGCCGGTGGCGCCGCAGCACCGAGCGCGCCAGGAGCCGGCCGTCGGCGGTCAGCTCGATCCCGCGGTACGGCACGTGGGTGACCAGCCCGAGCTGGGACAGCTTCGTGACCATCCCCGACGCCGAGGACGGGCTGACCTCCAGCCGGCCGGCGAGCGAGGTGTTCGTGACCGCCTCACCGCGTTCGACCAGGCCGTAGATCACCCGGACGTAGTCCTCGACCGACGAGGACCTCCGGACCGAACCATCTCCCATGCCGCATACGATACGGGGCCGGGTTCTTTCTCGTGAAAGTTCACGGCCGCCAGCGGTAGCGGATCCAGCCGGGGACGGGTTCCGCGCCGAGCTGGGCGTAGAACGCCTCGCCTTTTTCGTTGCCCTCCTGCATGTCCCACTCGACGCGCCCGGTGGTGCGGCTGCGCAGCGCGTCGAGCAGCTCGCTGCCGAGCCCGTAGCGGCGGTGGGCGGGACGGACGAACAGGTCGTCCAGCCAGATCCCCGGCCGGGCCTCCCACGTCGAGAAGTTCCAGCTGCAGAAGGCGAAGCCGGCGACGGTCCCGGGCTCGCCGGGCGGGGTCGCGATCAGCACCCACGCCTTCGGATCGGGCCCGAAGAGGTGACCGCTCATCTCGGCGCGGTCGAGCTTGAGGTCGTGGTTGTCCTCGTAGACGGCGTGCTCTTCGATGAGCGCGCAGATTTCTTCGATGTCTTCGAAGACGGCGTCGCGGACGGGCATCTCGCCTCCCGTTTCTGTCGGTGGTGGTCGTTACGGTCGGGGTCGGAGGTGGTCGATGTCACCGGAAGGCAAGTTCGAGGACCTGGTCGACGAGTTCACCGGACGCCCGGGTATCACGCCACCCGGCGCGACCGGCGGCTTCGGGCGCACGGCGCTGCGCGTGGACGGCCGGATCTTCGCCATGTTCGTCCGCGGGCAGCTGGTGCTGAAGCTGCCGCGGGCAAGGGTCGACGAGCTGGTCGCGGGCGGGCACGGCGCCCGCTTCGACGCGAACAAGGGCACGCCGATGAAGGAGTGGCTGGCCCTGGACACCGGTTCGAGCCAGCCCTGGGCCGAGCTGGCCGAGGAGGCACTCGAGTTCGTGGCCGCCGCGCGCAGGTCGTCGGCGCGCGGCGGTTCCGGGAAGCGGTGAGGCCTCACGACAGCCGAGCTTGATAACGCAGTTCGCCGCCGACGGCGGTGCCTTGCACGGTCAGCCCGTCCAAAGCGGACTCGTCGAGCGGCGAGCCGGACAGCACGGCGAAGTCGGCGAGCTTCCCGGGCTCGAGCGTGCCCAGGTCACGCTCGGCGAAGGTCGCGTAGGCCGAGCCGTACGTGTACGCGCGCAACGCCTGCTCCGGCGTCAACGCCTCTTCGGGCGCGAAGGCGGCGCCTGACGCCGTGCGCCGCCGAACCATGTCGGCGAGCGCGAGCAGCGGCGCGCCGTTCACGACCGGGCGGTCCGAGGACGCGGGAAGCACGCAACCCGCGTCGAGGACGCTTCGCAGCCGGTAGCACCACGGCACGCGAGACTCGCCGAGCGCGGCGCGCATGCCGTCGCCGAGCTCGTTGACGAACCGTCCCTGCGGCGAAGCGAGCAACCCCAGCGAAGCGAGCCGAGACAGCTCCGCGGGCTGAAGCACCGCGCAGTGCTCGATGCGGTGCCGGTGGTCCGTGCGCGGCGAAGCGGCCAACGCAGCTTCGTAGGCGTCGAGGACGACGGTGATCGCGCGGTCGCCGATCGCGTGCGTCGCGATCTGCCAGCCGGCCTCGTGGGCACGGCGGATCGTGCGGGCGAGTTCGTCCTCGGGCACCTGGAAGTAGCCGCGGTTTTCGGGCTCGCCGTCGAAGGGCTCGTGCATCGCACAGGTGCGCCCGACCAGGGAGCCGTCGGCGAACAGCTTCATCGGGCCGACGCGCAGCCACTCGTCGCCGAGGCCGGTGCGCAGGCCGAGGTCGAGGCCGAAGCCGGCGCCGTCGGGGAGGTCGTGCAGCACGCTCGCGGCGACCATCACCGTGCTGCGCACGCGCAGCACGCCCTGCTCGCGCGCCTGCTGGTAGGCGGCCAGCTCGGCGGGCGTCTCGCCGACCAGGCCGCCGCCGATCCCGGCCTCCTGGACGCTGGTGATGCCCTCGGCCAGGTACCGCTCGGATGCTCGGCCGAGCCCGCGCACCACGCGCGAAACCGGCGTCGGGTACGTCAGCGGCCGCAGCAGCAGCTGGGCCTGCTCGCGCAGCAACCCCGTCGGCGAACCGTCCGGGTCGAGCACGACATCGCCGCCGACCGGGACGTGAGCCAGGTCCAGCTGGTCGAGCACGGCCGAGTTGACCACGGTCATGTGCCCGGACGTGTGCTTGAGCCGCACGAGCATCCCCGGCGCGGCGCGGTCCAGCCCGTGCCGGTCGGGGTGCCCGCCGGCGAGCTTGTTCTGGTCGTACCCGCTGCCGACCACCCAGCTCCCGGCCGGCAGCGTCGCGGCCCGGGCGGCGACGGCGTCGTAGACCTCCTCGACGCTGCGGCAGCCGCCCAGCGCGACGTCGTCCAGGCCCATCCCGAACCACGCCATGTGGTTGTGCGCGTCGTGGAAGCCGGGCACGACGAACCCGCCGCCGAGGTCGACCCGCGAGCGCGCGGACAGCTCGAGAGCGTCGTCGCCCCAAGCCACGACCCGGCCGTGCAGCACGGCGAGCGCGCTGGTGACGCCCGCGCCCGTCCACACCGTGGCGTTCTCGTAAACCGTGTCGACCCACATGAGCCCGAGGCTATCGATCGATCGATCGAACGTCTAGCATCGGCGGCATGCCCACCGTGGAGTTCGCCGTCGAGGACGGCATCGCGCAGATCCGGCTGAACCGGCCCGAGCGGCTCAACGCGGTCGCCGCCGTCCTGGTCGACGACTTCCTCGCCGCCCTCGACGCCGCCGCGCGCAGCGACGCCCGCGTCGTCGTGCTGTCCGGTAACGGCCGTGCCTTCTGCGCGGGTCACGACCTCAAGGAACCCACCCCCGCGGGTGATTCACGGGCCCGGCTGGACCGGCTCCAGGACGTCACACGGCGGCTGCGCGGACTGCGTCAACCGGTGATCGCGGCGGTGCACGGCTACGCGATCGGCGCCGGCGCCGAGTTCGCACTCGGCTGCGACCTGATCCTGGCCGCCGAAGACGCCGTCTTCGCGTTTCCCGAGGTCTCGCTGGGCCTGAGCGTCACCGGCGCGGCGTCGCGGTTGCTCCCGCTGCTGGTCGGCCCGCTCAAGGCGAAGGAGCTGCTGCTGCTCGGCGAGCGCTTCGACGGCCGGAAGGCCGCGGAGCTGGGCATGGTCAACGCCGCCGTGCCCGCCGACCAGCTGCCGGCCGAGGCGCTCAGCTGGGCGAAGCGGATCGCCGGGCATCCCCCGGAGGCCGCGGCGATGGCGAAGCGCGTCCTCGACGCTCCGATCGACGTCGAACCGGCGCTCGAACTCGAGGTCAGCCACGCCCTGATCACCGAAACCTCGGCCGCGGTCGCCGCGTCCACGGAGGCCTTCCGGAGCCGGACGTGACGCCGCTCGCCGAAATCGGCACGCTCGCCCAGCTCGTCAAGCGGGCGGCCGGGCTGTGGCCGGAGCGCACGGCCTGGGTGTTCGACGAGACCGGCCGGCGCTTCACCTTCGCCGAGGTCGACGGCGAAAGCTCGCGGCTCGCCGCGGTGCTGGCCGAACGCGGCATCGGCCCCGGCGACCGGGTCGCCGTGATGCTGCGCAACGTGCCCGAGTTCCCGCTGCTGTGGCTGGCGCTGGCCAAGATCGGCGCGCAGCTGGTGCCGGTCAACACGAACTACCGGGAGTTCGACGGCGCCCACGTGCTCCGCCATTCCGGCGCGAAGCTCGTCGTCGCCGCGCCGGAGTTCACCGAGTTGCTCGGCCGCATCGGGCTGACCGAGGTCGTCACGCCGGACCGGCTCCGCACCGACGCCGGACCACCGGAGTTCACGCCGGTGCCCGAACTGCCGGTGAACATCCAGTACACGTCCGGCACGACCGGCGCCCCCAAGGGCTGCGTCCTGCCGAACCGGTACTGGACGACCCTGGCCGTCGGGCTGACCACCGACTTCCCGGCCGTCGGCGAGGACGACGTCATGCTGACCGCCCAGCCGTTCCACTACATCGATCCACAGTGGAACGTCGCGTTGGGACTCGCCGCCGGCGCCACCCTCGTCGTGCTGGACCGCTTCCACCCCAGCACGTTCTGGGCGAAGATCCGCGAACACGGTGTCACCTGGTTCTACTGCCTCGGCCTGATGCCCACGCTGCTGCTGCGGCAGGAGCCGTCGGCGGCCGACCGCGACCACCGCGTCCGCGCGATCTGCGCGTCCGCGATCCCGCACGAGCTGCACGCCGAGCTGGAGGCGCGCTGGGGCGTGCCGTGGTACGAGGCGTTCGGGATGACCGAGACCGGCGGCGACATCCGGATGACGGCGGCCGACCACGACGAGACCGTCGGCACCGGCTGCATCGGACGGCCGAGCCGCGACCGCGAGGCGATGATCGCCGGCGACGACGGGAAGCCGCTGCCGCGCGGGGAAACCGGTGAGCTGCTGATCCGCGGGATCGGGCTGATGCACGGCTACCACGACGATCCCGAGGCGACGGCGAAGGCGTTCCGCGACGGCTGGTTCCACACCGGCGACCTCGCGCGGATGGACGACGCCGGCCGCGTCTACTACGTCGGGCGCACGAAGGACATGATCCGCCGCAGCGGCGAGAACGTCTCCGCCGACGAGGTCGAGCGCGCGCTGCTGCTGCACCCGGCGGTGCGGCTCGCGGCGGTCGTCGCGGTGCCCGACGAGCTGCGCGGCGAGGAGATCAAGGCGTACGTCGTGTGCGACGGCGAGCGTCCGGAACCGGCCGTGCTCGCCGCGTTCTGCGCGGAAAAGCTGGCCTACTTCAAGGTTCCGCGGTTCTGGGCGTTCGCCGACGAGCTGCCGATGACGCCGTCCGAGCGCGTCGCCAAGGGCGAGCTGCGCAAGGTGGCCGACCCGCGTGCCGGGTCGTGGGACGCGAAGGCGGCGGCATGGCTGTGACCAGCCGGGAGCGCGTCCGCGCGGCGGCGGTGAAACTGTTCGCCACCAAGGGTTTCCACGGCACGGGCATCCGGGACCTGGCGCAGGAGGCGGACCTTTCGTCGGCGAGCCTGTACCACTACATGGGCACCAAGGAGGATCTGCTCGCGGAGATCATGCACACGGCGTTGCACCGCCTGCTGGCCGCGGCCCGCGAGGCGACGGCCGGCAGTGCCGACCCGGTGCACCGGCTGCGCACGCTGGTCGCGCTCCACGTGCTCGCGCACGCGGTCGGCCCGGCGGAAACCCGCGTGGTGGACAACGAAGTCGACGTCCTCTCCCCCGCGGCGCGCGAACCGGTGGTGGCACTGCGGGACGCGTACGAACACCTGTGGGCGGCGGCGATCGAAGAAGGTGTCGCGGCCGGGGTGTTCCACACCGAACACCCGGCGGTGACGCGGCTCGCACTGCTGGAGATGTGCAGCGGCGTGGCCAGGTGGTATTCGCCGCACGGGCCGCTGGCGCTGGACCAGCTCGCGGAGCACTACGCGGAGCTGGTCTCGAGGGCCCTGGGCTGCACGTCTCCGCCGGGCGTGGCCGACTTGCGGCGCTGCCGGGAAATCGTCGCGAAAGAGTGGGGCATGTCCGTTTAGCGGCGCTTTTACCTGTGTACGCCTTGCCCAGACGGCGTGCGTGGGGGACGCTCGAAGGGTGACTGAGGAAACGATCCAACTGGAACTGGACGACTCGGGTCTCGCGCCGGGCCTCCCGGCGCCGGCACACCCCCGCGATCAGGTGCAGGATGTCCCCTATCGCCCCGTCGAGTTCCGTGATGACGATCTCCCCACCGCCCTGGAGCGGTGCTCGAAGTGGCTACGGCAGGCACAGGACTGGCTGGGCGAGCCGCTCGACGTCCTGGCGATCCACCTCGACTACGACGACCGCCAGGGTTCGCCGTACTACGACGTGAAGCTCCTGTGCAACGAAGAGGACCTGGCCGGCGTCCCGATCGCCATCCGCAACAAGAAATAACCGAAGTACCGCCGAGGCCACCTCCCGGACGTCCGGGAGGTGGCCTCGTTCGCTTTCCGGCGGACCTCAGCCGAGCACGCCGCCGACCTTCACGTGCCCCTTGAGCAGGTTGCGCGCGATGGTGCGGCGCTGGATCTCGTCGGTGCCTTCGTAGATGCGCAGCAGCCGCAGCTCGCGGTACCACCGCTCGATCGGCAGCTCCCGCGTGTAGCCCATGCCGCCGTGGATCTGCAGGACGCGGTCGACGATCTCGTTGGCCTTCTGGCCGCCGTACAGCTTCGCCATCGACTGCGCGTGCCGCGAGTCGACGCCCTGGTCGACCTGCCAGGCGGCGTTGAGCACCAGCCACCGCAGCGCCTCGAGCTCGACCCCGGAGTCGGCGATCATCCACTGGATGGCCTGGCGTTCGGCGATCTTCTGCCCGAACGTCTCGCGGGTGTTGGCGTGCTCGATGGCCATCGAGATCAGCCGCTCGCACGAACCGATCGCGCGCGCCGGCAGCAGGTAGCGGCCCTGGCCGATCCACTGCATCGCGAGCTCGAAGCCGCGGCCCTCCTCGCCGAGGATCTGCGTCTCGGGGACGCGGACGTCCTGGAAGATCAGCGAAGCCGGGCCCCACTCGCCCATGGTGTCGATGTACTCGGACTTCCAGCCGGCCTCGCGGTCGACGAGGAAGCACGTGACGCCGCCGTTCGCGCCCTTCTCCGGGTCGGTGATCGCGAAGACCATCGTGAAGTCGGCTTCGTTGCCGCCGGTGATGAAGGTCTTCTCGCCGTTGATGATCCAGTCGGTGCCGTCCTTGCGGGCGGTGGTCCGGATGGCCTTGGCGTCCGACCCGGCGCCCGGTTCGGTGATCGCGAAGCACGACTTGCGCTCGCCCGAGATGGTCGGCAGCAGGTAGGTCTGCTTCTGCTCCTCGTTGGCGTGGAACAGGATGTTGTCCGCGGCGCCGCCGAAGCGGAACGGCACGAAGGTCCGGCCGAGCTCGGCCTCCAGCAGCGCGGCCATCACGGCGGACAGGCCCATGCCGCCGTACTCCTCCGGCGTGAACACGCCCCAGAAGCCGGACTCCTTGGCCTTCAGCTGGAGGTTCTTCAGCTCCTCGCCGGTGAGGCCGGGCTGGTGGGCGCGCTCGCGCCGGAGGACCTCCTGCTCGAGCGGGATCAGCTCCCGCTGGACGAACGTGCGGACCCAGTCGCGCACTTCCCGTTCTTCGGTGCTGAGAGAAAAGTCCATACCGAGCTGCTCCTCCGACACTGGCTAAGCGCTTGCTTAGCTCCAGGGTACCTCCTGATCGCCGGATTACCCCAGACCTGTCCCGGAATTCGTGACAACCGCTTCGGCGCCCGGGAGGATCGGGGACGTGATGGAGATCGTGGTCCGCTGGTCGTCCCCGCTGCCCGCCGAAGAGCGTTTCCTGCGTCTGCTGGACGACGTCGAGCAAGGCCGCTTCGAGGCGTACCGGCAGGACGCGGACAAGCGGCGCTTCCTCACCGGCCGCGTACTGGCCAAGACAGTCGCGGCGGAGCGGCTCGGGGTATCGGTGGACTCGGTGAAGTTCGACGCGACCTGCGAAGACTGCGGCAAGCCGCACGGGCGGCCCCGGATCCCGGGCGCGGACCTGACGCTGTCGATCTCGCACTCGGGCGACCTGATCGGCGTCGCGGCCACGCCGTCGGTCCCGGTGGGCCTGGACGTCGAGACGGCGGGCCGTCGCGCCGACGACGGCTTGATCGAGTACGCCCTGAGCCCGGCCGAGACAGCGCACCTGGCCGGCCTGACCGACGAGCAGAAGGCGGCGGCGTTCTTCGTCTACTGGACGCGCAAGGAAGCGGTGATGAAGGCCACGGGCAAGGGCCTGCGCATCCCGCTGAAGAGCATCACGTTCTCCCGCTTCGACGAACCGGCTGCCCTGGTGTCCTCAGGCGACCCGGCACTGGACCCGGCGACGACCCGCCTGGTGGACCTCAAGGCCGCCGACGGCTACCGGGCGGCCATCGCCGTCCTGACCACCGACGAGCTGTCGGTGACCGAGGAACTCTGGGCCCCCTAGACGCTGTCCGCCAGGCCCATCGCGCTCAGCAGCGTCCGGAACTTCGCCGTCGTCTCGTCCAGCTCCGCCTGCGGGTCCGAAGCCGGGACGATGCCACCGCCCGCGTACAGCCGCATCGACGTCGACGCGATCTCGGCGCAGCGGATCGCCACCGCCCACTCGCCGTCGCCTGCCGCGTCCACCCAGCCGACCGCGCCCGCGTAGTAGTCGCGGTCGAACGGCTCCAGCTCCTGGACCAGCTCGCGCGCTCCCTCGGTCGGGGTGCCGCAGATCGCCGGGGTCGGGTGCAGCGCCGCCGCCAGGTCGAGGGCCGTGACGTCCTGGTCGGCCAGCTCGCCCGTGATCGGGGTGCGCAGGTGCCAGATCGCCGGGGTCGTGACCAGCTCCGGCTCGGCCGGGACCTCCAGGGTCCGGCAGAACGGCCGCAGCGCCTCGACCAGGTAGTCGATCACCACGGCGTGCTCCAGCTGGTCCTTGCGGGACGTCCGCAGGGCCTCGCCGTTGGCGCGGTCGGTCGCCGGGTCGGCCGAACGCGGCATGGAGCCCGCGTGCGGGGACGAGAACACCGTGCGGCCGGTGCGACGCAGCAGCAACTCCGGCGTCGCGCCGACGAGCGAGCGGCCGCCGGGCAGCTCGGCCGCGTACGTGAAGTGCCGGGGATTCCCGACCGCCAGGTTGCGGACGATGCTCTCCGCGGAAACCGGTGCGGCGAACTCGAGGTCGAGGGCCCGCGCGAGGACGGCTTTCCGCAGGTCACGCTCACCCAACGCGGCGATCGCGGACCGGACAGAAGCCATGTGCTGGTCAGGCGAAGGCACCGCACGCACCCGCACGGGCGCCGGCAGGACCTCACGCGGCAATGAAGGCGTGCCTTCGGACCGGTGGACGGTCCGGGGCACGACGAGGTGGCCCGGCACCTTCGTGTCGGGCCCGGTGTCGAACGGGAGGACGCCGACGGCCAGCGGGGCGCCGGTCTCCGCCAGGACACCGGGGATCACCGAGGCGAGCCGCCGCGGGTCCGTCTCGGTGACGGTCCGGATCGTGCCTTGCGCGAGGAGTGCGCGCGAAGCCGTCGTGAAGAGGAAGTCGCCACGCTGGTAGCGGGCGGCGAGGTCCAAGGCCGGGGTCGCCGGGTCAGGTGAGCTCACGAGACCTAGCGTCCCAGGCTTCGGGAGATCCGCGAGGGGAGTGTCACGAGCGACACTCCCCTCGCGGGAGCTCCTGACGACGGCTACTTGAGCGCGTCGATGAGCGCCTCGCGCTGGCGCTCGCCCAGGCCGGCGGCGCGCCGGTCCGGGTCGATGCCGGCCTGCTCGAGCAGGGCGGCGACCTTCACCGCGCCGAGGCCGGGGACGGCCTTCAGCAGCTGGGTGACCTTCGTCTTCCCGATCGTCTTGTTCTCCTTGGCCTGCTTGAGCACCTTTTCGATGCTCTCCTTGCCGGACTTGATCGACGCGAGCAGCTCCGAACGCGCCTTGCGAGCCTCGGCCGCCTTGGCGAGTGCATCGGCGCGCTGCTCCGGAGTCAACGTAGGCAGAGCCAACGTAGTAGTCCTTTCCTCTCAGGTCTCCGCTTTCGCGGCCGACGGCTTTTCGGTGCGCTTGCTCCTGCAAGCGCTGGCCAGCCGTCTCTTACCACGGCCCCAGTAAACGCCACCGGGTTCTCGGCCGTGCAACCGACACGCACTTAATACCCCCGGAGGTGATACCGGGCAACCCGCTCCGGCCTGCGGAAACGCTCCCAAGAACCGTCCCGAGTGGCCATACTCACCCGGAAGTGAAGCCTCCACTACACCGGGTTTCGGCGCGTATTTCCTTGCCCACAACGAAAAGCGCAAAAATTGTCGATCATGATCACCGTTCGGTCGTCGCCCGATCGCGCGACGACCGTGACCGAACGGAGCCGTTGTTGACCATGCCCGCTTCACCCGATCCGCACTAGAGTCGGCGCAACCCCAGTTCACCGGCGAACGACCCCCGGGAGCGACCATGTTGAGCACCATGCAGGACGGCCAGCTGTCGCTGGCGACCCTGCTCCGCCACGGCACGTCGGTGCACTCGGCGAGCGAAGTCATCACCTGGACCGGTTCAGAAGCCCGTCGCGAGAGCTACAGCGACCTCGGCCGCAACGCCGCCCGCCTCGCGAACGCGCTCCGGAGCCTCGGCGTGACGGGCGACCAGCGCGTCGGCACGTTCATGTGGAACAACGCCGAGCACCTGGCCGCCTACCTGGCGGTGCCGGCGATGGGCGCCGTGCTGCACACCCTGAACATCCGGCTGTTCCCCGAGCAGCTCGTGTTCGTGGCCAACCACGCCGAGGACCAGGTCGTCATCGTCGACGGCACGCTCGTCCCGCTGCTGGCGAAGCAGCTGCCGCAGTTCAAGACGGTCCGGCACGTCATCGTGGCCAACGGCGACGCCGCGTCCCTCGAGGCGCCGGAGGGCGTCGAGGTGCACGCCTACGCCGAGCTGCTGGCCGGTCAACCGGACACCTTCGACTGGCCGGACGTCGACGAGCGCTCCGCCGCGGCGATGTGTTACACCTCGGGCACGACGGGTGACCCCAAGGGCGTCGCCTATTCCCACCGCTCGATCTGGCTGCACTCGATGCAGGTCTGCATGAGCGACAGCATGAACCTCGCGCAGAGCGACAAGGCGCTGTCCATCGTGCCGATGTTCCACGCGATGGCGTGGGGCCTGCCGTACGCGTCGCTGATGGTCGGCGCGTCGCTGCTGATGCCGGACCGGTTCCTCCAGCCGGCGCCGATCGCCGCGATGCTGGCCGCCGAGAAGCCGACGTTCGCCGGCGCGGTCCCGACCGTCTGGCAGGGCCTGCTCGCCCACCTCGAGGCGCACCCGCAGGACATCTCCCACCTGCGCGAAGTCGTCGTCGGCGGGTCGGCGGTGCCGCCGTCGCTGATGCGCGCGTTCCAGGAGAAGCACGACGTCTCGATCCTGCACGCCTGGGGCATGACCGAGACGTCGCCGCTGGGCAGCGTCGCCCGGCCGCCGGCGAGCGCGACCGGCGACGAGGCCTGGCGCTACCGCTACACGCAGGGCCGCTTCCCGGCGTCCGTGCGGGCCCGGCTGATCGACGACGGCGCGGTGCTGCCCTGGGACAACGAGGCCGTCGGCGAACTGGAGGTCCAGGGCCCGTGGATCGCGGGCTCCTACTACGGCGGCTCGGAGGTCGACCCGGACAAGTTCCACGACGGCTGGCTGCGCACCGGCGACGTCGGCAAGATCAGCGCGGACGGCTACCTGACGCTGACCGACCGCGCCAAGGACGTCATCAAGTCCGGCGGGGAGTGGATCTCCTCGGTCGACCTGGAGAACCAGGTCATGGGCCACCCCGCGGTGGCCGAGGCCGCGGTCGTCGGCATCCCCGACGAGAAGTGGGACGAACGGCCGCTGGTCGCCGTCGTGCTCAAGGAAGGCCAGACGGCGACGCCCGAGGAGCTGCGGGAGTTCCTGGCCGACAAGGTCGCGAAGTGGCAGCTGCCGGAGAACTGGACGTTCGTGGACGAAGTGCCCAAGACGAGCGTCGGCAAGTTCGACAAGAAGCGGATCCGCGCGTCCTACTCCGAGGGAAAGCTCGACATCGCCCAGCTCTAACGGGTAAATCTCCGGCGAGTCTGCACGCTTGGGACGGCCACCATGCGGGAGTCTGACGCCCTCATGGTGGCCTTCAGAGCACGTCGGAGGGGTTCTGGGGATGCATAACAGGCGGAGTTTTCTCGCGCTCGCCGGGCTGGGCGCGGTCGTCACGGCCTGCGGGTCGAACACCGGGCGGCAGGGCACGCCGCCGCCGTCGACGGCCTACTCGGCGGGCCCGCCGCCGACCGACGCGCCGAAGGTCACGCTCCAGCAGTGGTACCACGCGTACGGCGAAGACGGCGTCCAGGAAGCGGTCAAGCGCTACGCCGCGAGCTACCCGGGCGCGACCGTGAACGTCCAGTGGAACCCGGGCGACTACGACTCGAAGATCGTCACCGCGCTGCAGAACAGCAAGGTGCCGGACGTCTTCGAGGCGCAGGTCAAGATCGACTGGGTGCGGCAGAACCAGGTCGTCTCGCTCGACGACGTCATCGCGCCGCTCAAGGGCGACTTCAGCCCGGCCGTGCTCGCCGCGCAGACCGTCGAGGGCAAGGTCTACGGCATCCCGCAGGCCACCGACACGCAGGTGCTCTTCTACCGCAAGAGCCTGCTGCAGGCCGCGGGCGTGCAGCCGCCGCAGACGGTCGACGAGCTGATCGACGCGGCGGGCAAGCTCACGAAGGACGGCGTCAAGGGCTTCTTCGCGGGCAACGACGGCGGCGTCGGCGTGCTCACCGGGCCGCTGCTGTGGTCGGCCGGCCTCGACTACCTGAAGAACGGCAACCGCGAGGTCGGCTTCGACGACCCGCGCGCGGCGACCGCGCTCGGCAAGCTGCACACCTTGAACGCCAACGGTTCCCTGCTGCTCGGCGCGCCGGCGGACTGGTCGGACCCGGGCGCGTTCATCGACGGGCTCACCGCGATGCAGTGGACCGGGCTGTGGAACGTGCCGAAGATCCGCGACGCGTTCGACGACGACTTCGGCGTGCTGCCGTTCCCGAAGCTCGACGGCAGCGGGGCGCCGTCGGTGCCGGTCGGCGCGTACGGCGCGATGGTCAACGCCAAGAGCGCGCACGTCGCCGAGGCCAAGGCGTTCGTGAAGTGGCTGTGGATCGACAACACCGCCGACCAGCTGGAGTTCGCGACGAAGTTCGGTTTCCACGTCCCGGCGCGCCAGAGCCTCGCCGACCGCGCGGACAGCCTCAAGACGGGCCCGGCCGCCGACGCCGCGCGGTTCGTCAAGGAGAACAGCCACCTCGTCGGCGGTCCCGTGTGGACACAGCAGGCGAACACGGCGTTGTCCGACGCGGTCGCGAAGATCGCGAAGGAGGGTGCCGACCCGGTCGCGCAGGTCAAAACGGCCGTTGACGCTGCCGCAGCTGAACTGAAGCGCCTGTTCGGATGAAGCGGCGCGACGCGCGCGCGTTCTGGCTGTTCGTCGGGCCGTTCCTGCTGGGGCTCGCGGTCTTCGCGTACCTGCCGATCGGCTGGAGCGCGTACCTGTCCTTCTTCGACGCCCGCAACACGGTGACGCCCACGCAGTTCGTCGGGCTGGACAACTACGGGCACCTGGTCACCGATGAACCGTTCCTGTCGAGCCTGGGGACGTTCAGTGTGTTCGCGGTGTTCATCGTGCCGCTGACGTTCGTGCTGTCGCTCGCGCTCGCCCTCGGCGTCCACCAGCTGCGGTTCGCGCGGGCGTTCTTCCGGTCGGTGTTCTTCCTGCCGTTCGCGTGCTCGTACGTCGTCGCGTCGCTGATCTGGAAGACGTCGCTGTTCTCCGGGGTCCGCTACGGACTGGCGAACACGGTGCTTTCGCTGTTCGGCGCCGACCCGGTGGCCTGGACCGGGACGGTCGACCCGCCGCTGTACTGGATCGTGCTGGTGACGGCGCGGCTGTGGCTGCAGCTCGGGTTCTACATGATCCTGTTCATCGCGGCGCTGCACCGGATTCCGCGGCACCTGTACGAAGCGGCCTGGCTCGACGGCGCGAAGCCGGGCTGGCAGGTGTTCCGCCACATCACGTTGCCGCAGCTGCGCGCGACGGCGGTGGCGGTGCTCCTGCTCAACCTGATCAACGCCTACCAGGCGTTCGACGAGTTCTACAACATCATGGGCGACGCCCGTGGGTACCCGCCCTTCGCGCGGCCCCCGTTGGTGTACCTGTACTACACGTCGCTGGGGTCGGGCGGCCAGGACCTCGGCCGAGGCAGCGCGGGCGCGGTGATCCTGGCGCTGATCATCGCACTGGGGACCTTGCTGCAGGGCCGGGTGCTGCGCTTCGGACGTGCGACATGAGGGTCTTCCTCCGGTGGGCCTCGCTGGCCGTGGCCGCGGTGCTGTTCCTGCTGCCGTTCTACCTGCTGGTGCGCAACGGGCTGGCGTCCCGCGCGGAAATCACCGCTCCACAGTGGACACTGTTTCCGTCCACTGTGCACTGGGACAACTTCTCGAAGCTGTTCTCCCTTTCCGACGTCCCGTTCGCGCGCAGCCTGCTGAACTCGGCGATCGTGGCGACCTTGCAGACGGTCGGCTTGCTGGTGATCTGCGCACTGGCCGGCTACGGCCTGGCGCGGATCCCGTACCGCCATTCCCGTGCGGTTTTCCACGCGGTGCTGGCGACGCTGATGATCCCGACGTCGGTCACGTTCGTGCCCAGTTTCGTGGTGGTTTCGACGCTCGGCTGGCTGTCGGACTTCCGCGGGTTGGTGATTCCCGGGCTGTTCAGCGCGTTCAGTGTCTTCCTGTTCCGGCAGTACTTCCTGGACTTCCCGCGCGAGCTGGAGGAGGCCGGGCGAGTGGACGGCCTGACGCGCTGGGGCGTGTTCTGGCGGGTCGTGGTCCCCAATTCGAAGGGTTTCTTCGCGGCGATCGCGGTGATCACCGTGATCGGCAGCTGGAACGCGTTCCTGTGGCCGTTGATCATCGCCCAGTCCCCCGATTCGTGGACGGTCCAGGTGGCGTTGTCCGGGTTGCTGACGGCGCAGAACCCGCAACTGAACCTGCTGTTCCTGGCGGCGGCGGTGTCGATCCTGCCGATCGTGCTGCTGTTCGCGTTCCTGCAGCGGTATTTGGTGCGCGGGGTGACGGAGTCCGGTTTGGGCGGCTCGTAACGCGGGACGCGGCACGACCGACTCCGGGTTGTCCCGAAGGAAGCAGGTACTCCCATGACCAGTTCCGACCCGTACCCGTCGGTCCACCCGGACGACCCCGCGGCCGGCGCGCCCGTCCCGGCCCAGCCCGGCTGGCAGCCCCAGCCGAACCCGATCTCCGCCCCGCTGCCCGCGCAGCCGTACGCGGTGGTGTCCCCGTACCCGATGCTGCGCACCAGCGGCCTCTGCGTCGCGGGCATGATCGTCGGCATCCTCGCCCTGATCGGGTTCTGGATCCCGTTCGGCGACGTGCTGATGGGCCTGCTCGCGATCGGCCTGTCCTGGGCGGGCATGTCCCAGGCCGCCAAGCCCGGGTTCACCGGCCGCGGCATGGGGATCGCGGGCCTGGTCTGCGGCATCATCGCGATGATCCCCGCGATCATCTTCATGGTCATCTTCTTCACCGCCGCGGCGACCGTGACGACGACCTGCGGGCTCTACTGCTGAAGTAACGTCCGGCGCCGGCGCACCGACGACTCCGGGTAACGAGTGGAAACAGGTGCGCGATGACCGACTTCGACCCCTACCGGCAGCAGGACCCGGCCAACCCGGGGTACCCGCCTTCGGCACCGATCCAGCAGCCATGGGGGACGCAGCCGTACCCGGTGCCGCAGCAGTACCCGGTGCAGCCCTACGTCTCGCAGCCGTACCCGGTGGCCGCCTACCCCATGCTGCGGACCAGCGGCATGGCGGTGGCGGGCATGGTGATCGGCATCGTCGCGCTGGTGACGTTCTGGGTCCCGTTCGTCGACCTGGTCCTCGGCTTCCTCGCGATCGGCCTGTCCTGGGCCGGCATGCTCCAGGCGGACCGGCCGGGCTACACGGGCAAGGGCATGGGCATCGCGGGCCTGGTGTGCGGCATCGTCGCCGTGATCCCGGCGCTGGTCGTGATGCTGTTCTTCTTCGGCTTGTTCGCCGCGGCCGGAACCGCGTGCGGGATCGCCTGCTGAGCGGTCCCGGCGTCCGGAATCCCCACGACGTTCGGCGGTACTCCCCCCGCCAACCCGTGTGACAAGGTGGATTGAAGTGTCACGGTGAATGTTTTTCACGTTCACCCCGCGTCCACCAAGGTCCGGCACGGTGCTGGGCAACCGAGAACTGGGGAGCGAACAACCATGGCCGAACTCACCCGGCGCACCTTCGCCACCGCGGGCGCCGCCGGTCTCGGACTCCTGCTGTGCACGCCCACCGCGAACGCCCTCGACCGCGCGCTGCGGCTGACGAGCTCCCGCTCGGTCACGACCGCCGGCACCACGCTCGAGCAGGTCGCCACCGCCGTCAGCGCGGGCCCGTCCTACACGCGCCTGCAGAGCGGCCCCGGCTGGCCACTGGTCGTGCGCAGCGACCTGGCCACCCCGCAGACCGGCCGCGACGACCGGCGTCGCGCCCTCAGCTCGTTCGTCCAGTTCACGGACCTGCACATCACCGACACCGAGAGCCCCGCGCGCTTCGAGTACCTGCACCCGTTCATCGGGTCCGCGCACCGGCCGCAGGAGGCGCTCGGGACCGTCGCGACCAGCGCGCTGGTCGAGCGCGTCAACAGCGTGCGACAGGGTCCGTTCACCGGGCGGCCGTTCGACCTCATGGTCACCACCGGCGACAACACCGACAACCACGAGCTGATCGAGCTCGAATGGTTCCTCAAGGTCCTCAACGGCGGCACCGTCACGCCGAACTCCGGCGACCCGAACGCCTACGAAGGCGTGCAGAACTCGGGCAACCACGAGTTCTGGAACCCCGGCAAGCCGGGCAGCGACGACTATTCCGCCAAGGGCTTCCCGCAGTTGCCCGGTCTGCTCGAAGCGGGCATCAAGACGTTCACCGCACCCGGCCTCGACGTCCCGTGGTTCTGCACGTTCGGCAACCACGACGACAGCATCGTCGGCTCGCTGCCGGCGCGGATCCCCGGCATCGACGCCTGGTACACCGGGAAGTACAAGGTCATCGGCAAGGACGAGACCACCGCGAAGAAGCTCGCCGACGCCATCCAGAAGCCCGGCTCGAGCGTGCCGGTCGCCGAGCTGTTCGGCGGCTCGGGCACCATCCGCGAGGTCACGCCGGACGCGCGGCGCCGCCCGTTCGACACCGGTGAGTTCGTCCGCGCGCACCTCGACCCAGCCAACACCGGCCCCGGTCCGGTCGGGCACGGCTTCTCCAGCGCCAACGCCGACGGCGAGAACGTCTACTACACGTTCCGGATCGCGCCGGGCGTCACCGGCATCAGCCTCGACACGACGACCGACGCCGGGTTCGCCGACGGCTCGATCGGCCTCGCGCAGTTCAACTGGGTGGAAGCGACGCTCAAGCGGAACAGCTCGACCTACTACGATTTCTTCGGCCGCAAGGTCACCCACGCCGTCACCGACGAGCTGTTCCTGCTGTTCAGCCACCACACCAGCGGCACGATGGGCAACCTGCTGCCGGACTCGCGCCACCTGCTCGACCCGCGGCTGAACGGCGACGCGTTCGTCGGGCTGCTCAAGCGGTTCCCGAACGTGCTGGCGTGGGTCAACGGCCACACGCACCTCAACAAGATCACCCCGCACGCCGGGAACACGCCGCAGCAGGGCTTCTGGGAGATCAACACGGCGTCGCACGTCGACTTCCCGCAGCACGCCCGGATCGTCGAGGTCGCGGACAACGCCGACGGCACGTTGTCGCTGTTCACGACGCTGATCGAGGCGGAAGCGCCGTACGCGGCCGACTACGGCGACCGGACACCGCAAGCGCTTGCGTCGCTGTACCGCGAGCTGTCCTACAACGACATCCACACCAACCTCGGCCGCGTCGGCGCGCCCGAGGACCACAACACCGAGTTGCTGCTCGTCAACCCGCTGAGCTGAGGGTCGTGAGTGAGAAACAGTGTTCTAACGCTGTTTCTCACTCACGACTACCCCGGAGGTAATCGCCGCGCGGCCGGTCTTCGGGCAGGCTTCGGACATGACCGATCCTGAGGGCACGCAGCTCTTCCACCGCACCATGCCGTTCTCCGAGCGCCTCGGCGTCGAGGTGCTGGAGCACGGACGTGAGCTCGTCCGCAGCCGGCTGAAGTGGGACGAGAGCCTTTGCACGCTCGGCGGCGCGCTGCACGGGGGCGCGCTCATGGCGCTGGCCGACTCGACCGGCGCCGTGTGCGCGTTCCTCAACCTGCCCGAGGGCGCCCAGGGCACGACGACCGTCGAGTCGAAGACGAACTTCCTGCGCGCCGTGCGTTCGGGCTACGCCGTTGCGTCGTCCAGACCACTGCACGCCGGCCGCAAGTTCGTCGTGGTGGAGACGGAGATCCGCGACGACGACGGCAAGTTGGTCGCGAAAGTGACACAGACCCAGGCCGTCCTGTAGGTACCTGTTTACATACCCGGCCGAACCGGCGAAAATCCCTGGCTACTGGGTGGGTCGAGCAGGGAGCCGGGATGCGCGTACGCAAGTTGTTCACCTTATTGTCAGTGATCGTGTTGACTTCCGTAACCGCGCAAGTCGCCGAGGCCACCCCCGTCAGGCCCGGCGAAGACGAGGCGATCGACTACCACGAGTGGAACGGCGGCCGCTTCCACGAAGGCGACTTCGCCGGGCTCGCACTGACCCGCGACGGTCTGCGCATCACGCGGCCGGTCGGCACGGTGGAGCACACCGAGCCGGAGCTGGGCACGACGAGGACGTACGAGTACGGCCAGTGGACGTCCCCGTCGTACCGGCAGGGCTTCGGCGCGACGCAGCTGGTGTCGTCCTGGAACGCGCAGACGCCGGCGAAGACGTGGCTGCAGGTCGAGGCGCAGGGCCGGACGTCGGCGGACGCCGAAACCGCGTGGTACGTGATGGGCCGCTGGGCCAGCGGCGACGCCGACATCCTGCGCACCAGCGTCGACGGCCAGGACGACGCGAACGCCACGGTCGACGTCGACACGCTGGAGCTGAAGACCGGCGTGACGCTGAAGTCGTACAAGCTGCGGATCAGCCTCTACCGCGAGGCGGGGTCGCACGTGACGCCGTCGGTGACGTCGCTGGGCGCGATGACGTCGGCGGTCCCGGACCGCTTCGACGTCCGGACGACGAAGCCGGGGCGCGCCACCGGGATCGAGCTGAAGGTGCCGGCGTACGCGCAGAACCTCCACAAGGGACAGTTCCCGCAGTACGGCGGCGGCGGCGAAGCCTGGTGCAGCCCGACGTCGACCGAGATGGTGGCCGAGTACTGGGGCAAGAAGCCGTCGGCGGCGGAGATGTCCTGGATCCCGTCGGACTACGTCGACCCATCGGTGGCGTTCGCGGCGCGCTACACGTACGACCACGCGTACGACGGCACGGGCAACTGGCCGTTCAACACGGCGTACGCGGCGTCGCGTGGCCTGCGCGGCCACATCACGCGGCTGCACTCGCTGAACGAGCTGGAGACGTACATCGCCCGCGGCATCCCGGTGATCACGTCGCAGTCGTTCCTGTCCTCGGAGCTGGACGGCGCGGGCTACGGGACATCGGGCCACATCATGGTGGTCGTCGGCTTCACGAAGGACGGCGACGTGATCGCGAACGACCCGGCGTCCAGCAGTGACGCGCGGGTGCGCAACGTGTACAAGCGCGACCAGTTCGAGAAGATCTGGCAGCGGACCAAGCGCTACCGGGCCGACGGGACCGTGGCGAACGGGCCCGGCGGGATCGCGTACATCATCACCCCGGCCTGACGGGGGTTCGGCGGGCCGGCGCCTGGCTCGACTCAGTTGCGTAAAGCGCAACACGTTGCGTATCAATCACCGAACCTCACTCATGCGGATGTCGCCATCTCCGCGTGATCCGTGATTAGCTGCGGGCAGAACCAGCAACGCCGGAAGGTGGATTCGCATGCCGTACGAGGTGCAGGGGGTCGTTTCGCGGGCGAAGGGCGAGCCCGTCTCGCTGGAGACCGTCCTCGTGCCCGATCCCGGGCCGGGCGAGGCCGTCGTGAACGTGCAGGCCTGCGGGGTCTGCCACACCGACCTGCACTACCGCGAGGGCGGGATCAACGACGACTTCCCGTTCCTGCTCGGCCACGAGGCCGCCGGCGTCGTCGAGGCGGTCGGCGAGGGCGTCACGGATCTCGAGCCCGGCGACTACGTCATCCTCAACTGGCGCGCGGTCTGCGGCACCTGCCGGGCCTGCAAGCGGGGCAAGCCGTGGTACTGCTTCTCGACCTTCAACGCCACCCAGCCCATGACGCTCCAAGACGGCACCAAGCTCTCGCCCGCGCTCGGCGTCGGCGCCTTCCTCGAGAAGACGCTCGTCCACAGCGGACAGTGCACGAAGGTCAACCGCGAGGCCGAACCGGCCGTCGCCGGGCTGCTCGGCTGCGGTGTCATGGCCGGGCTCGGCGCGGCGATCAACACCGGCGCCGTCACCCGCGGCGACTCGGTCGCGGTCATCGGCTGCGGCGGCGTCGGTGACGCGGCCATCGCGGGCGCGAAGCTGGCCGGCGCCACCACGATCGTCGCGATCGACATGGACGACCGGAAGCTGGACTGGGCCAAGGACTTCGGCGCGACGCACACCGTCAACAGTCGCGGACTCACGGAGGACGAAGTCGTCGAAGCCATGCAGGACGCCACCAACAGCTTCGGCCCGGACGTCGTGATCGACGCCGTCGGCCGCCCGGAAACCTGGCGGCAGGCCTTCTACGGCCGCGACCTGGCCGGCACGGTCGTCCTCGTCGGCGTCCCGACGCCGGAGATGCGCCTGAACGACCTGCCGCTGATCGACTTCTTCTCGCGCGGCGGCTCGCTGAAGTCCTCCTGGTACGGCGACTGCCTGCCGAGCCGCGACTTCCCGATGCTCGTCGACCTCTACCTGCAGGGCCGGCTGCCGCTCGACAAGTTCGTCACCGAGCGCATCGGCATCGACGGCGTCGAGCAGGCCTTCGAGCGCATGCACCACGGTGACGTCCTGCGCAGTGTGGTGACCTTCTGACGCTTTTCACCGACGACGAGTACCCGGCCGAGCCCTATCCAGGGGCCCGGCCGGGTCATTCGTTCGTGCACGTCGACGGCGTCGGGCACCCGCTCGACATCGCCCCCGACGGCTGGCGCGACCGGATGGCCGTGCTGGCCTACGGCTCGAACGCGAACCCGTCGAAGATCACCTGGCTGCGCGGGCGGCTCGGGCTCGAGGGCCCGGTCGTGGTGGCGCACGCGCGCTGCGCCGGGCTCGCGGCGGTGTGGGCGGCCGGGTTCCGCGTGGTCGACGACCAGCGCCCGGCCACGCTCACCGCGCTCGACGGCGTCGAGGAGCACGCCATCTGGTTCGTGACGCCGGACCAGCTCGCCGTACTCGACCGCTGCGAGGGCCGCGGCACGCGCTACCACCTGGCGCGGCTGACCGAACCGGACGTCACGCTCGAAGACGGCACCCGCCTGACCGAAGTCCACACGTACGTCGGCGCCGCGCCGATTCGCTACCCGCTGCTCGTGGACGGCGAGCCGGTGCGCACGGCCGACGTCCCGCAGGCCGCCGCGGCGAAGCTCGACGGTGTCGCCGCGGACGGCCACGGCGTCCCGTGCGAAGTCGTCACACCAGCTTTCCCGGATTGAGGATCCCGGTCGGGTCGACCGCGGACTTGGCCGCGCGCAGCACTTCCACGCCCAGCGAACCGATCTCCGCCGCCAAGTAGGGCGCGTGGTCGACGCCGACGGCGTGGTGGTGCGAAATCGTGCCCAGCCCGGTGATCGCCTCGCACGCGGCCGCCTTCGCGCGCTGCCACTGGCCGATCGGGTCGGCCTGGTCGCGCGCCGTCAGCACGGTGAAGTACAGCGACGCGCCCGTCTCGTACGCGTGCGAGATGTGGCACATGACGATCGCCCGGCCCAGTGACGCCGTGAGCGCCGCCCGGACGTCGTCCCGCAGTTCGTCCACAGTGGACCAATAGGCCGCGGTTTCCAGCGTCTCGACGCAGACTCCCTGGTCCAGCAAGGCATCCCGCTGCCGGGGGCCGGCGAACCGGCCGTGCCGCCAGGACTCGCCGAGCGCCTTGCCGACGCGCACGGCACCCGACGCCTTCAGCCGGCGCGTCGTCTCACGGCGGCGCAGCGCGACGTCGTGCGCGGTGCCTTCCCAGCCGACGATGAGGAAGCACGGCCGCCGCACGCCGCGCGCGGCGAGGTAGCGGCGCAACGCCGTCGTCTTGAGACCGGCATTCAGCGCCAGGGAAACCTCGGTTTCGTCCCCGTCGGACAGCCGGGTGATGTCGGCGAGCGCGTGGTTCTGCGCGAGGTCGCGCACGGCCTCCCGACCCGCTTCCCAGCTCGGCAGCGCGTACCCCTCATAGCGCTTGACCGGCGGCGCCGGCCGCACCCGCAGCGAAACCTCGGTGATCACGCCGAGCGTGCCCTCGCTGCCGACCGCGAGCTGCCGCAGGTCCGGCCCGGCCGCCGACGCCGGCGCGACGCCGAGCTTCCACTCGCCGCGCGGGGTGGCCAGCCGCACGCCGGCGACCATGTCCTCGAAGCGCCCGTAGCCCGATGACGCCTGCCCAGCCGAGCGCGTCGCCGCGAAGCCGCCGATCGTGGCGCGCTCGAACGACTGCGGGATGTGCCCCAGCGTCAGGCCGTGCTCGCCGAGGAGGCGCTCGGCCTCGGGACCGCGGACGCCGGCCTGCAGGACGGCGAGACGCGACTCGGCGTCGACCGACACCAGCGCGTCGAGCCGGACGAGGTCGAGCGCGATCACCGACGCCTTCTCGCCGCGCAGCGCCGCGACGCCGCCGACGACCGACGTGCCGCCGCCGAACGGCACCACGCCGATGTCGTGCCGGGCGCACACGTCGAGCACCGCTTGGACCTCGTCCGGGCCGGCCGGCAGCACCACCGCGTCGGGCACCGGGAAGTCCGCGATGGGCGAACGGCGGCGCAGCAGGTCGAGGTAGGACAGCCCGGTCGCGCGCGCCAGCCGCGCCGCGTCGTCGACCAGCACGTTTTCCGCGCCGACGACGTCCGACAGCGCGGTGACAGCAGATTCACCCAGCTTCGGCGACGGTATTTCCACCGGCAAATCGGCCGCCGGGGCAGCACCGGGAACCGTCTGGCCTATACGCTGTTCAAGCCACTTGGCCGCCCGCGCGGGCAACCGGGCGGCGTCGGCGGCTCCCGAGGTCCAGGACCGTCGAAGGCGGTGGTCAATGAGCGCGTTCACCGATACAGTGTGACACATGGACGTGAAACGTCACACCACGCCGACCGCGGGACCCTCCGCGCTCGCGGACACCCGCAACCGGCAGACGGCGACGCGAGTGGCCGATGACGTGCTGCTCGACGCCGCGCGCTCGTGCGTGCTGGCCGTCGGTGTGCGCCGCACCACACTCGCCGAAATCGCCCGCACCGCGCGCGTCAGCCGGATGACGGTCTACCGCCGCTTTCCCGACGTCCGCAGCGTGCTCGCCGCGTTGATGACCCGCGAATTCAGCGGGCTGCTGCGCACGGCGAGCGAACGCGGCGCCGACGCCGCGAACAGCCGCGAGCGGCTCGTGCTCATCGCGTCGGCCGGTGTCCGCGCGCTCTCGACCGACCCGCTGTTCCGCACGCTGCTCGACGTCGACCCCGAGCTGGTGCTCCCGTACATCGTGGAGCGGCTGGGCGCGACGCAGAAGTTCGCCGAACAGGCGTTGCACCACCTGCTGGAGGCCGGCCACCAGGACGGGTCGATCCGGCGCGCGCCGGTCGCGGCGCAGTCCCGGTCGATCCTGCTGGTGGTCCAGTCGTTCGCGTTTTCGCTGCGACCGGCGACCGCGGACGTCGGCGAAGCGGCGCTGCTGACGGAGTTCACGCACGTGCTCGACGCGGCGCTGAAACCATGACGTCCGGCTCGCTCAACGCGCGGCGCCGCGAACGCGAACTGGCGGAGCTGGCGGGGGGCGAGCGCGTCGACGTGGTCGTGGTCGGCGGCGGCGTGACCGGCACGGGCATCGCACTGGACGCGGCGTCGCGCGGGCTGTCGGTGGCGCTCGTCGAGGCACACGACCTGGCGTTCGGGACGTCCCGCTGGTCGTCGAAACTCGTGCACGGCGGCCTGCGGTACCTGGCGCACGGCGAACTCGGCCTGGCCCACGAGAGCGCCGTCGAGCGCGGCATCCTCATGACGCGCACGGCTCCGCACCTCACGCGGGCGATGCCGCAGCTGTTCCCGTTGTACCCCAGCACATCCCGCGCGCAGCAGGCCCTCGTGGCGGCGGGCTTGCGGGCCGGTGACGCCCTCCGCCGGGCGGCGCGGACACCGTCGTCCGTCCTCCCGCGGCCGCGGTCGATCCCGGTCGCGGAAGCCCTGGCCCTGGCCCCCGGCCTTTCGCCGATCGGCCTGCGCGGCGCCCTGCTGGCTTACGACGGCGCCTTGGTCGACGACGCGCGCCTGGTGGTTTCCCTGGCGCGCACGGCCGCGTCGTTCGGCGCCCGCGTCTTGACGCGCCTGTCGGCTTCGTCGCTGTCCGCGGACCGGGTACGCGTCCGCGACGGCGTTTCGGGCGGCTCATTGGACATCCACGCGCGGCAGGTGATCAACGCGACGGGCGTCTGGGCCGGAACGCTGACCGGCTCGGTGCGGCTGCGGCCGTCGCTGGGTTCGCACCTGGTGCTGGCGCCGGGGACGGTGCCGATGGGCACGACGTCGGTGAACGTCGGGGTGCCGGGCGAGACCAACCGGTTCGTGTTCCTGCTCCCCCAGCCGGACGGCCGCGTCTACTTGGGACTCACGGACGAGCCCATCGCGGGCTCGATCCCCGACGTGCCAGTGGTTCCCGAGTCCGATGTGGACTTCCTCCTGTCGCTGGCTTCGTCGGTGCTGGCCCGTCCGTTGACGCGCTCCGACGTCGCCGGGTCGTTCGCCGGCCTGCGCCCGTTGATCGAGGGTGCCGGCGGGCGTTCGGCGGACCTGTCGCGCAAGCACGCGGTGCTGGCGGGTTCGGACGGCCTGCTGACCGTGGTCGGCGGGAAGCTGACCACGTACCGCCGGATGGCGGAGGACGCCGTCGACGCGGCGGTACGGCTGGCCGGCCTGACCGCAGCACCGTGCCGAACCGCGCGACTGCCGTTGCTCGGGGCGGCTTCGCGGTCGAATCTGTCTCTTGTGGACGCTCCGGCCCGGCTGGTGGCCCGCTACGGCACCGAGGCTCCGCGCGTGGCCGCGCTGGGTGAGCTGGACGCGGAGTTCGCGGCCCCGGTGGCCCCGGGTTCGGACATCACGGCGGCCGAGGTCGTGTGGGCGGTCCGCAACGAGGGGGCGCTGGACGTCTCGGACGTCCTCGAGCGCCGGACGCGGCTGGCCTTGATCCCGGCGGACGCGGAGGCCGCGACGCCGCGGGTCGCGGAGCTGGTCGGCAAGTCGCTCGCCGGTCTCGCCTGAGCCGTCAGGCCGGAGCCGGAACGCCCTCGAGGACGATCACCGGGAACACCCGGTCGGTGTTCTGCTCGTAGGCGGCGGCACCGTCGGAAACCCGGCGGTAGAGACGATCGCGTTCTTCACCCGTCGTCACGACGGCCCGGGCCTGGTACGAGCGGTCGCCGAGTTCGACCGTCACGGCCGGGTTGGCACGCAGGTTGTGGAACCAGGCCGGATGCCGTGGGGCGCCCGCCTTGGAGCCGACCACGAAGACGCGGCCCTGGTCGTCGACGCCGAAGCCGAGCGGCACGGTCGTCCGCCGTCCGGTGCGTGCCCCGGTCGTGGTCAGCAGCAGGATCGGGAACGGCGGCGTGCTGACCGTGCCGTGGTGGGCGCGGAACTCGCTGATGACGCCTTGGTTGTAGGTCCGGAACTCTTCGTCAGCCGGCACGGTGGGCATGGCTCTCCTTCGTTTTCGTGGCGGGAAGGCCGAACCTCGCCACCAGCCCGGGACCGCCGGGGAAGACGGTGACGCGAGCGATCCCGGTGGGCGTGGCGCCGAGAACGGCGATCCCGAGGGCCTGGTGGGGTCCGTCGGCGGTGCGGTGGTAGGTGGCCGCGGCCGGGTGGCCGTTGGCGTGGACCGGGGTCATCAGCCAGTCGCCGGGAGCGCCGAGCACGTGCGCCAGGTAGCGCAGGCACGTCACCTTGCCGGAGAACCAGGTCCGCGTGCCCACCAGCTCGATGGCGGCGTCGGCGCGCAGCGCCTTCTCCAGTGCGGCCAGGTCGGCGTTTTCGAAACCGGCGATGTACTGGCGCAGCAGGTCCCGGACGTGCGGTTCGGTCGGCTCGACGACGGTCTCGGGCGAGGGCGCGACCTCCTCGAGCCGGGCGCGGGCTCGTTGCAGTGCGCTCTTCACCGCGGCGGTCGAGACGCCGAGCATGGCCGCGACGTCGCCGGCGCCGAACCCCAGCACCTCCCGGAGCAGGAGGACGGCTCGCTGCCGGGGCGGCAGGTACTGCAGGGCGGCGACGAGCGCCAGCCGCACGCTGTCCCGCGCCGCGAAAAGCGTGGCGGGGTCGCCGTTCTCGGGGGTCACCAAGGCGTCCGGGACCGGCCCCAGCCAGGCCACGCCGGGCGCCGCCAGTGCTGGTGGCGCATCGGGATCGGCGGCCGGACCGCCCAGGCCGGAGGGCAGCACCCGCCGGTCGCGCCGGTCCAGTGCGGACAGGCAGGCGTTGGTGGCGATGCGGTGCAGCCACGTGCGCAGCGAGGACCGGCCTTCGAAATCGCCGTAGGACCGCCAGGCCCGCAAATACGTCTCCTGCACCAGGTCCGCGGCCTCGTCCACCGAGCCGACCATGCGGTAGCAGTGCGCCAGCAGCTCGCGCCGCAACGGCTCGGTCCGCCGCGCGAACTCCTCCGACCGCTCCGACATCACCACCTCCTCATCGGCGACACTTCGGTAGTACAGACCCCGTACACCCCGGTAAGGAATCGGTCTGGTCGTGAATCCGGGCTTGATGTTCTCTTGACTTGACCGGTCGTTGGGTTTTTGCAACAGTATGTTCCATGAGTCCGGTCAGACGCGGCAAAGAGCTGCCGATCTACAACCGGCTCCCCGTGCTCCGGGCCGAGCGCGGGCTGAGCAGGGCCGCGCTCGCGAACGCCGTCGAGGTCAACCCGCAGACCATCGGCGCTCTCGAGCGCGGCGACCACTATCCGAGCCTGGACCTGGCCTTCCGGATCTGCGCGGTGTTCGACCTGCCGGTCGAAGCGGTGTTCAGCCGCGCGCCGTTCACGCCACTGTCCACCCAGGTCTACCGCGAGGGGGGAGCATGACCGACAGGACGGGCCGCCTCGCGGCCTACTGGGAACGGCAGCTGGACAAGATGGACGAGCGCGAACTGCGGCACTCCCGGCGGCTGGCCGGCTGGCGCACCCGCCGGCACCGCCGGGCCCTCGCCGCCGCACTGGCACTCGCCGATCTCGGGCTGATCGCCGGCGCGTCGTTCTTCACCAAGGGAAGCGACTGGCTCT
Organism: Amycolatopsis sp. NBC_01488; assembly: GCF_036227105.1. NCBI lineage: Bacteria > Bacillati > Actinomycetota > Actinomycetes > Pseudonocardiales > Pseudonocardiaceae > Amycolatopsis > Amycolatopsis sp. NBC_01488. The sequence continues at coordinate 3,317,578 of NZ_CP109434.1, read as the reverse complement.
TCGACAGCTTCTGGCTGAGCAGCGTCCTGCTCGGCGGCGGCGTGTTCGTGCTGCTGCGGATCCTCACCGGCCGGATGAGCGGCGGGTTTTCGCGGCTGCTGGACGAACGCGAGCGCGAGTGGCGCCACCGCGTCACCTACCTCGGGTTCCAGATCCTGAGCTACCTGATGATCGCCGCGATGATGTACTGCCTCCTGGTCGCCCGCACCGAAGACGGCGGCGTCCGCGGCGCGATGATGCTGTCCGCGCTGCTGGTCACGGGTACCACCATCCCGTCGATCATGCTGGGCTGGTCACTGCCGGACGACGACCCCGAGGACTTCGACGAGGAGATGGCGAATGACTGAGGGGACGCTGGAGATCGACGGGATCTCCAAGCGCTACGGCGCGAAGGTCGCGCTCGACGGCGTGACGTTCGACGTCCGCGCCGGGGAGCTGTTCGGCTTCGTCGGCAGCAACGGCGCCGGCAAGACGACCACCATGCGGATCGCGCTGGGCGTGCTGGCCGCCGACGGCGGGGAGGTCCGGTTCGACGGCAGGCCCGTCACGCACGAGACCCGCACCCACATCGGCTACATGCCGGAGGAACGCGGGCTCTACCCGAAGATGAAGGTGCTGGACCAGCTGGTCTACCTCGCCGAGCTGCACGGGCTCAGCGCGAACGAAGCCCATCGCAACGCCGAGATCTGGATCGGCAGGCTCGGGCTGGCGGACCGCCGCAAGGACGAGGTGCAGAAGCTGAGCCTTGGCAACCAGCAGCGCGTCCAGCTGGCCGCCGCGCTCGTGCACGACCCGGCCGTGCTGGTGCTCGACGAGCCGTTCTCCGGCCTGGACCCGCTGGCCGTCGACGTCATGAGCGGCGTGCTGCGCGAGAAGGCCGCGGCCGGCGTACCGGTCGTGTTCTCCAGCCACCAGCTGGACCTCGTCGAGCGGCTGTGCGACCGGGTCGGGATCATCCGCGGCGGCCGGATGGTCGCCGTCGGCAGCGTCGGCGAGCTGACCGCCGGCGCGAACAGCAAGCTCGTCGTCACCGCACCGGCCGCGCCCGAAGGCTGGGCCGCGGGCCTGCCCGGCGTGCGCGTCCTGGAAGACCACGGCGCCACCACCGTGCTGGACCTCGCACCGAGTGCCGACGACCAGGCCGTGCTCGCCGCCGCGCTGGCGACCGGGCCGGTCACCGAGTTCAGCCGCCGTCGCCGGTCGCTGACCGAGCTGTTCCGCGACGCGGTGTCCGTGAAGGGGGAACGATGAAGAAGCTGAGCGGCCGGCGGGCCGTCTGGCTCGTGCTGAAGCGCGAGCTGAACACGCGGCTGCGCACGCGGTCGTTCGTCATCGGCACCGTCGTGATGCTGGTGCTGCTGCTGGGGTACGTCGCCTTCCAGACGTCGCTGGCGGGGTCGGCGGACAAGAGCACCGTCGGGCTCACCGGGCAGGCGACCGGGATCGCGCGGCAGCTGCAGGTCGAAGCCGCGCAGTCCGGGCGGCAGATCTCGACAGTCACCGTCACCGACCCGGCCGAGGGCCGCAAGGAGGTCGAGGACGGCGATCTCGACGCGCTCGTCTCCGGCAGCGCGGCGAAGCTGACCGCCACCTACAAGTCCTCTTTGGACGACCAGCTGCGCAAGGTGCTCGACCAGGTCGCGCAGCAGCAGGTGCTCGACGGCGTCCTCTCGTCCGCGCAGCTCGATCCGGCCGCGGTGATGGCCCAGGTCGACGGCACCCACGTGCGGGACGACCCGATCTCGCCGGAACCCGCGGACCAGACGCAGCGGCTGGTCGTCGGCCTGATCGTCGCGTTCCTGCTCTACATCAGCATCATCACCTACGGGATGATGGTCGCCCAGGGCGTCGTCGAGGAGAAGTCGAGCCGGGTCGTGGAGATCCTGCTCGCCAGCGTGCGGCCGTGGCAGCTGTTGCTGGGCAAGGTGATCGGGCTCGGCCTGGTCGGGCTGACCCAGCTGGTGATCCTGGCCGCGGCCGGCCTGGCCGCGGCGTCGGCGACCGGCGTGTTCACGCTGTCCGGCTTCGCGACGGGCACGTTGCTGTGGGGCCTGCTCTGGTACCTGCTCGGCTTCCTGCTGTACGCCACGATCTACGGCGCGCTGGGCTCGCTGGTGTCGCGCCAGGAGGACACGCAGGCGGTCGTCACGCCGCTCAACATCATCCTGATCGTCGGGTTCATCGCCGGGATCAACCTGCTGCTGCAGGCCCCGTCGGGCACGGGCGTGAAGGTGCTTTCGCTGATCCCGCTGCTCTCCCCGATCCTGATGCCGGCCCGCATCTCGACCGGCGCGGCGGCGGGCTGGGAGATCGCGCTGTCACTCGGGCTGACGGTCGCGCTGGTCGCCCTGTTCACCTGGCTGGGCGGCCGGATCTACGGCAACAGCGTGCTGCGGATCGGCAGCCGCATCAAGCTGTCGGAAGCCCTGCGCGGCTGACGCCGTCGTGATCTTGCCGTACCGCGCCAAGGAAACCTGGCGCTCGTGGGCGTGGTCGACCATCGGCTCCGGGTACCCCTCGGGGCGCTCCTTCGGCTGGTGCACCGCCTTCCCCTCGACGCCGCGCAGCTCCGGGACGTACTTGCGGACGTAGTCGCCGTTCGGGTCGAACTTCTCGCCCTGGGTCGTGGGGTTGAAGATGCGGAAGTACGGTGCCGCGTCCGTGCCGCAGCCCGCGACCCACTGCCAGTTCAGCTGGTTCGACGCCAGGTCGCCGTCGACGAGGTGCTTCATGAAGTGCCGTGCGCCGCGCCACCACGGGAGGTGCAGGTCCTTCACCAGGAAGCTCGCGACGACCATCCGCACGCGGTTGTGCATCCAGCCCTCGGCCAGCAGCTGCCGCATCCCCGCGTCGACGATCGGGTAGCCGGTGCGGCCCTCACACCACCGCTCGAAGGCCTCGGGGTCGTCGTCGTGCTTCATGGCGTCGAACCGCTTGTCGTAGTTCTCCCGCGCGGTTTCCGGGCGGTGCCACAGGACGTCGGCGTGGAACTCGCGCCAGCAGATCTCGCTGCGCAACGACTTCGCGCCGGCGCGGTCGTCGCCCGCGAGGTCGGCCAGCAGCGTCCGCGGGTGGACGCAGCCCCAGCGCAGGTACGGCGAAAGCCTCGTCGTGCCTTCGCGGTCCGGGCGGTCGCGATCGGAATCGTAGGTTTCGATGCCCTCGCCGAGGAACGCGTGCCAGACGTCCAGCGCGGCCCGCTCGCCCGGCTCGGGCAGCGTCGCGGAAACCTTGGGGGGCTTGGGGATCTTCAGCGACGTCGGCGGTTCCAACCAGTCCACAAGGGACGGTCCAGTGTCCGCGGGTGACGGGCGGCCATGCGCGGTCCACGCCCGGTGGAACGGCGTGAAGACGCGGTAGGGATCGCCGCCCGGCTTGGTGACGCGCCCGGGCGTCACGGCGTACGGCGAACCAGTCTCGACCCAGTTGATGTTGTTCTCCGCCAACGCTTTCGCGACCTCGGCATCGCGGCGGCGGCCGTACGGGCCGGCGTCGGCGCTGACGTGCACGGCGGCCGCGCCGATCTTCCGGGCGGCGCGAACGACTTCGACCGCCGGTTCGCCGCGCACCAGCATCAGCCGTCCGCCGAGCTGCTCGTCCAGCTTCTCGAGGCACCCGTACAGGAAGGCTTCGCGGACGGCACCGCCCGGCTTCAGCAGCACCTCGTCGAGGACGTACAGCGCGAGCACGTGCTTGCTGTGCTTCGACGCCTCGAGCAGCGCAGCGTGGTCGCCGAGCCGCAGGTCGCGACGAAACCACAGGACGACGGGTGCTTCCTTGGTCACGCCGCCCAACGATAAGCGCCCCGCCGTGCGGATGCACGACGGGGCGCCGACCAGGGTGAGCCGTTAGCGCTCCGACATCGGGGTGTAGTCCCGCGAAGCGTGGCCGGTGTAGATCTGCCGCGGACGGCCGATCTTGGTGGCCGGGTCGTTGATCATCTCGCGCCAGTGCGCGATCCAGCCCGGCAACCGGCCCAGCGCGAACAGCACCGTGAAGAACTTCGTCGGGAAGCCCAGCGCCCGGTAGATCAGGCCGGTGTAGAAGTCCACGTTCGGGTACAGCTTGCGCGAAACGAAGTAGTCGTCGGAAAGCGCGGTCTCTTCGAGCTTCTTGGCGATGTCGAGCAGCTGGTCGCCGCCCTTCAGCTTGCCGAGGATCTCGTCGGCGGTGTTCTTGATGATCTTCGCGCGCGGGTCGTAGTTCTTGTAGACCCGGTGCCCGAAGCCCATCAGCTTCACGCCCTTTTCCTTGTTCTTCACCCGCTCGACGAACTTGGCGACGTCGCCGCCGTCGTTCTTGATGCCCTCGAGCATGTCGAGCACCGCGGCGTTCGCGCCGCCGTGCAGCGGGCCGAACAGCGCGTTGATGCCGGCCGAGATCGACGCGAACAGGTTCGCCTCGGACGAGCCGACCAGGCGCACGGTCGAGGTCGAGCAGTTCTGCTCGTGGTCGGCGTGCAGGATGAACAGCAGGTCGAGCGCCTTCACGACGTCCGGGTCGACGTCGTACGGCTCGGCCGGGAAACCGAAGGTCATTCGCAGGAAGTTCTCGACCAGGCCGAGCGAGTTGTCCGGGTACAGCAGCGGCTGGCCGACGGACTTCTTGTACGCGTACGCGGCCAGGGTCGGGACCTTGGCGAGCAGGCGGATGGTCGAGAGCTCGACGTTCGGCTCGTCGAACGGGTCGAGCGAGTCCTGGTAGAAGGTCGACAGCGCCGACACCGCGCTGGACAGGACCGGCATCGGGTGCGCGTCCCGCGGGAAGCCGCTGAAGAACGCCTTGAGGTCCTCGTGCAGCAGCGTGTGGCGCTGGATCTTCTCGGTGAAGTCGGCCAGCTGGGCCTCGGTCGGCAGCTCGCCGTAGATCAGCAGGTAGGAGACCTCGACGAAGGTCGACTTCTCGGCCAGCTGCTCGATCGGGTAACCCCGGTAGCGGAGGATCCCGGCGTCACCGTCGATGTAGGCGATGGCGGACGACGCGGCGCCGGTGTTGACGAACCCGGGGTCGTAGGTGATGTACCCCGTCTGCGCCAGCAGCTTCCCCAGTTCGATCCCGGGCGCGCCCTCGACCGGGTGGACGATCTTGAACTCGTGCTCGCCACTCGGCAGGGTCAGCTTCGCGGTTTCGCCGCCGGACTGCCCCGCAGTCGTCGCGTCGGACATGCAAGTCCCTCTCACGTTTCGGCACGGGTCGGCGGCGCCTGCGGGTTCCACAGGTAGCCACGTGTTCACGCGAGGAAACACTGGCGCCTCGCTGCACACCGCCCCGCTGGGGTATGAAGAATGCCCCACAACGTTAGTCGAGAAACGTGTGTTCGCGCAGCGGTGGCGTTGCTCCTGGGTGCCCCTTTGGGACCAGGTTCACACGGCGGACGCCATCTCGGCGGACGTCGGCGGCTCGGCCCCGCTCCGCGAAACGGTGATCGACGCCGCTTTCGCCGCGAACGCCAGCGCCTCGCGCCACGCGCCGGCGTCGAGGGAGGCCAGGTCGGCGACCTCGCGGGTGTGCAGCCAGGCCAGCAGCGCGCCCTGGACGGTGTCGCCGGCACCGATCGTGTCCACCACGGCGACCTTCCGCGACGGCACGTGGGCCAGCTCACCTGCGGCGGTGATCACCGCGACGCCGTCGGCGCCCCGGGTGAGCACCACGGCGTCCACACCGGACTCGATCCACGTCTTCGCGGCGGCGACCGGGTCGGCGCCTTCGGTGAGCCACGCGGCGTCGTCGTCGGAGATCTTCAGCAGGCGAACGTCCGGCAGCCAGGAGGTGAACCGGGCGCGGTAGGCGGCGGGGTCGGTGATCAGCGCCTCGCGGATGTTCGGGTCGAGGACGGTCAGCACGCCGCGCGCGGCCTCGCGCCGCAGCATGGCTTCGTACGCCGACGCGCCGGGCTCGAGGACCATCCCGAGGGTGCCCAGTGAGAGCGCGGTCACGTTCTCCGGCAGCGGTCCCGGGTCCGCGACGAGCCGGTCCGCGGTGCCCTCGACGTAGAACGTGTAGCGCGCGGCGCCCTTCGCGTCGAGCGCGACGACGGCGAGCGTCGTCGGTTCGTCGCCGCGCTGCAGCAACGACGTGTCGACGTCGGAAGCGTGCAGGCGCTCGACCATCGCGTCGCCGAAGCGGTCGGTGGACACGCGCGAGAGGAACGCCGCCGGCACGCCGAGGCGCCCGGCCGCCAGCGCGACGTTGTACGGACCGCCGCCGAGCCGCGGGAGCAGCGCGCGCAGCCCACCGTCCACAGTGGAATCCAGAGGGTCGCCGGGAACCAGGTCGACCAGAGCTTCTCCGCCTACGACGATCACGCCGGGAGTTTAATCGAGTTCCGGCTGACAAATCCTGTCCGCTATTTGTTCAGGCCACCGAGCAGGAGTTCACCCAGAGCGGTGAACGCTTCGGCGTCGGAGACGTCGGTCCGCTGGCCGAGCACGCCGGTCTGGATGCCCTCGATGATCAGGCTGGTCATCTCGGCGACGAGCCGGGCGTGGACGTCGCGGAAGACGCCCTCGGCGACACCCCGGTCGATGAACTGCCGGAGCCGCTGGGCGGCGAACCTGCTGTTGACCTGGTAGGCCTCGCGGGCCGGCCCGAACTCGGCGAGGTCTCGCATGAACGCGGGCGACGCCCGGTTCAGGTGCTCGGAGACGCCGGCCAGGTACTCCCCGATGAGCTTGCGGGCGTCGTCGATCCCGGCGACGCGCTCCTCGATCCGCTCGCCGGCCCCGCGAAAGAAGTGGGTGACGACCTTGACGGCGAGCTGCTCCTTGCTGGGCGCGAGCGCGTAGAGCGTCGACTTCGAGCAGCGAAGGCGGCCGGCGAGGTCGTCGAGGGTGAAGTCCGCGAAGCCTTCGGCGAGGAAGAGCGCCTCGAGGTCGACCAGCAAGGCGCGCTGGCGGGCGGTCGGCCGTCGGCGTGGTTCGGGGCGCATCGGCTCACTATCTCCTACGTCTTCCGGACACCCCAGTCGCTCGATACTGTACTCTCGAAGAGCCCACAGTACTGTTTTCAGTACTGTCATATCCGGGACTCCGTCCCGGGCCGGGGGCTCCGCCACCCGGAACCCCCGCAAGACATGTGTTTGGAGGACGACGATGCCCGCCGAACGCCTGCTGCCGGATTCGGACGCCGAAGCTCTGGTCGCGCTGGCTCGCGAGATCGCCCGCGACGAGCTGGCCCCGCGTGCGGCGGCGGCGGAGGAGGCCGAGCAGTTCCCGCGCGAGCAGTTCCGCCTGCTGGGCAAGTCCGGCCTGCTGGGCCTGCCGTACGCCGAGCGCTGGGGCGGCGGCGAGGTGCCGTACGAGGTGTACCTGCAGGTCCTGGAGGAGATCGCGACGGCGTGGATGACGGTCGGCGTCGGCCTGTCGGTGCACACGATGTCCTGCTACGCGCTTTCGGAGTACGGCACCGACGAACAACGCGACGAGTGGCTGCCGGACATGCTGGAAGGCTCGCTCTTGGGGGCGTACGCGCTCTCGGAGACGCAGGCGGGCTCGGACGCGGCCGCTTTGTCGACACGTGCGCGTCTCGACGGTTCGGACTACGTCGTCGACGGCACGAAGGCGTGGATCACGCACGCGGGCGTGGCGGACTTCTACACGACGATGGTCCGCACAGGCGCGGACGAGATCTCGTGCCTGCTGGTCCCCTCTCCGACCGACGGCCTCTCCGCGGCACCGCGCGAACGCAAGATGGGCCTGACGGGCTCCCCGACGGCCCAGCTGATCTTCGACGGCGCCCGCGTCCCGGCTTCGCGGCTGGTGGGCCCCGCGGGAGCGGGCATGCGGATCGCGCTGTCGTCGCTGAATTCCGGGCGGCTGGGGATCGCGGCGTGCGCGGTGGGCCTCGCACAGGCGGCTTTGGACGAGGCGGTGGCGTACGCGAAGGGACGCTCGCAGTTCGGGCGCCCGATCATCGACTTCCAGGGCATCGAGTTCCTCCTGGCCGACATGGCGGCGATCGTCGAGTCTTCCCGGGCTTGCTACCTGGAGGCAGCCCGACGGCGTGACCGCGGGCTGCCGTTCCAGCGGCAGGCGTCGATCGCGAAGCTGGTCGCGACCGACGGCGCGATGAAGGTGACCACGGACGCGGTCCAGGTCCTCGGCGGGGCCGGGTACACGCGTGACTTCCCGGTGGAGCGCTACATGCGCGAGGCGAAGGTGCCGCAGATCTTCGAGGGCACGAACCAGATCCAGCGGCTCGTCATCGCCCGTGAGCTGAAGAAGGCCTGAAACTCGTTTCCCAGACGCGCATCGTCCACCTCCCTTCCTGTCCCGCACGGGTGCGGCCGGCGGTGAGCCGGCCGCACCCGTGCCCCCTCGGTCCGGTCGGGCTAGCGGTTGTCGCCGTCCTGCGGTATCGACGCCGGCACGGCCGGGCTCACCCGGGCGATGTCGCCGCTCAGCACCCACGCGCGCTGGCTGGGCGCGAAACGGGGCGAAAGCAGGCCGTCGTTGATCTCCCGGGTCACCGCGACGCGGTTGTACGCGGTCGCGGGCAGGAACAGCCGGTCGTTGGACTGGCCGCCGTCGGACGTGCCCTCGAGGTCCGCCTCGACGGCGTCGACGATGCCGTCGCGGTTGCCGTCGACCCGCGCGACCTCGGCCGCGTAGGCGTCGAAGATCCGCTGGCTCAGGTTGTGCTCGTACGGCTCGAAGGACGCGGTCCGCAGGTAGACGTCCAGCATCACTTCGTTGCCCAGGCCGCTCGGGACGAACCGGAGCCGTTTCTCCTTGTGGTCGTCGTTGTTCGGCATCGGGCGGTCCGGGTCTTCCGGGCTCGTGTTGAGCAGCCGGTCCGGGTCACGCGGGATGTTCGGGTTGTCGCCGTCGACCTGCGGCTTGTTCTTCACGCCCGCGGGACCCGAGCCGGGCACGATCGACGACAGCGCGCCGATCTTGCCCTTCTCGAACGTGCCGGGCATCCCACCGGTGAACGGCAGCTCGTACGCGGGCGGCACCCAGTTCGTGTACTGGTTGAGCTCCCAGTACGAGTGGAGGTCGCTCTGCTGCGCGGCGTTGTAGGCGCCCAGCGACAGCTGGATCGGCACGAGGTTGGACACCTTGTCCGGCCAGTGGTCGTTCGCGGACGGTTCGCGTGGCGCCTTGCCGTCGGTGGTGAAGACCGCACCCGGTTTGTTGTGGTGGTCCCCCGTCTTCGCCAGCGCCGCGGCGTCCGCGGCGGTGATCGTGCCGAAGGCGGCGTGCCCGTCGGTGCGCGGCGCGGCGACGTCCGGCACCGTCACGTCGTGGATCAGCCAGCCCTCGTACCAGCCAGACTCGTTGTTGATGACGAACAGCCCCGAGATGTCGGTGAACATGTCGACGAACGAACCGGGGTCGTTCGGATCGGTCGGCAGCCCGGGCTTGGGCTCGACGACCACCCGCAGCCCGCCCAGCGTGGGCAGGTCGTGGTTCGGCCCGGTGGCCGTCGGCGCGACCCCGTCGTTGATCCCCGGAATGGTCGTCGTGAACACATTCGGTTGGAAATTCTTGGTGTCCAGCAGGTAGTACTGGAATAACCGACTCGGTGTCGGCGCTTCGGAAAACGCGGTCATCGGCGGAAAGGTCGACGGCCGGCCGGCCAGCAACGCCAGGCGATCTTTCAGTGGCTGCGGCAGAAAGCGGATGTCGCCCCGGTCGGTAAAACCGCCTCCCTGCTGCGTAACGGCTTCGGCTCCGCCGGACAACGCGGCGGTCGCCCCCAGCGTCAATGCCGCGGCCACCGCGGTCGCGGCCTTGCGCTTGCTCATCATGATTGCTCCTCGCATGAAACGGGCAGTCCCCGCGCTCGCCGGCAGGGGCGCGGAGGAGAAATCAAGGTGGCCCCTCGCCGAAAGGTATGCACCCGGGTTACATCACCCGCGTCCTCGCGGCCGGCGGGTTCGCCGGGTATCGTCGGAACATCGGAACCAGCGATGTGGAGTCCCGATGGAGGGGAAGTCCGAACCGGACTGGGAAACCGTTTACCGAGAGAATGTCGTCTGGGTTTACCGGCTGATGCTGAAAAAGGTGGGAAACCCCGCGGACGCCGAGGATCTCACCGGCGAAGTCTTCCTCGCCGTGTTGAAACCGTTGCGCGCGAGCGCGAACGCGGCGGAGGTCCGCGCCTACCTGCTGGCGACCGCGCGCACCGTGCTCGCCGCGCACTGGCGGCGCTTGTTCGGGCGCGAGATCACCACGATCGGTCTCGACGAAACGACGGAAATACCCGACAGCAGCCACCGGACGACGAACGGTTCGGCGATTCTGGCGACGGACCGGCGGGTCGCCGCGATACTCGCCGAATTGCCCGAGCGCGCGCGGAAGGTCCTGCAACTACGATTCCTGGAGTCCTACTCGCTGCAAGACGCCGCCGAAGAGCTGGGAGTCAGCCTGGCCAACGTCAAGGTGATCCAGCACCGGGCCCTGCGGCTCGCCGCCCAAGCAGCGGCACGGATCGAGGAGCAGGCATGAACGACGTGGACCGCTTCGCCGACAGCCTCCTCGGGCAGCGCACGCCCGAACCGTTCCGGCCGGACGACGAGCAGGTCGCCCAGATGCGCGCGGCCATCGAGTTGCAGGCGGCCCGGCTCGGCGCGGCCGACGCGCTGCCGGACGAGGACTTCGTCGCCCGCCTCGGCCGCGAACTGGCGGCCGGGCGCACGCCGCCGTCCGCCACGCCCCCGTCCGCCACGCCCCCGTCCGCCACGCCACTGGGCCGGCGCCGCGTGGTCCGGACGGCCGGGATCGCCGCCGCCTCCCTCGCGGCGGGCGTCGGAATCGACCGCCTGGTCCGCGGCCCGGCCACGACCACCCCGCAGCAGCAGGAACCGGGCGGCGAGTGGCGGACGGTGGCGGCGAGCAAGGACGTCCCGGACGGCGGCCTGCGCGAGTTCGAGCTGGACACCGTGACCGGCTTCGTCCAGCGGACTCCGGAGGGCCTGCAGGCCGTGTCCTCGACGTGCACCCACCTGGGCTGCCGCCTGCGCCTGGCGGACCCCGAACGGCAGCTGGTCTGCCCGTGCCACGGCGCGACCTTCGCGCTGACCGGCGAGGTAGTGCGCTACGACCTCCCGGTGGAGATCCCGCCGCTGCCGGTGTACGAAGCCCGCGACCAGGACGGCGACGTCCAGATCTACACGCCCTTCAAGCGGGCGTGACAATCGGACGGCACGCCGGAACCGCCCGGTAACCGGCGTGCCGTCCGAAACTCAGCGGGTCTCGCGGTACCGGCGGTCCTTCGACACGCCTTCGCCCAGAGACTCGTCGAAGTGATACACCTCGTCGCCCCGGATGAACACGCGCAGCGCCCGGTTCATCACATCGAGTGGATCACCCGACCACAGCACGACGTCCGCGTCCAGGCCCGGCTTCAACGAGCCGATCTGCCCGTCCAGACCCAGCATCGACGCCGGGTTCACCGTCAGCGACCGCAGCGCCGTCACCGGGTCGAGGCCGTCCTTCACCGCCAAGGCCGCCTGGTAGACCAGGAAGTTGATCGGGATCACCGGGTGGTCCGTGGTGATCGCGATCCGCACGCCCGCGCGGGCCAGGATGCCCGCCGAACGCAGCGTGCGGTTGCGCAGCTCCACCTTGGACTTCGTGGTGAACAGCGGGCCCAGGATCACCGGCACGTCGCGCGCAGCGAGCAGGTCCGCGATCAGGTGGCCCTCGGTGCCGTGGTTGATCACCAGCTTGTAGCCGAACTCGTCGGCCAGCCGCAGCGCCGTCACGATGTCGTCCGCGCGGTGGACGTGCTGGTCCCAGTACAGCTCGCCGTCGAGGACCTTCGACAGCGTCTCCAGCGTCAGGTCGACCTCGTGCGGCTTGCCCTCGGACTCCGCGTGCGCGCGCTTCGCCTGGTAGTTGCGCGCCTTGGTGAACGCCTCGCGCAGGATCGCCGCGACACCCAGGCGGGTCGACGGCGTCTGCTTCTTGTCGCCGTACACGCGCTTCGGGTTCTCGCCGAGCGCGCTCTTCACGCTGACGTGCTCCGCGAAGACCATGTCGAGGATGCTGCGGCCCCACGTCTTGACACCGATCGTCTGGCCGCCGATCGGGTTGCCCGACCCGGGCTTGATCACGACGCTCGTGACGCCGCCGGCCAGCGCGTCGTCGAAGCCGGGCTCGTACGGGTCGATGCCGTCGATGGCGCGGAAGCGGGCGCCGTTCGGGTCGGTCATCTCGTTCGTGTCGTTGCCGGCCCAGCCTTCGCCGTCCTCGTGGACGCCGAGGTGGGCGTGGGCGTCGATGAAGCCGGGCAGCACCCAGGTGCCGGCCGCGTCGACCAGTTCGGCGTCCTCCGGGATGTCGACGTCGGCCTCGGTGCCGACCGCGACGATCTTCCCGTCGTCGATCAGGACCGTGCCGCCTTCGATGGGATCACCGTCGATGGGGACGACATGGCCCCCGACAATTGCCTTCGCCATAGTTCGCCACGCTAACGAACTCACCTGAGCGCCCGCACGCGGGCCTTCTCGAAGTGCACCAGCTCGTGGTTGTTCTCCGGTGTCCGATGGGTCTCGCGGTAGCCGTGCTTGGCGTACAGGTGCAGCGGGCCGACGCTCTTCGACCCCGTGAACAGCCGAAACACCGTCACCTGCGACGGCGCCGCGGCCTCCGCCGCCCGCAGCAGGCCGCCGCCGAGGCCGAACCCCTGCCGGTCGGGCGCGACGACCAGCCGGCCGATCACGCCGACCTCGCCGGTCACCGTCAGCCGCACCGACGCGACCAGCCGCCCCGACTCGCGGATCCCCCACGACAGACCCGCGAGCGCCGCCCGCGTCTCCTCGAGGGTTTCCAGCAGCGGCGGCAGGTCCCAGTCGTCGTGCGCGCGGGCCTCGGTGACGTACGCCGCGCGTTGCAGCGTCAGCACTTCGCCCGCGTCGGCGACGCCCAGCCGCTTCACCGGACCCGGATGCCCCAGCTGCCCGACCACGACGCCGCCGGCTCCAGCTCGATCAGGTCGGTGCCGGTGTTGAGCGCGTCGGCGGGGCACGTCATCGGCTCGATCGCGACGGCCCGGCCGCGGCCGACCAGGTCGTCCGGCGTGAACACCTGCGCCCAGCGGAAGTCCGGGCCGGTCCAGACGACGAGTTGCTGCTCCTCGTGGGACAGGACGATGTGGTGCCGGCCGTCTTCGGCCGCGGCGAGCCCGCCGAACGCGGTGTCCAGGTCGACGCCGGCCAGGAGCCGCCCGCCGCGAAAGTCGTAGTCCGTGCCTTCGACGTCCTGCTCCTCGGCGTAGGGCATCTGCTCGTCGGGGCGGGACGGCCGGACGCGGCTCGCCGGCAGCGTGAGGGTCAGCTCGTCGGTCGGGACGTCGCCGATCCGGAAGTACGGGTGCGTGCCGACGCCGACGCCGATCGGCTGCTCGCCCTCGTTGCGGATCTCGTGGGTGACGGTCAGTTCGCGCGGCGCCAGCTCGTACGTCACGGTCGCCCGCAGCGGCACCGGCCAGCCCGGCTGCACCTCGACGTCGACAGCCAGCGTGATCGACGACTCGGCGTGCTCCAGCAGCTCCCACTCGAGGTGGCGGGTCAGGCCGTGGATGGCGTTGCCGCGCGCCTCCTCGGTGATCTCGAGCTGCTGCTTCTCACCCTGGAACGTCCACTGGCCGCCCTTGGTCCGGTTCGGCCAGGGCAGCAGCACCTGCCCAGCGCCCTTCGGCGGCTTCGCGTCTTCGGGGAATTCCTCGACGTACGGCACTCCGCCGACCTCGAACGCGCGCAGCCCCGCGCCGATCTCGGTGACGACGGCGCGCGCGTTGCCGCGGGTGATCTCGAACTGCTGACCGGTGGGGTTGCCCATGCGACGACCTTACCGAGAAGCAAAGTCACTAGACCGGTCGTCATAGTTTGAGCTACAGTCGGCACCATGGTCCGTCGCACCGACACGCGGCAGCGGATGCTCGACACCGCCGCCGACCTGTTCCAGACCCAGGGCTACCACGCCACCGGCCTCACCCAGCTGACCACGGCCGGGGGCGCGCCGAAGGGGTCGCTCTACTTCCACTTCCCCGGCGGCAAGGAGCAACTCGCCGCCGAAGCCGTCCGGCTCTCGAGCGAACGCACCGGCGCGATGCTCGAAGGGGTCCTGCGGGACGCGCCCGACGCGCCGACCGCGATCGAGTGGGCCGTCGAAGCACTGGCGGTCTTCCTCTCCGAATCGGACTTCCAGCGCGGGTGTCCACTCGCGACGGTCGCGCTCGACGCCGCTGCGGAAAGCGAGCCGATCCGCGAGGCCTGCGCCGACGGCTACGCGTCGTGGCACGACCTCCTGCGAAACTACCTTGCGGGACAACAGCTTTCCGCCGAGCGCGCCGACGAGCTGGCCACCGTCGTGCTCGCCGCGATCGAAGGCGGGCTGCTGCTGGCCCGCACCCGACGCGACCTCGCGCCGCTGCGGGCCGTCGCCACCCACCTGCACGCCACCCTCGACCGGGAGCTGTCCTGATGCGCGTCCACCACCTGAACTGCGGCACCATGCGCCCGCTCGGCGGCGGCCTGGTCGACGGACGGCCGGGCCTGTTCCGGCGCGCCACCATGGTCTGCCACTGCCTGCTGCTCGAGACCGGCACCGGCCTCGTGCTCGTCGAGACCGGCATGGGCACGCCCGCCGCCGTCGACCGGAACGCCTGGCTGGGCGCGGGTTTCGTCCGCCAGTCCAACCCGGTCGAAGACCCGGCGCAGACCGCGATCGCCCAGATCCGCGCGCTCGGCTTCGACCCCGCGGACGTCCGCGACATCGTGCTGACCCACCTCGACCTCGACCACGCCGGGGGGCTCATCGACTTCCCGTGGGCGCGCGTGCACGTCTACGCCGAAGAGCTGCGCGCGTTCACCGAACCGCGGGACGCCGCCGAACGCGGCCGCTACCGCCGGATCCAGTTCGCGCACGGTCCACAGTGGACGTCCTATGCGGACAGCGGAGAGCCGTGGTTCGGCTTCGGCGCCGTCCGGCAGCTCGACGGCCTGCCGCCCGAGATCCTGCTCGTCCCGCTCTCCGGGCACACGCGCGGCCACGCCGGGGTCGCCGTCGACACCGGGAACGGCTGGCTGCTCAACGCCGGCGACTCGTACTTCTTCCACGGGCAGGTCGACGCCACCCCGCACTGCCCGCCCGGCCTGAAGTGGTTCGAGGGCCGCATGGAGACGGTCAAGGGTGCCCGGCTGGACAATCACCGCCGCCTGCGCCAGCTTGTCCAGGAGCACGGCGACGAGGTGACCGTCTTCGCCGCGCACGACGAGACCGAGTTCCTCCGGCTGAGCTCCAGGAGCAGGGTATGAAGGTGCACCACCTGAACTGCGGATCGATGCGACCCGCGGGCGGCAGGCTGCTCGACGGCGAGCCCGGCCTGCTGCGGCGCGCGGAGCTGGTCGCGCACTGCCTGCTGATCGAGACCGGCGACAGCCTGGTGCTGGTCGACACCGGGTTCGGCAGCCAGGGCGTGGCCCGCCCCGGCGAGTGGCTGGGCCGTCCGTTCCTGGCGATGGTCGGCGCCCGGCCCGAGGCCGCCGAGACGGCCGTCGCGCAGATCAAGGCGCTCGGCCTCGACCCGGCGGACGTCCGGCACGTCGTCGCGACGCACCTCGACGTCGACCACGCTGGCGGGCTGGCCGACTTCCCGAACGCCGTCGTGCACGTCCGTTCCGAGGAGCACCGGGCGGCGACCTCGCCGTCGAACGCGGCCGAGAAGAACCGCTATCGGGCTGTGCAATTTGCGCACCGTCCCCTGTGGACCACCTACGACGAGCTGGGCGAGCCGTGGTTCGGCTTCGCGGCCGTCCGGTCGTTGAAGGGCCTGCCGGAGGAGATCCTGCTGGTCCCGCTCACGGGTCACACGCGCGGCCACACGGGTGTCGCGGTCGACACGGGCGACGGCTGGCTCCTGCACGCGGGCGACGCGTACTTCTTCCACGGCCAGCTGGACCCGGTCGCGCCGCACTGCCCGCCCGGCATGACGGCGTTCCAGAACCTCGTCCAGACCGACCGCAAGGCCCGGCTGCACAACCTGGAGCGGCTGCACGAGCTGGCGCGGGCGCACCAGGACGAGGTCAAGGTGTTCTCGGCGCACAGCCCGGTGGAACTGGCGGCCCTGCGCCGGTGAGCGATCAGCTCGCGTCGAGGGCCTTCTTGACCAGCGGGGCCATCTGCTCGGCGGTCATCTTCGCCGGGCCGGTGTAGTTGACCAGGACCGGCGTGCCCGACACCAGCTCGGCCGACGCCAGCGTCGCCGTCTTCTGCTCGTCGACGTAGAAGACCGCGCCGTCCGGGAAGCCCTGGACGTCCGTCGCGCCCGGCTTGCCCTTCTTGATCGACGCGACCATCTCCGCCGGCTTGCCCTGGCGGCCCTCGTAGCGGGTCACCGCCAGCGCGCCGGCCGCCTTGCCGTCGAGCTGGTACTCGCAGCTGCGGGACTTGCCGCCGTTGGCCGAGGTGTCGCGGGACGGGCCCGGGACGGCCTTGAGGTTGTCGAGGGCCAGTGCCTTCGAGACGGCGTCCGCCGGCAGCAGCGCGCACGGGTCGAGGGCCGCCGCCGCGGCGGGGTTCGCGCTCGAACTCGGCTTGGGTGCGGACGACGACGGCTTGTCACCCGAAGAACAGGCAGTCAACGCGGCGAAAGCGACCAAAACGACGGCGAGGGTACGCATGTCCGGCACGATAGTCCGAACGGCCTAAGCGGTCGGCGCCCGGTACCGCCAGAACGCCGGGAGCAGGAACATCGACGCGCACACCGACACGATCACCAGCAGGCCACCGACGCTCGCCGCGGCCGCCGTGCCGAACGCGGCCGCGCCCCAGCCGTGGACGAGGTCGGCGATCCGCGGCCCGCCGGCGACCACGACCGTGAACACGCCCTGGAGGCGGCCGCGCATCTCGTCGGTGGTCGCGACCTGCAGGATCGCCATCCGGTAGACCGCGCTGACCATGTCGGCGGCACCGGCCAGCGCCATGAAGACGACGGCGAGCCACAGCGAGTGCGCGAGCCCGAACGCCGCGACCGCCGCACCCCACGCGCAGATCGCCACGACGACCGCGACGCCCTGGCGGTGGATGCGCGTCAGCCAGCCGGAGAACAGGCCGATCAGCATGGCGCCCGCGGGCAGGGCGGCGTAGAGCCAGCCGAGCGCGGGGCCGCCGCCGGGCGGGTCGCCGAACGTCCGCTCGGCCATCTCCGGGATCAGCGCCCGCGGCATGCCGAAGACCATCGCGATGATGTCGGCGACGAACGAGGCCAGCAGCACCTTCTTCGTCGCGAGGTACTTGAAGCCGTCGACGACGTCGCTGACGCCGGCGCGCCGCGAGGGGCCGTTGAGCGGCGGGAGCGCCGGCAGCCGCCAGACGGCGAGGAGCGTGATCGTGAGGGCGACGACGTCAATCAGGTAGAGCGTCGAGAGGCCGAGGACCGGGATGAGCGCGCCGGCGAGCAGCGGGCCGAAGACGGCGCCGAAGGTCGACATCGTCGAGCTCAGCGCGTTCGCCGACGGCAGCAGCTCGCCGGGCACGAGCCGGGCGACGACGGCGCCGCGCGTCGGCATGTTGATCGCGAAGAGGGCCTGGTTGACGGCCAGCAGGGCGAGGACGAGCCACACCGAGCCGAAGTTCAGGAACGCCTGCAGCCAGAGCAGCGCGGAGGTGATCGCGACGAGCACGTTGGTGACGATGAGCAGCTTCCGCCGATCCACGGCATCGGCGACGGCGCCGCCCCAGAGCCCGAAGATCAGCAGCGGCACGAGCGCGACGAGCCCGGTGAGGCCGACGTAGGCGGAGGACCCGGTGAGGTCGAAGACCTGCTTCGGCACGGCGACGGCGGTCAGCTGCGTGCCGACGGCGGTGACCACAGTGGACAGCCAGAGCCGCCGGAAAGCCGGAATCTTGAGCGGCCGGGTGTCGACGATGATCCGGCCGAGGAGCTTGCGAACGCCCCTCGAACGAGGCGGCAAGGTCTCGGGCTCAGAGGTCACAACCGACGAGTTTAGCTCGGCTAACTATCTCGGGTCGCGTGATTTCCGTCGCCCGGCAGCCCCCGCCCTCCCTGGGGGGCGGCCCCGCTTCCAGCGTATCGGCACCGCCCGACAGAAAGCCGGAAAAGCCGCGGCCGTGACGTGGTTGTCCACATCACGGCCGGGCTGTGCACGAAGCCGGACTCAGGGTGCCACGCGCTCGATGTTCCAGCCGTCGTCATTGCGCACGAACCGCAGCCGGTCGTGCATCCGGTCCTCCCGCCCCTGCCAGAACTCGACCAGGTCAGGCCGGATCCGCCACCCACCCCAGTGCGGCGGGGCGGGGATCTGCTCGACGTCCGCGAACCGGCGCTCGATGCCGTTCAAGGCGTTGTCCAAAGCGCGGCGCCCGTCGACCACCCGCGACTGCGGCGATGCCCACGCACCCAGCTGGGAACCGCGGGGACGCTGGGCCCAGTACTCCGCCGTCTCCTTGACGCCGACCTTCTCGACCTCGCCGCGGACGTGGACCTGGCGGTGCAGCGCGTACCAGGGGAACGTCACCGACGCGTACCTCGTCGCGGTCAGGTCGTGGCTCTTCGCCGACGTGTAGTTCGTGTAGAACACCACGCCGCGCTCGTCGAGGCCCTTGCACAGCACCGTGCGGGACGACGGCCTGCCTTCCGCGTCCGCTGTCGCCAGCACCATCGCGTTCGGTTCGGCGATCCCGGCGGCGACGGCCTGGTTCAGCCAGCCCTGCAGCTGATCGGTCCAGGTGGCCGCCAGCGCGGATTCGTCGAACGCGGCACCGTCGTACGCCACGCGCATTCCGGGCAGGCGAACCACGGCGTCTTCCACCTGATCTTCGATCTCCGGCATCATCGCCAAACCTCCACGCCCGGTCGGGGCATCAGTCGACTTCGGCTCTAGGCACGTTAGGGCCTTCCGAGCTGCGGCGGAACCCACTGAACGGTGACACCCGCCACCCCGGGCCGTAACCGCAGGACAACAAGCCGTAACCCGTGCGTTACCCGCCGGACCAGGATCGATACAGCTCGGCTCTACCTTCGGCGCGTTCCCCACCACCCGGAGGCAGGCATGACCGACACCCTGTCCAACGCGGAAGAAACCGCTCCCCCGAAACGCCGGTACGCCCCGCTCGCGGCGAACGAAAACCGCGAGGACTACTCACTGCGCTTCGCCGCCCATTCGTTCCGGAAATGGTCACCGTTCGTGGTCGCGACGACGGCGCTGGGCGGCATCGCCTACCTCGCCGACTTCGCGATCGGGGCCAGCATCGTCCTCTCCTACGGCTTCACGTCCGGGGTCCTCGCGATCCTCGCCGCGGCCGTCGTCATCTTCGTGACCGGCGTGCCCATCGCGGCCGCTTGCGCGAAGTCCGGAGTGGACATGGACCTGCTGACCCGCGGAGCCGGCTTCGGCTACTTCGGGTCGACGCTGACGTCGCTCGTGTACGCGAGCTTCACCGTCATCTTCTTCTCGCTCGAAGGCTCGATCATGGGCCAGGCCTTCCAGCTGGCCCTCGGCATCCCGCTGCCGATCGGCTACCTGCTGGCGACGCTGATCGTGCTGCCGTTCGCGCTCTACGGCATGGGCGCGGTGGCGAAGATGCAGACCTGGACGCAGCCGCTGTGGATCGCCGGCCTGGTGCTGCCGTTCGTCGTCGTGCTGGTCCGCGAGCCCGGCAAGTTCGCCGAGTTCGCGCACTTCGGCGGTACCGAGGGCGCCGGCTCCGGGTTCTCCGCGATCGGGTTCGGCCTCGGCATGGGCGTCGCGCTGTCGCTGATCGGGCAGATCGGCGAGCAGGCCGACTACCTGCGGTTCATGCCCGAGAAGACGGCGGAGAACAAGCGGTCGTGGTGGGCCGCGGTGCTCGCCGCCGGACCCGGCTGGGTGATCCTGGGCGCTGCGAAGCAGATCGGGGGCGCGCTGCTGGCGTTCCTCGCGCTCGGCGTCGTCGGGAAGACGCACGCGCTCGAACCGATCGCGCCGTACCTCGAAGCGGTGAAGCCCGCGCTCGGCCCGGTGGCGCTGACATTCGCCGCGCTGTTCGTCGTCGTCTCGCAGATCAAGATCAACACGACGAACGCGTACTCGGGGTCGTTGTCGTTCGCGAACTTCTTCTCCCGCGTGCTGCACAAGCACCCCGGCCGCGTCTGGTACGTGCTGGTGAACTGCGGGATCGCGCTCGCGCTGATGGAGTTCGGCGCGTTCGGCTTCCTCAACAAGATCCTGGGCTTCTACTCGAACGTCGCGATCGCGTGGATCGGCGCGGTGTGCGCCGATCTGGTGATCGCGAAGCCGCTCGGGCTCTCGCCGCGCCACATCGAGTTCAAGCGGGCCTACCTGCACAAGATCAACCCGGTCGGGTTCGGCTCGATGGTCGTCGCGTCGGCGGTGTCGATCGTGGCCTACTTCGGCGCGTTCGGTCCGTTCCTGGCGGCGTTCAGCCCGCTGCTCGCGCTGGTCATCGCCGTGGCACTGGTCCCGACGCTCGCCGTCGCGACCCGCGGGAAGTACTACCTGGCACGGGAGAACACCGTCCTCACCCCGGAGGCCGACCTGCGGGCGACGCACACCTGCTCGGTCTGCGGCGACCCGTACGAGCTGCCGGACGTCGCCGACTGCGCGAAGCAGGACGGCCCGATCTGCTCGCTGTGCTGCACGCTCGACAACAGCTGCCACGACATGTGCCAGACGACCGGCCCGGTTTCGCTGGGTCTGCCGACGCCGCGGCAGGGATGAGGTCCGTGAGGGCCTCCTCGACGGCGTCCGCTGACGGCGAGGAGGCCCTCACGTTCGCCGGGCTCCCCCCTGTGCCCCCGCCCGGCTCGACTCTTCCACGCCGGAAGGGCCGCCGGGGTTGCCGGGCAGTTCCAAGATCTTTTCCGGTCGCGTGATGGCCGCCAGCATCATCGCGCGGAATTCGGCGCCCACCTCTTCGACCGGCAGTGGCGGGTCGTGCGCCTGCCATTCGCGCAGCAGCCCGGTACCCGCGCCGACCAGGGCGATCGCCGTCAGCCGGTAGTCCCGCACCGGCAAGACGCCGTGCTCCGCGGCGCGGCTCGCCTCGGCGGCGATGAAGTTCGCCCAGCGATCGACCCACACCTGGTGCTGCGCCTCCAGTTCGGCGCTGACGCCGACCGCTTCGACGTAGGTGAGGCGCGGCATCCGGGGATCCGCGGTGACCGTCGCGATGAAGACGTCCAGCAGCGTCGAGATGCGGGTGAGCGCGTCGGCGTCGGCGACCTTGTCGAGCTCCGCGGTCACGTGCGCGAGCGCCAGGCTGTTGATCTGGTCGTGGAGGGTGCGGAGCACGTCCTCCTTGCCGCTGAACTCCTCGTAGAAGTTGCGCGTCGACACGCCGGCGCGGGCACACACCTCGGTGATCTTCGTGTGCCGGAAACCGGTGGAGGTGAACAGCTCGAGGCCGGCCACGAGCAGCCGCTGCCGGCGGTCGGCGCGGCGCTGCTCGGGCGCGACGCCGCCGTACGTGCGAGCCACCGGTTCGCTCCTCCTTCCGAGGGATGCCAGATCCTACCCGGATGACTACTTTGTGAAAATCGCAATTACCAATGGTTGTTCGCCGGAGAAGGCGCAGGGGGTCTTCTCCGGCGAGCGGGGTCAGCTCTCCGCCAGCCCCTTCAACGCCGTGACCGCGTCCGCCGCGACGGAAGTCGTCAGGGTGCCCCCCGCGGCGAGGGGCGTGCGCGACCACCACTCGCCCGAGGCCGCCGGGAGATCCGGGCCGCCCACCACCAGGTCCGTCGCCAGCACCCGGCGGCCCGCGAGCACCGCCAAGCTTCCGTCCAAAGTGGAATCACCGATCGTCAGCGTCTGCCGCAGGACCGGCACCGAACCCCGGGTGACCTGCGACGACGTCGTGAGCGAGCCGGGGCGTTCGCCAATCCGGCCCAGCACCAGCACCTCCCGCGTGTGCAGGTACGCGTCCGTCGCCAGGGACGCGCGGAACACCGCCGTGTGCTGGGCGCGGGACGTGATGACCGTCGGCTCCGGCAGGTACTCCAACGAGCCGCCCGCCTCGACCACCACCGAAACCGTGGACAGCGAACCCTCGCCGTGCAGGCCGGGCAGCGCGAGCGTCGCCGCCACGCCGGAAAGGCGCAGGGACGCGCCGGGGCCGACGTGGACGGAAAGCAGCAGGTCGTCGCCACCCAGGGGCGTGGTCGCCGAGTTGACCAGGTGCACCACGGCCGTCGAACCGCGACCGCGGCGGGGGAACAACGTCAACGGCGCCATCGAGCGCAGCTCGCGCAGCACCGTGCGCGTGCCGTCGAAGCACGCCGTCAAGCGGGCGTGGGCCTTCACAGCAGGGAACGGACCCAGGCCGCGACGTCGGGTGCCTCCGGAGTGTCCACAAGGGACTGGGTGATGACCGGCAGCTCGCCCCGCATCCGGTGCGCGTCCGACGTCATCACGGCCATGTCCGCGCCCACCAGGTGCGCGAGGTCGATCTTGTTGATCACCAGCAGGTCCGCCGTCGTGACGCCGGGGCCGCCCTTGCGCGGCACCTTGTCGCCACCCGCCACGTCCACCACGAAGATCTGGCTGTCGGCCAGCCCGCGGCTGAACACCGCCGTCAGGTTGTCGCCGCCGCTTTCGATGATCACCAGGTCCAGCCCCGGGAACTTCTCCTCCAGGCGCTCGACCGCGTCCAGGTTCGCGGTGATGTCGTCGCGGATCGCGGTGTGCGGGCACGCGCCCGTCTGCACCGCCTCGATCCGGGCCGGGTCCAGCACCCCCGCGCGACGCAGGAAGTCCGCGTCCTCGGTCGTGTAGATGTCGTTCGTGACGACGGCGAGGTCGACCTCGTCGCCCAGGGCGCGGCACAGGGCAGCGGTCAGCGCCGTCTTGCCCGAACCCACCGGGCCGCCGATGCCGATCCGGTACGCGCGGCCGGCCGTCGGCGCCGGGTCGTAGTGGTCGGGTTCGGCGGCCGTCGGGTCGAAGTTGACCTCGTGGAAGTGACCGTGTCCGTGACCTTCAGCTGGCAAAGAGACGCACCTCTTCCTGGTGGTGCCGGGCGTGCGCCTCGGCGAACAGATCCAACGCCGGCGAACCCGGCGAAGGCAATGACGCCGGATCGTCGCCCGCCACGGCCGCCGCTTCCGAACAAACCGAAGCGAGGTCCAGGCGCGCGACAACGGCGTTGACAGCGAAGGGATCCAGACCCAGCAGCCGCACGACCGCGCTCGCCGGACCGCTCACCGCCAGGTACGCGACCGCCATCGCGGCGTCGTACGGTGAGCCGCCGGCGACGCCGACCAAAGCGCCCAGCACGATCGGGTGGTGGGGACGCGGGGTTTCGGTCAGCAACGCGTCCAAAACGGGAGACGGCCAAGCGATCCGGCCGGCCCGAGCGGTACCGCGCCCCTGAGCCCGGGACGCCTCACGCTGCGCGAGCGACGGAGTGCGCGCATCCAGCTCACTGTCCAAGAGGGACCAATTCCCGCTGGCGAGGGCCGCATGTGCCGAGGCAGCCGCGAAAACAGCCGCCAGGAAGCCCGCCGTCCGCAACCGCCCGGAAAGGAACTCCGGCAGATCACGGACGGACGTCACCAGCCGCCGGGATACGACTTCCTCCATCCCGCCACTGTGGACGTGCCCGCCGCCGGGGAAGCGGGAGTCCGCGAGGATCAGCGCCGAAAGGTCCATCAGAACAGGAAGTACCGTTGGGCCATCGGCAGTTCGGTCACCGGCTGCGGCTCGATCAGCTCGCCGTCGACGTGCACCGCGAAGCTGTCCGGCTCGACGCGGACGTCCGGCGTCGCGTCGTTGAGCACCATGTCCGCCTTGGTCCGCGCGCGGGTGTTCGACACGGCGACCAGCGGGCGCGTGATGCCGAACGTCTCACGCAGCCCACTGTCCAATGCGGACGGTGCGACGAAGTGCAGGCTCAGCGCGGCGCCGATGTTCGCACCGAACATCGGGCGCGCCACGACCGGCTGTGGCGTCGGGATGGACGCGTTGGCGTCGCCCATCGCCGCCCACGCCGGGAAGCCGCCCTTCAGGACCACGTGCGGCCGGACGCCGAAGAACTTCGGCTCCCACAGCACCAGGTCGGCGAGCTTGCCGACCTCGACCGAGCCGATCTCGGTCTCCATGCCGTGCGCGATGGCCGGGTTGATCGTGTACTTGGCGACGTAGCGACGCGCACGCAGGTTGTCGGCCGCACCGTCGCCGGGCAGGACGCCGCGGCGGCGTTTCATCACGTGCGCCGTCTGCCAGGTCCGGATGATCACCTCGCCGATCCGGCCCATCGCCTGCGAGTCCGAGCTCATCATCGAAATGGCACCCAGGTCGTGCAGGACGTCCTCGGCGGCGATCGTCGACGGCCGGATCCGGCTCTCGGCGAAGGCGAGGTCCTCGGGCACCGACGGGTTGAGGTGGTGGCAGACCACCAGCATGTCGAGGTGCTCGTCGAGGGTGTTCGCCGTGTGCGGCCGGGTCGGGTTGGTCGAGGACGGCAGGATGTTCGGCAGCGAGACGACCTCGATGATGTCCGGGGCGTGCCCGCCACCGGCGCCTTCGGTGTGGTACGCGTTGATCGAACGGCCGCCGATGGCGTCCACAGTGGACTCCAGGAAGCCCGCTTCGTTGAGCGTGTCCGTGTGGATCGCGACCTGGACGCCGGACTCGTCGGCCACGGTCAGGCAGGCGTCGATCGCAGCAGGGGTGGTACCCCAGTCCTCGTGGAGCTTGAAGCCGCCGGCGCCCGCCGCCAGCTGCTCGCGCAGCGCTTCGTGCCGGACGGTGTTCCCCTTGCCCAGCAACAGGACGTTGACCGGGTAACCGTCCATGGCGGACAGCATCCGGCCGAGGTTCCACGCGCCCGGCGTGACGGTGGTGGCTTTCGTGCCTTCGTTGGGACCGGTGCCGCCACCGACCAAAGTGGTCAGTCCCGCCGCCAGCGCGGTGTCGACGAGCTGCGGGCAGATGAAGTGGACGTGGCAGTCGATGCCGCCGGCGGTGAGGATCTTGCCGTTGCCGGCCAGTACCTCCGTCGACGGGCCGATCACCAGCGCCGGGTCGACGCCGTCCATCGTGTCCGGGTTGCCCGCCTTGCCGATGCCGACGATCCGGCCGTCGCGCACGCCGACGTCGGCCTTGACGACGCCCCAGTGGTCGAGGATGACAGCGCCGGTGATGATCAGGTCGGGCGCGCCCTCCGCGCGCGTCGCCATCCCCTGGCCCATCGACTCGCGGATGACCTTGCCGCCGCCGAAGAGCACTTCGTCACCGCTGCCGCCGGGCCCCATCGAACGGTCCTCGGTGACCTCGATCAGCAGGTCGGTGTCGGCGAGCCGGATCCGGTCGCCGGTGGTCGGGCCGAACAGTTCGGCGTAGCGCTCGCGGTCGATCTGCGGCATTCAGAACTCTCCCGAGAATTCGGACCGGAGCCCCGGAACCCGGCGCGCGCCGGCGAGCGGAACAAGATCGACTTCGCGTTCGACACCGGGTTCGAAGCGCACCGACGTGCCGGCCGGGACGTCAAGGCGGTGGCCGCGGGCGGCGTCACGGTCGAATTCGAGGCCGGGGTTCACCGCGGCGAAGTGGTAGTGCGAGCCGACCTGCACCGGCCGGTCGCCGAGGTTGCGCACGAGCAGCCGGACGCGCTCGCGGCCCGGGTTCAGCTCGACCGGCTCGTCGCCGGGGATGATCTCGCCTGGACGCATCCGGCTCCTCTCTCACGTGGCGGTGCGTCACACGATCGGGTCGTGCACGGTGACGAGCTTGGTGCCGTCCGGGAAGGTGGCCTCGACCTGCACCGAGTCCACCATTTCGGGCACGCCGTCGAGGACCTGCGCCCGCGAGAGCACGGTCCGGCCGCTGGCCACCAGCTCGCTGACCGTGCGGCCGTCGCGGGCTCCTTCGAGGACGTGGTCGGTGATCAGCGCGACGGCCTCGGGGTAGTTCAGCCGGACGCCGCGGTCCAGCCGCTTCCGCGCGACGTCGGCCGCCACGTGGACGAGCAGCTTGTCGCGCTCCTGCGGGCTGAGGTGCATCGCTCAGGTCTATCACCCGGACCGGCGCTCCGCCTGGTTCGGAAACATACCTTTAACCTGGGTTTCGTCACACTGCGTGGCGGAAATTCTCCGGCCGCGCGGCTTCGGTGACTGAATCGTTCTCGTAATCGTGACCGAAACCACCGCATCTTTCGATTGCCCCCCGGCGATCGAGGGAGCAAGGTCTATCCATCCGTGCGATGGTGCGCGCTTTCCGTGCGTATCCCGTCAGCGCGACCAGCCGGGGAAGAAAGCGCACCGAAAGGTTTCGCGAAACAGTGACTACCTCCACGATCAGCAAGCCACAGCCGTCCGGCCAACCCGACGACGGCTTCCGACCGGGTCTGGAGGGCGTCGTCGCCTTCCACACCGAGATCGCCGAACCCGACCGGGACGGCGGTGCGCTGCGCTACCGCGGCGTCGACATCGAGGACCTCGCCGGCAAGGTGACCTTCGGTGACGTGTGGGGCCTCCTCGTGGACGGCCGGTTCGGCCACGGCCTCCCGCCCGCCGAGCCGTTCCCGCTGCCGGTCCACACCGGCGACGTCCGGGTGGACGTCCAGGCCGCGCTGGCCATGCTCGCGCCGATCTGGGGCTACCGCCCGCTGCTCGACATCACCGACGAAGAGGCCCGTGAGCAGCTGGCCCGCGCCTCGGTGATGGCGCTGTCGTACGTCGCGCAGTCGGCGCGTGGCATCGGCCAGCCCGCTGTCCCGCAGACCCGCGTCGACGAGGCCCACTCGATCACCGAGCGCTTCCTGATCCGCTGGCGCGGCGAGCCCGACCCGGCGCACGTCAAGGCGCTGGACGCCTACTGGGTGTCGGCCGCCGAGCACGGCCTCAACGCGTCGACCTTCACCGCCCGCGTCATCGCCTCCACCGGCGCCGACGTGGCGGCGGCCATGTCCGGCGCCATCGGCGCGATGTCGGGCCCGCTGCACGGCGGCGCCCCGGCGCGCGTGCTGCCGATGATCGAAGAGGTCGAGCGCTCCGGCGATCCGGCGGGCCTGGTCAAGGGCATCCTCGACCGCAAGGAACGCCTGATGGGCTTCGGCCACCGCGTCTACCGGGCCGAGGACCCCCGGGCGCGCGTGCTGCGCCGCACCTGCCAGGAGCTCGGCGCGTCCCGCTTCGAGGCGGCCGCCGCGCTGGAGCAGGCCGCGCTGAAGGAGCTGCGCGAGCGGCGCCCGGACCACCCGATCGAGACGAACGTCGAGTTCTGGGCCGCGGTCATCCTCGACTTCGCCCAGGTCCCGCCGCACATGATGCCGGCGATGTTCAGCTCGGCGCGCACCGCCGGCTGGGCCGCGCACATCCTGGAGCAGAAGCGCACCGGACGCCTGGTGCGGCCGTCGGCCAAGTACATCGGCCCGGCCCCGCGGACCCCGGAAGAGGTCGAGGGCTGGGAACTGGTCACCAAGCACTGACCCACGAGCAGACCGGCACTTTCACGCGAAAGTGCCGGTCTGCTCGTGTGCGGCGGTGGCGCCGAGCATCGCCGTGAGCTGGTCCACCAGCCAGGTGTCCAGGGATTCGCGCGGGACCGTGCGCTCCTGCAGCCAGCTCAGCAACGCGCCTTCGACGACCGCGGTCCAGCAGCGCAGGGTGAGCGAGAGCAGCGGCGACGGATCTTCGACGCCCAGCGCGTCCAGGATCAGGGCCACCGCCCGGTTGCGGACCTCGTCGATCGCCGCGTCCGTTTCGGACGTCGCGATCACCGAACCGCTGCGCAGCACCGCGATGTAGCCCGCGCGGTAGTGGTCGGCGACGTCGATCAGGCCCCGGACGGCGGCCCGGAGCCGGGTTTCGGGCGGCCCCTCCTCGAGCCCGGCCAGGCCGTCGATGAGCCCGACGGTGACCGTGCGCAGCGCCTCGACCTGCAGCTCGCGCAGGCTGGAGAAGTACCGGTAGAACAACGGCCGCGACACCTCGGCGCGCGCGACGATGTCGTCCACGGTGACCAGTTCCGGCGCACGGGAGCCGAACAGGTCGAGCGCGGCGCGGATCAGGTCGTCGCGGCGGGCCTGCGGCGACATCCGCCGCGGCCTGCTCACGGCGTCAGGTCCAGTTTCGCCGCCTGGCGCAGGAGTCCGGGCGTCAGTCGCGAAAGGACCAGCGCGACCTTGGCTTCCGGAGTGGACGGTGCGATCGCGGTGTCCTTCTCCACGGCTCGCAGGATGTCCTTCGCGACGCCTTCGGGGCCGAAACCGCGTCGTGCGTACAGCTTCGAGCTCTCTCGCTGCCGCCGCCGTTGCTCCTCTTCGGACACTCCGACGAAGCGCGTGGTGGTGGTGATGTTGGTCTTGACGATCCCCGGGCACACCGCGGTGACGCCGATGTGGTGCTCGGCCAGCTCGGCGCGCAAGCAGATGCTCAACGTCAGCACGGCGGACTTCGTCGTCGCGTAGGCGGTGAGGATCTTCGACGGCAGGTAGGCGGCCGCCGAGGCGAGGTTGACGATCTGGCCGCCCTCGGCGCGTTCGGCGAGCATCGGCGCGAACGCGCGGCAGCCGTGGATCACGCCCCAGAGGTTGACGTCGATGACGCGTTCCCAGTCCTCGACGGACGTGTCGAGGAACGGGCCGGACATCCCGATCCCGGCGTTGTTGACCACGATGTCCGGGACGCCGTGGTTCTCGCGGACGTCTTCGGCGAAGCGGTGCACGGCGGCGCCGTCACTGGAGTCCACTGTGTACTCGGCGACCCCGTGGTCGCCGAGGAGCTTCCGGGTTTCGGCGGCCGCGGCCTGGTCGATGTCGGTGATGACGACGTCGGCGCCCTCCGCGGCGAAGGCGAGCGCGGTGGCGCGCCCGATGCCGCTGCCGGCACCGGTGACGACGACCAGCTTGTGCGCGAACCGGCTGGTCCCCACGCGCGCCCGGCGCAGGCCCCGGCTCTCGGCGCCGGTTTCGACGTGCTCGATCAGCTCGGCGGCGGCCCGAGCGACCACCTTCGGCTTGGCGCGGGTCACCCAGTGCGTCCCGACGATCCGGCGGATCCGCAGGTCGGGCACCCAGCGCGCGACCTCGGTCTGCAGCGGCGCGGTGACGTAGGCGTCGCTGGTCGGGGCGAGGACCTGCACCGGGACGTCGGCCGCCCGCGGCGCGGGCCGGGACAGCCGGGTGAACATGTTGGCGCGGTACAGCTCGAGGCCGTTGATGCCGTCGGACTTCTCCGGTGGCGCCGCGTCGGGCTCCATGCGCTGGATCTGCTTGCCCAGCAAGCCGGTGCGCCACAGCAGGTCCGGGATCAGCGGGAGCTGGAACGCGAGGATGTACCACGAGTGCAGGAACTGGCTCAGCGCGTTCTTGAGCCGCTTCGGCGTCGGGCGGGTGACCTGGGCGCGGAACCACGCGCCGGCGTGGTCGAGGCTCGGGCCGGAGATCGACGTGTAGGACGCGATCCGGCCGCGCAGGCCGTCGCCGGTGACGGCGTGCCAGGCCTGGATGGAGCCCCAGTCGTGGGCGAGGAGGTGGACCCTGCCGTGCGGCTTCACCTCGTCGACGACGGCTCGGAGGTCGTCGGCCAGCTGGTCCAGCCGGTAGGACGCGCGTCCCGACGGCTTGGCCGACTGTCCGGCCCCGCGGACGTCGTAGGTGACGACGCGGTGGTCCGGCGCCAGCTCGGCGGCCACGCCGGCCCACATCGAGCTGTTGTCGGGGTAGCCGTGCACGAGCACGACCGTGGGCCCGTCTTCCCGGCCGTCGATGTGGACCGAGAGGCGGACACCGTCGCTGGCGGTCACCCACTTGTGAGACATTCTGTCATGTTAGACAGGATGTCAACAGTGTGTTCACCCACGCGGCGGCTGGCGGCCGGCCGACGTTCATGCATTCGGCGGGTTTTTGCTGGTATGACAGCGTTTTCGTGGTTCCACGGGAAACCAAGCCGGGGCCCGGCTGACGACTCTGTCCATCGAACGGTGGACACCCGGATTCAGCTGAGCGTTGCTCCTCATCGGGGCCGCGAGCGAGCAGGCTGTGAGCCATGACCACAGCAGTGAGCGTGCGCGGCCTGCGCAAGCAGTACCCCGGTCACCTCGCGGTGGCCGGGCTCGACCTGGACATCGCCCCGGGCGAGGTCTTCTCCCTGCTCGGCCCGAACGGCGCGGGGAAGACCACGACCGTCGAGATCCTCGAAGGCCACCGCCAGCGGAGCGGCGGCGAGGTCACCGTGCTCGGCGAGGACCCCGGCAAGGCCGGCCGCGCCTGGCGGTCGCGGATCGGGATCGTCCTGCAGACCGCCAACGACGCCGCCGAGCTGAGCGTCGCCGAGACCGTGCAGCACTTCGCGAAGTACTACCCCGACCCGCGCGACCCCGACGAGGTCATCGAGAAGGTGGGGCTCACCGAGAAGGCCAAGGCGCGGATCAAGTCACTGTCGGGCGGGCAGCGGCGCCGCGTCGACGTCGCGCTCGGCATCATCGGCCGGCCCGAACTGCTCTTCCTCGACGAGCCGACCACCGGCTTCGACCCCGAGGCGCGGCGGCAGTTCTGGAAGCTGATCAGCGACCTCGCCGCCGAGGGCACCACCATCCTCCTCACCACCCACTACCTCGACGAAGCCGAGGCGCTCGCCGACCGCGTCGCGGTGATCGCTCGTGGCGAGATCGTCGCGCAGGACACGCCGCAGAACCTCGGTGGCCGCGCCGCCGCCGAGGCCACCGTGCGGTGGTTCGACGAGCGCGGCGAGCACGTCGAACGCACCGCGTACCCGACCAAGCTCGTCACCGAGCTCTCTGCTGGGGGTAGGGAGCTCGGCGGGCTGACCGTGACCAGGCCGAGCCTGGAGGAGATCTACCTGGACCTGATCGGAGACAAGGCATGACCACTGCGAGATCCGGGGCTTCGCCCCAGGCCGGGGGCTCCGCCACCCGGAACCCCCGAAAAGCGACCATGCTCGCCCTCCCGGGCCCACTGTCACTCGGCCTCGCTCGCGGCGGCACCGAGCTGCGGCAGTTCTTCCGGCACAAGGAACAGGTGGTCTTCACCTTCTCCCTGCCCGCGGTACTGATGATCCTGCTCGGGTCCATCCTGGACGGTCCGACGGCCTTGGCGGGTGTCACGTCCGGGCAGCTGCTGGCAGCCGGGATGATCGGCTCCGGCATCGTCTCGACCTCGTTCAACAGCATCGCGACCGGCGTCGCGGGCGACCGGGAAACCGGGGCGCTCAAACGCCTTCGCGGCACGCCGATGCCGTCGGCGTCCTACTTCATCGGCAAGATGGTGCTGGTCGCGGTGTCCAGCCTGGCGCAGACCGTGCTGATGGTCGCGGTCGCGACGCTGCTGTTCGGGCTGAAGCTGCCGTCCGACCCGGCGAAGTGGCTGACGCTGCTGTGGGTGTTCGCGCTCGGCATCGTCTCGTGCACGCTGCTCGGCATCGCGATCAGCTCGCTGGCGAAGTCGCAGAACGGTGCCGTCGCGGTCGTCCAGATGCTCTACCTGGTGCTGCAGTTCATCTCCGGCGTGTTCGTCTCGCCGATCACGCACCTGCCGAAAGTTATGGTGGACATCGCGTCGTTCTTCCCGCTGAAGTGGATCTGCCAGGGATTCCGATCGGTGTTCCTGCCGGACGGCGCCGTGAGGATGGAGATGGCCGGGTCATGGGAGCTTCCGCGGGTGGCGCTGGTGCTGGGGATCTGGTGCGTGGCGGGCGCGGTGCTGGCGCGGCTGAGCTTCCGGTGGACCGACGCGAAGTGAAGGACGCCTGGGACCGGTTCAACTGGCTCTGGGAGATCCTCTTCGCGGTGGCGTACCTGGCCACGACGACGTTGGTGCTGCTGGACGAGACCGATCCGGTGCGCACCCTCGTCGCGGTCGGGGCCCTCACCGCGCTCGCGCTGACCTACCTGCTGTGGGGGCGGCGGGTGGTGCGCGACGACGGGCACCTCCGGCAGCGGTGGCTGCTGGCGGTGCTCGTCGTGGCGCTGGTCGCGGTCGCGATGTTCGCCAACACGACGTCCAGCTTCATCCTGTTCATGGTGTGCCCGCTGCTGTTCTCGACGCTCGAGTTCCGCCCGGCCGCGGTGCTCACCACGCTGGTGATCCTGCTGAGCCCGCTGTCGTCGATCGCCGCCGACGGGCTGCGGGGTCCGGCGCTGCACATCCTGCTGCCGATGACCGCGATCCTCGTCGTGTTCGGGATCCTGTCCGGCAAGTTCATCCTGCACGTCATCGAGGAGAGCCGGGCGCGGGCGGAGCTGATCGACCGGCTCGAGGAGAGCCAGGCCGAAGTCGCTCGGCTCTCCCGCGAGGCGGGCACGGCGGCCGAGCGCGAGCGGCTCGCGCGCGAGATCCACGACACGCTGGCCCAGGGCTTCACCAGCATCGTCACGCTCACCGAGGCCATCGAGTCCGAACTGGACACCGACCTGGCGGCAGCGCGGCGGCACGTCGAACTGGCCGCCCGGACGGCGCGGGAGAACCTCGCCGAGGCCCGCACGATGGTCGCCGCGCTGGCGCCGGCGGATCTGGCGTCGGGGTCCCTCGTGGACGCCGTCCGGCGCCAGGCCGGCCGGCTCGCCGACGAGACGGGCGTGTCGGTCGAGTACGAAGTGGACGGTGCGCTCCCGGCGATCGGCATGGCGGGCGAAGTGGTCCTGCTGCGCGGCGCGCAGGAGGCGCTGAACAACGTCCGGCGCCACGCGGCGGCGTCGTCGGTGTCGGTGCGGCTGTCCCTTGTGGACGATGCGGTCCGGCTGTTCGTCCGAGACGACGGCGTCGGCTTCGACCCGGACGGCGTCAGCGGTTTCGGCTTGCGCGGCATGCGGTCCCGGGCCGAGCAGGTGGGTGGCACACTGAGCGTCCGGAGCGGCCCGAGCGGCACCGAACTCACCCTGGAGGTGCCGGCTTGATCCGCATCATGCTCGTCGACGACCACCCCGTCGTCCGCGAAGGCCTGCGCGGCATGCTCGAAGCCGAGCCGGATCTGACGGTGGTCGGCGAAGCGGGCTCCGGCGACGAAGCTGTCGCACTCGACCGCGTCGCCTTGCCGGACGTCGTCCTGATGGACCTGCGGATGCCGGGGCTGGACGGCGTCGGCGCGACGAAGCGGATCCTGCGCGAGCAGCCGGGCCGCCGGATCGTCGTGCTGACGACGTACGAGACGGACGCCGACATCCTGCGCGCCGTCGAGGCGGGCGCGTCGGGATACCTGCTGAAGGACGCGTCGCGCACGGAGCTGGCGAACGCGATCCGCGCGGCGTCACGTGGCGAGACGGTGCTGGCGCCGTCGGTGGCGGGCAAGCTCGTCAACCGGGTGCGCAACCCGGAGCCGCAGTCGCTGTCGGCCCGCGAGGTGGAGGTGCTCCGGCTGGTGGCGAAGGGCGGCACGAACGCCGACATCGGCCGCGCGCTGCACATCAGCGAGGCAACGGTGAAGACCCACCTGCTGCGCGTGTTCGGCAAGCTGGGCGTCTCCGATCGGACAGCCGCGGTGACGACGGCGATGGCGAGGAACCTCCTCGGCTGACCAACCGCCTCGGGCATCACCCGTGACCCGAGGGGCATCACCCGTGATCCAGCAGGCATCACCCGTGATCCAGCAGGCATCACGCGTGATCCGAGGGGCATCGCGTCGATGCCCCGTTCAATCACACCCGATGCCCTCCCCATCACGCGTGATGCCCCTTCACTCACGCGTGATGCCGCTGCCGTCACCACGGCCGTGGCCCGGGACCTGCCTCGATCGCCGTCGCGCGGCAGAATGCGTCCATGCTTGAGTCGACCGAACACGCCCTGCTCCGCCGGATCGCCCACGAGCAGGCCGCCTGCCGGGCTCCCTCGCTCGTCGCCGCCGTCGTGCGGGACGGGGAGCTCGTCTGGTCCGGCGGCCGGGGACGCGTCGGCGACCGGCAGCCCGGCACCGACACCCAGTACCGGCTGGGCTCGATCACCAAGACCCTCGTCGCCACCGCCGTCATGCGCCTGCGCGACGAAGGCCTGCTGGACCTCAACGACCCGCTCGAGAAGCACGTCCCGGGCACGCCCTTCGGCGCCGCGACCGTCGCCCAGCTGCTCTCCCACACCTCCGGCCTGACCTCCGAGTCCCCCGGTCTCTGGTGGGAGCGCACCCCCGGCGCCGACTGGGACGCGCTCGTCGGAAGCCTCGCCGAAGGCGCCACCAAGCACCGGCCGGGCGCGCGGTTCCACTACTCGAACGTCGGCTACGGCGTGCTCGGCGAGCTCGTCTCGCGCCACCGCGGCAAGGACTGGCTGTCCGTGCTCGACGAAGAGGTCCTCGGCCCGCTCGGGATGACGCGCACCACCCCACACCCCGTCGGCGCGCACGCCCAGGGCTTCGCCGTGCACCCCTTCGCCGACGTCCTCCTGCCCGAGCCGAGCCCGGACGCCGGCGCGATGGCCCCGGCCGGGCAGCTGTGGTCCACCGCCGCCGACCTCGCCCGCTGGACGGCGTTCCTCGGCGGCCACGACGGCGGCGTGCTCGCGCCGGAGACCATCGAGCAGATGCGGACCATGGTCACCGTCGACGACACCGACGTCTGGACGACCGGCTTCGGCCTCGGCCTGATGCTCGTGCGCTACCAGGGCCGGCGGCTCGCCGGGCACACCGGCTCGATGCCCGGCTTCCTCGCCGTCACGCTGGTCGACCCGGCCGCGCAGACCGGCGCGCTCGTGCTCACGAACTCGACGTCCGGCGTCGGCATCACCCAGCTCTGCCTGGACCTCATCACGATGACCGACGAGCGGGAGCCGCGCCTGCCCGCCGAGTGGCAGCCGTCGGCCGTCGACCCCGCGCTGCTCGCCCTCACCGGCCTCTGGCACTGGGGGCCGACGCCGTACCACCTGCGCATCCAGGGTGACGGCCTGCTCCTGCTGGCCCCGGCCGACGGCGCCGGGCGCAGTTCGCGCTTCCGCGCCACCGGCCGCGACACCTACGTCGGCCTCGACGGCTACTACGCCGGCGAGACGCTCGAAGTGGGCCGGGACGCCGACGGCGTCGCCACGCACCTCGACCTCGCGACGTTCGTCTTCACCCGCACGCCGTACGACCCGGCCGCGCCGGTGCCGGGCGGCGTCGAAGGCTGGCGCTGACGTGCGGGGCCCCGCTCACACCCCCAGGGCGGCGAGCGGGGCCCTAAGCCAGCGCGGCAGTGCCGGCCGAGAAGGCGACAGCGGCGGCGAAGCGGGTGGCGATGCGCTTGCCCTCGCCCCAGTCGAACAGGCCGAACTTCAGGTTCGTCATGACCGTGAGCGTCGAACCTCCGGCCGCGGGCACCACCGTCGCGGTGATCTCCTGGCCCCAGCTCAGCAGGCTCATCCCGGTCCGGAACGACACGAACCCGCGCTGCGCGTCGTAGCGCGGGCCCTGCCCGCCGATCGCCGCGACCCCGGCGGGGAGCGCGTTCCACAGCGCCTCGGGCGGTGCCGGGAAGCTCTGCTGCACAGTCTTCATGACCGAGAGCCAACCAGCGGCGGCCGCTTCGGGAAACCGTGTTTTTACCCCCACGGCCCGCCGCCAGAAGCCGCCAGTCGGCGGAGCCGCCTAGAGTCGGAGGCGGGCGTCCCGGTGCCGGGAACGCCCCTGGTCCCACATAGCGGACACTGGCGAACCGCTATCACCAGCCGCATCCCGACCTGAGAGACTGGCCACATGACCGACGCTGAGTTGACCATCCCCGCAGACCTCAAGCCGGCCGACGGCCGCTTCGGCTGCGGACCGTCGAAGGTCCGCGCCGAGCAGCTGAGCGCACTGGCGGAGTCCGGCTCCACCTACCTCGGCACGTCGCACCGGCAGAAGCCGGTCAAGTCCCTCGTCGGACGCGTCCGGGCCGGGTTGTCCGAGCTGTTCTCCCTGCCCGAGGGCTACGAGGTGATCCTGGGCAACGGCGGCACCACGGCGTTCTGGGACGCGGCCGCGTTCGGCCTGGTCCGCGAGCGCGCCCAGCACTTCACCTACGGCGAGTTCTCGTCGAAGTTCGCCACCGTGACCAAGGGCGCGCCGTTCCTCGCCGACCCGATCGTCGTCAAGGCCGAGCCGGGCAGTGCCCCGGACATCGCCTACGAAGCCGGCGCGGACCTGGTCGGCTGGGCGCACAACGAGACGTCCACCGGCGTGGCCGTGCCGGTCCGTCGTCCCGAAGGGTCCGGTGACGCGCTCGTCGCGATCGACGCCACCTCCGGTGCCGGTGGCCTCCCCGTCAAGGCCGAGGACTTCGACGTCTACTACTTCGCGCCGCAGAAGTCGTTCGCCGCGGACGGCGGTCTGTGGATCGCGCTGGCTTCGCCGGCCGCGGTCGAGCGCATCGGCGAGCTCGGCGGCGGCGACCGCTGGATCCCGGAGTTCCTGTCGCTGACCACCGCGCTGGACAACTCCCGCAAGGACCAGACGTACAACACCCCGGCCGTCGCGACGCTCTTCCTGCTCGCCGAACAGATCGAGTGGATGAACGGCCAGGGCGGCCTCGAGTGGACGACCGCGCGCACGAAGGACTCGTCCTCGCGGCTGTACGAGTGGGCCGAGAAGACGAGCTACACGACGCCGTTCGTGAAGGACCCGGACCTGCGCTCGCAGGTCGTCGGCACGGTGGACTTCGCCGACGAGGTCGACGCCGCCGCGGTGGCGAAGGTGCTGCGCGCCAACGGGATCGTCGACACCGAGCCGTACCGCAAGCTGGGCCGCAACCAGCTGCGCGTCGGCCTGTTCCCGGCCATCGACCCGGACGACGTCACGAAGCTCACGCAGAGCATCGAGTACGTCGTCGAGCGCCTCGGCTGATCAGACGTCCATGAGGGCCGCGTCGAGGGACTCCCTCGGCGCGGCCTTCGCTTTGCCCAGCCGCCGGGCGGCGAACGCGGCCAGGACCAGCAGCGCGAGGCCGAACAGCTCGTAGGACTCCGTCGCGAGCCACCAGCCGATCGACGACGCCGGGCGCGGCGCGAACCACATCGGACCCCAGACGAACAGCGCCAGCCCGGCCGCGACGACCGCGCCCGACCACCACGCCACCACGCGATCGGTCCGCCAGGCGCGGACGCCGTGGTAGCCGGCCAGTACCAGGATCGGCACGCACCAGGTCCAGTGGTGGGTCCACGAGATCGGCGACACGAGCAGCCCGCCGAGCGCACACGCGGTCAGCGCGAGCACCGGCTCGCCCGCCCGCACGATCACCACCGCGACCAGGGCCATCACGGCGAGCGCGGCCAGCAGCCAGACCACGGTCCCCGCGGTTTCCGGCAGCCCCAGCCGCGTCACCAGGCCCTTCAGCGACTGGTTGCCGACGTAGTCGACGCCGCCGATGCGGCCCGCGTCGAAGACGAGCTTCGTCCAGTAGGTGAAGGACGCCGACGGCCGCGCCAGCCACAGCAGCGCGCCCGCCGCGACGAACCCGGCGACGACCCGCGCGGCCGACTGGAAGTCGCGGCGCACCAGGAAGTAGACGACGAACACCGCCGGCGTCAGCTTGATCGCCGCGGCGACGCCGATGAGCAGGCCCTTGGTGCGCCTGCGGTCGCCGGGAAGCAGGACGTCGAGCACGACCATGACCATGAGCAGCGCGTTGATCTGCCCGAAGCCGAGCGTCGAGCGCACCGGCTCGAGCAGGGCCCCGGCGAGCTGCGCGCCGACGGCGACCAGTGCGGCGGCGGTCCGGCCGGTGACCTCGGCGGGATCGGTGAGCGAGCCGTTGAGCGTCGCGACGTAGAGGTACGCGACGACGCCGGTCGCGACGATCGAGGCGATGCTGACCAGCTTCATCGTCACGGCGAAGGGCAGCAGCGTGCCGGGCAGGAACACGGCCGCGGCGAACGGCGTGTAGGTGAACGGCAGCAGGATCTGGTGGGTGGTCGGCACCCAGGCGTCGTACGGCGAGCCCTGCTGGGCCAGCGCCTTGGCCCCGCCGAGGTAGACCTCGAGGTCCAGGCCGTCGAACCGCTTGAGCACGAGGACGAGCACGACGGCGGCGACCTCGAGCAGGGCGAGCACCCAAGCCAGTTTCCGTCCGGACCAGCCCGACACGCTTTACCCCCACTCAGCCGCTCTCCGACCGGCCGAGATTACCGGGCCCTCAGCAGCACCCGCGCACCGGCAACCGCGCCGACCTGGCGTTCCCGGCCGCCGGCGGCCGGTTCGCCGCCGCTTCGACGCCGGCCAGCAGCCCGTCCAGCGCGGCGCGGTCGAGGACGCGGCCCGCGGTGACGACCGTGTGGACGCGGCGGACCGCGCGGATGTCGGCGACGGGGTTCGCGTCCAGCAGCACCAGGTCCGCCACCTTGCCCGGGGTGACGGTGCCGGCCGTGGCCTCGCGGCCGAGGTAGGCCGCCGCGTCCCGGGTCACCATCCGCAGCGCCCGCCGCGGGCTGAGCCCGGCCTGGACGAGCAGCTCCAGTTCGTCGTGCAGGCTGAAGCCCGGGTAGACGTACGGGTTTTCGCAGTCCGTCCCGCCGATCAGCCCGACGCCGGCCTCGCTCGCGGCCACGACGAGCCTCTGCAGCGCCTCGAAGTAGGCGTGCTGCTGCGCGATCTGCTGGGGCGTGGTGGGCGCGAACAGGGTGATGCGATCGGCCCAGTAGTCGCGGAGGTCCTGCGGGACGTACTTGAGCCGGACGTCGTGGGCGAAGGCCGCGGCGGGGCTCGAGATCACCCGGTTGACCGCGAGCGTCGGGCTCAGCCAGGTGCCGTGCCGGGCGAGCGCGGCGAAGTGGCCGGCCGCGGTGGCCGGGTCGTACGCCTGGGTGGCCTGCCGGTCGAGCTCGCGCGCCAGGTTGAAGAAGTCCCGTGGCGCTGCCGGGTCGAACGGCGTGGCGGCCAGGACGGCGAGGAGCTCGTCGCGGCGGCTCGACGTCGCGATCGGCAGCCCGAAGAGGTGCTCGAAGCTGCGGAGCCCGGCGCGTGCCGCGTCGACCTGGCCCACTCGGTACGGCCAGTGGCCGCCGAACGGCAGGCCGAGGGCCCGGCACTCGTCGGCGATCGCGACGAACACCTCCGCGGGCAGGTAGAAGTACACCTTCACGAAGTCGTCGCCGAGGTCCGCGGCGGCCCGGACGGCGGCGCGGCCCTCGGCGGGCGTCGCGACCTTCGTGACGGGCGGGGTGAGCAGGCTGACCGGGCCGTCGAGGATCGAGCTGCCCATGACGACCCGCGGGCCGAGCAGCTCGCCGCGGGCGATCTTGGCGCGGGTGGCCCGGTTCTCCGCGTACCCCCACATCTCGCGGATCCCGGTCACGCCGTTCGCCAGGAACAGCGGCGGGAAGATCTCCTCGTAGTCCAGCCCGTGGGTGTGCATGTC
Organism: Amycolatopsis sp. NBC_01488; assembly: GCF_036227105.1. NCBI lineage: Bacteria > Bacillati > Actinomycetota > Actinomycetes > Pseudonocardiales > Pseudonocardiaceae > Amycolatopsis > Amycolatopsis sp. NBC_01488. The sequence continues at coordinate 3,278,361 of NZ_CP109434.1, read as the reverse complement.
CCAGAGGCCGGGGATGAGGTACCGGCCACGGCCGTCGACGACCTGGGCGCCGGCCAGCGGCGGCAGCGCGCCGGCCGGGCCCGTCCAGGCGATGCGGTCGCCGACCAGCACGACCGCGGAGTCCGGCCGGTCGGGCCCGCCGGTGCCGTCGACGAGGGTCGCGCCCCGCACCACGACGACGGCCAGCCCGGCCGCGGCGGCGTCCTGGGCGAACAGCGCGGGCGCGATGCCCGCGGCGGCCAGGCCCGCGCCCGCCGTGGCCAGCCATCGCAGGAACTCCCGCCGGTTCGCCTCGACCCGCACCACGGCCGCCCCTCTCGTCGGGTTCGCGGCCCATTCAACGCGCCGGACGGCGGCCGTGGATCTTCCACCGTGCGCTCTTCCCCGCTGCGCACGCTCGGAGTTAGCACTGTCCCGCGAAAGCGGCCCGGAGTGCACGCTCCGGGTCGCTTTCACGGGAAGTGGCGGCGGCGGTCAGGCCAGGGCCTGGGTCGGCGCCAGCCGGGCGGCCCGGACCGCCGGGTAGGCTCCCGCGACCGCCCCCACCAGGGCCGCGACGCCGACACCACCCGCGAGCGTCGCCCACGGCAGCACCGCCGGCCACCCCTGGCTGAGCGCGTAGCCCGCCGTCACCAGCACCCCGGCCAGCACCCCCGCCAGCCCGCCCAGCCCCGACAGCAGCACGGACTCGGCCAGGAACTGCCCGCGGATCTGGCGTTTCGTCGCCCCGAGCGCGCGGCGCAGGCCGATCTCGCGCCGCCGTTCGAGCACCGAGATGACCATCGTGTTGGCCACGCCGACCCCGCCGACGAGCAGCGCGACCCCGCCGAGGCCGAGGAACAGCGCGCTGTACGTCGTGTCCGTCAGCTTCTGCGCGGCCAGCGCGTCCGACGGACGGCGGACCTCGACCTCGTTCGGCGCCTGCGGGTTCAGCGTCGCGCCCAGCACCGATCGCACACCGTCCACTTGGGACTCTTTCGCGCGGACGTACACAGTGGACGGATGACCGTCGAACCCGAGCAGCCGCTTGGCGACGTCCCAGCCGACCAGTGCCGACCGCTCGATCTCCGGCGCCAGCGGCATCGGCGCGAGGATGCCGACCACGGTGAACCACTGCGTCCCGATCAGCACCTGCGGCGGCCGGGCCGGGTCGATGTGGTCGATGCCGAGCCGGGCCGCGGCCTGCGACCCGAGCACCGTCACCGGGTAGTCCTGGTTCCCCGCCGCCAGGAACGTCCCGGCCCGTACCTTGCCGCCGAGCACACCCAGCAGGTCCGGCTTCGCCGCGAACACCGCGAGCCCGGACGTGTCGTCCGGCGCGATCTTGTCGCTGCGCCGCACGCTCGCCGACGTGTTCCCGGTCCCGCTCGCCGCCTGCACCGGCGCGATCCGCTTGGCCATCGGGACGGCGTCGTCCGGCAGGGTCGCGTTGTCCCCGAACAACGTCTGGCCCGGCCCGGCGGTGAGCAGGTTCGTGCCGAGCGCGGCCAGCCGGTCGTGCAGGGCCTGCGCGCCGGACGCCGGGATCGCCAGCACCGCGACCATCGCCGCGACGCCGATCGCGATGCCCAGCGCGGAAAGCACCGCGCGCACCGGCCGCGTGCGCATGCCGTGGGCACCGAGCGCGACGACGTCCGGCGGCTTGAGCCGGGCCGGTTCCGGCAACGTCACCAAGGTCATCGCGCACCCACCAGGCCGGTGTCGAGCCGCAGCCGGCCGTCGAGCAGCTCGATCCGGCGCGGCATGCCCGCGGCGATCTCCCGGTCGTGGGTGATCACGACGATCGTGGTGCCGCCGGTGGACAGCTCGCCGAGCAGCGCGAGCACGGACGCGCCGGTGCCGGTGTCGAGGTTGCCGGTCGGCTCGTCGGCCAGCAGGATCGACGGTTCGTTGACCACGGCCCGCGCGATCGCGACGCGCTGGCGTTCCCCACCGGACAGCTCGCCGGGCCGGTGCCACGCCCGGTGCCCGAGCTTGACCCGGTCGAGCGCCGCCAGTGCCCGCGCGCGACGCCGTCGCCGCGGCACCCCGGCGTAGAGCAGGCCGGTGCACACGTTGTCCACCGCACTCATCCCTTCGTCGAGGAAGAACTGCTGGAACACGAACCCGATCCAGCGCGAGCGCAGCGCCGAGACCTTCCGGTCCGGCAGCGCGGCGACGTCGTGGCCGTGCAGCTCGACGCGCCCCGACGACGGCCGGTCGAGCGTGCCCATCAGGTGCAGCAGGGTCGACTTGCCGGACCCCGACGGCCCGACGATCGCGACCATTTCGCCGTCCTCCAACGCAAGCGAGACGCCGTCGAGCGCGGCGACCCCACCGGGGTAGGTGCGCGTGACGTCGTGCACGCGCAGCACGGGCGTCACGACGTCGTCACCACCCGCATGCCCGCGCTCAGCCCGGTGCCGGTGACCTCGACCTTGCCGCCGCTGAACAGTCCGGTTTGGACGGCCACGAGCCGTCGCTGCCCGTTCTCGTCGACTTCGACCGCGTAACCGCCTTCCGCGAGCGCGAGCAGCGCGCCGACCGGGACCGCGAGCACGCCCTGGTGGACGTCCTTGGTGAACCGGACGCTCGCCGGCGCCGAGTCGAGCGAGCCGCCGGCCGCCGGATCGTCGAGGCGGACGGACACGGTGATCTTGGGCTTGCCGTCGTCCTGCCCCGCCGCGTCCTTGCCCTCGACGGCGGTCCGCCCGACGTCGGTGATCGTGCCCTGCGTCGTCTTCCCGTTGATCGTCACGGACGCCTTCGCGCCCTGCTGCGCGAGATCCTGCTTCGCCGCGTCGAGCTTCACCTGCACCGAGCGGACGGTCCCGGTCGTCTTCAGTATCTCGCCCTGGGCCGGCGAACCGGGCTTGGCCGACAGCGCCGACACGCGGACCTCGCCCGCCGCGAGCACGACGTCGCCCTGGCCGAACGCGCCGGTCTGCTCCAGCCCCAGCGACTTCTGCCACTTCTTCAGCGCGGCCGCCGTCGCGGAGGTGAACTTCTTGTCCGGCGTGCCGAAGCCGCCGAACCCGCACGCCTTGAGGTTCTCCTCCAGCTGCTTGACGTCGGCGCCGTCGTCCGCGCCGGCGGCGAGGTCGCGGTAGAACGGCAGCGTGCCGTAGAACAGCGGCACCGGTTTCGCGTCCACGCCGTACACCGGCTTGCAGCGGGTGATCGTGGCGCCGGCCGCGGGCAGCGACGTGATCGTGCCGGGCTTGCGGCCCTGGACGGTCTCGTCGTCGCCGTAGCCGAGGGTGCCGTCGGCCTCTTCCTCCTCGCTGAGGTCGGTCTTGACGACCTCGGCGGTCTCGACCGACGGCGGCGTGGCCTCCTTCACCGGCGTCGCGGACGAGACCCGCGTCAGGATCACGACGGAGCTGGTGCCCAGCACCACGACGATCACCGCGGCGGCGACGAACCAGCGCGTCCGGCCGCGGCGGCGCGCTTTCAGGTGAGTCACCTCGTTCACTTGCCCGCCTCGGAGCTGATGCTCATGCCGAGCCCGCACGCCTTCGCGGCGGCTTCGAACTTCTTCGGGTCGTCGCCCGGCCCGCCGACCCGCATCGCGCCCTTGCCGCTCGGGTCGGGGTCCGGCATGTCGATGCCGTGGTCGCGCATGCACTTGGCGTCCTTGCGCATCTTGTCGAGCTCCTCGGCGCTCGGCGGCTTCATCTCGCCGCCGTTGGGCATGAGGTGCTTGCACGCGTTCTGCGCGGCGTCGATCTTCCCCTTGTCCGTGCCGTCGCCGCCCAGCGTGATCGCCATGCCCTTGCCGTCACCGGCCGGCTTGGGGTCGGGCATGTCGACGCCGTGCTCGCGCATGCACTTGGCGAAGTCGCGCATCTTGTCCTCGTCGCTCTTGCCGCTCGTGTCGGCGGCCGTGGGGCCGCCCGACTTCGGCGGCGTCGAGATCGACGCGACCTTCGACCCGTCGTCGGCCTTCGCGCCGCAGCCCGAGAGCAGCAAGGCCGCTCCGAGCGCCGCGACTACGATCCGTGTCCGCATGGCTCGCTCCTTTCGTGTCCGGATGGGAGCCAGGTCTACGGATCGGGGGATTCGGGCGCGCTAAGCGACGTCGCTTATGCGGTCCTTATGGCCTCCCTGCGCAGACTGGGCGGGTGCGGGTGCTGGTGGTGGAGGACGAACGGCTGCTGGCCGACTCCGTGGCCGAGGGGTTGCGGCGGTTTTCGATGGCCGTCGACGTCTGTTACGACGGCGAGCAGGCGCTGGAACGGGTGGGCGTGCACGGCTACGACGTCGTCGTCCTGGACCGCGACCTGCCGAAGGTGCACGGCGACGCCGTGTGCGCCGCGGTGGTCCGGGCGGGTGGCGAGGCACGCGTGCTGATGCTGACCGCGGCCGCCGACGTCACCGACCGGGTCATCGGCCTGGGCCTGGGCGCCGACGACTACCTGACGAAGCCGTTCGCGTTCGCCGAGCTGGTCGCCCGGGTGCAGGCGCTGTCACGGCGCGCGCGACCCGCGTTGCCGCCGGTGCTGGAGCGCGACGGCGTCGTGCTCGACCTGCCGCGCCACCAGGCCGCCCGCGACGGCCGGTTCCTGCTGCTCTCGCCGAAGGAGTTCGCCGTGCTGGAGGTGCTCATGCGGGCCGAGGGCGCGGTGGTCAGCGCCGAGGACCTGCTGGAAAAGGCGTGGGACGAGCACGCGGACCCGTTCACGAACGCGGTGCGGGTGGCGGTCATGACGTTGCGGCGCAAGCTCGGCGACCCGCCGGTGATCGAGACCGTGCCCGGCGCCGGCTACCGGTTCGGCACGCCGTGAAGGCGCTGTCCGTGCGGACGAAGCTGACGGCCTGGTACGGGGGGCTGTTCCTGCTCGCCGGGCTGGTGCTGGTCGTCATCAACTACCTGCTGGTGCAGAGCACGCTGCCGGACCCGGTCCGCGTCGCCTCGACGACGATCGGCTCGGCCGATCTGGCCTACGGCGTCCCGGCCGGGACGGTGGGGGGTTCCCAAGGCGTCGCGGTGCGGCTGCTCAGCGGCTCGCTGGAGGACTACCGCTCCTCGACGCTGTCCACGCTGCTGGTCGGCTCGGCGATCGCGCTGGTGGCGACGGCGGCATTGGCCGTGCTCTTCGGCTGGCTGATGGCGGGCCGCGCGCTGCGGCCCCTGCACGACATCACGTCGGCGGCGCGCCGGCTGGAGGCGGGCAAGCTCGACCGGCGGATCAACCTCGAAGGCCCGCCCGACGAGCTGAAGGAGCTGGCGGACACGTTCGACGGCATGCTCGACCGGCTCGCGGAGTCGTTCGACAGCCAGAAGCGGTTCGTCGCGAACGCGTCCCACGAGCTGCGGACGCCGCTGGCGGTGCAGCGGACGCTGATCGAGGTGGCGATGGCCGACCCGGAGGTGGGGCCGGAGCTGCGGAAGCTCGGCACGCACCTGCTGCACACGAACGAGCGCAGCGAGCGGATGATCGAGGGCCTGCTGATCCTGGCCCGCAGCGACCGGGGGTTGCAGGCCCGGACGCCGGTCCGGCTGGACGAGGTGGTGGCCTCGGTGATCCGGGCGACGGCCGCTTCGGCGGCTTCGGCGGGGGTGACGGTGGAGACGCGCCTGCGGCCGCGCACGGTGGCGGGCGACCCGGTGCTGCTGGAGCGGCTGGTGACGAACCTGCTGGTCAACGCGATCACGTACAACGCTTCGGGCGGCTGGGTGTACGTCGAGGTCCGTGGGGATCCGGCCCTGGAGGTGCGGAACTCGGGGCCGGTCGTGCCGCCCGAAGCCGTGCCCACGTTGTTCGAGCCGTTCCGCCGGGTCGGTTCGGAGCGGACCGGCGACACGCGCAACGCGGGGCTCGGGTTGTCGATCGTGCGGTCCGTGGCCCAGGCCCACGGCGGGTACGCGGAGGCCCAGCCGGGCCGGCGTGGCGGTCTCACGGTGACGGTCCGCCTGCCGCCGTCGTGAGTGAGAAACAGGGCTGGAACACTGTTTCTCACTCACGACCCTGATCCACTCGATCGTGACTTACCGTGTCCGGCGTGTCACCCGGCGGCCGCCGACCTGGGTGACCCATGATGCGGACGTCGCGAAATGAACAGTGGGCAGTTCGACATGGACTCGGCGCGCCTCGCACGTCAAGCCGACGCGCCGTTCTAACGTGGGCACCCACAACGGTGAAGAAGATCGGGGAGGCGAGAACAATGCGGGCGCTGCGAGTGGTCGGGCTGCACGAGGACGGGAAGTCCATCGTGCTCGAAGACCCGGCGAGCCGTACTCGCTTCCTGCTCCCGGCTGATGAGCGACTGCGCGCGGCGGCGCGGGGTGACATCACCCGCCTCGGCCAGATCGAAATCGAGTTGGAGAGCCAGATGCGGCCACGCGAGATCCAGCAGCGCATCCGAGCGGGCGAGTCCGTCGAGCAGGTCGCCGCCGGCGCCGGTGTGTCGGCGCAGCGCGTCGAGCGGTACGCCTACCCCGTGCTCCTCGAGCGGTCCCGCACCGCCGAGCTCGCGCAGAGCGCGCACCCGGTCCGCGAAGACGGTCCCGACGTGCAGACGCTCGGCGAGGTCGTCGCGTACGGCTTCGGCGTCCGCGGCCACGACTACTCGCAGGCCACCTGGGACTCCTGGAAGGGCGACGACGGCCGCTGGGTCGTCGTGCTCCAGTGGAAGGCCGGGCGGTCGGACAACCGCGCGCACTGGGCGTTCTCGCCAGGGGCGCACGGCGGCACGGTCGTCGCGCTCGACGAGAACGCCGAGGTCCTGCTCGACCCGAACGCCTACCGCGCCCCGCGCACGGTCCGCGCCCTCGACCCGGCCCGCGACGCGGAGTTCCAGCCGACGCTGGACTCGGTGCCGCCGCAGGACCACGCCGAGCTGCCCGCCGCCGAGCCGGACCCGGACGACGACACCCGCGAGATCCCCCGGGTCCCGGCGGACCCGGAAGAGGACCACGCCGACCAGCCTCGGCCGAAGGCCAAGAAGAACCACCCGATCGTGCCGTCCTGGGAGGACGTGCTGCTCGGGGTCCGCTCGCAGCGCGGTTAGCCGAGCCGCGCCGCGAGCGTCTTCGGGGCGACCTGGCGGTAGGCCTCGCGCACGATCCGGTCGATCTCGCCCCAGTCGACGTCGACGTCCAGCCGCACGCCCAGCCACCCGCGGTGCCCGACGTACGCCGGCCGGAAGAACCGCTCGGGCTCGGTGCGCACGAGCTCTTCCTGCGCACCGGGCGGCGCCGGGCACCAGAAGGCCAGCCTGCCGTCGCCGTGGTGGTCGTCGTGGAACATGACGAACGTCTTCTTGCCGCGCACGAACCACGCGGGCGACCCGTGGCTGAGCCGCTCGGTCGCTTCGGGCAGGGCCAGGCACAACTTCCGCAACGCGTCGAGCTGCTCCATCCCGCCAGGCTACGATGTCACGCTGAGGGAGGAGTCCATCATGGTGCGTGACGTCCGATGATCACCAGACCCGGCGAGCAGGCCGGGCTGACCCGGCTCGGGGAGCTCCGGTTCCGCGCGTTCAGCGGGACGCGGGTGGTCGACATCGCGCCCGCGCAGTGGGGCCTGGCCCCCATCGCGATCCGGCAGGCCGCGGTTTCCCGCCGGTACCGCGAAGTCCCGCCCGGCCTGCCGGGCTTCCTGCGGTTCGAATTCGCCCCGGGCTCCTTCCCGCCGCACTTCGACCGCGGCCCGGGCACCGAGGCCGACCGACGGCGGCTCGCGAAGCTGCTCACCGGCCAGGAACAGTTCTGGGCCAGCTCGCGGCGGCTGCGGCTCGGCCGCGACGACGTCGCCGCGATCGCGGCGGCCGGCGGGATGGCCGTGGTGGCCGAGGTGAGCGATTCGACCGACCGGCTCCTGCTGCTGCGCCGGGCCGGGTTGCCCGCCGAAGAGCTGCGGCCACGCACGACCCGGCGCCGGTTCGGCCTGGCCGAGGTCCAGACCTCGGCCTTCGTCCTCAGCGTCGTCGTGGCCGGCGTGGGCACGTGGCTCGCGGCGGCGTCCGAGCGGAAGTGGCCGCTCCTGCTGATCCCGGTCTTCCTGGCCGTCGCGATCGGGCCGCAGCTCGCGATCCGCGGCTTCGCCGGGCGGTCACCGCGCATGCCGTGGCTGGACGAGAACTTCACCGGGGGCTGGCAGGTCGTCGTGGCCCCGCCGCCGTCGATGTCCACCGAGCTGCTCTGCGAAGTCGCTTCGCTGTACGGCTACTTCTACGCCGGCCAGTACTACGTCGGCCGGAACAGCATGAGCCACCTCTTCGCGAAGTGCCGTCCCGGGCTGGTGTTCGGCACGCCGGCGCCGGGCGTCCCGCCGGCGCCGCCACCCGTCTTCGAGGCCCCGGCCGAGTCGCCCGGGCGGGAGCAGTGGCTGCGCACTCACCTCGACGGCCGCGACGAGCTGTGGGTGAGCGTCCGGCACGCGAAGCTGCCGCCGGACCGGATCGCCGCGATCGCCGGACCCGAGGGGCTGGTCCCGGTCGCCGAGTTCGCCGACCCGTCCGACCGGATCGTGCTGCTGCGCCGCCCGACGGCGCCGCCACCGGCTCCCGGGCGGAAGTTCCGGATGTCGTTCGTCGGCTTCCTCGCCCCGGCCGCGTGGGTCGTGCTCTGCTTCGGCGGCGGCTGCCTGACGGCCGTGTTGACCGGCGAAAACCGCCTGTTCGGGATCGCCTTCGGCCTGACCGTCCTCGGCGTGCCGCCGCTGCTGTGGGTGCTGCGCGTCTTCCCGCGGTCGACGCGCGTCGGCTGGCTCGCGAGGGAGTTCACCGGCAAGGACGGCGTCACGTTCTTCTCCGGCCAGTTCGACGTCTCGCCCGGCCTGGTCCGCCAGATCGCCGGCTACCACGGCTACTTCTTCGGCAGCCAGACGTACACGCGGGCGCAGGGCACGCTCGTCACCTATGTCCGGCAGCGTTAGAAGGCGATCACCAGCACGCCGATCCACGCGACCACGACGCCGGCCGCCGCGCCGTAGGCGGCCCAGCGCAGGATCGGGGTGCGGCGGATCAGCCACAGCGACGGGGTGATCCCGGCCGTCACGATGACCGACGCCACCAGCGCCAGCCAGCCGCTCGTCTCGCGGGCCAGGGTCGAAGCCAGCGCCACCATCGCCACCACGACGACGGCCGCGATGAACGCCGAGACGGTCAGCCCGGTCAGCCACGGCGTCGGCTCCCCGGGCGGGCCGGACGGCCCCAGCACCGCACGGACGAACCGGTGGCCGGGCGCGTCGGTCCGCGGAGGCGGCTCGACGACCGTGTCGGCGCCGGTCACCGGGTCCACGAACCGGACGGTCGTGCCCATCACCGAGGCGAGCCGGCCGGCCAGCTGACGACCGCGCTGCGAGACGACCGCACCCGCTTCGGCGCCGGAGCCGGCGGAGACCGCGGACGCCACGCGCGCCCACTCGTGCAGGGCCTGGGCCAGGTCCGCGCCGATCGCGAGCGTGTGCGGGTCGACCTCGCGCGCGTTTTCCCCACCGGGTCCGGCCAGCACGGCGCGCTCACCGCGGATCCGCAGCTCCATGGGGTCCTTTCGCGCCGCTTCGACGTTCCTCGCGGCCAGCACCTTAGTCGGCCCGCGCCAGTTCGTAGAAGGCCACGGCGGCGGCCGTCGCGATGTTGAGGGAGTCGACACCGTCCGGCATGGGTATCCGGACCGCGTGATCAGCCGCCGCCAACGCCGTTTCGGTCAGTCCGGGACCTTCCGCGCCGAACAGCAGCGCCACTCGCCCGGGCGCGTGCTTCCGCAGCTCGCGCAGCGGGACCGAGCCCGGCCGCGGGGTGAACGCGGCGACGGCGAACCCGCGCGCCCGCAGGTCGTCCAGCCCGCCCGGCCAGTCCGCGAGGTGGGCGAACGGCACGCGCAGGACGTGTCCCATCGACACGCGCACGCTGCGCCGGTACAGCGGGTCGGAACAGCCAGGGCCGAGCAGGACCCCGCCGACGCCGAGCGCGGCCGCGTTGCGGAACAGCGCGCCCAGGTTTTCGTGGTCCCCCACGCCTTCGAGCACGGCGATCGTGCCGGCGTCCTCGACGACCTCGGGAACCGTCAGCGGCGCGGGCCGGTCCGCGACGGCGAGGATCCCGCGGTTGAGGTGGAAGCCGACGACGTCGGCCATCACCTCCGCGGAAGCGGCGTACTGGGGCACGTCCCGGCCGGCGAGGTCGTCCGCCAGCTCGGCGAACCGGCGTTCGACGCCCAGCAGCGCCCGCACGGGGTACCGGGAGGCCAGCAGCCGGGACACCACGACGGTGCCTTCGGCGATGACGAGTCCCTTGCCGCCCGGGCGGTCCGGGCGGCGGTCCGCTGTGGACAGGTCCCGGAAATCGTCGACCCTGGGGTCGTCGCGGGCGGCGATGTGGATCAGGCCCATCCGCCCAGTCTGTCATCCGCTTGCCGGGCGCTTCACTGGTCCGAACGTCCGGCCGGGTGTGGTGCGAACGGGTTCTTTTTGCTGTCTGTTAACTCGTCGTGACGGAGAGCACCAGTTTGGCCGCTAGCCCGGGTGCAACGCCTGTGAAACGGTTGTCCGCCGGGGCCTGAAACACGTCCTAGTTCCACGCCGACGCAAAGCAGGGATGGTCATGGGGATGGACCTCGCGGCTCAACCGTTCAACACGCTGGACCGCGGACGGTACCGCCGCAAGGTGCAGCGTTGCCTGGACACGTTGGCCCGCATGCTCACCGACGGCAGTTTTTCGTTCCCCCGCAAGAACATCGGCCTCGAGGTCGAGCTGAACCTCGTCGACCGCGAGCTGCGCCCGTCGATGACGAACACCGCCGTGCTCGAAGCGCTCGACGACCCGTCGTTCACCACCGAGCTGGGCCAGCAGAACATCGAGCTGAACGTGCCGCCGCGGCCGCTGGCCGGCGATTCGGCCCTCCAGCTCGAAGACGACCTCCGCGCGTACCTCGCCACGGCGGCGTCGAAGGCCCGGGACACCGGATCGTCGCTGGCGATGATCGGCATCCTGCCGACGTTGAAGCACGAGCACTTCGACCAGAAGTGGCTCACCAACAAGGCCCGCTACGCCACGCTGAACGACCAGATCTTCGCCGCGCGCGGCGAACGCACGGTGCTCGCGATGGAAGGCGCGCCGCTGCCGGGGCAGCAGCCCGAGCGCCTGCGCAGCTACGCGGAGTCGATCCTGCCGGAGGCCGCCTGCACGAGCGTGCAGTTGCACCTCCAGGTCGCGCCCGAGGAGTTCGCGGCGCACTGGAACGCGGCGCAGTGCCTGGCCGGGCTGCAGATCGCGCTCGCGTCGAATTCGCCGTTCCTGCTGGGGAAGGCGCTCTGGCACGAGACGCGCATCCCGCTGTTCCTGCAGGCGACCGACACCCGGCCGGAGGAGCTGAAGAACCAGGGCGTGCGGCCGCGCGTGTGGTTCGGCGAGCGCTGGATCACGTCGATCTTCGACCTGTTCGAGGAGAACGTCCGCTATTTCCCCGGCCTGCTCCCGGAAACCGACGCCGAGGACCCGATCGAGGCGCTCGACGCGGGCCAGGCGCCCAAGCTCACCGAGCTGCGCATGCACAACGGCACCATCTGGCGCTGGAACCGCCCGGTGTACGACGTCGTCGACGGCCTGCCGCACCTGCGCATCGAAAACCGCGTCCTGCCCGCCGGCCCGACGGTCGTCGACACGGTGGCGAACGCGGCGTTCTTCTACGGTGCCCAGCGCGCGCTGGCCGAGGCGGAACGCCCGGTGTGGAGCCAAATGTCCTTCCAGGCGGCGGAGGAAAACCTCTACGCCGGCGCGCGGCGCGGCTTCGAGGCGCAGCTGTACTGGCCGGGCATCGGCTGGATCCCGCCGGACGAGCTGGCGCTGCGCGTGCTGCTCCCGCTCGCTCACGAGGGGCTGCGCCGCTCCGACGTGTCCGACGAGGCCCGCGAGCGCTACCTCGGGATCATCGAGCGCCGCTGCCTCGCGCGGCGGACCGGGGCGACCTGGCAGCGGGACTACGTCGTACGTGCGCAGGAACGCGGCCTGGACCGGGAAGAGGCGCTGTCCCGGATGCTGGGTCGCTACTTGGAGCTTTCGGAGTCCGGCGAGCCCGTGCACACCTGGCAGCTCGGCGACTGACCGCTAACCTGGGTCGATGCCGAAGATTCTCGGTGCGTCGCTGGAGGCGCACCGGCGCGAGGTCCGCACGCGGGTCTTCGAAGTGCTGCGTGCCCAGCTCTACGAGCGCGGCTTCGACGCGATCACGCTCGCCGGCGTCGCCGCGGCGGCCGGGGTGGGCCGGACCGCGCTGTACAACCACTTCCCGGACAAGGAAAGCCTGCTCGTCGCGTTCGTCGAGCACGAGGCGGCCCAGTACGTCACGCGGCTGACCGATGCCGTCGAAGCCCAGGCCGACCCCGTCGACCAGCTCGCCACCTTCGTCCGGCTGCAGTTGCGCGTGCTGGCCGAGTTCCACATGCCGCCGGGCACGGCGCTCGCGTCGGCGCTGGCGCCCGCCGCGTACCGGCGGATCAGCGCGCACGCCGACCCGATCACCGACCGGCTGCGCGCGATCCTGGCCGGCGGCGTCGACCTGGGGCGCTGGCCGGCCGAGGACCCGGACGTCCTGATCCCGATGATCACCGCGGCGCTGGGCAACCGCACGCTCGTCGACGGACCGCCCGAGCAGCTGGACGAGATCGTCGAGGCGGCGGTCCGGTTCGTACTCCGGGCGGTCGGTGCCCTGGCCTGACCCACGGCGATGCCCTACGATCTTTCTGACAGCGTGTCAGATCGATCGCCGGGAGGCCTGCCCATGTCGGTGACCACGGACGCCCGTCCCTTTTCGGCGACGCTGCGCGCGTCCACGCTCGAGGTGCACGAGAAGGCGAACTACTCGACGTACATGCGCGCCCTGCTCGGCGGCGAGCTGACCCAGGAGGGCTACACCCAGCTGGCGATCCAGTACTACTTCGTCTACGGCGCGATCGAGGCGGCCAGCGACCGCATGGCCGCCGACCCGGTGGGCGGCGAGTTCGTCTTCGACGAGCTACGGCGGCTGCCCCACCTGGAGCGCGACCTCGCGCACCTGGTCGGCCCGGACTGGCGATCGACGATCTCGCCGCTCGCTTCGACACGGGCGTACGTCGCGCGCATCGGCGAAGCGTCTTCGTGGGCAGGCGGGTACGTGGCGCACCACTACACCCGCTACCTCGGCGACATCGCGGGCGGCCAGGCGATCCGCCGTCTGCTGGAGAAGAAGTACGACGTCGCCGAGGCGGGCACGCTCTTCTACCACTTCGACGGCATCGGCAGCGCGCCCCGCTTCCGCGACGCATATCGAGCGAAGCTGGACGAGGCGCCGTGGGACGACGCCGAGCGCGCCCGGGTGATCGACGAGACGCTGGTGGCGTTCGAGTGTAACGTCGCGGTGTTCGAGGAGCTGGCTTCGCGGCTGGACGAGTACCGCGCCTGAATGATCGTTCTCACAGCTCGTTGACCTCCAGTTAAGTCCAGGTAGCAGGCTCGGTTTCGGGTGCCGGACCCTCGGGTACGCCACTCACGAACCGGTCGTCCCACGCGGTGACCACGACCCGCCCCCGCTCGCCGCGGAGGGGCGTGTGCTACTAGGTTCGGTACCGGAAACTTGTGTCGAAGACAGAAGGAGGGCCAATGGCCCGCTACGAGCTGCCCGATCTCGACTACGACTACGGCGCCCTCGCGCCGCACATCTCCGGCGAGATCAACGAGTTGCACCACACCAAGCACCACGCGACGTACGTCAAGGGCGCGAACGACACGCTCGACAAGCTCGAAGCCGCCCGCGAAGCGAACGACTTCGGCTCGATCGTCGGCCTGGAGACCACGCTGGCCTTCAACCTGGCCGGCCACGCCAACCACGTCGTGTGGTGGAAGATCCTGTCGCCGGAGGGTGGCGACAAGCCGACCGGCGAGCTGGCCGCGGCGATCGACGAGGCGTTCGGCTCCTTCGACAAGTTCAAGGCGCAGTTCACCGCCGTGTCGACCACGATCCAGGGCAACGGCTGGGGCGCACTCTCCTGGGACCCGATCGGCAAGACGCTGATCACCCAGCAGCTGCGCGACCACCACAACAACCTGATCCTGCCGACCGTGCCGATCCTGCTGGTCGACGTCTGGGAGCACGCGTTCTACCTGGACTACAAGAACGTGAAGCCGGACTACGTCAAGGCCCTGTGGAACATCTTCAACTGGGCGGAGATCTCCAAGCGCTTCGACAACGCGGTCGCGGGCGGCAACGGCCTGCTGCTCGGCTGAGCGTCGCGCCGAACGGGGTCCTCCTTCGCGGGAGGGCCCCGTTTTTCGTCGTCGGGTGAAATCTCACTTGACCTCGAGTGCAGTCGAGGTGTGAGAGTGGTCGGCATGGACGTTGACGCGTATCTGGCGCGGCTGGGTGTCGAGCGGCCCGCGGCCGCCGACCTGAGGACCCTGCGCCACCTGCAGGAACGCCACCTGACCACGGTCCCGTTCGAGAACCTGGGCATCCACCTGGGCGAGCCGGTCGAGCTGACCGAAGAGGCGCTGTCCGACAAGATCGTGGGCCGCCGGCGCGGCGGCTTCTGCTACGAGCTCAACGGCCTCTTCGCGGCCCTGCTGCGCTCATTGGGGTACGACGCATCGCTGCACGCGGCGCAGGTCTTCCGCCCGGACGGCACTCTCGGCCCACCTCTGGACCACGCCGCGATCGTCGTTTCCCTGGACGAGGACTGGCTGGTCGACGTCGGTTTCGGCCGCTTCTCCCGCTACCCGCTGCGACTGTCCGGCGTGGACGCCCAGCCCGACCCGGAGGGCGAGTTCCTCCTCCTGGACGCTCCCCACGGCGACATCGACGTCCTCCTGGACGGCAAGCCCCAGTACCGCCTCGAGCGCCGGCCGCGGCCGCTGTCGGACTTCGTCCCGATGGCGTGGTGGCAGTCGACGTCCCCGGCGTCCCACTTCACGAAGTCCCTGACGTGCTCCCGCCCGACTTCCCAGGGCCGCGTAACGCTCTCGGGCGACCGCCTGATCGAGACGGTCGACGGCGTCCGCACCGAGGTCGCTTTGTCGACGGAAGCGGCGATCCGCACGGCGTACCGCGTCTACTTCGGCATCCCCCTGACGCGGCTGCCCACGCCACCGGGTGAGAGTCCCTTGACGAGCGGAGCGCTCAGCCCGACACTGCCGTGACGTGAACGAAGCCCCGGCCTGGGGTTCCCAGGGCCGGGGCTCCGTCCGTTCCCGAACTGACTGCCGCTCCCACCACGAAGCGGACGTGTATGAGGTTAGCCTAACCTCACCTCATCGGGCAAGGGATCCATCGCCGAGACCCCGATCTCACCCTTCCGAGTGACATCGGGGTCCCAGGTCGCCGTTTTTTGTCGGTGCGTGCCGCTACGGTCACGCCATGAACACGAACCGATACTCGCGGTCAGATCTTCTCCCGCTTCAACACCCGAAGTCCGAACCCCCGCTGAACCGGCCACGAGACTCCACCTCGCCGGATCAGCACCACCGCACACACGACCGCAGCCAAAGCCGAAACCGCCCCGCCGATGTAGAAGGGAGACCGCCCGCCGAACGCCTGCGCCATCCACCCGACCATCGGGCCGCCGATCGGGTTGCCGCCGATGAGCACCAGCACGTAGAGCCCCATGACGCGGCCGCGCATCTCGGGGCTGACCGACGTCTGCACCAGTGCGTTCGCGGTGTTGAGGAACGTCATCGTGGCGAAGCCGAGCGGGATCAGGCCGAGGCCGAACGTCAGGTACGTCGGCATGAACGCCGTGATCAGCTCGAACACGCCCAGGAAGAACGCGGACACCAGCATCAGCCGCACCCGCGGCCGGCCTTTGGTGCCGCGGCGGGCGGACATCACCGCGCCGGTGAACGTCCCCACCGCGACCAGCGTCGACAGGAGCCCGTAGCCGTCGGCCGCGGTGTGGAAGACGTTCGCGGCCACGATCGGGAGGGAGCTGAAGTACGTGATGCCGAACGTGCTCACGAACAGCACCAGCACCATCACCGTCATCAGGTCCGAGCGCCGCCGGACGTAGCGCAGGCCCTCGGCGAGCTGGCCCTTCTCGCGCGGCACCGCCGCGACGCGGAACAGCTTGTCCGGGTTCATCAGGACGAGCCCGGTGATCACCGCGACGGTGCTGAGCGCGTTCGCGATGAACAGCCAGCCGGTGCCGATCCAGGTGATCGCGAACCCGGCGATCGCCGGCCCGACGATCCGCGCCATGTTGAAGATCGACGAGTTCAACGCGACGGCGTTGGCGATCTGGTCGCGGCCCACCATCTCGGCGACGAACGACTGGCGCGTCGGCACTTCGAGCGACGCCGTGATGCCGAGCGTGAAGCACAGGACGTACACCTGCCACAGCGCCACGAGCCCGGTGATGTCGAGGACGCCGAGCACGACGGCCTGCGAGCACGCCGCGGCCTGGATCCACGTGAGGAGGCGCCGCTTGTCGACGCGGTCGGCGAGGACACCGGCCCAGAGCGAAAGGAACAGCGTCGGCGCGAACTGCAGCGCGACGGCGACGCCGAGGGCGATCGGGTTGTTGCCGCTGAGGGTGAACACCAGCCAGTCCTGGGCGATGCGCTGCATCCAGGTGCCGATGTTCGAGATGACCTGGCCGGTGAAGAAGAGCCGGTAGTTGCGCACCCGCAGCGACGCGAACATGCTGCCGCGCCGGGAAGGGGATGGTGGTGAAGCGGACGGCGGTGGGGCCGTGTCCCGGGTAGCAGTGGTCTCGATCGAACGCTTCGTTTCGCTACCCGTGGCCGTCACCGTGGTTAGTTCCCCGCCATCCTGTCTATGATTTCGGCGGCTTTCGAGAGCACTTCACGCTCTTCGTCGCCGAGTTCCGCCAACTGCCGGTCCAGCCACGCCTCCCGCACGGAAATGGCCTTCTGCACGTAGGCCAGCCCGCTCTCGGACAGCTCGACGATGGCCTGTCGGCCATCGGTCGGGTGCGGGCGCCGCTCGACGAACTTCATCTCTTCGAGCGCGGCGATCACCCTCGTCATCGAGGGCGGCTGGACGCCTTCCTTCGCGGCGAGCTGACCTGGGGTCAGCGCACCGCACTTGTGCAGGGTGGACAGCGCGGCGACCTGCGTCAACGTCAGGTCGTCCCCGACGCGCTGTGCCCGCAGCCGGCGGTTGAGCCGGACCACCGCGAGACGCAGACGGCTCGCCAAGGAGCGTTCGTGCGTGTCGCCGGACATATAGTTAGCATACCTTACGAAACTTCCACCGCACGGGTGATCTCCACCGCAACCTCCCGCGCGCCTCGGGCGTCCCTCCTCGAGAGAAACCTGGGGGTTCGGTGAACAAGAAGCTGGTGGGCTCGGCCGTGGTCGGCGCCGCGGTCCTGGCGATCGTGGTGGCGCAGTTCGCGGGCGGCGGTGACGAGGCAGCCGCACCGCCACCGTCGACGACTCCCGCGCCGACCGCGACCACGTTGCCGTACCAGGAGACCAAGGAGATCTACGACTTCCCGGCCGAAGCCGGCCGCGGGACGGGCGGCTTCGACGTGGAGATTCCGGTCCCGACCGGCTGGGCCCTCACCGAAGACAAGGACCGCGCGAGCTACCGCCACGGCGATCTCCTGCTGGAGACCGACCGGGTGCCCCTCGAGCAGGAGGACCCGGTGAGCGGTCTCCGTGCCGTGGCCAAGGCCGCCGGCCACGGCGGCACGGTCACCGAACACCCGCAGATCGCCGACTACGACGCCGCCGAGTGGGACTACACCGATCCCGGCGGCGGAAGCCCGCGGCGGGTCTCCGTGATCGGCCTCGGCGTCGGTGAAACCCTCATCACGATCCGATTCGAGGCACCGCCCGCCGAGTTCGAGCGCAACCGCGGCGTCCTCGACGCGGCGCTGCGGGTCAGCGGCGCCGGCTGATCAGCGGAACGCCGCCTGGATCGGCCCGACCGCGAAGTAGGCGATGAAGGCCACCGCGATCACCCACATGAGCGGGTGCACCTGCCGCGCCTTGCCGGTCGCCGCGCGGATCACGACGTAGCTGACGAAGCCGGCGCCGATGCCGTTGGCGATCGAGTACGTGAACGGCATCACGACGATGGTCAGGAACGCGGGCAGCGCGATCGAGTAGTCGGTGAAGTCGATGTCGCGGACCTGCGCCATCAGCATCGCGCCGACGACGACCAGCGCCGGCGCGGCCGCCTCGACCGGCACGACCTGGTAGAGCGGGGTCAGGAACATCGCGGCGATGAACAGCACGCCGGTGACGATGTTGGCCAGGCCGGTCCGCGCGCCCTCGGCGATGCCGGCCGCCGACTCGACGAACACCGTGTTCGAGCTGGCCGAACCGAATCCGCCGGCCGCGCCCGCGAGGCCCTCGACGAACAGCGCCTTGCCGACGTTGGGCAGCTGCCCGTCGGCCGGGAGCAGGTCGGCTTCCTTCGCGAGGCCGGTCATCGTGCCCATCGCGTCGAAGAAGTCGGCCAAGACCAGGGTGAACACCAGCAGGCAGACGGTGATGATCGGCAGCCGCGTCCAGGCGCCGAACGAGACGTCGCCGACCAGCGAAAGGTTCGGCAGGCCGACGACCTGGTCCGGCAGTGCCGGGTAGCCGAGGTTCCAGCCCTTCGGGTTCGTGCCCTGCGACGGCCCGGCCTTGACGATCGCCTCGACGACGATGGCCAGCACGGTCGACGACAGCACGCCGATCAGGATGGCGCCCTTGACCTTGCGCACGACCAGGATGCCGGTGAGCAGCAGGCCGACCACGAACACCGCGGTCGGCCAGGAGGCGATCGAGCCGTTGATGCCGAGGCCGACCGGGACGGTGGTGTGCGCGTCGTCCGGCAGCCGGCGCACGAACCCGGCGTCGACCAGGCCGATCAGGCAGATGAACACGCCGATGCCGACCGCGATCGCGGACTTCAGCGACGCCGGCACCGCCCGGAACACCGCGGTGCGGAACCCGGTCAGCACGAGCGCCACGATGATGACGCCCTCGATGACGACCAAGCCCATCGCCTCGGGCCAGGTCATCTGCGGGGCGATGGTGACCGCGACCAGGCTGTTGATGCCGAGGCCGGTCGCGATGGCGAACGGGTAGTTCGCCACCAGGCCCATGAGGATGGTCATGACCCCGGCGACGAGCGCCGTCACCGCGGCGACCTGCGGCACGGGCAGGATGCCGCCGAGCAGGTCCTTGTGCGCGCCCGCGTCACCGGCCGAGAAGCTGCCGATGATCAGCGGGTTCAGCACCACGATGTAGGCCATCGTGACGAAGGTGACCAGGCCGCCGCGCACCTCGCGCGGCACGGTCGAACCCCGTTCGGTGATCTTGAAGAACCGGTCCAGTGTGGACGTCCCGGCGCGGGTCGTCTCCTGCTCCGCCATTGGCCTGCCCATTCTGTCGCTGCTGCGGAGTACCCTTCACCACGTGAGTGAACCGATCAATCCACCGGAGGTTACGGGCTCGTTGCGGCACACGCCGGAGCTGCCCAAGAAGCTGACCGACCTGACGCCGGTGGTGATCGTAGGCACCTCGATCTGGGCTGTCGCGCTGGTGGTGCTCTTCTTCACGACTTCGGGGCTGTGGGTGCAGACGGCGCTGTCCGGTTTCGTGCTCGGGTTCGTCGGCTTGGCGATCATCGGCTGGCAGCGCGCCGCCGCCCGCCGGGGCTCGAAATCGGCCCAGCGCCTCTGATGCCTTCGACTTTCTTGTCGCTTACGCGAGCAGCGTCCGCGGTGAGGGCTCGTCGAGCAGCGCCGTGATCAGGTGCCGGTCGGGCCAGCGCCCGGCCGCCCAGGCGAACGCGCGCGCCAGACCCTCGGACGTGTCGGCCGCGTGCAGCCGGCCGTCGGACCACCACTGGACGTCGTGGTCGGCGCCCTGGATCGACACGGTCAGCGGGTCGTGCACGAGGACGCCGCCCGCGGGCAGCCGGATGCCGAGCTGGTCGGCGACGAGCTTCAGCGCGGGCAGCTCGGCCCACGGCGCGTACTCGCCTTCGCTGGTCACCGCGGCTTCCTCGGTACTGGCGAGCGGGAGGTCGAGCAGGTCGGCGAGGCGTTCCGGATCCTCGGGCGCGACGACGTACTGGTCCGGACCGAGCGCTCCGGCCACCCACGGCACGTCGAGCACCAGCGCACCGTCCACGACGGACCCGTCGGCGGCGCGCACTCCTTCCGGCGGCCGCGGCTCGAACCCCGACGCCACGACCGCGTCGTAGGCGCGGGTGGTCAGCCCGGTCGAGATCGTCCGATCCGGATCCGCGAGCCGATTCAGGACGTTCTCGACTTCGTCCACATTGGACATCTCGAGATCGGTCCGCACGCCGGCCGTTCGCAGAAGCTCTTCACTCAGGCCGAGTTCAGGAACCTCGTCGTAGAGACCGGCGAGATCGGCGCCCGGCAGCCGCCATTCGCTCGGGGCGAGCCCGCCGAGCACGGCGTACTGCGCGATCCACCAGGCGGCGTGCCCTCGGGGCGCGCGCAGGGCCTGCAACGTCTCCGGGCGCGCGGCGAGCAGACGCAGCGCCGCGGGCCACGCGTCGTCCGCGACGAGGTCGAGGTCGCGGACGGCGAGGAGCGTCGACGGCGGTTCCGGAAGCGAGTCCCACCAGGCTTCCTCGTCCGGCAGGTCGTGGTCGGGCTCGTGCGGCTCGTCGTCGACGACCAGCGCGAACGAGTCCAGCACACCCGCGGCTTTGAGCGTGTCGGCCGGCCAGTCTTCTGCGAAGTCCTCGTCGAGGACGTCGAGGGCGCCGTCCTCGTCGAAGACCTCTTCGTCGAAGACGTCCAGCAGCGGCGACGACGGAAGCACGAGTTCGTCGGCACGCCGCCAGGTGTCGGTGGCGGGCAGGGCGAGCGCGCCGACCCACCGCGGGGGGTCGTCCCCGCAGTCGGCGACCAGCCGGAGGACGGCGCCCGCGAGCGTCGTACCGTCCAAACCGGACTTGACATCCTCGACACTGCGCTCGACGGCGTCCCGCAGCTGGTCGGCGTTGAGCAGCTCCCGGGCGTCGGCCTGCTTGGCCCCCAAGCGTTCCAGCAGCGGGTGCGACGCCGCCGGGTGCACCAGCCTCAGCCCCGGGACGTCCACATCGGACAGCAGTTCGAGCAGCTCGGCGGAGCCTTCGACGAGCAGAGACCCTCTCGCCCCGGGCAGCGTCCGGCCGTCGGAGAGCGGCACGGGCAGCCCGTCCAGCCGTTCACGCGCGAGCGCGTGCGACTCGACGGCGATCGCCAGGGCCGCGTAGACGTCGTGCCACCAGCCTGGCTCGCGGGACGTGCCGGTCAGCGTTTCCAGCACCTCTTCGATGCTGATCACTTGCACCGCAACGGCTTTCAGCACACTGGCGGGTGCCGCGCCGTCGATCAGCCCGGGAACGACATCGGCGATCAGCTGGGGCAGACCCGGCACGTCGACGTCGAGCACCTTCGCCTGCCGTCCGGCGACCTCACGACCGTCCTGAGTGGACAACCACGGCTCGGAACTGAGGTTCGCCAGCACCTCGTCGCGAAGCATCGCGTCCACAGTGGACTTCGGGAACCCTGGCGCGGGCACGAGCGCGAACCGCTGTTCGGCCGGCAGCAACCGAACCAGCTGCACATACTCTCGGGCGGCGTTCGCGAGCACCTCGTTCAGCTCGGCCCCGGGCAGCACGCGACGTCGCGAAGGCTCGACCGGAACCGACGCCAGAAGCCTGGCAGGCAACGAAAGTCCGTCGTCGGTTGGTGTGGGAGCGTGCAGAACGTCCTCGTCGAGCGGCTTCGGGATCCCGTCTGAGTCGACCGGAACCGCCCATACGACGTCACCGCGATGGGTCAGCCATCGCGTTTCCCCTTGCGGACCCCGGATCTCGACCACGTTGCCGTCGGTCTTCCTTGTCCAAACGCGACCGTCCACATCGGCTTCGGCCAGCCACGGCAAGGCGAGAAGCAGATCGCCGATGTCTTCGCCGAGCTGATCGAGAAGAGCCTGCCCGTCAACGTCATCCCTGAGCGGCAACCGGACCTCGGTGTCGAAGCCGTCCGGCGGATTGCCGTCCACCGGCCAGGGCAGGCGGAGAACAGGAACGTCCCCCGAGATACCGGCCGCGGCACGGGTCCGCTCCGCGGAAAAGACCACGCCACCACTGGCGGAGAGGACGCTCGGCGCGTCGGAAACGGTGCGAACAGCAGCAAACCCGACACCGAACCGCCCCACGGTGTCCCCGGTCTTCCCGGATGCCCTCAGCGAGGCAAGCGAAGCCACCCCACGCGCGTCGAGCGGAGCACCGGTGTTGGCGAACCTGAGTTCCCGGTCCACAAGGGACACTTCGACGCGCCCCGCCCGCCCGGCGGCCATGGCGGCATCGGCGGCGTTCTGCGCCAGCTCGACGAAGAGCCGATCCCGATAGGCGCCGACGCGCAGGTCGCGCTCGACGTTGGTGTCCTCGATCAGCCGAGTGGGCGAGTCCTGCCAGGCGCGCAGGGTGGAGTCACGGAGCCGCGCGGTGCCGAAGGGATCGGCCCCGTGCGGCTCAGAGGTCCCGCTGCTCACCGGTGTCTTCGCCTCGAGTCGGCTCCACGTCGCGCACCGCAGGCTCAACGCTTTCTCCCCGCCCAGCGGCGGCGACCGGTCCCCCATCCTCGGTGCCGACATCATCGGCGGGCAGTGCACCCAGCTCAACGTCACCCACATCGGTCACCTCAGCCTGAGTGGGCTCGGCTTCGGCAGGTTCGGGCACCGAACTCACGACCGGCTCACTCGCCTCAGCCTCTGCAGGCTCACCTGCCTGGGGTGTGGCCGCACCGTGAGCGACCGCATCGGCATGAACCGCCTCCGGCACCTCAGCCTCAACCGCCGCCTGCGCCTCGGCCTGAGCGGGCTCGACCGCTTCGGGCACCAACGCGTCCTCGGCCCGCTGCGGCTCGGCGACGGCATCGGTCACCTCAGCCTGAGTGGGCTCGACCGCCTCGGGCACCGGAGCATCTTCGGCCTGCCGCGGCTCGACAACCGCATCGGTCACCTCTGCCTGGGTGGGCTCGGCTTCGGCAGGCTCAGGAACATCAGCCTCGACGGGAGCGGCCTGAGCCGCAGGCGTCTCGGCAGTCTCATCGCGGACAGAGGTCGGCTGAGCATCGACCGCGCCCGGCTCGGTCTCGGCAACTGCTTCGTCCGCCTCCGCCTGCACCGAGTCAGAGTCAGCCGCAGCCGCATCGGTCGACTCGGCCACAATCGTCTCGGCAGCCGGGTCGGCCTGCGCCGAACCGGGTTCGGCCGCAGTCGGCTCGGCAACTGCATCCATCGGCTCCGCCGCAACCGGCTCGGCCGCAACCGGCTCCGCAACCGCGTCGGCCTGCGTCGAGTCAGGATCAGCCGCCGCGGGCTCCGCAACCGCATCCGTCGGCTCAGGCGAGACCGCCGACTCGGCCGCTTCCTCCGGCTCCACCTCCGCCGGTGAGACGTCCGCCTCCGCGATCGCCGTCTCCGGTTCGGCGGCCGGCGTCTCCGCTACCTCCGATGGGGTGAAGTCCAACAGCGAGTCGTCGTACACCAGCTCGGCCACCGGGATCGATGAGGTCACCTCGACCTCGACCTCCGAGTGGGCTCCGCACCCGTACTCCACGTCGACCACGTGGCCGTCCGCTGGGGCGATGTCGTTGCTGCACACGCCGAACACGCCGCGCAGCGATCCCGCCAGGGGGACGAAGAACCCGCACGTCCCGCACACGTCCGGGGCGCTGCGGGCCATGTCCGACCGGGGGCCGAACTCGCCGGAGTGCCAGCGGGTCGCCGCTTCCGTGCGGCCGAAGCGGGACAGCACGTGCACGCGGCCCAGGCCCGCGTCGCGCGCTACCTCCTCCACCGACGGGTCGTCCGACTGCAGGTACGCCGGGACCAGGCGGGGGTCGTTCTCGTCCGTCGGGAAGATGTCGCCGACGCCGAGGTCGCCCGCGCGGACCCGGCGCTCCCACGGGACCCACGCCGGGGCGATCAACGCCGACGGGCCGGGCACCAGGACGACCTCGCTGACCGTCACCGGCTCGTCGTCACCCGCCAGGGCGACCGTCACGGACCAGCGCCAGCCGCGGTAACCCGGCACCTGGGCCTCGAAGAGGTGACTCGCCGTGACCGCGTCCTCACGCGAGACACCCACGTGGGTGCCGATCTGCTCCTCGGGCGTTTCGTCGAGCACCGCCGCGCGCGCGAACTCCACCGCATCGGCGAGCTTGCGCTGCACGGAACCGTCGTCGAGGGTCAGCAGCAGCGTCATGCGGCCAATTGTGCCGCACGCATCATCGGCGCCCGTGCCAGGCTGTTCCTGTGCGCACGCCGATCATCACCACGCTGCTGCTGGCCGCCGCGCTGGGCGGCTGTGCCGGTGCCCCCGGCCAGGAGACGAGCCCCGAGCAGCTCACCGTCCAGGTCGTCTCGACCCTGCCCCACGACCCTGCCGCCTTCACCGAAGGCCTCGAGTTCGCCGGCGGCACCCTCTACGAAAGCACCGGCCTCGCCGGGCAGTCGACGCTCACCGCGGGACCACCCGGCGGACCGCCCACCACGAAAGCCACCCTCCCCCCGCCCCTCTTCGGCGAGGGCGTCACCGTCCTCGGGCCGACGCTGTGGCAGCTCACCTGGCAGGACGGCTTCGCCATCGAACGCGACTCGAAAACCCTCGCCGAGCTGCGCCGAGTCGGCTACCAAGGCGAAGGCTGGGGCCTGTGCCACCAGCCCGGCGGCCGGCTCGTCATGAGCAACGGCTCGGCCCGGCTGACCTTCCGCGACCCGAAGACCTTCGCCGTCACCGGGAGCGTCGACGTCGGGCGCGACCAGCTCAACGAGCTCGAGTGCGTCGGCGGCGACGTCTACGCAAACGTTTGGCACACCGACACCATCCTGCGGATCGACGCCGCCACCGGACACGTCACCGGGACGATCGACGCCGGTCAGCTCCGCGCCCAGGTGAACACAACCGACAGCGAGGACGTGCTCAACGGCATAGCCGCCGTGCCGGGCACGGACGAATTCCTCCTCACCGGGAAGCAGTGGCAGGTCACGTTCCGGGTGAGGTTTGTCCCGAAGAGCACCTGAAGCACGGATGAGCAGGCGGAACCGACCCCCGGTAAGGCAGGATTGAGACGTGGCACTCTTCGGCTCCCGCTCCGACGGCTCCGGCTCGCAGTCGCGCGGCCGGAAGCCGAAGCGGCGCTGGACGCCGGAGCCCGGCGCGGGCCAGGCCAAGCCGTGGCGGGACGCGGTCGCCCCGCAGCCCACCCGCGTCGAGCACCAGAGCGCGCCGCCGCCCACCCGCGTCGCACGGCCGGTCCCGCCGCCGCCCCCGCGTGGGGGCCACTACGACGACCGCGTGCCGAACGCGAACGAGGCCCCGACCGCCGCCGCGCCGAGGGGACACCGACCACCCCCGCGTGGTGCGCGGCCGTACGACCCGAACCGCACCGAGCCCGTCCGCCGCGAGGGACCGCCCGGCTTCTACCAGGGTGAACGCCGTCCCGGCAGTGGTGAGTACGAGCACTACGACACCGGCGGCTACGCGGGCGAGCCGCGGCCGCCCGAGCCGGAACCGCAGCCGCCGCGGGAAGAACCGCGGACCCCGGGCGGCACGCCGAAGCTGCCGAAGAAGATCACCGTCACCCGGGTCGCGGCGATGCGCAGCCGGCAGCTGACCGGCCAGGCCGTCGGCGCGTTCCAGCGCGCGACGAAGGCCGACGGCGCCGAGAAGTCCGGCCTGACCTCGCTGACCTACGCCGTGATGCTGAACTACGCGAGCGACGCGGCGATGGCGATCGCGCTGGCCAACACCCTGTTCTTCGCCGCGACCAGCGGCGAGAGCAAGGGCAAGGTCGCGCTCTACCTGCTCATCACGATCGCGCCGTTCGCGCTGGTCGCGCCGGTGATCGGCCCCGCGCTCGACAAGGTGCAGCGGGGCCGGCGGCTGGCGATGTGCGCGTCTTCGATCGGCCAGGGCCTGATGGCCGTCGTGATGGCCCTGCACTTCGACGACTGGCTGCTCTACCCGGCCGCGCTCGGGATGATGGTGCTGTCGAAGTCGTTCACCGTGCTCAAGGCCGCGGTGACACCGCGGGTGCTGCCCTCGGAGATCACGCTTTCCAAGACCAACGCCCGCCTGACGACGTTCGGGCTGGTCGCCGCCGGCGTGTTCGGCGCGCTGGCCAGCGGCGTCAACGCGATCTCCGGCGCCGCGGGCGCGCTGTGGTTCACGGCGCTGATCTGCGTTGCCGCCGCCGTGCAGTCGATGCGGATCCCGGCCTGGGTCGAGGCGACCGAGGGCGAGGTCCCGACGTCGCTCTGGGCCCACCCGACGGAGAAGAAGCGCCGCCAGCCGATGGGGCGCCACATCGTCGTCGCCCTGTGGGGCAACGGCTCGGTGCGCGTGCTCACCGGCTTCCTCATGATGTTCGCCGCGTTCGCGGTGAAGGCCCAGACCGAAGGCAGCGGGCAGACGCCGTTCATGCAGTTGCTGCTGCTCGGCGTGATCGGCGCCGCCGCGGGGGCCGGCGGCTTCCTCGGCAACGCGCTGGGCTCGCGCCTGCACTTCGGCAGCCCGGACCAGGTGATCGTCGGGTGCGTGGCGGGCTGCGTGCTGGCCGCGCTGGTCGCGACGGTCCTGCCCGGCCTCGCCACGGCCGCGATCGTCGGCCTGGTCGGCGCGACGGCCAGCGCGCTGGCCAAGATCAGCCTCGACGCCGTCATCCAGGAGGACCTGCCCGAGGAGTCGCGCGCGTCGGCGTTCGGCCGCTCGGAGACCGTGCTGCAGCTGGCCTGGTGCTTCGGCGGCGCGATCGGCCTGCTGCTGCCGCCGACGTACTGGATCGGCTTCATGGTCATCACGATCCTGCTGGCGGTCGGGACGACCCAGACGTACCTGGTGCGCCGCGGCGGCTCGCTCGTGCCGGGTCTCGGCGGCGACCGGCCGCTGCGTCCGGAGCCGACCGGCAGCTTCCCGGCCCAGGGCCTGCCCAGGGACCCGACGCCTCGCCGGTAGGCTCCGGCGCATGCGACGTTCCCGGGTGGTGGCCCTGCTTGCGGCCGGTGGGTTCGCGGTGGCCGGGTGCTCGGCGCCCGGCCCGGCCGAGGTCACCTTCTTCGCCGACGGCCACACCATCACCACCACGCCCGTGCTGACGTGTGACTATTCCCAGCAGCTCGCGCAGCCGTGCAGCGCCAAGGGCGACACGCAGACGCTGAAGGTCCGCCCGGGCAGGCCCGTGCAGATCTCGGTGCCCGGCGAGGTCGCGGACGCGCCGTGGCAGATCGTCTACGAGTACGTGACCCCGCAGGGCGAGTACAAGCAGAGCGACCCGATCCCGTTCACGTCGCTGGACCGCTACGCGTACACGGTGACGCCGCCGACGCCCGCCGACCGCATCTCGGCGGTCGACGTGCAGAAGTACACGGCCGTGCTGAACTCGAGCACCGGCGAGTCGGGCCTGCTGCCCAGCGACGTGTGGGGCCTGCGCCTCGAGGCTTAGGGCTCGAGTGTTTTAGGGATCGAGGTCCCGGGCGACCGCGCGCATGATCTCGCCGATCTGCTTGGTGTGCTTCCGGTCCGGGTAGCGGTTGCGCCGCAGGTCCGGCTGCACCTTCAGCTCGAGGAGCTTGATCATGTCCTCGATCAGGCCGTGCAGCTCCTCCGCGGGGCGGCGGCGCGCCTCGACGACGGACGGCGGCGGGTCGAGCAGCCGGACGGAAAGCGCTTGCGGACCGCGGCGGCCGTCGGCGACGCCGAACTCCAGCCGCTGACCGGCCTTGAGCCCCTCGACGCCCTGCGGCAGCGCGGCCTTGCGGATGTAGACGTCGGCGCCACCGTCCTGCGTGACGAAGCCGAACCCCTTCTCCGCGTCGTACCACTTGACCTTGCCGGTCGGCACTTCCCTCACCAATCCTTCTGCTGTCCCGCTCACGACGAACGCGCCCAGGGCGTACCCAGGGCGCGCTGGGTAAAGGGTATCTCGCCACAGGCCCTGGGGAGAAGTCGATACCGGCGGATACTGTGCCGACCGGTACTGATCCGGCCGCAGTCACGGCCGAAAGACTTCGCAGCAACGGCACTTTGCCGCGTGGGGCGGCCTGCTTTTGGCCCGATCAGTACCCTCTGCGTCATGAAGACCGCGACGAAGGAGGCCGCTGTGGCAGCCCCCGGCAAACCGTTCCTGATGCGCATCGGCATCGGGCTGTTCGGCCTCGGCATGCTCGCCGTGCTCGCCGTGTTCATCATGTTCGCCGCCGGCCTGGAGAACCTGCCGATCTGGCTGTCGGTCGCCGCCGGTGTCGTCACCCCGCTTGGGCTGCTGCTGGGCTTGATCGCGCTGGTCCGCGAGGCGCGCGGCAAGAACTAAGAGACGGCCGCGAAGGTCTTCTCGAACCAGTCCGGGAACTCCGTCAGCGACTCGAACACCACCTCCGCTCCTTCGCTGAGCAGGAGCGTGCGGTCGCACGGACCCGTCGTGACGCCGACCGCGATCGCGTTGGCGGCCAGCGCTCCCCGGATGTCGCCGGCGTGATCTCCGACATACACGCGCGCGTCGTGCGCCAGGAGCGCCTCCGCCTTCCGCGTCGACCACAGCTCGCCGACGACTTCGTCGACGTCCAGGCCGAGCGCGTCCACGTGCAGCTGCGCGTTGGGCCCGTACTTGCCGGTGACGACCAGCGTGCGCCCGCCGGCTTTCCGGACCGCGCGCAGCGACTCGACCGCGCCCGGCAGCGCGACCGTGCTCGGCACGACCATCTCGGGGTACAGCGCGCGGAACCGGTCGACGAGGCCGGGGATGCGTTCCTCGGGCGCCTCGAAGCCGCGCAGGATGTCGTCCAGCGGGGGGCCGAGGTTGGCCGCGAACGCGTCGCCGTCCAGCGGCAGGCCGGATTCGACGCCGAGCGCGTTCATCGCCGCGGCCATGCCCGGCCGCGCGTCGATCAGTGTCATGTCGAGGTCGAACCCCACGGTGATGCCCACACCTGCACCGTAGCTGCCACCACCGACAGATTTACACACCGTCTGATCATGTACAGCGTCTTGACAGCAGAGTCATCTGTGTCAAAGTGAGGGTGTGACCAGCTTCACTGACCGGACGAAGGCGTCCCTGCGGGAAGCGCTGCTCGACGCCGCCGCCGACCTGCTGCCGGAGGCCGGTTACGCGGGCCTGCGGATGGCCGACGTCGCGGCGCGGGCCGGGGTGAGCAGGCAGACCGTCTACAACGAGTTCGGCAACAAGGCGGCGCTGACCCAGGCGGTGGCGCTGCGCACCGCGTCGGAGTTCCTCGACGGGATCCGGCAGCGGTTCGAGACGGCGGACGGGCTCCTCGCGGGCATCCACCACGCCGTCGTCTACACGATCGAGCACGCGCGGGAGAACCGCCTGGTCGCGGCGGCGCTCGGTACCGAAGCGGGCGAGGACCTGCTGCCGCTGCTCACGACCAGGGGCGAGCCGATCCTGACCGCGGCCGCCGATCTCGCCGCCGAGCAGTACCGCGAATTCGAACCGGCGCTGTCCGCCGAGGCCGCCGCGCTGCTCGCGGAGACCGTGGTGCGGCTTTCCCTGTCGCACCTGGTGCTTCCGACGCACTCGGCGACGGAGGCGGCCGACGCCGTCACCGCGGTCATGGCACCCGCCATCCGCCAATTCGTCCACAATGGAGTAACACGATGACCGACACGCTCTCCGAACTCCGGACCGGTTTCTCCTCGCTGCGCAAGGGCGGGCTGAACTGGGACTCGTTCCCGCTGCGGCTGTTCGTCAAGGGCAACAAGAAGTTCTGGAACCCGGCCGACATCGACTTCAGCCGCGAACGCGAAGGCTGGGACACGCTCAACCCCGAGCAGCAGCGCAGCACGACGTACCTGGTCGCGCAGTTCATCGCCGGCGAAGAGGCCGTCACCGAAGACATCCAGCCGTTCATGCGCGCGATGTCGGCGACCGGCCGCTTCGGCGACGAGATGTACCTGACCCAGTTCTGCTTCGAGGAAGCCAAGCACACGGAAGTGTTCCGGCGCTGGATGGACGCCGTCGGGCTGACCCAGGACCTGCACCCGTACGTCGCGGAGAACCCGCACTACCGCAAGCTGTTCTACGAAGAACTACCGCAGTCGCTGCGCGCGCTGGAAGACGACCCGAGCCCGCTCAACCAGATCCGGGCGAGCGTGACGTACAACCACGTGATCGAGGGCAGCCTCGCGCTGACGGGCTACTACTCGTGGCAGCTGATCTGCACCCAGCACGACATCCTGCCGGGCATGCAGGAGCTGGTCCGCCGCATCGGCGACGACGAGCGCCGCCACATGGCGTGGGGCACGTTCACCTGCCGCCGGCACGTCGCCGCCGACGACTCCCTGTGGGACGCGGTCCAGCAGCGGATGGGCGAGCTGCTTCCCCACGCGCTCAACATGATCCAGTGGGTGCAGGACCAGTTCGAGGAACTGCCCTTCGACAACGACCCGCAGGAGATCGTCCAGTACGCGGCGGATCGTGCCCAGCGCCGGCTGGGTGCGATCGAGTCGGCCCGCGGGATGCCGGTGGAGCAGATCGACGTCGACTATTCGCCGGAGCAACTGGAGGAGACGTTCGGCGAAGAGGACGCGAAGGCGATCGCCGAGGCAGCCGCAGCGGTCGGCTGACGCGTGCCATGAGGGGCACCTTCATCGCCTTCAACGCCATGAAGGTGCCCTCATGACCCTCAGGCGTGCTTCGCCGACGCCGCTTCTTCCAGGCCCAGCAAGCTGATCGACTTCTCGCGCATCTCGACCTTGCGGACCTTGCCGGTGACGGTCATCGGGAACTCGTCGACGATGTGGACGTACCGCGGGATCTTGTACCGCGCGAGCTTGCCTTCGCAGAACTCGCGCACCTTCTCCGCGGTCAACGGCGAAGCGCCTTCGCGCATGCGGATCCAGGCCATCAGCTCTTCGCCGTACTTCTCGTCCGGGACGCCGATGACCTGCGCGTCGAGGATGTCCGGGTGCGTGTAGAGGAACTCCTCGATCTCGCGCGGGTACAGGTTTTCGCCGCCGCGGATGACCATGTCCTTGATGCGGCCGGTGATGTTGAGGTAGCCGTCGCCGTCCATGATCGCCAGGTCGCCCGTGTGCATCCAGCGCGCCTTGTCGATCGCTTCCGCCGTCTTGTCCGGCTGCTCCCAGTACCCGAGCATCACCGAATACCCGCGCGTGCACAGCTCGCCCGGCTCGCCGCGCGGCACCGTCAGCCCGGTCTCCGGGTCGACGACCTTGACCTCCAGGTGCGGCCCGACCCGCCCAACCGTCGACACGCGGCGCTCGACCGAGTCGTCCGCACGGGTCTGCGTCGACACCGGCGACGTCTCGGTCATGCCGTAGCAGATCGACACCTCGGTCATGCCCATCCGATCGATGACCTGCTTCATCACCTCGACCGGACACGGTGACCCGGCCATGATCCCGGTCCGCAGCGACGACAGGTCGAAGCTCGCGAAGTCCGGGTGGTTCAGCTCGGCGATGAACATCGTCGGCACGCCGTAGAGCGACGTGCACTGCTCGGCGGCGACGGCTTCGAGGGTGGCCTTCGGGTCGAACGCCGGAGCCGGGATCACCATGCACGAGCCGTGGCTGGTGCACGCGAGGTTGCCCATCACCATGCCGAAGCAGTGGTAGAAGGGCACCGGGATGCACACCTTGTCGTATTCGGTGTAGGTGCACAGCTCGCCGACGAAGTAGCCGTTGTTGAGGATGTTGTGGTGGGACAGCGTGGCGCCCTTGGGGAACCCGGTCGTGCCCGAGGTGTACTGGATGTTGATCGGGTCGTCGGCCGAGAGCCCGGCCTGCAGGTGCGCCAGCTGCGCCGGGTCGCCCTGCCAGCCCGCGTCCACCAGCGCCTGCCAGCCGTCGGTGCCCAGGATGACGACGTGCTCGAGCGCGGCGCACTTCTCGCGGACTTCGTCGACCATCGCCGGGTAGTCGGAGGTCTTGAACTTGTCGGAAGCGACGAGCAGGCGGATCCCGGCCTGGTTGAGCACGTACTCCAGCTCGTGCGAGCGGTACGCGGGGTTGATGTTGACGAGGATCGCACCGATCTTGGCCGTCGCGTACTGCAGGAAGGTCCACTCGGCCCGGTTCGGCGACCAGATCCCCACCCGGTCGCCCTTGCCGATGCCCTGCGCGACGAGCCCCAGCGCGAGCGCGTTCACCTCGGCGGCCAGCTCCCGGTAGGTCCACCGGCGGCCGGCGGTGCGGTCGACGAGGGCGTCGCGGTCGGGGTACGCGGCCACCGTCCGGTCGAAGTTGTCGCCGATGGTGTCCCCGAGCAGCGGGACCTCGGAGATCCCCGAGGCATAGCTCGGCAGGGCGGGCGCGTCGGGCATGGTGCCTCCCAGGGACGTCTTCGTCGGGCGACCCGAGTCTAGGAACCGAACCCGCCGGTCGCGACCGCTCGGAGCCGTTTCGAGATCGAAGCGCTGGTAAGGTCCGGGCGGACTTCGAGGGGGCGATCGATGGCCGGCCAGGGGTTTCGCGATGAGCTGACCCAGTTGCTGCAGGCGCGGTACCCGCTGCTGGTCGTCGAGACGCACGAAGAGCAGCGGGTGATCCGGGAGATCCGCGCGGTCGCGGAGGACCAGCAGCGGCTCCGCACGCCGCGGCGCGTCTACGTCTGGTCGTCCACCACCGGGCTCGCCCCCGCCGGCGGGCCGCCGATCTCCGAGACCCGCGCCGCGTCCGCCGCGCTCGAACGCGTCTACGGCTGGGGTGAGCCCGCCGTCTTCGTCTTCGTCGACTTGCACCCCCAACTGGTCTCCGAGGGCGGGCACCGGCCGGATCCGGAGGTCGTGCGGAGGCTGCGGGAGGTCGCCGCCGCGTTCAAGACGCGGCCGGTGCCGCTCGGCCTGATCCTCGTGTCGCCCTCGCTGCCCGTGCCGCCGGAGCTGGAGCACGACGCAACCGTCGTCGACTTCCCGCTGCCCGACCAGCGCCAGATCGGCGAGCTGCTCGACGGCATGGTCGCCGCGCACCGGCAGCACGTCCGGATCAGCATCGACCACGAGGACCGCGACCGGATCGTCGCCGCCGCGCGCGGCCTCACCCTCCCCGAAGCCGAAAACGCGTTCGCCAGGGCCCTGGTCGAAGGCGGCGGCCTCGACCCCAGCGACCTGGAGCTGATCCTCGCCGAGAAGCGCCAGGCCGTCCGGCGGTCCGGCATGCTCGACATCGTGCCCGCGGACACCAGCTTCGACGCCGTCGGCGGCCTCGACCGGCTCAAGCGGTGGCTCACCAAGCGCACCGGCACCTGGACGCCCGCCGCGGCGGCGTACAACCTCGCCGCGCCGAAGGGCCTGCTGCTCACCGGCGTCCCCGGCTGCGGCAAGAGTCTGTCCGCGGTGTGCGTCGCGAACATGTGGCGGCTGCCGCTGCTGCGCCTGGACCTCGGCCGCGTCTTCGCCGGGCTGGTCGGCTCCAGCGAGAAGAACATCCGCACGGTCATCCGCACCGCGGAAGGCATCGCGCCGTGCGTGCTGTGGGTCGACGAGATCGAGAAGGGCCTCGCCGGCGCGGGCGGCGGTGGCGACGGCGGCACCGCGCGGCGCGTCTTCGGCACGTTCCTGTCGTGGATGCAGGAGAAGACGGCGCCGGTGTTCGTGATGGCGACGGCGAACCAGGTCGGCTCGCTGCCGCCGGAATTCCTCCGCAAGGGCCGCTTCGACGAGATCTTCTTCGTCGACCTGCCGTCGGCTCCCGAGCGCGTGGCGATCTGGCGGATCCACCTGCGCCGGCGCGTCACCGACCAGTTCGTCGCGAGTGAGCTGCGGCTCGACGACGCGCTGTGCACCGAACTGGCCGACGTCAGCGCGGGCTACAGCGGCGCCGAAATCGAGCAGGCGGTGCTGGCCGGGCTGGTCGACGCGTTCGCCGAGCAGCGGCCGCTGCGGCGCGACGACCTGGTGCGGGCGGTCAAGTCGACCGTGCCGCTGTCGGTCACCCAGGCCGACGAGATCCTGGCCATCCGGAACTGGGCGCAGACCCGGGCCGTCGCGGCGACGGACACCGAAGCGGAGGTCGACGCGGCACCCGTCGCGCCGCCGCTGCCGGAGTCCCCGAGGGGAAGGGCGATCGACGTATGACGCACCGCGTGACCGTCACGATCGGCAAGGACGGCTCGATCAGCGCCGAAACCCACGGCATGACCGGGTCCAAGTGCCTCGACTACATCCCGCTGCTGGAGGACCTGCTCGGCGCGGAGACCGTGACGTCGGAGTTCACCGAGGACTACCGGCGCACGTCGGCGTCCGCGGAGAACACGGCTTCGCAGCAGCAGTCGCAATGGAACTCCTGAACCTCCACCGGATCGTCGACGTCACCGCGGCCGAAGGCCCCGGCCTGCGGTGCGCGGTGTGGACGCAGGGCTGCTCGGTGCGCTGCCCCGGCTGCTTCAACCCGCAGACGTGGACGACCCGCGGCGGCACGCTCGTCCCGTGGCAGGAGCTGGTTTCGCGCGTGGTGGCGATCGACGGCATCGAGGGCGTCACGCTGCTCGGCGGCGAGCCGTTCGACCAGCCGGAGCCGCTGGGGCTCTTCGCCTCCGCGGTGCGCTCGGCGGGGCTTTCGGTGATGACGTTCACCGGGCACGTCCTGGAGGAACTGCCGCCGTCGAAGCTCCTGGACTCGACGGATCTGCTGGTGGACGGCCCTTTTCTCGCCGACCGGCCGGAACCGTCGCGGCCGTGGGTGGGCTCGGTGAACCAGCGGTTCCACTTCCTGACCGACCGCTACGACGAGTCGATCTTCACCACCCCGAACCGCCTGGAACTGACGATCGCCCCGGACGGCGCGATCGAGCTGAACGGGTTCGCCACCACCGAAGTACTCGAAGCGCTGCTCGAAAGGGATCACCGATGAGCGTCACGCTCAAGCTGCGCAGTGAGGCGCTGGCCCAGCTCAACGCCGCGACGATCGCCGCGCACACGCAGGCGCAGCCCGGCGTCGTCACCGTGCGGACCCGGATGCGCCACCGCGACCTGCTCGCCCGCGCCCTGACCGGGCTGCGGGCGCAGGTCACCGACGACGGCACGGCCGTCGTCGCCGCGTGGGAAGGACGGCGGATCACGTTCGGCTACGGCCCCGACGGCGTCCAGGTGGCCCACGTCGACGGCCCCGGCCTCGCCGAAGCCGAAGCCCAGCGGCTGGTCCTGTCCGTCGACGAGGCGTACGCGGCCGAAGTGCAGCGCGCTGTTCTCGCCCGGCTCAAGGAGCGCGCGGCGTCCAACGGGATGGTCGTCGAGTCCGAGCGCGTCAACGCCGACCAGTCGATCAGCGTCACCCTGGCCGCCACCTCGTGACCGAGGTCAGGGTCGGGCTGATCGAGTTCGGGAAGGCGCTCAACGACTCGGTCTCCCTCCCCGGCCTCGGGGAGCTGCCCGGCGGGCAGGTGAGCCTCGGGCGCGCGGTCCGCGGCGCCCGCGCGCGGCTGAAGCGCGCCGACCGGATCCTCGCGGACAACCTGCGCCTCGGGATCATGGTGCGGAAGAAGTTCTTCTCGAGCGAGGTCGAGCCGGTGACCGACGCCGGGTTCCTCAAGGACGTCTTCGTGGCGATCGGGCGGCGCGACGTCGGGAGCGGCGACGCGCTGGAGCTGTACACCGACGACGCCGTCGGCCCCGACTTGAGCCGTCAGGAGGGGTTGGCGCAGGTCGTCGCGCCGGCGTACGACCAGCTGACCGGGTTCCACGTGCAGGTGCTCGTCCGGGAGGGTGTCCTGCGCTTCGGCGCGTTGACGGCCTTGCCGCGCGGAGGCCAGCCGATGCGGGTGCTCGGGCTGTTCGGTCCCGGACCGGTGGAGGAACTGCCGGCCGGGCGCCAGGGCACGGTGCTGCTCGGCTTCCAGTGCGACGTGCCGCCCATGGCGGGCGACGTGCTGAGGGCGTTCGACGAGCCCGCGCGCGAACACCTGGAGCGGCGGGAAGGCGTCGCGGTGGTGCACGGCCTGAACGACCTGGGCAACGGTTCGGTGGTCGCGGCGGTCGAGGTCCCGGAGGGGCCGGCTTCGCTGTTCACCGTGGGCTCGCGGGCACGCGTGCTGCGGCCGGCGGGGACGACGTTCAACGAGCGGAGCACGGTCGTCGCGGCGGACCTGCGGATCCTGTCGCTGGCCCGCGGCGGCGTCGCGGTGCGGACGAACGGCGGCGTGCGGACGTTCACCGTCGGGCTGGCGTTCCGGGACCTGCGGCAGAACGACCGGATCGAGACCTACGTCCCGGCCGACGAGGTCCCGCTGGCTCCGCCGCCTGTTGCTGTTGCTGTTCCGTTGGTGGATATCAACGCGGCTTCGGGGCCGGAGCTGGCGCGCCTGCTCTCCCCGGAGCAGGTGGCCAAGGCGCTGGAGCTGCGGCAGCGGCAGGGCGGGTTCCCGGACGTGGAGGCGTTCGGCGTCGCGATCGGGTTACAGCCGCACGAAATCGTCCGCTTGCGCAAACGGGCGAGGGCCGGCCGGGTGCCGTTGCGCGAGACGGGTGTGCGGCAGCTCGACATCTGAGCGCGGGGTGGCCGGTCCGCTACGCTCGGGGACGTGCCGGAGGAATTTGCACTGGGCCTGGCTGAGGTCGACGCGGCGGTCCGGCGTACCGGCCTTCCGGCGAACTGGCACCCGTTCGAGATCCGCAGCCCCGGCCGCACGCTGGCGGAGCACGAGCGCATCGCTTCTCGTTCGTGGGAGTCGATGCGGTCACGAGGCCTGGCGGGCCCGGAAAAGCTGGACATCGAGGTGGAGCAGACACTCCGGGCGTGGACCCAGCCGGACGTGCTGATCATCGTCCGCGCGGCCGAGGAGGGCCGCCAGGTGTTCTACCGCGCGGCGATCGGCCACGGCCTGGGCGTGTTTTCGGAGCTGGCGGGCGAGGAGATCCTGTTCGCCCAGACCCGCCCGGACCGCCTGGTCGACCTGGTGGTGGGCATGCTCCCCGCGTACCGCCCGGTGCCGTTGGCGGAGCTGACGTTCACCGAGCCGGGCACCCGCCGCGACGCGGACGCGGCGACGGAGTTCTCGTCGTGGCCCCTGCACCGCTACGGCACGTTCGAGTTGTCAGTGCGTCGTGCGTCTTTGCAGCCGGTAGGCACGGTGACGTTCGTCGACAACGCGGGCGGCCGGTTCCTGATGTTCAGCGAGGCCTTAACGGGCGGCGAAACCCGGGTGACGTTCACCCCATCGGATGGTTCTCACCTGCGCACGTGGCTCCACGAGCGTGGCCGGAACCACTGACGTCGACGGTTCGTCACTAGTACAGTGCGAGAGACCACGCAGGGTGGTATCGACGACTGGGAGGGCGTCATGGGCGGTTCGCAGTTCGGCGCGCCGGGATCGTTCACGCCCCCACCGGCGGCCGGTGATGCGGGCTCCAACTTCCTCTCGGGCGTGATTGCCGGACCAGCGGATGCCGAAGCGGCCAAGCAGGTAAGCACAGGCGGCAGCAACCTCAAGGCTCTCGCCGAGGGCGGCAAGTTCGCGGTGAACGAGGAGGGGTTCCAGGCATACATCAAGGCCTGCGACTTCTTCATCGACGGCTACGACAAGATGATCCGCGACGTGCGAGTTCTCGCAGGCGCGGCTCAGATGGGCGGCAGCACCTACGCCAAGGCCGTCGCCCAGTTCAACGCGACGGTGGCCGATGGCGACCCGGAGGCGTTGATCCCCAATCTCCTCCTCATGAGACGCGGGGTAGAAGACGCGCGTGAGGCGATGGTCATCGCCCGAAAGAACTACCGCGAAACCGAAGACGCCCACACCGTGGCGTTCACCGCGCTGAACAAGAATCTGCAGGGGCAGTGATCTCTCAACGCATCCCGGGTCTCCTGGCCGTCGTCGCGTGCGTGACAGTGGCTTTGGCCGCGTGCACGAACCAGGTGGGCGGCCAGGCGAACCCGAGTTCGACCGTCGGTGGAACGGATACGTCCGGCGCGCCCGCTCCGTCCAGCAATCCGGACAGCCCCTTCGCTTCAATGAACCCGTGCTCGATCTTAGACCAAGCTCTCACCGGCCAAGGATTTCCGCCGGCGGTTCCCACTGTCGCCGACGCGAAAGAAACCTGCGCTGCCACCAAGCCGCGTGCGGGCGATGTGAACCCGGTGGATCTCGCACTCTCGCTTCAACCCGGCCGCGGCTACAAGAACAACGTCGGAAATCCGAGTCAGGCGAGCGAAGGATCGGTCCACGGCCGGGCGGCGGTCGAGGAACGGGAACCGCAGCAGTCACCCGGGCAATGTGGCATCTGGCTGGAAGTGAAACCGGCGTCCCGAGCCCTGATCCTGGTGTCGTCGGGATCGGATACAGCGAACGCTTGCAAACTCGTCGAAAGATTCGCGGAGAAGATCGAACCCCTGCTGCCCAAGAACAACTGATACGGAGTCCAGCCATGAGTCAGCCGCACCGGGCGCAGCATCGCCAGTCCGAGGGTGAC
Source organism: Amycolatopsis sp. NBC_01488 (assembly GCF_036227105.1). NCBI lineage: Bacteria > Bacillati > Actinomycetota > Actinomycetes > Pseudonocardiales > Pseudonocardiaceae > Amycolatopsis > Amycolatopsis sp. NBC_01488. Next base: position 3,240,030 of record NZ_CP109434.1, on the reverse strand, counting down.
TACTACGCGGCCACCGAGCAGAAGCTTCAAGGCCACGGCGCCGACGTACAGGGGACAACCCAGAAAGCGGCGTCGGACTATTCGGTTGCCCAGGGAAAGCTCCTGCAGGAAGGGCAAACCCTGCGTGGAGGTGCCCCCACGCCGGACGAGAACTACGCGAACCAGCCGCACGAAGTGCTGTACGACATGGTCCACAAGAACATGAACCTCGAGGACCTCAACGACCGCAGCAGGGTGGCCAACACCTACGGCAACTGGCTCGCCGACGCTTCCAACCAATTCCGCGACGCCGCCACCGCAGCCGGTGGCTCGTGGCAAGGCCCCGCAGCCGACCAGGCAAACGGCTTTTTCCAGAACACAGCCAGCCACACCGAACAAACCGGCAACGCGATGCAGTTGGCGTCGAATCACTACTCCCAGCAGTCCGCGGCCGCCCATTACGCGAAGACCAACATGCCCGAGCCCACCGGCTTCAACCAGCAAGCCGAGCTCGACAAGGCCAAACAGCAGTACAACAACGGCGACCTCATCGGCATGAGCGGCACCATGGCCGGCATCCAGGCCAAGCAACAGCAGGCCGACGCCGTGCACCAGCAAGCCGTTCAGGTACTCCAAAACCTCGACAGCACCTACCACGAGACCGCCAGCTCCCAGCCCACTTACGCACCGCCGCCGCAGCTCGGCAGCGACTCCACCTCCGTCTCCGGATTCCACGGCACCAGCAGCACCAGCTTCACCGGCACCCCCACCGTCGGCGGCACCGGCCCAGGCGGAACGAGCGGCAGCTACGTCCCCGGAGGCACGACCCCACCCGGAGTGGCACCCCCCGGCACCACGCCGCCGAACTTCGTTCAGCCCGGGACCACCAGTGGGGTCGGCGGGACGAACTTCACCGGCGGCACCACCGGCTTCCGCGGCACGCCCTCCCCGAGCGCCTTCCCGCGGATGACCCCGGACGGCCTCGCCATGCCCGGCACCACCGGCGGCACCTCCGCAGGCGAAGACATCACGCGCGGCAAGTCCGGTGTCGGGCGTGCCGGGAGCGGGTTCGCCGGCTCCCGCGTCTCCGGTGGTGGCTACACCGGCGATCCGAAGGAAGCCCCCGGTGAAGGCAAAGCCGCCGGGGCCGGAAAGACCGGCGGCAAGGCACCGGGCGAGCGGCTCGAACGCGGTGCCACCGCCGCCGCGGCCGCGAAGGGCAAGGGCTCAGGTGCCGGTGCCGCGGGTGCGGGGGCCGGCGGCAAGAAGAAGGAAGACGACAAAGAGCACAAGAACAAGTACGCCGTCGACGAGGACGTCTTCGACCTCAAGCCCGAACTCGGCCCGGACGGCGAGAAGATCGTCAAGCCGACCATCGGGGAGTCGTAAGGGACAACCCCTGAATCTCCCTGAGAAAAGATCAACACGCCCAGGTCACGGGCTACATTGGGAGCATGCGCTTCTTCGTCGTCGACGCCTTCACCGACCGGGCCTTCGCCGGGAACTCCGCCGGGGTCGTCCTCCTGGACGAACCCGCCGACCCCACCTGGATGCAAGCCGTCGCCACGGAGATGAAGCACGCCGAGACCGCCTTCGTCGTCACCACGACGACCGGCCCGAAGTCGCTCAGGTGGTTCACCCCGGCGGTCGAAGTCGCGCTGTGCGGCCACGCCACCGTCGCGGTCACCCACGTCCTCGGCGGCGAGCAGACCTACACCACGAAAAGCGGGGAGCTGCGCGCCAAGGCCGAAGACGGCTGGGTCGAGCTGGACTTCCCCTCCGACCCGCCGACCCCGACCGACGACGACCTGTCCGAAATCCTGCCCGGGGTCGAGATCGAGTACGTCGGACGCGGCGTCGAGAACCTCTTCGCCGTCCTACCCGACGCCGAGACGGTCAAGAACCTCGAACCCGACCTCGCGAAGCTCAAGCACACCTGGACCGGCCGCCTGCTGGTCACCGCGAAAGGCGACGACTACGTCAGCCGCTTCTTCGCGCCGGGCGTCGGCATCGACGAAGACCCGGTCACCGGCTCCGCGCACTGCATCCTGTCGCCGTACTGGTCCGAACGGCTCCAGCGCGACGAACTCACCGGCCACCAGATTTCCGAACGCGGCGGGATCGTCCGGACCCGCCAGTACGGCGACCGCGTCCACCTGGCCGGACAGGCCGTCACGATCGTGAGCGGGGAGCTGCACGTCTGATGCGCACGCTGCTGAACATCATCTGGCTTGTCCTGTGCGGCTTCTGGATGGCACTGGGCTACCTGCTCGCGGGCGTGATCTGCTGCGTCCTGATCGTGACGATCCCGTTCGGGCTCGCGTCGTTCCGGATCGCGCGCTACGCGCTGTGGCCGTTCGGCCGCACGGTGGTCGAACGCCGCGACGCGGGCGCGGCGTCCTTCGTCGGCAACGTCATCTGGTTCCTCTTCGCCGGGCTGTGGCTGGCGATCGGGCACGTGTTCACGGGCATCGCGCTGTGCGTCACGATCATCGGCATCCCGCTCGGCGTGGCGAACTTCAAGATGATCCCGGTGTCCCTGATGCCGCTCGGCAAGGAGATCGTCGAGATCGGCTGATCACGACTCCGGTTCGTACGGCAGCTCCACCACCAGGCACGGCCCGCCGACGAACAACCCGCCGTCGACGCCCAGCGCCTTGCCGCCCGCGTACAGGAACGGCCCCTCGATCTGCGTCGGGTGGATGCCCAGCTGGTCGGCGATGACGCTGTGGCCGTGCACGATCCGGGAACCGCCGAGGGCGTCCATCAGCTTCTGCGCGTTCTCTTCGCCTTCCGGACCGCGGAACGCGTAGCGCGTCGTCATGCGGCGCCACACGTCCCACCACGCCTCGATGTCCGAGCCCGCCAGGATGTCCGCCGCCGCCTCGTTGATCTCCGAGACCGTCGATCCCCAGTCCAGGTACTCCAGCGTGTCGGAGTGCAGCAGCAGGTGGTCGGCCGCCAGCGCCGCCAGCGGACGCCGGGAAAGCCACTCGATGTGCTCCGGCGTCAGGCGGTCCTGGTCCGACAGGAGCCCGCCGTTGATCTCCCAGCTGCGGGCGAAGCTGCGCGGGCCGAAGTCGGACGGCACCGGCTCGTCGCCGAAGTGGTACATCCCCAGCGCCAGGATCTCGTGGTTGCCCAGCAGCGTCTGCACCTGGCCGCCGGCCGCCGCGGCCTGCTGCTCCAGCCGCATGACCAGGTCGATCGCGCCGACGCCGTCCGGGCCGCGGTCGACGAAGTCGCCGAGGAACCACAGCTGGTCCTCGCCCCCGGACCAGGTGTTTTCGTCGTCGAGGAGGCCTTCGGCGCGCAGTGCCTCGGCCAGTTCGTCACGGTGGCCGTGCACGTCGCCCACTACGTACGTGGACTTGCTCATCCGGTGACGATAAGCCCTCCCGCGCCCCGGCCCACCGTCAGCCTTCGCCGAACGGGTCCGTGGTTCGCCCGATCAGGTCGGCGATCGAATCGATCACCAGGGTGGGCCGGTAGGGATAGCGTTCGGCCGACTCCCGGGTGGAGATGCCGGTGAGCACCAGGATGGTCTGCAGCCCGGCCTCGATGCCCGAATGCACGTCGGTGTCCATCCGGTCGCCGATCATCAGCGTCGACTCCGAATGCGCGCCCAGTCGGCGCAGCGCCGAGCGCATCATCAGCGGGTTCGGCTTGCCGACGTAGTACGGCGAGCGCCCGGTGGCCTTCTCGATCAGCGCCGCGACGGACCCGGTCGCGGGCATCGAGCCTTCGACGCTCGGGCCGGTCGCGTCCGGGTTGGTCGCGATGAACTTCGCGCCGCCCTCGATCAGCCGGATCGCGCGCGTGATCGCGCTGAAGCTGTACGTGCGGGTCTCGCCGAGGACGACGTAGTCCGGGTCGCGCTCGGTCAGCACGTAGCCGACCTCGTGCAGCGCCGTGGTGAGACCCGCTTCGCCGATGACGTACGCCGAGCCGTTCGGCCGCTGCGACGAGAGGAACTTCGCGGTCGCCAGCGCCGAGGTCCAGATCGACTCCTCCGGGATGTCGAGCCCGGTGCGCTCCAGCCGGGCCCGCAGGTCGCGCGGGGTGTAGATCGAGTTGTTCGTCAGCACCAGGAAGTCGATGCCGTTCGCCTTCAGCTCGGCGAGGAACTCGTCGGCCCCGGGGACGAGGTGCTCCTCCTTGACCAGGACGCCGTCCATGTCGGAGAGATACGTCCACCGGCGTTCGTTCATGCGCGGAACCTATCACGCGCGCGAGACACCTGCGGTCCTCGGCGAAAACGGCTACAGTGGGAATTGCCGGTATCGCGAGGGGAGTCGCGTTCCCGGCCACCGAGGGGGTTCGGGGGAATAACTTTCCACGTCACCGGCGTGCGCGCCGTGGCGCAATTCTTCCTGCCCCCGAACCTGAAGGGGGAGAATCGCATGACCGAAATCATCGAGCGTCCGGCGACGGCCGCGCCCGCCACCGGGCCGAACTGGGGGCTCACCAAGTTCCTCGACCCACTGCCGATTCCGCCGGTACTCCGGCCCCGAAGCCGGGAAACGATCACCATTCCGATGGTGACCAAGCGGCAGCGACTGCACTCGCAATTGCCCGAAACCACGCTGTGGACGTACGCGGGTCATTTCCCGGGTCCGACGATCGAAGTGCGCAGCGGCAAGCAGCTGCGGATTTCGTGGTCGAACGAAATCGACGGCGAGTTCCCGCTGGTCGCCGTTCACGGTCCGGTGACGGACGCGCCGACCAGCCGTCCCGGGCGCGAACTGGACCGGCCCGGCTACTCGATCGTCGACGGCGTCGCCGACCTGCCGGCGTGGACGGTCGTGCACCTCCACGGCGCGCGCACCAACGCGGGCAACGACGGCTGGGCGCACAACGCCGGCCTGACGGGCACGTCGCAGCTGGCCGAGTACCAGAACCGCCAGCAGGCGATGCCGCTGTGGTACCACGACCACGCCATGGCGATCACGCGCTTCACCGTCCACCGGGGCCTGGCCGGGATGTACCTGATCCGCGACGACGAGGAGGACGCGCTCGAGCTGCCGCGCGGCGACCGCGAGATCCCGCTGATCCTCACCGACCGCAACCTGGACACCGACCCGGCGACCGGCACGCTCACCGGCCAGCTGCTGTACAAGTTCCCGTACGTGCCGAACGGCCCGATGATCCCGTTCTCCGGGCCCTTCACCCTGGTCAACGGCGTGATCTGGCCGCACTTGGACGTCGACGCGAAGTGGTACCGCTGCCGGCTGCTCAACGCGGCCAACTCGCGGTTCTTCACCCTGAACCTGGTCGACGAGAACGACAACCCGGTGAACGACGCCGTCCGCCTGATCGGCACCGACGGCGGCCTGCTGCCCGCACCGGCGGCGCTCCCGGCGAACGGCCTGACCGTCGCCCCGGCCGAACGCTTCGACGTCCTGATCGACTTCAGCCGCTTCACGGGCCAGAAGCTCAAGCTGCGCAACGCCGACCCGCGGCTCGGCGGGATCGAGCCGGACGTCATGGAGTTCCGCGTCGACGGCCGCGCGAAGCACGACAACTTCACGCTGCCGGAGAAGGTCTCGTCGTCCTACGTCCGGCTGCAGCACGGCTCGACGCTGCCGGAGGACCACGACCACGTCTGGATCGCGCTGCTGCTCAACGCCGAGGGGCACCCGGAGATGTGGGACCTCGAGCAGGTCGACGCCGACCCGGGCGGCGCGGGGATCGTCCAGCTGCAGGATCCGGCGGGCGGGCTCAAGACGTTCCGGATGACCGGGCGCCTCTTCGACGACACCACCGGGATCTTCATCGACCACGATCGCTGGGCGGTGTGGAACCTCGTGCACGTCGCGAACGGCGGCCCGGCGCACCCGATCCACATCCACCTGACGGAGTTCCAGGCGCTCTTCCGGCGGGGCTTCACCACGACGTTCGACCAGGCGTCAGAGCGGACGACCGCGCCGATCAGCGGGTTCACCGACGTCCCGCTGGAGAAGTACGAAGAGGGCTGGAAGGACACGATCATCGTGAACCCCGGCCAGTGGGTGAGCGTCGCCGGGCAGTTCGGCGGGGGCACCGGCGAGTTCATGTTCCACTGCCACATCCTCGACCACGAGGACGAAGGCATGATGCGGCCGTTCGTCGTGCACCCGCCGGAGGTGGCGAAGTTCCACGTCCACCCGGGCGGCGGCCACCACCACGACGGCTGACCGGGTCTCAGGAGGCCGCGGCCGGGTGCACCACCACGGTCGCGGCCTTCACCGACAGCGTCACCGCCGAGCCGGGCTCCAGCGCCAGCTCGGCCACGGCGGCCGGGGTGAGGTCGGCGGTCAGGCCGTGCGACCAGCCGTCGCCCTCGGCCCGGACGCGGATCACCGGGCCGTGCGGTTCCAGGGCCGCGACGACGGCGTCGGCGGTGTTGCGCGGGCTGCCGCGGTGCTCGCCGTCGTGCGGGTAGACGGCGACGGCGTTCGGCGGGAACACCGCCACCGCGGGCTCGTCCAGCACCACGTCGGCCGCGGGGATCCCGCTCACGACCTCGCCGGACGCCGTCCGCAGGCCGCCGGAGACCGCGGTGCCCGCGACGAGGTTGAGCCCGGCGATCCGTGCGGTGAACGCCGTTCGCGGGGCGGAAAGCACTTCGCGGGTCGGGCCGCGTTCGACGATCCGGCCGCGGTTCATGACCGCGACGTGGTCGGCGAGCGCGAGCGCGTCCAGCGGGTCGTGCGTGACGAGCACGGTCGTCGGCCCGGTCTTGAGCACGCGCCGCAGCAGGCCGCGGATCGCGGGCGCGGCGTCGACGTCGAGCGCGGCGAACGGCTCGTCGAGCAGCAGCAGGTCCGGCTCGGCGGCGAGCGCCCTGGCGATCGCGACGCGCTGGGCCTGGCCGCCGGACAGCTGCCCGGGCCGCCGGTCGGCGAGCGCGATGGCGTCCACTTCGGCCAGCCAGTAGAAGGCGCGCTCCCGCGCGGCACGGCGGCCGGCGCCGGTCGAGCGCGGCGAAAACGCGACGTTGTCGACCGCGGAGAGGTGTGGGAAGAGCAGCGCGTCCTGGGAGAGCAGGCCGATCCCCCGGCGGTGCGGCGGCACGGCGGCCAAGGCGCGCCCGGCCACGGTGATCTCCGCCGACGTCGGCGTGATCAGCCCGGACAGGCAGCCCAGCACCGTCGACTTGCCCGAGCCGTTCGGGCCGAGCAGCGCGAGCACCGACCCGGTGGGCACGTCGAGGTCGACGTCCAGCGAGAACGAGCCGCGGACGGCCTCAAGCCGGGCGGTCAGGCTCACCGCAGGCCGCCTTCCCACGAGCGCGGCCGCGCGACGGCGATCACGGCGACCGCGACGACGATGAGCAGCAGGGACAGCGCGACGGCGCTGTCGATGTCCACTTCGGCCTGCGTGTAGACCTCGAGCGGCAGGGTGCGGGTGACGTCTTCGAGGCTGCCGGCGAAGGTGATCGTCGCGCCGAACTCGCCGAGCGCCCTGGCGAAGCTGAGCACGACGCCGGAGCCGAGCGAGGGCAGCAGCAGCGGCAGCGTGACGCGCCGGAAGACGGTCCACGGGCGCGCGCCGAGCGTCGCGGCGACCTGCTCGTAGCGGTCGCCGGCCCCGCGCAGCGCGCCTTCGAGGCTGACGACGAGGAACGGCATCGCGACGAACGTCTGCGCGATCACCACCGCGGTCGTGGTGAACGGCACCGACTCCCCGGTCAGCGTGGTGATCAGGATGCCGAGGAAGCCCTTGCGGCCGAGCAGGTAGAGCAGCGCGAGGCCGCCGACGACCGGCGGCAGCACCAGCGGCAGCAGCACGACCGAGCGCAGCAGCCGGACGCCCCGGAACCGGGCGCGGGCGAGCACGACGGCCAGCGGCACGCCGAGCAGCACGCACGCCAGAGTGGACAACGCGGCCGTGATCAGCGACAGCCGCAGCGCGTGCCACGACGACGGCGAGACGATCAGCGACGGCAGCCGCGTCAGGTCCGAGCGCACCAGCAGCCCGACGACCGGCAGGACGACGAGCGCGAGCGCCAGCGTGGCGGGGATGGCGAGCACCCACGGGACGCGCGAACGGCCGGCCGGGACGGATCCCGGCCGGCCGCTCGAGAGACGCTTACTGCGCAGGGCCGAACCCGACCTTGGTCAGCTCGGTCTTGCCCTCGGTGCCGAGGACGAAGTCGTCGAACTCCTTGGCCAGCGCGCTCTGCCCGCCCTTGACCACGGCGATCGGGTAGCTGTTGATCGCCCCGCTCGCCTCGGGGAAGTCGACCTTGTCGACCTTGCCCGCGGCCGAGGTGGCGTCGGTGACGTAGACCAGCCCCGCGTCGGCGTCCCCGGAGGCGACCTTGTTCAGGACCTGCTTGACGTCGCTCTCTTCGCTCTTCGGCTTGAGCGTGACGCCGGTCGCCGTCTCGACCTTCTTGGTCGCCGACCCGCACGGCACCTGCGGCGCGCAGGTGACCACGGTCAGGCCCGCCTTGTTCAGGTCCGCGAAGGACTTGATGCCCTTGGGATTGCCGGGCGCGACGGCGATGGCGAGCTTGTTGGTGGCGAAGACCGTCGGCTGCCCGTCGATCACGCCGCCCTGGACCGCTTTGTCCATGTTGGCCTGGTCTGCGGAAGCGAAGACGTCGGCCTTCGCGCCGTTGGTCAGCTGCTGGACCAGGGTGGACGAGCCCTGGAAGCTGAACTTCACGCTGACGCCCGGGTGCTGGGCCTCGAACTCCTTGCCGAGCGCGGTGAACGACTCGGTGAGGGACGCAGCGGCGAACACGGTCAGCGAGCCGCCGGTGTCACCGGTGCCCTTCGGCGCGGGCGCGGTGACCGACGACCCGCCGGTCGTCTGCGTGCTGGGCTGGTCCGAGCTGCTGCACGCGCCCGCGAACAGGGCGACGGCCGCGACGGCGAGAGCGAGCTGTGACAACCGGGGCTTCGCCCCGGACCCCCGAAAAGCGAGGTTCTTCATCGACTTCCTTCCGGTGTTTCCACCACGACAGTGGTCGCCTTGACCACCGCGACCGCGAGCACCCCGGGGCGCAGGCCCAGCTCGCGGACGGCTTCCGTACTCATCAGGGACACCACCCGGTGGGTCCCGCACTGCATTTCCACCTGCGCCATCACCTTGTCGGCGACGACCTCGGTGACCAGCCCGACGAACCTGTTGCGGGCGGAGCGGCCGACGGCGGAGGGGTCCTCGGGGCCGGAGGCCTGTGCCCGGGCGAACCCCGCCAGCTGGGCGCCGTCGACGACCTTGCGGCCGGCGGCGTCGTCGGTCGCGGTCAGCTGCCCCGCGCGCACCCACCTCCGGACGGTGTCGTCGCTGACGCCGAGCAGGCGCGCGGCCTCGGACAACCGAAATTGCGGCATGGCGCAGACATTATCTCCGCAGTTGAGGAAAAGCTACGCGGGGCGTGAATTGTGCGAGATCTCGGCGCGAAGCTGTTCGAGCATGACGTTCTGATAACGCTCGATGGCTTTTCGCTCGGCCGGTGAGAACTGTGCCAGCGTCTCACGAAGGGCATCGAAGGCCGACTGGAAGAGCGGCGCGAAGCGCTCCGCGGCCCCCGGCACGACCTCGACGAGGACCTTGCGGCGGTCTTCGGGATCGCGTACGCGGCGCACCAGCCCGACCTTCTCCAGCCGGTCGATGACGCCGGTCACCGCGCCGGTGGACAGCCCCGTCAGGTCGGCGATCCGGCCTGCGGTCAACGGTCCGCCCGACTGGATGACCAGGTCGAACGTCTTGTGGTCGGTGCCGGAGAGGCCCATCTTCTCGGCGATCCTGGCGTGCCGGAGGACGGTGAGCGTGCTGCCCGCCCGGCCCAATTCCGCGAAGCGGAAGAGTTCCGCTTCGGAGACCGGGTAAGTGTTTTCCGTCGTGCTCGACATCACGCGTCCTTCTCCCGGTGTGCCGACCGGGTCGCTCGGCCACTGAGCCACTCACTCCGCAAAGTATCCTAGCGATCAGCTCACTTCGCGCGTTCCAGAGTTAGGCTGTGCGCAATGACGGCAGTGGATCTCGGGTTTCCTCGCGTCCCCGGCACACGAGGTTCCTCTCGCGTGCCCAGACCCGAGAACCCCCGGCTCATCGACACCTTCGGCCGGGTGGCCACCGATCTCCGGGTTTCCCTGACGGATCGGTGCAACCTGCGCTGCACCTACTGCATGCCCGCCGAGGGCCTCGACTGGATGCCGGGCGAGCAGGTGCTGACCGACGACGAACTGGTCCGGCTCGTGCGGATCGCCGTCGAGCGGCTCGGCGTCACCGACATCCGGCTCACCGGCGGCGAGCCGCTGCTGCGGGCCGGCCTCGAGGACATCGTGGCGCGGATCACGGCCCTGGAGCCGCGGCCCCGGCTGTCGATGACCACCAACGGCATCGGCCTCGCCAAGCGTGCGGCCGGGCTCGCGGCGGCGGGGCTGAACCGGATCAACGTCTCGCTCGACACCGTCGACCCCGGCACGTTCGTCAAGATCACCCGCCGCGACCGGCTCTCGCACGTCGTGGCCGGGCTGGCCGCGGCCCGGGACGCCGGGATGACGCCGGTGAAGGTCAACGCCGTGCTGATCCGCGGGCTCAACGAGGCCGAAGCCGTGCCGCTGCTGCAGTTCTGCCTCGCCGAGGGCTACCACCTGCGGTTCATCGAGCAGATGCCGCTGGACGCCCAGCACGGCTGGAACCGCGGCGAGATGATCACCGCGGCCGAGATCCTCGAGATGCTGGGCGCCTCGTTCACCCTCTCGCCGTTCCCGGTGGCGCGGGGCGGCGCGCCGGCCGAGCGCTGGCTGGTCGACGGCGGCCCCGGCGACGTCGGCGTGATCGCGTCGGTGACCCGGCCGTTCTGCGCCGCCTGCGAGCGGACGCGGCTGACCGCCGACGGCGCGGTGCGCTCCTGCCTCTTCAGCAACGACGAGACGGACCTGCGCTCTCTCGCGCGCGCGGGCGCGCGCGATGAAGAGATTGCCGACGCCTGGCGCGCGACGATGTGGGCCAAGCTCGCGGGACACGAGATCAACGACGCCGGGTTCGCGCAGCCGATCCGGCCGATGAGCGCGATCGGCGGCTGAGATGACCACCTGGACCATCGTGGTGCGGTACTTCGCCTCGGCGCGCGCGGCGGCGGGCGCGGAAGAGGAGAAGGTGCAGCTGCCGTCCGGCGCGTCGGTCGGCGACGCCGTGGCCGAGCTGCGCGAGCTCCACCCGGCCGCGCTGCCGCGCGTCCTGGACGCGGCCAGCTACCTGCTCGACGGCATCGCGGTGCGGGACCTCACCCGCCCCCTCCGGGACGGCGCCGAGCTGGACGTCCTCCCGCCCTTCGCCGGCGGCTGACCGCCCCGCGGCCGTGTCCGAAGGGCCGACACGCGTGATCAGGCGGGCCGTCCGTCTGGGGACGAGTTCGTCCTCTCTATACGCGGGCTGCCGTTCGAGTACGGCCGTCGACCGCTCGGCGACGTCCTTGAGCGCGCCCGGCGTGGCGCGTCACCGGATCCGGGTGTTCGCGAGAAGCTGATCGCGCCCTGCCGCAACGCCATCCGGTGACGTGTTTCACCTGGTCCGTCGCGGTGCGTCAGCCCACCTGGGGACCGGCGCCGGCCGGAGCCGCTCCGGGGATGACTTCAAACCCTCCGAAGAGGTGGGACTGCTGTGACTCAAGGGGCACACGGGGCAGAGTTGTCAAGTCTGGCGCACTCCCGCGGTCAGTCATAAGATGCGCGCTTCAATCGCCGGCGAGGCGACGCGAATGGTCCATTCGCTGCGCAAAACACGTGATGCAAGCCTCACGATCCGTGTTTTATCTCGGCAAGGAAACGGGCAGATAACGGCCCGCTGACCTGCACAAACAGCCGTATCGACGGAGGTTGCGTGCTGTTACTGTGACGTAGGTCACGCCCCGAATAATTTCCGATCACGGCCGTCGTTACGTACCGTCGCTTTTCGGTTGGCCCCGACCAACCAGCACGACCGGGAATCCGTAGCGCCTAGCCCTGTCCAACGGATCCCCGGACCCATACCCCGAGCGAAAGCATTTCCGGACAGGGACGAGGGGACGACGAAGACGCGCCGTGCGTCGGACTCGTCTGCCGGTCTGAGACGGCCGGTGCCAGGACCCCGATCCTGACCCTCAGCACAGGTTCGTAGGCGCTGGGAAACCGAGATGCATTCAGATGTCTTACCGAGGCAAGCACCGCAAGATGTCCGCTGCCACCCGCACCGTCGCTCGCGTCGCCATCGCGGGCATTGCGGTCGGCGCTCCCCTCGCCATCGCCGCGACCCCCGCGTCGGCGACCAACTGGGACGCCATCGCGCAGTGCGAGAGCGGCGGCAACTGGAGCACCAGCACCGGCAACGGCTACTACGGCGGCCTGCAGTTCACGCAGAGCACCTGGAAGGCCTACGGCGGCACCGGCAGCCCGCAGGGCGCGTCCCGCGAGCAGCAGATCGCCGTGGCCGAGCGTGTCCTGCAGGGTCAGGGCATCGGCGCGTGGCCGGTCTGTGGTGGGAAGGGCGGCGGCTCGTCGGCCCCGAAGGCCACCCACAAGACGACCGCCAAGCAGTCGACCCCGAAGAAGACCACGACCGCCCCGAAGACGGCGGCGGCCCCGGCGGCGACCGGTGTGGCCAGCTCCAACCCGGCCGGTGACTACACCGTCGTGGCGGGCGACACGCTGTCGAAGATCGCCAAGCAGTTCAACGTCGATGGCGGCTACAAGAAGCTGCAGGACCTGAACGCGAAGTACATCCCGAACGCGGACCTGATCCTCGTCGGCCAGAAGATCGCCACCAAGTGACGATCGCGCAGTGATGCGCAAGTCCGGCTCCACGCCGTGACACACGAGCCCTCCACCGCCAATCCCCCGGGCGGTGGAGGGCTCGCGCGTTCGCGGGTCACGGTGAGTTGACCCACTGGTCCGTGCCGTCGGTGAAGTGCTGGTGCTTCCAGACCGGCAGCCGCGCCTTGACCTCGTCCACCAGGTCCGAGCACGCCGAGAACGCCTGGCCGCGGTGCTCCGCCGCCACCGCGCACGCCAGCGCCACGTCTCCGATCGCCAGGTGGCCGACGCGGTGGCTCACCGCCACCGCCCGGACGCCGGTCCAGCGGGCCGACAACTCGGCCACGACCTCGGCGATCACGTCACCCGCGCTCGGGTGGCCCTCGTACGTCAGGTCGCGCACGCCCTTGCCGCCGTCGTGGTCGCGGACCACCCCGGCGAACGTCACCACCGCGCCGGCGGCGTCGTCCTCCACGAGCCGCGCGTGCTCCTCGACCGACAGCGCCTCCTCGGTCACCAGCGCCCGCGCGACGCGCACGGAAGGCGCCGCGGCGGCGGGACGCGGGTGGTCGACACCGGCCAGCTGGTCGACCGCGTGGTCCAGGATGCCCTCGAGCACCCCCAAACCGTCCTTCACGCCGCCGCTGGAGCCCGGGAGGTTCACCACGAGGGTCCTCCCCGCCACCCCCGCCAGACCGCGCGAGAGGACCGCTGTGGGCACCTTGGGGAGCCCGGCCGCGCGGATGGCGTCCGCGACGCCCGGCAGCTCGTGGTCCAGGAGCGCGCGGGTGACGTCCGGAGTGCGGTCGGTCGGCGAGATGCCGGTGCCTCCCGTGGTGAGCACCACGGCGACGTCGTCGGCCAGCGCGGCCCGCAACGCGACCCCCACCGGGTCGCCGTCCTCGACGACGACCGGAGCGGGCACGTCGTACCCGCGTCCGGCCAGCCAGGCGACGATCACCGGGCCGGTCTTGTCCTCGTAGACGCCCTTCGCGGCGCGGTTGGACGCCACGATCACGCGTGCGGTGCGCTTCACGGCCGCTCCCAGGTCCCGGTCTTGCCGCCGTCCTTGCGGAGCAGGCGGACGTCGTCCAGCGTCGCCGCCGGGTCGACGGCCTTGATCATGTCGTGCAGCGTCAGCCCGGCCACGGCGACCGCGGTCAGCGCCTCCATCTCGACGCCGGTGACGTCGGTGGTCTTCGCCGTCGCCCGGATGCCGACCTCGGCCTCGCCGAGGGTGAACTCGACCTTGACCCCGGACAGCGCGATCTGGTGGCACAGCGGGATCAGCTCGGGCACCCGCTTGGCGCCCATGATCCCGGCGATGCGGGCGGTGGCGAGGGCGTCGCCCTTGGGGAGGCCGTCGGTGGCCAGCAGCCGGAGCACCTCGGCGGTCGTCCGCACGGTGCCGGCCGCGAGCGCGGTGCGCGCGGTGGCGGTCTTGCCGGAGACGTCGACCATCCGGGCGGCGCCGGTCTCGTCGACGTGGCTGAGTTCACTCACATGCCGAGGCTACTTCCGAGCACGCGCGCCGCGGCGGTGGGCACCGGGCGGGCCGGCTCCGCCGCGCACGCGACATCCTGCCGCGGGCGCACCCCCGAAGCCAGGAAGGCCGTCGCCGCGTCGTTCGCGCACGTGTTGGGTCCGAAGTAGACGCCGTGGCCGCCTTGGTCGGCCGTCACCATCCGCGCACGGTCGCCGAAAGCCTGCCGCAGCCGGATCGCGCCCACCAGCGGCGTCGCCGGGTCGCGGAGGTTCTGCAGCATCAGCACGTCCGACGGGCCGCGGTCGCCGATCCGCACCGGCGGCTCCACCGGGTCCGACGGCCAGTAGGCGCACGGCCAGACGTTGGCCGCCGCGGCGCCGAACATCGGGTGCCGGACCCGGTCGATCGCCACGTTCTGCTGGTACGTCCGGACCGATTCCGGCCAGTCCGAGTCTCCGCACACCACGTACAGCTGGCTCGACAGCAGGTTCTCGATACCCGGGATCGGGCCGGTCGGGGATGGCGGGACCGGCCGGCCGGTGTCGAGCGCGTGCCACGCCGCGGCCAGGTAGGGCAGGGTCGCGTCGCTGTAGAACTCCCCGAACGTCAGCAGGCGGAACAATTTCCCGTCGACGCCCTGCGAGTTCGGCGAAGCGTCCAGCCGCGCGGCGAGGTCGAAGTACTTGGCCTGCACCTGGGCCGGCGTCGTGCCGAGCGCGTACTCGGGGTGCGCGACGGCGAACGCCGCGAAGTCCGGGAAGCGGTCCTCGAAGCCGCGGGCGAACAACCGGGAAGCGGTGACGTCCAGACCTCCGGGGGCGAGGTTGCTGTCGAGCAGGATCCGGTCGCTGTGCTGCGGGAACAGCGTCGTGTACACCGCGCCGAGATAGGTGCCGTACGAGATGCCGAAGTACGACAGCTTCGGCTCGCCCAATGCGGCGCGGATCCGGTCCATGTCGCGGGCGGTGTTCGCGGTCGTGACGTACGGCAGCATCGACGCCGTCCGCGACGCTCCGCACTGCCGCGCGATGCCCCTTCACGTACTCGGCGCGCGCGGTGACGTCAACCGGGTTCAGCGCGTACGTCGGCACGTTGCTCACCTGCTGCGCGGGCGTCAGATCGCACGTCACGGGCGCACTGTGCCCGACGCCGCGCGGGTCGAACCCGATGATGTCGTAGGCGTCCAGGACGCTCTGCGACAGTCCGGCGAGCTTCAGGATCGCCGGCAGGTCCAGGCCAGGGCCGCCGGGGCCGCCCGGGTTCGTCAGCAGCACGCCGCGGCGGTGCGCCGGGTTGGTGCTCTTCAGGCGCGAGATGGCGAGCTGGATCTGCTGCCCGGCCGGTTTCCGGTAGTCCAGCGGGACGTCGAGCGTCGCGCACTCCAGGCCCGGCATCGCGACGTCGGCCGGGCAGGCGCCCCACGTCGGCGCGATAGGCGCCGCCGCCGCCACGCCCGGCACGGCGGCCGCCACGACCACCGCGGCCAGCAAGCTCTTCAGCATTGCGAACTCCCCCCACGCGAGCCGAAACCTCAGCGTAGGGGGACCGCGGCGCTCCGGGCGTCCGCCGGACGGACGACTAGCGCTGCTCGGCGCGCACGGCCTTCCGCACGGCCTCGGCGACCGCGGGCGCCACGGCGTTGTCGAACACGCTCGGGACGATGAACGACGCGTTGAGCTTGCCGTTGTCGACGACGTCGGCGATCGCGTCGGCCGCGGCGAGCAGCATCTCGTCGTCGATGTTGTGCGCGTGCGCGTCCAGCAGGCCGCGGAAGACGCCCGGGAAGGCCAGCACGTTGTTGATCTGGTTCGGGAAGTCGCTGCGGCCGGTCGCCACGACGGCGGCGTGCTTCTGCGCCTCCAGCGGGTCGATCTCCGGGTCCGGGTTGGCCAGCGCGAAGACCACCGCGTCGGACTTCATCGTCGCCACCTGCTCGGCGCCGAACAGGTTGGGCGCCGAGACGCCGATGAAGACGTCCGCGCCGACGAGCGCCTCGTGCAGGGTGCCGCTGACCTGGTCGGAGTTGGTGTGCGACGCGATCCAGGCCAGGTTGTCGTCGAGGTTGCCGCGCGCGGAGTGGACGATGCCGTCGATGTCCGCCGCGACGATGTCACCCGGGTTCTTGCGCAGCAGCAGCCGGATGATCGCCGAGCCGGCCGCGCCGACCCCGCTGACCACGATCTTGCAGTCCTCGATGTTCTTCTTGACCACGCGCAGGGCGTTGCGCAGCGCGGCGACGACCACGATCGCGGTGCCGTGCTGGTCGTCGTGGAACACCGGGATGTCGAGCTGGTCGCGCAGCCGCTTCTCGATCTCGAAGCAGCGCGGTGCGGCGATGTCCTCGAGGTTGATCCCGGCGTACACCGGCGCGATCGCCTTGACGATCTTGATGATCTCCTCGGTGTCCTGGGTGTCGAGGCAGACCGGCCAGGCGTCGACGTCGGCGAACTTCTTGAACAGCGCCGCCTTGCCCTCCATCACCGGCAGCGCGGCGGCCGGGCCGATGTTGCCCAGGCCGAGCACCGCGGACCCGTCGGTGACGACGGCGACGGTGTTGCGCTTGATGGTCAGCCGGCGCGCGTCCTCGGGGTTGTTCGCGATGGCCTGGCAGACGCGGGCGACGCCCGGGGTGTAGGCGCGGGAGAGGTCGTCACGGTTGCGGAGCGCGACCTTCGGGGTGACCTCGATCTTGCCGCCGAGGTGGATCAGGAACGTCCGGTCGGAGACCTTGCGGACCTTGACGCCGGGCAGCGAGTCGAGCGTCTGGGTGATGTCGTTCGCGTGGTTCTCCGACAGCGCGTTGGCGCTGATGTCGACCACGATCGAGTCGGAGTGGGACTCGACGACGTCGAACGCGGTCAGGACGCCGCCGACCCGCCCGACGGCGGTGGTGAGGTCACCGGCCGCGGTGGACGAGGCCGGGGCCTCCACCCGGACGGTGATCGAGTATCCGGGACCGGGAACCGGCATGGCGCTTACCCCCGCGTGGGAAAGGTGGGTCGGGACGGGAGCGAACCTACTCCCGTGACCGCCCTCACCGGCGCCCCGATACCGGTACTGACCAGTAACAACAGGGTCAGCGGTTGATCTCGGTCTCCGGGTGCACGTACGGGACCGAGTCGAGCGGGAAGGTGATCTCCCCGAACGGCGACAGCGCGCCCTGGCGGTCGGCCGCGAGCTCGGTCACGGGGTGCTCACCGTCCTCGCCCGGCCAGGTCGGGTCGACGCCCTTGTGCTTCTTCTCACCCTTGGCCACAACGTCCTCCACAGCCGTGCTCGGTTCTCGCCGCCTAGTCTGCCTGAGCCCGCGCGACCTGTCGCAACCGCCCGGTACGCTGGCCTTCTATGCCCGCGACCTCCTTGGCGGACTGGCTGCGTGCGGAGTCCGACGCCGCCCTCGAAGAGCTGCTCCGCACGCGGCGCGACCTGTCCACGCCGCCGCCCTCCGACAGCACCGTGCTGGCCACCCGCGCCGGTACGCCGGGCTCGGTCGCGCGCGCCTGCGAAGACCTCGACACGGTCACCCTGGCCGTGCTCGAGGCGTGCCTGCTGGCCGGCGCCGACCGCGACCCGGTGCCGGTTCCCGAGATCGCGGACCTCGTCGGTACCGACGTCGCCGAACCGCTGGCCCGGCTGCGCGCGCGGGCGCTGGCTTGGGGTCCGGACGACGCGCTGCGCGTGCCGCCCGCGGTGCGGGAGGCGCTCGGGCCGTTCCCGGCCGGACTCGGCGCGTCTTCGCCGTCGCTCGCCGGTGAAGACCTCGAGCCTCGGCTCGCGGAACTGTCCGACGACGAACGCAGCGTGCTGACCGCCCTCGCCGCGGGGCCGCCGATCGGCCGCACCCGCGACGCCGGGCTCGACCTCACGCTCGAGAAGGCCGGGACGCCGGTCCAGAAGCTGCTCGCCCGCGGCCTGCTGCTGCGGCGCGACGACCAGACCGTCGAGCTGCCGCGCGAGCTCGGCGTCGCGGTGCGCGGCGGGGTCTTCGCGCCGGGCACGCTCACCGAGCCGGAGCTGCCGCTGCACCGGCACCAGACGTCCACTTTGGACGAGGCGGCGGCCGGTGAGGCGATGGAGTTCCTGCGCCACACCGAATCCCTGCTGCGCTCGTGGTCCGCGGCGCCGCCGCCGGTGCTCAAGTCGGGCGGCCTCGGCGTGCGCGAGCTGAAGAAGCTGGCCAAGGACCTCGAGATCGACGAGACGCAGGCGGTGCTGCTGGCCGAGCTGGCCGTCGGCGCCGGGCTGGTCGCGGACAGCGAGGCGACCACCCCCGAGTGGGTGCCGACGACGCTGACCGACTCGTGGCTCGCGTCGCCGACCGCGCAGCGCTGGATGACGCTGGCCCAGGCGTGGCTGGAGCTGCCGCGGCTGCCGGGGCTGGCCGGCGGGCGCGACGCCAAGGACAAGCCCATCGCGCCGCTGTCGGAGGAGCTGCGCCGCCCGCTGGCGCCGGTCGCGCGGCGGCGGGTCCTGGCCGCGCTGGCCGACCTGCCCCGGGGCGCCGGGGTGAAGAGCGTCGACGAGCTGGTCGCGGTGCTGGCCTGGCGGGCCCCGCGGCGCGGCGGCCGGCTGCGGGACGAGACCGTCCGCTGGACGATGGCCGAGGCGTCGGCACTGGGCATCGTCGGGCTCGGCGGCCTCACGACGGCGACCAGGGCGCTGCTCGCCGAAGACCGGCCGGGCGCGGTCGAGGCGATCCTGGACGCGCTGCCCGCGCCGGTGGACCACGTGCTGCTGCAGGCCGACCTGACGGTCGTCGCGCCGGGGCCACTGGAGCCGGAGCTGGCGGCAGAAATCTCAGCCGCCGCGGACGTCGAGTCGGCGGGCCACGCGACGGTCTACCGGATCACCGAGGCGTCCGTCCGGCGGGCGCTGGACACCGGGCGCACGGCCGGCGAGCTGCACGCGCTGTTCAAGGCCAAGTCCGCGACGCCGGTGCCGCAGTCGCTGAGCTACCTGGTCGACGACGTCGCCCGGCGGCACGGCCGGCTGCGCGGCGGCGTCGCGGCGTCGTTCCTGCGCTGCGACGACGAGGCGCTGCTGGCCGAAGTGCTGGCCAACCCGGTCGCGGCGGAACTCGACCTGCGGCTGATCGCGCCGACGGTCGTGGTCAGCCCCGACCCGCTGCACGAGGTCCTCGCGGGCCTGCGCGCGGCGGGGTTCGCCCCGGCGGCGGAGGGCCCGGACGGCCGCGTCGTCGACATCCGGCCGGGTGGACGCCGGTTGCCGGCGAAGGCCAGGGCGGCCCGGCGCAGCCCGGGCGAGCAGGCGGTGCTGACGGCCGACCAGGCGGCCCGGATCGTCTCCAACCTGCGGGCCGGGGACGCGGCGACCGCTCGGCGTCGTGGGTCGGCGGTGCGGGCGCCGGTCGGCGGCGGCGCGGACACCTCGGCGACGCTGGAGCTGCTGTCCCGGGCGACGCTGGAACGGCGGGAGGTCTGGATCGGGTTCGTCGACTCCCGCGGCACGGCCAGCCAGCGCGTGATCCGCCCGGTCCGCGTCGGCGGCGGCGTCCTCGAAGGCGACAACAACGAGCGGTACTCCCTGCACCGGATCACCTCGGCCGCCCTCGTCGAGGACTGATCGCCCGGTTCCGTGAATCCCCGACGCAACGCCGGGCCACGTGGTAAGTCTGGTTCGCCGGATCTTCGGAAACCAGGGAGGGAACCATGAAGTGGGGTACGCGCGTGACCGCGCTGGCGGCGGCGACCGTCGTCGGCGGGCTCGGGTTCGCCGGAGCGGCTGACGCCGCCGGGCCGCCCGTCTACACGAAGTACGACGTCAACGGCACCACGCACGTGGCCAAGCCGAACGCCGACGTCACGCTCGGGCCGGGGCTCGCCGAGCTGTACACCGACATCGGGCCGTACACGTTCTACGGCACGGTCACGCTGCCGCCGGTGACGATCACCCGGGCCGTGCCCGGCGTGGGAACCGTCCGCGGCAAGGTCACCTTCGGGCCCGGCGCCGTCACGGGCCAGGACTTCGGCGCGTTCACCGCCACCGCGAAGTGGCCGGTGAAGGTCTCGGACGTGACCGTGAACGGCGCGCCCTTCGACGTCGGCCCGGCCTGCGGCACCGCCGAGCCGGTCACCACGGAACTCGCGTCCGCCGACTGGCAGCTCACCAAGGGCGGCCACCTGACCTCGACGTACTCGATCGGCAGCTTCGCGAACTGCGGCTCGGCGACCGCGCTGGTCAACGCGGCCGTCCCCGGCCCGGGCAACACGCTGGCGCTGAACCTGACCTGGCCCCCGGCCTGATTCCGCGGGGGGCCGGGGAGCGCCTCGGCCCCGCCGCGGGGCTAGAGCGCCCGCAGGCCCGCCAGGACGCGTTCCATGAACTCGCGCGACGAGCGGTCCCCGAGGATCAGCTCGGTCTGGTGGATCAGCACGAGCCCGATGTCGGCCATGTCGCCGACCAGCACCTTCACCACGCCCAGCGGCAGCCGCAGGTGGGCGGCGATCTCGGCCACCGACCGCGTGTCCAGGCACAGGTCGCAGATCCGGCGGTGCTCGACCGAGCGCACCCCGCGGTACCGGCGTCCGTCGTCGGACGTCGAGACCAGCGCCTCGAGCGCCAGGTTGTGGTCGGATCGCGTGCGGCCGCCCGTGCGGGTGTACGGCCGGACGCGCGAACCCACCGAGGCGGTGGGTGACGGCGTCAGGACGCGGGCGGCGGGCTCCTCCCACGGCTCCGGCTGCGGGATCCAGCGGGTCTCCGGGTCCGGCGGGGGCGTCCAGCCGGTCCGCGGGTCGATCGGCGGAGCCCACGACGGCGGGGGCGCCGCCTGGGGTCTGGACACCGGGGGCCGCGGTGCCGGTGGCCGGGGCGCCGGCGGGGCGGGGGGCCGCGGCGGGGCCGGCTGGCGCGCGCCACGCGGGGGCGTCCAGGCCGGCTCCAGCGGCGGCGGCTCCGGCTCGTACGTCTGCTCGTCCTGCCACTGCGGCTCGGCGGGGTCGTAGGCGTCGCCGTAGCCCTCGTCGAAGTCGGACGGCGAACCCCACTCCCGGGTGTCCTCGTCGGTGTACCCCTGCGGATCCGGCTGCGGCCGGGCCGGCTTGCGCTTGGGCATGATCATCGACAGCGTCGACATGTCGAACTTGCTGGGCGAATCGAAACCCTCGCGCTCGGTACCGCGGTGCAGTGCGTCCCAGCCGCTGGAGTCCGGATCGTCGAATCCCGAAATCCTCATCGTGTCCTACCCACGCACGCCGCCCTGGAGCTGGGCGCGCAGCTCGGGGGTGATCTGCTGGCCGACCCGCTCGACGAGCAGCGTCATCTCGTACGCGACCGTGCCGATGTCGCACGTCGGCGCGGCCAGCACCGCCAGCGACGAACCATCGGAAACGGACATCAGGAACAGGTAGCCGCGCTCCATCTCCACCACGGTTTGGTTGACGCCACCCGCTTCGAAGCAGCGCGCGGCCCCGTGCGTCAGGCTGATCAGCCCGGACGCGACCGCCGACAGCTGCTCGGCGCGCTCCTGCGGCAACCCTTCCGAAGGCGCGAGGAGCAGCCCGTCGGCGGACACCAGAACGGCGTGCGCGGCGCCGGGTACCCGGCGCACGAAGTCCGTGATGAGCCAGCCGAACGAGCCTTGGCCGGATGCCGTCACTACTGCCCCTCCTTGCTCCTGCGGCGCCGCACGCCGCACCCCGGAGTGGCCGGCACGGCCCACGCTCAAGCGTATTCGCCCCGCCGGTGGTGTCGAGTCGACCACCGGCCGGCCGCTGCGCACCCTACGTGTGCGCACGACCGCGCTCCGCACCGGCCCGGTCCGGCCGACGCGCAGGGGACGCGCTCCGCGGCCCGCGGTGGCGGGGTGTCCGCGCAGGTCAGCCCGGTCGACGGCGGGCCGGGCCGGCGACGCCGTTCCCGACGGTACCGAACCGCGGCGGCCACTTCGTCCTCCGGACGGCGGCAGCGCTCCCCGAAGTGGGTGAAGCACGCGGAGTTCACTCCAACGGCCGCATCCGGTTCGGGGCGTCATACCCTCAGCCCGCGCGCAGGGCCGAATCGTGCGCGATCGCGTGCTGGACGACGGAGATCAGCACCTGCTTGGCGGAGTCGCGCTCACGCGCGTCACACGCCATGATCGGGACCGACGGCGCGATGGTCAGCGCGTGCCGGACGTCCTCGATCTGGTGGTGCAGGAGCCGGTCGAAGCAGTTGATCGCCACGACGTAGGGCAGCTTCCGGTTCTCGAAGAAGTCGATCGACGGGAACGCGTCGGCGAGCCGCCGCGTGTCCACCAGCACGACCGCCCCGATGGCGCCGACCGCGAGGTCGTCCCACATGAACCAGAACCGGTGCTGACCCGGCGTGCCGAAGACGTACAGCACCAGGTCCGAGTCCAGCGAGATGCGCCCGAAGTCCATCGCCACGGTCGTGGTGGTCTTGTTGGGCGTCGCCGAGGTGTCGTCGTGTCCGACGCTCGCCTCGGTCATCATGGCCTCGGTGGTCAGCGGGTCGATCTCCGAGATCGCCCCGACCATGGTCGTCTTCCCCGAACCGAACCCGCCGGCGACCACGATCTTGGCCGACGAGGTCGGACCCGTCACCTGCGGCGCGTTCGCGTCGGAGTCAAATTCTCCGAAGCCCACTGAGCACCCTTTCCATGAACTCGATACTCGGGCGGTCGCCCACGGTCGGGGTGCTGGAGTGCACCAGCACCAGCCCGAGGCCCGCCACGTCACCAATCAACACCCGCACCACGCCCAGCGGCAGCCGCAGCAGCGCGGCCACCTCGGCCACCGACCGGGTGTCGATGCACAGGTCGCAGATCGACCGGTGCTCGGGCACCCGGACCCGGTCGAGCATCCGGCCTTGTTCGCTGGTCGAAATCAACGCTTCGATCGCCAGGTCGAGCGTCGCCTTCGTCCGGCCGCGGGTCCGGAAGTACGGCCGGACCAGGCCGGAGGTCTCCATCTCGGTCGCCGGCGGCTCGTCGACGTACTCCTGGTGGGCCTGCCGCGGCAGCGCCGCCGCGAGCTCACCGGAGTCCGGCCCCTGCGAGTAGTCCCGGTCGCGGCCGTTGCTGTACGCGGCGAACTCCGCCGCGTCGTACAGCGGCCCGCTCGACCCGCCGAACAGCTCCGCGCCCGGCCCGCCGAGCAGGCGGTCGCGGTACTCGCCGCTGCCGGCCTGGATCGGCCGGATCGGCTCCTGCCCGGCGTTGCTGTCGGTCAGCCAGTTCGGCGGTTCCCGCACGGGGTCGTTGTCGGAGGCCTGCACCCGGCGCGACCGCCACTCGCGGTCGACCCGCTCCCGGAACGACTGCCAGTCCTCGCGGCCGTCGTCCGGTTGGTCGGACCACCCGCCGGAGAAGTCGTCACCGAGCCGGCCATCGCCCCTCAAGCGCCCGTCGTCCACGGCTCTCTCCTCGGTTCCCGGGTCCTCAGCGGCGGACCGCTGCTCCCTGCAGTTGCGCCCGCATCTCCGGGGTCAGCTGCTGGCCGACCCGCTCCACCAGCAGGGTCATCTCATAGACAACCAGGCCGATGTCACTTTCCGGCGAACCGAGCACCGCCAGACAGGAACCGTCGGAAACCGACATGAGGAAGAGGAAGCCGTTGGCCATCTCGACGACGGTCTGCGCGACCGTCCCGCCTTCGAACACCTTGGCCGCGCCGCGCGCGAGGCTGGTGAGCCCCGACGCCACCGCGGCCAGCTGGTCCGCCCGGTCCTTCGGCAGGCCACGCGAAGCCGCCAGGAGCAGGCCGTCGGCCGACACCACGACCGCGTGGGCCGCGCCGGGCACCCGGTGCACGAAATCCGTGATCAGCCAAGCGAAGCTGCCGGCATTGTTCGCCTTGGCATGCGCCTGGCCGTTCGGCTGCGCGGAGCCACCCGGCTGCATTGCACCCGCCCGTGTCACTTTCACTCCTCACTGCTGTCTGTGGTGTTGCCACGCCCCGGAACCCTGCTGCTTTCCAGCTGTTCTTCAGCCGGGAGCTCCTTCAACGCGTGCCGTCCCGAGGTGTAGCCCCGTTGGAAGCTTGCCATCCGGTTCCGCGCCGCGGACGCCGAGCGGGTGATCGCACCCGTTCCGGGCATGCCCGCGGTGTTGTCCGCGAAGTTGTTCTGCGCCGGTGCGTCGGCCGAAGGACTGCTGATCGACCCCGGCACCAGGTAGGCGTTCGGGACGCGTTTCGGCAGCCCGGCGGGGGTGATCTCCTCGTTCTTGGCCTCCAGCAGCGACTGCGCCGCCTGCCAGCCGTCGTCGGAGGCACTGTGCCAGCCGTCGTCGGCCGGGAGCAGCGGGTGCCGGGTCGCCGCGGTCGGCTGCAGCTCGTCCACGGGCTCCGGACGCGGCTCCGGGCGGCGGGCCGCCGGCTCGGCGACGGGCTGCGCGTAGGGCTCGTCGGACCCGGTGAGCGGCGGCAGGTTGGGGTCTTCGCCCGCGGCCTGCGGCGGCACCGGGTCGGCAGCCGAGTCGTCGCCCTCACTGAACCAGCGTGACAGCACCGACTGGTAGATGGGCAGCCGCCGGGTGGGTACATCGTCCTCGAGGGCCGACGAACCGACCTCCTCCGCGCGCGGCGGGGGCGGTGGCGGGTCTTCCGGCGGGACGTACTTCGGCTCGCGCTTCGGCAGGACCAGCGGCGCGAACTGCGTGTCACCGGCCCGCGAGCTGGCGCCTTCGCCGTTCTGCGACGGCGTCAGCGGGGCCAGGTCCTCGGCGGTCGGCCAGGCGGGCGTCTCGGGCTTCGGCAGCTCGGGCGACAGGAACGGGCCCGCCGCGCGGCCGCCGCTGACCAGGTCGTCCAGGCTGATCGGCTGGTCGAGCGGGACCAGGCCGCCCTGGTTGGCCACCGGCTCGTGCGCCGGCTGGGCCGGGGGTGGCGGTGCCGAAGGCGGGATCGGCGTGTGTGCCTGCGTCTGGTCGAAGTCCGAACGCGCGGCCGGGATCGGGATGCTCGGCATCGACATCGACGTCTCGGACCGGTTCGCCGGCAGCGGGGTCTGCCGCGCCATGCCCGGGCGCAGCGGCGTGAGCAGCTCGGCCGGGACGACGACGCGGGCGATCACGCCACCCTCGATGTCCTCGTTCTCGCGCAGCCGCACCTCGATGCCGTGGCGCTTGGCCAGCCGCGAGACCACGTACAGGCCCATCCGGCGGGTCACCGACACGTCCAGGTCCGGCGGCTCGGCGAGCCGGGCGTTGACCTCGGCCAGCCGCTCGTCGCTCATGCCGACACCGTGGTCGGTGACCTGGATGGCGAGTGCCTTCCGGCGGGTCACCACGGCCCGGACGATGACCTTCGTCTCCGGCTCGGAGAAGTAGGTCGCGTTGTCCAGCAGCTCGGCGAGGACGTGCACGAGGTCGTGGATCGCGAGGCCCTGGACCGCGACGTCGGGCACGATGCCGACCTCGATCCGGGCGTACTGCTCGATCTCGGACACCGCGGCGCCGATGACGTCGGCGGCGGGCACCGGCTTGGGCACCGACTTGGCCAGGCCGGCGCCGGAGAGCACCAGCAGGGACTCACCGTTGCGCCGCAGCCGGGTGGCCAGGTGGTCGAGCTCGAACAGGCTCGCCAAGTGGTCCGGGTCCTGCTCGTCGGCCTCGAGGCGGTCGATGACGCCGAGCTGGCGTTCCACCAGCCGCTGCGACCGCCGGGAGAGGTTCACGAAGATGCCGTTGACGTTCTCGCGCAGGAGGGCCTGCTCGGCGGCCATCTTGACGGCCTGCTCGTGGACGATGTCGAACGAGCGCGCCACCTCGCCGATCTCGTCGCGGGTGTTGACGGGCACCGGCTGGACGGCCCGCTTCGAGGCGCCGACCGGGTCCGGGTCGTCGAGGATCGCCTGCACGGTCTCGGGCAGCCGGGTGTAGGCGACGTCCAGCGCGCTCTTCCGCAGCACCCGCAGCGGGCGCAGCATGAGCCGGGCGACGACGAGCATCAGCGCGATCGCGGCGGCCAGCGCGGCGAGGACGACGCCACCGCCGACCCACGCCGAGTTGACCGCCGCCGTGGCGAGGTCGTCGGCCCGGGTCTTGAGCTGGGCCAGCAGGTTCGACTCGACCGCGTGCAGCTTGTCCGCCGACACGGTGCTGTCCTTGCTGAGCGCCGTCGTGTCGATGCTCGGCGCCGCACCCAGCTGGGCGAAGGAGAACGCCGCGGTCTGGATCCGGCGGCGGTCGTCGACCTCCGGGCCGGAGTAGGTGTCGTTGTAGAGCTGGCGCTGGTCGTCGTCGGCGTTCGCGAGGAAGGACGCGACGGAGGCGTCCGCGCTGGACGCCGACGCGCGCGTCTGGTCCAGGAGGTCGCCGGGGAAGTTGCCGCGGTTCGCGGCGATCTGCAGCTCGGCGTCGGAGCGGGTGGTGAACTCCTTGGCCTCGCTGATCGCCTGCGTGCTCGTGCCGAGGCGCAGCACGTCCCGGTCGGTGACCGACGTGGTCACCTCGCGGCCGAGCTCGATCAGGGCGTCGAGGATGCCGGAGTAGGCGGTCATCACCGTGATGTCGGGCAGGCCGTTCGCGGTGTTGAACGCCGCGCGCAGCGGGCGCAGGGCGTCGAGGCGCTGGAGACCGCGGGTGTAGCGGTCCTTGGTCGCCTGGTCGTCGTAGCTCAGGGTCGCCGCCGCGTTGCGCAGGTCGGTGACCTCGCGGTCGACCTTGGCGATCTGCGAGTCCAGCCCCGTCTGCAACAACGAGTTGGCGGACGAGATCCGTGCGACGGCCAGCGAGCGCTCGTTCTGCAGCTCGTGCACCACCGTGGTGACCTTGACCGCGAACGCGACCTGGTCGGCGGTGTGCTGGAACTCGGTCGCCTGCTGGGCGTCGTCGACCACGCGCAGCGTGCCCAGCACGAGCGCGGTCAGCGTCGGGATCAGGAGGATCGCGGCCAGCTTCGACCGCAGCCGCCAGTCACGCATGCCGGAGAACAGCCCGGCCTTCCGGCCCGGAGCATCTCCGGGCGACTGCGCAGGGGCCCCTCCTACCCCCGCGGCGTCTTCGTTCGGCACCGCCGCACCACCATCATCGTTCGTGCTCGTGAAACCCTGGTCGGTCCAGCGCCCGCCAGGGCGCATCGCGTTCTCCTCAGCCACTCGTCTGCACGCTCCCGGCGCTCCGGCTCACCGGCCGGTCGGTAGGAGCCCAGCGCGAGACGGTACCCGTACGGGTGAAAAGATCGTCTTCGACGGGGGTTCCTGAACCACGTCCGGCCGGACGGAATCGGTTCAGCTCGAGCATCACGGTCGGGTCCCTGCGCTGGTCTCGCATCGGTCTCTGGTTCGGCCTAGCCCACCGGCACGGCGGCTGAGCCCGGCCAGGCAGTGGTCTCCGCGGGGGAGAATCTCTCAGGAAAAGCACAGCGTGCCCTGGTACACCGAAGTGGATCGTCTTGATCGGCCATCCAGGCGCTCTCTCTCACTACATCGGAGGTTGATACCTCCCCGCAGGTGCAGAGGGTAGCGAACGGCCGGGGAAGATGTAACCCTCCCGACCCCACGTACGCGATGTTGCACAGCGTTCGCTCAGTCGGTCCACAGCCGGTCATCTCATATTCAAGATCTTGGTCCTACGCTGGGTGAACGGCTACTGCGAGTGGAGCAGTGGGTCTAGACCAGAGGCCCATCGAGTGACGTGCACCACCCTCTAGGGTATTTCTCGAACCCGTTGTGAGCGAGCTGTCACCTTCTCTACAGTGGCCCGCGTGGCTCTCGCAAATGAGTCACGCACTCCCACCGAATTCGGTTCACGAACCGTCACGTTCTTCAAGGAGCAGGCCTTGCTTGGAAACGCCATGAGCAGTGGCCGGGTTCGCACTCGCCGCGCCGCGCTCGGGCTCGCCCTCACCGTCGCAGCCGCCACGGCCCTCACCGGCTGCAGTGCGCTCGGCTCGGACGACTCGAGCGCCTCGTCGACCGGGGGCGGCCTGGAGAAGTCGAAGATCAAGGTCTCGATCATGCCCACCACCGACCTGGCCCCGTTCTGGCTCGCCCTGGACGGCGGCTACTTCAAGGCCGAGGGCCTCCAGGTCGAGCAGGTCGTCGCCAACAGCGGCCAGGCGTCGATGACGAAGGCGATCTCCGGCGAGGCGGACATCGCGCTGTCGACCTACACGCCGTTCTTCATCGCCAAGAGCACCGGCGCCGCGGACGTGCAGCTGGTCGCGGACGGCACGTCGGTGAACGCGAAGAGCAACGCCATCGTCACGGTGCCGAACTCGAACGTGAAGACGGTCCAGGACCTCGCCGGCAAGCGGATCGCGATCACCGCCAAGAACACCGCGTCGGACATCCTCACCAAGTCCGTCATGAAGGACCACGGGGTCGACTTCAGCAAGGTCAACTGGGTACTGGTCCCGCTGCCGAACATGGCGGCGGCGCTGAAGGACAACCAGGTGGACGCGGCCTACATGCCGGAGCCGATGCTCTCGCAGGCGGCGAAGCTCGTCGGCGCGACGCCGGTCATCGACATCAACACCGGCGCCAGCCAGGACTTCCCGCTGACCGGCTACGGCGCGACGACGAAGTGGGTGCAGGCGAACCCGAAGACCCTCGCGGCCTTCCAGCGCGCGATGAAGAAGGCCACCAGCGACGCGATCAACGACCGTTCGAAGGTCGAACCGCTGCTGGTCAAGTACGCGAAGATCGACGAAGACACGGCCAAGCTGCTCACCCTGCCCGGGTACGGCTCCACCCTGGACGCCCGGCGCCTGCAGCGGGTGCCCGATCTGCTGCTGCAGATGGGCGTCATCACCAGCAAGGTCGACGCCGCGCCGATGATCGCCCCGCAGGCGACCAGCTGACGTGACGAAACTGCTTCGCGGCCTGGTCGGTCTGGTCGGCTTCCTCCTGCTCTGGGAGGTGGTCGTCCAGGTCGGCCTGGTCAGTAAGACGTTCATCCCGCCGCCGAGCGTCGTCCTGGTCACCGTCGGCGACCTGCTGGGCGACCCCGAATTCCTCCGCGACGTCGTCGCGACGATGCTCGCCTGGCTGATCGCCATCGCGATCGCCATCGTGATCGGCGTGCCCGCCGGCCTGCTGCTGGGCAGCGTCCCGGTGCTGCGCACCGCCACCGCCGCGATCGTCGAGTTCCTGCGCCCGATCCCGGTCACCGCGCTGGTGCCGCTGGTGCTGCTGGTGATCGGCTCCGGCCCGGACGCGAAGATCAGCCTGGCGGTGTACGCCTCGCTGTGGCCCATCATGTTCAACACCATCTACGGCATGGGTGAGATCGACCCGGTGCTGATGGAGACCGCGCGCGCGTGCGGGACCAGCCGGTTCCGCATGCTGTCGTCGGTCGCGCTGCCGCAGACCGCGCCGTTCGTCTTCACCGGCATCCGGCTGTCCGCGATCATTTCGCTGATCGCCGTCGTCAGCGTGGAATTCCTGGCCGGTTCCGAAGTCGGCCTCGGCAGCTTCATCCTGGTCGCGAGCACCGGTTCGGTCCGGTTCGACCTGGTACTGGCCGGTACGGTGGTGGCCGGGCTGCTGGGCTACCTCATCAACGAAGGACTCGAGCAGCTCGGCAAGCGGCTGTTCCGCTGGAGCACGGTGGACCGGGAGGCGATCGCGTGACCGCCGCGACTCTTTCCGGCCGGGTCGGCAGGCGAGCCGCGCGCGGCGCCGCCTCCGTCGTCCGCAACTGGCTGCTGTTCGCGATCCTCGTGGTCGCCTGGGAGTTCGCCGCCCGCGCGGGGGGCAGCAAGTTCTTCCCCCCGCCGACGGAGATCGCGGTCGCGGCCGGGAAGCTGTGGTTCACCGGGCCGGCGTCGCACCTCTTCCTCACCGACGCGGTGTTCGACAACGTGTTCCCGAGCCTCGGCCGGACGCTCGGCGGCTGGGTGCTGGCCGCGGTCGTCGGCATCGTGCTCGGCGTGCTGCTCGGCCGGTCCGCGAAGGCGATGGACTACGTCGGCCCGCTGTTCGCGTTCTTCCGCTCGATCCCGCCGCCCACGCTGATCCCGGTGTTCGCGGTGTTGTTCGGGCTGAGCTCGGGCATGCAGATCGGCTCGATCATCTTCGGTGCCGTGTGGCCGGTGCTGCTCAACGCGGTC
Source organism: Amycolatopsis sp. NBC_01488 (assembly GCF_036227105.1). Taxonomy (NCBI): domain Bacteria; kingdom Bacillati; phylum Actinomycetota; class Actinomycetes; order Pseudonocardiales; family Pseudonocardiaceae; genus Amycolatopsis; species Amycolatopsis sp. NBC_01488. The sequence goes on along the minus strand of NZ_CP109434.1, from coordinate 3,209,818 downwards.
GACGGCGTCCGCTCGGTCGACCAGGTGAAGGTGGAGACCTCACGGTCCTTCCGCACCCCGAAGCGGTACTGGATCGCGATGGTGGTGCTGCCCGCGGCGGCGCCGAAGATCTTCGCCGGGCTGCGGGTGAGCCTGTCGATCGCCCTGCTGCTGATGGTCGTCTCGGAGCTGGTCGGTGCCTACAACGGCATCGGCCGGTCGTTGCTGAACGCCCAGCAGGACTTCGACTTCCCGACCATGTGGTCGTGGCTGGTGCTGCTGGGCATCCTCGGCTACGTCTTCAACACGATCTTCCTGGCCGCGGAACGGCGGGTGCTGGCCTGGCAGCCGGCCCGCCTCGGCCGCGACTGACGCTGGAAAGGCATCTCCCCATGTCAACCATGCTCGAAGTGTCCGGCCTCAGCCACCGCTACGGCACGGGCGCGAAGGCGCACACCGCGGTGAACGACCTGTCGTTCACCGTCGAGGCCGGGCAGCTGGCCAGCATCGTCGGCCCGTCGGGCTGCGGGAAGTCGACGCTGCTGCGCTGCGTCGCCGGGCTGACCCCGCCGACCGAGGGCACGGTGAGCCTGCACGGCGACCGCGTCTCGGGCGTGCCGGACGACCTCGCCGTCGTGTTCCAGGACTACAGCCGGTCGCTGTTCCCGTGGCTTTCGGTGCAGAAGAACGTCGAGTTCCCGTTGCGCTGGCGGCCGATCTCGCGGGCGGACCGGCGTTCGCGGGCGGCCGAGGCGCTGGAGCAGGTCGGCCTGTCCGCGGTCGGCGGCAAGTTCCCGTGGCAGCTCTCGGGCGGCATGCAGCAAAGGGTGTCGATCGCCCGCGCGCTGGCCAGCCGCCCGGCGCTGCTGCTGATGGACGAGCCGTTCGCCTCGGTCGACGCCCAGACGCGCTTCGAGCTCGAGGACCTGACCCGGCGCGTGCAGCGCGAGCAGGGCAGCACGATCCTGGTCGTCACGCACGACATCGACGAGAGCGTCTACCTGTCCGACCGGGTGCTGGTGCTGTCGAAGTCGCCGGCGTCGATCGTGGCGGACCTGCCGGTCGGCCTGCCCGCTTCGCGGGACCAGATCACGACGCGCGAGTCGGCGGAGTTCGTGACGCTGCGCGGCGAAGTGGCCCGTCTGCTGCACGGCGGCAGTCCCGCAGAGGCCGCGACGGCCGCGTCCGACGCGGCGGAGTGGGAGCTGGCGGAGCAGTCTTCGGACGTGACGGAGAGCAGCAAGGCCGGCAGCTGAGTCCACTTCGGACAGACGACGGCGCGGCGGACCGTGCGCTTGACCATGGCCCCAGGCTAATCCTTGGCCTTGCGAAGGAAGGCCCGCCAAGCGGCCGCGGTGACGACAAGCGTGCCCCCCGAGCGATCCTTGGTGTCGCGGATCTGCGACACCGGACCCGGCGAGACCTCGACGCAGTTGGTTTCGTCGGTGTAGCTCGACTTGCGCCACTCGGACATCTCACTCCAGTTCGGCGATCACCCCCTGGATGAGTGCGAGCGAATCCCGCTCGGTCAGAGCCAGGGCCGACATGGCTTCCGCGGCCGCGCGATAGGTGGCCAGGTGATCTCCATCGTAGACGTGGGCACTGCCGCGGATGTGCTCGATGTGCACGATCGACGGCAGCTGGGCGAAATCGAAGATCACGAAGTGGCCCCGCAGCCCTGGGTGGTAGCCCGCATCCGCGGGCACCACCCGGATCGTGGTGGTGCGCGGCTGCGCCGCGCGCACCAGGAAGTGGAATTGCTCGACCATGTCGCCAGGTTCGCCGAAGCGCTGGCGAAGGACTGCTTCGCCGAGAAGCACGGTGCACTCCAGCGGATGACTGCGTGTGAGGACCTCTCGCCGCCGCGACCGGATCGCCAGCTGTTGCTCGATCATCCGGGCCGGCAACCGATGCGACTCCAGGATGGCCCTGGCATAGCCGGGGGTCTGGAACAACCCCGGCACCAGGAAGGGCTCCCAATCGACCATCGCGGTCGCGGTGCGCTCGTACTCCACGTAGGTCGCCGTAGCCGAGGAAACACCCAGCACCGTGCGTTCGAGCCAGTTGGGCTCGCGAGCGTTCCGCGCCAGCTCCACCAGCCGTTCCCGCTCCGCCGGTTCCACCCGCAGCGCCCCCAGCAGCACCCCCACCTGCTCGAGCTTGGGCACGCGCAGCCCGCTCTCCCAGTGCGAGACATCCTGGGCCACCACCTGCGCCAGCCGCGCCAGTTCGCGGACGCCCAGGCCTCGCGCCTCCCTCGCCGTACGCAGGCCGAAGCCCAGCGCGCGCGACCTCGGTGTCGCTACCAGTGCTGCCATGTGCGCATTCTGTCACCGGCCACCGACAAGCCCGAAAACCGGGGCTGTCGCACGGATGCGACAGCTCCGGTCCCGAAACCACTCAGCCGATCAGGCCGGACAAGCCGCTGCCCTTGAACGAGCCCCAGCCCGTCACCTGGTCGTACCCGGTGCCCGCGCTGAACCCCGTCGTGCCGTGGAGGGTGTTGTTGCCCGTCGTCACGTCGTGGAAGCCCGTGCCGTACGAGGACCCGTTGCCGATCGAGTAGAACTTCGGGTTCAGGTTGCCCAGGCCACCGCCGTGGACCTGGTTCTGCAGCGTCGCGAACGCCGCCCACAGCGGGGCCGCGCCCGACGTGCCCCACACCGTCTCCCACGAGCCCGCCGTGTAGATGTAGTAGCCCGAACCGCTGGCCGCGTCGGCCGAGACGTCCGGGACCTTGCGGTACGTCGTGCTCTGCGAGGACTGCCACGACGGCGCCGTGAACACCGTCGAGATGCCGCCGCCCGTCGAGCCGTTGGACGCGCCGTCGTTCCACGCCTTCTCGCTGCTGTACGCGTTCGAGGACGTCACCGTCAGCTGCGTGCCGCCGACGCCGGTCACGTTCGGGCTCGACGCCGGGAAGTCCACGGCCTTCGCCGTCGATCCCGTCTGGCGGTAGCAGTCGGTCGTGCCGTCGTCGCCCGCCGCGGCGAAGTACGAGATGCCCTCCGCGGTGCCCGTCGCGACCGCGCTGCTGATGCTCTTGGCCGCGCTCGAACCCTCCGCGGATTCGCAGGCGCCCCAGGAGATCGAGACGACGTTGACCGTGTGGTCCGACGCGATCTTCTGGTACATCGCGAGTTCGCCGGCGCTGGTGTTCGGCGCCTCGTACACGTAGTCGTTCGCCGCGGCCGCCAGCGCGTGCACGACCTCGATGTCGAGCTCGACCTCGATCTGGCCGTCGCCCGGCGACGAGTCGTAGTTCGCGCCGCTGACCGGCACGGTGGTCACCGAGCCCGCCGAAAGGCCGTACGTGCTGTCGTAGTTGGTGATGTTGGACTTCTGGTAGCCGTCGAACTCGACGAAACCGACCTTCACGCCGCTGCCGGTCGCCGAGAGGCCGCTGGTGCCGTAAGCGGTCTTGAGCACCGGCGGGGTCACCGCCTTGACGACGTTGGGCTTCGCGACGGCGGTGGTGTGCGTCCGCAGGGCGTGGTTGTCGAGGCCGACGACGTTGCCCACGACGCTCGAGACGTCCGCGGGCAGGGTCGGCGCGGCGTCGTTGGCGAAGAAGTTCCGGCCGGACGACTGGTCGTGGTAGGTCCCGAGCCGGGTGTGGAACGCCGACTCGAGCTGGGCCGCCGAGCCGGTGAACGTGACGGCCTGGCGGTTGCCGGAAACCTCGATCCCGGTGGCGCCGGATTTCTCGAGGAATGAGACGGCCTTGCGCACGTCGGCCTGGGTCGGGCCGAACTCCGCATTGAACTGCGCCGGGGTCAGAAAGTGGTGGTATTGCGGCGACGCCGGGTTCTGCACGTCGGCGAGGAACTTTTCCAGCGCCTCCTGGTTGTGCAGTTTCAGGGAGAGCGCCGCGGTGATCCGCTGGCCGCCCGCGACGTCGCCCGTGCGGGCGCTGTTGACGAGCGGGGCGGCGTTGTCGGCCAGGGTGACCAGCGGTTCCGTCGCCGCGGCGGCGGGGACGACCACGGCGAGGCCGAGCAACGCCGGCAGCGGCACGGCGGCCGCGACGAGCTTGCGCAAGCGCATGGGAGGATTTCCTCTCGGCGGCGGGGACCGGGCCTGCGCGGAATACTCGCCGCAGGTTGCCGAGAAGCATAAGAAGCTCTGATCGCGCCGAGGAACCTACTTTTGGCTGAGCTTCGACGGATCTCATTTTCATTTTCCCGCGTGTTTACTCTTCCATGGCCATTCGATTATCGTCCGGAATGCCCGAGATCATCGATGCGGTCGACGATCTCCCGGGCGTCGGCGTTGCCGGCGAACCGGCGGGCGGCCGCCGACAGCGAGTGCAGCCGCTGCCGCGTCCGCGGTGACCGCAGGGCCGCCGCCAGCTCGATCGCCTCTTCGCCGACGGTGCCGGCGACGTCGAGATCGCCGTCCAGCGCGTGCACGGTGGCCAGCCAGATCAAGGTCAGCGACCGGCTGCGCGTCATGCCCCGGCGGTACCCGCCGATCGCCTCGACGAGGGCGGGGATGCCGTCGCGGCCGTGCCGGATGTCGACCACCTGCGCCAGCTCGCCGTGCACGGTCCCGACCATGGCCGCCATGTCGGAGGCGCCGAAGAACGCGTCCCACGGCGATGGTTCGCGCCCCTCGGCATCCGCGAACTCCTCGCGGGCGCGGCGCAGGTGGGTCAGCGCCCCGGTGACGTCGGCCTTCTTGGCGTGCGCCCAGGCCTGGTTGGCCGACAGGATCGCCAGCGCGAGGTCGGAGTGCGCCAGCAGCGCCGCTTCCCGGCCGCGCGCGAACTCCGCCAGCGCCGCGTCGACGGCACCGTAGTGCAGGTGCAGGCGCCCGATGCGGTACCGGATGTTGGCCTGGAGGTCGTCGTTGCCCGCTTCCTCGGCCAGCTCCAGCGCCCGCGCGAACGCCTCCAGCGCGGCGGCCGGGCGGTCCTGGTCGAAGTTCGTCCAGCCGGCCAGGTTGTACAGGTCGGCGACCGAGGTGTACAGCCGCGCCAGGACGACGGTCTTGGTCACGCCGTCAAGCAGCGCCGTGGCGGCGGGGAGCCGCGCTTCGACGGCCGCCCGGCAGGCGCCGCCGCCGTAGCGGTAGTCCAGGCCCCTGAGCTCGGCGACGACGTCCTCGAGCCGGCGCACGTCGGCGAGACCCACGCGCGTGCCGCGCTGGTCGTCCCGCCCTCCACTGCCGTTCATGGCAGCCCTCCGTCCCTAGAGAGCTGCCGGGCAGCTCCCGTTCATTCCCCGCCGGGCCAGGCCGGAGCCCGCTCCTTCGAGGGACTGGCGCCGGGCAGCACCCCGGCGGCGGTCAGCACCACTCCCGTGGCGGTTTCCGCGATCTTGACGGCGGCCAGCAGGCCGGTGAGGGCGAGCGAGCCGCCGAGCCCCAGCTTCGCGAACTCGTCTTCGGAGGTCTCGGTTCCGCGTTGACGCGGTATCGCGCCGGTCACGATCCGGCCTTCCGGCTTGCTCCGGGCGCACTCGGGCGATATCCGCGGGAAATCAGCCGCTCCCGCGCGGCAGAAATCCACCGGATGGTCGACATCCTGGTTTCCCGATGGCTTCTCAGTGAATTGACCGCGAACCGAATACGCGCGCCCACAGCGCCGCCTCCCGTGCTGGCCGAACAATTCTTGACACCATCCGGGTGAACGGCGACCTGCTCGCCGCGCGTCACCCCGCCCCGCCGGAAAGACCGGCGTTTCCCGGCTTCCGACCACGATAGCCAGCAACCTGCCGAGTCATCAGCCACCAAGCAGCCCAACCACGGCCCCGCACGTGCGCCTGCACATGCGGTGGCTATTCGGCATCAGCAAGAACCGAATGCAATTTCATGAGCACGATTCACCTGGCGAAATACTGGTATAACCGGCCGGCGAATCAACCAAACCGATCGCCGGCCGACCGCGAATTCCGCGTGGTGCACCCGCCCGATGTGCGGCTTCCGCAGTGCTTCAGGATTTGACGAGGTCCACCCACGTGCGCACCGTTTCGGCGTCCACAGAGGACTGCCAGCCGCCGGGCCGGACCGCACTCCCGACATGGAACCCGCGCACCCCGCCGGCGCGCAAGAGGTGCACCTGCTGCGCGCGCAGCCCGCCGCCGACGAGCAGGGCCGGACCGCTCTCACGCTGCGCGAGCCGTTGCAGCACCGAAAGCCCGCTGGCTACGCCGTTCGGGTGCCCGGCCGCGAGCACGGTGTCACAGCCGAGCGCGGCCAGCTGGTCGTAGGCGCGCAACGGATCCCGCGTGCGGTCGATGGCGCGGTGGAACGTCCACGGCAGACCGTCGACCTCCTTGATCAGCGCTTCGCAGGCGTCCAGGTCGATCTCGCTGTCGATGTTCAGGAACCCGAAGACGAACTCGCGCGCGCCCGCGTCGATCAGCCGGGCGGTGTCGGCACGCAGCCCCTCGAGGTCGCCGATGGCGAAGGAACCGTTGTCCCGCAGCATGACCCGCACCGGGAGGTCGGTCGCCGACAGCACGTCACGCAGCGTTTCGACCGTCGGCGTCAGGCCGTCCTGCGCCATGTCCGTCACCAGTTCGAGGCGGTCGGCCCCGCCCGCCTGCGCGCCTTCGGCGTCCGCCGCGTCCAGCGCGATCACTTCCAGCAGGGGCGTCTTCGAGCTCATGCCTCATCCGTTTCACTGGTTCCGGGTGTCGTCTCCCCTCGCGTGCCGCCCTCGCCGGAAGCCGCCTTGAAGGCTCGTCATCCGCTCGCGTACCGCTTCCGGGGAAAGAGAGAGTATCGGCCGCTGCTCCGGCACCGCTCCGGGGCTCGCCGCCGCGTCGGCGGGCTGCAGGAACGGCCACGTGTCCTCCGCGCCGTCCTCCTGCTCCAGCTCGGCCGGCGTCGGCCACTCGTAGTCGGGCTCGATCGCGGCCGGCGGCGCGACGGGCGTGAGCTGCGGCTCGGTGTCCTCGTCGTCCGGGCTCGATCCGCTTTCCCGGGAAATCGGCGGCGGCGGGGCCAGCGCGTGCCGCGGCTCGGGCTGGACCGGCCGCGGCGCCTCGGCCACCGGACGCGGTTCCACCGGCTGCCGCCGCACCTCGGGCGGCGGCGCCGCCGGCGGCGCCGCGGACGCGTCGAACCAGCGCGACAGGACGTCGCGGTAGGCGGGCATCCGCTCGGTCGGGGCGTCGAGGTCCAGGTGCGAGTCGTCGTCCGCCGTCGGCCACTCCGGGCTGTGGTCGCGGGCCACCACCGGGGCGCGACGCGGCGGGCCGGCCTCGATCGACGGCGGGGTCAGCTCCGCCGGCTCCGGCTCGGGTTCCGGCGGCGTGAGCGGGGCCAGCGGCGCCAGCAGCTCGGGCTCGGGGGCCTCGGCGGGCTCGGCGGGCGGGGGCGGGCCCGGTATCGGCGGCAGCTCGACGATCAGGGCGGACGGCACCAGCACGGTCGCGATCAGGCCACCGTCGTGGCCCGAGCTCAGGCTGACGTCGATGCGGTGGCGCGTCGCCAGCGTCGCGACCACGAACAGGCCCATCCGGCGGGACACCTCGACGTCGACGTCCGGCGGGTGCGCGAGCCGCGCGTTGGTGCGGTCGATCTCGGCCTGCGGCATGCCCGCGCCGTGGTCGATGATCTCGATCTGCCAGTCGCCGTCGTGGGTTTCGGCGCTCGCCACGGTGACCGTCGTGTTGCCGGAGTAGCGCGTCGCGTTCTCCAGCAGCTCCGAAACGACGTGCACGAGGTCGTTGACGGCCTCGCCGCGCACCGCGACCTGCGGCGCCGGGCCGAGCTCGATGCGCTGGTAGTGCTCGACCTCCGAGAGAGCGGCGCCGATGATCTCGTCGGCCGAGACGGCGCCGGCGTCCTCGCGCGCCGAGTCCTGACCGGACAGGACCAGCAGGTTCTCGCTGTTGCGCCGCATCCGCGTCGCGAGGTGGTCGAGCTCGAAGAGCCCGGCGAGGGTGTCCGGGTCCTGCTCGTCGGCCTCCATCCGGTCGAGCACCGACAGCTGCCGCTCGACGAGGTCCTGGCTGCGCTGCGAGAGGTTGACGAACATCGCGTTGACGTTCTCGCGCAGCATCGCCTGCTCGCCCGCCAGCCGGACGGCTTCGCCGTGCACCGCGTCGAACGCCCGCGCCACCTGGCCGAGTTCTTCGCGTGTGAACACCGGGACCGGCGCGACGGCGAGCCGTTTCCGCAGGTTCTCCGGCGCTGGCTCCGGGTCGGTGAGCAGGTTCTGCACGGCCGCGGGCAGCCGGTGCTCGGCGACTTCGAGGGCCGTCCGGCGCAGGATCCGCAAGGGGCGCAACAGGGAGCGCGCGATGACCACCGACAGCACGCCCGCGACGAGCAGGACGCCGAGCACGACGCCGCCGTCCCAGATCGCCGCCGCGCGCGCCTGCGCCGCCAGCGCGTCGGTGCGTTCCTGCAATTGGACCAGCAGCGCCTGCTGCACCTGGTGGGCCAGGTTCACCGTGTGCGTCGCGGAAACGTCCCACTGGTTCGGGTCGAGGCCGTCGAGGTTCTGGCCGTTCTCGGTGCGGGTGAGCGCGGACTCGACCATGTCGTTGCCGATGTCGACGACCAGGCCGATCACCGTGTCGTCGAACATCCGCTGCTGCTCGGGCGTCGCGAAGGTGCGGTAGTCGTTGCGCGCGGCGGCGAGTTCGGCTTCGGCACCGAGCAACGCGCGCGTGCGGTCGCGGTCGAGCTTGCCGGCGGCGAGCGCCTCGGCCAGCACCGCGCGTTTCACCGACATCTGGTCCTTGATCCGGGCCAGCGCGTTGCCGGCCAGGCGCAGCCGCGCGAGTTCCGGGTCCGAGACGTCGGCGGCGGCCGAGTCGCTGATGTCGAGCAGGCCGGAGATCAGCTCGCTGTAGGAGCGCAGCACGGCGTCGGCGGGAAACGCCGAATGCTCCGCGGAGAAGCGGAGACCGCCGAGGACGCGCAGCCGGTCGTCGGTCTGCTGCAGGCTTTCCGCCGCCTTGGCGTCGAGCCGGGGTTTACTGTCGGCAAGGGTCCGTTCGAACGTGCCGATCGCCTGGTCGACGCGCTTGCGCTGGCCGGTGAGGTCGGCGGTGTCGCCCTGGCGGTCCTGGGCGACGAACCGGACGGTGAGGTCGCGTTCGCGCTGCAGCTCGTGGATGGCTTCGGCGACCGCGCTGTCCACGCGGCCGCGGGTGGCGAACTCGGCGAGCTGCCGGGCGTCGCGCAGGTCCGAGCTGATCCGCAGGCCGACGAGCGCGATCACCGCCAGCGCGGGGATGAGGAGGACGGCGAAGAGCTTCGTGCCCAGACGCCAGTTCCGGAGCCGCCACCGGCCACCGGCCGGACGTGGGTCCGCCGCGTCGCCGCCCTTGCGGGGACGCTGGTCGCGACGGGTCACCTGGTTTCCTTTTCCGCCGCGGGCGGGAACCCGCGGATCTGACGACACCTCGAACCTACTGAACGGTAGCCCGCTCCATGAAGATCCGAAAGCCGTGCTGGCGCGATACGGCCCTGCCCGCGATCGTATGGGGCGCGGACCATACGATCCAGCACGAGAACGAGATTCTCGCGGTAGGTGAAGGTTCATGATCAGACGCGGAAGGACGATTCCGCTGGTGGCGGCGCTTCTGGCGACCGCCGGGTGCAGCGTGTTCTCTTCCGGCGCGCCCGCCGCCCCGCCGCCATTGGAACGGACCACCCTGCGCGTCGGTGTGGGCAACGCCATCGACACGGCCCCGCTGCGGATCGCCGTCGCGGCCGGGAAGTTCGGTGCCGCGGGGCTGAACGTCCAGCTCGTCGAGCTCGGCGGGGACGACGGGCTGGCGAAGCTGGCCGCCGGCGACCTCGACGTCACCTTCGCCTCCGACATCGCGCTGTTCCGCGTCGCGGCCGCCGGGACGGCCCTGCAGTTGCAGGGCGAGGCCTACACGGCCGGTCCCAACACGATGGCGCTGGTCACGCTGCCCGGGTCGGACTACACCGTGCCGACGTCGAAGAAGTCGCCCGACATCGCGGTGAACATGCTCGACGACGTCGGCGCGCTCGCCGCGCGCTCGGTGCTCGGGACGGCCGGCGTGGACGTGGCGAAGATCAAGTTCAAGCAGGTGGCGTTCGACCGCATGCCGCAGTCGCTGCAGGCGGGCGACGCCGACGCGGCCCTGATGATCGAGCCGTACATCACCCGCGCCGAGAAGGACCTCGGCGCCCACATCCTCGCCGACGGCGCCCGCGGCGCGACGCTCGACTTCCCGCTGTCCGCGTACGCGTCGGCCAAGCCGTTCGCCCAGGCCAATCCCCGCACGCTCGCGGCGTTCCGCACGGCACTGGGCGCGGCCCAGCAGAGCGCGACCGACCCGGCCATCGTCCGCGACGCGCTGCCGAAGTTTTCGGACATCGACCCGACCACGGCGGCGCTGATCTCGCTCGGCTCGTACCCGGCGTCGCTCAACGGCATCCGCCTGCAGCGCGTCGCGGACCTGATGCACAACTCCGGCCAGCTGGCCGACCGCCTCGACGTGCAGAGCCTGCTCCCCGACCAGAACAGTTATTAGCTGTCGCCAAACTTGCACCTGGTCTACTTTTGCACTCAGTCTACTTGAGGAGTGCGTGATGACCGACGTCCTGATCGCCGGAGCCGGCCCGGCCGGCCTGCTGACCGCCGCCGAACTCGCCATGGCGGGGGTGTCGGTGACCGTCCTCGAACGCCGCGCAGGACCGGGGCTCCCGCGTCCGGTCGGCCTCCAGCCCCGCACCGCGGAGCTGTTCGACCTGCGCGGCCTGGACACCGGCCCGGCGCAGGACGGCCCCAGCGGGCACTTCGGCGGCCTGCCGGTCCCGCTCGACTACCGCGTCTGGCAGACCCGCCACCCGCGGGTGCTGCTTTCGGCGCTGCTGCACGACGGCCGCGGGCTGCTGCTCGACCTCGGCGACCACCCGGAGCCGCCGGGGTTCCGCGGGCAGGTCGGCTTCGTCCGCGCGGCCACCACCGACGCCGGGTACCGCGGCCGGCTGCTGCTCGTCCGGCCGGACGGCTACGCCGGCGACCCCGCGGACCTGGCCCGGTGGTTCGGCTAGATGTTCTCGCCCGGCGGCGCCAGGCACACGGTCCGGCGCGGCGGCCCGGGGTAGCTCAGCACCTGGTCGGCGTCCGGGCAGCTGTCGTCGCCCCGGTAGCCCGTGATGACCTCGGCGCGCTCTTTCGCCGCCGGGTCGGTGCAGCTCACCTTGCCGATCGTGGCCTGGTCGTCGACGTCGCGCAGGCAGTCGCCGGTGCTGACGTTCAGCGCCAGGCAGAGGGTGCGGGCGGCCGAGCCGGTCCCGGTGATCTGGAACCGCACGTAGTCGCCGGAGCCGCAGTGGAAGGCCCCGGTGTAGGTGTCGTCGACCTTGTAGGTCGCGCTGTCGGTCCCGCAGCCGACGCGGTGGTAGGCGAGCTTGCCGCCGCTCTCGCGCGTCAGGTACAGGCAGTCGCCGTCGCCGGGCGGCCCCGCGCGGTCGATCCAGCGGATGCTCAGCGCGCCCAGCGAGCCCAGGGCCAGCGCCAGGACGACGCACGCGGCGAGCGTGATCTTCACCTTCGTCGTGAACCAGTGCGGGATCGGCGGCCGGCCCGGCACCCCCGGCATCGGCGGGGGCGCCGTCGCGTAGTCCGGCGACCGGAACGGGTTGTCGTCGAACGGTGGTGTGGTCAACGTGCCCTCCAGTGATCCCCTCGGCACCTCGTCCCACCGGCGAGGCACGTATAACAGTAGTTGTGACTGATGGCCCGCTGATCGTCCAGTCCGACAAGACCGTGCTCCTGGAGGTCGACCACCCCCAGGCCGACGACGCGCGGATCGCGATCGCGCCGTTCGCCGAGCTCGAACGGGCACCGGAACACGTCCACACCTACCGGATCACGCCACTGGCCTTGTGGAACGCACGCGCTGCCGGCCACGACGCCGAGCAAGTCGTCGACGCGCTGACGACGTACTCGCGCTTCCCGGTGCCCCAGCCGCTGCTGATCGACGTCGTCGACGTGATGGGCCGGTTCGGCAGGCTGCAGATCGCCAACCACCCGGCGCACGGCCTCGTCATGTCGACGACCGACCGCGCGGTGCTGACCGAGGTCGTCCGGAACAAGAAGATCAGCCCGATGATCGGCGCCCGGATCGACGAGGACACAGTCATCGTGCACCCGTCCGAGCGCGGGCGGCTGAAGCAGGCGCTGCTGAAGGTCGGCTGGCCGGCCGAGGACCTCGCCGGGTACGTCGACGGCGAGGCGCACCCGATCGCCCTGGACGAGCGGGAGTGGCACCTGCGCGACTACCAGCGCCAGGCGGCGGAGGCGTTCTGGGCGGGCGGCTCCGGCGTCGTCGTGCTGCCGTGCGGCGCGGGGAAGACGCTGGTCGGCGCGGCGGCGATGGCGAAGGCGAAGGCCACGACGCTGATCCTGGTGACGAACACCGTCGCCGGGCGGCAGTGGAAGCGGGAGCTGATCGCGCGGACGTCGCTGACCGAGGAGGAGATCGGCGAGTACTCCGGCGAGAAGAAGGAGATCCGGCCGGTCACCATCGCGACGTACCAGGTGATCACGCGCAAGACCAAGGGCGAGTACCGGCACCTGGAGCTGTTCGACTCGCGCGACTGGGGCCTGGTCGTCTACGACGAGGTGCACCTGCTGCCGGCGCCGGTGTTCCGGATGACGGCGGACCTGCAGTCGCGGCGGCGCCTCGGCCTGACCGCGACGCTCGTGCGCGAAGACGGCCGCGAGGGCGACGTCTTCTCGCTGATCGGCCCGAAGCGCTACGACGTCCCGTGGCGCGACATCGAGGCGCAGGGCTGGATCGCGCCGGCGGAGTGCACCGAGGTCCGCGTGACGCTGACGGACGCGGAGCGCCTGGACTACGCGACGGCCGAGGCCGACGAGCGCTACAAGCTGGCCGCGACGGCGTTGACGAAGACCCCGGTGATCAAGTCCATCGTGGAGCGTCACGCGGGCGAGCCGACCCTGGTGATCGGCGCGTACCTCGACCAGCTCGAGATGCTCGGCGACGAGCTGGACGCCCCGGTGATCCAGGGCGCGACCCGCAACAACGAGCGCGAAGAGCTGTTCGACAAGTTCCGGCGCGGCGAGATCCGGACGCTCGTGGTGTCGAAGGTCGCGAACTTCTCGATCGACCTGCCCGAGGCGTCGGTGGCGATCCAGGTCTCGGGAACGTTCGGATCGCGGCAGGAGGAAGCCCAGCGGCTGGGACGGCTGCTGCGCCCGAAGGGAGACGGCCGTCAGGCGCACTTCTACTCGATCGTCTCGCGCGACACGGTCGACACGGAGTACGCGGCGCACCGGCAGCGGTTCCTCGCGGAGCAGGGGTACGCGTACCACATCGTGGACGCGGACGACCTGCGCCGGCCGCTCTGATGCCCCTGCTCGACGACCTCGCGCTGGCGTCCGCCGCGACCGGTGACCTGCTGGACCGGGTCGAGCCCGGGCAGTGGACGACGCCGACCCCGTGCGACGAGTGGACCGTGCGGGACCTGGCGGGCCACCTCGTCGGCATGGACCTGGTGCTCACCGCGATGTTCTCGGACGCGCCGCCGCCCGGCCGCGACGTCGACCACCTCGGCGCCGACCCCGCCGCGGCGTTCCGCCGGTCGTCCGCGGCGCTTCGGGGGGCCGCTTCGCTTCCCGAGGTCCTCGAACGCGTCCAGACGACGCCGGTGGGCACCACGACCGGCGCCGAACGGCTGCGGTGGCGGATCGCGGACCTGCTCGCGCACTCCTGGGACCTCGCGCAGGCGACCGGCGTGCCGGCGGACGTGCCGGACGACCTCGCCGAGCGGTCTCTCTCGTTCACGCGGGCTCAGCTGCCTTCGCAGCGGCGGGGCGGGCGGTTCGCCGAGCCCCGGCCGGTCGCGCCCGGCGCGTCGCCCCTGGACCGGCTGGCAGCGTTCACCGGCCGCACGGTCCCGTGGCCGGGCACCCCTTCGGCCTAGCGGATCGTCACAGGAGCAACTTTCGCCACTTTGCTTTCTCGCAGCGTCCTGACCTGCGCTTTTCCGGATTCACTCGAACGGATGAGCGGGTCGGACGCTGGAAATTGTCAGACCCTCGAACTACTGTTCGACATGCACCAGCCGAACACAAGTTCGAGGGGACGTCATGACGATCGCACCGCTCCGCCCCGGTACGCCCGCGCCGCCGGTCCAGACCCTGCCACCGGGGTCGTGGCACGGCCGGCTGTGGGTGTCCGACCTGCCGCTCACCCGGCCCGAGCGCTACCTCGGCTGCGTGGCCGAGTTCGAGCGGTCGGGGCTGTGGCCGGTGCTGATCCCCCACGACCAGCGCTTCGCGGCGAACGGCGAGGACTGGATCGACGACCGCGGCCGCCTGGCCCCGGCGGGCCACCGGGTGGCTTCGGCCGACGTGGCAGGGGCGTTGTCCCGCTGGTGGGACGGCTCCTGCTGCGACGGCGCGTGCCTCCGCCCGTTCGGCGCGCGGTTCCCGGGCCTGGCGAAGCGCAGCCCCCGCCGGTCGGACCCGTTGGCGGAGGCGGGCAACACCGGCTCGATCCTCTCGGCACGCGCCCCGCACCGCCTGGGCCTGGTCCAGACCGAGCGCCCGGCGGACATCCCGGCCCTACTGGGCTGGACGGGCATGATCAAGTGCACGGACCAGGTGGCCGAGCTGTCCGCGGTGTTGCGCAGCTGGGAAGACCGCTTCGGCGCGACGCTGGTGGTGCTGGGCTTCGACACGCTGGAGCTGTCGGTGTCGGCGCCGCCGAGGAACCAGGCGCGGGCGTTGACGGTGGCGGCGGAGCACCGGGCGTTCAGCCTGCCGACGTTCACGGGGCAGCCGGGAAATCTGCGGGAGTACGCGTCGGGGTTGGTGCAGTCGCGGGTTTGGCGGTTCTCCTGGGCATAGAAGCCGGCCGGGCGGGCAGCCCAAAAGAGCTGGGTGGTCATCCCGTCGCCTGCCCGTCCGGGTGAGGACAGTCTTTTCGAACCAGCAGCACTCACCTCCTGGACGCCCCGATGAGCAAGCACAGCAAAGGCCCCCTCAGACGGGCGTCCACAAAACCAGGTCACGTGTCCCGCCCGGCGGTCCACCCGTCCGGACGGCGCGGACGCGAACGCGTTTGGCCGCACCGGCGAGCGGGCATCACCCACCGCGGAAAGGCGGTGAGAGCGATCGCCGAAATTCGCATCGGCACTTCGGGATGGCGCTACCCGCCGTGGCGCGGGGTGTTCTACCCGCAAGGCCTTGCCCAGCGCCGAGAACTCGAGTACCTGTCGCGGCGGATGAACGCCGTCGAGATCAACGGTTCCTTCTACTCCTTGCAGCGCCCGGAGCGCTACCGCGCCTGGTTCGACGAAACGCCCGCCGGGTTCCTCTTCGCGGTGAAGGGCGGCCGCTTCATCACGCACATGAAGCAGCTCCGTGACGTCGAGACGGCGCTCGCGAACTTCTACGCCTCCGGCGTCCTCGCCCTCGGCGCGAAGCTGGGCCCGTTCCTCTGGCAACTGCCGCCGAGGCTGACGTTCGACCCCGACCGGCTCGCGAGCTTCTTCGCCCTCCTCCCACGCACGACCACCGAGGCGGCCCAGCTCGCGACGAAGCACGACGACAAGCTGAAGTGCGACCCGTACCTCGAAGCCGGGCCGCGAAAGCGGTTGCAGCACGCGCTCGAGGTCCGGCACCCGAGCTTCGCCGAGCCCGCGGCGAAAGAGCTGTTGCGAAAGCACGGGATCGCCCTGGTCGTCGCCGACACCGCGGGCAAGTGGCCGTTCCTCGAGGACCAGACGGCGGACTTCGCCTACGTCCGCCTCCACGGCGACGAGGAGCTGTACGTCAGCGGCTATTCGGACCGCGCCCTGCGCGGGTGGGCCGACAAGATCCGGGCCTGGCACGACAGCGGGAAGCGTGACGTCCACGTCTACTTCGACAACGACGTCAAGGTCGAGGCACCCGCAACGCCGAGACCCTCGCCGATCTGCTCGGCGTGGCCCCGTCGGCGAGACAGTGAGTGGACAGTGAGCGCCATCGGCTTGAGTGGGCACGCGGGCCGGACCGGCTTGCGTGCTGTCGCTGGGGGTCGGCACGCGGGCGGTCCGCCACGCGCCCCTCGCCACCGCGCGCGTCAGCCCGGCGAACCCGGGCCCACCAAAGCCGCCAGCTTCGCACGGACGTCGTCCGCGTCCGGGTGGCCCAGCTCCGTCAGCAGCCGCACCGAGCGCACCCAGCACTCCCGGGCCAGCGCCCGATCGCCGTTCCGCAGGTGGATCGTCCCCAGCTGGGCCAGCACGTCCGCTGCCTCGTACTGCTCGCCCATCTCGAAGAACATCGAGACCGAGTCGCGGATGCACGCGATTCCCTCGGCCACCCGGCCGAGACCCACCAGCGCCAGCCCGCGCGTGTGCACCGTGAACCGCGTGTCCACCGGCTCGCCGTCCGGGCCCAGCACCGCCAGCGCCGCGTCGGCCAGCCGCAGCGCCTGCTCGTGGTCGCCCATCGACGTGCAGATGTCGCCCAGTGCCCGCAGCACACTCGCCTCGAACGCGCCCAGCCCCAGCTCGCGGACGATCTCCAGCGCCTGCATCCCGTGCTCGTACGCCCAGGCGTAGTCGTCGAGGTTGTGCGCCGCCATCGCCAGGTTGTACTGCGCCCGCGCTTCGCCCTCGCGGGCGCCGAGTTCACGCTGGATCGCGAGCACCTGCTCGAGGAACCGGCGCGACTCGTCGTATTGGCGCGCGACGCCGTTGACCACGCCGAGTCCGCTGAGGATGCCCGCTTCGCCCGGCCGGTGACCGCTCGCCCGCGCCGCTTCGAGCGCCACCGCGAACACCGAACGCCAGTCGTCGAGCCGCGAGCTCGTCACGAAATAGCTTTGCAGCAGCCACGCGAGCTTCCAGCAGACGTCGTCACGCCGGCGCCGCGCCAGGTGGACCGCGGCGATCAGGTTGCCCGCTTCCTCGCCGAACCAGTCCAGCGCGTCGTGGTACCCGGAGAACTCGAGACCGCCGTCGAGGTCGTCGAGTTCCAGCAGCCGGTAGTAGCGCTCGGGCCGCATCCGGCGTGACGCGTTCAGCGCCGACGCCAGGTACCAGTCCAGCAGCCGGTCCAAAGCCGCGTCGCGCTGCGAAGCCGTGTCGACCTGCGAAGCGACTTCGCCCGCGTACGCGCGGATGAGGTCGTGGAACTGGTAGCGGCCCGGGCGCGGCTGGGCGAGCAGGTGCGCGGCGGTCAGGGTCTCGAGCATCGGCCGGGTCGTCGCGAGGTCCAGACCGGCGATCGCGGCCGCCGCCGGTGCGCTGAAGTCGACGCCGGTGGGCAGCCCGAGCAGCCGCAGCAGCCGTGCCGTCGCCGGCTCGAGTGCCTGGTAGGAGTACGAAAACACCGAGCGGATGTTCGTCCCTTCGCCGTCGGCGAGGTCGAACGAGCCGAGCAGGTCGGCCTCGAGCGAGTCGACGAACTCGTCGAGCGGCAGGTCCGGGAACTGCGCGGCCCGCACCGCGAGGATCCGGATCGCCAGCGGCAGGCCGCCGCAGTAGCGCACGAACCGCTCGGTCGCGGCGGGATCGCGCGCGACGCGATCGAGGCCGATCGACGACGCGAGCAGCTCGACGGCGTCCTCCTCGCCGAGCTCCTCCAGCGCGATCCGCCGCGCGCCGTGCGTCGCGACCAGCGTCCGCAGCTGCCAGCGGCTCGTGATCACGACCAGGCAGCCCGGCCCCGGCAGCAGTGGCCGCACCTGCTCGGTGCGGTTGGCGTTGTCGAGCAGGACGAGCAGCCGCCGTCCCGCGCTGTGCGTCCGCCAGCTCGCCGCGCGGCCGTCGAGGTCGTCCGGGATCGCCTCGCACGGCACGCCGAGCGCGGTCAGCATCGCCTCCAGCGCCGCCGACGGCTCGACCGGCTCGCCCGGCCCGTAGCCGCGCAGGTTGAGGTAGACCTGCCCGCCGGGGAACCGGTCGGCGATCTCGTGCGCGAAGTGGACGGCCAGCGTCGTCTTGCCGATGCCGCCCATGCCTTCGACGGACGCGATCGGCGTCGACGTGTCGGCGTCGATGGCTTCCGGCAGCAGCGCGTGCAACGCCTTCAGGTCGCAGTCGCGCCCGGAGAAGGCCCGCAGGTCGGCGGGCAGCTGGTGCGGCACCTGCGGCTCGACGCCGAGCCGGTAGCGCCCCGGGACCGGGGCCGGGTCGTCGGTCCCGGTGAGGATCGCCTGGCGGGTGCGCTGCAGCGACGGCCCGGGATCGAGCCCCAGCTCCTCGGCCAGCACGCCGCTGATCCGGCGGTAGACGTCGAGCGCCTCGGCCTGGCGGCCCGACCGGTACAGCGCGGTCATCAGCTGCTCGTGCAGCCGCTCCCGCAGCGGGTTTTCCCTGGTCAACCTGGTCAGCTCGGGGATGACGGTGCCGTACTCGCCGACGTCGAGCAGAGCGTCCGCCCACTGCTCTCGGACGCGCAGCCGTTCTTCGGCCAGCTGGCCGACCTCGTCGCGGTGCAGGGCGTCCGACTCGACGTTCAGCAGCGCCGGGCCGCGCCACTGCCCGAGCGCTTCGGCGAAGTGCGCGGCCGCCCGACGGCTTTCGCCGCGGTCCATCGCGGCCTTGCCCCGGGTGGCGAGGGCGCGGAACCGGGAGAGGTCGAGCAGGTCGTCGTCGAGCTCGATCAGGTAGCCGCCGCTCTCGGTGCGGATCGCGACCTGGTCGCCGAGGGCGCGGCGCAGGCGCAGCACGTACGTCTGGAGCGCGCCCTTGGAGCGGCGGCGATCGTCGTTCCAGAGCCAGCGGCCGAGTTCGTCGACCGGCACGACGCGGTTCGCGCGCAGCAGAAGCCCGGCCAGCACGATCAACGGCCGGCTGCCCCCGAGTGGCACCGGGTGGCCGTCTGCCGTGACCTCGGCCGGACCCAGCACGCGGAAGTCGAGGACCACGAAGTCATTCTGGCCGGAAACGCGCTGTTCGGCACCCGTTTGCCAAAGTCGGGGATGGCATGATCGGCGGTGATGAAGGTCTACGCGATCCCCCTGCGCAACCGGTTCCGCGGCATCACGGTCCGGGAAGGCGTCCTGCTGCCCGGCCCGGCGGGCTGGGGCGAGTTCTGCCCGTTCGCCGACTACTCGGACGCCGAGAGCGTCCCCTGGCTGCGCTCGGCGCTCGAAGCGAGCGAGACGGGCTGGCCGGCGCCGGTCCGCGACCGCGTCGAGGTGAACACGACCGTGCCGGTCGTCAGCCCGGAGAAGGCGCACGAGCTGGTCCGCGCCTCCGGCTGCCGGACGGCGAAGGTGAAGGTGGCAGACCCGCGCTCCTCGGTGGCGGACGACTGCGAGCGGGTGGCGGCGGTCCGCGACGCGCTCGGCTCGGCCGGCGCGGTGCGCATCGACGCGAACATGGCTTGGGACGTCGACACGGCCGTCCGCGCGATCACCGACCTCGACAAGGCGGCGGGCGGCCTGGAGTACGCGGAGCAGCCGTGCCCGACGATCGAGGACCTGGCGGCGGTCCGCCGTCGCGTCCCGGTCCGCATCGCCGCCGACGAGTCGATCCGCCGAGCCGAGGACCCGCTGAAGGTGGCGGTCGCGGGGGCGGCGGACATCGCGGTGCTGAAGGTGGCCCCCCTGGGTGGCGTGCGCCGGGCGCTGGAGGTCGCGGAGGCGTGCGGGCTGCCGTGCGTGGTGTCGTCGGCGGTGGAGACGAGCGTCGGCCTGGCGGCGGGACTGGCGTTGGCGGGCGCGCTGCCTTCGTTGGAGTTCGCGTGTGGACTGGGGACGATTTCGTTGCTGGAAGGTGATGTTTGCACGTCACCACTGTCCCCTGTGGACGGTTACCTGCCGGTGCCGCGACAGGCGCCGGAACCGACGGACGCGTATGCGGCGTCGGCCGAGGTGCGAGCCGCGTGGGAAGCCCGGCTCGAGCGGGTGCGCGGGTTGTCGTGAGTGTGGAACCGGGTTCTAACCCTGTTCCACACTCACGACCTCAGGCCGCGCGGTAGGCCCGCACGAGCCACCCCGAACCAGCGTCCGCAGGTAGCCGGCGAACCGCAGGCCGGCCTGCCGCGACACGATCTTCGTGGCGTTCGCACGCAGCTCGTGGCCGAGCTCGGTGATCCGCACGATCTCGTGACCGGCCACGAACAGCGGCAGCAGGACGGTCGGGTTCCCGGTGAGGGCGAGCCGCATCCACTCGCGCAGCGAGTAGACGATGAGGTCGAGATCGCCGGGGTGGAGAGAACGTGGGTTTGAGCTAGCCGGGGGCGGACTCGTGGCCACTGCTGCGAGGATCCCGCCGCCACGGGACCAAACGTCCCCCGCCGCTCCCAGGGGGGCTGCCCCGAGTCCATCGTATCGGCGGCCACCGACGGAAGCCGGAAAATCGGGCCCGCGGCAGCGATCTGTCCACATCACGGCCCGCCTGGGGACAACTCGCGGCAGCGGGCGGCCACCCCCGGGAGCTTCCGGTTTTCCCCGAGGGCAAGTTCAGGGTCGGGGTCCGGGCCGTTCCCGATGTGGGCCAGGGCCCCGGCGAGCGAACATTGCCGCATGACGAACAGCGTGTACACCCCGGAAACCACCAAGAAGCTCCGACGCAGCACGAGCGACAAGATGCTCACCGGTGTCTGCGGTGGCTGGGCCACTTACCTCGGCATCGACGCCAGCGTGCTGCGCATCGGCATGGTCGCCGCCGTCTTCCTTTCCGTCGGCATCGCCATCCCGGTCTACGTCGCCGCCGCGATCCTGACGCCGGAAGAGGACTCCTGACACCGGGCGGGCGCCGGCTCGCAGGGGGAGCCGGGGCCCGCCGGACACAGAGGGCCGGGGGAACGCCGCCGTCGGGGGACGCGGCACGATGAACGGCCCGGACGCCAAGGGGACGTCCGGGCCGTTCGGCGCAGCACCGTAGGCCGACCAGCCCAAAAAGCTCGACGTGCACCCCGGACGAGGGGTTAGGGTTCGCGGTCGTGGATCAAGGGAGCGGACGGGCCGCCAAGATCGTCGTCGGGATCCTGGGCGGGCTCTACCTGATCGCCGGGCTGGGGCTGACCGCCTTCTCCGCCTTCGTCGCGCTCGCCGTCCACGACACCGGCAGCACGACCGTCACCAAGACCGTGCTCTACGCCGCCGCCGCGCTCGCGATCTGGATCCTGCTCACCGGGATCGGCGCCATCGTGGTCGCGATGGAGGCGGAAGAAGCGAGCACCGCCTGGCTCGGTGGCCTCGGCGTGCTCGCGCTCGGCGTCGTCATCCTCGGCGCGTACGCCGTCTGGTTCTTCACCAAGCCATGAGAAAAGCCCGGCCCGCCGAAGCGGACCGGGCTTTCCAGTCAAGCGACCGGACTCAGAAGTCCATGCCACCCATGCCACCGGACGGGTCGGCGGGAGCGGCCGAAGCCTTCTCCGGCTTGTCCGCCACGACGGCCTCGGTGGTCAGGAACAGCGCCGCGATGGACGCGGCGTTCTGCAGCGCGGAGCGGGTGACCTTCGTCGGGTCCGGCACGCCGGCGGCGAGCAGGTCCTCGTAGACACCCGTGGCGGCGTTGAGGCCGTGACCCTGCGGCAGGCCCTTGACCTTCTCCACCACGACGCCGCCCTCGAGGCCGGCGTTGATCGCGATCTGCTTGAGCGGGGCCTCGACGGCCACCTTGACGATGTTGGCGCCAGTGGCCTCGTCGCCCTCGAGCTTCAGGCCCGCGAACGCGGCCTCGGCGGCCTGGATCAGGGCCACGCCACCACCGGCGACGATGCCCTCTTCCACGGCAGCCTTCGCGTTGCGCACCGCGTCCTCGATGCGGTGCTTGCGCTCCTTGAGCTCGACCTCGGTCGCGGCGCCGGCCTTGATGACGGCCACGCCGCCGGCCAGCTTCGCGAGCCGCTCCTGCAGCTTCTCGCGGTCGTAGTCCGAGTCCGAGTTGTCGATCTCGGCGCGGATCTGGTTGACGCGACCCTGGATCTGGTCGGCGTCGCCCGCACCCTCGACGATGGTCGTCTCGTCCTTGGTGATGACGGCCTTGCGGGCCTTGCCCAGCAGGGACAGGTCCGCGTTCTCCAGCTTGAGGCCGACGTCCTCGGAGATGACCTGGCCACCGGTCAGGATCGCGATGTCCTGCAGGATCGCCTTGCGGCGGTCACCGAAGCCCGGCGCCTTGACGGCCACGGACTTGAAGGTGCCGCGCATCTTGTTGACGATGAGGGTGGCCAGGGCCTCGCCCTCGACGTCCTCGGCGATGATCAGCAGCGGCTTGCCGGACTGGATGACCTTCTCCAGCAGCGGCAGGACGTCCTTGACGGTGGAGATCTTGGAACCGAAGAGGAGGATGTAGGGGTCCTCCAGCTCGGCTTCCTGACGCTCCGGGTCGGTCACGAAGTAACCCGAGATGTAGCCCTTGTCGAAGCGCATGCCCTCGGTGAGCTCGAGCTCGAGGCCGAAGGTGTTGCTCTCCTCGACGGTGACGACGCCTTCCTTGCCGACCTTGTCCAGCGCCTCGGCGATCAGCTCGCCGATGGTGCGGTCAGCGGCCGAGATCGAGGCGGTAGCAGCGATCTGCTCCTTGGTCTCGATCTGGACGGCGGCCTTGTGCAGCTGCTCGGTGATGGCCTCGACGGCCGCCTCGATGCCGCGCTTCAGGCTGATCGGGTCGGCGCCGGCCGCGACGTTGCGCAGGCCTTCCTTGACCAGGGCCTGGGCGAGCACGGTGGCGGTGGTGGTGCCGTCACCCGCGACGTCGTCGGTCTTCTTGGCAACTTCCTTGACGAGCTCGGCCCCGATCTTCTCCCACGGGTCTTCGAGCTCGATCTCCTTGGCGATGGAAACGCCGTCGTTGGTGATGGTCGGCGCGCCCCACTTCTTTTCGAGCACGACGTTCCGGCCCCGCGGGCCGAGGGTCACCTTGACGGCTTCGGCGAGGATGTTCAAGCCACGCTCGAGACCGCGGCGGGCGTCCTCGTCGAACGCGATCAGTTTGGCCATTGCGGTGTGGTCCTCCGGTATTGGGCGCAGCCGCCGCGCTGTGGTTCTTGCAGCGGCGGCAGCAGGACTCTTTCCTCGGCCAGGCTCGGTGCCCGCGACGGACGACTGGACCCGGGTGGGGGCCAGCCTCACCGTCCCGACCTTTGGCACTCGACGGCGTCGAGTGCCAAGTCCGTGTTTAGCACTCTCGGGGGGAGAGTGCAAGAAGGCCAGCTCAGCGCCGCACGGATTCAGTTGCCCGGCTTGATGGAGATCGACGTCGGCGGGGTCTTGAGCGACGACGTCGGGGTGCTCTGCGAGCCGCCGGGGCCGACCGGGATGTTCGGGGCCGTCGTCGTGCCGCCGCCACCGCTGCCGCCGCTGTCGCCGAACAGGAAGATCGCGCCCACGACCAGGCCCGCCAGGACGAGGACGCCGAGGATGATGAACACCCACTTCGCGCCGCCGCCGCTCTTCGGCTGGTGGAACGCGCCCGCGCCGCCCGCGGGCATCGGCGGGCGCAGCCGCATCGGGTCCTGGCCGTAGCCCTGCGGGGGCAGGCCCTGCTGAGGCGGGTAGCCGTAGCCGGGCGGCGGGCCCTGCGGCGGCATCCCGGGCGGCGGGCCCTGCTGGGGGTAGCCGTAGCCAGGCGGCGGGCCCTGGGGCGGCGGGCCCTGCGGACCCTGCGGCCCCGGGCCGTAGCCGGGCTGCTGCTGTCCTCCGTACGGGTGCACGGGGACCCCCTCTCCCTGCGGTGCGCTGTTCTGGTGCGGCCCCTGTTGTACCTGACCAAGGCGCTGCAGCGCGGGAATTCCCCCCGAATTGGACCCGGGAGGACCCGGTGGGGTGTCCGACGCCGCCTGGGCACCGAGCGCGCGGCGGGCGGCGGCGATCATTTCGACGCAGCTGGGGTAGCGGTCGGCCGGGTTCTTGGCCATGCCGCGCCGGATGACCTCGTCGATGGCCGGCGGCAGCGCGACGGCGCGGGAGATCGCCGGCGGCTCGCCGTTGAGGTGCCCCTTGATCACCGTCGGCACGTCGCCCTTGAACGGCGGGCTCCCCGTCAAGCACGCGTAGAGGACGCACGTCAGCGCGTACTGGTCGGTGCGCCCGTCCAGCGGCTCGCCGCGCAGGTGCTCGGGCGCCGCGTACGTCGGCGAGCCGAGGAAGTCGCCGCCGCGCGTCCGGTGCCCCGTCGCGCCGCGGCGGGTCAGCCCGAAGTCGGCGACGTACACGTGCTCGCGCGACGTCTCCTTCTTCGTCACGAGCACGTTGGCCGGCTTGACGTCGAGGTGGACCAGACCACGGTTGTGCAGCGTGTCGAGGGCGTCCGCGACCTGGTCGAGCATGGTCAGGGTGCGCGCGGGCGCGATCGGGCCGCCGGCGATCAGGCCGGCGAGATCGCCGCCGTCGACCATCCGCATGGCGATGTAGAGCATGCCGTCGAGCTCGCCGAAGTCGTACAGCGGCACGACGTTGGCGTGGTCGATCGCCGACGTGTTGCGCGCCTCGTCGACGAACCGCTCGCGGAACTCGGCGTCGGTCCCGAGGTGGTCCCCGATGACCTTCAGGGCCACCTTGCGGCCCAGGCGCACGTCCGTGGCCTTGTAGGTCACGCTCATGCCGCCTTTGCCGAGCACCCCGTCGATGCGGTAGTTGCCCAGCCGGCGACCGGTGAGGTCCCCCGACACATCGCCTGTCACGCCCGGCAGCCTAACGTCCCAGGTTCCGAGGCTGCCGGGGGTTCGCCAATCGGGTGATCGCGGTGGTTACGACACCTTGCGGACGTCCGCCGCCTGACTCCGCCCGTCACGCCCGGACTGGACTTCGAACTCGACGCGGTCACCCTCGTCCAAAGTGCGGAATCCTTCGGCCTGAATGGCCGAATAGTGGACGAACACGTCCGGACCGTCGGTGGATTCGATGAACCCGTAGCCCTTTTCCGAGTTGAACCATTTGACGGTGCCGACAGCCACGGCGCCCTCCCTCAGCACAAAGGATCCGCTGGCCCGAGCGGATGCCAGCGGCGGAAGTGCCAATCACGCTACCGGAATTATTCCCCTCGGCAATGGGCAATTCGTCCGAAGATCACGAGCGGGAAAGGCGGCGGTTGCGCGCTTGCACGAGCACCGTCCCGGGCCCCGCGAAGTCGACCGCGAGCCCTTCGCCCGTGCGCACCGACTGCGGCCCGCCGGGATCGAGTGCCCGCAGCCGGCACTGCACGGAGTCGGGGTAGGCCAGCAGGTAGTCCGGCCGGACGGTGACCAGCTCGGCCGGCCCCAGCTCGAACGCGTCCACCGGGCCGGGCGCGGCCAGCACGAGCGGCCCGGTTCCGCTGTAGTGCTCGAGGAACCCGGAGTCGGCGCCGAAGAGCTGCTGCAACGGCGTCCAGTTCGGGTCGTGCCGGGCGGTCGAAGGCCGCACGAGCACGGCCTCGCGGTGCACCGACCAGCCCGTGCCGCCGCCCAGCTCCAGCGGGTAGACGTCGCCGGGGCGCAGCGGCGCGAAGTCGATCCAGCCGCCGTCCGACGGCGCGGTGTAGACGGCCGTCGTGGACTTGCCCGCGCGGACCCCGCCGCGGGCCGACGCCGCCTCGGTGACGCCGAAGCGGCTCGCGAGCAGCGTCTCGGGCGCGGCCTGCACGGACTCGCCCGGGTCGAGCAGGACGCGGGCGACGCCGAAGCCGGGGGTGTGCCGGGTCTGGACGCGCATCAGCGGGACGGGACGTGCGAGACGAGCCAGCTGACCAGCGCCGACGGGTTGCGCGTCTGCGTCATGACCTGGCCGGGGCCGACGAAGTCGAACACGAGGCCCTCACCGCTCTTCATGGACTGGATGATGCCCGTCGCGACCTTCCGGATCTGGTACTGCACGGTGTCGGCGTACGCGACGACGTGCCCGGTATCGATCGTCACCATCTCGCCCTGCTGCAACGTGATCGTCTCGACGGCGCCGTAGCAGGCGACGAGCAGCTGGCCCTGGCCGGTGGCGTGGGTCAGGAACCCGCCTTCGCCGCCCATCAGGTTCTTCATCCCGCCCCACTTGGTCTCGGTCTGCACGCCGTGCGACGACGCGAGCCAGCAGCCGCGGGTGACGGCCCAGCCGATCCGGCCGTCGAGGGGGATCACCTGGATGTCGCCGGGGAGGTTGGCCGCGACGTCGACCCAGCCGCCGTTGGGCGGCGCGGTGAAGGTGGAGATGAAGAAGGACTCGCCGGAGAGGAACGCGCGGCCGAGGCCCTTCATGATCCCGCCCTGCGCCTGCGACTGGACCTGCACGCCGTAGCTGGTCGCCATCATCGCGCCGGACTCCACCTGGCACGGCTCGCCGGGCGCCAGCATCAGCCGGGCGACGGCGAACGAGGGCTGTTGACGGACTCCGACCTGCATGCGTGCTCCCCTGTGGCGTGCCTTCGAACGACGCAGAGTCTTGCACGCCCCTCCCGGGGGTGGAGGATGGTCCGGTGATCTCCGTCGACGACTACCGCGACCGGGTTGCCGCGCTCCTCGGCACCTCCCCCGCGACCGCCCTGCCCCTCGCCGCCGCGGCCGGCCTCGTCCTGGCCGAGGACGTGCGGGCCGGCGTCTCTCTGCCCCCGTTCGACAACTCCGCGATGGACGGCTACGCGGTCCGGGCCGCCGACGTCGCCGAAGTGCCGGTGACCCTGCCGGTCGCCGACGACATCCCGGCGGGCCGCGTCGACGTCGGGACGCTCGAAGCCGGCACCGCGCACCGGATCATGACCGGCGCCCCGCTGCCGCCCGGCGCGGACGCCGTCGTGATGGTCGAAGACACCGACGGTGGCACCGAGACCGTGACGATCTCCGCACCCGCCAAGGAAGGCGCGCACATCCGGCGCTCCGGCGAAGACGTCCTCGAAGGCACCGTCGCGCTGTCCGCCGGGACCGTGCTGGGCCACTCGCAGCTGGGCCTGGCGGCTGCCGTCGGGCTCGCCGAGGTCCGGGTGCACCGGCCGCTGCGGGTGCTGATCGCCTCGACCGGCACCGAGCTGATCGACGCGCCGGCCCCGCTGCGGCACGGCCAGATCTACGAGTCCAACAGCGTGATGCTCGCCGCCGCGGTCCGCGAGCTCGGCTGCGAGGTCGAGGTGGTCCGCAGCGTCGTGGACGACGTCGAGGAGTTCCGCAAGGTCATCGAGCCGAAGCTCGCCGACGCCGATCTGCTGGTCACCTCCGGCGGGGTCAGCGCGGGCGCGTACGAAGTGGTGAAGGACGCGCTGACCGGCCAGGGCGTCGAGTTCGCGAAGATCGCGATGCAGCCGGGCGGGCCGCAGGGCTGCGGGCGCTGGCAGGGCGTGCCGGTGGTGACCCTGCCCGGCAACCCCGTCAGCGTCCTGGTGTCGTTCGAGGCGTTCCTCCGCCCGGCGATCCTGACGGCGCTGGGCCACGCCGACGTCTCCCGGCGGCACGTGCGGGCCCGGCTGACCGAGGAGATGCCCTCCCCGGCCGGACGGCGGCAGTACCGCCGGGGCGTGTTCACGCCGTCGGACGGGGAGGTCACCGGGATCGTCGGGCCGCGCGGCGGCCCTGGCTCGCACCTGCTCGCGGCGTTCACCCAGGCCAACTGCCTGATCGTGCTGCCCGAAGACGTCACGTCGGCAGCGGTTGGCGACGAGGTGGACGTCCTGCTGCTGTGACCGGGAAGTCGCGCAGCTTCCGGAAGGGCGCGAGGATCGGCAGCGCGGCGACCAGCACGACCGAGGCCACCCACAGCGTCTCCCGGACGCCGATCGCCTCGCCGAGCACGCCGCCGAGTACCCCGGCCAGCGGGATCGTGCCGTAGGCGGTGAGCGACGCGCTCGAGGTGATCCGGCTGAACAGCTCCGGCGGGCAGTAGCTCTGCCGGAACGTCGTGGTCAGCACGTTCGAGGCGACGACACCCGCGCAGACGCCGAACACGCCGAGGACGAACAGCGACAGCCGCCAGCCCGGCCCGCTCAGCGGCCCGAGCACCATCATCGGCGCCGCGGCGACCTCGCACAGCAGGAACGCGCGGGCGGTGCCGAAGCGCGCGCCGAGCCGTCCGGCCAGCGCCGCGCCGAGGATCCCGCCGGCCGCGGCGAGCGAGAGCACCAGGCCGACCAGGCCGGGCGCGGCGCCGAGCGTGCGCGACAGGAAGACGATCTGGATGGAGCTGTAGCCGGTCAGCGCGAGGTTCGACACCGCGCCGAACACCATCAGCGACCGCAGGTACCGGTCGCCCACGACGAACCGCAGGCCTTCGCCGATCTGGCTGCGCAACGGTGTCCGCGGCGCGACGGCCACGGTTTCGCGCACCCGGATCGCCCGCACGCACAGCACGGAGAAGCCGAAGCTGACCGCGTCGGCGAGGATGCCGCTGACCGGGCCGAACGCCTGGGCCAGCAGCCCGGCCAGGCCGGGCCCGCCGACCTGGGTCGCGGACTCGCTGCCCTGCAGCTTCGCGTTGGCTTCCAGGAGGTCGTCCGTGCCGAGCAGGGCGGGCAGGTAAGCCCGGTAGGCGAGGGTGAAGAACACCTTCGCGACGCCGCCGAGCAGAGCGGCGGCCAGCAGCAACGGCATCGTCAGCGCCCCGAACGCGGCCGCGAGCGGGACACTGCCGAACACCGCCATCGACACCGTGTTGCAGGCCAGCATCACCGGCCGCTTGGGCAGCCGGTCGACCCACGCGCCGGCGGGCAGGCCGACGACCAGCCACGGCAGCCACGCGACCGCTGTCAGCAGCGCGACGTCGAAGGTGCTCGCCTGCAGCGTGACCACCGCGACCAGCGGCAACGCCGTGCCCGCGACCATGCTGCCGAGCATGCTCGCGGTCTCGCCGGTCCAGAGCAGCCGGAAGTCCCTGTTCCCCCAGAGCCCCTTCACGGCTTGCCCAGCGAAGCCCGCGCGGCGAAGAAGACCGCGTGCCGCTCGACGCCGTCACCGGGTTCGGCGCGGTTCTCGAAGTCGGCCAGCAGGAGCAGGACCCGTTCGTTCAGCTCTTCCAGTTCGGCGGCGGACAGGCGCATCCAGGTGTCCGTGCTGAACGCGACGCCACGCCACTGCGGCGGGTAGGTCTCCCGGGTGGCGATCCATTCGCGCGCGATCGCCGTCTGGTGGTCGAGGGTCAGCACCTCGGCGGCCTCGGCGATCGGGTCGTCGGGAAAGTCCGCGGACGCCCACCGCAGGGTCTTCACGCTGCGCTTCCACCAGCGTTCCCGCTGGTCACGGGCCAGCTCGGGGGCCTCCTCGACCAGCTCGGCCGCGGCCAGCACCTTCATGTGGTGACTGATGTTGCCGACCGCCTGGTCGGTCTTGCCCGCCAGCATCGACGCCGTCGCCGGGCCGTCGAGGTGGAGCAGTTCCATCAACCGGCGCCGCAGCGGGTGCGACACCGCGGCCAGCACCTTGGAGTCCCGGATATCCCGGATGTCCTTCTCGCTCATGACGCACAAGAGTAATTGTACAACAACTCTTGTGCAATAGCTCTTGTGCGTTTGCTCGCGTAAGCTCCCGGCATGGGTTTCGTCGCGTGGGTGATCTTCGGTGCGATCGTCGGCTGGGCCGCCAACCTCGTCGTCGGCGGCCGGGACCGGCGCCGGCAGGGTTGCCTGGTCAGCGTGCTCGTCGGCGTGGTCGGCGCCGCTCTGGGCGGGTTGCTCTACCGGCTCGCGACCGGCCAGGCGAAGACGTTCGACTTCGACTTCCCGAGCTTCGGCGTGGCCATCCTCGGCGCCGTCGTGCTGCTGGCGATCCTGCGGCTCGCGACCGGTATCGGCCGTCGCCCGAGTGACCGTTCGTAACGTTTGCCGGACGAATCGTGATCGATGCCGCTCCGGCGGTTAAAGTGTGCCCTCACGCGCATCGCCCGGTGGCCGGGTGCCTGCGCCGTCGGGGGGCGCATGCACCCGGCCGCGTTTCGCCTCGATGACGACGTCGACGGCGCGCACCGGGTCGACCAGCCGCGGCACCGGCACCTCGTCGATCTCCCGGCACCACGCGCCCAGGAGCTCGTCGAGACGAGCGTCGGCGGGATCGCGGTGGTCGTTCATCGTCCCCTCACAAGATCGGGCGGGATGCGCTCGGCAGCGCCCCGAACGGCGTCAACTACAGAGTGTTGTCGCCGAATTCGACCTTGCGTTACCGGGATGTGGCCGCTCCCACCCGCGGCGGGGACACCCTCACGAGGGAGCCGACCAGGGGCACGCGCCGAGCCCCGCCTGGGGCAGCGGTAGCGTGGTGGCGCCCGTACGCGGCCGCCGGACTCCGGCGCCGAACCGTTCTTCC
Source organism: Amycolatopsis sp. NBC_01488 (assembly GCF_036227105.1). Classification (NCBI taxonomy): domain Bacteria; kingdom Bacillati; phylum Actinomycetota; class Actinomycetes; order Pseudonocardiales; family Pseudonocardiaceae; genus Amycolatopsis; species Amycolatopsis sp. NBC_01488. The sequence goes on along the minus strand of NZ_CP109434.1, from coordinate 3,179,730 downwards.
GACACGAAACCAGGGGACCCGACCATGAGCGGCACCCGGCCGGAGCCCGCCGGCAACCCAGTCGCGCACGCCCTCCAGCTCGCCCGCGAGACGCTGCCGCCGATGCACCCCGCGGGCCGCCCGTTCGTGGCGGGCGGCGCGGTCGCGACGCTGGTCGCCCGCCGGTTCTCCAAGCGCCTGGGCGTCCTCGGGGCGCTCACGACCGTGGCGATGGCCGCGTTCTTCCGCGAGCCGAAGCGGGTCCCGCCGCCACGTGACGGCGTCGCGCTCGCCTCGGCCGACGGCATCGTGTCGCTGATCGAGGAAGCCGTCCCGCCCGCCGAGCTCGGCCTGCCCGCCGAGCCGCGCATGCGCGTGTCCGTGTTCCTCTCGGTGTTCGACGTGCACGTCCAGCGCGTGCCGGCCAACGGCGTGATCGAGCGCGTCGCCTACCGGCCGGGCAAGTTCCTCTCCGCCGACCTGGACAAGGCCAGCGACGACAACGAACGCAACTCCGTGCTGATGCGCACCGAAGACGGCCACGAGCTCGTCGTCGTGCAGATCGCCGGGCTGGTCGCGCGCCGCATCCTCTGCGAGATCCGCGAGGGCGACAAGGTCGGCGCGGCTGCGACGTACGGCATCATCCGCTTCGGCTCCCGGGTCGACCTCTACCTCCCGCCGGGCTCGCGCGTGCTGGTCGCCAAGGGCCAGCGCACGGTCGGCGGCGAGACCGTGATCGCCGAACTCCCTGCCGCGCCTGCGAAAGGCTGATCGATGGTCCGCGTGACCACCCCCGGCGTCCGGCTGCTCCCGAACGCCATCACCGTGCTCGCGCTGTGTGCGGGCCTGTCGGCCGTGCAGTTCGCGCTGACGAAGAACTACGCGATGGCGATCGCCTCGATCGGCATCGCGGCGGTGCTCGACAGCCTGGACGGCCGGATCGCCCGCCTCCTCGACGCGACGTCGAAGATGGGTGCGGAGCTGGACTCGCTGTCCGACGGCATCTCGTTCGGCGTCGCGCCGGCCCTCGTCATCTACGTCTGGCAGACCGGCGCCGACCGGATCGGCTGGGTGGCGTCGCTGATCTTCGCCGTCTGCATGATCCTGCGGCTGGCCCGGTTCAACACCCTGCTGGACGACACCGAGCAGCCGGCGTACGCGAGCGAGTTCTTCGTCGGCGTCCCGGCGCCCGCGGGTGGCCTGCTGGCGATGCTGCCGCTGGTGGCTTGGCTGCAGTGGGGTGGCGGCTGGTGGTCGTCGCAGTGGGTCGTGTGGGCGTGGACGATCGCCATCGCGGCGCTGCTGATCAGCCGCATCCCGACGCTGTCGCTGAAGACGGTCAAGGCGCCGGCCAAGGCGATCGCGCCGCTGCTGATCGGCGTCGCGCTCCTGGCCGCGGCGATCATCCAGTTCCCGCTGGTCGCGCTGATCGCGGCGATGGTCCTGTACCTGGCGCACATCCCGTACTCGGTCTACCGGCACCGCTGGCTGGCCGCGCACCCGGAGGCCTGGACGGTCCCGCCGCGCGAGCGCCGCGCGATCCGCCGCGCCCGCTCCCCGCGCCGCCTGGGCCTGCGTCCCCCGCTGCGCCGCCGCGTCGCGGGCGCCGCGATGCGCGCGGTCCGCCTCCCCCGCACCGGCGAGACGGTCCGCACCCCCCGAGGCAGCCAAAACGGCCAAGGCCCGCGCCGCCGCTCATGGCGCCAGATCGGCCTCCGCCGCAAGTAGCCGCGTCGCCCCCTCAATCACACGTGATACCCCTCCAATCACGCGAGATGCCCCTCCAATCACGCGAGATGCCCTCCCAGTCACGCGAGTTACGTCTCCAATCACGCGAGATCGCTCCCTGATCACGCGAGTCACGCCCCGGATCACGCGAACCGACCCTCCAGGCACGCGAGCCGACCGTCTGGGTACGCGAGTTCGCCGTTCCGGTACGGCGATCACCCGTGATCCGAGCGGCACCACGCGTGATCAGCGGGGCATCACGCGTGATTGAAGGGGCATCACCTGTGGTTGAGGGGTCGACACGGGTTCCCCGGCACATCACCTCCTCCGAGGCCGCCGGATCGCTAGGGTGAACGGCGTGAGCCACCCGCAGATCACGCTGACCGTCCGGCACACGCCGTCCGCGCTGGACACGCGCCGCGGCGTCGTCCGGCTGCACCCCGAAGTCCTCGACGCGCTCGGCCTGCGGGCCTGGGACGCCGTGCGCCTCACCGGCGCCCGGGTCAGCGCCGCCCTCGCCGCGCCCGCCGACGAGGCCGACGTGCCCGGCATCGTGCTCACCGACGACGTCACCATGTCGAACCTCGGCGTCACCGAGGGCGCCGAGGTCGTGGTCGCGCCCGCCGAGGTCGCCGCGGCGAAGACGGTCACCGTCGCCGGGTCGCGCCTGGCCAGTGTCTCGGTCAGCCCGCACATGCTGCGGCTCGCCCTGATCGGCAAGGTGCTCACCGTCGGCGACGCCGTTTCCCTGCTGCCGCAGGACCTCGCGCCGACGCCGGGGTCCGACCCGGCCGGCCTGCGCGGCCAGCTGTCGCGGGCGATCGGCGCGACCTGGACGAACGAGCTGCTCACCGTCACCGCGACCGAGCCGGCCGGCACCGTCGCGGTCGGACCGTCCACAGTGGTCGTCTGGCGCGACGGCGCGCGGCCGGCGCCCGAGCCCGCCGCGCCCCGGACGGCGACCGCGCTCGTCCGCACCTCCGCCGTGACCGCGGCCGAGGAGTGGATCGACGCGGAGGTCGTCGAAGACGAAGTGGTGGTCGAAGAGACCGTCGAACCGGTCGTGCCGCTGGCCGACCTGATCGGCGCCGAGACGGCCGCGCGCAAGCTCGCCGAGTGGTTCGACCTGGCGTTCCACCGGCCCGAGCTGCTGGCCCGGCTCGGCGCGCCCGCGCACCTCGGCGTCCTGCTCTCCGGCCCCGAAGGCGTCGGCAAGGCGACGCTCGTGCGCTCGGTCGCGAACGAAGCCGACATCCGCGTGGTGCCGGTGGCCGCGCCGAACCTCGCGGTGCTCGACCCGAACGTCGCCGTCGCCCGCCTGCGCGAGGCGGTCCGCGCGGCGGACGGGCCGTCGGTGCTGCTGCTCACCGACGTCGACGCGCTGCTGCCCGCGGCCACGCCGCCGCCGGTCGCGACCGTCGTGCTGGAAGAGCTGCGGACGGCGCTGCGGCAAGACCGCTTCGCCGTCGTCGCGACGACGGCCCGCGCGGAGTCCGCCGACCCGCGGCTGCGCGCCGCCGACCTGCTCGACCGCGAGCTCAGCCTGGCCCTGCCGGACGCGAAGACGCGCCGCGAACTGCTGAACGTCCTGCTCCGCGACGTCCCGCTCGACGCGGGCATCGACTGCGGCGTCCTCGCCGAACGGACGCCGGGGTTCGTCGCCGCCGACCTGATCGCCCTGCGTCGCGACGCGGCGTTGAGGGCCGCGCTGCGCCAGCGCGAAGCCGACGAACCGCGCATCTCGCAGCAGGACCTGCTGGACGCGCTGGCGACCGTTCGCCCGGTCTCGATGTCCACTTCGGACAACCTGGCCACCGGCGGCCTGACGCTGGACGACGTCGGGAACATGGTCGACGTCAAGCAGTCGCTCACCGAGGCCGTGCTGTGGCCGCTGCGGTACCCGGACTCGTTCGCCCGGCTTGGCGTCGAGCCGCCGCGCGGCGTGCTGCTCTACGGCCCGCCCGGCGGCGGCAAGACGTTCCTGGTGCGGGCGCTGGCCGGCACCGGCGCGCTGAACGTCTTCGCGGTCAAGGGCGCCGAGCTGATGGACAAGTGGGTCGGCGAGTCCGAACGCGCGGTGCGGGAGCTGTTCCGCCGGGCCGCCGAGGCCGCGCCGTCGCTGATCTTCCTGGACGAGATCGACGCGCTCGCCCCGCGCCGCGGCCAGTCGTCCGATTCGGGCGTCGCCGACCGCGTGGTCGCGGCGCTGCTGACCGAGCTGGACGGCGTCGAGCCGATGCGGGAGGTCGTCGTGCTGGGCGCGACGAACCGGCCGGAGCTGGTCGACCCGGCGCTGCTGCGGCCGGGACGGCTGGAGCGCCGCGTCTACGTCCCGCCGCCGGACGCCGAGGCCCGCGCGGCGATTCTCGCGGCCAGCTCGAAGAACACGCCGCTGGCGTCCGATGTGGACCTCGCCGAGGTCGCGTCCACTCTGGACGGTTACTCGGCGGCCGACTGCGCGGCGCTGATCCGCGAGGCGGCGCTGACGGCGATGCGTGAGTCCCTGGAGGCCCGCGAAGTCACGGCCGCGCACCTGGAGACGGCCCGCAAGACGGTCCGCCCGAGCCTCGACCCGGCCCAGCTCGCGACCCTGGAGGCCTACGCGAAAACCCAGTCCGGGGAATGAAAGGGAGCGCCACCCGAAGCCCCGTCAGCTGCCCTTGTGGCCGGACTCGTATTCCTTCGTCACGATGACGATCACGCCCGGGCTCGCGCTCTCGATCCCGGGGAAGCGGGGCTCGGCCTTGATGCCGAACTCCTGGGCGAGCTGCTTCGCCGCGGCTTCCTCGTCGGTGCCCAGGCGGTAGAACGCCGTCGTCGTCGGGATGGTGCCCTGCGAGTAGTTGCCGACCTCGTTGACGGTCCAGCCGCCGCCGCGGAAGTCGTCCGCGGCGCGCTGGGCGAGGTCCTTGATCAGGGAGTTGTTGAAGACCCGGACGGTCACCCACTTGTTGCCCGCCTGGTGGTCACCGGGCTGGCCGGGGGCGGGTGACGTCGGCTGCCCGGGCGGCGGCGTGGTCGGCGACGGCGAGGCCGGCGAAGTGGACGTCGACGTCGGCGGGGTCGACGGCGAAGACGAGGTCGTGGGCGGCGTCGACGGCCCGCCGGACGTGCCCGGCTGGGTGGGGGTGCCGCTCGGACCGGCTTCGTTCGACCCGCCGCCGTTGAGGGCGGAGATCCCGCCGATCACCGCCGCGATGATGGCCACCCCGATCAGGGCGACGCCCGCGGCCTTCATCGGCCGGGACATTCCCGAAAACACGCTCATTTCAGCTCGATCCCCAGTCGCCGGGCGCCACGCTTGCGCTGGCGGGTGGCGCGCGTCTTGCGCAGCCGCTTCACCAGCATCGGGTCCGCTTCGATCGCCTCCGGCTTCTCCAGCAGCTTGTTGAGCAGCTGGTAGTAGCGCGTGGCGGACAAGTCGAAGCGTTCGCGGATGGCGTTCTCCTTCGCCCCGGCGTGTCGCCACCACTGGCGCTCGAACGCGAGGATCTCGACCTCGCGTTCGGTCAGGCCGGGCACGGGCTTCGGCGGCGACGGCTGCGGCTCAGCCATCGACTCCGCGGCGTCCATCCGAGTCCCTCTCAATCGGGCGTCATGGCGAATCAGACCTAGCTCTTCCGCGGGCGCCATTCAACCACGGAAGCCCACGCCGACGTGGGCATCCGCGTCGGCGCGTCACGGTCTGATGCAGGTCTACCAGAAGGGTCCGACTAAACTGGCTCGCCGTGACCATCCACCCCATCGTGATCGCCGGCGAACCCGTGCTGCACCAGCCGACTCGGGAGATCACCGAGTTCGACGAGAAGCTGCGCACGCTCACCGACGACATGTTCGAGACGATGTACGCCGCCGAGGGCGTCGGCCTCGCGGCCAACCAGATCGGCCTCGACCTGCGGGTGTTCGTGTACGACTGCCCGGACGACGAAGGCGTGCGGCACAAGGGCCTCGTCGTGAACCCGAAGCTCGAGACGTCGGAGCTCCCGGAGACCATGCCGGACCCGGACGACGACTGGGAGGGCTGCCTCTCGGCGCCCGGCGAGTCGTACCCGACGGGCCGCGCGAAGTGGGCGAAGGTGACCGGCTTCGACGTCGAGGGCAACCCGATCGAGGTCGAGGGCACCGGCTACTTCGCGCGCTGCCTGCAGCACGAAACCGACCACCTCGACGGCTTCATCTACCTCGACCGCCTGGTCGGGCGGCACGCGCGTGCGGCGAAGAAGATGCTGAAGGCCAACAAGTGGGGCGTTCCGGGCAACTCGTGGCTGCCGCCGAAGACCCCCGAGGACGACGGCGCCGTCCTCTGACCCGCCCCGGTCGTGAGCGAGAAACAGGGTTAGAACACTGTTTCCCACTCACGACCAGCTGCGGTGGACCCGGGTCAGCAGCCGAGGAAGTGGCAGCGGACCACCTTCGGCGTCTCCAGGGTCGAGCCCGCCTTGACGTCCCAAGCCAGGCGGACGTACTGCGCGTGCGTCCAGGCCAGCGGGGTCGCCGACGTGGTCGGCGTGCCGGCCGGGAAGCCGGTCTGGCCCGACGGCGGGTTCTCGTCCCACACCTGCTCCGGCATGGTTTCCGCCGAGCTGCTCACCCGGCCGAGGTCACGCAGCCGCCGCGCGGCGGACGACGGGTCGCCGAGCGTCAGCTCGTACTCGCCGCGCTCGCCGGCGAGCAGCGGCCACAGCCGGCCGAACGTCGTGCGGCTGCCCGCGGGGAACGTGTAGTCCCACGGCGAACCGTCGGCCTGCTCGCCGTAGCCGTCCTTCGTGTAGCGGTGCCAGAACTGCCCGGTCGGCGTGGTGAACGCGATGGCCTTGTCCGTGACGCGCACGCTGTTCTCGATCACCGGGTCGTCCGCGCGGTAGATGCCGAGCCGGACCAGGTCGAGGAAGCCCGCGTCGGTGACCGCGCGCTGGTCCATCGTCACGCTCGAGTTGCCGAGGTTGTACGTCGTGCCGGCGTTGGCGTTCGCGTCCTTGGTGAGCCGGACGAAGTACGGGTCCTTCGACAGCGGCCCGTTCGTGGTGATCGTCTGCTTGGGCAGGTCGGCCTTCATCTTGTCGGCCGCGGCGAGGTACCGGGCGGCGTCGGCCGGAGCGCCGCTGTGCGACGCGAGGTCCGCGGCGCAGACGAGCCCGGCGATCACCGAGGCGATGGTCGACGGGGACCAGCCGTCCTGCTCCTCCCAGCGTTCCTGCTGGGTGTAGGGCGAAGCCTGCCCGTCCGGGCCCCGGTAGCCCAGGATGAAGTCGGCGGCCTCGCGGACGCCGGGCCACAGGTCGGTCCGGCCGAGCTGCTGGGCCAGCACGATCGGGAAAGCGGTTTCGTCGAGCTGCACCGACGTCCAGTACGGCACGCCGTCGACGCGGCTGTTCTGCGGCAGGTGCCCGTCGGGCTGCTGCTGCGTGCCGAACATGTAGCTCACCGCGCGGTTCGCGGCGGCGGTGTCGCCGCCGGCGGCCAGGCCGGTGGCGATCTGGTAGAGGTCACGCGGCCAGACCAGGTGGTAGGTGCCGGACGGCGACCACTCCGGATCGTTGTTGCCGAACCGCCACGGCATGCTTGGCGACGCGATGAAGGCGCCCGGGTGCTGCTTGTCCTCGCTCGCGGCGAGGGTCAGCATCGACGCCTTGTAGAGGTCGCGTTCGGCGTCGGTCTTCAGCGACGACGGCGGCTTGCTGACCCCGCGCAGGTACTGCTCCCAGCCGCGGTCGTACGCGCGGGTGATGTCGCGGACGCCGCGTCGCTGCGACGCCTGCGCGCTGCCGAGCGCGTCGGCGGCCTTCGCGCCCATGCCGAGCGCGAGGGTGACGTGCCGGTTCCGGACGCCGTCGGCGTCCGTCTGCCCGGTCAGCACGACGTTGCCCTTCGCGGCCGAGTCGTACTGGGTCAGCTTGAAGGTCTTCGTGAGCTGCGTGTTCCCGTCGGACGCGCCCGCGTAGCCGACGCTGGTCTTCACGAAGGCGGGTTTCGCGGTGAGGGCGGCGGCGTTCGAAGCGTCCTGCGCGGTGACGGCGTCACCCTTGCGGGCGGCCGAGTCGTCGGAGCCGTCGTTGGTCAGGTCCGGATCGGCGACCGCGTAGAGCTGGTACGGCCGGCCGGTCAGCGACTGGAAGTCGACGTCCACCAGCACGGTCGTGGCGGCCGGGTCGGTGACGTAGGTCTTGCGCAGGCGCCAGCGGTGCTGGTCGTCGGTGATGGTCTGCTCGTAGGTCAGGCTGTCGTCGTCGGTGCGCCGGACCTGCTGCGACTTCGCGGTGTAGTCGGCGACGGCGAAGCTGCGGCCGTCGGTGACGACGAAGTTCATCGACCGGACGCTCGGCGTCGACAGGTCCGGGTAGTAGACCTCGGACAGCTGGCCACCCTGGAGGGTGAACCAGACGTTGCTCGACCGGTCGTGGGCGGTGCCGAAGCCGGTCTTGTTCGCGGGCAGCCAGCTGGGATGGGCGCCCGGGGCGCCGGGAGCCTCGCCCTGGGCCGCCGCGATCCCCGGGATCAAGCCGGTGACCAGCAGCCCGGCGAGGGCGCCGAACATGAGTTTGCGCATATCAACCCCACAGAAGATCGCTTCTGCACCGTTACAGAAGCGCTTTGGGAGTCTGCCGCCGATCCTTCACCGGCGCATGGTCCGATCCGGTGAACCACTGACCGTCACTGGTCCGGCCGGCGGTTCACGAACAGCGAACGGACTTCCCCGATTTCCCGGCGCACACTTGTAGTACGTGCAACGGTGTAATCGAGGTGCAGTCATGGACGAGGCGATGGACGCCTACTCGCGCGCGGTCAGCACGGTCGCCAGGACCGTCGGCCCGCACGTCGCCGGGGTCCAGCTCGCGCGCGGCAGCGGGTCGGCCGTCGTCTTCGCCGATGACGGCCACCTGCTCACCAACGCCCACGTCGTCAGCGACCACCGGCGGGGGGTCGCCACCTTCGCCGATGGCAGCGAGGTGCCCTTCGACGTCGTCGGGGCCGATCCGCTGTCCGATCTCGCCGTGCTGCGGGCGCGTGGCGAAACGCCGTCGGCCGCTCAGCTGGGCGACGCCGACCGGCTCGTCGTCGGGCAGCTCGTCGTGGCCGTCGGCAACCCGCTCGGCTTCTCCGGCACCGTCACCGCCGGCGTCGTCAGCGCGCTCGGCCGCGCCCTCCCGGTGCGGCAGGGCCGGGCGACCCGCGTGATCGAAGACGTCATCCAGACCGACGCCGCGCTCAACCCCGGCAACTCCGGCGGCGCGCTCGCCGACTCCGCAGGCCGCGTCGTCGGCGTCAACACCGCGGTCGCCGGGGTCGGGCTCGGGCTCGCGGTGCCGATCAACGCGACCACGCGGCGGATCATCGACACGCTCGTCGTCGAAGGCCGGGTGCGGCGCGCGTACCTCGGCGTCGTCGGCGTCCCGGCGCCGCTGCCCGACGACGTCGCCGAGCGCACCGGGCAGAGCGCCGGGCTGCGAGTCCGCGAAGTCGTCGCCGGCGGCCCCGCGGACCGGGCGGGCCTCAAGGCGGGCGACCTCGTGCTGACCGTCGGACGCACCCGCGTCTCGGACGCCCAGGGCATCCAGCGGCAGCTGTTCGCGGAAGTGATCGGCACCCCGCTGCCGATCACCGTGCTCCGCAACGGAGCCATGGTCGACGTCTACGCCACCCCGGCCGAACTGGTCGGGTGAGGTGAGCGGACTTGAGTATCCCGACCCGGCGTGGCATGGTCGGGGGCACAACACCAACGCGGGAGCTCGCGCCATGGCGGGCTGAGAGGGTGACTTGCGTTTCGCAGGCGTCACCGACCGCATGAACCTGACCGGGTAATGCCGGCGTAGGGAGTGAAAGTCGTTGACGACGCTGGAGAACAAACACGTCTCCGTCACCACGGGTCCGATCACGGGATCGCACAAGGTTTACCACCAGACCGAATCCGGACTCCGGGTTCCGGCCCGCCGGATCGACCTCTCGAACGGCGAACACTTCGACGTCTACGACACTTCGGGCCCGTACACGGATCCCGAAGCCACCATTGACGTCCACAGTGGACTGCACCGGCTGCGCGCCGGGTGGGCCGATGGGCGCGAGCACAACACCCAGCTCGGCTGGGCCAAACAGGGCGTCATCACCCGCGAGATGGAGTACATCGCCGCCCGCGAAAGGGTTTCCCCGGAGTTCGTGCGCGACGAGGTGGCCCGCGGTCGCGCGGTGATCCCGGTCAACCGCAAGCACCCGGAGTCCGAGCCGATGATCATCGGCAAGAACTTCCTGGTGAAGATCAACGCCAACATGGGCAACTCGGCCGTCTGGTCGTCGGTCGAGGAAGAGGTCGACAAGATGGTCTGGGCGACCCGCTGGGGCGCCGACACGATCATGGACCTCTCCACCGGCAGGCGGATCCACGAGACGCGCGAGTGGATCATCCGCAACTCGCCGGTCCCGGTCGGCACCGTACCGATCTACCAGGCACTGGAAAAGGTCGACGGCGAACCGGAAAAGCTGTCGTGGGAGATCTACCGCGACACGATCATCGAGCAGTGCGAGCAGGGTGTCGACTACGTCACCGTGCACGCCGGCGTGCTGCTGCGCTACATCCCGCTGACCGCGCGGCGCGTCACCGGCATCGTCAGCCGCGGCGGGTCGATCATGGCCGCGTGGTGCCTCGCGCACCACCAGGAATCCTTCCTGTACACGCACTTCGAAGAACTGTGCGAAATCCTGCGGCAGTACGACGTCACGTTCTCCCTCGGCGACGGCCTGCGCCCCGGCTCGATCGCCGACGCCAACGACCGGGCCCAGTTCGCGGAGCTAGAAACGCTCGGCGAGCTGACGCACCTCGCGCGGTCGCACGACGTCCAGGTGATGATCGAGGGCCCGGGCCACGTGCCGATGCACAAGATCAAGGAGAACGTGGAGCTCGAGGAAAAGCTCTGCGGTGAAGCGCCGTTCTACACCCTCGGTCCACTCGCGACGGACATCGCGCCGGCGTACGACCACATCACGTCGGCCATCGGCGCGGCGCAGATCGGCTGGTACGGCACGGCGATGCTGTGCTACGTCACGCCGAAGGAGCACCTCGGCCTGCCGAACCGCGACGACGTCAAGACCGGCGTGATCACGTACAAGATCGCCGCGCACGCCGCCGACCTCGCCAAGGGCCACCAGTACGCGCAGGAGTGGGACGACGAGCTGTCCAAGGCCCGCTTCGAGTTCCGCTGGAACGACCAGTTCAACCTCTCGCTCGACCCGGACACCGCGCGCTCGTTCCACGACGAGACGCTGCCCGCGGAACCGGCCAAGACCGCGCACTTCTGCTCGATGTGCGGCCCGAAGTTCTGCTCGATGCGGATCACCCAGGACGTCCGCAAGTACGCCGAAGAGCACGGTCTGTCCACTGTGGAAGCGATCGAGGCCGGCATGGCCGAGAAGTCGGCGGAGTTCTCCGAGTCCGGCAACCAGGTCTACCTGCCCGTGGTGCAGCCGTGACACCGCCCACCGCCCTCACCATCGCCGGATCCGACTCCGGCGGTGGTGCGGGCATCCAGGCGGACCTGCGCACGTTCTTCGCCAACGGCGTGCACGGGCTCGTCGCGCTGACCGCGGTCACCGTGCAGAACTCGCTGGGCGTGCAGGGTTTCACGGAGATCCCGGCTGACATCGTCACCGCGCAGATCAAGGCGGTGGCGTCCGACATGGGCGTCGACGCGGCCAAGACGGGGATGCTCGCCACCGCCGAGATCATCCGGGCGGTGGCGAAGACCCTGGACGAGATCGGCATGGACTTCCCGCTGGTGGTCGACCCGGTGGCGGCGTCGATGACCGGGCACGCCCTGCTGCGGGAAGACGCCCTCGAAGCGATCCGCACGGAGCTGTTCCCGCGCGCGACGTTGATCACACCGAACCTGGTCGAAGTCGGCCTGCTGACGGGCATTTCCGTGTCCGACACGACTTCCCAGCGCGCGGCGGCCGAAGCGCTGCTGGAGTTCGGTTCGCGATGGGTGCTCGTCAAGGGCGGCCACATGCAGGGCACGCCGGACTGCGTGGACCTCCTGACGGACGGCGCCGAGTTCATCTCGCTGAGCGGCCCGCGGTACGAGACGCAGCACACCCACGGCGGCGGCGACACGCTGGCGTCGGCGATCACGTCGTCCCTGGCGAAGGGCGCTTCGGTGCCGGACGCGGTGGCGGCGGGCAAGAAGTTCATCGAGCGCTGCGTGGCTGAGGCGTATCCGCTCGGCGCGGGTGTCGGGCCGGTGTCCCCGTTCTGGGTGCTGGACCGGTAAACCGCGCGCGAACCGGAAGGCCGCGCTGCCAGACTGGGCCGGTGACCGACGAAGAGCTGTGGTGGCTCCTGCCCGAGGCGCTGCGGGACGAGATCGACACCCTGGTCGCCGAAGGCCGGCACGTCCTGGCGGTCCACGTCCTGCGCGAGAAGTCCGGGCTCACCCCGGTACCGGGCATCACCGCGGGGGTGGGATTGATCGACTACCGCAGCCGCGCGGCGCGCCAGTACGGTGAGCCCATGGGGACGATCAGGCAGGTACAGATCACCTTCGACTGCGCGGAACCCGAGCGCGTGGCCCGGTTCTGGTGCGAGGTGCTGGGCTACGTCGTGCCGCCCGCGCCCGCGGGGTTCGACAGCTGGGCCGACTTCGACCGCTCGTTGCCGCCCGAGCGGCGGGGCGCGGCGTTCGCCTGCGTCGATCCGACCGGTGCGGGCCCGCGGCTGTACTTCCAGCGCGTTCCCGAAGGCAAGGTCGTCAAGAACCGCGTGCACCTCGACGTGCGCGCCGGCACCGGGCTCGTGGGCGCGGAACGCCTCGCCGCGCTCGAGGCCGAGCGCGACCGGCTGATCCCGCTCGGCGCGGTGTGCGAACGAGTGCTGTACGCCGACGGCGAGAACGAGTCGTGCATCGTGATGCAGGACGTCGAAGGCAACGAGTTCTGCCTCGACTGAGGACCAGCGGGCTGACCGACCTCGGGGAACTGATCGAAGCCGGTCAGCTGCAGGTCCACGGCGAGCAGGCCTTCCCGCTCGTGCTGACCGGCTAACCCCGGGCGAGCACCTGCGGCAGCACCGTCGTGAGCCCGGTCCAGTCCGACGTGATCACCGACGCGTGCTGCTTCGCCAGGTCGGCGACGCGCTGGTTGGCCTGGTCGACGGTCGGGTTGTGTGCGTCGATCGCCGGCGCGACGTTCTGGCCGTCGGTCATCACGAGGTAGTAGTGGTTGGCGTCGTACCACCACGGCCCGGTCTGCGTCACCCACGCGCTCGCGTCGCCGTCGAACACGACGAACCACGGCTTGAGGTCGGCGGTGTACTTGTCCCGCGGGTCACCGCCGGCCGCGCCGTGCACGGTCGGGAAGATGTTCGCGTCGCCGAGCTTGCCGGCGTTCTTCAGCCCGACCAGGTACCGCGCGTACTCGACGTCGGTGTGCAGCGTGTCGGTCGGGTTCCCCTCCTCGACGGTGCCCGGGATGATCTCGGTGATCACCCGGCCCCGCAACGCGTCCACGGACGGCCAGTTGTCCGCCTTGGAGGCGTCGTCGAGCGTGGCGTAGCCGCCGAGCAGCTCGGCCGGGCGGAACGCGACGCTGCCGAGGTGCGCGCGGAACGTCGCGTCCAGCTCGTCCGGGCCCATGCCGGTGTTGTCCGAGAAGCCCGTCTTCATCTCGAGCTTGAGCGTGACCGGCGTGTGCCCGGGGTGGGCGGCCAGCCAGATCCGGATGTCGTCGAGGCAGTACTCGAGGTTCTTGTTCGTCCCGCCGCTGTAGAGCTGCGACGCCGAGGTGGCCGCGACGCAGTTGTTGTTGTTCCCCAACGGGTTCGAGTGGCTGACCTTCCACTCGTGGGTGAAGAAGTCCGGCCAGACGTCGAGCTCGATCAGCGACGAGCCGGCGTCGAGCGCCTGGGCCAGGTAGCCGTAGGCCGCCGGGTCGTACGTGTTGTGCACGCCGACCGTCGTGACGTGGGAAAGCTTGGGACTGTCCGCGTTGGCGGCGGTCGCGCCCGAGAGCACGAGACCGGCCGTGAGGAGGACCACCGAGAAGAGCTTCATCCAGGCTCCTTCGCCCATAACTGGTGAGTAGCCCCCACAATGTGCCACCGTGGTTGACTCTTGATGAAGGAAAAGCGGCCGATTGGCCTAGACCAGAAGTCGGGATGACCATGACCTCGAGCCCTCCCTCGGCGTTGACCATCGCCGGGTCGGACTCCGGCGGCGCCGCCGGGCTGCAGGCGGACCTGCGCACGTTCCTGACGTGCGGCGTGCACGGCCTGGTCGCGGTCACCGCCGTCACCGTGCAGAACACCCTCGGCGTGCACGATCGCGCCGACCTGCCGCCGCACATCGTGGCCGGGCAGATCGAGGCCGTGGCGGCGGACATGGGCGTCGGCGCGGCCAAGACGGGCATGCTGGCGTCGGCCGAGATCATCCACGCGGTGGCCGAGGCGTGCGACGAGGCCGGGATCGGCCGCGACGAGAAGATCCCGTTCGTCGTCGACCCGGTCGCGGCGTCGATGCACGGTCACCCGCTGTTCGACGAAGCGGGCCTGCACGCCCTGCGCGACGAGCTGCTCCCGCGCGCGACGGTCCTCACGCCGAACCTCGACGAGGTCCGCCTGCTGACCGGCATGACCGTGCGAGACCGCGAGGGCATGCACACCGCGGCGGTGGTGCTGCACCGGATGGGCCCGCGGTACGTCCTGGTCAAGAGCGGCCACCTGCAGGCCGACCCCGAGTGCGTGGACCTGCTGTTCGACGGCTCGACGTTCGTGGAGCTGCCCGGCAAGCGGTACTCGACGCCGCACACGCACGGCGCGGGCGACACGATGGCGTCGGCCCTGACGGCCGGGCTGGCCAAGGGCATGCCGGTCGTCGAGGCGGCGCGGTACGGCAAGTGGTTCGTCTCGCACGCGGTCGAGCACGCCTACCCGATGGGCGCCAAGGTCGGACCGGTGTCGGCCTTCTGGCGGCTGGCACCCGAGGAGCGCTGAGCACGCGCCCGGCCGAACGCCAGGAACGAGTCATTCACGGCGCTCGCTGCGGCGTTCTTCCGCGGCAACCGGAACGGCTCAGCGGTCCTCGTCCGCGATCAGCGCCTCCAGCGCCGGGATCGCCGCCGTCAGGGCCTCGCGGTGCTCGGGCGTCAAGCGGTCGAGCCGCCGGTTCAGCTCCTGCACCCGCGTCGACCGGACGCCGGACACGAGCCGCTCGCCCTCTTCGGTCGCCTTCGCCAGCCACGCGCGGCGGTCGACCGGGTCGGACTCGCGGCTGACGTACCCCGCCTCGACCAGCGACGCGATGATCCGCGACATCGTCGCCGCGGCGACGCCCTCCTTCGCTGCGAGGTCGCCGAGGCGCAGCTGCCCGGAGATCACCAGCGTCGCGAGCGCCGAAATGGCGCCGTGGCCCGGGCCGGGCACGCCGGCCTGGCGCAGGGACCGGGACAGCCTGCCGACGGCGAGGTACAACCTGCCCGAGGTGTCCTGAACCGAAGTGGTCACGGCTGGCTCCTTCTGCCCTGGCCCCGCCGCGGATGCGCCGGAAAGTGCCGTCCACCTTACGGGTTCGCGGTGCACGTTCGGCGTTAAGGCACCCCGGTTCACCGGGGTGGACTCGACGCCTGCGCCCAGAACCGCTGCGGCACGCGCCCCGCGCTCCTGGCCAGGTGACCCGCGACGACGGCCGACCGCATCGCCGCGGCCATCCGTTCGGGGTCCGTCGCCCGGGTGACGGCGGTGGACAGCAGGACGGCGTCGCAGCCGAGCTCCATCGCCAGCGTCGCGTCGGACGCCGTGCCGATTCCGGCGTCCAGGATCACCGGCACGCCCGCCCGCGAAACGATCAGCTCGATGTTGTGCGGATTCCGGATGCCGAGGCCGGTGCCGATCGGCGCGCCCAGCGGCATCACCGCGGCGCAGCCGGCTTCCTCCAGCCGCAGCGCGAGCACCGGGTCGTCGTTCGTGTAGGCGAACACCGTGAACCCGTCGGCGGCCAGCCGTTCGGCGGCGTCGAGGGTCTCGATCGGGTCCGGCAGCAGCGTCCGGTCGTCGGCGTGCACCTCGAGCTTGATCAGATCGGTACCGAGGGCCTCCCGCGCGAGCTGCGCGGTGAGCACGGCTTCGGCGGCCGTGCGGCAGCCCGCGGTGTTCGGCAGCAGCTCGATGCCGAGCCTCCTCAGGAGTTCGAGGACGCCGGAGCCGCCTTCCGCGTCGGCGCGGCGCATGGCGACGGTGGTCAGCTCGGTGCCGGACGCGACCAGCGCGCGTTCGAGCACGGCGAGGTTCGCGGCGCCGCCGGTGCCGATGATCAGCCGGGACGTCAGCTTGCGGGTGCCGATGACCAGCGGTTCTCCGTCCACTTCAGCCTCCCTGGACCGCGGTGAGCACGTCGACGCCCGCGCCCTTGGGCACGGCCGTGGTGGGCCAGTCGCTCCGGCGGACGACGACGCCGTCGACCGCGACGGCGATGCCGGGCCGCTGCCCGCCGGACGCGTCGAGGACGTCGGCGACGGTCGCGCCGTCCGGGAACTCCGTCCACGTCCCGTTGAGCTTGATCTCCATCACACGTGCTCCTTCTGGTGCAGGCGGGCGGGCGAAGCCGCTTCGATGCCTTCCGGCGGCTTCTCACCCTCGAGCCAGGCGAGGACGGCGTCCGCGGTCACGGGAGCCATCAGCAGGCCGTTGCGGTGGTGCCCGGTCGCGGCGAAGACGCCGTCGTCCAGGACGCCGACGTACGGCAGCACGTCCCGGCTGCCGGCGCGCAGGCCCGCGGCGGTCTCGGCCAGCTCGTACTCGGTGATCGCGGGGAAGACGCGTTCGGCGCCCTCGATGAGCTCACGCACGCCGCGCGCGGTGACGGCCTGGTCGAAACCCGCTTCGTACTGCGTCGCGCCGAGGACCAGCTCCTGGTCGCCGCGCGGGACGAGGTAGATCGGCCGGCCTTCGACGACGGCCCGCACGGTGTGCGTCGGCGGCGGCAGGCAGCCGCGCCGGGGCTTGAGACGCAGGATCTCGCCCTTGAGCGGGCGGACGGCGTCGGCGAGCTGCGGGTGCAGCCGTCCGGTCCAGGCGCCGGCGGCGAGCACGACGGCGTCGGCGGCCGGGGGTTGTTCCACGCGTTCCCGGACGAACCGGACGTCGTGGTTGACGCAGGCGGCGTACAGCGCGTTGAGCAGCTTCCGGTTGTCCACGGCCAGGTCGCCGGGCACGTGGAGTCCACTTCGGACGGATCCGATCCCCGGTTCGAGCCGCTTGGCCGCCCGCCCGGTGAGCCGCTCGGCCGCGCGGCCGAGCGTGTGCAGGTGCCCGGCGAGGATGTCGAGGTAGCCGGCGTCGGCGCTGTCGAACGCGACGACGAGCGTCCCGTGCTCGGCCAGCCCGGGGTCGACACCCTCCTGCGCGAGGTCGCTCGCGAAGCCGGGCCAGCGGCGCAGCGACTCCTCACCGAGGCGGAGGACGTCTTCCTCGCCGGGCCAGGCCTCGGTGACCGGGGCGAGCATGCCGCCGGCCAGCCAGGACGCGCCGCCGCGGACGGGTTCGGGGTCGTGGAGGGTGACCGCGTGGCCTCGCGCGGCGGCGCGCCACGCGGCGGACAGGCCGATCACGCCGCCACCGACGACGGCCAGGGTGTTCGTCATGGGAATCACGCTCCCTGCGCCGGCATGACCCGGATCAGGTTCCACGGTCGGAGCGGCAGCTCCCTCTCAGCCCGTCCTCGGGCTCCCGTGCGGACCCATCCACCTTAACTCGCGGGGTACGGTCGCCGCTATGCCCGCCCTCTCCGGTGACAAGATCCGCGCCCGCCTCGACAGCGCGCGCCTGTACCTGTGCACGGACGCCCGCACGACCCGCGGCGACCTGGCCGCGTTCGCCGACGCGGCCCTGGCCGGCGGCGTCGACATCATCCAGCTGCGCGACAAGACCGGCGCGTTGGAAGCCGCGGGCGAGATCGCGGCGCTGGAGGTGCTGGCCGAGGCGTGCGCCCGGCACGGGGCGTTGCTGTCGGTGAACGACCGCGCGGACGTGGCGCTGGCGGTCGGCGCGGACGTGCTCCACCTGGGCCAGGACGACATCCCGGTGACCTTGGCCCGGCGAATCCTCGGCGACGACGTGGTCATCGGGCGCTCGACGCACTCGGTTCCGCAGGCCACGGCGGCGGCGTCGGAGCCGGGCGTGGACTACTTCTGCACCGGGCCGTGCTGGCCGACACCGACGAAGCCGGGCCGGTCGGCGCCGGGGCTGGACCTGGTCCGCGCGACGGCTGCGGCCGCGCCGTCACGGCCGTGGTTCGCGATCGGCGGCATCGACGGTTCGCGGCTCCCGGAGGTCCTCGACGCGGGCGCGTCGCGGATCGTGGTGGTCCGGGCGATCACCGAAGCCGAGGACCCCGAGGCCGCCGCCCGCGCGCTCCGCTCCCGGCTCCCCTGACCGACGTCACGGGGTCGGGGTGGTCACCGCGCCCTGGCTGGTCGCCGGGGCTGACGTCGTCGGCTGCTGGGCCGTGGTGCTGGGTGTTGTCGATGTCGTCGACGGCGACCCGCTCGACGTCGTCGGCGGGGTGGTCGTCTCCGTGGTCGTCGACGGGGTCTCGCTCGGGGACACCTGCGTGTCGTTCGTGCTGGTGGTGGGTGTGGTCGACGGTGCCGGATCCGTGCCCCCCGAACCGCCGCCGAAGATCTTGCCGATGCTCGCGCCCGTGCCGCCCGCCACCTTGCCGCCGGTGGCCGCGTCGACGCCGACCACCGCCAGGATCGCCACCGCGAACGCCACCACGCTCGTCCCGATGATCAACGGCCAGCGCAGCTTCCGCAGCCGCGCGGACAACCGCGAAGGTTCCTCCGGCGGCTTGGCCAGCTGCACCGTCGGCTGGTCGGTGATCGGCACCTCCGGCCCGGCGTGACCCCGCCGCCGGATCCCGGACGTCGCCAGCTGACGCGCCTTGAGCGCCGCCTCGCGGGTGCGCTGCAACGAGCGCAGGTAGAGCTCACCGCCGACCGTCGACACCACGCTCGCCACGCCGGCCCCGACCACGGTGCCCGCCACGCCGAGCGTCGACCCCAGCAGCGCCGCGGTCACCGCCGCGAGCGCCGTCGCCAGGACCTGCGCGATCCTCAGGCCTGACTTCTCTTCCTTCGCTTCGGAAGCCGCTGCGTTCTCCTTGCTCATGATCCCGATCCGGTAGTAAGTCTTCTCCCCTGTCCAACGTCTAGGGCGCGCGAGGAACTCCCCACGTTGCCACGACGTGAGGAGGACCACTCACACTGTCCATAATAGACAGTGCTGATCGAACACTTTCTTGACATACTCGGCACATGGAACTGGTGACGATATCCGACATCGAGGCGGCGACGAAGCGCGTCCAGGGTGTCGCCGTGCACACACCCTTGTTGCTCCAGACCTGGGATCCCCGCGGAACCCTGTGGCTCAAACCCGAAAATCTGCAACCGGTCGGCGCGTTCAAGGTACGCGGCGCGTTCAACGCGATCGCCGCGCTCGACGACGAAAGCCGCTCCCGCGGGGTCATCGCGTACTCGAGCGGCAACCACGCGCAGGCAGTCGCCTACGCCGCGCAGCAGTACGGCGTGCCCGCGGTGATCGTCGTGCCGGACGTCGCGCCGCGGATCAAGGTGGAGGCCACCCGCGGGTACGGCGCCGAGGTGATCGAGGTGCCGATCGGCGAACACGAGGGCAAAGCGCACGAACTGGCCGCCGAACGCGGGCTGACCCTCATCCCGCCCTACGACGACGCGGCCATCATCGCCGGGCAGGGCACCGCGGGTCTCGAGATCGCCGAGGACCTCCCCGACGTCGAGGTCGTGCTGGTACCGGTCAGCGGCGGCGGGCTGGCCTCCGGCGTCGGCACCGCGATCAAGGCTCGCGCGCCGCGCGCGAAGGTCATCGGCGTCGAGCCCGCGCTGGCCGGCGACACGACCGAGGGGCTGCGCCTCGGCCGCCAGGTCGACTGGCCGCAGGCCGACCGCGCCCGCACGATCGCCGACGGCCTGCGCGCTCAGCCGTCCGAGCTGACCTTCGCGCACCTGCGGGAGGTCGTCGACGCGATGGTCACGGTCACCGAGGACGAGATCCGCGAGGCCATGCGCACCCTCGCCCGGAAGGCCCGTCTGGTCGCCGAGCCCAGCGGCGCGGTGGCGACGGCGGCGTACCTGTTCCACGCCGGGGAGCTGCCCGCCGGGCGCACGGTCGCCATCGTCTCGGGCGGCAACGCCGACCCGGCGCTGTTCGCCGAGATCCTCGCGGGCTAGGCGCCGGCGACCGGGGTCCCGCGGCGCACGTGCGTCGGCGGGCCCTCGACGCCGCAGTGGTAGCACTCGCCCAGGTGCGGGGACTCGTCCGCGGCCGAATCCGGCGCCGGTGCCTCCGACGGCGGTTCGAGCACGCCGTTGTGGATGCCCAGCGCGATCAGGCCGCCGACGATGGCCAGCGCGGCGCAGATGACCAGCGCCGTCCGCCAGCCCGCGGTGAGCGCCACCGGGTCGGCGTACGCCTCGCCGGTCAGGCCGGCCGCGGCGGGCAGCACCGCCACCGCCAAGAGCCCACCGGAGCGCGCGATGGCGTTGTTGACGCCGGACGCGACACCGGCGTAGCGGTCCGGGGCCGCGGCGAGCACCGTCGCGGTCACCGGGGCGACGACCGTCGCCAGGCCGAGCCCGAACACGACGACCGCGGGCAGCACCGTGCCGAGGTAGGACGCGCCGGGCGCGATGCGCAGCATCAGCAGCATCCCGATGCCGACGACGATCGGACCGACCACCAGCTGCGTCCGCGGGCCGATGCGCTGGGCCAGCGCCCCCGAACGCCCGGACAGCAGCAGCATGATCACCGTGAGCGGCAGCCCGGCCAGGCCGGACGCCGTCGGCGAGTAGTGCAACGACACCTGCAGCTGCATGACCAGCAGCATCATCACGCCGCCGAGCGCCGCGTAGACGACGAACGTCAGGGCGTTCGAGAGCGTGAACGTCCGGTCGCGGAACAGCGACGGCGGCACGAGCGGCTCGCGCGAGCGGTGCTGGACGATGACGAACGCGGCCAGTCCCGCGATCCCCAGCAGGCCCGCGACCAGCACGATCGGGTCGCCGATGCCGCGTCCGGGCGCCTCCACCAGCGCGCCGGTGACCCCGGCGAGGCCGATCGCGCCGAGCGCGGCAGCACCGAAGTCCGGGTGCCCGGTCGCGTCCGGGTCGCGGGACTCGGGCACGAACTTCCGGGCCATCAGCACGACGACCAGCGCGATCGGGACGTTGATCAGGAACGCGAGCCGCCACGACCAGACCTGGACGAGGAAGCCCCCGAGCAGCGGGCCGGCGGCCGCGGCGATGCCGCCGAGGCCGGACCAGGCGCCGATCGCGCGGGCGCGCGCGTCGTGCGCGAAGGACGACTGGAGGATCGCGAGCGACCCCGGCGTCAGCAGCGCCCCGCCGACGCCCTGCAGGATCCGCATCGCGACCAGCATCTCGGTCGACACGGCGGCGGCGCACAGCCCGGAGGCGACGCCGAACCAGACGACGCCGATGAGGTACATGCGGCGCCGCCCGTAGCGGTCACCGAGGGAGCCGGCGACCAGGATGAGCGCGGCGAGCGCCAGCAGGTAGCCGTCGAGGATCCACTGGAGGCCGGCGACGGAGGCGTTCAGCTCGGCGCCGATGCGGGGCAGGGCGACGTTGACGATGGTGCCGTCGAGCATCGCCATGCCCGACCCGAGGATCGTGGTGGCCAGCACGCCGCGGGCGGCGTGCGTCCCCCAGCGGATCCCGGTGTCTTCGGTGGCAGTCACCTGCTTACTCCACCGTTCGCGGAGACCGCCGTCAACAGCGGGTCACGGCATCAGCGTCGTGACGAACTTGTACCGGTCGCCGCGGTAGACCGAGCGGGCGTACTCGACCGGCTTGCCGTCCGTGGCGAACGAGTGCCGGGTCAGCCGGAGCACCGGCATGCCGACGTCGGCGCCGAGCATTTCCGCCTCTTCCGGACCGGCGAGCGACGTCTCGATCGACTCTTCGGCGCGTTCCAGTTCCACGCCGTAGTGCTCGCGGAGAACGGCGTACAACGAACCGCCCGCCGAGACGTGCTTGCGCAGCCCGCGGAATCGGCCGGCCGGCAGGTGCGAAGTCTCGAGCGCCATCGGCTGCGAGTCCGCCAGTCGAAGCCGTCGAAGGCGAAGGATTTTCGCGCCAGAACGGATTCCGAGCAGTTTCGCGAGGTCGCCCTCGGCCGGCAGCTCCTCGAGCTCCAGCAGCTTCGAAGACGGCTTCAGGCCCTGCCGGCGCATGTCCTCGGTGTAGGACGACAGCTGCAGCCGCTGCGCGAGCTTCGGCTCGGCCGCGAAGGTGCCTTTGCCCTGCACGCGGTGCAGGCGGCCCTCGGCGGTCAGGTCGGCCAGCGCCTGGCGCACGGTGGTGCGGGAGACCGTGAACTCCCCGGCGAGCGCGCGTTCGGTCGGGATCGGCGACCCCGGCGGCAGCACGTCCAGGAGGTCGAGGAGGTGCTGTTTCAGCGCCCAGTACTTGGGCTCGCGCTGCCCGCGCATCCCGGCGACGGCGGCCGCCTCGCCCGTGGTGGTGGTCTCCAACATGCCCGACTCCCTATGTCTTCCCTCATCGCACGCCACGTCCCCGTAAGAAACGTACCCTTTTCCCCAAACGCGCCGCCCCACTAACATTGGTCTAGACCTGACCGACGCCGCCTGAGTCCGGTACATAATGCCGGAGGTGGAGAGGAAAATGATGACCGAACAACGGCCCGGCGAGCACATGGCCGCGGAGATCGCCCAGCAGCCGGACGTCCTGGCCGGACTGGTCGCGCGTCAGGCGGAAATCGCCGAGGTGGCGGAAAAGATCTCACAACGGCCTCCGCGCTTCGCTTTGCTCGCGGCGCGTGGGTCGAGTGACCACGCAGCGTTGTACGCGAAGTACCTGATCGAGGTACTGCTCGGCCTTCCGGCTGGTCTTGTCTCCCCGTCCACGGCGACGCTGTACGGCGCGCGGCCCGATCTGCGGGACGTGCTGTTCGTCACGGTCAGCCAGAGCGGTGGCTCGCCCGACCTGATCGAGGTCACCGAAACGGCGCGCCACCAGGGCGCGCTGACGGTGTCCGTCACCAACACCCCGGACTCGCCGCTGCGGGCGGCGTCCGAGCTCGGCGTCGACATCGGCGCCGGCGTCGAGAAGGCCGTCGCCGCGACCAAGACGTACTCGGCGACGCTGATGGCGCTCTACCTGCTGATCGACGCGGTCCGCGGCGGCAAGGCGGCCGACGCCGAGAAGATCGGCGAGCTGGCGCAGCAGACCCTGGACGGCGCCGCCGAGGGCGTCCAGCGCGCGGTCGACCGGTACCGCTTCGTGGACCGGGTCCTCACCACCGGCCGCGGCTACTCCTACGCCAGCGCGCTCGAAGGCTCGCTCAAGCTCGCCGAGACCAGCTACCTGGCCGCTCGCGCGTACAGCGGCGCGGACCTGCTGCACGGCCCGGTCGCGGCGGTGGACGGCGAGACCGCCGTGCTCGCGGTGACCAGCAAGGGGCAGGGCGGGCAGGCGATGCACGAAGTCCTCGAGGCCGTCGGCAAGCGCGGCGCGGACGTGCTCGCGGTCGGCTCGGCCGCCTCGGAGGTGCCGGCGGCGCTGCGCATCGACGTCGCGCCGACGGTCGAAGAGCTGGCGCCGATCCTGGAGATCCTGCCGATCCAGCGGATCGCGCTCGGCCTGTCGCTCGCCCGCGGCGGCGACCCGGACAGCCCGCGCGGCCTGCTGAAGGTGACCAAGACCAGGTGAGCTTCGCGATCGGCGTCGACGCCGGCGGCACGTCGACCAGGGCTGCCCTGGTCGACGCCGCCGGCGTCGTCCTGGGTACCGGGCGCGGCGAAGGCGCCAACCCCAACGCGCACGCGCCGGAGGTCGCCGCGGGGCGGATCGCCGACGCGATCACCGACGCGCTGGGCACGCACGACCCGGGCGCGGTGCGGGCGTGCGTCGTCGGCATGGCCGGGGTCAGCAAGCTCAGCGACGTGCGCGTGGCGGCGGAATTCGACGCGGCGTGGGCGCGGATCGGACTCACCGGCGTACGGGTGGTCGCCGACGCCGAAGTGGCGTACGCGTCCGCGACGTCGGCACCGGACGGCACCGTGCTCGTCGCCGGCACCGGTTCCATCGCGGGCCGGATCCGCAAGCGCCGGCTGGCCGGCACCGCGGGCGGCTACGGCTGGCTGCTCGGCGACGAAGGGTCCGCGTTCTGGCTGGGCCGCGAAGCCGTCCGATCCACTTTGGAGGCTCTCGGGCGCGGCCTTCCCCTGGCCGGACTCCCGTCGGCGGTGCTCGCCGCCGCGCTCGGACCGTCCGGTGTGGACGTCCGGTCCGACGCGGAGCGGCTCGCGGCGTCGCGGGCGTTGATCACCGCGGCCAACGCCGAGGCGCCGGTCCGGCTCGCCCGCTTCGCGCCGTTGGTGAGCGCGGCGCACGACGCCGGCGAGCCCGCGGCGCGCGAAATCGTCACCCACGCGGCGGAACTTCTGGTCCGCAACGCCCTCGCCGCACGCGAACCCGGCGAAACGACCCCCGTGGTGCTCGTGGGCTCGGTGCTGACCGGAAAGAGCCCGGTCGGCGCCCTCGTTCGCCGTGGATTGGCCGGTCTTGAGGTGCTGACCAGCTCGGATGGGGTGCTCGGGGCGGCCTGGCTCGCAGCCGTGGACGCCTTCGGCGAAGGGGTGGCTAGACCAGTATTTCCCTAAAATTTCCGCGAAACGCGGCGCGAACACGTCAAAGCGTCGACTGAACCCGGGTAGTCCGGGTAACGTAGGCAGTGGCCCCCGGACCCTCCCCCCTCGCCGGGGGCCGCCTTATGTCCTGGGTACGTCGTCCGGGCCGGTTTCGGGGGCCAGTCGCAGGCCGGGGTGTTCCGCGGGCAACGCCCGGTAGAGCACCCAGCCGCTCACCGCCACGGTCAGCGCGACCAGCGGCCACGAGAGCACCGTGCGGGCCACGCCGAGCGCGATCACCTGGCCGGACCACCACAGCAGGCCGTAGATCACCACGCGCAGCGTGTACTGGCCGAACACCCACACCCAGCTGGCGCGCGAGTACGCCTTCAGCAGCACGGGGTCGCGGCGCCAGCGCGTCTTCTGGCCGAGCACCAGTCCGACGACGACGCCGAGCAGCGGCCAGCGGACCACGATGCTGGCCGCCCAGAGCAGCGCGCTGGCCACATTGGACATCAGCTGCAGCAGGAAGAAGTCCTGGGCCCGGCCGGTGTGCAGGGCGATCAGCGCGGCCGCGACGACGGCGGCGAGGCTGACGACCAGCGCGCGGACCTTCCCGCCGCGGACGATCCGGTAGACCCCGAGCGCGACGGCGACGACGATGGCGGTGCCGGCGCCCCACGCGATGGACTGCCCGGCCGCGAGCCAGCCGACGACGAAGCCGGCGGGCGGGATGCTGGCGTCGAGCGCGCCCCGGCGGCCGCCGAGGATCTGCGCGAGCGACTCACGGGGTTCTGCGGACACGTCTCCAGCCTGCCGGATCGTGCACGGGAGGCCGTGGACAGGGAGATCTTCGCCACAAATTGTCTGGTGTTTGCCTTCGAGTGTGCTGTGTCACGGCATGCGAGGGGTGAAGACTACGTAATAGAGAGGCGGGGAAGGCCGACAAGATAAGACACTGTTACCGCAGGCTGAACACCGGTGGGGCCCGGATGGTTAGTTGGGGTGTACAACTACATGTCGGGGAGTGTGTCGGTCGCAGGACGGGAAGGGGACCCAACGTGTACGGATTCGACAGCTATGTGGCGATCGGTGACAGCTTCACCGAGGGGCTCAACGACAAGCTGCCGGACGGCTCGTTCCGCGGCTGGGCCGACCGGCTCGCGGAGATCCTGGCGGCTGGGCGCACCGGCTTCCAGTACGCGAACCTGTCCCTCCGGGGCAAGATGCTCGACGAGATCATGGACGAGCAGCTCCCGATCGCGCTGGAACTCAAGCCCGACCTGGTCACGCTGTGCGCGGGCGGCAACGACATCATCGTCCCCGGTGCGGACGTCGACGCGGTGGCGGCGCGCTTCGAGGAAGGCGTCGCGAAGTTGCGCGAAGCGGGCATCCCGGTCCTGATCTTCAACGGCCCGGACACGAAGGTCCTCTCGGTGATGTCGGTCCTGCGCGGCAAGGTGGCGATCTACAACACCCACCTGTGGGCGATCGCGGAGCGCCACGGCGCCCGCATGGTCGACCTGTGGACGATGGGCCCACTCCACGACCGCCGCGCCTGGAGCGACGACCGGCTGCACTTCTCACCGGAGGCCCACCGGCGCATCGCACTGAAGTCGGCCGAGGTCCTGGGCATCCCGATCGAGGGCGACTGGCGCGAGCCGTGGCCGTCGGAGGCGGCCCCCTCGCGGTGGATCGACTCGCGGCGGTCCGACCTGACGTGGACGAAGGTGCACCTGCTGCCCTGGATCCGCCGCCAGCTGCGCGGCCAGTCGATGGGCGACGGGTTGTCCCCGAAGCGGCCGCAGCTGGCGCCGTTGGTCCCGCTGGACGTGCTCGAGGTGCCGTTGGAGGTGCTGGAGGTGCCGGACAACGCCCAGCCGCGGCAGCAGGCCAGCTGACGCTTCCTCGGAGCCACCGCCGGATCGCCCGGTGGTGGCCTTCGCGCGTCTTGGCCCGGTTCGCGAGGTTCCTCCTGCCGGCGCCCAAGGCCCCACAGACATCCCCCGCCGCTCCCAGGGGGGCTGCCCCGAGTCCATCGTATCGCCCATCTCTGACACAAAGTGCCGGAGCGATCACAGCGCAGCCAGTTGTCCACATGTCGACTTACCTGGGGACAACTTGTGGACGACCACCCTTCTCCAGGTCGCCAACCCGCTTCCCCGGGCTTACAGTCCCCTTATGTCCGGTGGTCGGCGCTGGATCCTCGTGGTCCCGATCGCGGTGCTGGTCACAGCGCTGCTGGCGGGGGCCGTCACCTGGGCTCGAGGCGGGACCATCGAGCGCGATCTCACCGCCGACTCCGGGGCCGCGCTCGTCGGCGCCGGGCTGGCCAAAGGCAACGTCACCTTCGACGGCCGGGACGCCAGCCTCAGCGGCTTCGCCCCCGACCAGGCGCTGCGCGCCCTCGAAATCGTCCAGAACGTCGACGGCGTCCGGACCGCTCAGCTGCAAGGCGACGTCACGCCCGTGGCACCCAGCAGCGCGACACCGGCACCGGTACCGACCACCGCGCCCGCCACCAGCAGCCCGCCGCCGACCACCAGCGCCACCGCCCCGCCGCCGCCCACCGACAAGGCCGGCGTGCAGGCCGAGATCGACCGGATGCTCGCCGAGGCGCCGATCACCTTCGTGCCGGACACCGCCCAGCTCACCCCGGAAGGCGAGCAGGCCGCCCGCGCCGTCGCGATCGCGCTCGCCAAGTCGCCGGACACCTTCCGGTACCGCGTCACCGGTCACGTCGGCCGGGGGCCGGGCGGCGAAAGCGCCGCGCTGAAGCTCTCCCGGGACCGCGCCAGGGCCGTCGCGCGGATCCTCACCACCAACGGGCTGACGGCCAAGCGCGTGACCTCCCGGGGGCTGGGCGACACCCGGCCGGCCACCGGCGGCGAAGAGGACCGGCGCGTCGAGATCATGGTCGTTTGAGGGGTGAGTGAGCAAATGGTGTGGCTGTTCGGGCAGATCTGGCTGTGGCTGATCATCGCCTTCGCCCTCGGCGCGCTCACCTCGTGGCTCGTCCTGCGCACCGCGCAGCGCCCGAAGGCGACCCCTGAGCCCGTCGAAGACGCCTACTACGAACCCGAGCCCGAACCGGCGGCCGCCGAGCAGACGCAGTTCATCCCCGCGGCCTGGATGCAGCCCGAAGCCGACCGGGCCGAACCCGTCGACGACGAGCCCGAGCCGGTCGGCCACCGGGAGGGACACCTTCCGCTGCCGCCGCAGCGCGGCACGGAGGCCGAGGACTGGCCCACCGAAGAAGAACCGGCCTGGCCGGAGAACGAAGAGGCCACCCCGCGGTGGCCGCAGCAGCCTGGACGCGGTGGCTGACACCCATCCTGGTAAGTTCGGCTACGCACTGTGAGCGAGGCCGAGGAGGAGTGGCGTGGCGCTCCCCCATTGGACGCCCCAGCAGGTGCTGCCGCCGGGCCGCCACGCCTGCGACCTCGCCGACGTCTACGAGCGCCTGGTCTTCGACGCACCGCACCAGAACGACCGCGAGATCCTCTTCAGCGCGCTCAACAGCTACCTCGGCGTGGCCCGCCGCATCATGCCGTCCGGCCGCGCCTGGATCGGCGGCGAGCTGGTCACGCGCACCGCGCACCCGCCGCGCGGCCTCGACGTCGTCCTCATCCCGGACGAGTGGGGCGCGCTGAAGCGGCTCGACGACGCCGGCCGGTCGGCGCTGTACGGCTTGCTCACGCTGCGCGGCGTGATCGTCGGGCAGCCCGCGATGTACCTCGATCAGGTTCAGCCGGTCGGGGGCATGCTGGACGGCTTCCTGTGCCGCCCCGGCGACGAAGACGTCTGGGCCGAGGTCTGGGCCGAAGGCGGCAAGGGCTACCCGGAGATGATCTGGTGAGGAACGCGTTCCGGCGCATCGCCGACGAGATCCCCGGCGGCACGTGGCTCGACGACCTCGCGCGCGCGTCGGCGATGGCCGCGAACGCCAAGTTCGAGCGGACGTCGCGCTCGCCGCTGCTGCACGTCTCGGTGATCGGCGAGCAGATCATCGACGCCTACACGTTCTCCGACATCAGCCGCGCGCTGCAGGACGCGACGGCCAAGATCGGGCACATCATCCGGAACCCGTCCGGCGAGGTGACCCAGGTCCAGCAGGCCGACCGCGACAAGGCGCCGCTGATCCAGCGCGGCCAGGCGGGCAACGCGATCTTCTTCGGCTTCCCGGAGCTCGACGTCTCCGACGACGCGCTGATCGTCGACGGCATCGAGACGCTGTCCGAGCGGGCCGTCAAGGAGCTGTGCGACTTCCTGCCGGCGAACGGCTCGGACGACGGCGCGCTCGACGCCGTGCTGCTGCAGCGCGACACCGTCCGCAACGCCGTGAGCGACATCGTCAACGCCGTCGCGAAGAACGCCGGCATCGGGATGGCGCTGACGCCGACGGCGGGCGAGCAGGTCACCCGCAGCATGACCACCGAGCAGGCCCGGATCCTGCAGGGCAGCCTCCGGGAGTCGCGCGAGGCCGTCGGCTACGAGACGGTGCGGGGGCGGCTCGACGGCGTGCGCACCCGGCGCCGGATCTTCTACCTCGACCGCGAGTCGGGCGGGACGATCCAGGGCGCGGTGGCGCCGGACCTGCTCGACGAGATCAAGGAGAACCTCGACCGCCCGGTGACCGCCCGGCTGCGCGTCGTGCGCACGACGACGATCGACGGCCGGCGCGGCCGTCCCGTTTTCGAACTCCTCGAAATCACTCCCGAAGTGAGCCTCTTCGACTGAGAAGTCCGGTATACGACCTTCGTCTTGAACGGTGGTACCGACGGTCGTCGTAGGCCCCACGGTGGTACGCGGATGTCCGTGCGGTATTTACGATTCCGCTGCGAGGTCACGCCGTGATCTCCCCAGACGGGCGGCCGAACAGTGGGAACTCCGATATTCTTCCCATTGATCACCGGGCCACACCCTGCCCGCGATGTCAGGAAATACCGATACCGCGCGCAAAATGGTGGGACAATGACTTTTTCCAGAATGTAACAATTTCGTTCGGGGGCACTCTTATGGGTTAACGTCGTCGCACTCGCACCCGAAGGGGCCCGCATGATGACCGACCCGCAGTACCCGCCGCCGACCGCCGCGCGCCATGGACGGCCCGCGCCACCGGTGACGGCCACGGAGCGTCGTCAGGCCAACGCGAAGCCCGGGCGGAACATCCTCGCGATCGCCGGCCTGCTGCTCGGCGTGGCCGCCCTGGTGGTCGCTTTCGTCCCGGACTTCGGATTCGTCGCGTGGCCGCTGGGCGGGATCGGGCTCGTCCTGGCGGTCATCGGGCTGGTCCAGGCGAAAAAGGGCACGGTGGGCAACCGGGGGCTCGCGGTCACCGCGAGCGTCGTCTCGGTCGTGGCGCTGCTCTCGACGGCCGGGGTGCTGCTGTACTCGACCTTCATCGGCGGCGGCGACGCCGGGCTGCACCTGCCCGCGGTGGCCGGGGACAAGCACTCCGTGACGTTCCAGGTGACCTCCGCCGGCGGCGCCACCGTGCGTTACGGCAGCCTGTCGGACCAGCGGACCGAAAACGCGCCCGCGAGCACCGACGCGTGGCAGGGCGAGGCGTCCTACAACAATGGCTCGTACCTGCTGACGCTCACCGCGGACACCCGCAATTCGCAACTCAACAACGAAATCAGCTGCGCCATTCTGGTCGACGGCAAGAAGGTCGCGGAAAACAGCGGGACGACGATCGCGCTCTGCACGGCGAACGTGAGCTGAGGTCTTCCGCCGAGCCTGGCGACCGGCCGGCCTACCCCCAAGTCGGCCGGCCGGGCCGCCACGAGCCGCTCCTGGCGGCTCCCGGCCCCGGCGGGGTTTTCCCGCACGGGGCCCGGCGCCGGCGTCTCAGCCTGCCCCTCCCCTAGGGCTCAGCCGGCCCTTCCGAACCTACGCGGACGCTGCCCGGGGGCACTAAGAATCCACTAAGGATCGACCACGGTTCCGGGGCCGTGATCCATTCGCAACCGAAATCCTCCCCACGAATGTGGATCCCCGCCGGAGAGTTGTCACGCGAAATCCTCACTGCAGTTCGGCGAGCTCCGTCCGGACCTCGCCGACCAGCTTCGGATGCACCCGCTCGTAAATGCGCACCGACAACGCCAGCTGCTCCCGCGCGCCGTCGAGATCACCGCGCGCCCGCAGCACCCGGCCCAGCGTCAGCCTCAACGCACCCTCGCGGGCCGCGAACTCACGGCTGATCGCCAGGTCGATCGCTTCCCAGACGTGGCGCTCCGCCGCCTCCAGGTCGCCGGCCCGGAGGGTGAGCTCGGCCAGCTTGTCCAGCGAGACGACCACGCGGTCGTCGTCGCCGAGTGAGCGGTCGATCGCCAGCCCGGCGAGCTGGTGGGCGATCGCGTCGGACAGGCGGCCTGCGCGCTTCTCCGCCTGCGCGCAGCTGCTGAGCGCCTGGCCGCGCAACGTGACGTCCGGCGCCTCGGCGATCGCGCGCGTCAGGCGGCCGATGGCCTTCTCGTGCTCGCCGCGGCGGCTGAGCGCGCGGCCGAGGTGCAGGTCGGCCGACGTGACCAGGCGGGAGTCGGCGGACCCGGCGGACAGCGCCGCCGCGCGTTCGGCGTCGGCGAAGCCGAACCCGGGCAGGTCGAACGTCAGCGCGATCTCGCACCGCGCGAGCCGCAGCCAGCACTGGCCCGCGACGTCGCCCGCGGCTTCGGCGGCGGCGACGCCGAGGTCGGCCATCCGCGTCCACTCGTCCAGCAGCGGGCACGCGACGCGGTAGGCGTGGCCCAGCAGGGCCAGCCGCCAGACGTCGTCGTAGCGGCCCGCGGCGTACGCGGCGTCGAGGGCCGCGAGGAGGTTCGGCCACTCGGCCGCGAACCAGTCCTGTGCCTCGGCGAAGCCGGTCAGCGGCGGCATCGCCTCGTCGGCGAGCACGCCGGTGAAGTCGAGCGGATCGGCGACGTGACCCAGCCGGCGCCGCGCGCGGTCGGCCACCGCCTGGTAGTAGCGGACCGTCCAGCCGATCGTTTCGTCGCGCTCCTTCTCGCCCAGCTCGTGCTCGGCGAGTTCGCGCAGGTAGAGCCAGACGAGGTCGTGCGGGGCGAAGACGTCCCGCGCGGTCTCGGCGATCAGGTTGTGCGCGGCCAGCGCGCGCAGCCGGCGCCGGGCTTCGACGACCGGGATCTGCGCCACCGCGGCCATCAGGTGCGGCCCGACCATCACCCCGGGCACCACGCCGAGCTGCAGGAACGTCTCGGCGATCTCGCCGGGCAGGCCGCGGAAGGAGACGTCGAAGGCGGCGCGCACGCCGTCTTCGGCCCCCTCGACCTGCAACCCGGCCAGCCGGGTGCGCTCGTTGCCCAGCTCGTCGACCAGCTCCTCGGCGGTGCGCTGCGCACTCGCCGAGAGCCGCGCCCCGGCGATGCGGAGCGCGAGCGGGAGGTAGCCGCAGAGCCGCGCGAGCGCGTGGTTGAGGTCGGCCGGGCCGGCGAGCTCTTCGATGAGCCGGACGGCGTCGTCGGGCGCGAGCGTGCCGAGGACGCGCTGCTTGGCCGCGTTCGACACGGCGAGCCCGTCGAGGCGCGAGCGGCTGGTCACCACCGTCATCGTCCGCGCGCTCGGGGGCAGCAGCGGGCGGACCTGCTCGGCGGTGCGGGCGTCGTCGAGCAGCACGAGCATCCGCCGTCCGGCGATCAGCGACCGGTAGAGCGCGACGCGTTCGTGCAGCTGCTCGGGGATCTTCGCGGTCTCGACGCCGAGGCCGAGCAGGAACTGCGTGAGCAGGTCGGCGGCTTCCAGCGGCGGGTGGTGCGGGTCGAAGCCGCGCAGCGACGCGAACAGGACACCGTCCGGGAACCGCCGCGCGACCCGGTGCGCCCACCACACGACGAGCGTGCTCTTGCCGACCCCGGCGGTCCCGGTGACGATCGCGATCGTTGTCTCGCCGGCCTCGGCGCGGGTGACCAGGCCGTCGAGCCAGGCCAGCTCGTCGGCGCGGCCGGCCAGGTTCGGCACCGCGGCGGGCAGCTGGGAAATCGGCTTGCCCGGCTGGTCGGCGGTGGCCGGGGTGCCGGCGTCCCGCACCGGGAGGTCGTCGTTGAGCACGCGCTCGTGCAGCCAGCGCAGCTCGGCGCCGGGCTCGACGCCCAGGGTGCGCAGGGTGGCGCGCGAGACGGTCCGGTACAGCTCGAGCGCGTCCCCGCGGCGCCCGGCGTGGTACAGCGCGCGCATGAGCTGGCCGGCGGTCCGCTCGGCGAGCGGGTCGGCGCGCACGATCGGGCTCAGCTCGACGATCAGCTCGGCGTGCCGCCCGAGGTCGAGGTCGGCGTCGACGCGGGCGCCGTGCACCGCCCGGCGCAGGTCCTCGAGTTCGGGCGCCTGCAACGAATCGGGCACGCCGCCGAGCGCCGGTCCCTGCCAGAGCGCGAGCGCCTCGGCCAGCAGCGCGGCGGCCGTCTCCGGGGTGGCTGCGGACGCGCGGTCCAGCAGGGTGCGCGCCCGGTGGACGTCGATCCGGTCGGGCTCGACCTCCAGGCGGTAGCCCGGCGGGGTGGTCAGGATGCTCGGGCCGTCGATGTCGCGGAGGATCCGCCGCAGGTGCGAGACGTTGCCGTGGACGATGGTCCGCGCCGTGGCCGGCGGGTCGTGGCCCCAGAGGGCGTCGATGATCTCGTCGAGGCCGACGACCTTGCCGGGCTTGAGCGCGAGCAGGGCGAGCAGGCCGCGGACCCCGGGACCGCCGATCGGGACGGCGACGTCGCCGTCGAAGAGCTGGACGGGCCCGAGCAGCTGGAACCGGCATTCGGCCATGCTCGCGCCCACCTCCCCGGGGGTTCACGGTTGGGCCGGCGTCTCCCTCGCCGGAAAAATCAACCTACCGTGGTCACCCGCTGACGAATACCACCCCGTCGGGAACTCCGCGGGCCCGGAACCAGGAGGTTTGGTCGCTCTGCGGATTCCGCAGCGGGGAGCCGGACGAGGTGCGGCATCCACCGGCGAACCGGGCCGGACGTGACACGACCCCGTACCACCGGTCCCGATCCGGTGGTACGGGGTCGTGCTGGAACTTCGGCCGGGCCGCCAGGGGGCGCGGTCCGCCCGTCCGTCACCGCCGGCGACCGGGCGGGTGAGCTCACCCCGAGCGAAGCACCCGACGGTCGTCAGCGAAGACGTCTGTTGCGCGGACCACACGCCCGCGCGGTGGCGACACCGTAACAAAGCGCACCGGGTCGGTCACTAGCGGGCTGTGCGGCTACCGCGAGATCGGCGTCGAATCGCGGCCGGCGATGAACGCGGGCCGCGGGGCGCTCGCCGCGAACGGCTCCTGCAAAGCGTTGTCCACGCTGTTGAACACCAGGAAGATGTTCGAGCGCGGGTACGGGGTGATGTTGTTGCCGGAGCCGTGCATGATGTTCGAGTCGAACCACAGGGCCGAGCCGGCCTGGCCGGTGAACTGGTCGATGCCGTGCTCGGCCGCCATCTTCGTGATGTCGTCCTCGCTCGGCACGCCCACCCGCTGGTCCTTGAGCGACGACTTGTAGTTGTCGTCCGGCGTCTCGCCGGCGCACTGGACGAACGTCCGGTGCGAGCCCGGCATGATCATCAGGCCGCCGTTGAACGGGTAGTTGTCCGTCAGCGCGATGGAGCAGCTGACCGCGCGCGGGGCCGGCATGCCGTCCTCCGCGTGCCAGGTTTCGAAGTCCGAGTGCCAGTAGAACCCGGTGCCCTTGAACCCCGGCATGTAGTTGACGCGGCTCTGGTGGATGTACACCTCGGAGCCGAGCAGCTGCCGGGCCCGGTCCAGCACGCGCGGATCGCGCACCAGCTCGGCGATCAGGTCCGAGATCTCGTGGACGTCGAAGATCGACCGGACTTCACCGGTCTTCGCCTCGGTGATCACACGCTCGTCCCGGGTCAGCTCCTCGTCGGAGGACAGCCGCACCAGCTCCTGCCAGTACGTCTGGACCTCGCCGACGGACAGCAGGTCCTCGACCACGGTGTAGCCCTTGGTCTCGTGGTTCGCCAGGGTGGCGGCATCGATCGGACCGTCGGCTTCGGTATCCCACACCGTGGGGTGCACGCGCGGCAGGTGGGCCGGCGTACCGGTGATCCGGGTCGGGTAGGTGTCGTCGACCCGGGTGTCCATCAGCGTCACGGGCTTCGCCTCCTGTTTTCCTTTCCGGTGCTTATTCCTCGGTGATCAGCGGATACACGCCGTTTTCGTCGTGCACTTCGCGGCCGGTCACCGGGGGGTTGAACACGCACACGCACTTGATCTCGGTCTTCGGGCGGACCTGGTGCTTGTCGTGGTCGTTGAGCAGGTACAGCGTCCCCGGCTTGAGCTCGTACACCTTCCCGGTGGCGAGGTCTTCGATCTCGCCCTCGCCGGAGGTGATGAACACCGCCTCGATGTGGTTGGCGTACCAGAAGTCGTTGACCGTCCCCGCGTACAGCGTGGTCTCGTGCACCGAGAAGCCGACGCCTTCCTTCGCGAGGATGATCCGCTTGCTGCGCCAGTTCTCCGTCTTGATGTCGGCGTCGGTGTCGGTGATCTCGTCGAGCGTGCGGACGAGCACGTTCGTACTCCTTTACTTCTTCAGGACGGCCTTGATGGACTCGTCGATGATCGACAGGCCCTGCGTCAGCTCGTCGTCGGTCAGGGTGAGCGGCGGCAGGAGCTTCATGACTTCGCCGTCGGGACCCGAGGTTTCCATCAGCAGGCCGCGGGCAAACGCTTCCGCGCACACGCGGCCGGCCAGGTCGCCGTCCTGGAACTCGATGCCGCGCGCGAGGCCGCGGCCCTTGGCGAGCAGCTTCGCGTCGGGGTAGGCCTCGACGATGCCGGAGAACGCGGCGGCGATGCGCTCGCCCTTCGCCTTGGTCGACTTCTCGAGCTCGTCGTCGCTCCAGTAGACGTCGATGGCTTCCTTGGCGGTGACGAATGCCGGGCTGATGCCGCGGAAGGTGCCGTTGTGCTCGCCCGGCTCCCAGACGTCGAGCTCCGGCTTGATCAGCGTGAGCGCCATCGGGATGCCGTAGCCGCCGATGGACTTCGACAGGCAGACGATGTCCGGGTGGATCCCGGCGTCCTCGAAGCTGAAGAACGGCCCGGTGCGGCCGCAGCCCATCTGGACGTCGTCGAGGATGAGCAGGATGTGGTGGCGCTTGCAGAGGTCGTCGAGACCCTTCAGCCACTCCAGGCGCGCCGCGTTGATGCCGCCTTCGCCCTGCACGCCCTCGACGATCACCGCGGCCGGCTCGTTGAGCCCGCTGCCGGAGTCTTCGAGCAGCTTCTCGAAGTACAGGAAGTCCGGCATCGCGCCGTCGAAGTACTTGTCGTACGGCATCGGGGTGGCGTGCACCAGCGGGACGCCGGCGCCACCGCGCTTCATCGAGTTGCCGGTGACCGACAGCGCACCCAGCGTCATGCCGTGGAAGGCGTTGGTGAAGTTGATGACCGACTCCTTGCCGGTCACCTTGCGCGCCAGCTTCAGCGCGGCTTCGACGGCGTTCGCGCCGCCCGGCCCGGGGAAGACGACCTTGTAGCCGTACCCGCGCGGGTCGAGGATCTTGTCGCGGAAGGTCTGCAGGAAGTCGCGCTTGGCCACGGTGAACATGTCGAGCGCGTGGGTGACGCCGTCGCGCTGGATGTAGTCGATCAGCGCCTGCTTGAGCTTCGGGTTGTTGTGCCCGTAGTTCAGCGCGCCGGCGCCGGCGAAGAAGTCCAGATAGGGCTTTCCGCTCTCGTCGTACAGCCAGCTGCCCTGGGCGCGGTCGAACACGACCGGCCACCCACGGCTGTAGCTGCGGACCTCGGATTCGAGCTCTTCGAAGATGCTCATGACGTTTCTTTTCTCCTACTCGCCCGGGTCTTTGCGTGCTGTGAGCGGACCGATGCGGTAAAGCTCTTCGGGGAGGTGCCCGGCTTCGGGGAATTCCTCGCCATCGAACAGCACACGGGTTTCCATCGCGGCGTTCCAGCGCTTCGCGAACGACGTGAACAGCCGGATGGACGCCTCGTTGTCCGGGGTGATGGTGGTCTCGAGGTAACGCACCCCCTGGTCGACCAGGCGCGTGTACAGCTCGTCGAGCAGCGCTCCGGCCAGGCCCTTCCCGCGCTGGGACGCGTCGACCGCGACCTGCCAGACGAGCGCCGCCTCCGGCTCGTCCGGCCTGCGGTAGGCGATGACGAACCCGACCGCCTTGCCGTCTTCACGCGCGACGACCGAGGACTCGGCGAAATCGCGGCACCACAGCATGTATGCGTACGGCGAGTTGAG
Organism: Amycolatopsis sp. NBC_01488; assembly: GCF_036227105.1. Classification (NCBI taxonomy): domain Bacteria; kingdom Bacillati; phylum Actinomycetota; class Actinomycetes; order Pseudonocardiales; family Pseudonocardiaceae; genus Amycolatopsis; species Amycolatopsis sp. NBC_01488. Next base: position 3,143,096 of record NZ_CP109434.1, on the reverse strand, counting down.
ATCGAGCTTGGCGGAATCGCGCGCGATTCTCCACAGCTCCGCGCCGTCCGCCTTGGTCGGGGATTCGATCAAGTGCGTTACGGACATACTCAGGAAACGTAACAGAGAATTTTCCGCGTGCCAGCGATGCAGCTCACGACCCCCGCAATGACCTGCGGCGACGCGGAGTACCCGGTGAGCAGTCCCACAAACATGTTTGAGGTGGCCGGGCCTTGGGCATACGCGCGCCTGGGTCGCGCGCCCGTGGCTCGCCACCTACCGGCACGATGAACCTTCGGGCCCGTGATCGCAAGGCGACGGGCCGGAAACCCGGCTCACGGCGCGGCGGCCGGGTCCGGTACCGCGGGGTCCGGCGCCGGTGCGTCCGGGACGGCCACGGTGGCCGGGGTCGCCAGGACGACCGGCTCGGCTTTCGGCACCGCCCTGGCCGGTTCCCCGCTCGACAGCTCCGCCCGTCGCTCACCACGGCGGACCCGCCGCCACAGCGCCCCCAGCGGCGGCACCACCCACGGCAGCAGCAGGACGACCACGAAGACGACCCACCAGACCGGCGCGTCGCCGCGGCCCCAGCCGGCGACCACGGAGCCCAGCCAGCCGAAGAAGGGCCGCGCGAGCACCGGCAGGAACGGGGCGAGCACCAGGCCGAGCACCGCGAGCAGGCCGAGCACGTAGAGCCAGGCCAGCGGTGACTTCTTCGCCATCAGCAGCACGTTGATGACGACGAACACGACCCCGCCGGCCAGCACGGGCAGGCCGATGAGCCCCACCACCGCGCTGCCGTTGCCACCCATCAGCAGGCCGGCGATCAGGGCCAGCGCCGCGGCGACGACGGTTCCCGGTGTCTTGAGCACCATCGAGCCCTTGGTGATCCGCCAGGTGCTGCGGGCGGTCGCCCGGACGGCGGTGACCACCGACTTCGCCGCCCTCGGCGTCGACGGCGGCACGGTCGCGGCCGCCGCGTTGACGCCGGCCGCGGCCAGCTTGATCATGGTCTTGACCAGCAGCGGCGTGCCCTGCTCGTCCGAAATCCGTTCGCCGGAGACCCCGCACGCCTGGAAGACCTGCTGCGTCTCGTCGTCGCCGTCCAGCGGGAGCACCGGAGCACCGCCGCGCGGGTCCGGCTTGGCCAGTCCGCGGAAGACCTTCGACTTCTTGCCGCTCGCCTTCTCCTTGACGACGTCGTCGTCCGCGTGGCGGCACACGACCGGCAGCTCGGCGCGGGCGATCTCCAGCTGCCGCGCCCTCGCCAGGACGAGCGCGGTCACCGGCATGCTGGGCGGCACCACGACCGGCTCCTCGTCGACCGGCTCCAGCCGCGAGTCGAGCCCGAGGAACGCCAGCTCGTCGTCGAGGCGGCTGGTGAGCACCTTGATGTCCTCGTCGCCGAGGTTGTCCTCCGCGCGCGGCGGGCACCAGCCGATCCGCTCGAAAGTGGCCTTCACCTGCGCCCGGAACGGGTCCCGCCCGGCGAGGTCGGCGAGGTTCCGCAGCCGGACCGGGTCGAGGAGCACCTGCGTGAGCCAGCCCGCGCCGTCGATCCGGCCCCACATCCAGTCGTTCGCGCGCCAGGAAGCCTTGTAGAACGCGCCGAAGTAGCCGGCCTGCATCCCGGTCAGCTTGTCCCACGAGCGCCGCCGGTCCATGTCGAGCAACGTCCGCGAGTCGGCGCTGACCTGCACGAGGTCGGCTCGCTGGTCGACGGAGGGCGCCTCCGCCAGCAGCCCGCGGCCGGCGACGTGCAACGCGAGCAACCGCGCCTGCACGACCTCGCCGTCGGTTTCGCCTTCGAGGGCGAGCCAGTCCAGCAGCGTCGCCACGACGTCGCTGTCCTTCGCACGCGCCTCGGCCCGGCGTCGCAGGGCGGATGCCGTGGTGCGCAGCGCCGCGACGACGGCGGACCAGGCGCCGGTGAGGCCCTTCGTCCGGCCGAGTGCCGCCCAGTCCCGGGCGAGCTTGGTGACCCACTCGTCGAGGGTCGTGTCCGGTTCGGGTGCCGCCTGCGCGAAGACCCACTGGTCCAGCTTCTGGCCGCGGGCGGCCGCCGCCCGCGCTTCGTGCAGCCCGGCCCTGGCCTGGTTGAGCGTCGCCGCGTCGGCCGCGTCCGGGCCGAGGCCGAAACCCGCGTTGATCAGCTGCAGCCCCGTCGCGACGGCGTCGGCGAGGGCCGAGGTGCGGTACGGCACGAGCGCGTCCAAGGACATCCGGGTCGCCGGCGGATCGGCCGGGATCTCGCCCATCAGCCCCTTCGCCGCCGTCTCGTGCAAGGAGGACGACCTGCCCGTGAACCACTGCAGCTCCGGACTGTCCACACGGGACTGCGCGTACCGGCGGGCGGCCAGCTCGACCAGCTCGGCCGCGTCCGCCGCCGTCCGCCGCTCGAGGTAGGCCCGCGACAGCCGCGGGTCGATCAACGACTCCGCGCCGCCCCGCAGTCCCAGCCCGGCCAGGATGACCCGGGTGTCCCGCGCCCGCACGACACCCGCGTTGTGCCGGGAAAGCTCGTCGAGCTCGGAGCTGATGGTCTGGCTCATCACCGCGGCGACGACCTTGCCCATCGTGTTGGTCAGCAGGGGAACCGCCTGCGCGTCACAGGGTTCCGCGGCGGCCTCCCGTTCCCCGGTCGGCACGACGTACAACAGCAGCCGCCGGACGTCGGACGCGGCGGGCCGGGCGAAGATCTCCTGCAGGGCCGGGCGAAGCGGCTTGTTGAGCAGCACCCCGCCGTCGGTCACCCAGTGGGTGCGGCCGATCGCGGTGTACGCGCTCATGTCGGGGTGCTCGTCGTCCGCCTGCCCGGCGCCGATCGGCACCCGCGACAGCTCGAACGCGCCGGGGTAGGACGCGGTGGACCGGGCCGCGAGGGCGAGCGGCCCGATCACCTTCGCCGACCGCCACTGGTCACCGTGGAACCGGAAGAGCATGCGGTGCTCGGTGTCCCGGACCAGGTTGCCCAGCGCGTCCTCGTAGCGCGTGCTCTCGCCGTCGATCATGGTCCCGGTGAGCAGCACGGTGAGGTCGGGCGCGTCCGCCGCCGGCAGCCGCCCGGCCCGCACGATCCGCGCGAGCGCGTCCCGGATCCCGCCGAGCAGGACGCGGTCGCCGTCGAGCAGCGACCGCGGCTCGGGCTCGGCGGGGTCGCGGGTCAGGTTGTCCAGCGAGCCGGTGGAGATCCAGGTGTCGCGCAGGACTTCCGGGGTGGAGTCGAACGCCTCCGCGAGCCCGAGGCAGGCGGCGTTGATGCCCCCGGCGCTCGTCCCCGTCAGGACGTCGACGGAGACGTCCGCCCGGAGCAGCTCGGTCAGCGCGCGGTAGCTGCCGGCGGGTGCGCTGCCCCGTGACTCACGCAGCAGCTGCGACGTCTCGGTCGCGATGCCGCCCATCCAGACGGCGAGGCTGGCGCCGCCGACCATGGTCATCGCGAGCCGGATCTCCTGCCGGGGCAGTGCGTCGGCGGTCCCGGGTGCTGTCGTGTCGGCCATGGGCTCCCCCGCCCGTCGTCATCCCTGACGCACAGTAGAGGCGCGCGGCGAGCGGCTGGATACGTACGGGCGTACGGCCTTTCGGGTGGACTTGCTCGCCCGCCCGGACTCAGGCAGCCAGGTGCTCCAGCAACAGGACCTGTCCTTCACCGACCGCGAAGCCCAGCACCGCGCCCGTCGCGATCAGGATCCATTCGTCCTGCTCGAAAGCCGGGCGCAGCAGGCGCTCGAACTCGTGCGGGGACAGCTGCTTCATCTTGGACACCAGCACGTTGCGGATGTCCATCGCGTCGGTCGCGTAGTCCTCGATGTAGCGCATCGTCTCCGGGAGGCGGTTCATGATCTGCTCGGCGATCGCCAGCTTCATGTCCTGGTACTTCCGGCTGCCCACCGCGAACACCAGCAACGGCTTCGCGACGCTGACCCGGCGGCCCAGCTCGAGGTCGAGCTGACGCTGGATCAGCGCCAGCACGCGGTCGGACAGCGGTCCGTGCAGGATCGCCTCGATGACGTTGTGCGGGGTGATGATCTCCTTGGCGATCAACGACCCGTACGCCTCCGCGACCTCCGCGCGGCGCTTGAGGAACAGACCCTGCCACTGCACGCCGAAATAACGTCGCGGCTCGATCGGGTAGAAGATCATCCGCAGCGCCAGCCAGTCGGTGAACCAGCCCGTGAACAGACCGAACAGCGGCATGATGAGCGGGAACTTGAACAGGATCCAGGCCACCATCTGGATCACGCCGATCGCCCCGCCGAACACGAGACCCGACCGCGCGATGAACTTGAACTCCTTGGCACCCGCCTCCTGGAAGATGCGGTTCAGCAGCCGCTTGTCCTTGACCAGGCTGGTGACCACCATGCCCTTGAGGTCGAACACACTGTCCACATCGGACTTGATCAGGTCGAGCACGGCCGCGACCATCCGCGGCGACTCGTGCTGGACGCGCTCGATGACCAGCTGCTGCACCCGCACCGGCAGCGACTCCCACAGGCCCGGCTGGTAGTGCCCGGCCACCTCGCGGACGATGTCCTCGACGCCCGCGAGCAGCGGTTTCTCGATTTCCTGGGCGATCCGGGAAGCGTCGAGCCTGGCGACGACCTCGGCCGGCTCGATCAGCTGCTCGGTCATCGTGTCGCAGGCGATGCTCGCCATCCGGGCCGCGCGCTTGGGCACGATGCCCTGCCAGCCGAAGAACGGCTTGACGCCGAGGAACTCCACCGGCTGGAACATCATCCGGATCGCGACGAGCTTGGTCCCGTAGCCGATCAGCGCGGCGACGATCGGGATCGAGACGTAAAGGGGCCAGTGCTGCGCGAAGTCGGCGACGATGCCGCTGAGGAAGGCCCCCATCCGGCTAGGCGAAACTCGGGTCGCAGGCCTGCCAGAACTGCGCCCCCAGGCGCGAGATGTGGATCGTCCGCCGGACGTACTTCGCGCGTTTGACGTGCTTCTCCGCGTCGCGCACGGTTTCGTCGGTCAGCAGGATCTCGTACTGCGTCTCCAGCGACGGCACCTCTTCGTCGAGGTCGACCAGGCCCAGCCCGATCAGCCGCGTGACGTAGCCGGGCACCTGGTCGGGCAGCGACACCCCGGCCGCCTTGCCGACGGTCGAGGCGTTGCGCAGCGCGACCCGGCCCGCGCCGCCGAGGCCGGTGCGCTCGACGACGTCGACCGCGGGGAACGGCGAGCCGTCCGACAGCGCGGACAGGATGCGTGCCTCGTCCGGCGTCAGCTGGCGCAGGATGATCGCGTAGAAGTACTCGCGGGCCCGTTCGCGGCCGAAGCCGATGGAGTGGTTGAGCAGCTCGGCCATCGCGGCGCGCAGCGGCTCGGCGTGGTTGTCGCGCGCGGGCACGAGCGTCACGCTGGCTTCGACCTTCCCGGGCACCACCGGGCGGTTCATGGCGGACGCGGCGGTCAGCGCCGCGTGGTACGGGTCGTCGACCTCGTCGAGGCGGCGGCGCAGCTCGGCCAGCAGCTGGCGCTCGACCTGCCGCACGCCGCGTTCGGCGGTCTCGACGCCGGGGAGCTTGCGGCCGAGCGCGAACCCGGTCCGCGCGGCCCAGCCCGCCAGCTGCCCGGCGCGCCGCGCCAGGTCGGCCACCTCGTCGCCGGTGCCCCGGCCGTTCGGTCGCTCTGCGTTCACCGGTGGACTCCCCTCTGCTTCCGCGCTGATGCTACCTGCGGGTAGGCCGAACAGCGGTGTGATGACCGGCATTATGTGCACCATGAGTTCGACGCGCTGGGGCCCGCCGATCGACGTCCTCCCGTACTTCTCGAAAGAGGAACAGGCGCTGATGACGCTGCTCGGCGCGCTGACCGACGAAGACTGGGAGCGTCCGACGATGTGCGCGGGCTGGTCGGTCAAGGACGTCGCCGCCCACCTGCTGGGCGACAAGGTCGGCCGGCTGTCCCGAAGCCGCGACGGGCACACGTCCGAAGCCCCCCGCGCGGGTGAGTCCTTCCCGCGCTTCGTCGACCGGATCAACGGGGAATGGGTCGTCGCGTGCCGCCGTCTCTCGACGGACGTGCTGCTGACGATGATGTACGAGTTCATGGGCCAGACGACCGAGTACTGGGCGAAGCTGGACCTCGACACGCTCGGCGAGCCGGTGAGCTGGGCGGGCGACGAGCCGGCCCCGCGCTGGCTCGACGCGGCCCGCGACTATTCGGAGTTCTGGATCCACCACGTGCAGATCCGCGAAGCGCTGGAGCACACGCCGCTGGAGGCCGAGTACGCCGAGCCGATCGCCGACACGTTCGTCCGCGCGCTGCCGCACACCCTGCGCGACGTCGACGCGCGCGTCGGCAAGCAGGTCGGCTACACGGTGACCGGCAAGGGCGGCGGCAAGTGGCACGCACGCCGTGAGCGTGACGGCTGGGTCCTGGACCGCGGCGCACCGCCGTCGCGCACCCCGCTGGCCACCGTGACGACGGACCTGGACACGTTCTGGCGGCTCTGCACGAGGAACTCCGCCGACGTCGGCCGCGTCCGGACGACCGGGGACGAAAACGTTTGCGCGCAGGTGCTGACGATGACGTCGATCATCGTCTGAGGCTCAGCGGCGGCGCGCCTGCTTCCGCAGCTGCAGGATCCGGGCCCCACCGATCAGCGCGACCAGCACCGCGCCGCCGATGGCCGAGAACAGCATGGCGATGGCCAGCGGCAGGCTGCCGTCCGCACCGAAGAAGTGCACGGTCACCGAGTCCAGGTTCTGCAGGATGAAGATCAGCAGCACGATCAGCACGACCAGGCCGGCGATGACCGCGACCCAGGTGCCGCTGATCCGCGTCGGCCGCGGCTTCCTGGCCGCGGGCCTGCTGGGTGCCGGGCGGACCGGCGTGACCTCCTCGGCGCCGGGCCGGACGTCGCCGGCCCGCAGCTCGGCGGGCTCGAGAGCGCCCTCGGGCACCTCGGTCCCGCCCAGCTCGTGGCGGCCGGGGCCGTCGCTTCCGGGCAGTTCGTGGTTCGTCGGGCCGGTGGGGCGGTCGGCCGCGCCCCCGCGCGCGTGCGTCATGAAGCCAGTGTCCGTCCGGCGCGCCGGGAGCGCTGGGTCAACCCCCCTAACGGGCGAAGCCGTCGACCTCCCGCAGCACGCGGAGCGTGTTCTTCCCGGCCAGCTTCGCGCAGTCTTCCTCACTCCACCCGCGCTCGAGCAGGGCCGCGAACAACACCGGGTACTTGGACGTGTCCTCCAGTCCCTCCGGCAGCGAGCCGACGCCGTCGTAGTCGCCGCCGAGGCCGATGTGGTCGATCCCGGCGACCTCGCGGGCGTGCTCGACGTGCGCGACGACGTCGTCGACGGTGGCCTTCGGCTTGACCGGGCCGTCCCAGTCCTTCGCGAACTGCCCGCGCTGCCCCAGGTTCCGGTAGTCCTGGCCGGCGGCCTCCATGGCCGCCTTCAGCTCGTGGTCCCACGCGGTGACCTTCGGCGAGATGAACGCGGGCACGAACGTCGTCATCGCGACGCCGCCGTTGCCGGGCAGCAGCGCGAGGACGTCGTCCGGGATGTTGCGCGGGTGGTCGTTCACCGCGAGGCACGAGGAGTGGCTGAAGATCACCGGCGCCGAGCTGACCTCGATCGCGGCGCGCATCGTCGACGGCGCGACGTGCGACAGGTCGACCATCATGCCGATCTTGTTCATCTCGCGCACGACGTCGCGGCCGAACTCGGTGAGCCCGCCGTGGGCCGGCTCGTCGGTGCCCGAGTCGGCCCAGGTGGTGTTGTAGTTGTGCGTCAGCGTCATGTAGCGGACGCCGAGGCGGCGCAGGATCCGCAGCACGCCGAGCGACTCCGCGATGCTGTGCCCGCCTTCGGCGCCGAGCAGCGACGCGATCCGGCCGTCGGCGAACGCGGCCTCGGCCTCGTCGGCGGTGTCGACCAGCCGCAGGCGATCGGGGTAGCGCTCGGCCAGCTGGTGGACGACCTCGATCTGCTCCAGCACCGCGGTCACGGCGCTGTGGCCCTCGAACTCACAGGGCACGTACACCGACCAGAACTGCATCCCGAGCTTCCCGTCGGCGAGCTTCGGGAAGTCGGTGTGCAGGGCGGGCTGCCGGACGGTCAGGTCGAGCGACGCGGCCGCCTCGACCGGGTTCGGGCCGCCGTGCTGCCGCAGCTCCCACGGCAGGTCGTTGTGCCCGTCGGCGAGGATGGCGGCGTCCAGCAGTTTCACAGCACGCTGTAGTGCCTCGTTAGTCATCGCCCGATCGTAGGACGAGCCGATATACGCTCCGTACAAACGTCAGGTCATGATCCACTTCGCGGCCGCACGGACGCCGTCCGGCGTGATCAGGTGCCCGCCGGGGTGGCGCTGCGTGACGACGTCGGCACCGCGCTCGCGCAGCAGCCGGATCAGCTCCTCCGTGGACGCCAGTGGCGCCATCGGGTCGCGTTCGCCGTTGGCCAGGAAGACTTTCGTGGTGGAAAGGTCCAGCTCCGGCGGCTCCGGGACCGGGGACATCGCCGCGAACAGCGCGGCTTCGCGGAGGACGTCCGGCCGCAACAGCGTCACGGCGGCCGCGATGTTGGCGCCGTTCGAGAAGCCGACGGCGACCAGCCGCCGGTCGCCCAGCCCGTACTTCTCCCTTGCCTCGACGACGAAGTCCGCGAGCTGGTCGGCGCGCTTGACGACGTCTTCGTGGTCGAACACGCCCTCGGCGAGCCGCCGGAACCAGCGCGCGGCGCCGTACTCCGACACCGGGCCGGCCGGGGCCAGCACCGCGGAGTCGGGACTCAGCTCGCGCGCCAGGCCGAGCAGGTCGTCGGGGCTGCCGCCGGTGCCGTGCAGCAGGAGCAGCAGCGGCGCGTCCGGCGAACCCTCGAGGTACACGTGCTCCAGCATCATGACAGCGCCGGGTTGTTCTCGGCGGGGAGGTTCAGCTTCGGCAGCATGTGCTGGATCTCTTCGCGGCGCGGCTCCAGCCACGGCGGCAGCTTGAGCGCGCGGCCCAGCTCCAGCAGCGGCTCGTCGATGGCGAAGCCGGGTTCGTCGGTCGCGACTTCGAGGAGCGTGGCGCCCGGCTCGCGGAAGTAGATCGAGCGGAAGTACTGGCGGTCCAGGATCGAAGTAACGTGCACGCCCTGGTCGACGAGCTCTTCGCGCCAGGCCTTCTGGGTCGGTTCGTCCGGCGCGCGCCAGGCGACGTGGTGCACGGTGCCCGCGGCGACCAGCCCGCGCGGCGCGTCCGGCGTCACGAGGACGTCGACCAGCGCGCCCGGCCCACCTGCACCGGCGGCGAACCGCAGGCGGTTGCTGTCCTGGGTGGCGAAGCTGAGGCCGAGGCCGTCGGTGAGCATGCCGGCGGTGGCGTCCTCCTTGGTCACCGACAGCGTCACCGAGTGCAGGCCGCGGATGGCGTGCTCGGCCGGGACCAGCTCGGTGTCCCACGGGTCGCGCGGGTCGCCCTGCGGGTGCGCGACGAGGGCGAGCTTCAGGCCGTCGGGGTCACGGAAGGTGAGCGTGTCCTCGTCATCGGCGTTGCGGATTTCGCCGGTCTCGATGCGGTTCGCGGCGAGGTGCTGCTTCCACCAGCCGATCGAGGATTCGGGAATGGAGAACGACGTGGTCGTCGCCTGGCCGGTGCCGTGGCGGCCGCTCGGCGCGTCGGGCCACGGGAAGAAGGTCATCAGCGAGCCCGGCTTGCCGGCGCTGTCGCCGTAGTAGAGGTGGTAGGTGCCCGGGTCGTCGAAGTTCACGGTGGTCTTCACCAGCCGCAGGCCCAAGGTCCGCAGGTAGAAGTCGGCGTTGCGCTGCGGGTCGCCGCCGATCGCGGTGACGTGGTGCAGGCCGGACGTCTTGATCGCCATGGTTGCCTCCTGGATTCAAGGTAACCGCAGAACCTCTCGCGCGCAAGATATATTCCGTGCAGACTTTCCGGTAGGCTGAGCCGGTGGATCCGAAGACCGACGACGACGAGATCGTCACGTGGTGGGGCCTGGTCATCGAGGGCTACCTGGCCACGCAGGACAAGCTGCTGGGCGAGATCGCCGACCGCCTCGGGCTCGCGCCGGCGTCGTTCGACATCCTGCTGCGGCTGGTCCGCTCGCCCGACCACCGGATGCCGATGACCAAGCTGGCGACCGAGGCGGCGCTGTCGAGCGGCGGCTTCACGAAGGTGGCCGACCGCCTGGTGGCGGCGGACCTGATCTGCCGCGTCCCGAGCCGGGACGACCGCCGCGTGACGTTCGCGGCCCTGACCGACCACGGCCTCGACATGGCGAACAAGGCCCGGACAGCGGCGGCGGAGATCCTCCGCCGCATCGTGCTGACCCCGCTGGGTGACGACGCGGCAGCACTCGCGGAAGCCATGCGGACACTGCGCGCGTTCAACGCCTGACACTGAAAAAGTCGTGGTCACCGCGGCGCGCGTGACGGCTCACCATGGAAGCCATGCTGACCGAATCGACCATCACGACGATGCTCCCGGTGACCGACAGCGAACGCGCCGGCCACTTCTACGCGGACTTCCTCGGCTTGAAGCAGACGGGGACGGGCGAAGACGGAACGCAGTACTTCGCGGCGGGCGCGGGTGCCATCGGGCTTCGCCTGATGCCGGCGGGCACGCAGAGCGAGAACACGGCGTTGAGCTTCGAAGTCACGAATCTCCGGTCGGAGGTGTCGGCTTTGGAGGGCCGCGGGGTGCGGTTCCAGGACTTCGAGATGGAGGGGCTGAAGACCGTCGACCACATCGCCGAGCTGGGGAGCGAGCGGGCCGCGTGGTTCACCGACTCGGAAGGCAACGTCCTCTGCCTGCACGAGATGCTCACCTGACCCGTCGTGAGTGAGAAACAGTGTTCTAACCCTGTTTCTCACTCACGACCCCCTAGGCGAGCGACGGCATCAGCTTGATCGCATTCCCCGACAACACTCCGCTCAAGACGTCCTCCTGCAGCCCGAGCCCGATCAACGTCCGGACGTTCGCCGCCACCGAAGGCACGCCGGGCCAGTCCGTCCCGAACACGAACTTTCCCGCCAACCGCGCCAAATCGAACCGCTGGTAGTACTCCGGCAGCTTCTTCGGCGGCAGCCCGGCCAGGTCCAGCCAGACGTTCTCCCTCGCCAACGCGAGGAAAGCCGCCACGTCGTACCACCACCCACGGCCGCCGTGGGCGAAGACGAACTGCAGCGCAGGGAAGTCCTCGACCACGTCGGACATCAGCTCCGGATTCCCGAAACTGGTGCGGGAACCCGGGAAGCTCGACGTTCCCGAATGGAGGATCACCGGCACGCCACGCTCAAGGCACAGCTGGTAGACCGGGTACAGCTCCTTGTCCGCCGGGGAAAACGCGCCGTGCACCGGGTGGATCTTCACCGCCACCGCACCCAGGTCCAGCTGCCGCTCGACCTCCGACGCGGCCGGATGGTGCAGGTACGGGTTCACGTTCGCCACCAGCCGGAACCGGGAAGGATTGTGCCGCACCAAAGGCAGGTTGTCCTCGATCGGCTGAATCCCGGTCGCCCGTGGGCTGTACTCGCAGAACAGCAGCACCCGGTCGACGCCCTCGGACTCCATCAGCTCGTCCATCGCCGACGGGACCACCTCGCCCGAAGCGGAGTACACCGAACGCCACGGGTACGAGCCCGCGAAGTCGTGCGCCCACTGCGTCCACGCGGGCTTGAGCGTCGGCAGGCGCGGCGTGTGGACGTGCGCGTCCACCACGAAGTAGCCGTCGATCACGTGCTGGGCACCACCCGCAGGACGTCCCGGACCTGCTCGCGGATGACGTTCCGGCGGATCTTGCCCGTCGCCGTCTTCGGCAGCTCCGCCAGTTCCACCACGCCGCGCGGGCGCTTGAACGCCGCGAGCCCTTCGCGGCAGAACTCGATCAGCTCGTCCGGGTCCACCGCGAAGCCGGGCGCGGCCACCACGCATGCCACCGGCTTGTCGAGCCCGTCGGCGTCCGGCGCGGCGACGACCGCGACCTCCGCCACCGCCGGGTGCTGCCGCAGCCGTTCCTCCACTTCGGACGGTGACACCCAGATCCCGCCCGCCTTCAGCATGTCGCCGAACCGGCCCAGGCAGGAAAAAGTGCCGTCCTCGTTCCGCACGTAACTGTCGCCGGTGCGCAGCCACTCGCCCTGGAAGACGAGCTTCGTCGCGTCGTACCGGGCCCAGTAGCCGGTCGCCGTCGACGGCCCGGCCACGAACAGCTCGCCCGGCTTGCCGACGGCGTCGATCACCGCCCCGGCCTCGTCGCGGAGCTGGACGTCGTACCCCGGCACCGGGACGCCGGTGCTGCCCGGCCGCACGGCGCCGGGCCGGTTCGACAGGAAGATGTGCAGTGCCTCGGTCGACCCGATGCCGTCGAGGATCTCCAGCCCGAAGCGGGCGCGGAACCGTTCGAACAACGACGCGGGCAGCGGCTCCCCGGCCGAAACCGCATGCCGCACCGAGGAAAACGAGTCGTCCGGGACGTCGCTCGCGAGCAGGGCCGCGTAGAACGTCGGGACGGCGAAGAACAACGACGGCTGCTCCTCACGAGCCCGTCTGGCGAACAACGCCGGCGTCGGACGCGAAGGCTCGAGCAACGTCGTCCCGCCCGCCCCGAGCGGGAAGAAGCACGAATTCCCCAGCCCGTAGGCGAAGAAGAGCTTCGGCACCGACAGGAACCGGTCCACCGGAGTCGTCCCCAGCACGCCACGCGCGTACGTCTCGCACACCGCGCGGATGCTGGCGTGCCGGTGCATCGCGCCCTTCGGCTGCCCGGTCGTCCCGGACGTGTACAGCCACAGCGCGGGCGAGTCCTCCCACGTCTGTCCACTTCGGAACGTTCCGGCCAGTGACGACCACTCGTGCGTCCGGACGCCGAATCCCGCCGCGTCCGACCGGTCGAGCAGGACGTCGGTGACCTCGGGCGCGAGCCCGAGCGCGGTCACCGCCTGCTCGGCGAACTCGCCGGACACGCACAGCAGGCGGGCCCGTGAGTCGGCCAGCATCTTGCCCAGCTCGAGGCCGGTGACCATGGTGGACACCGGCACGGCGACCGCGCCGGCCAGCATCGCGCCGAGGATGCCGGTGAGCAGCTCGACGTCGTCGACCATGCAGAACATGACGCGCTCTTCGGGCCGCACGCCGAGTTCGACGAGCCCGCCCGCGACGCGCCGGGACTCGGCCGCCAGCTCGGCGTAGGTCAGCGAACGCCGGGGCGACACGACCGCGGTCGCGTCCGGGTGCCCGGCCGAAAGCAGGTACTCCGCGGCATTGAACCCTGTCGCCACCAGACCTCCTACGTGAGGTAGACGTACTCGTAGTCGAAGGGCTTCCCGTTGATGCCCTGCCGCGGCGGCGCCACCCAGCTCGCGATCTTCCCCCGCTCGTACACCGGGTGCATCAGCGAGCGGACGAACGTCAGGTCCTCCGTGGTCGGCAGCCACTTGCTCTTGCCGGCCTGCCAGGTCGCCTCGTCGACGATGGTGCCGTCGGGAGTGACGTGGTGGCCGGAGTTTATGCCGACTTCCCGGTTGAATCCAGGGTGCGGCAGGCGGAACGTGTGATCGATCCCGGCGTCGGCGAGGATCTTGTTCCAGCGCTTCACCCCGGTCTGGCAGTCGGCCACGTACTCGCTGCGCAGGTCGAGGTTCAGCAACAGGATCGCCTGCAGCTCCTCCGACGTCCAGGTGCCGTCTTCGGCCGGCTTCTCCAGCGTGCGGGCATCGTCGGTGAGCTTGTGGTCGTCCTTGCGGCGGGTCTCCTGCCAGCGGCCCTTGAGCCCGGCGGTGTAGTAGTTCGCCGCGTTGGTCGACGTCTCGCTGCCGAACAGGTCGAGCGAGACGGTGTAGTGGAAGTTGATGTACTTCTGGATCAGGGTCAGCGGGATCCCGCCGTGCGGGCCGATGTCGAGCGTGTCGTGCTCGCGGATCAGCTCGGCGCTGCGGGTCACCACGCGGTCGACGCCGGTGGTGCCCACCATCATGTGGTGCGCCTCCTCCTTCAGCATGAACTCGCAGGTGCGCGAGAGCGGGTCGAAGGAGGACTCCTTGAGCGTGCCGAGCTGGTACTTCCCGTCGCGGTCGGTGAAGTAGGTGAACATGTAGAAGGCCAGCCAGTCGGCGGTTTCCTCGTTGAACGCACCGAGGATGCGGGGCGCGTCGGGACTACCCGAGTTGCGCAGCAGCAGCCCTTCGGCCTCGTCACGGCCTTCGCGCCCGAAGTAGGCGTGCAGGAGGTACACCATCGCCCACAGGTGCCTGCCCTCTTCGACGTTGACCTGGAACAGGTTCCGCAGGTCGTAGAGGCTCGGCGCGGTGAGCCCGAGGAGTTTCTGCTGCTCGACGGACGCGGGTTCGGTGTCGCCCTGGATGACGATCAGCCGCTGCAGGTCGGCGCGGTACTCGCCGGGCACCTGCTGCCACACCTCTTCGCCCTTGTGCTCCCCGAAGGCGATCCGCCGGTCCGGGTCGCGCTCGGCGAGGAAGATGCCCCAGCGGTAGTCCGGGACGTTGACGTGGTCGAAGTGCGCCCACCCCTCCCGGCCGACGCTGACCGCGGTGCGCAGGTAGACGCCCTGCGTCTCCAGCGTCGGGCCCATCTCGCCCCACCAGTGCATGAACTTCGGCTGCCAGCCCTCCAGGGCACGCTGCAGCCGCCGGTCCTCGGAGAGGTTGACGTTGTTGGGGATCTTCGCGTCGTAGTCGATCTTCTCGGGCATCTGCGCTAGACCCGCTTCCTGTCGAAGACGGCCTTCTGACCCGTACCGTATCGGCGCAGCGCGCCTTCCGGCCCGGACGCGTTCGGCCGGGTGAAAATCCAGTTCTGCCAAGCCGCCAGCCGGCCGAAGATCTTGGTCTCGATGGTCTCGGGACCCACGAACCGGTGGTTGGCCTCCATCCCGGTGAGCGCGTCCGGGGACAGCGACGCGCGGCCTTCGAGCGCGATCCGGATCTCGTCCTCCCAGTCGAGGTCGTCCGGCGCGTCGGTGACCAGGCCGAGTTCGACGGCTTCGGCCGCACTCAGCTCGTGGTCCTTTTCGCGCGCGAGCCACGCGAGGTGGTCGTCGTCGCCGTAGAACCGCGTCTGCAGGCGGGTCAGGCCGTTGCCCATCGGGAACGCGCCGAAGTTGGCTTCGGACAGCCTGATCGTGGCGCGTTCGTCGGAATCTTCGTCGTCGATCGGCGGGCCGTCGAGGATGTACTGCCGGTCCGCGGCCAGCGCGATCTCCAGCAGCGACCCGGCGAAGCAGCTGCCGGGCTCGATGAGCGCGACCAGGCTGCGGCTGGTGACGTCGAGGCGCTTGAGCGTGCGCTTGAAGTAGTGCGTGATCTCGTTGGCCAGCCAGTCCTTCCCGCCGAGGACCGTCTGCTCGTGGGCGAGGACCTTCTCCGGGTCGCCCACGGTCTTCAGGATCCACGTGCCGGCTTCGACCTCGTTGGTGCGCAGCCGCAGGATGGCGTCGTCCAGCTCGCGGGTCATCGCGAGGAACCAGCCGTTCGCGCCTTCTTCGTGCAGGTCACCGGGGTCGTTCTCGGGTCCCTTGATCGTGATGGTCGCCTGGTCCTTGCGCACTTCGATGTCGACATGGCGATGTTCCAGCGGGGTCAGCTCGATGCCGCCCTCGCCGGTGCGGCCGGACTCGCGGGCGATCTCGCGCGCCCGCTTCGCCACGGCCTCGCGGAACCCTTGGCGCGGCACCAGTTCGTCGACCAGCCGCCAGTCGACGGCCGTCTTGCCCTTGACGCCGTCGGGGCGCGTCGCGAAGACGTCGGCGAGGTCCCGGCGCACGCGCCGCTTGTCGACGACCCGGGTGAGCCCGCCGGTACCGGGCAGCACGCCGAGCAGCGGTACTTCCGGCAGCGCGACGGTCGAGGAGTTGTCGTCGATCAGCAGGATCTTGTCGCAGGCCAGCGCGATCTCGTAGCCGCCGCCCGCGCAGGTGCCGTTCACCGCGGCGACGTACGTCTGGCCGGAGTGCTCGGTGGCGTCCTCCATGCCGTTGCGCGTCTCGTTGGTGAACTTGCAGAAGTTGACCTTCCAGTGGTGCTCGGACGCGGCGAGCATCCGGATGTTCGCACCGGCGCAGAACACCTTGTCCTTCGCGCTGGTCACCACCACCACGCGCACCTCGGGGTGCTCGAACCGCAGCCGCTGGGTGGCGTCGTACAGCTCGATGTCGACGCCGAGGTCGTAGGAGTTGAGCTTGAGCTCGTAGCCCTCGACGAGGCCGCCCTGCTCGTCGACGTCCATTTCCAGCCACGCCACCTCCCCGTCGACGTGGAGGCGCCAGTGGCGGTACTCGTCCGGACGGCGGTCGAAGGTCACCGGTGTGGTGGTGGTCACTCACCCGAGTGTCTACACAGTTCCGACGAACGTCAATGTTGTGTAGAAACTTGATCTCGCGAGGTCACCCGGTTGAGGGTCGCCCAGGCCCACGTGAGGAAGACCCAGAGGGCGAGCGCGGCCGCCGAGTCGGTGAAGATCGTGGCGAACCAGAACGCCGGGATCCGCGGCACGCCGACGAGGAAGTGTCCCGCGCTGGCCAGCCCGGAGAGCGAGTAGACCAGCAGGAACGCCAGCGCCCGCGGGTAGCTCTTGCGCACGTACTCCCGGTGACCGAGCCAGCCGAACGCCGTGAACAGCACCCAGCCGAACGCCACGATGATCTGCGCGGCGAGCACGGAGATCCCGGGGATCTGCGGGTAGTCCGCCGCCCGCACGACGTTGTGGGTGTAGTGCAGCGTGGTGCTGACCAGCGAGAAGCCCAGGATCGCGCGAAGCGGGGTCAGCCCCTTTTCCTGCAGAACGTCCATCACATCCCCCTGATTTGATAGATCGCTCTAGCGACGGTACCGCGCGGCGGCCGCGCCGGGCAAGACGCGGCCGCCGACGGCGTCACACGAGGTCGATGCGGTGCTGAGTCACCGGGTAGCCCGCCTTCGCGAACGCCTTGGCCATCGGGACGTTGCCGACGTCGGTGCCCGCGACGATCTTCTCGGCGCCGTAGCCGACGAGGTCGTGCGTGGCCTCGACCACCAGGTCGTACGAGTAGCCGTGGCCGCGGTGCTCCGGCACGACGGCGACGTAGCCGACCACCGGGTCGTACGCGTTGCGGCTCGGCAGCGTGAGCCCGACGAGGTCGCCTTCGAGCGTGTACGCGAGCCGCCACCAGTCCCGCGGCGCCGGCATCCACAGCATGAGGTCGAGGTCTTCGCGCGCGGCCGCGTCGAGCCCGTGCTCTTCGATCGTCTTCCGCACGTGCGCGTCGAGGCTGCCGACGTGCACCCGCTTGAAGACCTCGAGGATCACGTCGTCGTCCGGTTCCGGCAGGTAGACGAGCCTGCCGGTTCGGGCCGGCAGGCCGTTTCCGGGCGTCCAGCAGAACCGGTAGCGCTCGACGAGCTTGCGGTAGCCCGCCTTCTCGGCCGCCTCGACGCGGATGGTGACCTCGTGCGCGACGTCCGGGTCGTCCTGCCAGGCAGGCGGCGTGGTCAGGGAGTACTCCGCGCGCAGCGGCACCCGCTTCAGCAGCTCGACGCCCGCATCGAAGTCGGTGAAGTCGAACCAGTCGAGCGCGATCGGCTCGTCGTCCTTGGGGGTCCCCCACCACGCGGCCCGCGCCACGACGACGTCGTCGCGCAGCGCGAGCCAGACCCACTCGGGCCGGTACTCGCCCTTGGCGGCCATCTCGGCGAAGTCGTTGCCCAGCAGCTTGCGACCGACGAGTCCGCGGTCGGGCAGGGAGGTGAACAGTGTTTCTTCGCCCGCTTCGAGCGGGCGCACGACCAGTTCGGTCATGGAAATCCTTCCAGGAGTACGCGCTCCCGGTCAGATACCCGGCACCCTCGTTCCGAGGTGGGAGCGCGTGATCGGTTGCGTGATCATCGGACCCACCTCCTTTCGCTGATCATGGGTGCCTGCGTGAAGTTAGGGACTCGCGCGCCGCGCGTCAACGGATTTTCTGGAGGACGACGCGCGTGCTCAGCCGCGGCTGCGCGTAGGAGTGCGAAGCCTCCAGGACGTACTCGCCGGCGATGTGCTGCCAGCCGTCGCGCCAGACTTCCGCCGACCGCGGCCGGATGGGGATGTCGGTCTCGACGGCTTCGCCGGGCCCGGCTTCGACGCTCGCGAACCCGGCGAGCCAGCGCGGCGGCCGGTCGCCGCGCTCGGTCGGGGCCAGATAGATCTGGACGATCTCTCGCCCCCTTCGCCGCCCTGAGTTGCGTACGCGGACTCGGACGCGCGCGCCGCCTTCGTCGTCCGGGAAGACGTCCAGCTCTTCGTACACCCAGGTCGTGTAGCCCTGGCCGTGGCCGAACCAGTACGCGGGTTGCGTCTCTGTGCCGGCGTAGGCGCTGTAGCCGATGTACACGCCTTCGCCGTACTCGAGAACGCCTTCTTCCGGTGTCACGTCGGTGACCGGCGCGTCTTCGAGCTTCGCCGGCCAGGTCGTCGGCAGGCGACCGCCGGGTTCTTCGAGGCCGAACAGGACGTCGGCAAGGGCGTCGCCGCCCGCCTGGCCGGGGAACCAGGTGAGCAGCACCGCGGCGACGTCGTCGCGCCACGGCAGCTCCACCGGCGAACCGGCGTTGACGACGACCACGGTGTTCGGGTTGGCCTCCGCGACCCTGGTGACCAGTTCGTCCTGCCGTCCGGGCAGGGTGAGGGAAGTCCGGTCGAAGCCTTCGCTTTCGACCTCGGCGGTGGTGCCGACCACGACGACCGCGACGTCGGACTTCCCCGCCAGGGCAACGGCTTCGTCGAGCGCGGCGTCGGGGTCGAGGACCGGGCCGCGGTGGCCGAGCGCGAAGGTGACCCAGGCGAAGGTGCCGCGCGCGAACTCCGCCATCTCCGACGGGATCCAGTACGTCAGGCTGACGTCGACGAGCTCGCCCGCCGTCAGCTCGACCTCCCGGCGCTGCTCGATCACCTGCATGATCGATGTGAAGACGTCCCCGCCTTCGGGCAGGTTGACGCCGTCGAAGAGGGTCTGGCCGGCGACGGTGAGGCGGAGGTCGCCGGGGCCCGTGACGGCGAACGTGTGGGTGCCGCTTCGCTCCGGCAGGTACGTGCCCGCGATTTCGACGGACGCGAGCGTGGCCAGGTCGAGTCCGCTCGGCAGCTCGCCGATCCAGGTGATCTTGGCTTCCCTGAGCGGAAATTCAGCCAATCGGGTGCCGTCTGCCGCCTTGGCGGTCGCGCGGAGCCGGAAATTGTCGGTGGCCGGCGGTAGCGTCGTCCGCGGATCGGCACCGATGGCGAACGCGAGGTCGGTGCCCGGGGGAACGGCCTTCCGGAGGCCGTCGAGAGGGGAGACGATGTGATCGGGGAACACGGTGGCGCTGCCGCCGCCGAGGATCTTGGGGTCGGCGGCGAGCGCGCCGATCAGGGCGATGCTCCGCGGTTCGCGCAGGGGCAGCAGGCCGGTTTCGTTGTTGAGCAGCACGAACGACCGGTGCGCGATCTCGCGCGCGACCCCTTCACCGTCCACATCGGACTGAAGAGGAGCGGGGCCGCTGCCGAGCGCGCCGGTCCGGTGGGCCAGCAGGAGCACGCGGCGGACCATGTCGTCGACGACCTCTTCGTCGACTTCGCCGCCGCGCACGGCTTCCGCGAGCTGTTCGCCGAAGACCGTGCGGGGGCCGGGCATCGCGACGTCGAGGCCGCCGTTGGCGGAGGCGACGGTGTCGCGCGCGGCCAGCCAGTCGGAGACGACGAAGCCGTCGAAGCCCCATTCGTCGCGCAGCACGCCGTTGAGCAGTTCGGCGTGCTGGGTCATCGTGACGCCGTTGACGCTGTTGTAGGCGGCCATGATCCCCCACGGCTTCGCCCGCCGGACGATGAGCTCGAACGGCGCGAGGTAGAGCTCGCGCAAGGCGCGTTCGCCGACGTGGACGTCGGCGGTGAAGCGCTCGGTCTCGAAGTCGTTGGCGACGAAGTGCTTGACCGTGACGGCGACCCCGCCGTCCTGCACGCCGGTGACGAAGCCGGCGCCGATCATCCCGGTGAGGAGGGGATCTTCCGAGTAGCACTCGAAGTGGCGGCCGCCCAGCGGCGAGCGCTGGAGGTTGACCGTCGGGGCGAGCAGGACGTGCACGCCCTTGCGGCGGGCCTCCTGCGCGAGCAGCCGGCCGGCGCGCACGGCCAGGCGCGGGTCCCAGCTCGCGGCGAGGGCCGACGGGCTGGGGAGCGTCACCGAGGGGTCGTCCGGGCTCCACCGGACGCCGCGGACGCCGACCGGGCCGTCGGAGAGCACCAGCGACCGGAGTCCGATCCGCGGGAGCGCGGGCAGGCTCCAGACGTCCTGACCGGCGAGCAGGTTCGCCTTGGTGTCCAGGTCGAGCTCGGCCAGCAGCGCGTCGACGTCGAAGCTCATGGCGCACTACTCTACCTGGCGGCGAGTAGTGAACGTTACGCTTCCGTGACGGCTCGTCCCGTAGGCTCGGGATCATGACCCGGGCCAGGGGCGCCGACCGCCGCGCGAGCATCGTCCGAGCGGCGTTCGAAGTGATCGCCGAACGCGGCTATCGCGGTACTTCGCTGGCGGCGGTGGCCGACCGCGTCGGGCTGACGCAGCAAGGGCTGATGCACTACTTCCCCACGAAGGAGGACTTGCTGACGGCGGTGCTGGAGACCCGCGACGAGTGGGACCTGCTGCACTTCGGGCACGCCCCGCCGGGCGACGAGTCGGCGATGACGGTCAACCAGCTGGCCGACCTGGTCGACTACAACGCAACCCGGCCGGGGATCGTCCAGACCTACACGGTGCTGTCGGCGGACAGCGTCACGGAGGACCACCCGGCGCGCGAGTACTTCCACGACCGGTACGAGCGGGTCCGGGCGGGCATGGCCCAGATGCTCGAACGCCACCGCGACGAACTGCCGCCGGGTGCGACGCCGGAGCAGCTGGCGCCGATCGCGATCGCGGTCCTGGACGGCCTGCAGCTGCAGTGGCTCCTCGACCCGGAGGAGGTCGACATGCCGGCCGGGTTCCGCACGTTCCTCACGCTGCTGGGCATCAAGCCGGACTGACGTCAGCCCATTCCGACGCTCTGCCGGTCGACCTCGATCAGCCCGACCACCCGCACCTGCTCCCGCGAATACGGCTGGCCGATGTACTTGGTCGCGATCCGGTCGACGATCTCCCAGCCGGCGTCCCCGTCGATCCATTCGACCACGCGACCGCGGATGACCACGGGCTCGAACGGGTTGTCCACCGGGGTCAGGGAGAGCGCCACCCGCGGGTCGCGGCGGAGGTTGCGGGCCTTGACCGAGTCCGGTCCGGTCATGATCGCGATGTGGTCGCCCTGCGGGTCGACCCACACCGGGACGGAGTGCGGCGCGCCGTCGGGCAGCAGGGTGGCGAGGTGGCCGATCGCGGTGGTGGCGACGATTCGACGGACGTCGGCGTTGAGCATGGTGATCTCCTTCGGGTCGAGGGGTCAGGCGACTGCGTAGTGGAGGTGGGTGACACCGGGCGCGGGAACGGCTTCGACGAGCCGCAACCGTACGTGCGAAGGCAGCTCCCGGAAGAACGGCCGGCCGGCGCCGAGCAGGATCGGCACCTGGTGGAGGACGATCTCGTCGACGAGCCCCGCCGCCAGCGCCGCGGTCAGGACGCCGCCGCCCATGAGGCCGACGTCCTTCCCGCCCGCGGCTTCACGCGCGGCCTCGATGGCTTCCTTGATGTCGCCCACCAGGGTCTGCCGGTCGGTCAGCTCAGGCGCCGGGCGGTGGCTGACCAGGAAGAGCGGGGCGCCCGGGTGCGGGCTGCCGCCGCCGAAGTGATCCGAATCCTCATAGGTGGTGCGGCCGGCCACGACCGCGCCGACGCGACCGGCGAGGCCGTCGAACACGCGGGCGCTCGGTTCGCTGAGCTTGAAGAAGTCGAACACCCGGCTCTGCGTGTCACCGTCGGTGTACCAGTCGAAGAGGGTCCCGCCGTCGCCGAGACCGTGCCCCGGGCCGGCGTCGCGGCCGGTGATGTACCCGTCCACCGACACCGCGTGGGCGCTGAAGACCTTGCTCATCGCTGCGATCCTTCCTGCATTCCTTGAGGAGACTCCAGAACCGTAGCAGTCCAAGTTCCTTAAGGGAACCCCGAGTGCTAAAGTGGCCTCATGCAGCGCACGAACTTCAGCGACCTGGCCGCGTGCTCGATCGCGCGCACCCTCGACGTCATCGGCGAGCCGTGGTCCCCGCTGATCCTGCGGGACGTGTGGGTCGGGATCAGCCGCTTCGAGCAGATCCAGGCCGATCTCGGCATCTCGCGCAAGGTCCTCACCGAGCGCCTGCACCACCTCGTCGACCAGGGCATCGTCGAACGACGCCCGTACGACCGGCGGCCGCGCTACGAGTACCTCCTCACCGAAAAGGGCACCGAGCTGGTGGACATGCTGATGGTCATGACCCGCTGGGGTGACAAGTGGCTCGCGGAAGAGGCCGGCCCGCCGGTGCTCTACCGGCACCACGCGTGCGGCGAGATCACCACCGTCGACCTGCGCTGCACCCACTGCGGCGAGTCGATGCACGCCCGCGACATCGACCCGCTCCCCGGTCCCGGCGTGGCGAAGTAAGCCTCAAGCGAGGATCTCGCGCAGCCGTCGCAACGTCCGCAACGTCGTCTCCAGATCCTCCTGGGACACCGATTCCGCCACGTTCTCCGCCCAGGCGGCCTGCG
The DNA here is from genome assembly GCF_036227105.1 of Amycolatopsis sp. NBC_01488. Lineage (NCBI taxonomy): Bacteria > Bacillati > Actinomycetota > Actinomycetes > Pseudonocardiales > Pseudonocardiaceae > Amycolatopsis > Amycolatopsis sp. NBC_01488. The sequence continues at coordinate 3,120,498 of NZ_CP109434.1, read as the reverse complement.
CCGCCCCCAGCTCGCGCATCGCCCCCTTCGCCCGCCGCGTCAACGACAGCAGCGGCGCCCGCGCGTCGGCCGGGTTCGGCAGGCGGTCGAGCATTCCGTTGCGCAGCAAGCGGTTCACCGTCTCCTGCACGCTCTGCCGGCGCAGCCCTCGGCGGCGTGCCACCTCCGCGGCGGTCGCCGGGCCGTCCTCGAGGAAGCCGAGGACCTGCCACTGCGCCGCCGTCAGGCCGACCGGCTCCGTCAGCGCGTCGCCCGCGGCCAAGAAACCGCCGTTGCAGGCGAAGACGGCGTCGATCACCTGGGTGAACGTCTCGGCTCGAAGGGACCGCATGCGTGCTAGTCTCGCACATCGACAGGTACCTGTCGAAATGGAGACAACCATGGACATGCCCGCCCTCGGGCCCGCACACGACGCCCTGAAGGCCTTCGCCGGCGACTGGGCCGGCACCGAAGATCTCGCCGCTGCGCCGTGGGCACCGGCCTCGACCGCGCACGCTCGCTGCGAATACCGCTTGGCGCTCAACGGTTTCGCGCTGATCCAGCACTACCGGCAGCGCCGCGAAGACGATTCGGAGTTCCTGGGGCACAACGTCTTCACCGTCGACCCGCGGACCGGCGAAACGCTCTGGTACGGCTTCGACAGCTACGGCTTCCCGCCCGAGTCGCCGGCTCGCGGCGACTGGGCCGGCGGCACGCTCGTCCTGGAGAAGAAGACCGCTCGGGGGGTGGCCCGGCACCACCTCACGCCGGACGGCGACACCCTGACGCACGAAATCGACGTCAAGATGGGCGAAGACCGCGAATTCAGCCCATTTCTGCGTGCGCGGTACACGCGGGAAAAGGGGTAGGAGGAAACAGGCGACGCCCCTCCCCCCTGGCACGAGGACGTCACCTGTTTCCGGTCTCTGCCACCACATTCGCGGACCCGCCGACACCGGCGATCCAGCGCTGGGTCAATTACGCAACAGTTATTAGTTATTCGGTCTTGCTGGTTTTCGCGCCTTGCAGCGAGTGTGTCCCCGATGCTGTCGGAGGCCCAGAGAAAACGATTACTTTCACCCGAACGGCCTAGCTTCGACGCCCGTCCACCGGGCCCTCCGGCGGTGCGGAGATCCAAAACTGTCGGACCCCCGGAGTAGAGATGAAAGCGTGCGCAGACCTGCCGAACCGCCCCAGGACTCGCCCCCGCTGATCGGGGTCGAGAACGTGAAGATGCCCGAATGGGCGCGCGTCGACGAACGCGTCGTCAACGCCGGGTTCGGCCAGGCCGTGCGCGCGCTGCCGGCCGCGATCGCCGTCGTGCTCCGGCTGGCCTGGCGGACGTCGCCGCGGCTGACGCTGCTGGCCGGCCTCGTCCACGTCGTATCGGGCTGCGTCACGGCGTTCGGGCTGCTCGCCACGGCGAACGTCTTCACCGCGCTGCTCGAACAGGGCCCGACGCCGGAGCGGGTGCTGCAGTCGCTGCCGGCGATCGCGGTCGTCATGGGCTCGTACGCGGCGCGCGCGTTGCTCGACGCGGCGGTGGCGGCCGTCGAAGGCGCGCTGCGGCCGCGCGTCACCGCGACGGCGGACGACGCGGTGACGGCGGCAGTCGTGCGCGTCGGGCTGATCGCCTTCGAGGACGCGGACTTCCGGGAGCTGGCCAGGCAGGGCGCACGGTTCGGCGTCCGCTCGATCGAGACCAGCCTCCGCCGGGTGGCCGACCTGACGTCGTCGGCGATCTCGCTGGCGGCGGCGATGCTCACCGCGGGCCTGCTCAACCCGTGGCTGGCGCCGGTGCTGCTGCTTGCCGCGGCGGCCGACGGCTGGGCCGCCGCCCGCATCGCGAAGCTGAACTACCGGCACTTCCTCGACACGGTCGGGCGCAACATCCGCAAGTCGGTCGTCGAGGAGGTCGCCACCTGGCGGTCGATGGCCCTCGAACGGCACGCGCTGACGCTGCAGGAGCCGTTGCTCGGCGAGTACCGGCGCATCTCGCGAAGCCTGATGCGGGAAGAGGTCCGGCTCGCGCACCGCAGCAACCTGGTGCGCACCACCGGCCGGGCGGCGGCCGGGTTCGGCACCGCCGTCGCGTACCTGGTGCTCGGCTGGCTGCTCTACTCCGGCGGGATGGAGCTGGCGCTGGCCGGCACGGCGGTGCTGGCGATGCGCACGGCGTCGACGGCGCTGTCCAACACCATGCGCGCGGTCAACTCGCTGTACGAGGACTCGTTCTACATCGGGTTCTACCACCAGCTGCTCGTCGAGTCGGTGAAGCGGCAGCCGCCGCCGACGGCCGTGTCCGCGCCCGCCGACCCGGCCGAGATCCGCCTGGAGGGCGTCACCTTCACCTACCCCGGCCAGGAAAAGCCCGCGCTGCGGGACATCTCGCTGACGATCCGGCGTGGCGAGGTGGTGGCGCTCGTCGGCGAGAACGGGTCGGGCAAGACCACCCTCGGCAAGCTGCTGACCGGGCTCTACCCGCCGGACGAAGGCGTGGTGCGCTGGGACGACGTCGACCTCGCGCACGCCGACCCCGCGTCGGTGCACGCGAACATCGCGGTCATCGCGCAGGAACCCGCGGAATGGCCGATGACGGCGGCGAACAACATCACGGTGGGCCGCCTCGGCCGCACCGACCCCGGCGGCCGGGCGTGGCGCGACGCGGTGGGCTACTCGGGTGCGGACGAGGTGATCGAGTCGTTGCCCGCCAAGGAGAAGACCATGCTGTCGAAGAAGTTCGACGAGGGCCAGGACCTCTCCGGCGGCCAGTGGCAGCGCATGGGCATCGCCCGCGGCATCTACCGCGACGCGTCGGTCCTGGTGGCCGACGAACCCACAGCGGCGCTCGACGCCCGCGCGGAGGCCCGGGTGTTCGCCGGCCTCCAGCACGCGAGCACGTCCCACCGCGGCCGCCGCACGACGGTCCTGGTGACGCACCGGTTGGCCAACATCCGCTCGGCGGACCGGATCTTGGTGCTGGAGAAGGGCAGGCTGATCGAGCAGGGCACCCACGAAGAGCTGATCCGCGCGGGCGGGACGTACCACGAGCTGTACGAAATCCAGGCGCGCGCGTTCGCGGACGTGCCCGCGCCGCGCGTCACAGGCACACCGGACACGGCGTCGTCGCGCGATAGCCTGCCGTCGCCACGAGCAGCGCCACGCCCCACAGGGGGAACACCGGGTAGGTCGCAGTGAAGGCCCACTGGCCGTCCAATGTGGACTCGGCAGCATCGCCCTAGTCGCAGGCGGGCCCCCTACTGCGCTCCCGCCGCCAGCGCCACAACCGACCACGCACCCCGGCCCACATCGCCCCCGACACGCACCCGTCGAACACCCGCCCCCACCCACTGCCCACCCGCAGCCATACGTCCCAATCCACGCTCCCCTGGCGCGGCCAGCGACCACGCGCCGCCCCACCCACCCTGCCGCCGATGCGCGGCCGCCGTCGAAGACTCCGTGGCTGAATCGTCCTGACCCCGGCAGTCTCGCCACCGCCGCCGGATCACCGGTGCGGGTGAGCGGGATCCCCCGTGAGCGGGTGGCGCCGCGCACCCGGCCAGCGGATTTACCCCGCCGACCCGCGCGGGGCAGACTGGCCTGCCGAGCCCGAGGAGGCCCGATGCGTCAGCTCACCGCCCTGGACGTGCAGTTCCTCAACGCCGAGTCGACCACCACGACCGGGCACGTCGGCGGCCTCTCGATCCTCGACCCGTCGACCACTCCGGAGCGCAAGCTCACCCTCGACGGCCTGCGCGAACTCATCGGCTCGCGGCTGCACCTCGCGAAACCGCTGCGCTGGCGGCTGCTGTCCGTGCCGCTCGGGCTCGACCACCCCTACTGGATCGACGATCCCGAGTTCGACCTCGAGTACCACGTCCGCGAGATCGCCCTGCCCGCGCCGGGCGACGAACGGCAGCTCGCCGAACAGATCGCGCGGCTCACCGCGCGGCCGCTCGACCGGCGGCGGCCGCTCTGGGAGGCCTATCTCATCCACGGCCTGCAAGACGGCAGCAAAGCCGTCTACACGAAGGTCCACCACAGCGCGATCGACGGCGTCTCCGGAGCCGAGCTCATCGGCGTCCTGATGGACACCACCGCCGAGCCGAAGAGCACCGAACCGCCGAAGAAACCGCAGAAGGAGCCCATCCCGCCCCCGGTCGCCCTCGCCCTCAACGGCGTGCGGAAGCTCGCGCTGCACCCCGTCAAAGCCGCGCTGCAGGTACCGAAACTGCTGCAGCACGTCGACGAAGTGCCGGGCCTCGGCCGCTACCCCGGCGTCGGGCTGCTCGCGAAGGCCGGCAGCGTGCTCGACCGCGTCACCCGTCAGGGCTCCGGCCGTCACGAGGCCGACCGGCCGCGGCTCGTCGCGCCGGCCACGCCGTTCAACGGTCCGATCAGCCCGCACCGCCGGTTCGCGTACGGTTCGCTGCCCCTCGACGAGGTCAAGCACGTCAAGAACGCCTTCGGCGTCACGGTGAACGACGTGGTGATGGCGTTGTGCGCGAGCGTGATGCGCCGCTGGCTCGTCGACCACGACGCGCTGCCCGACCAGCCGCTCGTCACGCTCGTCCCGCTGTCGGTCCGGACGCCCGAGCAGGCGAAGGACGCCGGCAACCAGGTCTCCGTCATGCTCGCGCCGCTGCCGACGCACCTCGCCGACCCCGCCGCGCGGCTGGCCGAGGTCACCAGCGCGATGGTCGCCGCGAAACAGCGTTACCAGCCGTTGCCGGCGTCGTGGCTGGTCGACTTCAGCGGGATGCTCCCGGCCGCGCTCGGCGGGCTCGCCGCCCGCGCCACCATGCGCTTCCTCGGCGCGACCGCGCCCGTCGTGAACCTCGTCGTGTCGAACGTCCCCGGGTCGCAGAGCCCGCTGTACCTCGCGGGCGCGCGGCTGCTCGCGAACTACCCGGTGTCCGCGATCACCGACGCGAGTGGCGGCCTGAACATCACCGTGATGTCCTACGACGGCAAGCTGGACTTCGGGTTGGTCGCCTGCCGCGAGCTGATCCCGGACGTCTGGGACCTGATCGACCACCTGCACGACGCGCTGGCCGAGCTCACCAAGCTGGCCGCCGAGCACACCCGGGAGGCCTGATGGCGGAGCGCGTCGCGCAGGTCGGCGGCGTCGAGCTGTGCCACGAGACGTTCGGCGAAGCGGGCGGGCGGCCGCTGCTGCTCGTCATGGGGCTCGGCGCGCCGATGATCTGGTGGGACGAAGAGTTCTGTGAAACCCTTGCCGCACAAGGGTTTCACGTCATCCGGTTCGACAACCGCGACTCGGGACGGTCGAGCCGCATGCGCGGCGACGCCAACCTCGCGCAGGCTTACCTGCTGCACCGCGCGCCGTACTCGCTCGCGGACATGGCCGCCGACGCCGCCGGGCTGCTGGACGCGCTGGGCATCCCGGCCGCGCACGTCGCCGGCGCGTCGATGGGCGGGATGATCGCGCAGACCCTGGCCATCCGGCACCCCGAGCGGGTGCTGTCGCTGACGTCGATCATGTCCAGCACCGGCGGGCGGCTGGTCGGGCGGCCGAGCGGCAGGGCGATGTCGATGCTGCTCAGCGCACCGCCACGCACTCGCGCGGCCTACGTCGAGATGCTCGTCCGGACGTTCCGGCTGATCGGCTCGCCGGGCTACCCGTTCGACGAGCCGCGCATGCGGGAGCGCGCCGAGCGCACGTTCGACCGCGGCGTCCACCCGGGCGGCACGCTGCGTCAGCTCGCGGCGATCATGGCCGAGCGCGACCGCGCGCCGAAGCTGCGCAAGGTGCGGGTGCCCGCGCTGGTGGTCCACGGCGCCCGCGACCCGCTGGTCCACGTCTCCGGCGGCCGAGCGACGGCCCGCGCCATCCCGGGCGCGGACCTCGACGTCGTCCCCGGCATGGGCCACGACCTGCCCCGCGCGGTCTGGCCGCGGGTGGTCAAGGGCATCAGGCGCATCGCGGCCCGTGCGGAAACTCCGATCTCGCGTGATTGAGCGCGTAACTCGCGTGATTGGACGCGCATCTCGCGTGATTGGACGCGCATCTCGCGTGATTGAAGGGGCATCACGCGGTCAGGACGAGAGGGTGATCGAGCCCAGGTGGGAGAAGTGGGCCGCGACGCGGGAGCCGGGGCGGAGCGGGACTGCGTCCGTCATGCCGCCGGTCAGGACCAGCCAGCCCGGCTCCAGGGCCAAGCCGCGCGCGGCCAGGGCGTTCGCCGCCAGTGCCAGGGCTTCGGCCGGGTGGCCCTGGACCGCCGCGCCCGTCGCTGTGTCGACGATCTGGCCGTCGACCTCCAGCAGCGCCGCTTCCAGCGACAGATCCAAAGCCGACGGCGGCAGGCCCACCGGACCCACGCCGAAGTACGCCGACGAGCCGTTGTCCGCGACGGCGTCCGGGAGCGTGAAGCGGTAGTCCGTGTACCGGCTGTCGATGACCTCGATGCCGCCGTACACGCGGTCGACCGCCGCGAGCGCCGTAGCCGCGGTGACGCCGGGGCCCGCCAGCCGCGCACCCAGCACGAAGACCAGTTCCGGCTCGGCGCGCGGGTGGATCAACGGCGGCACGGGAACTCCCGCGGGCAGCACCATCGCGTCCGTCAGCCAGGCCAGCAACGGCGAATCGATGCCCATCCGCTGCTGCTTCGCCCGGGACGTCAGGCCCAGCTTCAGCCCGACCAGCGTCTCGCCGCGGGCCCGCCGCAGGCGGAGGGCCTCGTCCTGGATCGCGTACGCCGTGTCGACGTCCAGCCCGGGCCACTCCTCCGAGAGCGGGGACCGCTCCGAAACCGTTCCCAGCAGCGCGGCGGCTGCCTCACGCACGTTCACGATTCCTCCGAAAACACCGCGGTGACGCTGCCGAGGCCGGCGATGGTCGCGACGACCGTGTCGCCCGGCGACACCGGGATCGCCCGGGTCATCGACCCCGGCAGCACGACGTGTCCGGGTTCGAGCGTGACGCCGAGCGGGCCGACCGTGTTCGCCAGCCAGACCAGCGAGTTCAGCGGCGAGCCGAGCACCGCGCCGCCCGCGCCCGTCGCCGCCACCGAACCGTTCTGGTAGAGCACGCAGCCGGCCAGCCGCAGGTCCGCGTCGCGCAGCGCGGTCGGGCTGCTGCCCAGCACCACCCCACCCGACGACGCGTTGTCGGCGATCGTGTCGAACAGCGAGATCTTCCAGTCCTGGATCCGCGAGTCGACGATCTCCAGCGACGGCAGCACGAAGTCGACCGCGCGCACCGCGTCGGCGACCGTGACGCCGGGGCCGCGCAGGGCCGAGCCGAGCACGAAGGCGATCTCCGGCTCGATCCGCGGCTGCAGGAACGCCGACGTCGGGATCGGCTGGTGCTCGAGGTGGAACATGCTGCCGGTGAGGTGCCCGTAGTCGGGCTGGTCGACCCCCATCTGCCGCTGCATCGCGGCGGACGCGAGCCCGACCTTGTGCCCGCGGACGGCGTCCCCGCCCTCGACCCACTGCCGCACCTGCTCCTGCTGGATCCGGTACGCGTCCTCGACCCCCGCGTCCGGGTAGGTCTTGATCAGCGGCTCGATCGGTTCGCGCGTCGCATAGGCCCGCGCCAGTACGGCGGCGGCCTCCTGCACCTTGCTGACGTCCACTCCGGCGACTCTGCCGTGCGGGCACCCTCGCGCACAAGCCTCGATGTTCCGTCCAGCGGAACTCTCGCCAGACAATCTCTTGCGCGCGAGATAAATGGCGCGTAGCGTTGTCGCCACCACCAGGAAGGGACGTGAGGGACATGGCACCGACCCAGGCCGAGGTCGCCAAGCTCGCCGAAATCCGCGACGAGCTGCGCGAGCGCCACCTGCGCCCGGCCGCCGAACGACCGGCCACGAACGGGCGCGGCATCCACCACACCGCGCTGATCTCCAGCGATGTCGAGCGGACCATCGAGTTCTACCAGGACATCCTCGGCTTCCCGCTCACCGAGCTGATCGAGAACCGCGACTACCCCGGCTCCAGCCACTTCTTCTTCGACGTCGGCAACGGCAACGCGGTCGCCTTCTTCGACCTGCCCGGCCTGGACCTCGGCCCGTACGCGGAAGTCCTCGGTGGACTGCACCACCTGGCCCTGTCCGTCACGCCCGATCGGTGGAGCGCGATCAAGGACAAGCTCGACGAGGCCGGCGTGCGGTACCTGCTGGAGAGCAAGACGTCCATCTACCTGTCCGATCCGGACGGTGCCCGCGTCGAGCTGATCTCCGACCCGCTCGGCAAGATGTACGGCGAGAAGATCGGCTGAAAGCGTGTTCCGGGCGCCGCGCGCCGTTTAGCCTGTGCGCGACGCCTGGAGGTCCCATGTCCGATTGGACGCTCTCTCGCGCGAAGGCGCGGCTCGACCACCGCGAACAGCTCGACGAGCTCACCGCGCGCACGCGGTTCGAAGTGCGGCTGCACCTCAACGAGCCGGCGACGAACGGCGCCTACGACGAGCTGACGAGCATCTTCGCGATCGGGCACGGCGAGTGCGCCGCGCTGCTGGCGCACCAGCGCCTGCTGCCGTGGTGGGAGCGCTCGCTCCTGCACCGTTACGCGCGGCGTCTGCACGGCAAGGCGATCATGCGCAGTGTCGGCGTGGTTCCGGCCGAGGTGGCGCCGCAGGCGGCCCGCGCGTTCGGCGCCGAGATCGCCGAACTGGCTCCCGGCTCCGGGGACACCGGTGCGAAGTACGACCTCCAGGGCCGCGGCCTGCTGACGGTGTTCCGCATCGCGATCGGGGCCAAGGGCGCGGTTTGGGAGGACCGGCACGAGGTCGCGACGACGTCCGCTCGCAACATCCTCACCTGCGCCGCGACCTTCGCCCGCCGCAAGCCGTGGCATGTGATCTGGCCGGTCTACCGCGTCCGTGGCCTGCGGCTCTGGAAGCTTTGAGGCCCGGCGGGCGTTCCCCCCACATGAAGGCAGAAGAGATCCTCGAGAGCGCGAAGACCATCGCCGTCGTCGGCCTGAGCCGGGACCCGGCCAAGGCCGCGCACGGCGTCCCGGCGGTCCTGCAGGCACACGGCTTCCGGATCATCCCGGTGCACCCGAGCGCCACCGAGCTGCTCGGCCAGAAGGTCTACCGGTCGCTGAAGGACATCCCGGAGCCGGTCGATGTCGTGGATGTCTTTCGGCCGTCCGCCGAGGCGCCGGGCATCGCCCGCGAAGCCGTCGAGATCGGTGCGAAGGCGCTGTGGCTGCAGCAGGGCATCGTCTCCGCCGAAGCGCGCCGCATCGCCGAAGAAGGCGGGCTCGAGTACGTCGAGAACCGCTGCACCGCCGTCGTCCGCGCGACGGCCGCGATCTCGAAAAACTAGGCGGTGCTGTTCCTCCCGCGGCCCTATCCTGTGGGGCGATGAACACCGGGACGACATCGCTCACCAAGACGCTGCAGATTCCCACCGCGGACGGCGAGGCCGACGCCTTCGCCGCCTTCCCCGACGACGACGGGCGGCACCCAGGAGTGCTGATGTACCCGGACGGCTTCGGTATCCGGCCCGTGCTGCGGGACATGGCCCGGGAACTGGCCGGTCACGGGTACTACGTGCTCGTCCCCAACATCTTCTACCGGAACGGCCCGGCCCCGGTGATCGACCTCCCCGAGTACATCGGGGAGGAAGCCAGGCCCGCGATCTTCGCCCGGCTGATGCCCTTGATCGAGGCGCACACCACCGAACGCGTGCTGCGTGACGCCGATGCCTACCTCCGGTTCCTCACCGCGCAACCCGAGGTCGGCGCCGGACCGGTCGCGGTGACCGGCTACTGCATCGGCGGCCTTCTGGCGACGCGCACCGCCGCGGCCCACCCGGGGCAGGTGGCCGCCCTCGCCGCGTTTCACGCCCCGGTGGGCGCTGCCGGGCCAGACGCCTTGCACCGGCTCACCGCCCGGGCCCACTTCGGCCACGCCGAAACCGACGTGACGCCGGCCGCTCTCGACGAGCTCAACCAGACCCTGGACGCGGCGGGTGTCGACTACACGTCCGAGATCTACCCCGGTACCTTCCACGGCTTCACGATGTCCGACACCGACGCCTTCGACCCCGCCGCGCTGCTGCTTCACTGGGACCGCCTGCTGCCTCTCCTCGCCCGCGCTCTGGCCGGCAGCTGAGGCTCGGCCGGCCTCCCTAGGCGGACGCTCCGAAGTGGACGATGCGGTGGTTGCCGGTTTCGGCGACCCAGACTCCGCCGAGGCCGTCGTCGGCGACGTCACGCGGTGAGCTGATCGGCTCGGCCGTGTCGGACAGCGCCGTGCCTGTGCGGGTGTCGAACCGCGCTACGCGGCCGGTGTCGTCGACCAGCAGCCGCCCGGCCCGGTCCAGCGCGACGCCGCGCGGCCGGACCAGGTCGCCGAACTCGCGCACGAACCCGCCCCACCACGAGAACTGCACCACACGCCGGTTGCCGGTGTCGGCGACGTAGACGTTGCCCGCCGCGTCGACCGCGACCCCTTCCGGCGCCTTGAGCCGGCCGGCGAGCACGCGCACGAGCGCGCCGTCGCGGGTGAACGCCTGCACTCGGTCGTTGCCGGTGTCGGCCACCCACACGCGTCCGCGCACGTCGACGGCGATGCCCGACGGCGCGCGGAACTGGCCCGGCCCGGAGCCGGGCCCGCCGAACGCGCGCGGGAGCGCCGCGACTTCACTGGTGCCCACGCGGCCAGGATCGCCGACCGCGAGCCACCGCGGCCAGTCCCGAAAGGAGTGTTCAGCGACTGTTCCGCCGTCGCTCACCAGCTCCACCGCGTGCAGGTCCGCCGCTCCAGGAAGCTGTACGCGGGCAGCGGCCCGACCCAGTCGGCCTGGACGCCGCCGCCGCGGGTGAGCCCGGTGACCGCGTCGCGGACGACGAGCAGGTCGCCCAGCCCGACCAGGAACGCCCACCGCTCGTCGGCGCTCTCCCCGGCGGGCAGCGCCACGGAATCGCGGGCGCGCTCGGCGACCTCGCTCAGCAGCACGTCGGACCGCGCGGAGCGCCACGGCGAGCCGGGCTCGGTGAACCGCAGGCAGACGTGCACCTCGGCCAGCCCGTCGAGCCGGTCGAGATCGGCGCGGTACTCGCCGGCGGCCGGAGCCAGCACCTCGGTGCGGACGGCGTCCTCGTCGTCGGCCACGGTGCCGAACCGGACCGGCAGCACCGGGCCGCCCTCGACGAGCGCGGAGACCACCGCCAGGTGCACCGCCGGGTCGGGCTCGGGATCGCCGACGACCATCGCCAGGTCGTCCCAGCACACCGTCCGCGGTGCCCTCGGGTGCCCGGCCCGCACGACGCCGTAGAGCTGCAGCGTCACGGCTGGTCGACCGGGACGGCCGGCTCCACCGGCACCGCCACCGCGGGCGTGGGTGGCGGGGGCGGGATCAGCCCGGTCGTCTGCCCCAGCCCCTGCGAGATCTGCCCGGGCACGGTCGTGTTCTGCAGGCGCTGCATCGCTTCCAGGTAGCGGATGTAGGTGTCGACGCTGGCGATCACGATCCGCGCCTCGATCGCCAGCAGCTCGATCCCGATCACCGACACCCGCACCGAAGCGTCGATCACGAGACCCTTGTCGAGCAGGATGTCGAGCGTGTCGGCGAGTCCGCCGCCGGTCTGTCCCGGTCTGGTCACTTAGATCCTTTCGTCGAGGGCCGCGCGGATCTCGGCGAACCGCAGCTCCAGCGCGATCAGGGCCTGGCCGAGGTCTTCGACCTGGGCGGGGGTGAGGGATCCGGCGTCGAGGCGCCGCAGGGCTTGGCGTTCGAGCACTTCGCGGAGGATGTCGAGCACGGTGACGACCAGGTGGCCGAGCCCGCGTCCCGCGTCGGCGGGGATCCGGACGGGCTCGCTCACTCTTCGAGCCCGAGCAGCAGCCGCCGCAGGTCGAGCCGCACCAGGTCGATGCCGGCGAGCGAGATGATCACGTCGCCGGTCACGACGGCACCCCGGTGCACCACCCGGTCGAGCAGGTCGGCGACGGACTCGACGGCGTCAGCCATCCGCCGTCACCCCGAGCTCGACGTCGGTGAACGAGTACGGCGGCCACGGGCCGGACGTCTCGACCGTCGCGCCGGCCTGGCGCAGCTCGCGGGCGAACCACTCGAACTCCGCGTGGAACGCCGCTTCCTGCCCCTTCGCGACCAGGTAGGCCGTGTTGGCCAGCACGCCGTGCGGCCGGGCCCGCTCCATGCTGTCGGCGGCGTGCCCGCGCAGCGCGGTTGCCAGCCCCGAGGCCACCTTGACGACGTCTTCGCGGCCGCGCTGGATCGCCTTCAGCCGTTCCCGCCGGCGGACGAGGTACTGCGTGCCCGTCAGGCCCGCCGCGTCCGGGCGGGCCGTCGTGGGCTCGGCGTGCCGCACCCGGACGCCCCACTCGCGGTGCCCGGCCACTTCGTCGAGGCAGTCGCGGGCCTGGTCGTAGGCGGCCTCCAACAGCCGGCGCGCGGCGTCTTCGCCGTCGAGGACCGTGCCGAACCGCAGCGGCAGCACGGGTTCGTGCCGGAACACCGCGCGCACGACGGCGTCGTGTTCGCGGGCCAGCTCGGCGAGCGTGCCGTCGACCGGGTCGAGCGTGTCGATCCGGTCGAAGCGCTCGGGAGTCACTTCGGAGACGACGACCCCGAGGTCGCGGTAGCCGATCAGCCGCGGCGCGCCGATGTCCAAAGTGGACGGACGGTTGCGCGTGATCGCGTACGCGCACAGCCACTCGCTCACCGCTGTTCCCCCGTCCCGCTCGGCGCCGGCAGCCGGGCCTCCAGTTCGGCGACGCGGGCCGCCAGCTCTTCACGCTGGGCGTTCGGCGAGAAGAACGGGTCGTTCGTCCACCAGTCCATCCCCATTTCCCGGGCGGTCTGCGCCGAAGCGATGAACAGCCGGATCCGCAGCGTCAGCAATTCGACGTCGACGACGCTGACGCCGATGTCACCGGCTATCACGACGCCCTTGTCGAGCACGCGTTCCAGAATGTCCGCCAATGAATCGGACGAAGCGGCCAATCGTGTCACACTCCCTTTCAGGAATCGGTGGCGCCGCGGGTGAACCGTCGCAGCCGCTCGCACGCGGTGAGCTCGCCCGCGGCGTCGAGGTCCACCCGGTAGGTGGCCAGCACGCTGGTGGAGTCCGGGATCCGGGCCAGCTCGACGACGTCGACGAGCACGGACCAGCCGCCGTCGGCGCGGGTCCGGAGCCCGGTCACGGCGTGCAGGGCCAGCCCCGTGACCACGCCGAACTGGGTCGTCGCTTCCCGGATGGCGTCGGCGGCGCGAAGCCGGGAAACGGATTTCCCGGAGTCTTCCGGTAGATTGTTGTTTTGCGCAAGGAACGGTTCTGGCGATTCCGTCATCGCTTTCCTGGTCTCGGGTGGGTGCCCACCGTAGCAACGGGCACAACCGCCCGCAGATGAGCTACGGCACGGTATTTTTCACCGATTCGCGGGAACGGCTGGGCGATCTGCGGCAATCCGCGGCGACGAACGGACCAGTACCGGGACGCCCAGCGGAACCAATTCACCGATTCCGCGCGGAAGATTACGATCGAGTAACGTCCACGAGCCGGTACCCGACGCCCCGGACCGTCTCGATGGTGCGGGTGCCGAACGGGACGTCGATCTTGCGCCGCAGGTACCCGATGTACACCTCGACGACGTTCTCGTCGCCGTCGTAGTGCGCGTCCCAGACGTGGCCGAGGATCTCGTTCTTCGTCAGCGCGGTGCCCGGCCGCCGCAGCAGGAACTCCAGCAGCCCGAACTCGCGCGCGGTCAGCTCGATCCGCTGTTGTCCTCTGTGGACGGTCCGGGCGGACGGGTCGAGCCGCAGGTCGCCCGCCTCCAGCACGGCCGGACGGGCCGGCGCGCCCCGGCGCAGCAGCGCGCGCAGCCGGGCGATGAGGACGACGAAGGAGAACGGCTTCGACAGGTAGTCGTCGGCACCGAGGTCGAACGCGTCGGCCTCGTCGTACTCGCCGTCCTTCGCGGTGAGCATCAGCACCGGCGTCCAGTTCTCGGCCGCGCGCAGGCGCTTGAGCACCTCGTAGCCCGACAGCTCGGGCAGCATGATGTCGAGCACGACGACGTCGTACTCCTGCTCGGTCGCCCGCCAGAGCCCCTCGCGTCCGGTGTGCGCGACGTCAACGGTGAACCCCTCGGCGACCAGGCCGCGCCGCAGCGTCTCCGCGAACTCGCGCTCGTCCTCCACGATCAGCAGGCGCACTACTCCTCCTCCGGCAGTTCGAGCACCGGCAGCTCCAGCACGAACCGCGCGCCCGGCTCCTCCGACGCGGCGCAGCGCGCCCGGCCGCCGTGGCGGGCCGCGATGCCCGCCACGATCGGCAGGCCCAGCCCGGTGCCGCCGTGCCCGCGCTGCCGCGACGCGTCGAGCCGGACGAACCGCTCGAAGATCCGCTCGCGGTCGCCTTCCCCGACGCCCGGGCCGTCGTCGCTCACCTCGACGACGGCGAGATCGCCGCGCACCGAGCTGGCGACGCGGATGTGCGAGCGCGCGTGCCCGCGCGCGTTGTCGACCAGGTTCCGCACCGCCCGCCGCAGCTGGGCCTCGCTGCCGCGCACCTTCGCCGGCCCGGCCCGGACCTCGACGTCCAGCGCGCACTCGGCGCGGACCCGCTCCGCTTCGGCGCGGACGATGTCGTCGAGATCGACCTCGGTGCGCGACGGCCGGTCGGTCGCGTCGTCGGTGCGGGCGAGCATCAGCAGGTCGTCGACGAGCTCGCGCAGCCGCGCGGTCTCCCTGGCGATCACCGGCACCAGATCCTCGGTGCTCTCCGGGTGCCGCCCGGAGACGTCGAGCGCGGTGCTGATCGTGGACAGCGGCGAGCGCAGCTCGTGACTGGCGTCCGCGACGAACCGGCGTTGCGCGGCCTGCGCCGACGCGAGCCGCCGGAGCATCTCGTTGAGCGTCACGGCCAGCCGGTGCACCTCGTCACCGCCCGGCGGCAGCGGGACGCGGGCGGTGAGGTCGCGCGTCGAGATCTCGGCGACGGTCCGGCGCATCCGCTCGACCGGCCGCAGCGCCGAGCCGACCGCGCGGTAGACCGCGAGCCCGGCGATCGCCAGCAGCGGGATCGCGATCAGCCCGAGCAGGAGCGTCAGCCGGGTCGAGGCCTCGGTCACCGGCTCCAACGACCGAGCGGAAACCACCGTGTACGGCCCGCCCGGCCCGTTCACCTCCTGCGACACGACGCGGTAGTCGGCGCTGTCGCCGTTGAGCCCGAGCGGGAGGGTCTCGATGGTCTCCTGGCCCACGGCCGGGCGGGCGGCGGTCAGCGGCGGGTGCCCGACGATCGCCGGGTCGCTCGCGATCGGCACGCCCCGCGCGTTGAGCACCTGGGTGACGGCCTCGGTGTCGCCAGTGCTGGCGACGTCGGACGCGCTGAGGTCGCGCGCGCCCTCGCGGACGAGCTGGATGGCGACCTGCCGGCCGGTACTGCGGGCACTTTCGGTGACGCTGCGGTCCAGCGACTCTTCCAGCAGCACCACGACCACCGCGAGCGCGGCCGCGATGGCCAGCGCGAGCGCGAAGACGGCCACCGCGGTGGTTCGCATGCGCACGCCGGTCGCGGCGATCACCCTGCCCAGTTTCACCAACTCAGCGTAACCACGGAGTGCGGCCACTACGAAGTCCGCCGCCGGCGGGTGGCGGTGAGCCGCTCCACGCGCAGGCGGTCGACCTCGGGCAGCTCCAGCGGCGGCAGGGGGTGCCCGACCGTCCAGGTGAGCAGCAGGTCCGCCAGCGCGGGGTTGCGGGCGAGCGCCGGGCCGTGCAGGTAGGTGCCGACGATGTGGTCGGTCACCGCGCCTTCGGTGCCGTCGCCGTTGCCGGTACCGCGCACGACGTGCCCGAGCGACTCGCTGCCGGAGCCGAGCTTGCTGACGCCGAGGTGGTTCTCGAACCCGGTGAGCGGGGCGTCGTCCAGCAGCCCGGACGACGTCGCGACGAGTTCGGAGACCGCGCGCCGCGCGCCGGCTTCGGTGGCGACGTCGAGCAGGCCGAGACCGTCGTGGTCGACGCCGTCGAGGCCGCGGAAGCGGGTGCCGAGCACCTGCAGGCCGGCGCAGACGCCGAAGACCACCGCCTGCGGCGTCAGCGCCCGCCGGTACTTCCGGAGGTGGGCCGCGGCCAGTGCCTGTGCGCCGTCCTCGCCGCCGCCGAGCAGGTAGAGGTCCAAAGTGGACGGTACCGGCTCGCCGAGCGCGACCGGCACGACCTCGGCGTCGAACCCGCGCCAGCGCAGCCGCTGGCAGAGGACCTGCGCGTTGCCGGAATCGCCGTAGGTGCCGAGCACCTCGGGCAGCAGGAGGCCGATCTGGACGATCGAGTCAGTCACCGGGCAGCCTGCTCACGAGGTCGCGGAACGCGGTGTAGTTGGCGACCAGCTCGACGGCGCCGGGCGGCAGCGCGTCGATCGCGGCGACCGGGTCGGGCTCGGCCCAGTGCGCGACCTCGGCGTAGCAGAGCCGCACGGAGAGGTCGGCGCCGCGCTCGCCGGTGACCACGACCTGCCGGCCGCGCAGCCGTTCGAAGTGCACGTCCCAGAGCCAGGACAGGTCGCGGCCGTCGGCCTCCTGGGCGTTGACGGCGACGACGACCGGGGTGTCCTCGTCCAGCACCCGCAGGGTTTCGACCCAGCCGGCCGGGTTCTTGGCCAGCATGAGCCGCACGAAGTGCCGCGACCGGCGGACCGTGCGGTAGCGGCCGCCGATGTCGGTGATGGTCCGCAGCCGCGCGGCGGCGGTGTGCGGCGGCACGCCGAGCCGGTGCGCGGCGGCGAGCGCGAACGCGGCGTTGGCGCGGTTCGCGTCGCCGGGCAGCCGGAGGTCGAGGTCGACTTGCCGACCCCCGGGCGTGCTGACGAGGTCCCCGTCGAGGGTCCAGGCCGGCTCGGGGCGGGCGAGGCCGCAGGCGCAGCTCCAGTGGTCTTTTTCGTGCTTGATCAGGCCGTCGCAGCGCGGGCAGGCGGTCGAGTCCCCGGTCCAGCGGCGGCCGGTGCCGACCCACACGACCTTCGACGCATCGGTGGCCGCGGAGGTGACGAGAACGTCGTCACTATTGGCGACAATCGTGGTTTCGGGATGTGCGGCGATCGCGGCGCGCAGATCGCGTTCGGTCGAGCGCACCTCGCCGACGCGGTCGAGCTGGTCGCGGCTGAGGTTGAGCAGGACGAGCACCGCGGGGTTCACCTGCTCGGCGACCCAGGGCAGGTAGGTCTCGTCGACTTCGAGAACGGCGTAGGGCGCGTCGGGCCGCGCGGCCAGTGCGGCGAGGACGCCGTCGGGCATGTTGGCGCCGTCGCTGTTGGCGGCGACCTCGGCGAGGGCTTCGAGGGCGCGCGTGATCATCAGGGCGGTGGTGGTCTTGCCGTTGGTGCCGGTGACGAGCACGACGGTCCGGTCCCGCCCCAGCCGCTTGAGCGCGCGCGGATCGAGCGCGAGCATCACCCGCCCACCGATGACACCGCCTTGACCGAGGCCGGCGCTGCGGGAGAGCCAGGCGCTGACGCGCCCGGCGGCGACGGACGCACGGGTACGGAGAGGGCTTCGGGCGGACACTGGCTGGATGGTGCTTGGCGGGCGCTGTGATTTCGCTGAGTCCGTGACTCGGCCCACCCGAGCGCCGAGCAGACCCGGCGAGGCCCGTAGCGCCGTCTCGAATGGCTCGCCCAGGTCGCCGGAGGTTCCGAACGAGTCATTCAAGACCCGCCTCTACGCCCTTCACGACCCATTCACGAATCTGAACGGCGCCTCTGTCGAACTTGTCGAACGACCCTGGCAACGGCTCCACAACCGCCATAGGCAGGAAAGTTAACCATCGGAGGTTGTACCAATTAGCATGCACAACTACCGGCTTTGTTCCGAAGTATTCCAAGATCTTCCGCACATACATCGGAGGTGTTACCGTCCAACCCCACCCAGCGGAAATGCGTACCGCTGAGCGGAAACCGGGGAACGTCCAACGGAGGGCAGCGTGGGACCGGAGCGCGGGCTGGAGAACAGCGGAACTCTCGAACGCGGGCTCGCGGTGCTGGAGCACGTGGGTCGGCACCAGGAGATTTCCACCAATGCGATCGCTCGGCAACTGGGGCTTTCCCGCAGTGCCGCCTACCGCATCGTCGGCACCCTGAAGAGCCTCGAATACCTCGAAGCCGACCAGGTCACCGGGCGGGTCCGGCTCGGCACGAGACTCGTCGAGCTCGGCGCGCGGGCCATGGCCGCCACCGATCTGCACCGGTGTGCGCCGCGGTACCTCGCGTCGCTCGCCGAACGGTCCGGGGAGACCACCTACCTCGCCGTGCCCGACAACGACACCATGGTCTACGTCGCCACCGAACGCAGTGCCAGTGCCGTCACCCTCGCCTGCCGGCTCGGCACGCGGCGGCCGCAGCACGCGACGTCCCTCGGGAAGGCGTGGCTCGCCGCGCTGCCCGAGGCCGACCGGGCCGAACGCGTCCGCCGCATGAAACTGGACTCCTTGACGCTCAAGACGATCAACGACCCGCTTCGCCTGCTCGACGAGCTCGCGCGCACCAGCCGTCGCGGCTGGGCCATCGACGAGGTCGAAAACGAGCCGGACGTCGGGTGCGTCGCCGCGGCCGTGCGCGATCACTCGGGACGGCCGATCGCCGCCATCAGCATCGCCGGGCCGGCGCCGCGCGTGCTGCGGCGGCTCGACGAACTGGGTGCCTCCGTGGCCGGGACCGCCGCCGCGCTTTCGCTGCGGCTCGGATACGTCCGCGGGCAGCGGGGATGACCTGGCTCCAGGACTACCAGCCGGCGGGCGGCCTCTGGGTCTCCGCGCTGCTCGCCGCGCTCCCGATCATCGTGCTGCTCGTCGCGCTCGGCGTGGTCCGCTTCTCCGCGCACCTTTCGGCCGCGCTCGCGCTGGTCACCGCGCTCGGCGTGGCCCTGCTGCTGTACCGGATGCCGGCCGCGCTGGCGTTCGACTCCGCCGCGATGGGCGTGCTCTTCGGCGTCTGGTCGGTGGCCTGGATCGCGTTCCACGCCGTGTACTTCCACAACGTCACGGTCGCCACCGGCCGGTTCGACGCGATCAAGCGCGTGCTCGCCGGGTTCAGCGAGGACCGGCGGCTGCAGGCGCTGCTCATCGCGTTCGGCTTCGGCGCGCTGCTCGAAGGCGTCGCGGGCGGCGGGTCGCCGATCGCGATCACCGCGGCGATGCTGGCCGCGCTCGGGTTCCCGCCGGTGAAGGCCGTCGTGCTGGCGCTGCTGGCGAACACCGCGCCGGTCGCGTTCGGCGGGCTCGGCAACCCGCTGATCGTGCTCGGCAGGCTGACCGCGCCGATCATGCACGTCAAGCAGGACCAGGCGACCGAGCTGTTCTCGGCGATGGTCGGGCGTCAGGTTCCCGTGCTTGCGCTGATCATCCCCGCCTTCCTCGTCGTGGTGCTGGCCGGCTGGAAGCGCATGCTCGAGGTGTGGCCGGCGGTGCTGACCGCCGGGCTCGCGTTCGCGGCCATGCAGTTCGCCGCGTCCAACTACATCAGCGCCAGCCTGGTCGACGTCCTCGCCGCGCTCACCGCGATGGCCGCGTTGTGGGTCCTGACGCGGTTCTGGCAGCCCGCGTCGGTGTGGCGCTTCGACGGCGAAGAAGCCGCGGCGAAGAGCCTCGGAGCCGCGCAGGCCGGGCGCGGCGCGCTCTACGCGTGGATGCCCTACATCATCCTGATCCTCGCCATCTTCCTGTCGCGGATCGGCACGATCTTCAAGAACCTGCCCACCTGGCTGGACCTGACGAAGCTGCTGCACGAGGCCGACTGGGTCTTCGCGTGGCCGGGGCTGCACAACCACGTGATCCAGCACCCGCCGATCACCGCGAAGAACGCGCCGTACGCGGCGACGTTCACCGTCGACTTCCTCTTCTCGCCGGGCACGGTCGCGCTCGTCGCGGCGGTGCTCGCCGGGTTCGCAATGGGCGCGCGGCCGGGGCTGCTGGCGAAGACGTACCGGAGCACGCTGTTCCAGATGCGCTGGGCGCTCGCGACGATCTTCATGATCCTCGCGATCGCGTTCGTGATGAACTACTCCGGCGCGACGCAGACGCTGGGCTTGGCCCTGGCGACGACGGGCGCGGTCTTCCCGCTGTTCTCGGCCTACATCGGCTGGCTGGGCGTCTTCCTGACGGGGTCGGACGCGTCGACGAACAGCCTGTTCGGCCCGATGCAGGTGATCTCGGCCCAGCAGCTGAACCTCAACCCGATCCTGGCCGGCGCGACGAACACGTCGGGCGGCGTGATGGGCAAGATGATCTCGCCGCAGAACCTGTCGATCGGCGCGACGGCGATCGGGCAGAGCGGCAAGGAGGGATCCCTGCTGCGGCAGACGTTCCTCTGGTCGCTGCTGCTGACCGCGGTGGTCGGCGTGATCTCCCTGCTGCAGGCCACGATCCTGACGGCGATGATCCCGTCGCCCTAGGCTGGGCGGCATGAGTTCAGACGGTTTCGCGTCCTTCGGCTACGAGCTGGGCCTGCTCAAGCGCGTCCGGCGGTCGGGGTGGTGGCACGCCGGCGTCCGGGACCCGGAGTCGGTCGGCGAGCACAGCCTGCGGGCCGCCCAGCTGGCCGCGCTCATCGCGGCGGAGGAAGGGGCGTCGCCGGAGCGGGCGGCGTTCCTGGCCGTCTGGCACGACACGCAGGAGACCCGGACGGGTGATCTTCCCCTGACGGCCGTCGACTACCTGAAGAAACCGGAACCGCGGAAGATCACGGCCGACCAGACCGCCGCCCTCCCGGACCGCTCGCGCTCGCTCGTGCGGGACGCGGTCGACGAGTACGAGACCCGTGAGACGGCGGAAGCGTTGTGCGCCAAGGATGCCGACAAGCTGGAGATGCTGTTGCAGGCGCTGGAATACCGAGACGTCGGGGTGCAGCGCGTCGACGAGTGGATCGAGTCGGCTCGGAAGGGGCTTGCCACCGAGACCGCGAAGAAGGTCGCGGAAGCGGCGTTGACGCTGTCACCGATGGCCTGGCGGGACCGCTAACGGCCCACCGCCGTCGCGCGGTCGAGCAGCAACGCGCGTTCGCGGGCGTTCTCCGTCATCTCCGCCGCCCGTCTGAACTCCTGTTCGGCCTCGTCGAGCCGGCCCAGCTTCTGCAGCAGGTCGCCGCGGACGCTCGGAAGCAGGTGGTAGTCCTTCAGCGCCGGGTCGTCGGCCACCGCGTCGACCACCTCCAGCCCCGCCGCCGGGCCGGCCGCCATCGCCACCGCGACCCCGCGGTTCAGCTCGATCACCGGGGACGGCTGGAGCTTGCCGAGGCCTTCGTACAACGCCGCGATGCGCACCCAGTCCGTCTCGCCGGCCGTCCGGGCGCGGGCGTGGCACGCCGCGATCGCCGCCTGGGCGGAATACGGGCCGTACGCGCCGTCGGCGATCTGCTCCGACAGGGCCAGCGCCGCCAGGCCGTGCTGGATCAGCAGGCGGTCCCAGCGGGCGCGGTCCTGGTCGAGCAGGAGCACCGGTTCGCCGTTCGGGCCGATGCGGGCCTTCGAGCGCGACGACTGCAGTTCCATCAGCGCGACCAGGCCGTGGACTTCGGACTCGCCCGGCATCAGCCCGGCGAGGACGCGGCCGAGGCGCATCGCCTCTTCGCAGAGCGCCGGGCGCATCCAGTCGTCGCCGCGGGTGGCCGAGTAGCCCTCGTTGAACACCAGGTAGATGACCTCGAGCACGGATGACAGCCGGGCGGCGCGCTCCTCGCCCTCCGGCACCTCGAACGGCACCTTCGCCGCCGCGAGGGCCTTCTTCGCCCGCACGATCCGCTGCGCGATCGTCGATTCGCGGACCAGGAAGGCGCGGGCGATCTCGTCGGTGGTCAGGCCGCCGAGCATCCGCAGCGTCAGCGCGACGCGGGCCTGCGTGTTCAGCACCGGGTGGCAGGCGACGAACAGCAGGCGCAGCAGGTCGTCCTCGATGTGGTCGTCGAGGGCGGCGTCGAAGTCGGGCAGCACGCCCTCGCCGAGCCGCTGGTCGCGGCCGACTTCCTCGAGCTTCTCGGCGTACCGCTCGTTGCGGCGGAACTGGTCGACCGCGCGGCGCTTGGCGATGGTCATCAGCCACGCGCCGGGGTTGCGTGGCACGCCCGAGCCCGGCCACTGCTCGAGCGCCGCGACGAGCGCGTCCTGCGCCAGCTCTTCGGCGAGACCGACGTCGCCGCGGGCCATGCGGGCCAGCCCCGCGATGAGCCGCGGCGACTCGATCCGCCACACCGCTTCTACCGTGCTCCGGGTGTCCGCAACCGTCACCCGGCCATCAGACAGGGTGATCGGGCGCGGTGCAACCCAGCTACTCGCCGATCGGGCGGATCTCGATGACGCCGCCCTTTGCTTCGGGGTTCGGCGCGCGCTTCATGAGCGCGACGACGTCGTCGAGCGATTCGCCGTTGAGCAGCCAGACCCCGGCGACGAGCTCCTTCGTCTCGGCGAAGGGCCCGTCGATGACCTTCGGTTCGGCGGTGCCTTCGAAGACGACGCGCACCGCCTCCGAGCTCGGGGTGAGCCCCTCGGCGAACACGATCCGGCCGTCGTTCGCCAGCTCCTCGTTGAACTTCGCCATCGTTTCCAGCTCTTGGGCGCTGGGCCCGACCCCGGCCTCGAAATCCTCGGAGCCCTTCACCATCACCAGGTAGCGCATCAGGCTTCCCCGGCGCTCTGCGCGCGCAGCCGGCCCTCGAGCTCGGCGACCTCGGGCGTCATGTTCTCGAAGTCGGACGCCTCGGCGACGCGCCGGATCTCGACGACGCCGACCTGGCCGTCCGGGTTCGGCATCCGCTTGATCCACTCGACGCACTCGTCGCGGTCACGGCACTGCAGGATCCAGAAGCCGCCGACGAGCTCCTTGGTCTCGGCGAACGGACCGTCGACGACCTTGGGGTCTTCGCTCCCGGAGAACACGACACGCACGCCCTGCGAACTCGGCGTGAGGCCTTCACCGGCGAGCAGCACGCCGGCCTTGACCAGTTCTTCGTTGAACTTCCCCATCTCGGCCAGCAGCTCGGCGCTCGGGCCGTGGCCCGCCTCGGACTCTTCGTTCGCCTTGACGATCACCATGAACCGCACAACGGTCTCCCTTCGTTCGCTCTTGCCCACGCGTCGAACGGCCACGCCCCGGATCGACAGCGTCCGCCACGAATCTTGTCGCGAATCTGGTCGCGCCGGAAACCGGCAGCTCCGGGCGGGTCGGACGGGGCAATCCGGACAGGGGAGAATCGACGCTCGTGGCGGTACTCCCCGACGACCTCTTCTCCGCGCTCGACGACGAGCTGGCCCGGCATCCCCTCCAGCGGCTCACGCAGTCCGTCGACCGGCTCAGCACGCGCTACCGCCAAGGCGACGCCGCGACCTCGCCCATCCTGACCTCCGAAGCCGACGTAGCCGCGTACGCCGGCTACCGCATGCCGGCCACCTACGCCGCCGTACACGCTGTGCTCGCCGAAGCCGCTTCGCGCGCTCCCGGCTTCGAGCCGCGTACGCAGGTCGACGTCGGCGGGGGCACCGGTGCCGCCGTCTGGGCCGCTGCCGCCGTCTGGCCGTCGCTCACTCGCTGCACGGTGCTGGAGCAGGTCGCAGGCGCGATCGGGCTGGGCAAGCGGCTGGCGGCGCGGGCTGGGAACGCGGCGGTCCGGGACGCCGAGTGGCGGCGCGGGTTCGTCGACCCGGCCGCGCCCGCGCCGGACGCCGACCTCGTGACGCTCTCCTACGTCCTCGGCGAGCTGCCGGATGCCACCCGCGCCGACGTCGTGCGCTGGCTGGGCGCGAAAGCGGCGGCCGTCGCGCTGATCGAGCCCGGCACTCCCGCGGGCTACGAACGGATCCGCGCCGCCCGCGCCCAGCTGGTCGAGCTGGGCCTGCACGTGGTGGCGCCGTGCCCGCACGACGGCGGCTGCCCGATCGTGCCCGGCGAGGACTGGTGCCACTTCTCCGCGCGGCTGCCGCGGTCGGCCCTGCACCGGCGGCTCAAGGCCGGGACGCTCGGCTTCGAGGACGAGAAGTTCGCCTACGTCGTCGCGTCGCGGTCCACGCCGGAGCGGCCGGACGCGCGGATCATCCGGCACCCGAAGAAGCACAAGGGCTGGGTCGCGCTCGACCTCTGCACGGCGACGGACGGGCTCAAGCCCGGCGTCGCCGTCTCGAAGAAACAGGGCCCGCGCTATCGCGCGGCCCGCGACGCGGAATGGGGTGACGGCTGGTGACGGTCATCGCGGAGATCAGCATGTCGGCCGACGGGATCGTCGCCGGGCCGGACACCAGCGCCGAGCACCGCCTCGGCAAGGACGGCGACCTGTTGCACGACTGGCTGTTCGGAGGCACCGACGCGGACGCCGGCGTCGCGGCCCGGCTCTTCGACGGCACCGGAGCGTTCGTCGTCGGCCGCACGATGTTCGACGTCGGCGTCGAACCCTGGGGCGACGACGGCACCTTCAAGAAGCCCGTCTTCGTCGTGACGAACCGGCCGCACGAACCGGTGGTGAAGGGCCCGACGACGTTCACCTTCGTCACCGACGGCCCGGAAAGCGCGCTACGGCAGGCGAAAGCCGCTGCGGGCGCGGACAACGTGGTGTTGATGGGCGGCGGCACGACCTTGCGCCAGTACCTCCTGGCCGGCGTGGTCGACGAGCTGCGCCTGCACGTCGTCCCGCTGCTGTTCGGCGCCGGGGTCCGGCTGTTCGACGCCGAGGTCGGCGCCCACGTGAAGCTCCAGCGCACCGGCGTCGAGGAGACGCCGAACGCGACGCACCTGACGTTCCGCGTCCTGAACTGAGTCATTCGCACGGTCCGGACAACCGCGGGCAGCGGCGTGGCGCGCACCGCCTGCCACTCGGTCCACCGTGCGTAGAGAAGACCGCAGCGGTAACCGGCCAGTCGGGGGGCGTGCCGGCCGGTTACCGCCGCACCGAGGAAGAGGGGGGCCCCCGCCAGGAATGACGCGCGGCGCCCCGCTTCACCCGATCGAGTGACGACGAGAGTGTTAGGACGGGTCGGCCAGGATGCCGTTGACGTAGGAACCCGGGTGGGTCGCCGCGTCCTGGCGCAGCACCGGGAGGTCCGACGGCCAGTCCGCGGTCAGCGCCGACGTCTGGCCCGGCGGGATCGTGTTCAGCTTCGCCGGCGTCCACGCCGGCTCGCCGGCGGCCGGCTTGAGCACCGTGATCGTCGCCGACGCCGTCGTGCCCGCGGTCACCTCGTTGTACTTCACGCCGTTCTCGACGCGCGGCAGGTGGTACACCGCGCCGAACGTCGCGTCGTCCGGGCCGACCAGGTCGACGCCCGGCACGCCGTACAGGCCGCACGTGTGGTTCGTGGTGTTCCGGTAGGTCAACGGGATGTTGTACTGACCGGGAGCGTCGTTCTTCTCGGCCGGCTTGCCCAGGATGACCTCCAGGCCGGCCGTGGTGCACCGGGGCGTCGCCGACGACGCCGTGGCCACGCCGCCCCCGGACGGCCCCTTGGCCGGCGCCGGTGCGCCGGACGCGGCGGCAGCCGGAGCTGCCGGCGCCGGCGCCCCGGACGCGGCCGGGGCCGCCGTCGACGTCCCGCACGCCGCCAGCGCGAAGGCCCCCGCCACCGTGCCGATCCCCACCAAGATGCGTTTCATTTGAGTTCCCCTCTCGAAGTTCAGTTGCCGACCGGCGTGACCTGGACGTGGCCGCCCTTCACGGGCGCACCCGCGGGCCAGGCGACGCTCACCGGCTGGCCGTACGGGCCGGTCGGCAGGTCGAACGTCACGAAGTCCGGCGTCGCCGTGGGCGCTGCGGCCGACCGCTGCACGATCCGCGACCCGGCCGGGTGGCCGGCACGCAGGTTCACCGGCAGCGCTTCGGAGTTGTCCAGCGTCGACGTCACCGGCAGCCGCCGGCCGCCGGCGATGAAGGTCAACGCCGTCGGCGCGCCCTCGAGCTTGCAGTTCGTCGTCCGCGAGGCGGCGGCGTAGGTCAGGACGTAGGCCTCGTGCCCGGCCGCGTTCGACGGGTCGGGCGCCACCGTCACGCGGACGTCCGACGCGCCGCACGGCGTGTCGCTCGGCATGGCGTTCGCGGCGCCGGCCGCCAGGACCAGCCCGCCGGCCACCAGACCTCCGACGGTCATCGCGATCGCGGTTCGCTTCATGGTCGTCCTCCCTCGTTCCGTGATCAACCGGACTCAGGGGAAGAGATGCCCATGGGCCACCCGGGGATGCGCCGCGATGGGGTCGATCACCCGGAAGCAACCCCGGCGAACCCCGGACGTCGAAAGGAAGGTCAGCTTCGGCCGAAGCAGACGAACGGCATCAGCGGTTCCGCCTGCGCCGCGTCGGCCAGGGCACGCGCAGGGGGCGTGCCCGCCGACAGGGCGCGGTGGTAGGCCAGCATCACGCCGCCTGCCGTCCGGTCGTCGACGCGCGCCACGCTCGAGACCACCGTCCGGCTGCCGCCGTAGAGCAGCGCCGCGGTGAAGCCGAGGACCTCGTCGCCTTCGCGGACCACGGCCTGGCCGACGTCGCACGACGACAGCACCACGTGCTCCGGCGCCGTCGCGAGCTGCTGGACGTCGTAGGCCATCAGCGGCCCGTCGGCCAGGTTCAGCCGCGAGAACAGGACGTTCTCCTGCTCGTGGTGGCCGTGCGCGGCGAAGTGCGCGAGCCGGCAGCCGTCGAACGCCTTGAGCGTCGCGGCGACCGTCGCGTCCGGCCCGGTCAGCACCTCGGCCTCCGGGTAGAGCGGCGCCAGCAGGGAGACCTCGGTCTCCGCGTGGGTCAGGTCGGAGCCCGCGACCAGCAGCGGCGCACCCACCGCCCGGCGCGGACGACGGCCCGCGTCGAGCCAGGCCGACGACGACGGCGTGACCGTCACCGGGCGGCCGCGCACCGTCGGCAGCAGCCCCCACGGGATCGCCGAAAGCGCACCGGTCGGCACGACGACGACGTCGAGGTCGGCGAGCCGGGAAGCGAGCGGGGCCAGCAGGATCGAGTCCAGCGCGATGACCTGCGTCCGCACCGAACGGCGGATGACCTGGTCGAGCTTCGACGGCAGCTGGCGCCCGCACAACGCGTCGAGGTCGCTGTGCAGCCGCGCGACCGGTTCGGCGATGGCCGACACCGGGCCGAGCTCGATCAGCGCGACCCGGTGGTTCGCGATCACCTGCGCGCACAGCGCGCCGTGGTCGGCGAGGAAGCAGACCAGCGCGCTGCCGGTCTCGGCGAGCTCGTCGCCGACCTCGCGCAGCTTGGCTTCCGGGTGGTCGACGTCGGTGCCCTCGGCCTGCCAGCCCTTGGCGCGGATCTCGCGTTCCAGTGCGGCACAGCGCTTCGCGGCCTGCGCGTCCGGCTTCCCGGACAGCTCGCCGGCGCGGATCTGCATCGAGAGGTACCGCAGCTCGGCGACGGCGTCGACGGTCTCCGGGTGCGCGGGCGGGCGCACCGGCCGGAACCGGAACGCCTGCGCGCGCGAGCGGTCGAGCCACCGGAACACGACGCCGGGCGAGCGCTGCGCGAGCGCGGCGGCGAGGCCGGCGTCGGCGAGTTCCTTGCCCAGGGACGTCGTCCCGGTCAGCAGGTCGATGCTGCCGAAGCGGCCGCGGTGGCGCTCCAGCTGCGTCAGGCCGGCGCGCGCGTTCGCGAAGGTGCTGCGGCGATCACCGCCGGCGGCGCCGAGTTCGGCCAGCGCGAGGCGTCGCACCAGGCGGTTTTCCAGCGGCGCGGCGCGACGGTCGCGCGGGGCGATGCCGGCGCGGGCGCCGTCGAGGTCGCCCAGGACGATGCGCGCACGGGCGGCGAGGAGCGCGGCGATCTCGGCGTCGTTGCGCAGGCCCAGCCCGGTGAGCCGGCCGGCCAGCGCGGTCGCTTCGGCGGCGACGCGGGCGATCCGCCGTCCGGCCGCGAAGTCCGCGCGCAGCACGGTCAGCTGCGCGACCGCGGCCCAGGTTTCGTTGCCCCGACGCCGAAAGCGGCGTTCGGCGCGGCCGGCCCAGCTCCGCGCGGTCGACGGGTCGCCGCTCGCCAACGCGGCCAGGGCCCGGGTCAGCTCGGCTTCGGCGTGCTCCTGGTTCATCCGCAGCCGCGGGAACTGTTCGAGGGCCGCGTCCAGCTCGGCGGCGGCTTCCTGCGGCAGCCCGGCGGCGAGCAGCGCGCGGGCCTTGTCGACGGCCAGCACCGGCAGCATCCCGACGCTCTGTTCGGCGTAGAACCCGCTCGCCGCGTCGAAGTCCCGCAGCGCGCCGGGGATGTCCCCGGTCAGGACGCGCGCCTGGCCGCGTCCGTGTGCCGCTTTGGCGAAGATCCGGGCCAGGCCCTCTTCTTCGGGTTGCCCGGCGCCGATCTGCTCGCACTGGTCGAGGTCGGCGAGCGCGAGCCGGACGCGCCCGGCGTACTGGTGCAGCATGGCCCGGTTGAGCAACGTCCGGGCGAGCACGACGAACTCGCCGGCCTGCCGCAGCAGCGGGATCGCTTCGTCGAAGCACCGCAGGGCTTCGTCCATCCGGCCGATCAGGATGAAGACGAGACCTCGTTGCTGGCGCAGGATCCCGCGCCCGGCGTCGGACACGAGGACGTCGGCTTCGTCGAGCAGCGCGAGCCCGCGGGTGCTGTTGCCCAGCGCGGTTTCGACGGCGGCATACGTCCCGAGCACGCGCGTCGCGAGATCAGGCCAGGCGGGCCAGTCCGGCGGCGGCTGTTTCGCGGGCAACCCGAGAAGCCGCGCGGCGGACCGGATCAGCCGGCCACCGACCACGGGCTGGCCGTTGTTGGTCGCCGCGACCGCACGCCGATGCAGGTCGCGCACCCGGTCTTCCGCCCTCGGCGACGCGACCACAGGCTGCCCTTCCGGCCGGGGCCGTCCCCCTCGGCCGAGAAGGACGTCCCGGATCGTACCTCCGGGCTCGGGCGGTCCGGGAGTTCTCGCCGGGTGGGCGGATTTTCACCTCAGGGCACGACAACCGGGGTGATCCCGACCGCCGTCACAGCTCGATGGCCGGGGTGCTCACCGCCCTCGCCCGGCTGGGCAAGGCGGACCCTCGCGGCCGGGCCACCGAGGCGGGGCGAGCCCGGCGTACGCGCCCGCGACCGGCACACGATCGAGCGGCGAAAGGCCAAGTTCCGCCGGAGCGGCCTCACAGCTCGATGGCCGGCGTGCTCACCGTCCTCGACCGGCCCAGTGTCCGCACCAGCACCTGCACCATCCCGTGCGGCACCCCGCTCAGCGCGAACCGGCCCTCGGCGTCCGATGTGGTCGTCAGGGGGCCGTTCGCGGTGCGGACCTCGATCGGGTGCTCGGCCGGTGGCGTCAGCCAGCCGTCCAGGCGGATCGTCCCCCCGGGTTCGGGGCTCACGTTCACCATGATCGTCAGGCTTTCGCTGTCGAACGTGATGAGGCGGCCCTGCTCGGCCGCACTGCGCGCGCCGACCAGGCCCTCCTGTTCGCGGATCCGCATCACCTCGAGGTCGACGTCCTCCAGCTGGATCGCGAAGCGGATCTGCTCCACCAGCGTCGCGGGCATCGGGTCGGCGTCTTCCCACAGCTCGCGCAGTCCGGCCAGCAGCCGGAAGTCGAGCTCGTCCAAGGGCTCGTTCGCGCCGGGTGGTTCGACGGTGGTCACAGCCAATCTCCTTCGCCGTTGGCGAGTAGCTGCTCGCGCAGGCGCGCGAGGCAACGTCCCCTGGTCGGGCCGATACTCCCCCTCGGCATTCCCAGCCGGGCGCCCACTTCGGCGTAGTCCGGCCGGTGCACGAACGCCACGATCCGCAGCAGGCTGCGGCAGCGTTCGGGCAACGTGTCGACCGCGCGCCACAACCGCGCGCGCTGGTCGTCGCGCAGCACCCCCTCCTCGGGTGCCGGTGACGCTTCGGTCAGCCGCTCCGGAAGCTCCGGCAGCGGCCGTTCCACCTGGCGTTTTTCCCCAGTCCGCCAGGCTTCCCGCTTGGTCACGGTGATCAGCCAGCCGGTCAGCGCGACCGGCGAGCGGATCTCCGCGAACGAGCCGAGCAGGCGCAGCCACGTCGTCTGCACGACGTCGGCGGCCTGGTCGGCGTCCAGCCCCTGGTCACGCGCGACCTGCCAGAGCAGCGGCGTGAGGAGGGAAACCAGTTCGTCCAGCGCCGCGCGGTCGCCCTCCCGCGCGGCGTCGAACAGTGCCGCTACCCGGCTGTGGTCGGTTTTGGCCACGTTCACAGCGAGCCCAGCGCGGTCCAAGCGCGCTTGACGACGGTTTCGCGGTCGACCGTGGCGAGGTCCGACTCGAACTGGACGAGCGCCTTGGCGATCTCGGCGGCGGCGAGCGGCGCGGCGAACGACGTCCCGTCCCAGACCGCGAAGCCGGCGCTGTAGTCGTCCGGGTCGAAGGAGTTGCGGCCGGGCAGCTCGTGGTCGGCGGCCGCGCTGCCGCGGACGTCGTCCGGGTACGTGCTGACGACGCCGGCGCCGGTCGCCCAGCACCGCACCCACGGGCCCTCGTTGGAGAACAGCGCCTTGCTCGTTCCGAGGTCCGGGTTGAGCGCGCCGACGCTGATCACCTGCGGGCCGCAGCCGTTGCCGAGCGGCTGGTCGGCGAAGGCCGCCGGGTAGAAGCGCCGCGTGGTGGCGTCGTTGCCCGCGGCCGCGACGACGAGCACGCCGAGGCCGAGCAGGTCCGCGATGGCCACGCCGAACTGGCCGGTGAACGCGACGTCCGCCGGATCTTCGACGTAGTAGCCCATCGAGAGCGAGACGATGTCGACCATGTCCTCGGGCCGGTTGTCCGCCTGCGCGTTCCGCACGCGGTCGGCCAGCAGGTGCAGTGCCAGCAGCACGTCGCCCTCGTACGCGACGCCGTCGCTGTGCACGACGCGGATCGCGAGCGTGTCGGCTTCGGGGCAGGCCTGCCGGATGATGCCGGCGATGAACAGGCCGTGCCCGGTGTCGGTGTCGACGTCGCCGATCAGCGGCTGGCCGGTGGTCGGCGCGTCCCAGTAGTCCTCGAGCAGCTGGGTGGGCAGGGTGGTGCCGGAGTCCTGCTCGGCCTGCAGGATCGCGGCCTGGATGTCGGGGGCGACCCGGAGGCCGCTGCCGGCGGGCGGCGGGCCGCTGCGGTCGGGCAGGCCGAACCAGCGGTGCGGGCCGATGCCGGTGTCGAGCACGGCGACGACCGGACGCCGGTGCGCGGGCTTGCGGGTGCGGAACGGCGGGTCCGCGGCGAGCGTCACCGGGATCCGGTTGGCCCCGTGGGTGCGCCCGTACGAGCTGCCCGCGCCGAACCCGCTGGTCTCCCACGGCGTGCCGCCCAGACCGCTCGTCTCCCACGGCACCCCGCCGAACACCGGCGAGGTGAAGAGCAGGTGCTCGACGGAGATCAGCTTGACGACTTCCGGGTCGATCTCGGGCTTCTCGCCCGACGCGGCCGAGCGCAGCAGCTGCAGTGCTTTCCAGCAGTCGACGACGACCGGGTCGGAGTCTTCGCGGACCCTCAGCAGGGCGCGGACGGGCAGGTCGTCGAGCTGCCGGGCGCGGGCGTACCCCAAGCTGTCGCCGCCGCGGTCGGCCGGTACGGCGTAGATGCCGATGCGGGCGAGCACGGCGTTGATCGCGGCCAGGGTCTCCTGGTCGCGCAGGTACCGGTTGGGGAGCAGGAAGGTGCCCGGCCGGTAGACGGTCGTGCGCGGGACCGGCTGCCCGGCGGCGACGACCGCCGTCGCCGGGTCGAGCACCCGCGCGCCGTGCCGGTCGAGCAACTGTCTGGGCGGGGTCGGGAGCTCGTTGAGCGTGCTCGCGTCCTCCGAAGAGGCTTCAGTCACTTCCGCGGTCTCGTCCCGCACGAACTTGACGACCATCGGGTCCACCCTCCGCCATTGATCACTGATGGCACCCGGGAAAGACCGGTGAGCCGCCATTGGAATACGACACGGACATCACGAATGGGTAACAGGCGCGGCAAACGGGTGACGACGTATCTGGCGGCCGTCCCTCACCCACTTGGCCCCCGGAAGTCACGGATCGAGCCGGGGAGATCAGCATGGTTCCGCTCGGGGCGAGCGCGCAAGAAGCAGGACGGCCCGCGCCGGTGCGGGGGCTGGGCGGCGCGTTCACCCCGGACCCCGCCACCGGCGGAGGCAGCTTCGCGGTGCCGCTCGACCTGCCGCCCGGCCCCGGCGGCATCGCGCCCGCGCTGGCGCTGCGCTACATCACCGGCGCGCCGAACGGCGCCTTCGGCGGCGGGTTCGCGCTGCCGCTGCCGCAGGTCCGCCTGGCCGACGGCGGCGCGCGTTCCGGCGACGAGGGCCGGCTGACCCGGCGGGGCGACGGCTTCGTGCTCACCACCCGGTCGGGGCTCCGGCACGTCCTCGGCACGACCGACGGCGGCCGGTCGGCCGGCTCCGCCTGGTACCTCGAACGCACCGAGGACGCGTTCGGCAACGCCGCGGAGTTCGATTGGGCGCACCACAGCGGCCAGGCGTACCTCGCGCGCGTCTCCTACGGACCGTACGAAGTGGACTTCACCTACGACTCGCGGCCGGACGTGCTGCGCTGGGGCCGCGGCGGCACCCTCGTCACGACGGAACTGCGGTGCACCCGGGTCGACCTGCGGGTGCCCGCGGACGCCCGGCCGCTCGTCCGGCGCTGGACCCTCGGCTACGGCGAGGACGACGTCACCGGCGCGTCCCTGCTGACGTCCGTTGCGCTCACCGGGTTCGACGCGCACGGCGGCGAGACGGCCGCGCCACCGCTGCGGCTGGCCTACGCCCGCGTCGAACCGCCGGCCGCGCGGCGGGTGCAGTTCGCCGCGAAGGCCCGGACCGGCGGCGGCGTGCTGCTGCTCCGCGACTCCGTGCCCTACTTCTCCTTGGAGCCCGCCGACCTCCCGCGCACCGGGCGGCTGAGCGAGATCGACAACGGGCTCGGGCTGCGGACGTCGGTCGAGTACGCGACCGTCGACGCGGCGTCGGTGGTCCGGCGCGTCACGCAGCGGGAAGTGGTCACCGGGCAGGCGGGCGTCACCGAGTTCGAGTACCACGACGGCCGGGCCACCGGCTTCGGCCGCGTCGTCCAGGACGAGCTCGGCGACGCGTACGCGCCGACGCTGCGGACCGTGCGCTGGTTCGGCGACGGCGGCCTCCTCGACAAGGAAGAGACCTACGGCCTCGACGGATCCGCCGAGGCGGACCGGCCGTACCACCGGGTCGAGCACGCTCGCCGTCCGAAGTGGACGCGGTCGGTCGCGACCGTGTTCGAACGCCGCGAGCGGCCCGTCTCGGTCACCACGACCGAGACGGCGTTCGACGCCTCCGGCAACCCTGTCCGGGAGGTGGAAACGACCAAGCGGCCCGGCCGCGAACCGGTGATCCGCGAGACGCGCACGACGTACGCGACCGCGCCCGAGCGCCGGTTCGCCGCCCTGCCCGCCCGCGTCCGCATGCTCGACGGAACCGGGAAAGTGGTGTCCGACAAGCTGTTCCGCTACGACGAGCGGCCGGACGGCAGCGCCGGGACGCACGGCCTGCTCACCGCGCGGGAGGAGCTGGTGCTCACCGACGCGCTCGTGGCCGACGTCTACGGCCCGATCGTGCCGGACTTCCGCCACCACGGCTACCACCGCCGTCCGGGCGAGGACGGCTGGTGGGTGACGACGTTCCACGGGCGGCTCGACACCGTCGCCGGGCTGCGCACCACCACGACCGGCCCGCACGGTCACACCCGTGAGGTGCGCTATTCCGCCGACCGCTGTTTTCCCGAGATCGCCTCGGATCCGCTCGGGAACGTGACCTCGACGCGCTACGACGTCCGGACGGCGCGGGTGTGCGAGGTGACCGATCCGGCGGGCGCGGTGACGACGGTGACCCTCGACCCGCTGGGGCGTCCGGAAACCGTGGTGCGCCCGGGTGACTCGGCGGACCTGCCGACGGTCCGGTACCGCTACGACCCGACGGGAGTCACGACCGAGCAGCGGGCGGTGTCGGGCGAGGTCGAGGTGATCGTGACGGCGGAGGTGCGCGACGGCGCCGGCCGGCTGCTGCGGCGCCGGCACGCCGAGTTGCTCGGCGACGTCGTCGACGAGCACCACGAGTACTGCGCGCGCGGCCTCGTGTGCCGCACGAGCCGGGCGTTCCGGGACGGCGATCCGCCCACCGCACCCGAAGAATTCCGCTACGACGCACTGGGCCGTCCACTGGGGACGTCCACATCGGACAGTCCCTCGACGGTCGTGCGCGACCTCCTCGGACGGGAGCTGCGAGACGCGGGCGGCGTCGTGCACGCCCGCGACGCCGCGGGCAACCCGGTCGAGACGCGGACCGCGGGCGGCCACACGGTGTACCGCGTGCACGACGCGGCCGACCGAGTGGTCGCGGTGCTGGTCGACGACCCGGGCGGTACCCCGGTCACGACGTTCACCTACCACGACGGCGGGCTACCCGTGCCGCCCGAAGCGGGGCCGCACAGCTGCGGGCGGCTGGTGCGCATCGCCGACGAATCCGGCGTGACGCTGTTCGGCTACGACGCGCTCGGGTACCCGGCCGAGCGGCGCTGGCGGCCGGCGCACGTGGCCGTCGAGTACCGGCTCGACGTCCTGCGCCGCGCGGACGGGCGACTGTCCGAAGTGGTCTACCCCGACGCCGGCGACGGGCGGCTGACCGTCCGCCACCAGTACGACGAGGCCGGGCGGCTGGTGAGCGTGCCGGGCTTCGTCGACGCCGTCCAGTACGACCTGCGCGGCCGCCGCACCGCGGTGCACTACGCGAACGGCGTCAGCGAGCACTTCGTGCCGAAGCACGTCATCACCGGCCCCGGCGGCCTGCGGCACGACGTCGCGCTCCGCGAGCCCGAGGATCCGCCGTCGGGCAGCGAGATCCACGACGCGTTCGGCAGGCTGCGCGGGGTGCACGGCGACGGCGTCAACGCGCTGTACGGCTACGACCACGCCGGCCGCCGCGTCCGCACCCTGGTCACCAACGGCACGCGCATCCACGAGGTCCTGACCCCGGACGAGCTGTACGCGGTCGAGGACGGCGAGTTGGTGGTCGTGGTGGCGGGCACGGTCCGCTGCCACGCGGACGGCCGCCGCCACTACCTGCACCTCGACGCGGCGGACGGCATCGCCCTGATCACCGACGAGACCGGCGAGGTCGTGAGTGAGAAACAGCGTTAGCACACTGTTTCCCACTCACGACGTCAGTCCAGCACGGCCAGGTCGAGGCGGTCGAGGCGCTCGGGGTCGGCGAGGATGTCGATCTCCACGATCCGGCCGCCGGCCACGGTGAAGCCGAGCACCGAGAACGGCCGCCCCTCCCGGATGCCGACCACGCCCGCCGCGCCGTTGACCAGGGCCCGGCGGACCGTGCCGCCGCCCGCCCCGAGTCGCGAGAACGTCAGCGCCTGGTTGGCCACCGCCGCCGGGCCGCGCACCTCGACCGAGCCGCCCGCCGCGCCGCGGTCCGCGCGCAGCACGACCTGCGGGTCGAGGACCGAGACGAGCGCGTCGAAGTCGCCGCCGCGGGCCGCCGCCAGGAAGGCGTCGACGACTTCGCGCTGCCGGGCGAGGTCCGGGTCGGGCGCGACCGGGGCACCCTGGACGCGCCGCCGGGCGCGGCTCGCCAGCTGCCGGGTCGCCGCCTCGGACCGGCCGACGATCGGCGCGATCTCCTGGAACGGCATCGCGAACATGTCCCGCAGCACGAACGCCAGCCGCTCGCCCGGGGTGAGCGTGTCGAGCACGACCAGCAGCGCGAGGCCGACCGAATCCGCCATCAGCGCCTCGTGCTCGGGCCCGGCGTCCTCGCGGCTGACGATCGGGTCGGGCACCACGACGTCCCACGGCTCCTCGCGGCGGGCCTTGCGCGAGCGCAGCATGTCGAGACAGACGCGCCCGACGACCGTGGTCAGCCAGCCGCCGAGGTTTTCGACGGCGGCCGAGTCGCTCCGGCTCAGCCGCAGCCACGACTCCTGCACGGCGTCTTCGGCCTCGCTCAGCGAGCCCAGCATCCGGTAGGCGACGGACCGGAGGTGATCGCGGTGGGTCTCGAAGCTGCGGGCCAGCAGGTCTTCGTTCACGGGCTAGTCCTTTCGCGTGCGTCTCCACCTTGACGTATCGCGCGGCGCGGATGTGACAGGTCTGACGACTGCATCCCGCTCAGCGGCATCTGCCCTTGACGTACGATATATGACCGCATAATCATCGGACCTCTCCGACGAAGGAGCGGCCATGAGAGTCCGAGCCTGCCTCGCCGCGGTCATCGTGCTGCTGGCGAGCCTGGTCACCCCGGCGAACGCCGAGCTGTTCAACCCGCGCCAGGACTGGCTGCGGGCTTCGACGGCCGGGCTGTTCCTGCACTGGGGTATGTTCACCGCGCCGCGGCACACCGACTGCGCCGCCTGGGAACACGATGTCACCGCCGGCGGCTGGACGCCGGACTACTGGATCGACGAGGCGACGAAGCTCGGCGCGTCCTACGTCGTCCTCACCACCTTCCACAGCCGGCTGGGCTACGCGCGGCCGTGGCCGTCGAAGATCCCCGGCAGTTGCTCGACCCAGCGTGACTTCCTCGGCGAGCTGATCGCCGCGGGCAAGGCCAAGGGCGTCCGCGTGATGCTCTACATGACCGACGATCCCCAGTGGCACAACGAAAGCGGCCACGAGTCGCTCGACTCGGCCGCCTACTCGGCGTACAAGGGCCACCCGGTCGACCTGACCACCCGTCCCGGCTTCGGCGAGTTCAGCTACGACCTGTTCGACGAGGTCATGGACCGCTACTCGGACCTCGCCGGGTTCTGGATCGACAACGACAACGAGTACTGGGAGCAGCACGGGCTCTACGAGCACATCCGCGAGAAGCGGCCGTCCTGGTTGCTGAGCAACAACAACGAGGACACGCCGATCATGGACACGGTCAGCAACGAGCAGAAGACCGGCATGACGCCGTCCTACGACTACCCGCAGGCGATCTACACGCCGATGCCGCGGCTCACCGAGGCCGACTACAAGCTGCCGACCAACGGCGACTGGTGGTACAGCGGCGGCGACCAGGCCGTCGACGTCCGGCTCTCCACCGGCCGCTACATCACGAACGCGGGCTCGTCGATCAAGTCGCTGATGGCCGAAACCGCCATGCTGAACGGGAAGTTCCCGCCGCAGCAGGAGGCGTTCAACAACTTCATGGCGTCCTGGACGCAGCCGATCAAGGAGTCGCTGCAGGGCACCGAAGGCGGCGGCTACATGTACGGCGGCCTGCAACCCGGCTTCTGGAACGACGGCGCGCACGGCGTCATCACCGTCAAGCCCGGGGCGAAGACGCAGTACGTGCACGTCGTCACCCGGCCGTCGACGAACCTGGTCCGCTTGCGCGACAACGGTTACCGCGTCACCGGCGTGTCCGACGTGCGCACCGGCAAGCCGGTGAAGTTCGCTCAGTCCGGCGGTTATCTGTCCATTCTGGACATCACGGACTGGGACACCTACGACACCGTGTTCAAAGTGGACACCGCCGGACAGCAGTACTTCTACGACAAGAGCACGATCACGGCGACCGCGTCGGCGTCGGCGCCCGGTCATCCGGCGTCGAACCTCGTCGACGGCAGCTATCTGAACTACTGGGACGCGGGTGGCCGGCAGCCGGTGTCGGTGACGCTGGACCTGGGCAAGAAGCGGTCGACGGCCTACCTGGCGGTGCACGAGCGCGAGTCGTCGCCGACGGCGGCGCGCGAGTCCTTCGGCCGCGCCGAGGATTCCGCGCGGATCAAGGACTACCGCGTCTACGCCAGTGACGACGGGAAGAACTGGGGACAGCCGGTGCGTACCGGCGCCCTGCCGAGCACCCGCGGCGTCCAGTTCGTCGACGTCGGCGAGGTGCACGCGCGCTACCTCAAGCTCGAGGTGCTGAACACGTGGTCCGGCCCGCAGGCCAAGCCGTTCTTCCAGCAGCTCGCACTCGACGAGATCGATGTCGCCTACGGCTACCCCGATCCCCGCGGCGAGGTTCCCTTGGAAGCGGAGTCGTGGCACAACGGCTTCGACGGCAAGGCATCGCCGGTGTGGTGCGAAGCGTGCTCGGGCACGGCCGAGGTCACCGGGCTCGACCGCGGCGCGGTCACCTTCCGGGACGTCCCGGCGTCGGGTCCCTCGCGGTTGCAGCTGGACACGACGGGGCCGGGCGCGCTTTCGGTGAGCGTGAACGGCGCGGCCCCGATCGCGGTCACGATCCCGCCGTCGGCGCCCGGAGTGGTGACCTCGACGGCGATCCCGGTGCCGCTCAACGCCGGACCGAACACGATCAAGGTGTCCGGGACGGCGGCTCTCGACCGGATCGCGGTG
This sequence comes from Amycolatopsis sp. NBC_01488, assembly GCF_036227105.1. Taxonomy (NCBI): domain Bacteria; kingdom Bacillati; phylum Actinomycetota; class Actinomycetes; order Pseudonocardiales; family Pseudonocardiaceae; genus Amycolatopsis; species Amycolatopsis sp. NBC_01488. The sequence continues at coordinate 3,082,298 of NZ_CP109434.1, read as the reverse complement.
GCGCCGCTGCCACCCGAGTCGTACACGCCGACGACGACGTTGACCGTGAAACCCGCTGGTGTGCAATGGGTTTCGCCGGGTCAGCAGTCGTTGACGGTCACCGCGTCGCTGCGGCTCGACGTCGACGACCCGATCGACCAGGTGTCCCTCGCTCCGGTCGTCCCGGCGGGCTGGACGCTCCAAGGTGCCCCGGTGACCGCGTCGAACCTGCGGCTCGGCCAGGTCCTGAGTGGATCGTGGACGGTGACGGCCCCGGCCGCCCAGGCCGCGACCATCCCGGTCACGGCGTCGTTCACGACGCTCGGGCGGGCGAAGTCGGTGAGCAAGCCGGTGCAGGTGAGACCGCGTCCGGCGGACCGGGTGTTCATGCGCGAGGCGGAGGACTCGGCCAACGACATCGGCGACGCCGGCGTCACGAGCTGCTCGTCGTGCTCGGGCGGGCAGAAGGTGCGCAACATCGGCGGCAGCGCGGGCGCGGCGGTCACGTTCCCGGACGTCACCGTCGGCGCGGCCGGGCAGTACCTGCTCTACCTCGACTTCACCGTCAACGGCGACCGGTCGTACTTCGTGTCGGTGAACGGCGGCGCGCCGGTGGAGGTGAAGGTCAGCGGCGTCGGCAACAGCACGCCGTACACCACGTCGGTCCCGGTGACGCTGAACGCGGGCGCCAACGTGATCCGGATCGGCAACGACCGGGACGGCGCCCCGGACCTGGACCGGATTTCACTGGGTTAACTCGCGCAGCACCCGGGCCGGGTCGACGTCGACGGCACGGCCCGGGTCGCCGCCCGCTGCACTCCAGGCGACGGAGACCCACAGCTCGGCGTAGTCCCCGCGGTCGACACCGGGCAGCTGCCAGGTGAGCCGCGCCCCGTCGAGCTCGACGGCGTCGGCCAGCTGCCTCGACCAGTACGGCGGCACATGCTGCCCGGCCCGGGAGCAGTGGCGCAGCTCTTCGACGCCGGGACCGCCGACGCTCACGACGGCGTCGGCGGTCCTGGCGGTGAAGGCGCCTTCGCCGGCCTCGACGTCCTCGGGCGCCCCGCTCAGCTCGGCCTGGACGACGAACTCGCTGAGCGCTTCCCGGGCCAGCACCCGGAAGACGACGGTCTCCCGGGTGACGCCGGGCTGCTCGGGCGTGGTGGTCCCGGAGACCACGTCGAGCCGGACGGACTGGTGCCGCCACCGGCACAGCCGCGCGCCGGAATCGAGCCCCCAGGTGTGCTCGGGTCTCGAGGGCACGTCCCAGCCCCCGATCCGCACGGCGAACCGCACGTCACCGAGCGGAGTGGCGACGTCGAGCGCCCGCGGAGCCGCCCGCGACAGCACTTCGGTGTCCAGCATGCAGACATCCTTACCCCGCGCCGCGACGCGCGAAAATGCCGCACGCGAACGTCACCCGTCCGTGGAGGACGCACGACGGGGGGCCACCTCGAAGTCGCCGAGGTGGCCCCCACGGTTCGCCGTGCGTCAGAAGGCGGACGTGCCGTTCGGCGTGCCCAGGCCGGTCGGCCCGTCGTAGCCGGCGCCGGCCGTGCAGAGGTAGCTGCCGCCGCAGCTGCCGTTCGAGCCCGATGTCACGTCGTTCAGCCCGGCCGTGTGCGCGTACGGGTACGACCCCGACGTCACCGAGTTCCCCGCCAGCGCGTACACGCTCGCGATCACCGGCGACGACAAGCTCGTGCCGCCCACCTGCACCCAGCCGTCGGCGCCCTGGGCGAGGCCCAGCGCCAGCAGGAAGTCGCACCACGACGAGCTGCCGCAGCTGTTGTACGTGTCGTAGACGCCGAGCCCGGTCGCCGGGTCCGCGTCCGCCGAGACGTCCGCGACCGTCCTCTTCGCACAGCCGGTGTCGTGCTGCCACGACGGCTTCGCTTCCAGCGTCGAACATCCGCTGCCGCTGCCGTTCCACGCCGTCTCGGTCCAGCCGCGCGGGGTGCTCGTCGCCTTCTTCAGCGTCGTGCCGCCCACCGACGTGACGTACGGCGACGAAGCCGGCCAGCTGACGCCGTAGCCGGAGTCACCGGAGGACGCCGTGACCGCGATGCCCGGGTGGTTGAGGTGCGCGTCGGCGGCCAGGATCGTCGAGTCCTCGGGGCCGCCGTAGCTGTTGGAGATCGCCACCACGCCCGGCGTCGCCGCGGCTGTGTCGACCGCCGTCATCAGCGGGTCGGTGTCCGGGGAATTGGCTTCCACCAACAGGATCTTGCAGTCCGGGCAGGTCGCCGACACCGCGTCGAGGTCGAGGCTGATCTCTTCGGCCCAGCCGTAGTCGGGCGTGGGCAGCGGGCTCGCCGCGCCGTTCTGGTTGACCTTCTTGAAGCAGCCGTTGGCGGTGGTGCAGGCCGAAAGCCCGCGCGCCGAACGGAACTTCGCGAGGTCCGCCTCCGCCGTCGGCGCGTCCTGGGCGTCGACGATGGCGACCGTCCTGCCGTTCGAGTGCAGGCCGCCGAGGTTGTACGCGGCCTGGATCTCGGCCGGTCCGTAGCCGACCGGGGTGGCGGTGACCAGCGGCCCGTTGCCCTTCGGCGAGCGGATCGCCTTGCCGAGGCAGTGGAACTTGCCGGAGGTCGCACAGCTGAAGTTGACCACGCCGCCGCTCTTCAGCGGCGCGGCTTCGGCGGGTGAGGCCGCGGCGACCGACAGCGGGGCCGCGACGAGGGAGAGGGCGACGAGGGACCGGAACAGCCGTTTTGCACGCGAAGGCGCCATGCTACTCCTCGGTAGGGGACCGGGTGTGGCACGGGATCGTCGCATGTCACTCGTTCAGGGTCACCCGCCTGATGGATGTTTCTCGGTTCAGTGATTCGCCCACTACGCGGCAAACCGGACCATCGGCCCCACAACGTCTCACCCGGCCGCGTGATTGGTCCAGACAACTGTTACCAAAAAGTGACCGAAGCTCCGCTGAGCGGGAGCTACTTTGTTGTGACTCGCAACAAATGCTCGTGGATCCCCAACGGCGGAGGTGTCACGGCGTGAACCGGACCTTTGGCAAGCTTCGACGGCGCCGGCGCGGCGTCGTCACCCTCATCGCGGCGGCCCTGCTGCTCGGCGCCGGGCTCACCGCCCCCGCCGCGCTCGCCGCGGACGACTACACGCAGAGCGTCACGCAGCTGAGCTCGACGCAGGTGCAGCTCAACTTCACCCCGACCACCCCCGCGCTGTACGTGGACGTCCACTACACCGGCGTGCCGGGCCTGGGCCAGCAGAACATCCGGATGACCAACGGCTCCGGCACCTGGCGCACCACCGTCGGCGGCCTGAGCAGCGGCAACGTCCTCGACTACTGGTTCACCTACGAGAAGAGCGGCCCGCAGTACGACACCCCGCACTTCACCTACACCGTGGGCGGCGGTGGCACGACGACGGTCGCGGCGCCCACGTTCAGCCCGCCCGGCGGCACGTATTCCACCGCCCAGACGGTGACCATCAGCAGCGCCACCGCGGGCGCCACCATCCGGTACACAGTGGACGGTTCGACGCCCACCGCGTCCTCGGCGCTCTACAGTGGACCGATCAGCGTCCCGAACTCCCGCACGGTCAACGCGATCGCGCTCAAGTCCGGTTCGACGAACTCCGCGGTGTCGAGCGCGAGCTACACGATCGGCACCCAGGCGGGCTGCCCGACGCAGTCGGACACCCCGAACTTCGGCCCGAACGTGCGGATCTTCGACCCGAGCATGTCCGCGGCGACCATCCAGGCGCAGCTCGACACCGACTTCAACAACCAAAAGGACACGCAGACGGCGCAGTTCGCCGACCGGCGCGTCGCCCACCTCTTCAAGCCGGGCACCTACGGCGTGCACGACAACGTCGGCTTCTATACGTCGGTGGCGGGCCTGGGCCAGAACCCGGACGACGTCGTGATCAACGGCGACATCACCGTGGACGCGTTCAACCCGTCCGACAACGGCGTCGCGCTGCAGAACTTCTGGCGCTCGGCGGAGAACATGGCCGTCAACCCCTCCAGCGGCAACGACCGCTGGGCGGTCGCGCAGGCCGCGCCGTTCCGCCGGATGGACGTCCGCGGCGGGCTGCAGCTGTACCCGGCGAGCTACGGCTACGCCAGCGGCGGCTACATCGCCGACACGAAGGTGTCCGGCCAGGCCGCGTCGGTTTCGCAGCAGCAGTGGTACACCCGCGACTCGGCGCTCGGCAGCTGGAACGGCGGCGTGTGGAACATGGTCTTCTCCGGCACGAGCGGCGCGCCGGCGAACACGTTCCCGAACCCGCCGGAGACCACGCTGGCGACCACGCCCGTGTCCCGTGACGTGCCCTACCTCTACGTCGACGGCACCGGCAAGTACCGCGTGTTCCTGCCTTCCCTGCGCACCAACGCCTCCGGCCCGAGCTGGGCGAGCGGCAGCACCCCCGGGACGTCGGCGCCGATGAGCCAGTTCTACGTCGTCAAGGCCGGTGACACGGCCGCGTCGATCAACAACGCGCTCGCGGCGGGCTGCAACCTGTTCTTCACGCCGGGCATCTACCACCTCGACCAGACGCTCAACGTGACCCGCGCCGGCACGACGATCCTCGGCATCGGCTACCCGACGCTGGTGCCCGACAACGGCGTCAACGCGATGCAGGTGTCCGATGTGGACGGTGTCCGGCTCAAGGGCCTGCTCTTCGACGCGGGCACGGCGAACTCGCAGGCGCTGCTCACGGTCGGCCAGTCCGGGTCGTCGGCGTCGCACGCGTCGAACCCGACGACGGTCCAGGACGTCTTCTTCCGGATCGGCGGCGAGCTCGCCGGCAAGGCGACGAACAGCCTGGTCGTCAACAGCGCCAACACGATCATCGACCACATCTGGGCGTGGCGGGCCGACCACGGCAACGCGGGCACGGTCGGCTGGACCACCAACACGGCCGACACCGGGCTCACGGTCAACGGCGCGAACGTGACGGCGACCGGCCTGTTCGTCGAGCACTACCAGAAGTACCAGGTGGTCTGGAACGGCCAGGGCGGGAAGACGATCTTCTTCCAGAACGAAATGCCCTACGACGTGCCGAACCAGGCGTCGTGGAACGCGCCATCGGGGGTCGCGGGGTACGCGGCCTACAAGGTCGGGGCGAACGTGACCTCGCATGAGGCCTGGGGTCTCGGGAGCTACTGCTTCTTCGACACGAACCCGGCGGTGTCCAGCTACCACGCGTTCGAGGTGCCGAACACCAGCGGCGTGAAGTTCCACAGCCTGCTGACGGTTTCGCTCAACTACCGCGGCACGATCACGCACGTCATCAACGACACCGGTGGCACCACGCCTTCGGGCACGGTGCCGGTGAACGTGGTGAGCTACCCGTAAGCGGTCTGCCGCGACTGGTCGTGAGTGGGAAACAGGGTTAGAACACTGTTTCTCACTCACGACCTGTTAGGCGACGTGCAGCACGGCGTCGGCACTGTCGAGCAGCTCCTGGTCGAGCCCGAAGTAGCCGCGGTCGGGCCGGGTGTCGGTGCGCTTGCGGCCGCGGGGGATGTCGGCTGTCAGCTTCCACGTCCCGGTGTCGCGCTGCAGGACGCCTTCGTAGGTGTCCGCGGCCGGCTCCGCCAGGCCGAGGGCTTCGCTGTGGCCGAGGCTCCCGGCGATGAACGCGTACCGGTCGCCGAGCAGCGACGCGACGATCGCCCCCGCGCCGGACCCCAGGTGGCCGTTGTGCGCGAACACCAGCGTCCGGCCTCGCGGACGTTCGATGTCGCGGATGTCGAGGAGGTTCTGCGCCATGAGAACCGCGCGCATGCCCGCCAGGCGCGCGATCCTCGTGTCCCGGTCGCCGGGCCGGGCCGACGCCGCGTGGTAGCGCAGCAGGCCGAGCCCGGCGGTGGCGTGCACCTTGGCCCGCACCCACGCGGTCTCCCCGGCGAGCCGAGGCGCGCGAGCGTAGAGCGTCGTGAGCAGGTCGTCGGCGAGCACCCGCAGCTCGCGGGCCTCCGGTGTGGCGCCCGGGGATTCGGCCGGGTCGAGGATCGCTTCGGAACGGCTCCAGCGTTCGTCGTCGCCGGTCAGGGCCGCGACGTCGACGTCGAGTCCGAGGTAGTCGCGGACGTGTTCGAGGTAGCTGCGCGGGCTGGGCGCGCTGAACGTCTCGGCCGGGGCGTCGAAGCCGTGGAAGGTCAACGGCTCGCCGGCGGTTTCGTTGTACTCACGCAGCCACGCGAGCAGCTGCCGGTTGGCGGGCACCTCGCCGAAGCCGTGTGAGAACCCGCCGTCGAGCGCGGCGACGCGGTCGGTCTCCAGCGCGATCGACCGGAAGCCGTGGCCGGCCAGCCGCGCGAAGAGGTCGTTGCGGATCCGCGCGAAGGCCGGTTCGAAGTGCGTCGGCTCCCCGAAGGCGAGCAGTTCGGCGGTGAAGTCCGTGATGTCCATGTGGTTGAATCGTATCCTTGAACACTCGGTTGAGACCTGCTGACCTCGCCCGCGAGCACGGCATCTCCACGCAGGCGGTCCGCAACTACGAGCAGGACGGCTTCCTCCCGACGGCCGCCCGCACGCCGAGCGGCTACCGGGTTTACACGCCTGCCCACGCGGCGGCGCTGCGGGCGTTCCTCGCGCTGGTCACGGCGTACGGGCACGCGACGGCGGGCGGGATCATGCACGCCGTCCACTCCGGTGACCTCGACCGCGCCTTGACGCTCGTCGACCGCGGGCACCTGCAGCTGCTGCGCGACCGCGAAACCCTCGACGCGGTGCGCAAGGCCATCGGCCACCTGACCGCCGAGGCGGCCCCTCGGCCGGCCGGGGCCGACTGGTCGATCGGCGAGCTGGCCCACCGCCTCGACGTCACGGCGGCCACCATCCGGGCGTGGGAGCGTGCCGGCATCCTCGTCCCGGCGCGCAACCCCGCGACCGGCTACCGGGTCTTCCGGCCGGCCGACATCCGCGACGCCGAGCTGACCCACCTGCTCAGGCGCGGCGGCTACCCGCTGGAGCACATCGCGACGGTGGTCGGCCAGGTCCGCACGGCCGGCGGCACCGAATCCCTGGCCGACGCACTGGAGACCTGGCAGGAACGGCTCACCGCGCGGGGCTTGGCCATGCTCGGCGCGGCCGGCCTGCTCAGCGCGTACCTCGCCTCACAGCCGTGACTTCGGGTGCAGCCGGTCGTACTCGAGGGCGGCCGAGTGCTGGGTCCGCACGCGCAGGGCCGTCTCCTTGTCGTCGTCGTCGACCTCGTTGAGCCCGAGCTGGACGGCCAGCCGGATCTGCTCGCGGTTGTCGCGCACGACGGCGGAGAAGAAGTCGTCGATCCGCGGGTCGACGAGGACTTCGAGCAGCACGCGGAACGACGTGTCGACGACCGTCCGCACGATCTCGTCGTGGAACGGCAGCCGCTTGAGCTTTCCGAGCTGCGGGTCCTCGGCGATCTTCTCGGCGATGATCGTGCGCAGCTCGTCCTTGCTCGCGCCGAGCGACTTGGCCAGGTTTTCCGGGTAGTTGCCGGTTTCCAGCACCTTGACGACCTCGTCGAGCACCGCGATGGTGATCGGCTTCTTGATCGCCTTGACGATCGGCTCGGACAGCCTGTCGACGAGCCGGTAGGTGAACTGCTCCCCGACGGCCCGGTCCGCGGCCCGCCCGATCCGGACCAGCAGCAGGACGACGGTGACGAACTTGTGCGCGACCATCGCGGGATGCGCGACGGGGATCATCGCGAACAGCTCGTACCAGTTGCGCACCAGGAACTTCCGCGCCCACCGGCGCTTCCGCCACCGCCACAGGAACTCGAGCAGGAAGATCCCGCAGATCCCGCAGTCGATGAAGAAGATCACGAGCCCGACGTCCCGAGCGGGCGGGCTGAGCACCATGAACCCCAGCAACCCGACCGAACCGGCGGCGAGGATGAGCATGATCCAGTCGTCGGCCCGCACGTTCCCGGGCAGGATCCCGCTGTTGAGCTCCGGCTCGCGGGCGTCGCGAAGGGTGGCCATGCCCGATGATGGCACGCAGCGTGCTGATCAGCCGCTTCACCGCTCCGGGCGCAGCCTCCTCGTCCGGACCGCGAACAGCGCCGTGCAGGCGGCGGCCGTGAGCAGCAACGCGCCGGCCGAGCCCAGCCACCACGGCCAGTCGTGGGTCCACAGCCGGTCCGGGGTCCCCAGCTGCGGGAGATCCACTGTGGCTGCCCCGGCGGCATAACCCCACCGCGCGGGCGCGAGCCACGCCAGCTGGGCCAGTACCGGCCGCCCGGCCACCGGGATCATCCCGCCGCACAGCACGAGCTGGGCCATCACCGTCACGACCAGCACCGGCGTCGTCTGTTCGAGCGAGCGCACCAGCGCCGAACCGAGCAGGCTCAGCAGGCACGACGCGAGCGCGGTCAGCCAGACCGCGACCGCCAGCTCGGCGACCGGCCGGGACAGCAGGACGGCGTCGACCGGCCCCGGCTTGACCGTCGTGACGACGCCGACGAGCACCGCCGACTGCACGGCCGCGACCAGCGTGAAGACGACGGCCTTCGCGAGCGCGTACGCGCCGGGCCGCAGGCCGACGGCCCGTTCTCGCAGGAAGATCGCGCGTTCGGCGACGGCTTCCCGCGCGGACGCCGCCGCGCCCATGAACGCCGCCCCGACGAAGACCAGCACGAGCATCTGCGCGGCCTCCGTCGGGTGCTCGGGCACTGATCGCCGCAGCCCTTCGTGGCCGGGCACGGCCAGCGCGAGCACGGCCAGGACCACCGGGACGAGCAGCAGGAACAGCGCGTACCCGGGATCGGCGAAGATGAGCCGCAGGTGCCGGGCGGCCAGCGTGCCGACCTGGTGCCCCAGCCCGGCGTGCACCGGCGGCGGCGCGGCGGAAACCTCCGGCGGTGGCGCCGAAGCCACGGGCGCGGGCTGGTGCGGCGGTGCGGTGCCCGCGACCACGCGGTGGAAGATGTCGGCCCAGTCGGCGGTGCCGAACCGCGCCCGCAGCTCCGCGGGCCGCCCGCTGAACACCGGAACCCCGCCCGGCGCCAGCAGCAGCACGAGGTCGCAGCCGTCGAGGTGGGTGACGTTGTGCGTCACCACCACGACCGTCCGGCCGGCGTCCGCGAGTTCGCGCAGCCGGCCCATGATCTGCTTGTCGAGCGCCGGGTCCAGGCCGGAGGTCGGCTCGTCCAGCATCAGCAGCGACGGCGCGGTCAGCAGCTCGAGCGCGATCGACACCCGCTTGCGCTGCCCGCCGGACAGCCGGTGGATGGGCGTGCGCGCGTGCTCGGTCAGCTCGACTTCGGCGAGTGTCTCGGCCACCCGCTGCCGGCGGGCCGGCGCACCGGTGTCGTCGGGCAACCGCAGTTTCGCCGCGTAGGACAGGGCGCTGTGGGCGGTCAGTCGCGTGTGGACGACGTCGTCCTGTGGCACGACCCCGACGCGCCGCGCCACCGCCGACCGCTGCCGGCGCATGTCGTAGCCGTCGTAGGTGATGCGCCCGCTGGTCGGCGCGACCTCGCCGGAGAGCACCTTGAGCAGCGTCGACTTGCCCGCGCCCGACGGCCCGACGACCGCGACCAGCTGCCCGGGCCGCAGGTCGAGCGAGACGCCCGACAGCAGCGACCGGCCCCCGACGGCGAACCCGACGTCGTCGGCCACCAGCCGGGTCCGCTCGCCGCCGGTCGCGACGAGGTGGTCGCCGTCGACGCGGAGATCGGTGGCTCCGACGGTGATCCGGTCGCCGTCGGCGATCGGCGAGCGCCCGGCGACCGGGACGCCGTTGACCAGCGTCGGGTTCCGGCTGCCGAGGTCGGTCAGCCGCCACGCCCCGCCGACGCGTTCCAGCCGGGCGTGGCGCCGGGAGACCTGCAGGTCGCCCAGCACGATGTCGTTGTCGGAGGCCCGGCCGATGGTGATCCGGACCCGGTTGCCGATCCACACGTCGGTCAGCTCGTCGTGGTCGTCGACGTCGGAACTTCGCCGGGCAGGCCCAGCAGTTCCGCGGTCCCGAGCACGAGGTAGCTCCGGGCGCAGCATTCGCTGTTGCCCGATACGCCTTCGTACTGGAACCGCAGCCGCAGCACGCCACTCACGTCCAGGTCGATCGGTGTCGGCGTGCCGTAGGCCACCGGCTTGTTGAAGATCTCCCGGCCGTCGGCGAAGATTTCGAGCTGCATCTTCAACGACGAATCGCCCGCGTTGTCGTCGATACCGGCGGTCGCGGTGAACCGGCGGAAGCCCTTGGAGACGTTGTATTCGACCGCTTCCGTGCGCGAATCGGAGGCCACCTGGGCGCCGAGCGAGTGCAGGTAGTTCTTGCCCGCGATGTTGGCGTTCTGGTTGGCGTCCCAGCTGCCACTGGCGGGCTGGGCCGAGTCGAGGTAGACCAGCTGGGCCTGGCGCGCCACCGTCAGCGTCACCGTGGCGCCGATCGCCGCACCGGCCGCCGGGTCCTGCGCGATCACCGTGCCGTCGTCGGCCGTCGCGTCGATCTTGTCCACTGTGGTCACCTGGATGCCCGGCAGCGCGTCTTGCGCGGCCGCGAGCTTCTTGCCCACGACGTTCGGCATCACGCTCGGTTTCGCCGTGGTCGTCACCGACGGCGAGTCGCTTGTGGACACCGGCGTGGGCGCCGACGTCGTCGGGACCGTGGTGGGACCCGGCGATGCCGTGGTCTGCGACGGCCGGAAGGCGAACCAGCCACCGGCCAGCAGGGCCAGGACGACGACCAGGATCAACACGACCCGGCCGCGGCGACGGCGTTTCGGAGGGGCCACGTTCACTCCTGAAGGCAGGCTCGGCGAGGTGGTCGCCACGGGACGGCGCGGGGGTGGCGCCGGGGTGCCGTACACGGTTTGGGTGCCCAGGCCGGTTTCGTTGAGGGGCACCGGGGGCGGCGGCGTGGTGAGCGGCAGGACGAGCGGCTCCTTCATCAGTTCCAGCACCAGCGCGTCCAGGATGGTCGCGACCTGCTGGGCCGATTCGGGCCGGTCCGCCGGCCGTTTCGCCATCAGCCAGGTCAGCACGTCCCACAGCTGGTCGGGGACCCCGGCGGGCCGGCCCGGCAGCGCGCTTTCGTGCAGCCGGATCACGGCGAACGTCGACTGGCCGGCGAACGGCGTCACCCCGCAGCACAGCTCGTACAGCAGGATGCCCAGCGAATACAGGTCCGACGCGGGTGTCGCCTCGAGGCCCTTGCCGAGCTCCGGGGCGAGGTACTGCGGAGTCCCGACCAGCAGCGACCGGCGGCCCAGATCGGTGGCGGTCGCGAGCCGCGAAATGCCGAAGTCCGTCAGGCGCGGCACGGTTCCGTCCATCAGGACGTTCTCCGGCTTGACGTCCCGGTGCACGACGCCGGCCTGGTGCACGGCCGCGAGCGCCGCTGCCACCCCGGCCCCGATGCGGGCGACTTCGGCCGGCAGCAACGACTTCTCCGCGGTCAGCCGGGCCCGCAGGTCGCCGCCGCCGACCAGGTCCATCACGATCGCCACGGTCTCGCCCTCGACGACCAGGTCGTGCACGCCGACGAGGTTCGGGTGCCGCAGCCCGACCAGGATGGACCGCTCCTGCAGGAACCGCGCCACCAACTCCGGGTCCTCGACGAGCTCGTCCCGCAGCACCTTGAAGGCGTAGGCCTTCCCCTGCTCGTCGGAGCCGGCGAAGACCCGCCCCATCGCGCCGGTGCCCAGCTGGTCGCCCAGCCGGTACCGGCTGCCCAACGCCTTTTCCATGTCGAAGACCTCCAGAACGGTTCAGTCTTCTTCGGGACTTTTCTTCCCGAAGAGGGTGTCGAGGTGGGGAAAGAGCTGCCAGACGAGCACCGGCAGGTTCATCAGCAACCGCGTGACCCCGGCGCGGTTGCGGAGTTCGGACCGCCAGCCGAGGGACTGCCCGATGCGGCGTTCGGCTTCGGCGACGAGCGGGACCGCCGCGGTCTTGTCGCCGGTGAGCATGAGCGAGATGCCGAGGTCGAGCTGGGTCATCATGGTGTCCGGGTGGTGCGGCCCGATCGATTCCCGCTGCCGCTCCAGCAGCGATCGCAGGATGCCGGCGCCCGTTGCGTACTGCTTGAGCTGGGCGTGCGCCTGCGCGGCCGAATAGCTCATCCAGTGGTGCAGCGGGTGGCGATCGCCGAAGACCCGGTCCACCAGCGGTGCCAGCTCCGCGAACTCCCGCAGCGCTCGTTTCGGACGGCCGCGCGTGACCGACGTGCGCGCGCACCGGACGCCGGCGACCAGGGTCAGCGGGCTTTCCGGGCCCAGCAGCCCGGTCAGCTCGTCGCGAACGGAGCGCAGGTGCGCCTCCAGCGTGTCGAAGTTCTGGTCGCGCGCCTTGAATTCGGTGAGCTCCAGCGACATCTCGGCTTCGGCGTGGACGCCGATCGCCTCCAGTCGCACCGGGTGCCGCTCGTGGTCCGGCGTGTCGTGCTCACGGAGGATCGCTTCGGTGATCGTCCGCGCCTCCTTGACGTCGCCGAAGACGAGCTTCAGCCGCGCCAGCTCGATCCGGGCCCACGGGTTCGGGTCGGCGGCGTCGAGGAGGTCGAGCGCTTCCCGGAAGCGTCCGCGCATCCGCTTGGCGACAGCCATGAACACGCGCGCGTCGGCGTTTTCCCCGTCCGGCGGCGGTTCCGGCCAGATCGGGTCGGCTTCCGCGAACCGGCCCAGCTGGTCGAGCGCGCGGGCGCAGGTGAGCCGGGCGCGGAACGCGTCTCCGGAGTCCAGAAGCGGGCGGCAGACCTCGACGGCCGTCTCGAAGTCGCCGGCGTCGACCAGTGCCGCCGCCGCGGCCACGCGGTCGGCCGGGCCGGCGTCCACGGTCAGGATCCGCTTCGCGGCCGCCCTCGCGGCGACGACGTCGCCCTGTCCGCGGAACCAGTCGAGGCCGATCCGCAGCAAGCGGGTCCGCTGGCCGGCGGGTACGCAGTCGTGCGCGGCGAGCGCCGCGGCGTGCTGGTGGCGGTGCCCGGTGCCGCCCGCCGGCTCCAGCACGGCCGACGCGGCCTTGCGGGTGAGGTCGTCGTCGAGGCCCGCGGCGTCGCGGACCAGGGCGTGGACGTCCCACTCGCCGCCGAGGTGCGTCAGCAACGCGCGCCGGGCGAGCTCGGCCACCGCGTCGGCGATCGGCTCCCCGGGCAGGACTCGCTCGACCAGTTCCGGTGGCACGGGTGCCCGGGAGATGGCCGCGGCGATCCGCAGGATCCGCCGCGCGGTCGGCCCGCACGCGCCGACCGCCTGGCGCAGGGCGGCCACCGGGGTTTCCGGCACGGAACCGAGAGCTTCGGCGAAGCCGGTCGCGCCCCGGCGGTCGCGGTACGCGGTGACCACGCTCGTCAAGACGATCGGGTGGCCGCCGCAGCGTTCGACCAACCGCCGCACGGCCGCGAGCTCCCCGGGGTCGTCCGAGCCGGCGATTTCCGTGTACAGCACGGATCCTTCGTCTTCGGACAAGCCGGTCAGGTCGACGACCGGAGCGGGCCAGTCCGGGTTGCCGGACCTCGTGGTGAGCACCGTGCGGACGAACGACGTCGGCATGACGAGCTGGTCGAGCACCTCGGCCTGCAGCTCCGACGGGACGTCGTCGATGATCCACAGCTGCGGTTCCCGGGCGGCTTCGATGCGCCGCGCGACCACGTCGCGGACCTGCTCCGGCGGCAGGTCGCCGACGTCGGCACCGAGGTCCGCCGCGATCGCGCGGACGTGCTCGTGGAATCGTGCGAGCGCGCCGACGGGGTCGTCCTGGCCGAACAGGCCCAGCCACCGCACCCCGCCGGGGAAGGCGTCCCGGAAGAGGAACGCGTACTGCTCGGCCAGGCTGGTCTTCCCGAGCCCGGCGAACCCGCGCACGACGGCGAGCGCCGCCGACGTCCGTGGCGTCGTGGCCGGCAGCTCGCGGGCGTGCAGCGCGCTGTGGATCGCCCAGAGCTGCCGGTACCGGCCGACGAACCGCCGGGGCCGCAGCAGCCGGGGCAGCACCGGTGCCGTGCTGCGCACCGCGCCCAGCGGGGCGGCCGCGGCCCGGACCAGCTCGGCGATCCGGTCGACGACGAGCGTGCGTTCCCGGTCGTTCTTCGGTCGGGCGGCGTAGGCGGCGTCCTCCAGCTCGACCGGGGCGATGTGGTTGCCGTCGGACTCGGGGTTGACCACGAGCACCCGCCGCCGGGGATCGCCGTGGCGCTGCGCCGCGAGGAAGGCCGACGTCAGTTCCCATTGGCAGGCGTACCGGGTCGGGAACCGGCGCGAATAGTAGGCGAGCAGCACCTTCGACTCGGCGAGGGCGGCGTCGAGCCGTTCCGTGATGCCCTCGAACCGGTGGATGTCCTTGTCCCGGAAGACCCGCAACCCGGCTTTTTCGAGGGCGTCCTGGAGCGCGGTCACCTCGACGGTGTCCGCCCAGGTGAAGCTGAGGAAGATGTCATAGGGCGCGGTCACGCCACACCTCCTGCGCACGTGAAGTCGTCCAGCCAGCTGATCCGGTGGAAGCCGAACGCCTCGACGGCGGCGCGCGGTGAGGTGAGCGCTTCCCCCGCTTCCGCACGGAGGACCAGCTCTCCGCCGACGTTGTGGACCGAGAGCGGCACCGTCACGCGGCCGGACCCCCCGGTCGGGAGTTCGAGCCTGCCACCGTCCCATGTGGACACCACGAGCAGCCCGGGCGACGGTTCGGCCGGCGGGAACACCGCGATCACGACCAGCCGCACGAGCTGCCGGACCTGCCGCAGGTCGGCCGACACGGACCGTCGGCGCACCGCGAGGAACGGGGTGCGGGACGCGGTCGTCCCGGAGCCGAGGTAGGCGGACCGGCCGTCGGTCAGCTCGTAGGCGCACCCGAGTGCCGCGGCCCCGCTCACGGCTTCGACGGTCAGCAGCCCGATCGCGCTCTGCAGGCGGTCGAGGGTGATCGCCGGTGCCTTCGGCCCGAGCTGCAGCCGTCGCCCGGCGGCGAGCCGCACCACCGGCCGTCCGGAGCGGCGAGCCGGTGGCGCGGGCCAGGTGTCCGGCACCGGCGGCGGGGCGGCGAGATCGAGCGACGTGCGGACCGGTGCCGCCGGTTCGCCGCCGAGATCCAGCGAAACGCTGCCGAACGCCACGGGCCGAGCCGCCAAGTCCACGGGCGCGACCACCGGTACCGCCGGTTCGCCGTCCAGATCCAGCGAAACACCGCCGAGCGCCACGGGCCGAGCAGCCAGATCCACCGGCGCGACCACCGGTACAGCCGGTTCGCCGTCGACATCCAGCGAAACACCGCCGAGCACCGCAGGTCGAGCGGCCAAATCCACCGGCGCGACCACCGGCACCGACGCTCCGCCGTCGAGGTCCAGCGAGGCACCCGGCGCTCCGCCCTCACGGTCCGGCAAGGCACTACCGGCCACCGGCGCGGCCGCCCTGCGCCGCCGCCGGAGGAACACCAGATCGCCGCGCGGGCCCGGCTCGCTGGGCGTCGTGAAGTCGAGGGTCATCGCAGGACCCCGTAGTCCTCGGCGAGCGCCGCGATCCCCGCCCGGTAGCCGTCGCCGAGCACCTTGAACTTCCAGCCCCCGTGGTGCCGGTAGACCTCGCCCAGCGCCAGCGCGGTCTCGCCGTCGAGCGCGGGCGCGAGGTTCTCCGAGCGGACCAGCTCCCGGTCGTCCCGCGGGTCGAGCCCGCGCACGGTCAGCGTCCGGAGCCGGCCGAGGCCGCGGCGCAGGCCGTTGCCTTCGTTGACGTACAGCACCGCGATGATCCGCGAAACTTCGTCCGGCACCGCGCCGAACACGACCTCGACCTGCTCGACGTCGTCTCCGGTCACGGCCACCGACCGGCTCGGCTCGGTCAGCTGGTTGAAGAACACGAAGTGCCCGGCCGAAAGTGCCCGGCGCGCGGAGTCGCAGAGGATCGCGGCCAGCACCAGGCTGTCGGCCAGGGCCGGTTCCGGGCCCGCTTCCCACCGGACGCCGAGGACGATGCCGGGCAGGTCCGGGATTTCGCGGGTCAGCTCGACGTTCGAGCCGCGTCTGAGATCAGCCATCACAGGTCCAGGTCGGAGTTCGAGAACTTGGCGCGGAGGAACGACTCCTGCGTGCGCAGGGCGTCCGCGGCCCGGCCGTGTTCGGCTTCGTGCAGCGAGATCACCTCGTCGAGCAGGGACTCGAGCTGGCCGAGCAAGGATCCGCTCGCGCTGTCGCCCACGCGGAGGAACGCGTCCAGGGTCGTCGGCAGGTGGTCGGTGACGATCCCGGCGACCGCCACGCGCGTGTGGATGTCCGGCGTCCGCCCGACGTCGAGGAGCTCGGCCAGCACGTCGGTGATCTCCCGCGCGGTCACCACGGCGGACGGCGGCAGCCGGCCCGACCGCGCGTTGACGGACCGGATCAGCGCCGCGAGCCCGTCCCGCAGCGCCTCCGGAGTGTCGTCCGGAGGCGCCTCGGCGGACAGCGGGAAAAGCGCGGTTTCCCTGCGCAGCCAGGCCATCGGCTCACCCCGCGCCCTCGTGCCGACGGCTGCGCTCGAGGTACGGCTTGGCGCGGTCGAGCTGGCCCTGCAGCGCGGCCACGGTGTCCGCCATCGAGTCCGTCGCCTGGGCCCGGAACGTGTCGAGCGCGTCCATGGTCGCGAAGACGTTGTCGAACGCCGCCTGCAGCTTGCCGATCTCGATCGTCGACGACGCCGCCTGTCGGTTGATCTCGGCGCCCTGCTGCTGGAGCTGCCGGGAGGTCGCCTCGATCAGGTCCGACGTCGTCGCGTTGAGGGCGGTGACCTGCTGCAGGACGAGCTTCTGCCGGGCCAGCGCCTGCGAGACGATGACCGCGGTGCGCAACGCCGAAATGGTGGTCGTCTGCGCCCGGTCGACACCCTTGATGAGCTCGATGTTGTTGCGGCGCACCAGGTCGAGCGCCAGGTACCCCTGCACGGCGACCGCCATCTGGGTCAGGATGTCCTGCCGCCGCTGCCGGACGCCGAACAGCGCGTCCGACTTGAGCGTGTCGGCTTCCTCGGTGCGGCCGAGCGCCTGGAGGTCCGAGACCTTCCGCTCGATCTCGGCGTCGAGCGCACCGGCGAGCTCGTTGTACTCGGTGAGCTTGCCCATCGTGGCCCAGAGGTTGGCCTTCTCCGTGTCGATGCTCGCGTTGTCCTTGCGGAGCTCGTCCTGGCCGGAGTCGAGCGACCGGATGATGGCGTCGATGTGCGACTGCGCGGTCCGGTACTTGGCGAAGTACCGGTCGACGCGGTCGCCGCCGGGCAGGAACTTCAGCAGCCTGCGCACGCCCTTGAGGTCGGCCCGGTTCGGGTCGAGCTCGGTGATCGTCGAACGCAGATCGATGAGCGTTGCGGACACGCGGGTCTGCGCGTCGTCGCGGTGCCCGCCCTTGCCGGGCAGCTTGGCGGCGGGCCGGTCGAGCATCCGGTTCGACATCCCCGCCGCCGCCCGCATGTCCCGGTCGCCCATCGACGTGATGCCCTGGATCTTCTGGGCGTAGACCGGCGAGTGGAAGTCCAGTTCGGCCAGCTCGGCGACGAACGCGCGGGCCTTCTGCCGCAGCTCCGCGCGTTTCGCGGGATCCATCGGCACCGCGCCGGCCGCCTCCTGCTGCTCGACGAGGCGGACCGGGGCCGGCGGCGCGAGGTACAGCCCGCTCCCGGCCGCCTGCGCCGCGGCCGGCGGTGGCCCGCCGAGCTCGAGATCCGACATCGGAACGCCTCCTGGGTCCGGGGTCAGAGGTGCCGGGACACGGCGGGCAGCAGGTCGCGGAACGTCCGGCCGGTGGCCGCCGCGCCGATCGCGGTCATCGCCCAGCCGCCGGGTTCGCGGGTCAGCTTCGCCATGATCTGGGCGGTGTGGCGGCCGGACCCCGAGAGGTCGTAGCGGGCGATCTCGCCCTCGTTCGTCTCGTCGACGAGCCGGCAGTACGCGTTCTCGATCTGGGAGAAGTCCTGGCCGGTGAAGGAGTTGACGGTGAAGACGATCGTGGTGACCTTGGCGGGGACCCGGCCGAGGTCGACGCGGATCGACTCGTCGTCGCCCTCGCCTTCGCCGGTGAGGTTGTCGCCGGTGTGGCGGACCGAGCCGTCGGTGCTGTTCAGCTGCTTGAACCAGACCTGGTCGACGAGCCGGTCGCCGGCGTCGAACAGCAGCGCGGACGCGTCGAGGTCGATGGTCTGCGCCCGGCTGCCGAACAGGCCGCGCTTGCGCATCGCGTCCCAGCCGAGGCCCATCCGGACCCGCGTGAGCGTGTGGCCGTCCGCCTTGGTCAGCGAGACGCGCTCGCCCTTGCTCAGTGTCACAGTCATCTTCGTGTCCTTTCTTCGGTGGGTCAGTGGGCCGAGGTGAGCCGGGACGTGCCGAGGTCGGCGGCCGGGCGGGCCCGCGACAGCCGGCGGTTGCGGACCACCGACGACAGCAGCGCGGTGCCGATGAACCCGACGCCGACCAGGCCCGTGACGATCTCCGGCACCTCGTAGCGGATGGTGCAGAGCAGGAGCACGGCGAGCGCCCCGATCGCCCACTGCGCGCCGTGTTCGAGGTAGGCGTATTCGTTGAGCGTGCCGTTGCGGACGAGGAACACCGTCAGGGCGCGGATGTAAGCGGCGCCGACGCCCAGGCCCAGCGCGATGACGACCGGGTCGGACGTGATGGCGAACGCCCCGATGACGCCGTCGAAGCTGAAGCTCGCGTCCATCACCTCGAGGTAGAGGAACACCATGAAGGCCGCCTTGCCGGCGACGGCCACCGGCCGCGCTCCGCGTTCGCCGTCCGGTTCGAACAGCTCGCTCAGCCCGCTCACGAGCAGGTACGCGATGAGGCCGAGCGCGCCGGAAACGAGGACGCTGGCCGGTTTTCCGGCCGGGGCCAGGAAATCCGCAGCCAACAGGAGCGCGCCGGCCGCCACGACCACCGAAATCTGCTTGAGGCGGCCGATCCGTGCGAGCGGGCGCTCCAGCCACGACAGCCAGGTGAGCTCACGCTCTTCGAAGATGTAGTTCAGGAAGAGCATCAGGAGGAAGACACCGCCGAAGGCCGCGATGGCCGGGTGCGCCTCGTGCAGGACGAAGGCGTACGTGCCGGGGCTGTGGACGCCGCCGCCGGCCATGGCGAGGTGGTAGGCCTCGGCCGGCGACAGCTTCGCGGTCAGGCAGACCACCACGACCGGGAACAGCAGCCGCATCCCGACGACCGCGACCAGGATGCCGGCGGTCAGGAACAGCCGCTGCCACTTCCGGTTCATCCGCCCGAGCACGCCGGCGTTCACGACCGCGTTGTCGAAGGAAAGGGAGATCTCGAGCACGGCGAGCACGGCGACGACGGCCAGGCCGAGCGTCCCGCCGTACCAGAACGCCAGCAGGAGGCCGGCCGCCGTGATCGCGAACGCGCCGCCGAAGGTCTTCAGCACCATTCCACTCCCGTTTCCGTGTGAATCCCGTTCGGCGGCCGCCGTCCGGTCAGGCGGCGTTGATCCCGTAGTCCTTGGCGATTCCGGCCAGGCCCGAGGTGTAGCCCTGGCCGACGGCCCGGAACTTCCAGTCGCCGCCGTTGCGGTAGAGCTCGCCGAAGACCATCGCGGTCTCGGTGGACGCGTCTTCGGAGAGGTCGTACCGGGCCAGTTCGGCGCTGTCCGCCTGGTTCACGACGCGGATGAAGGCGTTGCGCACCTGCCCGAAGGCCTGGCCGCGGGATTCGGCCTCGTAGATGGAGACCGGGAACACGATCTTCTCGATCTCGGCCGGCAGGTTCGCGAGGTCGACGGTGATCTGCTCGTCGTCGCCGTCGCCGCCGCCGGTGAGGTTGTCGCCGGTGTGCCGCACCGCGCCGTCCGGCGTGGCCAGGTTGTTGAAGAAGACGAAGTGCTTGTCGGACAGGGCGTTGCCGTCCGCGCCCAGCGCGATCGCGCTCGCGTCGAGGTCGAACTCCTCGCCGCTCGTGGTCCGCTCGTCCCAGCCGAGGCCGACGGTGACCGCGCTCAGCCCCGGCGCCTCCTTGGTCAGCGAAACGTTGCCACCCTTGCTCAGGCTGACGCCCATTTTTCCTCCTCGGTCGCCGAGAATTCGGCGCGGCTCCGCGGGAATTCGCGGCGCCCGCCGAGGTCGGCAGAAGAATGGTTCCCGTTACACCCCGAAGGTGCTTTCACTTTCCGGGTGCCACCGATCGACGGTGGACACCACCCCCAGTCGGCGGATCCGCCCGGCCCGTTACCGGCGGTCCGGCGCTTGACCGGATCGTCACCAATTCCGAATGTGTGAGAGGAGACCGGGAAACGGCGTCATCCGGTCATCGCCGGACGGCCGGGCGGGAGTGTCGCGTTTTTGTCGCGGATTCGACGCGGCTTTCCGTGCCCGGATAGGGCACGCTGGAAGAAGCCGCTCACGCGAGGAGAAGGATGGCGCGCACCCCGCACGGCCGGTCAGGGGGCCGGCTGCCAGCCCACGCCGTAGGACCGCGCGGGCTGGAGGTCGCGGAAACCGGTGTGCACCTCGCCCGCGTTGTCGAGGAAGAGCGGCTTGCGCGCGGGCAGCGGATCGCCCGCGTCCTTGGAGAGGTCGCCGTCGATGCGCCAGATCCGCTGCGGCGGGTCCGCTCGATCGAAGCGGACATTGAGGTCGAAAGTCTCGCACGGGAATTCCGGCGTGCAGCAGTAGTACGGCGCCGGCATTTCCTCCAGCCGGATGCGGAAGAAGAATTCGTGCTGGTCACCGGCGTCGAGTGCCTGCGGTGGCCGCAGGCGGAACGCCACCCGGGTCGACGAAACCAGCCGCACGGAATGCACCTCGCCGCCCGCGACGACGTCGATGCCGAGCCCGGAAAGGTCCGGTCGGCCGGTGGTGCTGGCGGGCCGCGCGAGGGAGACGCTGTGCTCGATTTCCGCGAGCCCGGCGACGTGGCTGACGATCCGCCGCGTTTCGAAGACCTCGGCGGCGCCGCCGGTGAGCGTCAGCCGGACCGCCAGCGCCGACGTGTGCCACGGGCCCTGGCTGATCGCCGCCGGGCTCCCGAACGCCGCCGGCGTCCCGTACGCGGCCTCGGCGATGAGGTAGACGACGTCGTCGGCACGGCGTTGCATCGTGCGGATGTTGCGGTCGGCGCCGGTGCCCAGCAGTTCGAGGCGCGCGGTGTAGCGCTCGTTCGCGCCGGCGCCGAAGCCCAGCACGATCCGCGCCGTTCTCCGCTGCGGTTCGGGCAATTTTTCGATCAAGGCCAGCAGCGTGGCGACCACTTTCGCGCGGACCGTCCCCGGCCCGTCGTCCTCGTGGACCCCGCACACCTCGCGCAGTTCTTCGCCGACGAGACCAGGCAGGTTCTTCGCTTGGACGCCCAGGCCTTTGCGAAGCATTTTCAGCTCCGCTGACAGCGCGTTGATCTTCGCCTCGGCTGCCTCCTGAGCCAAGCCGCCACCTCCGTCTTGTCGCCTGCGGGGAAGTGTACTCATGGTGCGCCTCCCGCCCGAAGCCCTCACCCGTTTCCCGGCGGTTTCCGGAAGCGGGAAACCGCGCAGGTCCAACTGGTCAGCACCGTTTCCTCTCGAGTGGCAACGGGAAACGTCTTTTAGCACCGAATTCACCGGGTGAAGCTGGGATCGCCGAAATTCCTCGGCGAACCGAAGCAATTCGATCCGGAAAGGTGAACGCGATGCACACGCACCTCATCATCGTGCTCGACCAGCTGGTCACCCTGCTGGGCTGACCAGGAGCAGGCCGGCGGGCCCGGGCCGCCGGCCGTCCTTCCCCCCGATCGCCGAATACAGGATGATTGACCGATGCAGGACTTTGGAGCGGAATTGAAACGTCGGCGGACGTCGGTCGGCATGTCACTGACCGGACTCGCGGCGGCCGTCCATTTCACCAAGGGCTATCTGAGCAAGGTGGAGAACGGCAAGGCCCGGGTGAACCGGGACCTGGCCAAGGCCTGCGACCGCGTGCTCGACGCCAAGGGAGAACTGCTCGCGCTCGTCGCGGAAGCGGGATTGCCCGCGCGCCGCAGCGCCGGCGGCATCGTCGGACTGCCGGACGGCGGCCGCTACTTCGTCGGCCGGGAAACCGAGCTGGCCGCGCTTTCCGCGCTGCTGCTGGACCCGGACGACGCCCGGGTCGGCGTGGTGCACGGAATGGCGGGCGCGGGCAAGACGGCGCTGGCCGTCGCCGCGGCCCGCCGCGTCGAGCGGGCCTTCCCGGACGGCTGCCTCTTCTTCGACCTGCGCGGCCACACGCCCGGCGCGACGGAGCTTTCGCCCGCCGAGGCACTGGGCCGGCTGCTGCGGCTGCTCGACGTCTCGGCCGACCAGCTGCCCGCCGACGAGGACGGTCTGGCCAACCTGGTCCGCGACCAGCTGCGCGGCCGGCGGATGATCCTCGTGCTGGACAACGTGCGCTCCGCCGAGCAGATCCGGGCGATCGTCCCGGGCGAGACGTCGTCCCGGATCCTGGTGACCAGCCGCGGCCGGCTCCCCGCGCTCGACGACGCCTGGCACTTCCCGGTCGACGTGCTGCCGCTCGCGGAAGCCGTGCGGCTGCTGCGGTCCGTCGCGGGCGAGCACGCACCGGACGACGAAGACGTGACGACCGAGATCGTCCGGCACTGCGGACGGCTTCCGCTCGCGGTGCGCATCGTGGCCGCCCGGTTCGTCGCCGGCGGCTGGACGGCGGCGAAGCTGCGCGACCGGCTCGCCGACGAAACCACCCGGCTCGGCATGCTCGACGACGGCGAGCGAAGCGTCGCCACGGCGTTCGCCGTCTCCTACGAATCCCTGCCCCGCGACCAGCGGCGGCTGCTCGGCCTGCTCGCCCTCCACCCCGCGACGGCCGCGGAGATCGCCGCCGTCGAAGCGCTCGCGGGCCTCGGACCCGGCGAAGCCGACCGGCTGGTGGACCGGCTGCACGACGCCCACCTGGTCGTCCGCGACGAGCGGGGGTACGTCGAGTTCCACGACCTGATGCGGATGTTCGCCGCGACGCACGCGCTGCCCGACGTCGAGCCGGACGATCGCGAAGTCGCCATGAGCCGGCTGGTCGACCACGCGCTCATGACGACGCTCGCGGCCGACGAACTCGCGGAGCCCTACCGGTTCCGCCCGGCCACCGGTATCGCGGCGGCGCCCGCGGTGCCGTTCGCCGACGCGGACGGCGCACTCGCCTGGCTCGCCGCGCAGTGGCCGATGCTGGCCGAGATCGTCGACGCCGCGTTCCGGCACGGCCTCAATGAGCGATGCTGGCAGCTCGCGTTCGTGCTCCGCGCGTACTTCTTCCGGGAGAAGCTGTTCGAGCCGTGGATCCGGACGCACGAGTGCGCGCTCGAGGCTGCCCGGGCGGCCGGCGACCCGAGCGCGACCGGGATGATCCTCAACAACCTGGGCATGGCGCACGTCGAGTCGGGTCGCGTCGACGAGGCCGTCCGGTTCCACCAGGAGGCGCAGGAGTGCTTCGCGCAGGCCCGCGACGATCGCGGCGCGATCGACGCGCTGTCGAGCCTGGCGTGGGCGCGCCTGTACCGCGGCGAGGCCGAAACGGCGGTGACCGATTTGACGACGGTGCTGGACGTCTACCGCCGGACCGGCCGGACCCGCAACGTGGTCATCGCGCTGCGCGGCATCGCGCTCGCTTCGACGGCGCTGGAACGGTTTCCCGAAGCGCTGTCGCGCGCACGTGAGGCCGCCGAGCTGGCTCAGCTACCGGTCGACCGGGCGATGTCGGCCAACTGCGAGGCGTGGGTGCGGTTCCGCGCCGGGCAGTGGGCCGACGCCGAGAGCTGCTACCGCCGCGCGGCCGAGCTGGCGGACGACGCGGGCAGCGAGTACGAGCGCGCACGCGCGTTGACGGGCCTCGGCAACACGGCAGCCGCCCGCGACGACCGCGGGACGGCCGTTCGCTGGTGGGCGGAGGCGGACGCGTACCGGGTCACGCTGGCGCCCGCGGTGCTGGGCGAGGCCGAACACCGGCAGCGGCTCGAGTGATCAGTAGACGATGAAGAAGATGAGCCGTTTCGCCTGCCAGGTCCAGATCCGCCAGGCGTAGCGTCCGGCCAGCGCGGACAGGGCCAGGCAGAGCAGGCCGCCGGCGACCGAGCCGTGTCCCAGCTGGAAGAATCCGCCGATGGCCAGGACGACGGTCCACGCCGTCCACAGCAGGCCGTAGCCGACGCGGCGGCCTTCGCTGTAGGGACGGACTTCGGCGCCCGGGCCGGCCGGTGACTGCGGTTCTGCACTCATGATCGCTCCTCTGCGTGGCGAATTCGGCATTTCTGCCCACCAGTCGCCGAGCCCGCGAAACGCGTTGCGGGAAGCACGCGCATTGTCCGGCTTCTGACGCGTCCGGCAGGCACCGGACCGCCGGGCGGTGGGATTCTCCCCGCCGGGAAACCGGTCAGAAACACGACACTCGGCGCGAGCCGGTAGCGAAGCCGCCGGAGGTGGCGATCAAGCTCTGAGAAGCAGAAACCGTTGCGAGGACGCCGTCATGACCACCCACTGAGCACCGAAGTCACCATGACCGTTTCCGGGACACGCCGTTTCAGGCAACCGGAAACGCCTTGTCGCGCCAACGTCCAGGCGCGCACCATCAGTGCAGTCCCGAATTCCGCGGATCGTTGAAATCCCCCTTTCGCGAGGAGCCTGCCATGATGGTCGTCTGTTCTTTTTCCGCGCTCGTCCGCACCGCGCTTTTCCTCGTCGCGGTGGCCCTGGTGGCCGGCCTGTCGCTGGCGGGCCCCACGACGCCGGCGGGCACGCCGAGCCAGGGCCCGGCGGTGTCCACGTCCACCAGCGAGCCCGTCGAGCACTGACCACCGCCGTGACGTCAGCCTTCGAGGACCTCCCGGAGCTTCCGCGCGAAGGCTTCGGGTTGGCCGGCGTAGCCGAACTCACCGCCCAGGAAACCGCCGTGGTGGCTGGGGAAGACCGTCGGCTCTTGGCCGAGGCGCTCGGCGGTCGCGAGTGCCGTGCGTCCGGTCATCACGTCCGCGGATTCCTCGCCCACCGCGATCACGATCCGGGTCGGCGCCGCGTGCAGCGCCTCGACGTCGAGTCGGTAGCTGGTCACCGCCAGGGAGCGGTCGGTCAGCAACGGGTCGTCGCGGCGGCCGTCGTCTTCGGGCGGCATGCCGAACTGGGCCGGGTCCGCCGCGGGCAGGGCGAAGTAGTCGTCGGTGAATTCGCCCTTCCACGAGGTCATCGTGATGAAGGCCGCCATGCCGGCGCTGAAGCCGCGCGCCTGGTAGGCGTCCCGGACGGCCTGCCCGGCCCGCTCGGCCGCGGCGGCGTCGGGCAGCACCCCGACGAGCGGCGGCTCGTGCGCGACGAGGGTCCGGACGTCATCGGGATAGGCGGTGACGAGCGCGAGCGCGGTGACGGCGCCCCCGCTGCTGCCGAACACCTCGACCGCGCCGGCGCCGAGCGCCTGGATGACGCCGTGGATGTCCCCCGCCTGGGTGGCGGGCACGTGGTCTTCCCGGCCGTCCTTGCGAACGCTGCGCCCGAGCCCCCGCGGGTCGTAGGTGACGACGGTCCGGTCGGGGAAGTACGACGCCAAGGTGCTGAACCCGCCGGCGTCCATGGGCTGCCCGACCATGAGCAGCGGAGGCCTCGGACTGTCGGCGGGCGCGGGCCCGTGCACGTCGTAGACGACGTCGGCTTCCGGCGTTTCCAGTGTGTACGTGGTGGCCATGGTTCCTCCCCTGTTCCGGACTCGGGGGAAGCGTAAACCGGGGCACCGACAGTTTCCGGCGTCTCGCAGGGTGGAGCAGGCTCCGCTGGTCAACTCACGAGCCCGGTCCGATACGCGTACACCACCGCCTGCACACGGTCGCGCAGGTCCAGCTTCGTCAGGATGCGTGACACGTACGTCTTGACGGTCTCCTGGCTGATCACCAGCGTCCCGGCGATCTCGCTGTTGGACAGTCCGCTCGCGATCAGCCGCAGCACCTCGAGTTCCCTTGGTGCCAAAGCGACTTCGCCGGACGCGGCCGGGCGGATCCGGGCCGCGTACTTGCCGACCAGGCGGCGCGTCACCTCCGGGTCGAGCAGCGCGGCGCCGGTCGCGACCGTGCGGATGCCGTGCAGCAGCTGGGCCGGTGGCGCGTCCTTGAGGAGGAATCCGCTGGCGCCCGCGCGCAACGCCTCGTACACGTACTCGTCGAGGTTGAACGTCGTCACGACCAGCACCTTGACCGGCTGCGCCACCCCGGCGCCGGCCAGCAGGCGCGTCGCCTCGATGCCGTCGAGGACCGGCATCCGGACGTCCATCACCACGACGTCGGGCCGCAACGACCCGGCGAGCTCGACCGCGGTGCGCCCGTCCGCGCACTCGCCGACCACTTCGAGGTCGGGCTGGGCGTCGATGATCGTCGCGAACCCGGTGCGGATCAGCGCCTGGTCGTCGCAGACGAGAACCCGGATCACCGCGGGATCCGAGCCCGGACGGCGAACCCGCCGCCGTCACCGCCGCCCGCGGAGAACTCGCCGCCGAGCGCGCTGACGCGTTCGCGGAGCCCCGCCAGGCCGCGCCCGCTTCCGCCGAGCGCCACCGGGCCCGCGGGGGCGCCCCCGTTTTCCACGCTACCGGACGGCACCGACAGTTTCGGCGGCCCGGAAGTCGTTACCGCCACGAGGATCTCCTTCTCGTCGTGCCGCACGCGGACGTCGGTGCGGCTGCTGTGCGCGTGCTTGAGCGCGTTCGTCAGCGCTTCCTGCACGACGCGGTAGGCCATGGCGTCGGCGGGGCCCGTCGCCTGGTCACCCGACTCGGTGAACTCGACCGGCTGACCGGCCCGCCGCGTCTGCTCGACCAGGCTCCGCAGCGAACCGACGGTGGGCGGTTCGGCGCCGTGGCCGGGGTTGAGCAGGTCGAGCAACTGCCGGAGGTCCGAAATGGCCAGCCGGCCGGTGTCGGTGATCGCGGTCAGCGTCCGGTCGAGCCGCTCCGGCGCGGCGGTCAGGTAGCGCGCCGCCTCGGTCTGCACGACCATCGCCGTCACGTGGTGCGTCACGACGTCGTGGAGCTCGCGCGCGATGCGGGTGCGTTCGGCGGTGCGAGTGGTCTCGGCGACGTGCCGCCGGTGTTCCGCCTCGGCGGCGCGGGACTGCCGCAGCCAGGCGCCGATCCCCCACGCGAGGCCCAGCGCCAGGTAGAACGTGACGAAGCCGGTCACGCCCTCGGTCGACCCCTTCCGGGCGAGCGCGACGGCCAGCGGGACGTACGCCGCGGACGCCACTGCCACCGTCGTCCACCGGGAGCCTTCGAGGTGCGCCGCCGCGCTCAGCAGCGCGATCGGCAACGCCGTGCCGGCCACCGTGTGGTAGCCCGCGAGCTGGTCCACGGCGAACCCGAGCGACACGAGCGCGAGGCAGCCGGCGGGCCACCGCCGCCGCACGGCCAGCGGCAGGCACTCGAGCGCGACCACCGCGAAGGTGAGGCCGTCCATGGGCCGCGTCGGCAGGTCGCCGACCTGGGTGCCGTAGCCGCCCAGCGCCGGGATCAGCGCCAGGCCGGCGAGCAGCAACGCGAACGCGAGGTCCCGGACCGTGACGTCGAGTCGCCGCCAGACGTCGATCACGGGAGGACAGTAGCGGTCGCGGCGGCCCGTCCCCGGCGAGGCACGACGTGGCCGCGGCGCCGGGCCAGCCCCATGAACACGATCGTCACGACGACGCCGGCCAGCACCGAGAAGACGCTCGCCTCCGGCCCGAACTCGCCACCGCTGAGCGCGGCCGGGCCCGACATGACGCCGTGCAGCAGGCCTTCGGGGGCGTTGGTGCCCGAGACGTCGGTGCCGAAGAGCCCGCCCTCGGCGAAGTTCCACCCGAAGTGCAGCCCGATCGGCACCCAGAGGTTCCGGGTGGCGGCGTAGGCGGCGGCGAGCATGCCCCCGGCCTCGACGGCGATGGCGAGGGCGCCCCAGAGGGTGGCGTGGGCGTTGAAGAGGTGCGAAAGGCCGAAGAGCAGCGCGGTCAGCGTCAGCGCGAGCCAGGTGCCGATGCGTCCTTCGACGATCCGGAAGAGGATTCCCCGGAAGATCAGCTCTTCGGTGACGGCGGCGGCCGCGCTGAACCCGAACAGCGCGACGGCGCCGCCGACGGAACCCCAGCCGAGCACGTCGTAGCCGCCGAAGAGGGCGATGACTCCGATGACGCAGGCGAACAACCCGACCCCGATGAGGAGCCCCCGGCCGAGAGCGGCGCGGTTCTTCGTGATCTCCACCGGGACGCGGTCTTCGGTCTTCCGGACGATCCACCGGTAGGCGAGCACGGCCAGTGCCGCGGTGCCGAGCCCGAGGACCAGGGTGAGCGGGGCGTTCCACTGCACGGCACCAACGGCCAGGCTGCCGGCGAGGGCCACTGCGGCCACGGTCACGAGCTGCAAGAACAATCGCACGACGACTCCTTGGCGAGAACCCGCGGCGGAGGTACCGCGGCCAGGAAGACGCTAGGGATTTCGCGGGCGGGAAACGTCACCGTGCGGTGGACAGTTGCGAGTAGCTCGCCAGGGGGACAAGCGGTCGGCGAGTGCCGCGCCCCCGCCGGGAAGTGGGCATCGCGGCTGCCGGTTCACCGAGGTGGGCCCAGCGAGGCGGCATAGAGCACCGGACGTCGTCCCGCGGCAGGGCGGCGAGCGCGCCAACGTCGGTCTGGGGCAGATGAGCGAGAGGGGGCCTCAGCGCCCGACCTCTCGGCGGAGTTGACTTCGCCGCCGCAGACGCTCATGCCCCCGACGAGCGACGAGACGGGCGGCAACATGTCCTCCAGAGATCGGATCGTGACACAACTTCGCGGGGGATGGGACGTCTGATGGGTCGTGAGAGTGATCCGTATCGGCGGCCTCGGCCTGGTGGCCTTACTGCTGGCTGCGTGTAGTGGACAGACCGACACCGTGGGGGTCGCGCAAGCGGTCGGAGCAGCCGGAGCGGCCGGGACGGCGACAGTGCCCGGGGCGCCGGCCGCGACGGTGGCGTTCGAGGGCGGGGACCAGCTGAGCCCGAAGGACCCGATCGTCGTCAAGGCGTCGGGGGGCACGTTGCAGGCGGTCACGGTCACGAACCCGCAGACCGGCAACACCGTCAAGGGCGATCTCTCGCCGGACAAGACGACGTGGACCAGCACCGATCACCTGCGGTACGCGGCCACGTACCAGGTGGTCGCGACCGCGGTGAACCAGGCGGGTGCGGCGAGCGAGCAGCGCGGGGAAGTGCACACGCTCAAGCCGGCCGGGGTCGCCACTCCGGCGCTCTTCCAGCCGGCGTCGGGTGATTTCGGCGTCGGGCTGATCATCGGGCTGAAGTTCGACCACGACATCACCGACAAAGCCACGGTGGAGAAGTCCTTCAAGGTGACGTCCTCGCCCGCCCAGGACGGCGGCTGGTACTGGGTGAACAAGCGCGAAGTGCACTTCCGGCCCAAGGACTACTGGAAGGCCGGCTCGACCGTGAAGCTCGAGACCACGACCTTCGGCATGCCGATCGGGGGCGGCGTGTACGGCGGCCAGGACGTCTCGGCCACCTACAAGGTGCACGACTCCTGGATCGCCAAGGCCGACGGCAAGACGCACCAGATCAACGCGTTCCACAACGGGCAGCTGGTGAAGACCGCGCCGATCAGCATGGGCAAGACCGTCGACACCCCGCCACGGGGCCCGACGCCGACCTTCAACGGCACGCACACCGTGCTGTCGAAGGTCGACCACACGATCATGGACTCCTGCAGCTACGGCGTGTGCGAGGGCGACCCCGGCTACTACAAGGCACCGGAGAACTGGGACGTCCGGATCTCCAACGACGGCGAATACCTGCACGAGAACCTGAAGACGGTCGGCGTGCAGGGCCGCGACAACGTCTCCAACGGCTGCCTCAACATGAACACCGAGAACGCCAAGTGGTTCTTCGACACCTTCAACGTCGGCGACGTCGTCGAAATCACCAACTCGGGCGGCCCGCAACTGGCCATCAACAACGGCCACGGCGACTGGGCCATCAGCTGGAACGCCTGGCAGGCCGGCAGCGCCCTGCACGGCTGAGTCCCGCCCCGGCACGGTGGCGGGAAGGGATGCTCACCGGGCGCGTCCGCAAGGACCGGCAGCTGACCTCCGCCGCGCCGAAATGCTCACCAGCATCAGCGACGAGCGCCGAATCGGCGCCGTGGAGCAACTCATCCCGCTCGCTGACGAGGCGGGCGCGCCGATGACCCACCTCGCGGTGGCGTTCGCGATCACAATCGATCGAACGGGCCAACCGCTCAGGTGCCGCGACCGAGACGGCAGACGGGCGGCAGGTCGGGAACCCGGCGGTCCGGGTCGGTACCCGTCGCAGGCCTGGGTGCCGTTGATGCAGTCCAGCGCCCACGGATCGGGACCGTAGACGGCTCCGGTGCCGTCGAGGGTCCACTGCGACAGCTGCCCGGAATTGTCGCCGGACAGATCGCTGTCGAACCACAGCAGGCCGGTCGCGGGGGCCGGGTGGGTCGGGACCGCGTCGGCCGTCGCGGGAACACGAGCGCGGTGCCGAGCAGCACGGCCGCGATGACTTTTCAGCCCCAGCGGTCAGCTACGACAGCAAAATATGCCCGAACTTCATGAAAAGCACAGGGCGAACGCGGGTTTACCGGAGCCGCCAAGGGGGCTCGAACCCCTGACCTTCTGTTTACAAGACAGATGCTCTACCAGCTGAGCTATAGCGGCCTGGCGCCGGAGCGCCGCACCCAGTGTATCGGGCTCGTCCCAAGATCCTCCCGAGAGGCAGGATCCGCAGCTCCAGGCCACCATGGGGCAACGTGGTGGACGCCACTCCATGATCCGTGCAACGGTCGGCGGGTGGGCGTCGATGGTCCGAGGGAGAGAGCGAGGAGGTGGATGGATCATGAAGATCAACGAGCGCACCAACGAGGGCAAGGCGACCAGATGGCCGGTGCTGGAACCACCCGCCTCACGGCCCCGGACGCACCGGCCCAACCTTCTGCGCGGCCGTCCGTGGCACGTTCTCGAAGCTCCCACCGGTGAGCTGCCCGCCGTCGACGCCGACGAGGCCATGGGGCCTCAGCTGCCCGACGAGGCCACCGTCAACTTCGTGCTCGACCTCTCCCTGCGCATCGGCGAGGTGCAGATGGCCAGCGGCGCCGGCGCGTCCGACGTCACCGCCACCATCCTCGCCATCGCGAGCGCCCTCGGGTTGCCGCACTGCGAAGTCGACGTCATCTTCACCTCGATCACCGTCACCTGTCACCGGGGCACCGACCTCACGCCGGTCACCGCGCTGCGCGTCGTCCGGAGCCGGAGCCTCGACTACACGCGGCTGACCGAGACCGAGAAGCTCATCCGGCAGATCGTGCGCGGGAACATCGGGGCCGAGCAGGCGCAGACCGAGCTGGAGCGGATCACCTCGGCGACGCACCCCTACCCGCGCTGGACCGCGACGCTCGCCTGGGGCGGGGTCGCCGCCTTCATCACGCTGCTGCTCGGGGGCGGGCTCGACATCGCGCTCGTCGCCTTCGTCATCAGCGGGGTCATCGACCGGATCGGGCGGTTCGTGAACCGCTACGGGCTGCCGTTCTTCTTCCAGCAGGTGATCGGCGGCCTGGTCGCGACGCTTTCGGCCATGGTCATCGTCAGCAGCAACGTGCTGACCACGGACAAGCCGACGCTGGTCGTCGCCGCCGCGGTCACCGTGCTGCTGTCCGGGCTCTCCACCGTCTCCGCGGTCCAGGACGCCATCACCGGCTACAACGTCACCGCCGCCGGCCGCACCATGGAGACCGTCCTGATGTCGGCCGGCCTGATCTCCGGCGTGGTGTTGGCCCTGCGGATCGCGGTCATGCTCGGCCTGCCGCGCACGCCGCTGCCGGACGTGCCGACGTCGACCGCGCTGCAGTTGCCGATGGTCGTGCTCGGCGGGGCCGGCGCCGCCGGCTGCTTCGCGCTCGCCAGCTACGCCAAGATGCGCGCGATGCTGGTCGCCGCGGCCGCCGGGGGCATCGGCGCCGCCGTCTACGGCTCGCTCATGCTCGCCCAGCTCGACGGCGTCAGCTCGTCCGCGATCGCCGCGACGCTCGTCGGGTTCTGCGGTGGCGTGCTCGCCCGGCGGCTCGGGGTTACTCCACTGGTGGTCGCCGTGTCCGGGATCACTCCGCTGCTTCCGGGGCTGTCGACCTACCGTGGTCTGTATCGGATCGGGGTCGAGCCCAGTGGCGACATCTCGACGCTCATGACGGCCGTCGCAATCGGGCTTGCGCTGGCAGCGGGCGTGGTACTCGGCGAATGGCTCGCCCAGCCGGTACGGACCGGCCTGGGCAGGCTCGAACGCCGGTTCGCCGGGCCGAGGATGGCTGGTCCGCTCGAACCGACCGAGAGAAGCTTGGAGTAACCCGACGGTCACGCGCTGTTCATCGCTCACGCGATAGGGTTTCACTCTGGGGCCGCGACCCAGGACGCGAGGAGCAGCTGACGTGAGTGAGAAGAAGGAGAACGGGAACCAGGCCGATTTCGTCGTGGTGGCGAACCGGCTACCGGTGGACCTCGAACGCACGACCGACGGCGAACGCCGCTGGACGGCCAGCCCGGGCGGGCTGGTCTCGGCGCTGGAGCCGTTCCTGCGGTCGCGCAAGGGCGCCTGGGTCGGCTGGCCGGGCGTCCCCGACGTCGACGTCGAGGAGTTCGACGACGACGGCTTGGTGCTGCACCCCGTCTCCCTGAGCGCCGACGAGGTCCGCGACTACTACGAGGGCTTCTCCAACGCCACGCTCTGGCCGCTCTACCACGACGTCGTCGAGCGCCCGGTGTTCGACCGGGCGTGGTGGAACAGCTACGTCAAGGTGAACCGCCGCTTCGCGCAGGCCAGCGCCGACGTCGCCGCCCAGGGCGCGACCGTCTGGATCCAGGACTACCAGCTGCAGCTCGTGCCGGCGATGCTCCGCGAGTTGAGACCGGACCTGCGCATCGGCTTCTTCCTGCACATCCCGTTCCCGCCGGTCGAGCTGTTCATGCAGATGCCGTGGCGCGCCGCGATCATCCGCGGCCTCACCGGCGCCGACCTCGTCGGCTTCCACCGCCCCGGCGGAGCGCAGAACTTCCTGTGGCTGTGCCGCCAGCTGATCGGCCTCGAGTCGACGCGCGGCGCGGTCGGCGTCCGGTCGCGGCCGGGCACCATGCAGGTCGGCGACCGGACCGTCCGGGTCGGCGCCTTCCCCATCTCCATCGACGCCGCCGGGCTCGACACGCTCGCCCGCACCAAGGGCGTCCAGGAGCGCGCCGCCCAGCTGCGGCGCGACCTCGGCAACCCCAAGACGGTCATCCTCGGCGTCGACCGCCTCGACTACACCAAGGGCATCGACCTGCGCCTGCAGGCGCTGCACGAGCTGCTGCACGAGGGCAGGCTGCAGCCGGACGACGTCACGTTCGTCCAGCTCGCCACCCCCAGCCGCGAGCGCGTCGAGCACTACCAGCGGATGCGCGGCGAGATCGAGCAGATGGTCGGCCGGATCAACGGCGAGTTCTCCCGCGTCGGCCACCCGGTCGTCCACTACCTGCACCAATCGGTCGACCGCACCGAGCTGGCCGCCTTCTTCACCGCCGCGGACGTCATGGTCGTGACGCCGCTGCGTGACGGGATGAACCTCGTCTGCAAGGAGTACGTCGCCGCCCGGCACGACCTCGGAGGCGCGCTCGTGCTGTCCGAGTTCGCCGGCGCGGCCGCCGAGCTCTCTAGCGCATTCCTCGTGAACCCCCACGACCTGGACGGGGTGAAGGACGCGTTGGTAGCTGCCATTACGCTCGACCCGGCTGAGGGCCGTCGCCGGATGCGCGCCATGCGTCGCCAGGTCCTCACTCATGACGTCGACCGATGGGCGCGCTCGTTCCTGCAGGCTTTGGGCGCGGAGGCGGTCGACTGAAATAGTCCCCAGTCCCATGCACGAGCTCCCGAGGAGGAGTGTTGACTGCCGAGGCCCTGCCCGCCGAGCTGCGGCGTGCGATCGTCCAGATCGCCCGCACGCCGCGCCTGCTGGTCGCTTGCGACTACGACGGCACGCTGGCACCCATCACCCTCAACCCGGACGAGGCACGCCCGCTGCCCGAGTCCGTGGGCGCCCTCAGATCGCTCGCCGGTCTGCACGAGACGACGACCGCGGTCATCTCCGGCCGCGCCCTGCGTGACCTGGCGACGCTCTCACGGCTGCCCTCCGAGGTGAACCTCGTCGGCAGCCACGGCTCGGAGTTCGACATCGGCTTCATCCACGCCCTCGACGAGAAGGCGCGGGAGCTGCACCGGCGGCTGGAGGCCGAGCTGGAGCAGCTCGTGCTGGACGTCCCGGGCGTGTCCCTGGAGGTCAAGCCGGCGAGCATCGCGGTGCACGTGCGCCGCGCCGAGCACGAGGCCGGGCGCCGCGTGCTCGCGGACGTCCACAACG
The DNA here is from genome assembly GCF_036227105.1 of Amycolatopsis sp. NBC_01488. NCBI lineage: Bacteria > Bacillati > Actinomycetota > Actinomycetes > Pseudonocardiales > Pseudonocardiaceae > Amycolatopsis > Amycolatopsis sp. NBC_01488. The sequence goes on along the minus strand of NZ_CP109434.1, from coordinate 3,048,048 downwards.
GACCGTCCACATGGGAGGGCGTGTCGACCACCGACGGCAAGGAGGTGGTCGAGCTCGCGGTCGTCCAGACGGACAAGGGCCGCGCGCTCGACATCCTGCGCCACCAGGTCGGCGCCACCGCGGCGATCTTCCTCGGCGACGACGTCACCGACGAGAAGGCCTTCGCCCGCCTGTCCGGCCCGGACCTGGGCATCAAGGTCGGCGACGGCGAGACACTGGCCGGGTACCGCGTCCCGGACACCGTGGACGTCGCGCTGGTGCTGGCGTTCATGCTCGAAGAGCGGCGCAACTGGCTCTACGGCGAGTCGGCGCCGCCGATCGAGCGGCTGTCGATGCTGGCCAACGAGCGCTCGGTCGCGCTGCTGACGCCGGACGCGAAGCTGACCTGGCTCTGCCACCCCGGCCCGGACGCGCCCGCGGTGTTCGCCGACCTGCTCGGCGGCGAGGGGGCCGGCCACTTCTCCATCAAGCCGCACCGCAACGGCCTCCCGCTCGGCCAGCGCTACCTGCCGAACACGATGACGGTCGAGACGCGCTGGTCGCGCCTGCTCGTCACCGACTACCTCGAGCCGGAGAGCCCGCAGCACCGGACGGACCTGATCCGCGTCGTCTCCGGCGAGGCGGTGGCCAGCGTGAAGTTCGCGCCGCGCCCCGAGTTCGGCGGCGTGCCGGTGAAGCTGGAGATCACCGAGGGCGGCGTGCGGGTGCTCGGCACGTCGGAGCCGTTCGTGCTGTACTCGCCGGGCGTCGAGTGGACCATCACCTCCGACGGCCTGCACGACACCGCGACGGCGCTGGTCCAGCCGACGCCGACCCAGCCGGTCGTGCTGGAGCTGCGCTGCGGCACCACGGACCTCGGCCCGCACGAACTGTCCGAAGTGGAGCGGCGCGACCGCGCCGGCCGCTACTGGAGCGAGTGGACGTCGAAGCTGCGGCTCCCGACGGTGCAGACCGACCTGGTGCTGCGCTCCGCGCTGACGCTGCGCGGCCTGGTCAACACCGACACCGGCGGCGTGCTGGCCGCGGCGACGTCGTCGCTGCCGGAGGAGATCGGCGGCGTTCGCAACTGGGACTACCGCTACTGCTGGATCCGCGACGCCGCGATGACCGTGCGGGAGCTGGTGCACCTGGGCTCGCTCGAGGAGGCCGAGGGCTACCTCAAGTGGCTGCACGGCGTGCTCGCCACGCTGGCCGGCCCGGAGCGGCTGCACCCGCTGTACACGTTGGCGGGCAGCGTGATCGGCGCCGAAGCGGTCATCGAATCGCTGCCCGGTTATGCCGGTTCTCGCCCGGTTCGGGTCGGCAACCTGGCGAACCACCAGGTGCAGCTGGACGTCTTCGGCCCGGTCGTCGAGCTGGTCGGCACGCTGGCCGCGGCGCGCACCGAACTGCGCGACGAGGACTGGCAGCTGGTCCGCGCGATGGCGGAAGCCGTGACGCGGCGTTGGAACGAGCCCGACCACGGGATCTGGGAGGAGCGGCACGTGCCGCGCCACCGGGTCTACTCCCGCGTCATGTGCTGGGTGACCATCGACCGCGCGATCAAGCTCGGCGAGCAGTACGGCCGCGAGATCCCCGGCAACTGGCACGGGTTGCGCGAGGAGATCAAGCGCGACGTCCTCACCCACGGCTGGAACGACGAGGTCCAGGCCTTCACCACGGCCTACGACGGCACGGACCTCGACGCGGCTTCGCTGTTCGTCGGGCTCACCGGCCTGATCGACCCGGCCGACGAGCGGTTCCAGCAGACGGTGACCGCGATCGAGGCGGAGCTGCGCAGTGGGTCCACTGTGTACCGTTACCGCCGCGACGACGGCCTTCCGGGCGGTGAGGGCGGCTTCCACATCTGCGCGGCGTGGCTGATCGAGGCGTACCTGCTCACCGGGCGGCGCACCGAGGCCCAGGAGCTGTTCGACCAGATCGTCGCGGCCGCCGGCCCGACGGGCCTGCTGCCGGAGCAGTACGACCCGATCGCCGAACGGTCCCTCGGCAATCATCCGCAGGCGTATTCGCACATCGGGCTGATCCGGTGCGCCAACTTGCTGGCGGCCAGTTAGCCCTTTCGGTCCGAACTGCCGTCAAGGCCACCTTGCGGGCGTCCGACGCCCGTAAAGTGGCCTTGACGGCATTCGGAGGTGGTGGATGCAGGGAACTTTCGGTCAGGTCGAGTTCGTGCCGCTGCCACCCCGGTTCGCCGACCGGGTGCGCTGGGGCTCGGTGGTCGTCGGGTGCTCGATGATCGCCGGGATGGTGCTGCTGTTCGGGCTCACGACGTTCCTGGAGGGCATCGTCCACGGCCACGCGTTCCCCGACGCGCTGGTCGGGAAGGCCGCGACGGTGCTGCCGCCGCTGGGCGTGCTGGCGATCGCGGTGCTGGTGCTCTCGTCGCGCCGGTGCCTGCGCGGCGACTACCTGGTGGTGGCGAGTGCGGCGTCGGCCCGCAACGCGCTGGTGTTCACGTACGTGCTGACGCTCGTGCTGATCCTCGGGTCCTTCGCGGTGCCGATCGTGTTCCGGGTGTGGCGCGACACCCCGCAGTTCCGGGCGCCGGACCTGCTCACGACGTTCTCGACGCTCGCCTTCGCCACCATGGGCTTCCTGGCGGGGATGTTCTACGTGCGGCCGTCGGTGCAGACGCTCCGGAAGTTCAGCGACCACCCGATTTGGTGAGGAACGCCGACCACGCGGCGGCGCTCAGGTGCAGTTCGCCTTCGGGCGCCTTGGAATCCCGCACACCGATCGGCGCACCCAGGGAGACCTCAACACAGTCGCTACCCTGACCGCTGGTGCTGTAGCTGCTCTTGAACCACCGTGCGTCTACAGTGGACACCGCAGCCTCCCCGATCAGAGCCGTTCGATCAGCGCGATCGAATCCTCCGCATCCAGGGCCCGATCGGCGAAATCCTTGAACGCCAGCTTAGCAGCGGAAACCTCGCCCTCCTTTTCAACATGGACCGAGCCGAAGATGTGCTCGACGTAGGCGACATCAGGTTCTTCGGCATCCTCGAAGCTTGCGATGATGAGGTTGCCGTTCTGCCCGTCGTAGGCACCGGCATCTTCCGGCACGACCTGCAGCGTCACGTTCGGCAGCCGCGCCCGGTCGACCAGGTGCCGCAACTGCTCCTCCTGCTCCGCCCGCCCGAGGATCGGCTTCCGGATCGCGTGCTCGTCGACGATCGCGTGGTACTTCAGGGTGGGCGCGTCGGTGAGCCGCAGCTGCCGCAGCAGTCGCACGGTGACCTCGTTTTCCAGCACCTTCGGCTTCATCGGCCGCCGCCCGGCGGCGAAGACCTCGCGCATGTACGCCTCGGTCTGCAGCAGCCCGGGGATGTAGCCGAACTGGAAGACCCGCACCTTGCTCGCCTCGGCCTCGATCGGCAGGAACCCGCGGTTGCCCACGCCGTAGTGGTGCCACCAGCCCTTCTCCTTGGCGCGGTCGTAGGCGGAGATGTACTCGTCCCAGTCCGAAACGACCACGTTGTACCGGTCCAGCAGCGCCCGGAAGTCGTGGTAGGGCGGCAGGTAGCCCATCTCGATGCGGGACATCTTGCTCGTCGACATGCGCAGCGGCGCACCGGCTTCGTCCTGCGTCATGCCGAGCCGTTCGCGCATCCGCTTCAGCTGGCGCCCCATCTGCCGGGCGGGCAGGTTCGGCTCACCCACGTCGTCTGACCCCTCGGAACCACATGGGCACGGATAGTAAGGCCCGGGTCCGACAATCTGGGATTCCCGCATGCACAAGTTTCTTTGCATAGTTTCCTTTGCACGGCTACTGTGGCGTCATGACCAGCGCTCCACCACCGGAAGAACTCGACCCGGACGCCCTCAAGGCCGTCACGCACCCGCTGCGTCGCCGGATACTCGGCGTGTTGTCGGCCGGCCCGGCGACGGCCACGAAGCTCGCACAGGCCCTGGGCGAGAACAGCGGCGCGACCAGCTACCACCTGCGGGAGCTGGCGCGGTTCGGGTTCGTCGAAGACGTCCCGGAGCTGGCGCGGGGCAAGGAACGGTGGTGGCGGACGCGGCCACGGGACATCCGCTGGCCGCGCCGCAGCGAGCAGAGCGCCGAGTCCCGGGTGCTGTTCGACGACATGCAGCGCCAGGGGTTCGAGGAAGACCTCGAGAAGCTCAACCGGTTCGCGGAAAAGCGGGACGAGCTGCCCGGCGACTGGCCGGACGCGCTGCTCTACGCACGCGGCGGCACCTGGCTCACCGCGGAGGAACTGACGCAGTTCTGGAACGACTACATGGAGCTGTTCCGGCGGTACTGGCGAGCCGAGGACGACCGGTCACCGGAAGCGCGGCGCGTGCTCGTGCGCCTGCTCGCGTTCCCGGAACCAGGGGAATGACATGACAGGGGGACGCACATGCGAACAGGGGCACTGCTACTGGCCGGGGTGATCCTGGCTTTCCCGGCACCGCCGGCGTCAGCCGCCGACAGCTCGGACGTGACGTTCACGAACGGCGGCGTGACGTTGCACGGCAGCGTCGTCGCACCGCCCGGCGGCACGAAACTGCCGGGGCTGGTGATGGTCCACGGCTCGGGGGCGCACAGCCGCGAGGACTACCGCGATCAGGCGGAAGCCTTTGCGCGGCAAGGGATAGCGACACTCATCTACGACAAGCGCACCGAGGGGTACTCGCAGTTCTCGCGGTCGTATTCGACGCTTGCGGACGACGCGCTGGCCGCCGTCGAGGCGTTGCGGAAACGGCCGGAAGTCGATCCTGCACGGGTCGGCGTCTGGGGGTTGAGCGAAGGCGGCTGGGTGGCACCGCTGGCGGCTTCCCGTTCTTCTCACGTCGCGTTCGTCGTGACGCTGGGGGCGAACGGCGTCGAGCCGTCGCGGCAGCAGGCGTGGGCGACCGAAAACCAGCTGCGGCAACTGGACATGGCCGGGTCGATGGTGCGGATGGCGTCGTCGACGATGATGCGCCAGCTCGTCGGCGGCGGCGTGTTCCCGGAGGCGCACTACGACCCGGTGCCGGTGCTGAAGAGCCTGCGTCAGCCGGTGCTCGGCCTGTGGGGCGCGAAGGACGTCCTGACGCCGCCGGGAGAAGCCGTCCGGCTCTTCCGGGAGTCGTTGGCGCACTACACGTTGCGGGTCTTCCCGGACGCGCAGCACCAGCTGCGCCGGACCTCCGACGGCTACGACAAGCTGCCCGGCTACGCGCCGGGCTACCTCGAACTGGTGGGCACGTGGGTGCACGACGTGCCCGCCGCTTCGTCCGCCGACGCGCCGCCCGCGCAGGACCGGCCGAGCTTCGCGCTCACGCCGTTGGCTTGGTACGAGTCGACCTGGCTGCAACTCGCGGTACTGGTGTTCTTGCTGGCGGCGTTCGGCTTCGGACTGGGCCGCGGCGCGGCACGGCCCGCCCGCTGGCTGGCGGCTACCGGGCTGCTCACGGTGGTCGGCTTCGTGGTCGTCGACGTGCTGATCCAGGTCACCATGGGCAAGGGACTGGGCCCGGTGCTCGGGGGCCGTCCGTTGCCGTGGCTGGCGTTGCAGCTGCTGTCCCTGGGCGCGGTGGCCGCCGCCATCGGCACGGCAGTGGCGTGGTGGCGCCACCGCACCCCACGGCTGGGCGTCGTGCTGGCCGGCGGCGTGGTGTTCGTCCCCTGGGCGATTTACTGGGGGCTACTGGGCGTGTAGCCGCCGTGAACGCTCGCGGGCGCTGCGGGCAACAGGGGGCATGCAGGTGATCCAAGACGGCGCGGAGGTGTGGGGCCACGACCGGCCCGACCTCGGCGGTGCCGATCCCGGGCCGGCGTTCACCCGGCTCTTCGACGTCCACGCCCCGCTGCTGCGCCGGTACCTCGCGCGACGCGTCGGCGCCGAGACCGCGAACGACCTCGTCGCCGAGACGTTCCTCGTCGCGCTGCGCCGGCGGACGACCTACCGGCCGGACCTCGGCACCGCCCGGTCGTGGCTCTACGGCATCGCGACGAACCTGCTGCGCCACCAGGTGCGGTCCGAGCTGCGCGGCCTGCACGCCACCGCCCGGCTCGCGCGCGCCGGCGAGCTCAGCCACGCGCCGCACGACGGGCGCGTCGCCGAGCAGGTCGACGCGCAGACCCGGGCCGCGCAGCTGGCCGGGGCCCTGGCCCAGCTCAGCCCGGCCGACCGGGACACGCTGCTGCTCGTGTCGTGGGCCGGGCTCGACCCCGCCGAGGTCGCCGAGGTCCTCGGCATCCCGCCGAGCACCGTCCGGTCGCGGCTGCACCGCATCCGGCGCTGGCTGCGGACCAACGCCCCGCAGAACACGAAGGAGGCCCAGAACCGTGGCTGACGACAACGTCCGGCCCATCTGGTCCGACGCCGAGCTCGACACGGCCCTCGCCGACCTGCACGCCGACCCCGGATCCGACGACGACCTCGCCTTCGTCCGGACGTCGCTGCTGGCCGCCGCGGGCGCTCCGCCCGAAAAGGAGCCGGCCGCACGACCGAAGTCCCGCGGCTCGTGGCGCTGGATCGCGGTGGCGGCCGCGGTCGCCGCGCTGACCGGCGGCTTGGTCGTCGCCACCCAGGTGACCGACCGGGAACCGGCCGTCGTCACGCCGGCCGTGCCCGGCCTCGACCAGCTGCGCGGCACGGACCTCCCGGTCAGCCCCGGCGAGTTCCGGCACACGACCAGCTCGATGTGGTTCCGGACCAAGGGTCCCGGCGGCGAACCGGCCGGCTACCTCGGCACGCTGACGGAGCTGTGGATCCCCGCGGACCCGGCCACGCCGTGGCATCTGCGGTCGAAGGCCTCGAACGACCTCCCCGGCCTGGCGGTCCCGGCACCGCACCTGAATCCGGTCCCCCTGCACTCGGAGGACCAGTTGTCGGGTCCCGGCGGGCTGTTCCCGACCGCCGGGTACAACCTCCCGGCCGGCTTCGCGGGTTCGTGGAACATCCCGACGGCGAAGTTCATCGCGACCTTGCCCGCCGACGCCGACCGGTTGCGCACCCGGCTGCTGGCCGACCGGAGCACGACGTCGCATTCGCCGAGCCCGGAAACGCCCAACAGCCCCGCGCTGGTCATCCGGATGGCCTACCAGGTGCTGGAGACGGGCCTGCCCCGCGGCGACGTCCGGGTCGCGCTCTGGCGGGCGCTCTCCCGGATCGACGGCATCGTGACGGCCCCGGGCACGCGCGCGCCGGACGGCCGCACGGGCATCGGGTTCACCGCCCGCGCCACGGGTGAGACGCTGATCGCCGACCCGGCGACGGCGCAGCTCATCGGCCGGACCGAACCCCCGGACCCCACTCCCGGCACCTCCAGGCCGAAGTCCGGGCTGCCCGCGTCCCCGCAGCAGGTCTGGCTCGCGGTGAGCTACTGGTACACGGTCACCGAGACCGACCACTGAGCCGCCCCGGAGGGCGTTCCCGCGGCGGGGACGCCCTCCGCTCAGCGTGCGTGGTTGGCCGCGTTCAACGCATCCGCGACGTTCGCCACCTCCAGGACCCGGATCCCGGCCGGCGGCTTTCCCGAGTCCGGGGGCACCAGCGCGTGCGTGAACCCCAGCCGGGCCGCCTCGGCCAGCCGTCGCCCCACGCTCGGCACCCGGCGGATCTCGCCCGCCAGCCCCACTTCGCCCACCGAGACCAGCCGCGGCGACAATGCCACGTCGCCGAACGACGACGTCAACGCCAGCACCACCGCGAGGTCGATCCCCGGCTCGGTGATCTTCATGCCGCCGACGGTGGCCGTGTAGACGTCCTTGTCGCCGAGCTTCAGCCCGCCGCGCTTCTCCAGCACCGCCAGGACCATCGCCACCCGCGCCGAGTCCAGCCCGCTCACCGCACGGCGCGGCTGGGGCGCCGACGTCGACGACACGAGCGCCTGGACCTCGCCGAGCAGCGGCCGCTTGCCCTCCATCGACACCGTGATCGCCGTGCCCGGCACCGGCTCCGCCGTGCGGCTGATGAACAGGCCCGACGGGTCCGGCACCCCGACGATGCCTTCTTCCTGCAGCTCGAAGCAGCCGATCTCGTCGGACGCGCCGAACCGGTTCTTGATGCCGCGGAGCATCCGCAGCGTCGAATGCTTGTCGCCCTCGAACTGCAGCACCACGTCCACCAGGTGCTCCAGCACGCGCGGGCCGGCCACCGAGCCGTCCTTCGTGACGTGGCCCACCAGCACCACCGGCAGCCCGCGCTCCTTGGCCAGCGCGACCAGCCCGGACGTCACCGCCCGGACCTGCGTCACCCCGCCCGGTGAGCCCTCGACCTGCGGCGACGCCATCGTCTGCACCGAGTCGACGATCAGCATGCCCGGCTTGACGTCGTCGACGTGCCCGAGGATGGCCGCGAGGTCACTCTCGGCGGCCAGGTACATGCGGTCGTGGACGTTCCCGGTTCGCTCAGCGCGCAACCGGACCTGGCCCGCGGACTCCTCGCCCGTGACGTACAGGGACCGGTCGACCGTCTTCGCCCACTGGTAGGCGACTTCGAGCAGCAGGGTCGACTTGCCGACGCCGGGCTCACCCGCGAGCAGCACCACGGCGCCGGGCACGAGGCCACCGCCCAGCACCCGGTCGAGTTCGGAGACGGCGGTCCGCCGGGCTCGCGCGGCTTCGACGTCGACCTCGCCGATCGGCCGCGCGGGCGCACTGGGTGCCCCGGCGGCGACGCGCTGGATGGCCGGCCTGGACGGGGCCCCGCGTTCCTCGAGGGTGCCCCACTCCTGGCACTCCGGACACCGGCCCAGCCACTTGGCCGCTTCGTACCCGCAGCTCCCGCAGCGGTAGGTGGTCCCTTTCTTCACCCCGCGAGGCTATCGGCGACCACCGACAAAACCGGGGACCTACTCCTTGACGTGCGCCGGAGCCGCGACAGGCAGCTGCACGGTCAGCTGGCCCGCGTTCTGGAACACGAACGTCACGCTGATGGTCTGTCCCGGCCACAGCGGCTGCTTCAGCGCGGGCAGCGTCACGGTGGCCTGGCCGACCTTCTCGGGCGCCGTCGGCGTCGCGGCCGGGCCGGACGACGGGGCCTCGGACGTCGACGACGCCGTCAGGCTGCCCGGCGTGTTGGTCTCCGAACCGGTGGCGCTCGAGCTGGTCGGCGTCGAGGCCGACGACGACGAGGCCGGCGCGCTCGGCGGTGTGGTCAGCACCTCATTGGTGGATTCGACGGCGTCGTCCGGGCCGATCACCAGGGAGTGCCCGGCGACGACGACCTTCGAGCCGCCGATGGTCGCCTGGGTGCCGTCGGCCGTCACCGAGACGAGCGAGTCGTCCTGGGGGCCGACGTTCACGACCGTCAGCGTCAGCGCCGGGGTCGCGCCGGCCGGATAGCCCACGCCGGACGTCGGGTACTGCACCGCGGCGTCACGCAGGACGAGGGTCTTGACCTGGGCATACGTGCCGTTGACCGCGGGCTGCTGCGTGTCGGTCTGGGTGATCTGGCCGGCCCCGCACCCGGCGAGCACGAGCGCGGCACCGAGCGCCAGCACGCCCGCGCCGAGCACGCGACGATTCTGCAGCCTCACGTCGCAGTCCTTCCCTTTTCACGGCCTCGTCCCCGCGAAGACTAGCCGGGGGCGATCTCCCGGGCAGAACCGGTCCGCGTTGCGCCCAAGATCAACCGTCCACAAAGGATTTCCCAGTGTCCGGCGGAACCCGTCGCGGTCACCTGCATGAGCATGGGGGTCGGACGTTTGTCAACCCCCGCTCAGGCCGCTGACCTGCGAGGACGAGTCCGGCCCGCTAGGTGGGCGCTGGCGGACCGTGCTAGGATGGAGTCAGCGAAAGGGGCAGAGGACACATGGTTTTCAAGGTCGGAGAGACCGTCGTCTACCCGCACCACGGTGCCGCACTCATCGAAGCCATCGAGACCCGCGTGATCAAGGGCGAGGAAAAGAAGTACCTCGTTCTCAAGGTCGCGCAAGGGGATCTCACGGTTCGCGTGCCCGCTGACAACGCCGAGATCGTAGGCGTGCGCGATGTCGTCGGGCAAGAAGGACTGGACAAGGTCTTCGACGTTCTGCGTGCTCCGCACACCGAGGAGCCAACCAACTGGTCTCGTCGGTACAAGGCCAACCTCGAGAAGCTCGCCTCCGGCGATGTGAACAAGGTGGCCGAAGTGGTGCGCGACCTCTGGCGGCGAGAGAAGGACCGCGGGCTTTCGGCAGGCGAGAAGCGCATGCTCGCCAAGGCGCGGCAAATTCTGGTCAGCGAGCTCGCGCTCGCGGAGGGCACCGACGAGGACAAGGCTGAAGTCCTCCTCGACGAAGTTCTGGAAACCGCGACGGTGTGAGCCCAGGGGCGTCCTGCTCGACGGGCGGGCAGGTGCCTCTACGATCGCGAACCGATGAACGTCGTCGCGATCGTGACCGTCGCACATCATGCCTCCGACGGAGAGCTAGCTCTCACGCCGGTCCATGGTGAAGCGCTACTCACGCACACCGTGCGGGGGCTGCTTGACGTACCGGAAATCGATCTGGTGCTCGTGGCGGCCCCCCAGCGGTGTGCTTCGTCGTTTTCCGAGGCGGTCGGTGGCCTCGAAAAGCATGACCTCGAAAAACGTGTCCTCGGCTGCCAGGTCGTCCCCGGCTCGCCGCGGCAGGCCCTCGCCGCCGTCGAGCCCGATCTTTCCCTCGACTCAGTTGTACTCCTTCACGACGCGCTGCGGGCCTTCATTCCTGCGGCGACCGTGCGTGAGGTCATCAACGCGGTCGGTGACGCATCGGTCGTCGTGCCCGTTCTGCCGATGGCGGACACGGTGAAGGTGACCGATGCCTCGCTCATCGTCGGCACCGAGGACCGCTCGCGGCTGCGCACGGCCCAGACCCCGATCGGCTACACCCTCGAGGCCTTCCGCTCGGCCGAACCGTGGGACGTCACCGGCGCGGCGATCGTGGCCGGCCACCCGGACGCGATGCGCGTCACGACCGATTTCGAACTTTCCCTGGCCGAGGCGATCGCGGCGGCACCCAAGAACGAGGAGACGCTGTGAGGATCGGCAACGGGGTCGACGTCCACCCGGTCGAAGCGGGCCGCGAGTGCTGGATGGCGGGCCTGCTGTGGCCGGGCGTGGACGGTTGCGCGGGCCATTCGGACGGCGACGTGGCCGCGCACGCCCTGTGCGACGCGCTCCTGTCGGCGGCGGGCCTCGGCGACCTCGGCGCGGTGTTCGGCACGGGCAACCCCCGCATGGACGGCGCACACGGCGCGGACATGCTCGCGGAGGTCCGCGACCTGATCTCGGCGGCGGGCTGGCGGGTGGGCAACGCGTCGGTCCAGATCGTGGGAAACGCGCCCCGCGTGGGGAAGCGGCGCGAAGAGGCCCAGAAGGTCCTGTCGGAGGCGGTCGGCGGCCCGGTGAGCGTGTCCGGCACGACGTCGGACGGCTTGGGTCTGACCGGCCGCGGCGAGGGCGTCGCGGCCTTCGCGACGGCCCTGCTGCTGGCGGCGGAATAGGCTCGCTCGGGTTGGGTTGTCCACATCCGGGCCGAGATGTGGACAGCGAGGCCGTAGCCGCGGCGACCTCCGCTTTCGTCGGACAGGCCCGATACGCTGGACAAGGGCACCCCCAGAGGAGGCGGGAACTGGCTGCGAGCCGGCCCGCCCCGGAATAGTGCCGCGCCGGCGCCGGTTCGGCGTGATATGGCCCTCACCCTCTCGGACGGTGTCCGCGCGCTGATCGACGGCAGGAACTTCGCCACCGTCGCCACGATCGACCCGGACGGCGGCCCCCAGACCTCCGTCGTCTGGATCGGCCTTGACGACGGCGACCTCGTCTTCAGCGCGACCGAGGACCGCCGGAAGGTCCGCAACCTGCGCCGTGACCCGCGCGTCAGCGTCTCGATCACCGATGCCGCCAACCCATACCGGCACACCCAGCTCCGCGGCCGGGTCACCATCGAGCCCGACCCCGGCAAGACTCTCCCGAAGACCCTCAGCCACAAGTACCTCGCCCAGGACCCGCCGCCCGAAGGCCCCGAGGCGAAACGCGTCGTCGTCCGGCTCAAAGCCGAAAAGATCGCCGGCAACGTCGAATAGGGTCCAGACCATGGGCGTGACATTCAACGAGGCCACCAAGGCCCTGCTCGACGGCCGCAACTACCCCGTCGTCGCCACCACCAACGCCGACGGCTCGCCGCAGAGCTCCGTCGTCTGGGCGCGCCGGGACGGCGACACCGTGCTCTTCGTGACCGTCCAGGGCCGGCGCAAGGAACGCAACATCCAGCGCGATCCGCGCGTCTCGCTGTCCGTCTTCGACCTCGCCGATCCCGAGAACTACGTCGAGATCCGTGGCCGCGCCGAAGTGACCGTCGAGGGTGGTCGCGAGCTGAACGACGAGCTGGCCCGCAAGTACACCGGCACGGTGTTCCCGCCCGAGCCGCCGGAGGTCGTGCGCGTGCTCGTGCGCGTGGTCCCCGAACACGTCACAGGGCATTCGGCCTGACGATCCCGTTAGGCTGGAAACCATGACGATCAGGGCGGTGTTGTTCGACTTCTCCGGCACGCTTTTCCGGCTCGAGCAGGACGAGTCGTGGCTGGCCGAGCTGACCGACCACGAGGGCACGCCGCTCGACATCGAGGCGCAGGCCGAGCTGATGCGCCGGATGACCGCGCCGGTCGGGCAGGTCGTCGAGCTGGACGCCGAGCACGTGCACGCCTGGCAGCACCGCGACCGCGACCCCGTGCTGCACCGCAAGGTGTACCTCGAGGTGCTCAAGAAGTCCGGCGTCCCGCACTTCGACCAGGCCGAAGCCCTGTACGACCGGCTCATCGATCCCAGCCAGTGGACGCCGTACCCGGACACCGAAGCCGCGCTGAAGGCCGCCGCCGAGCGGGGGCTCAAGGTGGGCGTGCTCAGCAACATCGCCTTCGACATCCGGCCCGCCTTCACCGCCCGCGGGTGGGACGCCTACGTCGACGAGTTCGTGCTGTCCTTCGAGGTCGGCGCCATCAAGCCGGAGCTGGAGATCTTCCGGACGGCCGTCCAGTCGCTCGGGGTCCCGGCCACCGAGACGCTGATGGTCGGCGACAGCGAGGAGGCCGACGGCGGCGCCCGCGCGCTCGGCTGCGAGTTCGCGCTGGTCGACCCGCTGCCCACCGCCGACCGGCCGGACGCCCTGCTCACGGCGTTGCGCGGCTTCGGCGTGGCCTGAGGGCCTGCGACGTCGCTCACGCCCCACCCCGTACCCTTTGAGGGTGGCCCTTCACCTTTTCGACACAGCGACCCGGAGCGTGCGGGAGTTCCACCCCGTCCGTAGCGGAACGGCGTCGATCTACGTGTGTGGTGCCACCGTGCAGGGCGTTCCGCACATCGGCCACGTCCGCGGGGTGCTGAACTACGACGTCCTGCGCCGCTGGCTCGTCCACAGTGGAATGGACGTGCTGCTGGTCCGCAACGTCACCGACATCGACGACAAGATCCTGACCAAGGCCGCCGAGCACGGGCGGCCGTGGTGGGAGTGGGGCGCGACGCACGAGCGCGCCTTCGAGGAGGCGTACGAGCAGCTCGGCTGCCTCCAGCCGTCGATCAACCCGCGCGCGACCGGGCACGTCACCCAGATGGTCGAGCTGATGGAACGCCTCATCGAGAGCGGCCACGGCTACGTGGCGGACGGCGACGTCTACTTCTCGGTCAAGTCGTTCGACGAGTACGGCAAGCTGTCCGGCCAGGTCCTCGAGGACGTCCAGCAGGGCGAGACCCCGACGCGCGGCAAGCGCGACCCGCGCGACTTCACCATGTGGAAGAGCGCGAAGCCGGGCGAGCCGTCGTGGCCGACGCCGTGGGGACACGGCCGGCCGGGCTGGCACCTGGAGTGCTCGGCGATGGCGACGGCGTACCTCGGCGCGGAGTTCGACATCCACGGCGGCGGCATCGACCTGGTCTTCCCGCACCACGAGAACGAGCGCGCCCAGTCGAACGCGGCCGGTGACGCCTTCGCGCGGTTCTGGCTGCACAACGCCTGGGTGACCATGTCCGGCGAGAAGATGTCGAAGTCGCTCGGCAACACCGTCTCGATCCCGTCGATGCTGGAGCGCTACCGGGCGCCCGAACTGCGCTACTACCTGGTGCAGCCGCACTACCGCTCGACGATCGAGTACTCCGACGGCGCGCTGTCGGAGGCCGCGCAGGGCTACCGCCGGATCGAGACGTTCCTGCGTCGCGCCGCGCAGTCCGGCGAGGTCGCGCTGGGCACGATCCCGGCCGAGTTCGCCGCCGCGCTCGACGACGACCTGGCCACCCCGCAGGCGTTCGCCGTGGTCCACACCACGGTCCGCGACGGTAACGCCGCGCTCGATGCGGGCGACACACCGAAGGCACTCGAATTCGCCGCGGCCGTCCGCGCGATGACCGACGTGCTCGGCCTCGACCCGCTGTCCGCGCGCTGGTCGGAGGCGGGCGGTTCCGACTCGCCCACCAAGGAGGCGCTGTCCCGGATCGTCGAAGGGCTGCTGGCCGAGCGTCAGCAGGCCCGCGCCGAGAAGGACTTCGCCCGCGCGGACGCCGCCCGTGACCGCCTCCAGCAGGCGGGCATCGTGGTGGAGGACACCCCCAACGGTCCTCAGTGGACAGTCAAGTCCGACTGATCCCGTTACACAGCAAGGAAACTTTCACCATGGCAGGCAACTCGCGGCGCCAGGGCGCGATCCGCAAGACGGGCACCAAGAAGGGTGCCGTCGTCGGCTCGGGCGGTCAGCGCCGCAAGGCCCTCGAAGGCAAGGGGCCGACCCCGAAGGCGGAGGACCGTCCCGGGCACAAGGCCTACCGCTCGGCCAACGCGGCGACCAAGCGCGACCAGGCCCGGCAGAAGAAGGCCGACAAGCCGGAGCTGATCGCCGGGCGCAACCCGGTGGTCGAGGCGCTGCGCGCGGGCGTCCCCGCGACCGCGCTGTACGTCGCGCTGAACATCGAGATCGACGACCGCGTCAACGACGCCGTCCGGCTGGCCGGCGACAAGGGCATCTCGATCCTGGAGATCCCGCGCGAAGAGCTGGACCGCAAGACCAACCGGGCCGTGCACCAGGGCCTCGGCCTGCAGGTCCCGCCGTTCGAGTACGCCCACCCGGACGAGCTGATGGCGGCGGCCCGCAACTCGGGCGAGGTGCCCCTGTTCGTCGCGCTCGACGGCGTCACCGACCCGCGCAACCTGGGCGCGGTGATCCGCTCGGCGGCCGCGTTCGGTGCCCACGGCGTGCTGCTGCCGGAGCGGCGCAGCGCGGGCATGACGGCGGTGGCGTGGCGGACGAGCGCCGGCACAGCGGCGAAGCTGCCGATCGCGGTGGCGACCAACCTGACCCGCCAGCTCAAGGCGTGGGCGAACGAGGGCCTGATGCTGGTCGGCCTGGACGCGGACGGCTCGGTGGACATCGACTCCCTCGAACTGGCGGCGGACCCGCTGGTGATCGTGCTGGGCTCGGAGGGCCGCGGCCTGTCGCGCCTGGTGCGCGAAACGTGCGACGCGACCGTGTCGATCCCGATGGCAGCGGGCGTGGAATCGCTGAACGCGTCGGTCGCGGCGGGCGTGCTGCTGGCCGAGGTGGCGCGGCGCCGTCGTCTCGCCGGTCGGGTCTGACGCGACCACCCACTCGGGTTAAGGTCACCGTCGGATAAACCGAGGGGACCCGATGTCGTTCGTTTCGCCACTGTTCCTGTGGTACTTCATGCCGGCGGTGCTCGTCGCCGTGCTGGTGTGCCCGCGGACGTGGCGCAACGGCATCGTCGCCGGCGCGAGCCTGCTGTTCTACATGATCGGCGCCGGCGCGTTCGTGTTCCTGCTGCTCGGCTGCATGGTCGTCAACTTCCTGGCCGGACCGCTGCTGGCACCGGACCCGTTCGACGTCCACGGCGTCCGGCGGCGCCGGATCCTGATCGCCGTGGTGTCGCTCGACGTCACGGTGCTGCTGATCTGGAAGTACGCCGGGTTCGCGACGCAGCAGATCGCCGCCGTCGCGCACTGGTTCGGCGGCAGCATGCCGGTGGCGAGCCTGGTGGTGCCGATCGGCATCTCGTTCTACACGTTCCACCACATTTCGTACGTGGTCGACATCTACCGCGGCGAACGGCAGGCGCTGCGGAACCCGATCTCGTTCGCCGCGTACATCGCGATGTTCCCGCAGCTGGTGGCCGGCCCGATCGTCCGGTACCGCGAGATCGCCGACCAGCTGCCGCAGCTGCGTTCGCACCGGTTGGACGACATCGCGGCGGGCTTCCCCCGGTTCGCGCTCGGGCTGTGCAAGAAGACGATCATCGCCGACTCGCTGAGCCCCCTGGTCGAGGCGTGCTTCAAGGTGCCACCGGACCAGATGACGTTCGCGACGGCGTGGCTCGGCGCGATCGGCTACACGCTCCAGCTGTTCTTCGATTTCTCGGGATATTCGGACATGGCGATCGGCTTGGGCCGCATGCTGGGCTTCCGCCTCCCGGAGAACTTCGCGCGCCCGTATTCGTCGGTGACGATCACGGAGTTCTGGCGCCGCTGGCACATGAGCTTGAGCCGCTGGTTCCGCGACTACGTGTACATCGCCCTGGGCGGCAACCGGCACGGGGCGGCCAAGACCTACCGCAACCTCTGCATCGTGTTCGTCCTGACGGGTTTCTGGCACGGCGCGCAGTGGACGTTCCTGGTGTGGGGCTGCTACCACGGAGCACTCCTGGTGATCGAGCGCCGTTTCAGCCTCGACCTCGACCCGGCATCCCGGCGGCAGCGCTACTTGCGCCGCGCCCTGACGATGCTCCTGGTGGTGTTCGGCTGGGTGTTCTTCCGATCGGCGGACCTGGGCCACGCGCTGTCGATGATCGGCCACATGCTGATCCCCGACTTCAACGGCCTGGGAACAGGGGTGGAAGAGGCGTTCACCAACCAGCGACTGGTGTTGCTGCTGGCGGCGCTGGCGGTGTTCCTGCTCCCGGCCCACCCGGTGACGGGCCCCTTGCTGGAGTCGTCGAGAAGCCGTCCGGCCACGGCATTGCGCATCGGCGTGATGACGGTGGGCCTGGTGTACGCGGCGATCCTGATCACGACGGGAACGTTCAGCCCGTTCTTGTACTACCAGTTCTGACTGGGTCGGGGTTGATGACACGCGTCGAAAGCCTGTCGGCTGAAGCGCGTGCGCCGTGTCATGGCAACCTGGCCTCGTGCTCGCGACGCGGTATCTCTTCCTCACCCGCCACGGCGAAGCGGCACCCACCGGCGAACTCACCGACGCCGGGCGACAGCAAGCCGTCCTGCTCGGCCGGCGGCTTCGCGAGATCCCGGTCACCGCCGTCCACCACGGCCCCCTCCCGCGCGCCTCGCAAACCGCCGCGCTGCTCGCCACCCAGCTGCCCGGCGTCCCCATCTACGTCGACGACGCGGCCGGCGACTTCGTCCCCTACACGCCCATGCGCGAGGAACTCCCCGAAACCTCCGGCGATCTCCTGCACGCCTTCGCGCGGCAACTTCCGCCCGCTGACGAGGAAAGAGCCGCCGAGGCCGAGCGGCGGTTCACCGGCCCCGTGCCCGGCGCCGAGACGCGCTACGAAGTGCTCGTCACGCACAACTTCCTCGCCGGCTGGCTCGTGCGCGCGTCGCAGGACGCGCCGCCGTGGCGGTGGCTCGCCCTCGACCACGCCAACGCCGCGCTCACCGTGATCCGCTACTCGCCCGGGCGGCCGGCGGCGCTGCTCACGTACAACGACGTCGGCCACCTGCCCGCGGAACTGCGCTGGACCGGCTTTTCCCCCGAGTTTTACCTTCCGTAACCGGTGAACGCGGAGCGTCGCCACCCTCGTAAAGGAGTCTCGCCCGAATGGCCGAGCCTGTCAGGATGGGCGGATGAGCCCTGTTCCGTCGCCCACGTCCGATCGGCTGAGTGACTACCTCGCCGCCGACACCGTCGTCGACCACGAGCACCCCTCGATCCGAGCACGAGCCGAAGCCCTGGCGCCCGCGAGCGAAGATCCCGTCGAGCGCGCGAAAGCCGCGTTCCTCTTCGTCCGCGACGAGGTCGATCACGTGATCGACGCGTGCGATCCGCGCGTCACCTGGCGAGCGTCGGACGTCCTGCGCGAGCGCGTCGGGATCTGTCACGCGAAGGCGCACCTGCTCGCCGCTTTGCTTCGCGCACAAGGGATTCCGGCCGGATTCTGCTACCAGGAGCTCTCCGCGCTGCACGGGCTGAATGCCGTGTACCTGCACGGCCGGTGGTCGCGCCTCGACGCCCGCGGCAACCGCACCGGGGCCGGCGGCGAGTTTTCGCTCGACGAGGAGAAACTGGCCTGGCCGGTGGACTTCGCGCGCGGCGAACGTGATCACCTGGAGATCCACCCGGCGCCCGCGCCGGTGGTCGTGGATTTCCTGATGACGGCGGAACCCGGTGCGGGCTGGTACGAAAAGGCCCTTCCCGCCACCCTCTGAGCCAGGTTTTCCGCCATTTTCGGAAACCTCGGCAACCTGGTGAATCATTGCCGAGAGTGACGCCTGTCCGTCAGCACTGTCCCCCGAACTTCTTATTTCGCACGCCCCCTCAGGCGCGTAAAGTAACTCCCCGCGCTCGAACAGACACTTTACGCATTCGTCCGTTCGGGTGGCTTCGAGGGAGGTGAAGCACGTGGCCGCGGATGGCGGACACCTCCGCCGTACCCCACTGCAGGAGATCTTCTGGACCAGGACGAGCCTGCTGCTCACCGTGCTCGTCGTGGTCGCGGGGCTGAGCCTGTGGCTCGCCGGTCTGATGGAACCCGGCACCGGGAAGAACCTGGTGACGTCGCTGGGCACCGGCACCCTGATCTCCGCGATCGTCGGGTTCGGCACCACGCTGATCACCGCCAGCGCGTCGCAGCGGGCGCTGGTGACCCCGGTGATCGAGGAAAGCCGGCGCGCGCTGGAGGACCTGAGCTCCGAATACCGCGCGCTGAACAAGGAGTTCTTCCCCACCGACGTGTTCGAGGCGACCACCGACCCCGATCCCGCGTTCAACCGAGCGCTGATGGCCGACCTCGACGCGACCCGGCAGTACTTCTTCCGCGGCTTCTCCGGCCGGCACGCGGCCGCCCGCCTGCTGCTTTCCCGCACGGAACGCGAGCTGCGGGCCGTCATCGCCGACCCGCGTGACGCCAGCGCGATCAGCGGGCGCGCCCGCTACCTGCTGCGCCGCGAAGCCGGTGACGTCGACTCCGAACAGATCCAGACCCGGCTCGACGAAGAGATCCGGATCGGCCTCGTCGGCCTCTTCCTGGCGCGCAGCCGCTGCGCGCAGGTCGACATCACCGTGGTCGCCGACCCGCCGCTGGACCGGCTGGAGATGTTCGACGACAGCGTGTGGGTGTCGCTCTACAGCGACGTCCGCGGCGCCACGAAGCTGTACCCGCGGACCCTGCGGTTCACCGAAGGGTCCTTCCTCTACAACATGGAGCGCGCCGAGTTCGTGCGCGTCTCGCAGTCCCGGACCGGCCGCCACTTCCGCATCACGTCCGCGACGACGCGGACGGATTTCCTGGCGCTGTTCGAAAAGATCACCGGATCCCCCCTGTCCGAGGAGCAGTGCCGCGAGCTGGAGCGCAAGTTCCACGCCTTCCGCGCGGAGTTCTCCGAAGTCGCCGAGCTAGGGAGCTGACCTTGCTCACCCGCCTGTCCCCACTATCCGAACTGGCCACGCGCCTGCGTGCGGCCGAGTTCCCGCTCGCCGCCGGCTGGCGCGCGGTCGACGGCTGGTTCCGGCCGTGGGCCGCCCAGCCCGGCCTGCGCGACGAGCTGCGCGAACAGCTCCGCACGCTGACCACCGCGCAGGCCGCGCAGGTGCTGCGCTCGTCCCGGGAAACGACCACGCATTTCGCCTGGTGCCTGCTCGATTCGCCGTCCGACCCGTTTTCCTTCTGGCTGCACGAATACAAGGCGCAGGAGGACTGGCGGGAGGGGTACGCGGATTCCGTGCACAACCACAGGTACCACTTCTGCACCACCATTCTCCGTGGTGACTACCTGCACGAACGGTACGCGACGACGATCGACGCCGGCACCGGGCTGATCGCGTCGGCGCGGCTGCGCAGAAGGACGTCGTGCCAGGCCGGAGCCTGCGCCACCATGCTGGCCGACGAGTTCCACCGCATCCCCGAAGCGGCCGACGGCACGATGACGTTCCTCGTGAAATCACGGCCGGTGAGCAGTTTCAGCCTTTCTTTCGATCCCGCCACGGGAGTCGGTCATCGGCACGTTCCGGTAGAGAGCCGATTGGGGGAATTGGCCGACCGCATCTAGCTACACACCGGCGTCAGCGGCGCCTACCATTACTCCACCCGTCTGAACACCACGGCCGGGATCGGAGAGGTGTATGCGCACGCAGGAAAGCACGATCGACCATGTCATCGTCGACGCCGTCGAAAACCGGGTTCACCGGCTCTGCCGCCGATATGCCGAACGATTGCCGTTCCACGGCTGGCACCACGTGAGCTTCGTCCGGGCGAAGGCGGTCGGCTTCGCGGAGCACAACGGCGCCGACCGCGCCGTGGTCGAAGTCGCCGCGCTGGTGCACGACGTCAACTACCTGGTGCTCCGCAACTCGCCCGCGGCGGCGGGCCGGAGCCTGCGGCTGGAGATCCTCGCGGAGTGCGGGGTCCCTCCTCGTGTCGCGCGGCGGATCGACGAGATCGTCGACGAGGCCGAAATGGCCACGCGCGGCCGCGACATTTCGCTGGAAGCGCAGGCCCTGAGCGACGCGGACACGCTGTTCAAGGCGCTGCCGGTGACGCCGGTGGTGCTCGCGCACCGGTACCTGCGCGAGAACGGGCTGAGCCTGCGCGAGCTGGCGCACAAGATCGTCGGCGAGCAGTGCGACGTCCACGACGAGGGGTACTACTTCTACAACCCGGAAGCGGCGGCGACGTATTCGCGCTGGGCGATGGCGAACCTCCAGCTGTGGCAGTGCATCAAGGAGGCGGTGGACGACCCGACGGTGGCGGAGCTGCTGGACGCGGTCCACGCCGTCGACGCGCTGGCGTCCTAGTTCTGGCCGTATCCGCGTAGCCGGTCGACGACCTTGGCCACCTCGGGCGGCGGCAGGAGGGCGGGCCGTCCGGCGCTCTGCGCGAGCAGCCAGACGCGGCAGGCCCATTCGAGCTGCTGGGCCCGGTGGTAGGCGGCCTCGAGGCCGTCGCCGTAGGTGAGGGTGCCGTGGTTGGCCATCAGGCAGCCGCGGCGCCCCTGCAGCGCCTCGAGCACGGCCGCGGCCAGCTCGGGCGTGCCGTAGGTGGCATAGCGCGCCACGCGAACCGAGGGCCCGATCGTGGCGAGGACGTAGTGGATGGGCGGCACCTCGCGCACGAGCGTCGAGACGGCAGTGGCGTGCGGCGCGTGCGTGTGGACGACGGCGGTGACGGGCTCGCGGTCGGGATCACGCACGTCCCAGTAGACGGACAGGTGCATGGGCAGCTCACTCGTCGGCTTCAGTGAGCCGTCGACAACCTGCCCGCCGAGATCGACGACGGCGACGTCGGAGGGATTCATGCTGGAGTAGGGCACGCCGGTCGGAGTGACGGCGACGAGGTCACCGGCCCGCACGGAGACGTTCCCGGAGGTCCCGACGACCAGGCCGTCCCCGACCATCCGGCGCGCGTAGGCGCACACGGCGGCCCGCTCGGTCTCGAGGATCATGTGCGGGTCCCGTCTCGTGGGTGATCAAGCAGCTGCCAAGCAGACTGCCAGCCGCCCACGAGCTTCGGCCACCTCCCCGGCCGGGGGATATGTGCGGTTCGCCACCCGGCGCATCTCCGGCGGCGGCGCCGCGAAACTCGCCCACGCCGACACCCCCGCCCTTCCCTGGGGGCGTCCCCTGTCCAGTCTATCGCTGCTGACCTGCCAAAACGGCCGCGCCGGAAATCTGTGGACAGCCGGACCCGATGTGGACAACTTCGCCGCGAAATTGGCCCGGCGCCCCTCGAAGATCCGAGAGGCGCCGGCGTCTGGGGAAAGGGTCAGGCTTTCGCAGGAGCCGTCGCGGCAGCGGCAGCGGCCGGCGCAGGAGCCGGCTTCCGGTCCCCGTTCCCGGCCGCGGGCGCCTCCTCCAGAGGGGCCAGCAACCGCATGGCTTCCTGGACCGCCACGTCCGTCGCCGCGATCCGCTCGGCGACCTTCGACCGCAGGTCCAAAGCCAGCTTCCGGTTCTGATCAGCCGTGGCCTGCTGCGATCGGGCCGAAGCCAACGCCGCCTCGGTTTCCTGCTTCTTGCGCGCGATGTCCTCGTCGAACGCCTTCTTCCGCGCGGCCAGCTCCTCCGCGACCTTCCGGTCCGCCTCCGCCCGCGCCTCGGCCGCCGCAGCCTCCGCCGCGGCGTCCGCTTCCTTGCGGGCGCGCTCGGCCGCCGCGGCCAGCTCGACCCTCTTCGCGCCCGCCGCCGCGTTCAGCTTCTCGATCTCGCCCTTCGCCTCGGACAGCAGGCGGGCGCGCTCCTCCTCCGCGTCCTTCGCCAGCTTGTCGGCCGTGCGGCGGGTCTCGTGGGCGTACTTGTCCGCCTGGTCGCGGGTCGACGCCGCGTCCGCCTCCGCCGCCGCGCGGAGGTCGGCGATCTCCTCCTCCGCGAGCTGCATCATCATCCGGACGCGCTCGGCCATCGCACCGGCGCCGGACGGGCTCGAGCTCATCCTGGCCAGCGCGGCCTTCGTCTCGGCGAGCTCCTTCTGCGCGTACGAGAGGGCCTTGGAGAGGTCCGACGACGTCGCGACGGCTTCGTCGCGGCTGCGGGACGTCTCGCGCAGGTCCTTGTTCAGCTCGGCGAGACGTTCGTCGACCTGACGCTGGTTGTAGCCGCGGACACCCACGGCGAACTGGGCGGTCTTCGGGGCGGACTGGGGCTTCTCAGGCGCGACCATCGCGCCACCTTAATGAGCCGGGACCCATCCGGACGTACCGCCAAACGGATGCATCACGATTTTGGGAACCCCCGATCACGGATGGCATTCTGACGTCGGTTGACCAGCCGGTTGACGCGAGGAGGCCACTGTGGACGTACCGGCCGACCTCGCCGACATCGGCGCGCACCCGAGGTCGTCAAGCGGCTCCTGCCGATCTTCGGTTTCGTCACGGACTTCGTCACGGGCCGGCTCGCCCGGGAAGGTGATCTTCTATCCGCGCGAGCCACGCCGTCGGCGCGGTCACCGGTGGCCTGGTGGGTGAACTGCAGGTGCTGCTCCTGCTGCACCGACGCCGGGCCGATAGCGTGCGCGGCGTGGACTTCGGCACGCACTGGCAGGTGTACGTCACCATGCCGTTCATCGCGGCGCTGATCGGCTACGTCACCAAGCGCGTCGCCATCGAGATGATGTTCCGGCCCCTCGAGTTCACCGGGATCAAGCCGTTCCTCGGCTGGCAGGGCGTGCTGCCCGCCAACGCCGAGCGCATGGCGGCCACCGCCACCGAGATGCTGACGACCACCCTCGTCGACCCCCGGGAGATCTTCGCCCGGCTCGACCCCGAGCAGGTCGCGAAGGAGATCGAGCAGCCGCTGCTGCGGGTCGTCGAGGACGTCACCCGCGAGGTGATGGAGACCTACCAGCCGCGGCTGTGGGAGGTGCTGCCGAACGGCGCGCAGCAGCTGCTGCTCAAGCGCGTCCAGGCCGAGGCGCCGAAGGCGATCACCAAGATCATGCGGGAGATCGCCGGCAACATCGAGGACGTCCTCGACCTCCAGCACATGGTCGTGACGAACCTCGTCCGCGACAAGGCGCTGCTCAACCGGCTGATCCGCGACATCTCGCGACCGGAGATGCGGTTCATCGCGCGGTCGGGCATCGGGTTCGGGTTCGTCCTCGGCTGCGTGCAGCTGGTGGTGTGGGCGCTGACGAAGTCGCCGGTCGTGCTGCCGCTGTTCGGCCTCGGCATCGGCTGGCTGACCGACTGGCTCGCCCTGAAGATGATCTTCCTGCCGCGCGAGCCCCGCCGGTTCTTCGGCGTCTACACCTGGCAGGGCATCTTCCAGAAGCGCCGCGACCAGGTCGCCGCCGACTACGGCGACATGATCGCCCGCGAGATCATCACCATCCCGAACCTGCTGGAAGCGGTGCTGCGCGGGCCGAAGTCCGACAAGCTGTTCGCGATGATCACCCGCGAGGTGCAGAAGACGATCGACGCGCAGGCGAGCGTCGTCAAGCCGTTCGTCGCCATCGCCGTCGGGACGAGGAAGTTCCAGGAGATGAAGCAGACGGCAGCCGCGAAGGCCGCGGAACGCGTCCCGGAGACGATCCGGCACGCCGAGAACTACGCGATCAACGCCCTCGACGTGCGCAACACGATCGTGGACCGGATGAAGAAGCTGAGCGCGCTGGAGTTCGAGCAGCTGCTGCGGCCGGCGTTCCGGCAGGACGAGTGGAAGCTGATCGCCGTCGGCGCGGTGATCGGCGGCCTCGTCGGGGAACTGCAGGTGCTCGCGCTGCTCGGGTAGCCGGTACGGTTTCGCTCTCGGGTGTGCGAGGGAGGTCGGGATGGACGCTGTCCGGCACGACCTCGCGCTGCACTGGCCGCTGTACGCGGCGATGCCGTTCATCGCGGCGCTGATCGGGTACGTCACCAAGCGCGTCGCCATCGAGATGATGTTCCGGCCGCTGGACTTCCTCGGGATCCCCCCGCTGCTGGGCTGGCAGGGCGTCGTCCCGAAGCACGGCGGGCGGATGGCGGCGGTCGCGACCGAGCTGCTCACGGCCAACCTGCTCGACCTGCGCGAGGTCATCGGGCGGATCGACCCGGTGATCATCACGAGCGAGCTGGAGCAGCCGTTGCTGCGCGCGGTCGACCACATCGCGCGCGAGGTGCTGGCCGAGCACCACCCGCGGCTGTGGGAGGTCCTGCCGACGCTGGCCCAGGAGATGCTGATCAAGCAGGTCCAGGCGTCGGCGCCGCGGCTGGTGCGGGAGTTCCTCGACGACGTCCGCGAGAACCTCGACGAGGTCCTCGACGTCCAGCACATGACGGTCCAGCGGCTGACCCGCGACAAGGCGCTGCTGGTCCGGCTGATCCGCGAGACGTCCCGCCCGGAGATGGCGTTCATCGCGCGGATGGGGATCTACTTCGGCTTCGGGCTCGGCCTGGTCCAGACGATCGTCTGGGCGTTCACGCGCGAGCCGTGGGTGCTCCCGGCGTTCGGCGGCGTGATCGGGCTGTGCACGGACTGGCTGGCGATCAAGCTGATCTTCGTCCCGCGCGAGCCGGTCCGCGTCGGCCGGGTGATCTTCCAGGGCAAGTTCCAGCGCCGGCGGGCCGAGGTCGCGCGGCAGTACGGGGAGCTGATCGCGACCGAGGTCCTGACGGTCCAGAACCTGCTGGACGCGGTGTTGCGCGGCCCGCGCGCCGATCGGCTGGCGGCGCTGGTCGAGCACCTCGTTTCGGAAGCGGTCGACACGCAGATGCCGCTCTCCCGGACAGTGGGCGGCACGCGCTTGCGGGAGATGAAGCACGCGGCGGCCCGGAAAGCCCTCGAACAGCTGCCCGACACGGCCCGGTACGCCGAGGGCTACCTGACCGAGGCGATGGACGTCGCGAAGATGATCGAGCAGCGGATGCTGGCCCTGACGCCGTTGGAGTTCGAGGGCTTGCTGCGGCCGGCGTTCCGGCAGGACGAGTGGAAGCTGATCGCGGTGGGCGGGGTGATCGGGTTCGTCGTCGGGGAGCTGCAGGTCCTGCTGATGCTCGGCTGATCAGGTGACGGCGGCGGCGCGCCTAAACCCGGCGGCGGTTCGCGAGTGTCCTGGTCGGCCACCCGGCCGTCCAGGACACACTCGAGGGGAACTCATGAAACGGTTCGTCACCGCAGTCGTACTTTCGCTCACCGGCCTGTTCGCGGGCGCGGGCATCGCGTCCGCCGACGTCATCGTGGGCCCGGGCCAGTTCGGGCACGTGTGCAGCGGCTACCAGTACGCCCCCGGCAACTCGGCGCTGTACTGGCAGTCCTGTGCCTGGGCCGACAACAACGAGGTCTACTTCACCCTCCACCTCGGCAACGCCTCGCACTACAACTGGATCCCGTCCAGGGTCAACATCAACTTCTACAAGTCCGGCGAGTACTACCCCTGTGCCTACATCACGAACTTCGCCGTACCGGCCCGTTCGGTGAGGCAGACGCCGAGCAACACGTGCGTCCTGCACCGCAGCCGCGCGGCGTACCAGTCCGTCGGCTATCCCGCCGGGGGCAACGCCGCGATCAGCGACACGCTTCAGGTGCAGTGGTTCAGGCTGCCGCGACGAGGTCCGGGGCCGGGTCGACCGCCCGGACCCTCGTCCGGCGGTCCCGCTGCCAGGCGATCACGCGGCAGACCACGTAGATCAGGAACGAAATCGCCGTCACGAACGCGCTCACCGGGAGCCCCGGCGCCAGCGACAGCACGATCCCGCCCAGCGCCGCCACCTCGGCGAACACGATCGACAGCACCGTCGCCTTCCACGGCGACGCCGTCACGCGAGCCGCCGCGGCCGCGGGCGTCACCATCAACGCCACCACCAGGAGCGACCCGACCACCTTCACGCTCAACGCCGTCGAGACGCCCACCAGCAGCGCGAACACCACCGTCAGCGTCTTCACCGGGACACCGCGCGCGACCGCCACGTTCCGGTCCACCGAAGCGAACAGCAACGGCCGGTACACCAGCGCCAGCACCGCCAGGACCACCACCGACGACACCACGAACAACGTCAGGTTCGTCGAGTCGATGGTGATGATCTGGCCGGTGAGGATGCCGAACTTGTTCCCGGACCGTCCTTTGTAGAACGACAGGAACAGCACGCCCATGCCGAGGCCGAACGACAGGATCACGCCGATCACCGAGTCGCGGTCCGCGTCCCGCGCGCCCAGGATGCCCAGCAGCAGCGCCGCCACCACCGCGCCGATCAGCGCGCCGTACTCGACGCCGATCCCGAGCAGCAGGGCCGCCGCGCCGCCGGTGAACGCCAGCTCGGACGTCCCGTGCACCGCGAACGACATCCGCCGCATCACGATCAGCGGGCCCAGTACCCCTGCCACCAGGCCGAGGATCGCCGCCGCGAGGAGCGCCGTCTGGACGCCGGGCAGCTCGGTGATCAGCTCCCACGTCTTGCCGAAGTCGAACAGATCCAAGACTCAGCCCACTTGCTCTTCGACGTCGTGTTCGTGGTGGTGCGGCTCCTCCTCGCACAACGCGCTCTGCGCGCCCGCGATGTGGATCTGGCCGCCCACCTCCAACACCTCGACGCGCGTGCCGTAGAGCTCCGACAGCGTCTCGGTGGTCATGACCTCGTCCGGCTTGCCGATCCGGAACTGGCCGTTGACCAGGTACACCACGCGGTCGACGAACGGCAGCACCGGGTTGATCTCGTGCGTCACGAACAGCACCGCGGTGCCGGCCGTGCGCCGCCGGGAATCGATCAGCTCGCTGATCGCGCGCTGGTGCGCCAGGTCCAGGGACAGCAGCGGCTCGTCGCACAGCAGCACCTCGGGGTCGCCGACCAGCGCCTGCGCCACCCGCAACCGCTGCTGCTCGCCGCCGGACAAGCGCCCGACGGGCTGCTTCGCATAACGAGTCGCGCCCACCGCGTCGATCGCTTCGGAAACCCGGCGCCGGCGCGCGGCCATGCCGAACAGACCCGGACCCCAGCGGTGGCCGTCGAGGCCGAGGCCGACCAGGTCGACGCCGCGCAGCGTCAGCGACTCGTCGATCGCGCGCTGCTGCGGGATGTAGCCGACCTTGCGGTTCGCGCCGCCCGGGCGGCCGCCGGCGATCTCGACCGCGCCCGCCGACAGGCCCTGCATGCCGAGCAGCGCCTTGAGCAGGCTGCTCTTGCCGGAGCCGTTCGGGCCGAGCACGGCGACGAACTCGCCCGGCTCGACGACGAGGTCCAGCCCCGACCACAGGGTCCGGGGACCGAACGCGAGCCCCGCCCCGCGGACCCGGACCGCGGGACGTACGTCGTCGGAAACGGGAGACATGGCTACTTCAACGCTCCCGCCAGCGCGGCTACTTCCCCGGTCATCCAGCCAATGTAGTCCGTCACACCCTTGGGCAGCGTCTCGGTCACGTCGACGACGCCGATCCCGGCGGCCTTGGCCCGCGCCACGACGTCCTGGGTGAGCGGCGTGACCGTCTGCGCGTTGTTGATCAGCGCCTTGACCTGCTTGGTGGCGATGAGCTGCTGGTATTCGTTCACGGCGCCGGCCGGGACGTCGGTGTCGTTCTCCACGGCGTCCGAAAAGGCCTTCGGCGTCGCGTCGGTCAGCTTCGCGCTCTGGAGCAGGTAGTGCGCCACCGGCTCGGTGACGACGACCTTCGTGCCCGGGTGCGACGCACCCAGCTGGGCCAGCCGCTTCTCCAGCGCGTCGACCTTCGCCTTGAACGCGGTCGCGTTGTCGGTGAACGCCTGCTTCGACGCCGGCTGCAGCTCACCCAGCTGGGCGGCGACCTGGTCGGCGACCTTGTCGACGCCCGGCAGGTCGTACCAGACGTGCTCGTTCTCGTCGCCGGTCGCGGCGATGTCGTAGGCGACGAGCTTCTTCGCGTCCCCGGCCTGGTCGGTGAGCTTGCCGAAGAACTCGTCGTAGCCGCCGCCGTTGGACAGGAGCAGCTTCGCGTCCTTCGCCGCGAGGGCGTCGTCCGCGGTCGTCTCGTACGAGTGCGGGTCGGCCGACGGGTCGTGGATGATCGCCTTGACGTCGACCTTGTCCCCGCCGACGGCGCTGACGACGCTGCCCCAGACGTCCGTCGAGGCGACGACCTTGATCTTCCCGGAGCCGCCGGACTCCGCGCCGCCGTCGGAGCCGGAGGTGCCACCGGAGCACGCGGCCAGCGCGAGGACGGACAAGGCCGAAGCGGCCGCGAGGACGCTCTTGGTACGGCGGGAACTCATCTGCGGGACTCTCCTGACGACACTGAGACGCTAATGGAAACCGTTGTCAGATTCACCTTACCCCATCCGGATGACTTCCTGGCCATCCGATCCCGGGTTGGTGTATGCGTCTTCACGCATGCGGATCGAGACATCGACCACCCGGGGTGTCTCTTCAGGAAAACGATCTGAACCGTTACGGTTTGCTGATGGGACGTCCTATTCGCACCCGGAGGCAGGCGACGCTGGCGTCGCTCGCGGCGGAGCTCGGTGTGTCCAGGACCACGGTGTCCAACGCCTACAACCGGCCGGACCAGCTGTCCCCGGAACTGCGCCGCCGGGTCCTCGAGACCGCGCGGCGCCTCGGCTACCCCGGTCCCGACCCCGTCGCCCGCTCCCTGCGCACCCGCAAGGCGGGCGCGGTCGGGCTACTGCTCACCGAGAACCTCTCCTACGCCTTCCGCGACCCCGCCGCCGTCGGCGTGCTCGAAGGACTGGCCCTGGCCTGTGAAGACGCGGGCGTCGGCCTGCACCTGGTGCCGGCCAGCCCCGGCCGTGAGGACGTCGGCGCGGTGCACCGCGCGGGCGTCGACGGCTTCGTCGTCTACTCCGTGCCGGACGACGACCCGAGCCTGGCCGCCGTGCTGGAACGCCCGGTGCCGACGGTGATCATCGACCAGCCGAGCATCGAGGGCATCGACCGCGTCGGCCCGGACGACGCGGCGGCGGTCGGCAAGATCGCCGAGCACCTCGTCTCGCTGGGCCACCGGCAGGTCGGCGTCATCTGCATGCGGCTGGCCCGCGAGCGCAACGACGACTTCGTCTCGGCCACCCGGCAGAGCGGCGCGCACTTCCACGTCCAGCGCACCCGGCTGGAGGCGCTGGCCGTGGCGTTCTCGGCCGCCGGCGTCGACTGGGCGAGCGTCCCGGTGGTCGAGCGCTTCGACCACACGGTGGACGACGGCGCGTCCGCCGCCCGCCAGCTGCTCGACGCGTACCCGCAGATCACGGCCGTGATCTGCACCTCGGACATCCTCGCGCTCGGCGCCATGGCCGAGGCCGAGCGGCGCGGGCTGCGGGTGCCGCAGGACCTGACCGTCACCGGCTTCGACGGCATCGCCGAGGCCGAGCGGATCGGGCTCACCACGGTCCACCAGCCGGTGCTGGAGAAGGGCAAGGTGGCCGGCCGGCTGCTGCTCGGCTCGGCCGAGCGCAGCTCGCCGAAGGTGATCACGCTGCCGACCGAGCTGCGCGTCGGGCGCACGTCGGCGCCGCCGCGCACGGTCGAGGAGCCCTGGTTCGGCGGCTGAGTTTTCAGGGGCCGTGACATAGCTCGTAGTGCATTGCTCGAACGGGTACTCACCAGGTCAAATGGAGTGGTACGCCCGCCTCGCGGGGCCACTGGCCGGAAGGTGACCGATGACCTCGATCGACGTACTGCTCAAGCGCAACCAGGAACTCGGCGACGTGACGCCCGGCGACCGCTCGTCGGCCAGGCCGTCGCTGCAGGTGGCCATCCTGACCTGCATGGACGCCCGGATTCGGGTGTTCGAGGTGTTCGGCCTGCTGCAGGGCGAGTCGCACGTCCTGCGCAACGCGGGCGGCGTGGTGACCGACGACGTGATCCGCTCGCTCGCCCTGTCGCAGCGCAAGCTGGGCACGCGTGAGGTGCTGATCGTCCAGCACACCGAGTGCGGCCTGTCGATGGTCACCGAAGACGACTTCAAGGACGAGCTGGAAGAAGCCACCGGCCTGCGGCCGACCTGGGCGGTCGAAGCGTTCCGCAACGTCGAGAACAGCGTCCGGACGTCGATGGAGCGGGTGCGGCGCAGCGCGTACCTCCCGCACACGGACAACGTCCGCGGCTTCGTCTACGACGTCAAGGCCGGGAAGCTGACCGAGGTCAAGTAGGCCGTTCGGGTGCCGGACGAGGTCGCCCGCGAGCTGCCGACGGGGGCGAAGTAGCCTCCCCGCGTGGCTGTGGACGCTGACGTACTGCTCGACTGGTTTTCCACGCACGGCCGGGACCTGCCCTGGCGCGAGCCGGGGTGCTCGGCCTGGGGTGTGCTGGTCAGCGAGATCATGCTGCAGCAGACGCCGGTCGCGCGGGTGCAGCCGATCTGGCACGAGTGGATGGCGCGGTGGCCGGTTCCGTCGGCGCTCGCCGCGTCGTCGCAGGGCGAGGTCGTGCGGGCCTGGGGCAAGCTCGGCTACCCGCGGCGCGCGCTTCGGCTCCACGAGGCCGCCGGGGTGATCGCGCGCGACCACGGGGACGTCGTTCCGTCCGATGTGGACACTCTGCTCGCGCTGCCCGGGATCGGCGCGTACACCGCACGCGCCGTCGCGGCGTTCGCCTACGGGCGGCGGGCGCCGGTCGTCGACACGAACGTGCGGCGCGTCGTCGCGCGGGCCGTGCACGGGGCCGGGGACGCCGGGCCCGCGTCGAACACCCGGGACATGAACGACGTCGAGGCGCTGCTGCCCGCCGGCGACGCGCCCGCCGCGAAGTTCTCCGCCGCGATCATGGAACTCGGCGCGCTGATCTGCACCGCACGTTCGCCGAGGTGCGCGGACTGCCCGGTGTACGACGAATGTGCGTGGCAGCTGGCCGGCCGGCCCGAGTACGCCGGCCCGGCCAAGCCGGTGCAGAAGTTCGCCGGCACCGACCGGCAGGTCCGCGGCCTGCTGCTGGATGTCCTGCGCGGCTCCGAAGGCCCGGTGGAGAAGGCGCGCCTCGACCTGGTCTGGCACGACGGCGGCCAGCGCGACCGCTGCCTGGACTCCCTGCTCGTCGACGGCTTGCTGGAGCAGACCAGCGGCGGGCTCTTCGCTCTCCCGGGCGAACACTAACGCGCTACGACAAAAGTTGGTCAATAGTTGTCATCGGCGCGGTCCGGGGCTACCTTTCCCGCATGGTCACTGTTGACCGCCGGACCCTGCTCAAGGCGGGGGTGACCGCGACCGCGGCCGGCGCACTGGGGATGACGACCACGGGGACGGCCTCGGCGGCCGTGCCGACACCGACGATCCACCCGACGTCCGAATGGGGCGCGCGGCCCGCCGCGGGCCCGATCGTGGTGGAGAACCACAAGCCGACCTACATCGTCGTGCACCACGCCGTCGATCCGCCGATGAACGACGACTTCTCGCTGGCGCGCGCGTTCTACGTCTCGCGGTACATCCAGAACCTGCACATGGACAAGAACGGCTGGATCGACAGCGGCCAGCAGTTCACGAACAGCCGCGGCGGGTTCGTCACCGAGGGCAGGCACCGGAGCCTCGAAATCCTGCGCGGCGGCACCCAGCACGTGCAGGGCGCGAACGTGGGCAACCACAACAGCGAGGTCATCGGCATCGAGAACGAAGGCATGTACAGCACGGTGGACGTGCCGCAGGCGCTGTGGGACTCGCTGGTTTCGCTGGTCGCCTACATCGCGCACCAGTACGGCATCACGCCCGAGTTCATCAAGGGCCACCGCGACTTCAACACGACCGAGTGCCCCGGCCAGGTGCTCTACAACCGGCTGCCCGAGCTGCGGACGGCCGTGGGCCGCGTCCTCGGCGTCTCGGTGGCGCGGTCCGAGCCCGAATGGCCGCTGCTGAAGCCGGGTGACACGGGTCGTCAGGTGCAGCTGGCGCAGCAGTTCCTGCGCGCGTCGGGCTTCGGCGTGCCGACCGACGGCGTCTTCGGGAAGTCCACAAAGGACGCTGTGGCCGCGTTGGCCGTCCAGGCCGGGCTGCCGCGCGACACGTGCACCGCGGCGAGGGCGACGGACGAGACCGGTTTCCTCGGCGCGGACGTCTGGCCGCTGATCGTCCCGTCCGACCGCTCCACGGCCGCCTGGCGAGCCGACCTGACCCGCGCGTGACCGAGTGGTCGGTGCACCGGGCTCAACGGCGCGCTCGGTG
Organism: Amycolatopsis sp. NBC_01488; assembly: GCF_036227105.1. Lineage (NCBI taxonomy): Bacteria > Bacillati > Actinomycetota > Actinomycetes > Pseudonocardiales > Pseudonocardiaceae > Amycolatopsis > Amycolatopsis sp. NBC_01488. Next base: position 3,015,378 of record NZ_CP109434.1, on the reverse strand, counting down.
TGCCGTCTGCTTGGTCACGCGTGGTTTCACCGGTTGAGCACGGCCGAGAGGAACGCTTCCACCGCGCCCCGGTAGGTCTCCGGGGCTTCGTCGTGGGGCAGGTGGGCCGAACCCGGGACCACCACGTGCTTCGCGCCCGGCACCCGTTCTGCGACGAGCGCCTGCTGGCCGGGCGGCATCGCCGTGTGCTCGCCCTCGACCAGCAGCAGCGGGCAGCGGATCTTGGCGACGACGTCCCAGTAGTCCCGCCGGCCCCATTCGGCGGCGATGACGTACAGGTCTTCGAGGTCGGCGACGAGGTGGAAGCCGTCCGCGCGTTCCTCGACGCAGTCGGCAAAGTAGTCGCCCGCGTCGCCGAAGAACTCGCGGACGTGGTCCCGTGACTTGAACGGCACCGGCCAGCTCTCGAAGTACCCACGCCACGTCTCGACGGTCCGGCCGCGCTGGTCGGGCGCGAAGTCCTCGGACACGACCGCGCGCACCAGCTCCGGGTAGCGCGCGGCGGTCGTCCACGCGTGCAGGCCGCCCATCGAATGCCCGACGAGCACGGCCGGCCCGGCGTCCAGGGCCCGCAGCGCGGCGGCGACGTCGTCGGTGAACCGCTCGGTCGTCCAGGGCCCGACGCGCGGCGCGCTGCCGTGGCCGCGGGCGTCGAGGCCGTACACCGCGCCGTAGGGCCGGAGCCACTCCGCGACGCGCCACCACGTCCGGGCGCGGCCCATCAGGCCGTGGAGCAGAACGATCGGCACGCCGCTGCCGCCGAAACAGAGCACGCGGCCACCTAACCACAAAACCGCAGGTGCGGAACGTGACCAAGTGATCGCAGTCCATCACCTAAGGTGGTTCCCATGCGCCGCCGACTCGCTGCCCTCGCCGTCTGCGCCGCGGTGATCGTCGCCGCGGCGTGCGGGGGTGACGCCGTCACGGTGCCGGCCCCGCCCGCGCCGATGCACCCGCTGCCGGGCGCGGCCGGCGCCGGTGATCCGTATTACCCGGACGACGGCAACGGCGGGTACGACGCGCTGGACTACCACGTCGACGCGTCCTACGACCCGCCGAGCGGCCACCTCGAGGCCGACACCACGGTCACCGCGAAGGCCACCCAGGACCTCAGCCGGTTCGACCTCGACCTGCGCGGGCTCGACGTCCACAGCGTCGAGGTCGACGGGCAGCCGGCGAAGTTCACGCGCGAGAAGGCGTTCGAACTGGTCGTCACGCCGAACGCGCCGATCCGCGCCGGGACGACGTTCCGCACCCGCGTCCGGTACGGCGGCGACCCGGCGAAGACGCCCCACGACGGCGGCAGCGAGAACGGCTGGCAGCACTCGGCCGACGGCGGCGCGTACATGGTCGGCGAGCCGCATTCGGCCGCGTTCTGGTACCCCGTGAACGAGACCCCGCGCGACAAGGCGTCGTTCACGCTCACCGCGCACGTCCCGGCGGGCTGGACGGTGATCTCGAACGGCCGGGAGGGGCCGCCCGGGACGTGGACCGAGCCGAACCCGATCGCGAGCTACCTGACGACGATCGCGATCGGCAAGTTCAGTGTCGACAGGTCGACATTGCCGGACGGCACGCCGGTCGTCTCGGCGTACGCGCCCGGGGCCGAGGAGCACCGCGCGATCGGCGACCGCCTGCCGGAGGTGCTCGGCTTCCTGAGCGGCAAGTTCGGGCCGTACCCGCAGTCGGCGGCCGGCGGGATCTTCCTCGACGAGGACGTCCACTTCTCGCTCGAGACGCAGACCCGCCCGACGTACGCGAAGTGGGCCGACCTGCCGACGCTGGTGCACGAGAACGCCCACGAGTGGTTCGGCGACTCGGTGTCGCTGCGCGACTGGTCCGACATCTGCCTGAACGAGTGCTTCGCGTCGTACGCGCAGTGGCTGTGGGCCGAGCGCGAGGGCCAGAACCTGGACGCCCGCTACCACGCGGCGATCGAGATCACCCGCGACAGCACGGACTTCTGGTCCCAGAAGCTCGTCGGCATGGGCCAGGGCCACGAGTTCGAAGGCGTGTACAACAAGGGAATCCTGGCGCTGCACGCATTGCGCCGCCAGATCGGCGACCCGGCGTTCGACCGGCTCCTGCACGCCTGGCCGGCCCGCTACCGCCACGGCACCGCGACCTGGGCCGACTTCGAGAACATGGCGGCCCAGGTCAGCGGCAAGAACCTGCACGCCTTCTTCGCCGACTGGTTCCACGGCACGACACTGCCCGCGGACGCCGACCTCTTCCCCGGCTCACTGCGCAGCTGAGCTGCCCAGCAACGACCGCGTCAAGGCGCTTCGCGCGTCTTGCATCTCGCGCAGCGCCGTCGACAGCTCCTCGTCGCCCACCACGACATCCTCTTCCGGACGTGCCGCCAGCGCGAGCAGCGACGCCCGGCGCAGCAGCTCCTTCGCGAACGACGCCGTGACTCCCTCGGTCGCCGCGACGACGGGGGTCAGGTTCGCCGTCAGCTTGAGCCCCCGCGCGTACAGGCGCAGCAGCGCCTCGCGGCCCGTCGCGTCCGGGAGCGGGATCTCCACCGCCAGGTCGACGCGGCCCGGGCGGTCGGCCAGCGCGCGCTCCAGCTCGCTCGCGCGGTTGGTCGTCAGCAGGAACGTGACGTCGGCGTCGCCGCCCACGCCGTCCATCGCGTCGAGGAGCGTGAACAGCAGCGGCTGCACCTGCGGGCCGTAGCTGCGGTCCTGGGCGATCAGGTCGACGTCCTCCAGCACGACCACGCTCGGCTGCAGCCGCCGCGCCAGCTCCGCCGCCTTCGCCACGAACCGCATCGCCGTGCCGGTCAGGATGACCACCGTCGTCTCCGGCAGGCGGCCCATCAGGTACCGGACCGTGTGCGTCTTGCCGGTGCCGGGCGGGCCGTGCAGCAGCAGGCCGCGCTTGAGGTGCTGCCCGGCGGCCAGCAGCCGCTCGCCGTGCCGGGCGATGCCGATCGTGTGCCGCTCGATCGCGTCGAGGACGCCGTCCGGCAGCACCACCTCGTCGCCCCGCAGCTTCGGCCGCGGGAGGAAGGTGAGCAGCTCGTTGCCGCGGTTCTCGCTGCTGCCGAAGGCCAGGACCTGCCCGCGCAGGAGGTCGTGCTCGACCATCAGGCGCTCGACGCGGTCCCGCACGCCGGTGGCGATCACCCGCGACGTCGCGAGCACCTCCAGCCGGCACTGTTCCTGGCCCCACTGCGGGTTCGCGCCCCGCACCGCGAGCAGCACCGGCTCGCCGCCCGGGGCGTGCGTGCCGACGAGCCCGAGCTGCACCGCCTCGGTCGCGACGTCCGGGCCGATCGCCGTGGTCGTGTAGTCCACCGAGCCGAGCTCGTACATCCCCTGCCTGCGCGCGGTGGCGAGCATCCCGATCAGGTCCTCGTGCGTGCGCTGGCCGCCCGCGATCCCGAACCAGTCGACGGCCGTGCCGTGCTCGGCGAGGTAGGCGTCCACGCTGCGCTGGATGTTCGCGTGCTCCCACATCGCCCAGTTGCGGGTCACCACCACGATCTCCGGCAGCGGCGCCCCCAGGTGGCCGGTCACCCGCTCGATCAGTTCGCTGCTCCGCTCGCCGGCGACCTCGTCGGCGGTGGCGCGGACGATCCGGGCGAGGTCCGCCGCCAGGTCCCGCTCTGCGCTCCCCATGAGATCCACAGTGGCACGGATCACAGCGCCGGGACAACTACGCTGGGACCCATGAGTGTCGTGAAGATCAACGCGATCGAGGTCCCCGAAGGCGCCGGCCCCGAGCTGGAGAAGCGGTTCGCCGCTCGAATGCACGCCGTCGACCAGCAGCCGGGCTTCCTCGGGTTCGAGCTGCTGCGCCCGGTTTCCGGCGAAACGCGCTACTTCGTGTACACGAAGTGGGAGACCGAGGAGCACTACCAGGCGTGGGCGAAGGGCGGCCCGGCCGCGGCGGCCCACTCGGGCGAGCGCGCCAAGCCCGTGTCCACCGGGGCGAACCTCCTGGAGTTCGAGGTCGTCCTCGGCTCGCAGCCGGGTGAGTGACGCGCTCGAGCGGGCCGCGGAGCTCCTGGACGGCGCCGGCGCGCTGCTGATCTGCGCCGGCGCCGGGATGGGCGTCGATTCCGGGCTGCCGGACTTCCGCGGCGGCGAAGGGTTCTGGCGTGCGTACCCGCCGTACGCCCGGCTCGGGCTGCGGTTCGAGGAGCTGGCCGACCCGCGCCACTTCGCCGACGACCCCGAGCTGGCCTGGGGGTTCTACGGCCACCGGCTTTCGCTGTACCGGAAGACCGTGCCGCACCACGGCTTCCGGCTGCTGCTCGGCTTCGAGCCGCCCGGCGGCACCCGCGTCTTCACGTCCAATGTGGACGGACAGTTCCAGGCGGCCGGCTTCGCGCACGTCGCCGAGGCGCACGGCTCGATCCACCACCTGCAGTGCCTGGCCGGGTGCACGCCCGAGATCTGGGCCGCTTCCGGCGTCGACGTCGAGATCGACAACGAAACGATGCGCGCGGTGCCGCCATTGCCGTCGTGCCCGAGCTGCGGCGGGCTCGCGCGGCCCAACATCCTGATGTTCGGCGACTTCTCGTGGGTCCCGGACCGCAGCCAGGCCCAGCTCGACGAGCTGGCGGCGTGGCGCCGCGAGGTTTCCGGCCTGGTCGTCGTCGAGCTGGGCGCGGGCCAGGCGGTCCCGACGGTCCGCCGCTACAGCGAGCTGGCCAGCGCGGCGAGCGGCGCGCTGATCCGGATCAACCCGCGCGAACCCGAGATCCGCCACGGCCGGGGCGTGTCCATCGCGGCCGGTGCGTTGGAGACGCTCGAAAAGCTGGCCTGATCACGGCAGGCGGACCTCGGCGAACACCGCCCGGTGATCGCTGCCCGCGACGTCGAACACGCGGTAGTCCTGGACCGCCGCCCGGTTGTCGACCACCACGTGGTCGATGGTCACCAGCGGCGACGACGACGGCCACGTCGGCTCCAGCGCGTCGCCGCGTTCGGACGCCGCGTCGTTGTAGCCGCGGGACAGCACCGTGCGGAACGCCGCGTGGTCCAGGGTCGCGTTGAAGTCGCCCGCCAGGATGCGCAGGCCGTGCTCGCCCGCCGCGCGGGACAGGTCCTTGATCTCGCGCTCCCACTGCGGGGTGTCGACGTCCGGGGAGATCGGGTGGACCGCGACGATCTCGGCCACCACGCCGTCGCCGAGGTCGGCCTGCGCGCCCGGCTGCTTGGCCGCCGAATCACCCGTCAGGTTGACCTCCGTCAGCGGGAAGCGCGACACGATCCCCGAGCCGAACGCGCCGGGCGCCGGGTGCAGCACCCGATACGGCAGCAGTTGGAACAACCCGGCGGCGGTCAGCCCGTCGACCGCGCGCGGCGTCATCTCCACCAGGTTGAGCACGTCGATCCGCTGCTCGCGGACCAGGTCGACGACGGCCTTCGGGTCCGCCTGGCCGTAGAGCAGGTTGGAGGCGAGCACGCGCAGTGTCTTGCCGCGCACCTCGCGCTGGTCGCTCGCCGACAGCCGCGGCAGCACGAGCACGGCCAGCACGACCGCCAGCACCAGCGCGACCCCGCCGACCCACCAGCGTCGCAGGGCCAGCGCCAGCCCGCCGAGCAGCAGGCCCGCGGCCGCCAGGTACGGCGTCAGGGCCAGCGCGACGAGGGTGTACCAGTCGCCGTCGTAGCCGATCAGGCGCAGCACCGCCTCGGCCGCCAGCAGCACCAGCGGCACCACCAGCAGGGCCGTGACCAGCGGGTTCTTCCGCCGGACGCGCGTCTCTTCCGCAACGGTCATGTGCCGAGTATGCCCAGGTGCCCACCGCCGGGCCCGGGCGGCGACAACTCCTCCACAAGATCTCCACCAGCGGCTGCCAGCGCCTGCCAGCGCGCTGTGCGCGGCCTGCCAGCGCCGACCGCCACAGTGAAGCTCACCAGCGACAGCGAAGGAGGAACGCCCATGTCGCACGCGATCCAGGCCGAGGGCCTGGTCAAGCACTTCGGGGACACCAAGGCGCTCGACGGGGTGGACCTCGAGGTCCCGTTCGGGCAGGTCGTCGGCGTGCTCGGGCCGAACGGCGCCGGCAAGACGACCGCCGTCCGGATCCTGGCCACCCTGATGAAACCGGATGCCGGCCGAGCGACCGTCGGCGGCTACGACGTCGTCGCCGACCCGGTGCGGGTCCGCAGCCTGATCGGGCTGACCGGGCAGTACGCGTCGGTCGACGAGGACCTCAACGGTATCGAGAACCTCGTCCTCATCGGCCGGCTGTACGGCCACTCCCGCGCCCAGGCCAAGGCCCGCGCCGCCGAGCTGATCGAGCGGTTCGAGCTGACCAAGGCGGCCAAGCGGCCGATCCGGACGTACTCGGGCGGCATGCGGCGGCGGCTCGACCTGGCCGCCAGCCTCGTCGGCCGCCCCGAGGTGCTCTACCTCGACGAGCCGACCACCGGGCTCGACCCGCACGCCCGCAACGAGGTCTGGGACGTCGTCCGCACCCTCGTCGCCGAGGGCGCCACGGTGCTGCTGACCACGCAGTACCTGGAGGAGGCCGACCAGCTGGCCGACAAGATCACCGTGTTCGACCACGGCCGCGTCGTGGCCGACGGCCGGGCCGACGAGCTCAAGCGCCGCGTCGGCGGGCAGACCCTGCAGGTCCGGCCGACCCAGCTGTCCGACATGGACGCCGTCAACCGGATCCTCGGCGACCTCTCCGGCGTCCGGCCGACCCGCGACGACACGTCCGGGCTGCTCACCGCGCCGGTCAACGACCCGGTGCTGCTGTCCACCCTGGTCCGCAAGCTGGACGAAGCCGGGATCACCGCGGACGAGCTGGCGCTGCGGCTGCCCAGCCTCGACGAGGTGTTCCTCGCCCTCACCGGGCACGCCGCCGAAGAGTCCACTGAGGACACTCGCGACCTCGAAGGGAGCCTGGCATGACGACGCTGGCGCTCGACCGCCCGGCCCCGCCGCGGCACATCAGCCCCGCCAAGGGCTTCGGCCACGCGCTTTCGCTGGCCTGGCGCGGCATCCTGAAGATCCGCAAGAACCCCGAACAGCTCGCCGACGTCACCCTGATGCCGATCATCTTCCTGGTGATGTTCGTGTACCTGTTCGGCGGCGCGCTGTCCGGCTCGACCGACGCCTACCTGCAGATGGTCGTGCCCGGCATCATCGTGATGAACATCCTGCAGGCGTGCCTGACCGTGGGCACGAACCTCAACACCGACATCACCAAGGGCGTGTTCGACCGCTTCCGCAGCATGCCGATCGCCCGCTCGGCACCACTGATCGGCGCGGTGCTCGCCGACGTCGTGCGGTACATCGTCTGCCTGACCGTGCTGATGGTCGTCGCGACGATCATGGGCTACCGGATCGCGACCAGCCCCGCCGAGTTCGCCGTGGCGATCCTGCTGGCGCTGGCGTTCGGGTTGTGCTTCTGCTGGGCCTCGGTGTTCGTCGGCATGGTGATGAAGTCGCCGGGCTCGGCGCAAGCGCTGATGTTCGTGTTCGTCATGCCGCTGACCTTCGGCAGCAACGTGTTCGTCCAGACGTCGACGATGCCGGGCTGGCTGCGGGCATGGGCGGACATCAGCCCGGTCAGCCTGATGGCGAACGCGCTGCGCGGCCTGATGAACGGCGGCGCCGTCGCCGGCCCGCTGGCCGGGGCGCTCGCCTGGATGGCCGGCGCGGTGATCGTGTTCTTCCCGCTGGCCACCTGGGCCTACCGCCGGCGGGTCTGAAAAAGGCGCACACACGGGGGTGAGTCGCGCCAGGGGGGTCGTGAGTGAGAAACAGGGTTAGAACACTGTGCCGCAGCTCAGGACATCGCCGACAGTTGATGTCTCAGGACATCGCGGACACTGATCGGCCTGTCGGCGTAGTGACCAGGGCTTTTGTGGTGATCATGCGGCGATGGGCAGAACAGGGTTTTCGATGGATCCTGAGTTCGTCGCCGCGGTCGCGCAGGCCGCTCACGGCGAGAAGATCAACGTGGCGCGGTTCTGCCACGAGCACGGCGTGTCCCGGGACACCTTCTACAAGTATGTAACCCGGTTCCGCACGGAGGGAGCCAGCGGGTTCACCCGCCGCAGCACTGCCCCGCACCACCGCCCCAGCACCCTCGGCGCGGCGGTGGCCGAGGCGGTGCTGCGGGCCCGCAAGGAACTGGCCGAGGCAGGCCTCGACAACGGCCCGATCTCCATCCGCTGGCGGCTGAAGGACGCCGGGGTCACCCCGGTCCCGTCGCGGGCCTCGATCCACCGGATCCTGTGCGCCCACGGCCAGATCGTCCCGCAGCCGCGCAAGAAACCCCGGACCCGGCGCCGGTTCACCTACGCCGACCCCAACGGCTGCTGGCAGATCGACGGCATGGAGCACCACCTCGCCGACGGCACCAAGGTCTGCATCCTCCAGATCCTCGACGACCACTCCCGCCTCGACGTCGGCTCCTACGCCGCCCCCGGCGAAACCACCGCCGACACCTGGACCGCGCTACAACAGGCCTTCGCCGGCTACGGCGTACCCGTGAAACTCCTGTCCGACAACGGGCTCGCCTTCACCGGCCGCCACCGCGGCTGGATGGTCGAACTGGAACGCCACCTCGCCGAACTCGGGGTCACCAGCATCGCCTCCACCCCGCACCACCCGCAGACCTGCGGCAAAAACGAACGCCTCCACCAGACCTTGCAGAAATGGCTCGCCGCCCGACCACCCGCCAAGAACCGAGCAATGCTTGAAACCTGTGGATGGCTGGGAAGGGGGCGTACCTTCCCGGTGACCGGATGAGGTTTCCAAGCATGGCCGACGCGCCAACGTCGGCCGGGAAGGTACGACCCGATGCTGAGCGTAGTCCCTGATCCTGCTGCTGGTGATGATGGTGCGGCGGGCGGCTCGTCCGCGTCGTCGGTGATCGATGAGCTGGTGCGTGAAGGCGCGCGGCGGATGCTGGCCGAGGCGTTGCAGGCCGAGGTCGAGGCCTATATCGCCCGGTTCGCCGGCGAGCGTGATGAGAACGGGCATCGCCTGGTGGTCCGCAACGGTCACCACGAACCGCGCGAGGTGCTGACCAGCGCGGGCGCGGTGCAGGTGACCGCGCCGCGGGTCAACGACAAGCGCATCGACCCCGACACCGGCGAACGCGAGCGGTTCTCCTCGGCGATCCTGCCGCCGTGGGCACGCAAGACCCCGAAGATCACCGAGGTGCTGCCGCTGCTGTACCTGCACGGCCTGTCCTCGGGGGACTTCGTGCCGGCGCTGGGTCAGTTCCTCGGGTCGGCGAAGGGCCTGTCGGGTCCGGTGATCACGAAGCTGACCGAGCAGTGGAAGGCCGAACAACGCGCCTTCGCCGAACGTGATCTGTCCACTGTGGACTTTGTTTATCTGTGGGCGGACGGGATCCACGTCAACATCCGCCTGGAAGAGCAGAAACTGTGCCTGCTGGTGATGATCGGGGTGCGCGCCGACGGCCGCAAGGAGCTGGTGGCACTGGCTGACGGGTACCGCGAGTCGGCCGAGTCCTGGGCGGATCTGCTGCGCGATGCCCGCCGCCGCGGGATGCGTGCCCCGGTGCTGGCCGCGGGCGACGGGGCACTGGGGTTCTGGGGCGCGCTGCGGGAGGTGTTTCCCGAGACCCGGGAGCAGCGCTGCTGGTTCCACAAGATCGCCAACGTGCTGGCGGCGCTGCCCAAGTCCGCGCATCCCGGGGCGAAGAAGGCCCTCGCGCAGATCTGGAACGCCGAAGACCGCCGGCACGCCCTGGACGCGGTGAAGGCGTTCGATGCCGCCTACGGCGCGAAGTTCCCCAAGGCCGCCGCCAAGATCACCGACGACATTGACGTGCTGCTGGCGTTCTACGACTATCCGGCCGAGCACTGGATCCACCTGCGGACCACGAACCCGATCGAGTCAACCTTCGCCACCGTGCGGCACCGCACCAAGGTCACCAAGGGTCCTGGCTCCCGCGCGGCGGGGTTGGCGATGGCATTCAAGCTCATCGAAGCGGCCCAGGCTCGCTGGCGCGCGGTCAACGCGCCCCACCTGGTCGCCCTCGTCCGTGCCGGCGCACGGTTCGAGGCAGGCAAACTCGTCGAACGCCCCACCGAACACACCCCACCCGCAGCCGCCTAAAAGATCTTCATCCACAGGTCTTGACTATTGCTCCAAGAACCTTGCTGCCCTGCAACAGCTTCTCGACGAATACCGACAGGAGTACAACAACCGCCGCCACCAAAGCCTCGACGGCCAGACACCCCAGCAACGCTACGACGCCCGCCCCAAAGCCACCCCCGCCACCGGGCCCCACCGGCCCAGCGGCGTCACCACCCGCCCCGTCTCCGCCACCGGCGTGATCGCCTTCTCCGGCTGCTCCATCGTCCTCGGCCGCACCTGGGCCGGGCACGCCGCCACCGTCTACTGGCAAGGCGACCGCGTCACCGTCATGGTCGACGACATGGTCGCCCGCCAACTCACGCTAGACCGCTCGGTACGCTACCAACGCCTCACCAACCAGAAACTGTCCGGAAAGTCCTGAGACATATCTGTCCGATATGTCCTGAGACAGCGCACAGGGTTAGAACACTGTTTCTCACTCACGACCAGTGCGGGAGGGGGCGTTCGCGGGGGCGGGCGTCCCCTTCAGCCGATTTCGGCGTACACCCCGGCGATGGCGTCCTCTTTGGACGCCGCGAGGGCCGCCGCGATCAGCTCTTCGTACCGTGCTTCGGAAAGCTCTTCACGCAGGTGGGCGATCAGCTCGCGCACCTCCGGGCTGCCGAGGTCGAACCGGCCGCGGATCCGCGCCGACGTGCCCAGCATGCGGGCCGCGTCCGCCGGTCGGCCCTGCTCGCCGCGCACCAGCGCCAGCAGCTCGACCGCACCGGCGAGGTCCGGCATGTCACCGCGGTCCCGGCTCGTGCGGATGGCCTTGGCCACGTGCGCCTCGGCCGCGTCGGGCCGGTGCTCGGCCAGCGCGAGCCGCCCCTCGAACGCGCTGACCCACTCCTCGCCCATGCCCTCGGGGAACGCCGCTTCCCAGGTCAGCGCCGTCAGCTGGCTCAGCGCGGCGCGTGCTTCCGCCGTCCGCCCGCTTCTCAGGCACAGCTCGATCCGGCCGAACATCAGCAGCGCCCGCTGCTGCGGGTTCTCGAACCCCTGCCCGTACCGCTCGGCGGCTTCCTGGTCGCGCCACGCGCCGTCGAGGTCGCCGAGGCGGGCGCGTTCGATGGCCAGGCGCCACCAGTGCTGGACGACGTCCTCGGGCGACCGCAGCTCCATCGACAGCGCCAGTCCCTGCTGGTACACCTCGATCGCGCTCTCGCCGTGGCCGGACTGGGACAGCGCGTTTGCCTTGAAGCTCAACGTCATCGCCGTGCCCCAGCGGTCGCCGACCTCGCGGAAGCCCGCGTGCGCCCGGTCCCGCGCCCGGTCCGCGCCGTCGACGTCCCCGGTGTCGTCGAGCAGGAAGCTCTCGACCCAGTGGCCGCCCGAGCGGGTCCAGACGTCGTCGGCGGCCTGCGCGCGGCGCACCTCGCGCATCGCCAGCTCGCGGTCGCCGCCGAGGAACGCCAGCATCGGCAGGGCCACGGCCAGGCCGGGGTACTTCCCCACCGCGCCGGTGCGGACGCACTCGTCGACCAGTTCGCGGACACCGTCGAGCGGGAACCGGGCCGGCACCTGGCGGAACAGCCGCGAGATCGCGCGGTAGGCCGCCCGGACGTCCGGGGGCAGCCGGTCGCCGAAGCCGAGCACCGCGTCGATGAACTCCTCGGCCCGCTCGCCCTGCCCGAGGATGGTGAAGTACCAGAACATCCCGTTGAGCAGCCGCACCGAAGTGTCCACATCGGACATTTCGATGGCCACGCGCAGGGCGCCGGCCAGGTTGACCGACTCGGCCTCGTAGAAGTCGATCGAGGACAGCTGCCCGGCCGTGCGGAGCAGCGGTTCCGCTCGTTCGGCCAGGTCGGCGTAGTAGCCGGTCATCGCACGCTGGAACGAGTCCCGCTCAGCGGACTCGGCGAGCCGCTCGCCGGCGTAGGCCCGCAGCGTCTCCAGCATCCGGTACCGCGGCTCGCCGCCGCGGTTCACCGTGTCCACAATGGACTTCTCGACGAGCGTGCCGAGCACGTACGGGACGTCGGCGACGGGCAGCGACTCGTCCGCGCAGACCTGCTCGACGGCGTCCATCGGCACCCCGCTGGGGAACACCGCGAGCCGCCGCGCGAGCACCAGCTCGGGCTCGGTGAGCAGGTCCCAGCTCCACTCGACGACCGCGCGCAGCGTCCGCTGCCGCGGCAGCGCCGTGCGGCTGCCCGAGGTCAGCAGCCGGAACCGGTCGTCGAGCCGGGCGGCGATCTGGGCCGGCGTCATCGACCGCAGCCGCGCGGCGGCCAGCTCGAGGGCGAGCGGCATCCCGTCGAGCCGGCGGCAGATCTGGCCGACGTCGTCCACAGTGGACTCGTCGAGCACGAAGTCCGGCCGGACCGCGCTCGCCCGGTCGAGGAACAGCCGCGTCGAGTCCAGTTCGGCGGCTTCGGCGGGCGCCGCGCGTTCGGCGGGCACCGGCAGCGGCCCGAGCGGGCAGAGCGCCTCGCCGGTGATGGCCAGCGGCTCGCGGCTGGTCGCGAGGATCCGCAGGCCGGGCAGCCGGCCCAGCAGGTCGTCGGCGAGCGACGCGGCCGCGTCGATGACGTGCTCGCAGTTGTCCAGCACCAGCAGGGCTTCACCGCCCGCCAGCACCTCGACGGCGTGGCCGAGCAGGTCCGGCCGCCGCCGCACCTCGGTTTCGGCACTGCGGATGTCGCGCACCTCCAGCGCGGCGAGCAGCGCGCCGCCGACGTCGCCGGGGTCGCGGACGCCGGCCAGCGGCACGAACCACACCCGCCCGCGCGCGTGCGCCGGGTGCCGCGACGCCGCTTCGGTGGCCAGCCGGGTCTTGCCCGCCCCGCCGGGGCCGGCCAGGGTGACGAGCCGGGCGCCGCCGAGCAGCTCGGCCAGCAGCTTCAGCTCGTCGTCACGGCCGATGAACGTGGTCAGCCGGGTCGGCAGCCGGTCGGTCACCGGCGACGGCGGCGCGAACTCGCCACGCAGCGCGGCGAGGTGGACCTCCTGCAGCTCGGCCGACGGGTCGACGCCGAGCTGGTCGGCCAGGGTGCGGCGGAGCCCGGTGTAGACGGCCAGGGCCTCCGACTGGCGCCCGGCCGCGCACAGCGCGCGGATCCGCAGCCCGGCCAGCCGCTCGCGCAGCGGGTCGGCGTCGGCCGCGGCGGTCAGGTCGGCGAGGACTCCGGCGTGCTCGCCCAGCCGGATCAGCGCCTCGAAACGGTCTTCGGCCGCCTCGGCCCGCAGCTCGGTGAGCCGGCGGGCCGGCGCGGGCGCGAACGGCGCGTCGAGGACGTCGGCGAGCGCGCCGCCCTGCCACAGCGCGAGTGCCCCGGCCAGCAGCTCGGCCGCGTGGGCGTCCCGGCCCGCGGCCAGTTCACGACGGCCCTCGGCGGCGAGCCGTTCGAAGCGTTCGGCGTCGACGTCTTCCCGCGCCACGGCGAGCCGGTAGCCGCCCGGGCCCGATTCGACGGCCACCGGCAGGGCCTTCCGCAGCCGCGAGACCAGCGACTGGAGGGCGTTGGCGGCGTCGGCCGGCGGTTCGGCACCCCAGAGGCCGTCGACGAGCGCGTCGGCCGGGACGGCCCGCCCGGCGTCCAGCGCGAGCCGGGCCAGGAGCATGCGGAGGCGGGCTCCGCCGATGTCGATCGGCGTGCCTTCGTCGTCGGTCACCCGCAGTGGGCCCAGCAGCGCAACGCGCACGTGTCCAGCTTTCCAGACCCCGCACCGGCGCCGGGGCCGGATGGCCGGAGCGGCACCGACGGAAGTGCTGATTTTCCGGACAAATGCGATGTCACCTCGCTCGAGGGCACATTCGTGGCGATACGTTGCGATTCCACGTCCACCCAGACGGACAGGAGCGTTCATGAGGGGACAGAAACCGGTCGTTCTCGCCACCGCACTGCTCACCGGCCTCTGCCTGAGCAGCGGGGTCGCAGCCGCCGGGAACGACTGGGGCGCCGCGAAGCCGGGCAGCGACGGCGCCGGCGACAGCTACTACCCGCAGGACGGCAACGGCGGCTACGACGTCGCCGACTACCACCTCAAGGTGAGCTACGACCCCGCGTCGCACCAGCTCGAGGGGCTGCAGGACATCTCCGCGCGGGCGACGCAGGCGCTCAGCTCGTTCGACCTCGACCTGCGCGGCCTGACCGTCGATTCGGTGCAGGTCGACGGCCGCGGCGCGCAGTTCAGCCGGACCGGCGACCACGAGCTGGTCATCACGCCGGCGCGGTCGCTGCGGCGCGGCGAGCAGTTCGAGGCCGAGATCGCGTACCACGGCGTGCCCGCGCCGATCGAGGACCCGTCGCTCGGCAACAACGGCTGGCAGTACGCCCAGGCGGGCGGCGCGTTCGTCGCCGGCGAGCCGAAGTCGGCGACCACCTGGTACCCGGTCAACGACACCCCGCTCGACAAGGCCACGTTCCACCTCGCGATCACCGTGCCCGACGAGTGGGGCGTGATCGCCAACGGCCGCGAGCACCCGTCGTTCAAGGCACCCGGCGGCACCACGCACGTCTGGGCCGAGGAAACGCCGATCGTGCCCTACATGACGACGGTCGCGATCGACAAGTGGACCTTCGACCGCCAGAAGCGCAAGGACGGCACGCCGGTCGTCAGCGCGTTCGCCCCGGGCACGCCCGACGCGACCAAGCAGGCCGAGGGCCGGCTGCCGGAGATCCTCGACTTCCTCGAGTCGAAGTTCGGCAAGTACCCGATCGACGCGGCGGGCGGCATCTTCCTCAACGAGCAGATCGGCTTCTCGCTCGAGACGATGAGCCGGCCGATCTACTCCGCGGGCTGGGCCGGCACGGTGCCGACGATCGTCCACGAGAACGCCCACCAGTGGTACGGCGACTCGGTGGCGGTCCAGCACTGGAAGGACGTCTGCCTCAACGAGTGCTTCGCGTCGTACGCGACGTGGCTCTGGGACGAGGCGAAGAACGGCGTCGACCTGAACGCGCAGTACGCGGCCGACGTCAAGAAGGCGTCGACGGCGTTCTGGAACGGCAAGCTGTACGACATGGGCGCCGGCAACGAGTTCACGTACGTGTACTCGAAGGGCCCGATGATGCTGCACGCGCTGCGCAACTACCTCGGGCAGGCCGCGTTCGACCGGGTGCTCCGGACCTGGCCGTCGCTGCACCGGAACGGGAACGCGAGCATGCAGGATTTCCAGCGGTACACCGAGTTCGTCGCGCACAAGGACCTCCAGGGGTTCTTCGACGCGTGGGTGTACGGCGCCGGCAAGCCCGCCGACCAGTACCTCTTCCCGGGTGGGCTGAAGCCCGCCGCCTGAGCTCGTGAGGGCCACCCTGCCGTCGTAGGGTGGCCCTCACGGCGTTTTGGGGAGGATGCATGGCCGAGGTGCTGATGACGGGGTTCGCGCCGTTCGGCGGGGAGCAGGTGAATCCGTCGTGGCAGGCGGTTTCGCTGCTCGGCGCGCGCCGGGACGACGTCGCCGCGGTCGAGCTGCCGTGCGAGTTCTCGGCGTCGCTGCCGGTCTTGCGCGACGCGGTCCTGGCGCACCGGCCGTCGCTGGTGGTGTGCGTGGGCCAGGCGGGTGGCCGGCTCGACGTGACGCCCGAGCGCGTCGCGATCAACCTGATCGACGCCCGGATCCCGGACAACGCGGGCGAGCGGCCGGTGGACGTCCCGGTGGTCCCGGACGGCCCGGCGGCGTACTTCACGACGTTGCCGGTGAAGGCGTGCGTGGCGGCGATCCGCGCGGCGGGCGTGCCGGCTTCGGTGTCCCACACCGCGGGTACATACGTGTGCAACCAGGTCTTCTACGGGCTGATGCACCTGCTGTCGACCCTGCCGGGCGTGCGCGGCGGGTTCGTGCACGTCCCGTTCAGCCCGGAGCAGGTCGCGGCGTCCGGCACGGCGGCACCGTCGCTCGGGGTGGACCGGGTCGCCGACGCGCTGGAAGTGCTGGTGGACACGGCGTTGCGCACGACGGAGGACCTGGCCGTCAGCGCGGGCGCGGAGCATTGACCACCGCGTCGCGACCGGTCCGGCCAGGGACCGTGGTTCGACGAGACCTGGTGAGCCAGGTCGGGTTCAGCTCCGGCGCTCGGCCGTTGGCGGCGCGTACCGCGGCGGCCGGACGGCCTGCTGCCGCCAGGGTTGGGGCGGCGGCGGAACGGGCGGCCGGACCGGCGCGAACGCGGGCACGGTGAGGTCGTCGGTGGCGCCCAGCGGCACGTGGTGGAGGCCGAACGCGACGGCCGTCTCGGGCTGGTCCTGCGTCGTGGGCGCGACGCCGAGCTGGCGCCCGAGCAGCGTGGCCAGCAGCGGCATCCGGCTCGGCCCGCCGACGAGGTAGACCCCGCCCAGCTGCCCGGGGTGCAGGCCGGCGCGGCGGATCGTCGCGCCGAGCAGCTCGGCGCTGCGGAGCAGGCTGGGCCGCACGAGCGCGTCGAGTTCGTCGCGGCTGACCAGGACGTCACCGAACGGCTCCGGCATCGGCACGTGGGTCCGGCTGTGGCGGGAGAGGCTTTCCTTGGCGTCGCGGACGTCCAGCAGCAGCGCACGCCGGGTGCGGCGGTCGGCGGTGGACCGCGGGCGGAGAAGACGTTGCCACTGCGCCGGATCGGTGTGCGAGACCGAGCGGCCGATGTGCACGAGCAGGGCCTGGTCGATGTCGATGCTGCCGAGGTCGGGCAGGCCGTCCTCGGCGAGCACGGCGAAGCCCTGCCGGCTGACGCCGACGACCGCGCAGTCGAACGTGCCGGCCCCGAGGTCGTAGACCCCGATGGGCCCGGCGTTGCGCCGCCCGGCACTCGCGTAGTGCGCGGCGGCGGCCACCGGTTCGGGAATCAGCCGGACGTCACCGAAGCCGGCCTTGGCGGCCGCGGTGCGGATGGCTCCCTGCCGGGTGGCACCCCAGCCGGCAGGGTGCGAAATCCGCGTCTGCGCGGGCGGGCGGCCGAGCTGCCGACCGGCCTCCTCACCCATCCTGCGCAGCACGGCGGCGAAGGCGTCGGTGACGTCGACAGTGGTCTCGCCGAGTTGCAGGGTGCCTTCGTCGATGCGCCGCTTGGGAAGGGGCTCGAACCGGCGTGGATCGAGCCGCGCCCGCCGTTCGGCTTCCTGCCCGACGACGAGCAGCCCGTCATCGGCGACGAAGACGGCGGAGGGCATGGTGACCGACCCATCGACCTCGACCGCCCGCGGCCCGCGCCCGGAGGCGGAGAGGACACCGACGGTGCTGGAAGTCCCGAAGTCGATCGACAGCACGTCCACGCGGTTCCCCTCCCCAAGCCCCGCGGACATCGTCTCATGCTTCCGACCGGACGCTGTCAGGTCCGGCCCCGGGCACGCGAGAAGGGCGGCTCCCCATCGGGGAACCGCCCTCCTGCGAACTACGAGCCGGGATCAGTCGTTCTCGGCTTCGCCGCCCTGCTCCTCGTGGCCCGCGCCGATGCTGACCGGCGGGGCGTCCGGGATGGACGACGGTCGGCGCTCACCGCGGAAGGTGAACTTGGCCTGGTCGTCCTTGTCCTCGGGGTTGCCGCTCCAGCCCTCGACGTCGACCAGGATGATCTGGCCGGGCTCGACCTCGCCGAAGAGGATCTTCTCCGACAGCTGGTCTTCGATCTCGCGCTGGATCGTGCGGCGCAGCGGGCGAGCGCCCAGCACCGGGTCGAAGCCGCGCTTGGCCAGCAGAGCCTTGGCCTTCGCCGTCAGCTCCAGCTCCATGTCCTTGGCCTTGAGCTGCTTCTCCACACGACCGATCATCAGGTCGACCATCATGATGATCTGTTCCTGCGTCAGCTGGTGGAACACGATGATGTCATCGATCCGGTTCAGGAACTCCGGGCGGAAATGCTTCTTCATTTCCTCGTTGACCTTCTGCTTCATCTTCTCGTACCGGGTGCCGGTGTCGTTGGACCCGGCGAACCCGAGCGAGACGGACTTCGAGATGTCCGACGTGCCCAGGTTGGACGTGAAGATGAGGACCGTGTTCTTGAAGTCGACCGTGCGGCCCTGACCGTCGGTCAGGCGGCCGTCCTCCAGCACCTGCAGGAGCGTGTTGTAGATCTCCTGGTGCGCCTTCTCGATCTCGTCGAACAGGACCACCGAGAACGGCTTGCGCCGCACCTTCTCGGTCAGCTGGCCACCCTCTTCGTAGCCCACGTAGCCCGGAGGGGCACCGAAGAGCCGCGAAGCGGTGTAGCGGTCGTGGAACTCACCCATGTCGATCTGGATGAGCGCGTCGTCCTCGCCGAACAGGAAGGACGCCAGCGCCTTGGACAGCTCGGTCTTACCGACACCGGACGGGCCGGCGAAGATGAACGAGCCCGACGGGCGCTTCGGGTCCTTCAGACCGGCGCGCGTACGGCGGATCGCCTGCGAGACGGCCTTGACCGCGTCCTCCTGGCCGATGATGCGCTTGTGGAGCTCTTCCTCCATGCGCAGCAGCCGGGTGGTCTCCTCCTCGGTCAGCTTGAACACCGGGATGCCGGTCCAGTTGGCCAGCACCTCCGCGATCTGCTCGTCGTCGACCTCGGCGACGACGTCGAGGTCGCCGTCCTTCCACTGCTTCTCCCGCTCGCCCTTCTGGCCGAGGAGGGTCTTCTCCTCGTCACGCAGGCGGGCGGCCCGCTCGAAGTCCTGCGCGTCGATCGCGGACTCCTTGTCGCGGCGGACGTTCGCGATCTTCTCGTCGAACTCGCGCAGGTCCGGCGGCGCGGTCATCCGGCGGATGCGCATCCGGGCGCCGGCCTCGTCGATCAGGTCGATCGCCTTGTCCGGGAGGAACCGGTCGTTGATGTACCGGTCCGCCAGGGTCGCGGCGGCGACCAGCGCCGAGTCGGTGATCGAGACGCGGTGGTGCGCCTCGTACCGGTCACGCAGGCCCTTGAGGATCTCGATCGTGTGCTCCAGCGACGGCTCGCCGACCTGGATCGGCTGGAACCGGCGCTCGAGGGCGGCGTCCTTCTCGATGTACTTGCGGTACTCCTCGAGCGTGGTCGCGCCGATCGTCTGCAGCTCACCGCGGGCGAGCATCGGCTTCAGGATCGAAGCCGCGTCGATCGCACCCTCGGCGGCACCCGCCCCGACCAGCGTGTGCAGCTCGTCGATGAACAGGATGATGTCGCCGCGGGTCTTGATCTCCTTGAGCACCTTCTTCAGGCG
The DNA here is from genome assembly GCF_036227105.1 of Amycolatopsis sp. NBC_01488. Lineage (NCBI taxonomy): Bacteria > Bacillati > Actinomycetota > Actinomycetes > Pseudonocardiales > Pseudonocardiaceae > Amycolatopsis > Amycolatopsis sp. NBC_01488. The sequence goes on along the minus strand of NZ_CP109434.1, from coordinate 2,996,190 downwards.
CTCTTCGAAGTCACCGCGGTAGCGGGAGCCGGCGACCAGGGAGCCCAGGTCCAGCGTGTAGAGCTGCTTGTCCTTGAGCGTCTCGGGCACCTCGCCCTTGACGATGCTCTGCGCGAGGCCCTCGACGACGGCGGTCTTGCCGACGCCGGGCTCGCCGATGAGCACCGGGTTGTTCTTGGTCCGGCGGGACAGCACCTGCATGACCCGCTCGATCTCCTTGCCGCGCCCGATGACCGGGTCGAGCTTGCCCTCGCGGGCGAGCACGGTCATGTTGCGGCCGAACTGGTCCAGCACCAGCGACGACGACGGGGTGCCTTCACCACGGCCGCCGGAACCGGTTTCGGTGGACTCCTTGCCCTGGTAGCCCGAGAGCAGCTGCAGCACCTGCTGGCGGACGCGGTTCAGGTCCGCACCCAGCTTGACCAGCACCTGCGCGGCGACGCCTTCGCCCTCGCGGATCAGGCCCAGCAGGATGTGCTCGGTACCGATGTAGTTGTGGCCGAGCTGCAGCGCTTCGCGCAGCGACAGCTCCAGCACCTTCTTCGCCCGCGGCGTGAACGGAATGTGCCCGCTCGGCGCCTGCTGGCCCTGGCCGATGATCTCCTCGACCTGCTGGCGCACGCCCTCCAGGGCGATGCCCAGCGACTCCAGCGCCTTGGCGGCGACACCCTCACCCTCGTGGATCAGACCCAGGAGGATGTGCTCGGTGCCGATGTAGTTGTGGTTGAGCATCCTGGCCTCTTCTTGAGCCAGGACGACCACCCGCCTCGCGCGGTCGGTGAACCTCTCAAACATGTGCACTCCCTCGACTGCTGCGCCGGCGGCCCGTTTCCATCGTGCTTTCACCGCGATGGATTCAGCACCGTGAGACCACTCTAGTAGCCAAGCCGTCGCGCTGGCGTACCACTACGGCTCTTCGTGGCCTTTTCCGCACCCGGACGTGGGGTCTGCCGGGTGCTTCCATCTTCAGGTTGCCCTGCACCTTTACGTCAACCCCAACGTGCGGGCGGCCACCCGGATTCCGCCATCCGCGCGGTGTCCGCTCACCGCGAACAGTCCGCAAGCTGGGAGTGCCCCACCCGATTGGCGCAGCCTCCCTCGCCCTGTAAGGTTAGGCAGTCCTAATACTACGCCGCGAAGGAGGGCCGCAGGTGAACCAGCAGCGGTCCTTCCGTGACGCGCGCGAGGTCGGCGACGGCCTCGCGTCGTCGCTCCTGCGGGTCTCCGGCCTGCAGGAACGCAGCGAGCTGCGGCGGGACGTCCCACCGGGCTGGATCCGCTGCTCGGAGCTGCTGGAGACGCCCGCGTACTTCGACGAGTGGCGCGCCGTCCTCGGCGACTGGCTGCTGCGCGAGCACGACGCGGCCCCGGCGCGGACCACGGCGAGCTACGTCATGACGTGGTACCTGCACGTCCCGGCGTACGTCGGCGCGCTGCTGCTGCACCACGAGCGGCGCGTGCCGTCGCTGAAGCCGGAGGAGCTGGCGTTCCGGCTGGCCGACGACCGCCCCCACCCGGACGGCATGGCGGTCCTGGGTGACGCGTTCCACTGCCTCCCGACCGACCCGGGGTCGGCGCGCCCGGAGGCGACGGTGGTCCGGGACGAGCGGGCCCTGGCGGCGGTCCTGCGCGCCCGCTACCTGGCCCACGCGGCCCGGTTCGTCCGGGCGTACGCGCCGGTCAGCAGGCTCGGCCGCCGCATGCTCTGGGCCGCGGCGACCGACGCGCTGGAGAACTCGCTGTGGTGGGCCGGCCGCCAGGGCGGCACCCCGGAGTCCGAGGGCGCGGGCGTCGCGGACGCGGCCCTGGTCCTCGACGCGCGGTACCCGCCGCTGACGTCGGCATCGACGTTGCGCCTGGCCGAGGGCCCGGACGGCCACCGCGAGTGGACGCGCCGCCGCGAGAGCTGCTGCTTCTCCTACCTGCTCCCGGCGGAGCCGGAATGCGACGGCTGCCCGCGCACGTGTGCCCGCTGAATCAGGCGGTCCAGCCCGGATCGCGCCCCGAGGCACCCAGCGCCCGCTCCAGCGGCGAAGCCTCGGCCGCCACCGTCACGGCCTCCCCGTAGACGCCCATCGAGCGTGCTTGCTCGCCCATGGCCACCGCGGACTCGTACACCGCCGTCGCCGCCTCCGGCGGGCATCGCAGCTCCTGGCCGCTCGCCCGGGCCAGGTCCCAGCCGTGCAGGACGAACTCGCCCAGCACCATGTCGCCGACCACCGACGCCGGCAGCCGGGCCGTCCCCAGCGCCGTCATGCCGTCCCACGCCGACGGCGTCCCGAAGACGTCCACGAGCGTCTCCGTCTGCTTCTCCAGCCGCGCCCGCCAGTCCGCCGTCACGAGCCCCGCCGAAGCTTCGGGGGCCGACGGCGACGGCGGGTCCTCGCGGCGGCCCGCGGCGAGGAGCCACGGGGCCCAGTACAAGAGGTGGTTGAGCAGCCCGCGGACGTCGTAGCCGGCGCACGGCGTCGGGGCGGACAGGTCGGTCACCGCGTGGGCGACCCGGAGGAACTCGGCCGCGGCGGGCCGGACGAGCGAGGCAGTCATCCGCTGATCCCATCCGAGAGCCGTGGGGGCCGTCTTGAAGGAACGCGACAGCTACCGTGGGCACGTGGGCCAGCACCGGATCCCCCGCGGCATCGTGGCCGAGGCCACCGCGCGCACGATGTTCACGCTGACCAGGCACGCACCCGCGCCCGAACTGGCGGAGTTCGTCGACTACCACTGGGTGCTGCGCTGGGACCTGCGCGGCCGGCCGCCGCACGACCAGCGCGTCCTGCCGAACCTCGCCGTGCACGTGACGTTCTTCCCCGGCGCGTCCGGGGTGTACGGACCGGCCCGCGACGTCTTTTCCCACCGGCTCGAAGGCCGCGTCCAGGGCTTGGGCGTGCGTTTCCGGCCCGGGTGCTTCCGCGCGTTCCTCGGCGGCCCGGTAAGTGACATCGCCGACCGGGCTGTCCCGCTCGAGGACGTATTCGGCCCGAAGTCGATCGAAGCCGCGGAATCGGTGCAGAAGGCGGCCGGCGACGCGCAAATGGTGCGTGCGATCGACAACTTGCTGATCGCAAATCCGGTGGAGCTGACGCCGGCCGCGCGGCTGGCGGCCGACGCCGTGGAATCAATCGCACGGGATCCGGGAATTACCCGGGTGGCGCAACTGTGCGCGGATACTGGACTGACCACCCGGTCCGTACAGCGGTTGTTCGCCGAACACGTCGGCTGCCCACCCAAGTGGGCGATCCGGATATACCGGCTGAACGACGCGGCGCAGCGGATCGCGGCGGAAGGAGAGCCGGATTACGCCGGACTGGCGGTTCGACTGGGCTATAGCGACCAGTCGCACTTCATCCGCGATTTCCACGCGGTCACGGGTCAGCCGCCCGCCGAGTACGCCCGGACCGCGCGAGTGGGCCGAACGGACACCGGACAAGGATCGGACATCAAGAAAGCCGCCGGGCGCAATTCGCCCGGCGGCCTCGGCTGAACCCCGCTTCGAGGAGTTTCCCCGGCCACCCGGTGACCTGCGGACACCCGGGTAGCCGAAGAATCCTCAGTTCTTCTTGTGGTAGGCCTCGACGACCTCGGACGGGATCCGGCCCCGGTCCGAAACCGCGTAACCGTTCTTGCGCGCCCACGACCGAATGGCCTGGTTCTGCTCGCGGTCGACGGCGGCGGGCCGGGCCGAGCCCTTGCCCGCGACCGGGCGCACGGAAGCGCGCTTGCGGCCACCCGCGCGACGCGCGTGCTCGACATACTGGGCGAGGGCGTCCCGCAACTCCTCGGCGTTATCCGAAGAGAGGTCGATCTGGTAGCTGACGCCGTCCAAACCGAACTCGACGGTCTCTTCCGCCTCACTGCCGTCGAGGTCGTCGACCAGCGAGACGAGCACCTTCTGTGCCATCCGATTCCTCCTGCGGGGACTTGCGCAATGATCTGGTTACGGGGCGAGCCCCGGGACAGAAGACTTTGTCTAGAACATTAGTACCCGCTTCCGGAGGACAGCGCAAATCTCATTGCGGTAAACGACACTGCCGGGTTATTCGGGACGCACGAGCGGGAAGAGGATCGTCTCCCGGATACCGAGACCGGTCAGCGCCATGAGCAGCCGGTCGATCCCCATTCCGACGCCACCGCTCGGCGGCATTCCGTACTCGAGGGCACGCAGGAAATCCTCGTCGAGGCGCATGGCTTCGCTATCGCCCTGCGCGGCCAGCCGGGACTGTTCGGTGAGCCGTTCCCGTTCGACGACCGGATCGACCAGCTCGGAGTATCCGGTGGCGAGTTCGAATCCGCGCACGTAGAGGTCCCACTTCTCGGCCACGCCGGGCCGCGAGCGGTGCTGCCTCGTCAAAGGCGACGTCTCCAGCGGAAAATCACGGACAAACGTGGGTGCGTGCAGGTGATCTCCGACGAGGTGTTCCCACAGTTCCTCGACCAGCTTGCCGTGCCCCAGCTTCGGATCCACTTCCAGGCCCCTGGCCTGCGCGAATCCGTGCAGTTTGGCGGCGGGCGTCTCCGGCGTCACCTCTTCGCCGAGGGAATCGGACAACGACTCGTACATTCCGAGGGTGGTCCATTCGCCGGACAGGTCGTACTCCGAACCGTCGGGCAGGGTGACGACCTGGGTGTCCAGCACCGCCTGCGCGGCCTCCTGGATCAGCTCCCGCGTCATCACCGCATTGGTGTCGTAGGTCGCGTACGCCTCGTAGTACTCGAGCATCGCGAACTCCGGCGAGTGCGACGAGTCGCTGCCCTCGTTCCGGAAGTTGCGGTTGATCTCGAAGACCTTCTCGATGCCGCCGACGACGCAGCGCTTGAGGTAGAGCTCCGGCGCGATCCGCAGGAACAGCTCCAGGTCGAACGCGTTCGAGTGCGTGACGAACGGCCGGGCCGCGGCGCCGCCGTGCAGCGTCTGCAGCATCGGCGTCTCGACCTCGGTGAACCCGCGGCGGTGGAACGACTCCCGCAGCGACCGGACCACGCCGGCGCGCGTGCGCACGACGTCCCGCGCGCGCGGGCGCAGGATGAGGTCGACGTAGCGCTGGCGGATCCGCGTCTCCTCGGCGAGGTCTTTGTGGGCGACCGGCAGCGGGCGCAGCGCCTTCGACGTGATGCGCCAGGAATCGGCCATCACGGACAGCTCGCCGCGCTTGGACGTGATGACCTCACCGTGCACGAAGACGTGGTCGCCGAGGTCGACGTCGGACTTCCACGCCGCCAGCGCGTCCTCGCCGACCTTCGCCAGGCTGATCATGGCCTGGAGCTCGGTGCCGTCGCCCTCGCGGAGGCTGGCGAAGCACAGCTTGCCGGTGTTGCGCAGGAACATCACCCGCCCGGTGACGCCGACGACGTCGCCGGTGGCGGTGTCGACGGGCAACCCCTCGTGCGCCGTCCGCACCTCGGCGAGCGAGTGCGTCCGGGGTACCTCGACCGGGTAGGGATCGATACCCTCGGCGAGGATCCGGTCGCGCTTCTCCCGGCGCACCCGCATCTGCTCGGGCAGTTCGTCTTCGGCGGGCTCGCTGGTGGAAGCGGGGTTTTCGGTCATGGCCACTAGGGTACGAACCCGGCCGCGCGCTACGCCAACCGGATTACCCTTCCTTTCCGTCCATTAGCCTGGGCCGGTGAGTGATCCCACACGCGCCCAGCGCGCTTCTTCTTTCGGCAGCCGAGCGGCCGCGTACGCCGAGCACCGGCCCGGCTACCCGCGGGAAGCGATCGAATGGGGCCTTTCGGGCGCGAGCGGAACACCGCGGCGGGTACTCGATCTGGGCGCCGGAACGGGCAAGCTCACCCTCGGTCTCGCCGGGCTCGGGCTGGACGTCGTCGCGGTCGAGCCCGACCCGGAAATGCGCGCCGAACTGAGCCGCGTGGTGCCCTCTGCGACGTCTCTCGAGGGGCAGGCGGAACGGATCCCGTTGCCCGACGCCGACGTCGACGCGGTTTTCGTCGGGCAGGCGTTCCATTGGTTCGACGTGCCGGCGGCGATGACGGAGATCGGGCGCGTACTGCGCCCGGGCGGCGTGCTCGTGCCGATGTGGAACTACGAAGACGATTCGGTGCCGTGGGTCGCGGAGTTCGCGAAGCTCGGCCGAACCGGGGTGAGCCGGGCGTGGACCGAAGGCGACCGGGAACCGGCCACGCACCCCGCCTTCGATTCCTTCGAAAGCTCGACGTTTCGCCATGTGCAACGGCGCACGGCGGAAAGCCTCGTCGAAACGATCGCCACGCATTCGCACATGATCGTCGCGGATCCGGCGGAAGCGGCCGCGGGCCTGGCGGAGATCCGGCGGTTCCTCGCCGCGAATCCGCACACCGCGTCGGGCGAGTTCGACCTGCCGTTGCGCACCTGGACGTTCCGCGCCCGCCGCCGGTGATCGACCTCGATCGCCGTAGTGGGACGATACTGGCACGATGAGCAGGAAATCACTGGGACGAACCCTGATCTCGCTGGTGTCGGTGGTGACGGCCGTGGGCCCGTACCGCGCCGACTGGAACGAAACGCACGTCAAGAACCCCGCCTGGCCACCGCACGCGAAGTTCCACAACGGCCAGACGATGAGCCTCGGGCTCGCGCTCGGGACCACCAGCCTCTGGCAGCTGTGGCGACGGCCGAGCCGGGCCGGTCTCGACGCCGGGGCGGTCCTGGCGTCGCTGTACTGGCTGACGCAGATCTCGGCGCTGGCCTATCCGGAGTCGAAGGCGGTGGACCCACCCGGGACGGCCAAGTTCCCCCAGGCCGTGGTGGCCTTCCCGGCGTTGGCGATCACCGCGCTGGGCTACGTGCTGGAGCGGCGGCGGCTGGCCCGCGACTAGGGCCTGTATCGAAGTCATCTCGAGCTGGTTGAGTTGGCGCTGTCGGGCGTGTCGATGGCCGAAATAGGTGAGGTCTCCGGTAGGTGGTTCGTCGACCAAGAAGAACCTGAACACCACCGGAGACCTCGTGGACACCCTAGCGGGGACGGGGCGGTTCGACCTGACCGACGAGCAGTGGGCAACGCTGAAGCCGTTGCTGCCCGCGCCGTCACGGCCGGGTCGGCCGTCGTTGTGGAGCAGACGGCAGCTGATCGACGGGATCCGGTGGCGGGTCCGCACCGGCGCACCATGGCGGGACATGCCGGTCGGATATGGATCCTGGGCGGCTGTTTATGGGTTGTTCCGGCGCTGGCAACGGGCTGGTGTCTGGCAGCGGATTCTGACCGCGTTGCAGGCTCTGGCCGAAGTCGAGGGGCGGATCACCTGGGACGTGAGCGTGGATTCCACGATCGCGCGGGCGCATCAGCATGCTGCGGGTGCGCGGAAAAGGGGGACCTGCAGGCCGAACCGCCGGGCGGGATCACCACCGAACCGGATGATCACGCGTTGGGCCGGTCCCGTGGTGGGTGGACCACGAAGGTGCATCTGGGGTGTGAGCAGGGACAGAAGCCGTTGTCGATCGTGCTGACCGCCGGGCAGCGTGGCGACAGCCCGCAGTTCGTTCCGGTCCTGGCCGGGATCCGGGTGCCCCGACCGGGCGGTGGCCGGCCGCGGACCCGTCCGGATCGGGTCCTGGCGGACAAGGCTTACACCTCGAAGGCCAACCGGGCGCACCTGCGCGGTCGTGGGATCAAGGCGACCATCCCGAGCAAGACCGACCAGGACGCGCATCGTAAGGCCAAGGGGTCGAAGGGCGGTCGGCCACCGGCCTTCGACCCCGAAATCTACAAGCAGCGTCATGCGGTGGAGTGCGGTATCAACCGGCTTAAACGCCACCGTGGGGTGGCTACCCGCTACGACAAGCTTGCCGTTCGCTACGAAGCCACCGTCCAGATCGCAGCGATCAACGAATGGCTATGACCGACTTCGATACAGGCCCTAGCCGTCAGGGGCGGATGTTCCGCTCGAACACCAGCCGCAGCCCGAGTAGCGTCAGGTCCGGGACGTGGTCGGTGATCGTCTCCGACTCGCTGATCACCAGCGGCGCCAGGCCGCCGGTGGCCAGCACCGCCACCGGTTCCGAGCCGCTCGGCGACAGCTCCCGGACGATCCGCCGCACCAACCCGTCCACCTGGCCGGCGAAGCCGTACAGGATCCCCGACTGCAGGCACTCCACCGTGTTCTTCCCGATCACCGACCGCGGCGGGACCAGCTCGACCTTCCGCAACGCCGCCGCGCGCAACGCGAGCGCGTCCACCGAGATCTCGATCCCGGGGGCGAACGCGCCACCGAGGAACTCGCCGCGCGCCGAGATCGCGTCGACGTTCGTGGACGTCCCGAAGTCGACCACCACGCACGCCGTCCCGCGGTGGAGGTGGTGCGCGGCCAGGGTGTTCGCCAGCCGGTCCGCGCCCACCTCCTTCGGGTTGTCCACCAGGAGCGCCACCCCCGTGCGCACCCCCGGCTCGACCACGATCTTCGGGATCCGCTCGTAGTACCGCGCGAGCATCACCCGCAGCTCGCGCAGCACCGCCGGCACCGTCGACAGCGCGCTGATGCCCGTCACCGCGTCCGCGTGCGGGCCCAGCAGGCCGCGGACCGTCAACGCCAGCTCGTCCGCCGTGATGCGGGCGTCCGTGCGCATGCGCCAGTCGCCGACCAGTTCGCTGCCGGAATAGAGCCCCAGCACGATGTTCGTGTTGCCGACGTCGACGGTGAGCAGCAAGCGGGTCAGCTTTCCGCGTGCAGCAGCGCGTCGAGGCGGCGGGCGTCCGCCGTCTCCGCGACCGGGAACACCGCCGTCTCCTCCTCCGGCGGCAGGGGCACCGTGCCGGACAGCAGCCCGGACCCCTCCGGCGCGTGGCCGGGGTCGGTGTGCCGGTGGACGATCCGGTTGTCCGCGTCGACGAACACCACGCGCGGTTCATACGTCGCGGCTTCGGCGTCGTCCATCTGCCCGTAGGAAATGAGGATGACCAGGTCGCCCGGGTGCACCAGGTGCGCCGCGGCGCCGTTGATGCCGAGCACGCCGCTGCCGCGTTCCCCCTTGATGACGTAGGTCTCCAGCCGCGCCCCGTTGGTGACGTCCACAATGGACACCTGTTCCCCCGGCAGCAGGTCCGCGGCCTCCATCAGGTCTTCGTCGACCGTCACCGAGCCGACGTAGTGCAGGTCGGCCTGGGTGACGGTGACCCGGTGGATCTTCGACTTGAGCATGGTGCGGTACATCGTGGACTCCTATTCCCCTGCGTCCCGCTCCGGGTGCGCCGGGTGTTCCACCGCGGCGCCGAGCAACACCGGAACGTTGTCGATCAGCCGGGTACTCCCCACCCGGGCCGCGATCAACAGTCGTGCTTCACCGTCGACGGGCGCGGGCCCGAGGTCGGTTCCCCTCAACTCCAGGTAATCCACCTCGACCGCGGGCCGCGCGGCGAGGGTCTTCCACGCGGTCTCGAGGACCGCCTCGGCACCGTCGCGCCCGACGAACGCCCCCGCGGTGAGGGCGGCCGACAGGACGACGGCGTCTTCACGCTGCTCGGGCGTGAGGTAGACGTTGCGCGACGACAGCGCCAGCCCGTCGCGCTCGCGCACGGTCGGCACGCCGATGACGTGCGTGTCGATGTTCAGGTCGCGCACCATCCGCTTGATCAGGACCAGTTGCTGGTAGTCCTTTTCACCGAAGAGCGCGTAGTCCGGACGGAGCAGGTTGAACAGCTTCGCCACGACGGTCAGCACGCCCGCGAAGTGGCCGGGCCGGACGGCGCCTTCGAGCTGCTCGCCGAGCGGCCCCGGGTGCACGGTCACCACGGCGCCTTCGCCGTAGAGGGCCTCGGCACTGGGCGTGAACGCGATTTCGACGCCGTCCTCGCCCAGGACGGCCAGGTCGTTCTCCAACGGCCGCGGGTACGCCTCGAAGTCCTCGCCCTCGCCGAACTGCAGCGGGTTGACGAAGATCGAGGTCGCCACGACGTTGTTCGGCAGCCGCTTCGCGCGGCGGATCAGCTCGCGGTGCCCGGCGTGCAGCGCGCCCATGGTCGGCACGAGCGCGAGCTTGCGGCCGACGCCGTGCAGGGCCCGGCTGACCTGGCTCATCTGCTCGGGCGACGCGAACGTGTTCAGCGTGCCGCGGCTGAATTTCGGTGTGGTCACTGGTCTTGGTGCCCTTCGGCGGGATCGTCGAGGAGTTCGGTGAGGTCTTTGGCGGCCGCGGTGTCCAGCAGCCCGGCGGCTTCGGCACGCTCCGCCGTGCGCTTGGCCAGCGCGCGGTAGGCCGGCGCCACGTCCGGCGCCCGCTCCGCCAGCACTTCGAGGTGCTTGCGGACGGTACCGGCGTCGCCACGCGCGACCGGGCCGGTGAGCGCGCGGTCGCCGTGTCGGAGCACATTATCCAACGCCGCCGAAAGCAGCGGCGCCACCAGGCGTTCGGAGTGCCCGATTCCCGCTTCCCGCAAGACTTCCGTGCAGTCGGCGACCAGGGTCATGAGGTGGTTCGCGCCGTGGGTCAGCGCCGCGTGGTAGAGCGCCCGCGCGGACTCGGGGATGCGCACCGGCTCGGCACCCATCTCGACCGTGAGCGCCTCGCCGACGTTCCAGGCCGCCTCGTCGTCCGCCGCCGCGGTGACGCCGATGCTGCACGCCGTCAGCCGCTCGAGGTCCTCTTCGCGGCCGGTGAACGTCATCACGGGGTGCAGGGCGAGCGCCAGCGCCCCGGCCTCGGCCGCCGGCGCCAGCACGCCGACGCCCTGCGCGCCCGAGGTGTGCACGACGATCTGCCCCGGCCGCAGCGATTCGGTCGCGACGAGCCCGCGGACCATGCCGGCCAGCGCGTCGTCGGGGAGGGCGAGCAGCACCAGGTCGGCCCGGCGGACGGTTTCGTCGGGCGGCAGCAGGGGCACGTCGGGGAGGAGGCGTTCGGCGCGGGCCAGCGACGCGGCGGACAGCCCCGACGCGGCGACCACGGTGTGCCCCGCCCGGGCCAGCGCGGCGCCGAGCACACTGCCCACCCGGCCGGCGGACACGACACCGACCGCGAGGCGAGCGGGCCTCATCATGGCGTGCGCCTGTGGACGCTCATGGCTGGCAGACTCCCTCTGCTCTCGTTCCAGTCCCGCTCCGGGTACCGGACGAACGGCGCGAGACTAACTCGATTGAGCTCGACGCGTTGAGCCCGGGTGACCAGCTTCACCCGGACCGGGTCACCCTCGGGCGGCCTCGTCGGCGAGGCGCGTCGCTTCTGCCCGGGCGGCCTTCAACGTGCGCAGCAGCTCCTGCTGGCGCTGCCGGTCGGCGTCGGTGGTGATCTCCCGCCGGTCCAGGAACGCGAGCTCGGTCACGCTCGCCTGGTACACGGCGACGGCGCGGGCAGCACGTTTTCCGGACTGGCGTTTCGCCTGACGGCGCCACGCGCGGCGGCCGGGCAGGCTGGCGAGCAGGTCGACCTCCGACGGCGCGATCCAGCGCTGCGCGGCCATGTGCGGCAGCGCGGTGGCGATGATCCGCTGCTCCCGCCGTCGTTGCAGGACGACCAGGTAGACCACGCCGAGGAACAGCGGCAGCATGATCAGGAAGTAGACGGTGAGGAACTTCGACCCGCCGAGCAGCGCGGCGCTGTTCCACAGCGCGTGCAGGCAGACGGCGGCCAGGTAGCCGGCGAGCGGCGCGACGACCTTCATCGCCTTCGTGGTCGTCCGCGCCGCGATGCCGATCCCGATCCCGGTGAGCACGGCGAACAGCGGGTGCGTGAAGGGAGCGAGGACGCCGCGGAGGAAGAACGCCGTGATGACGCCCTGGCTGTGCCCGTCGCCGAAGCCGTAGTCGTAGAAGGCGCGGCCGAAGTAGTAGATGTTCTCGGTGAACGCGAACCCGGCGGCGCTGAACCCGGCGTAGACGACCCCGTCCACGACGCCGTCGAACTCCTCCGACCGGCGCCAGAGCATGAGGACCACGAAGAGCGCCTTCGCTGCCTCCTCGACGATGGGCGCGGACACCAGCGCGGCGACGGTGTTGCCGCTGCCCTTGCCGAGCAGCTCGTCCCCGACCGCCTCGGCGGTGGTGTTGATGAGCAGTGCGGTGATCGTCGCGATGCAGGCGCCCCAGGCGAAGGCGAGAAGCAGGAACTTGGCCGGTTCGGGCTCCCAGCGGTCGACCCAGAGGAACCCGGCGACCACGCCCGCGACCGGCACGAGCGCGGCGAGCACCCCGATGGTGACGGCGAGCGGGCCGACCCGCGCGGTGGCCAGGCCGAACAGGAACAGGCCGCACAGGGCGACCACGATCAGCCCGAGCACCGGCAGCAGCACGGTGATCCGGCGAGGCCGCCGTCCACGATCGAGTCCCGTCGCGGGCGAGAGGGTTCCGCTCACAGCCGGTCACCCTACGCAGACCGGACACGAACGGAAACGCCACCTGGCACACAAGGCGCGCCACGGGCACCGGTACCGCCGCGCGTGACTCGGCGACCGCAGATCACCGCCGGTGACCACCGCCTGACGGCAGCCAGCCCACACCTGAGCCGCCCCAGACACGCGAGCCGACTCGGGCACGCGAGTCGACCGCATGGGTACGCGAGCCGACCGCCCAGTACACGGATCGTCCGCTCAGGTACGCGAGCCGACCGCCCAGGCACGCAAGCCGACCCTCCTCGTATCTGAGCCGACCGCCCGGACACGCGAGCCATCCGCTCAGATCCCGCGGGGCGACCTCGCGCGGCCCGGGCTTCAGTCCTCCGCGCGGCGTCGGCGGCGGGGCGTCGACCCCGTGCCGCCGTTGGCCGCCAGGAGCTCGCTCACCGACCGGCCGGCCGCGTGCGAACCGCTGCCCGGCGCCTCGGCCGACCGGTGGCCGTTGCGGGCGTGGCCGTTGCTCGCACCGTTGTGGCCGTTTCCGTTGTGGCCGTTTCCGTTCTGCTCGATGTCCGCGGGGTCGACCGGGGTCATGTTGCGGCGCGACATCGACGCCCGCTCGGCGACCATGCCTTCCCACGCCGGCGGCTCGCCGTCCGGGCGACGGCGGCGGCCGCCACCGGTGGGCTCCGGGGCGGGCACCGCCGGCATCTGCTGCGACTCGTCCGGCTTGCGGCGGCGGCCACCCGAGCGGCCCTGGTAGTTGCGGACCGACTCGGGGAGCGTCGGGTTCGCCATCGGCCCGTCGGCGTTGGCGGCCTCGGCGGGCGCGCGGTGCGAACCGCCGTGGCGGGACGCGGGCTCGTCGAGGATCGGCGACATGTCCGCCCGCGAGAACTGCTCCAGCCGCGACGGACGGCGCCCGTCGGCGGCCGGGACCGGCGTGGTCGGCGGCACCACCGGAGGCAGGTTCGTCCGCGACGGCTGGCGCGCGGCCGGGGCGTTGTTCGGCACGGGCGTCGTCGGCGGGACGACCGGGGGAAGGTCGCGGCGCGAGGCCGAGGCGTCCCTCGGCATCGGCGGGGCCTTCGGCTCGGGCGGCTTCGGCCGGTTCGGCCGCTGCCGCTCGGCGAAGTCGTCACGGTTCTGGAAGGCCGCGCTCAGGTCGGTCACCAGACGGATGTCCGACCGCGACATCTCCGACGGCCTCACCGGCGGGGCCGGCCGGGGCGGCGCGGGCCGCGGCGGCTCGGGCTGGCGCGGCTCGGGACGTGCACCGTTCGGCTGACCGCCGACGCGGGGCAGGTCCGGGCGGGACATCTCCACCCGCGGGATGTCCGGACGGGACATCTCGACGCGCGGGATATCGGGCCGGGACATCTCGACGCGGGGAATGTCCGGACGCGACATCTCCACCCGCGGAATGGCCGGCATCGACCGCTCGACCCGCGGGATGTCGGGCCGGGACATCTCGACGCGCGGAATGTCCGGACGCGACATCTCCACCCGCGGAATGGCCGGCATCGACCGCTCCACGCGCGGGATGTCCGACCGCGACACCTCGGCGGGCCGCATCGCCGGACGCGACAGCTCCGCCCGGCGCGCGGGTGGCGGCTCGGGACGGCGGATCTCCGTGTTCGGCTCCACGGGGCGGCGGATCTCGGTCTGCGGGTCGGGCCGCGGCACCTGGCGCGTCGGCTCGGCGGCGGCCTCGGGACGGCGTTCGGGCTGCTTGACCTCGTCCGGCTTCGGCAGCCGCATCGGCTGGGACTCCGCCTGGCGGCGCGCGGCTTCGGCACGCAGCTCGGCGGCCTTCAGCTCGCGCTGCGCGGCGTTCAGGGCCGGGTCGACGGCCGGCACCGGCGGACGGCGATCGCTCAGCGGCTTCGGCCGGGCGATCTGCTGGGTGCTCTGCGCGGTGACGTTCGCCGGGGCCTTCGGGGCCGGCTTGCCGCCGAAGCCCTTGCCCTTGCCGAGGCCCTTGCCGTTCGCGGGCTTGCCGTTCGACGCCTTGCGGCGGCGCTCGTCGAGCACGCGGTCGATCAGCTCGGTCGGCCGCTCGCCCTGCTCGGCCGGCTTCTTCCCGGCCATCAGCTGAGCCGGCTTCTTCTTCGGCGCGGCGTCCGGGATCATCCGGTTCTCGTCGGAGAGCTTGCGCATCCGGGTCGCCTGCGCGGTCAGCGCGACGCGTTCGAGCAGCACCTCGCCGCCGAACAGCGACTGGAGGCTGTCGCGCAGCGCGGACACCTCGGCGCGCAGCGCCTCCAGCTCCTCGCGGCCGCGGGAGTCGGCCTCGCTCCGGTTCTCCGCCTCCACCTCCAGCTCGAATTCACGCCGGGCCGCGATCTCGCGTTCCAGCTCCAGCTCGTACACAGCCTGCGCCTCGGCGACCGCGTCCTCGCTCTGTGCCGCGTGCTTGCGGTACTTCACGGCGAGGAAAGCGCCGATCAGGGCAGCCCAGAGGGCGGCGACGATCCCGAGCCGGAGATAGCGGAGATCGTTGCTGAGCACCAGTGCGAGGGTGGCTCCGATGGCGAGGACGAATCCGACGACGAGCCACGGCCTGCCCAGTAGGCGGCCGCGCGAGTCGTCACCCACGCCGGTCATGACTGACACCGTACCTGCTCGTAATCCGAACGAGACCTACTCGGTCCCGCGAGCGGTGGGAATCGAGCGCTAACCGGTCGTCCCGCGGGTGTGCTCACGGTCTTGGTCACGGGGGGTCCGGCAGCAGTGCTCGAGCCACAAACCCGCTGCTACCAGGGCTGCGGACGACGCCACGCCGACGACGCCGGCCCGGGTGTCGAGGACCGCCGCGACGAGTTCGTCACGTCGCGGCAGAACGTAGGCGAGCGCGGCCAGCCAGGCGCCGCCCATGAACGCGCCGGCGAGTGACGAGGCCTTGGCGAGGGCCACCGATCGGGCGATCCCGATCGCGGCGACGACGCGGCCGTTCTTGATCCGCGAGCGGATGGAGAGCGCGAGCCCGGCCTCGATCACCGCCAGCACGGCGAAGGTGACGCCGGCGAACGTCGGCAGCTGGGGCAGCGAGCCGTACGCGGTCAGGAAGAGCAGGTAGCCGAGAACCAGGCCGAGTACCCCCGCCACCACCAGGTCACGGGGCCGGGTGAAGTGCATGCCCCAACCGTACCGTGGGAGGGTTGACTCTCCCCCGACTGGAGAGTTCACCATGCGTCTTGTGGGCACCACCGCGATCTTCACCATCGGCGAGCTGGCCCGGCGGACCGGCCTGCCGGTCAAGACCATCCGCTTCTACTCGGACGAGGGCCTGCTGCCCCCGACCGACCGGACGGATGCCGGCTACCGCCTCTACGACGCGGCGGCGATGGCCCGGCTCGAGCTGGTCCGCACGCTGCGGGAGCTGGGCCTCGGCCTCGCCGACGTCTCCGCGGCGCTGACGCAGTCGGCGACGGTCGGCGAGCTGGCGACCCGGCACGTCGAGGCGCTGGACGAGCAGATCCGGCGGCTGCGGCTGCGCCGGGCGGTGCTGCGCGCGGTGGCCAAGCGGAATTCCGAGCTGGAGGAAGTGAACCTGATGAACCGTCTCGCGTCGATGTCCGACGAAGAGCGCAAGCGGCTGGTCGACGAGTTCTGGGACGAAATGGTGGCCGGGCTGGAGGTGGACGAGGAGTTCTACCGCCGCATGCGCGCGGGCAAGCCGGAGCTGCCGGACGATCCGTCGCCGGAGCAGCTCGAGGCCTGGATCGAGTTCGCCGAGCTGGTGCAGGACCCGGACTTCCGGGCCCTGATCCGCGGCATGAGCGAAACCCAGTCCCGGCAGATCCGCGAGGGCGACTTCGAGCAGCCGTCTTCGGCCTGGCAGGAGAACTGGCCCAGCTGGGTCTCACGCGCCGAAGCGGCGGTGACGGCGGGCGATTCGCCCACGTCGAAGGCAGGGCAAACGCTTGCGGCCGAGATCGCGGCGGCGACGGCCCGGCCGGACCAGGACCCGTCCTCGCCGGAGTTCCGCGCCGAGATGGCGGACCGGTTCGCCACGAGCGGCGACCCGCGAGCGGAGAGGTACTGGCAGCTGCTGGCGACCATCAACGGGTGGCCCCCGGTCCCGACAGTCCAACCGGCGGTCCAGTTCATGATCGCGGCGCTACGCGGCTGACCCCGGCCCGATCGCCGACCCGCAACCACAGCTCGGCGATCGACGGGCGCCGGGGTCTTGACTTACTCAGCGCAAGACGAAATCCGTCCGGCGGACCGTCGCGACTTCGGCCGCCGGGCGCGCTGCCAGCAGCTCCGCGATCGGGCCGTGGCCCGGCAGGACCGCTGCCGGCTCGATCTCGGCCCAGGGCACCAGCACGCTCGCGCGGTCCGGGGTTCCGGGGTGGGGCAGCAGCAACTCCGGGTCGTTGGACGTGACGCCGTCGACGGTGACGACGTCCACGTCCAGCGTCCGCGGGCCCCAGCGCAGCTCGCGGACGCGGCCCGCCGCCCGCTCGGACGCCTGGCCGGTGCGCAGCCACGCCCAGTGGTCGCGCGCCGGGTCGTCGACGACGCAGACCGCGTTCAGGAAGTCCGGCTGGTCCTCGACGCCCCACGCCTTGGTCTCGTAGACGCTCGACACCGCGACCAACGCGGGCCGCACGGCGTCCAGGGCCAGCTTCAAGAACTCGAGCCGGTCGCCGAGGTTCGAGCCCAGCGACAGCAGCGCGCGGCTCATCGCTTCCGCCGCACCGTCACCGCGACGTCGTCGAAGGTCAGCGGGATCGGCGCCGACGGCTTGTGCACCGTCACCTCGACCGCGCTCAACCGCTCGTCACGCATGACTTCGCCGGCGATCTTGCCCGCGACGCTCTCGATGAGGTCGTACGGCTCGCCCGCGACGATCCCCGCCGCCAGTTCGGCCAGCTCGCCGTAGTGCAGCGTCTTGGTCAGGTCGTCCGACGCGGCGGCCGGCCCGAGGTCCAGCCACACCGTGACGTCGACGACGAACTCCTGCCCGTCCCGCTTCTCGTGCTCGAACACGCCGTGGCGGCCGAACACCCGCAGGCCGGTCAGCGTGATCCGGTCAGGCATCCGGCGAACCCTTCCACCAGGCGGCGGCCACGGCGACCGCGTCCAGCGACGCCCCGACCTCGTGCACCCGCACGCCCCACGCCCCCGCGGCCGCGGCGAGCGCGGAGATGGCGGCGGTGGCGTCCTCACGGCCGTCCGGCGGGCGCGGCGTACCGTCCTTTTCGGACAGCAGGCGGCCGAGGAACCGCTTGCGCGAAGCGCCGACGAGCACCGGGAAACCCAGGGACAGCAACGAATCCAGCCCACGCAGCAACGCCCAGTCGTGCTCGGCGTTCTTCGCGAAACCCAGGCCAGGATCCAGCACGATGGCACTCTCGGCGACGCCCGCCGCGAGCGCTTCGTCCACTCTGGACAGCAGCTCGGCCCGGACGTCGGCGACGACGTCTTCGTACTTCGCCAGTGCCTGCATGTCCTTGCTGTGCCCGCGCCAGTGCATCAGCACCCACGGCACCCCACTGTCCGCGGCGACCCGCGCCATGTCCGGATCGGCCAGCCCACCCGAGACGTCGTTGATCACCTTCGCCCCGGCTTCCAGCGCGGCCGCGGCGACGGCCGCGCGGGTGGTGTCGACCGAAAGCTGAATGCCTTCGCCGGCGAGGGTGCGGATGACCGGCAGGATGCGCTGCATTTCGGTGTCGGCGGCCACCCGCGCCGCACCGGGACGGGTCGACTCGCCACCGACGTCGATCAGGTCGGCCCCGCGCGCCCACATCTCGCGGGCGTGCTCCAGCGCCTGGTCGAGCCCGAGGTACCGGCCACCGTCCGAAAAGGAATCGGGCGTCACGTTCAGCACGCCCATCACGACGCACCGGCCGGGAGCGGGAAGCCCCACGCTCACCGGCGTGCCCTGATCAGATCGAGCGCCTCCGCCCGCGACGACGGCGAGTTCTTCAGCTGCCCCCGCACGGCGGAGGTGGTCGTGCGGGCACCCGGCTTCCGGATGCCGCGCATGGCCATGCAGAGGTGCTCGGCCTCGATGACGACGATCACGCCGCGCGGCTCGAGCTTCCGGACGATGGCATCGGCCACCTGGGAGGTCAGGCGTTCCTGGACCTGGGGCCGCTTGGCGTAGAGGTCGACGAGCCGGGCCAGTTTGGACAACCCGGTGACCTTCCCGGCGGCGTTCGGGATGTACCCGACGTGCGCGACGCCGTGGAAGGGCACCAAGTGGTGTTCACACTGGCTGAACATCGGGATGTCCGTGACCAGCACGAGTTCTTCGTGGGACTCGTCAAAAGTGCGGTCCAGGACCGAGTCCGGCTCGGTGTACAGCCCCGCGAACATCTCGTGGTACGCGCGGGCGACCCGGGCGGGGGTCTCCTTGAGACCGTCCCGCTCCGGGTCTTCGCCGCATGCCAAGAGGAGCTCGCGGATCGCCTTCTCCGCCCGGTCCTGGTCGAAGACCGGGCGGTCGGCGTCACTGGGACTTGTCTGGTCCATCCACGTCACGTCGCTCCCCCTCGCTCTGCTGGTTGCCGGCTTGGTCGGCGAACCAGCCGTGCTCACGAGGGCGTTCTTCACCACCGGGCCGCCACGACTGGCCCGGCTGGCCGCCCGGCGAGGTCGCGGGCGTCCAGCCCGGAGGGGCACCGTAGTTCGGGGGGCCGCTCTGGCCCGCCGGGCCACCCGGGTGGCCGCCGGCCTGCTGGCCGCCGTAGTTCTGCGGCCAGTGCGCCGTGCCGTTGGGTCCGCCGTTCGCGCCGCCGTACGGACGGCCGCCGTTCGGGTAGGCGCCCGGCGGTGGCGGGGCGTACGGGTTGGCGTTCGGGTCGGGCGCCGGGTACGGCGGGCCGCCCGGCAGGTCGCCCGCGCCCTGGGCGGTGCCGACCGGGGTCGGCTCCGGCTTCAGGACCGGCTTCTCCTTCTCCGGCGGCGGCCACGGCTCGCCGCGCTCCATCGCCAGCTCGCCCGGGGTCTTGATCGGCGGCTTGTCCGACGGCGTCCGCTCACCGAACTCGTTGAACACGGTGATGTGCGGGCGCTTCTCGACCGTCGCGAAGATCCGCTCCAGGTCCTTGCGGGTCAGCGTCTCCTTCTCCAGGAGCTCGATGACCAGCTCGTCGAGCACGTCGCGGTAGGTGTTGAGCACGTGCCACGCCTCGGTGTGCGCCGTCTCGATGAGCTTGCGCACCTCCTCGTCGATCTCGTGCGCCACCTCGAGCGAGTAGTCCGCCTGCCGCCCGGCCGACCGGCCGAGGAACGGGTCGCCCTGCTCCTGGCCGTACTTGACCGCGCCGAGGCGGGCGCTCATGCCGTACTCGGTGACCATCGCGCGGGCGATCTTCGTCGCCTGCTCGATGTCCGACGACGCACCGGTGGTGGGCTCGTGGAAGACGAGCTCCTCCGCCGTGCGGCCACCCATCGCGAAGACCAGCCGCCCGATCATCTCGGAGCGGGTCATCAGGTCCTTGTCGTCCTCCGGGACGAGCAGCGCGTGCCCGCCCGTGCGGCCGCGCGGCAGGATGGTCAGCTTGTAGACCGGTTCGATGTCCGGCATCGCCCACGCGGCGAGCGCGTGCCCGCCCTCGTGGTAGGCCGTGATCTTCTTCTCCTTCTCGGAGATGATCCGGCTCTTGCGGGCGGGGCCGCCGACGACGCGGTCGACCGACTCCTCCAGCGCCACGTCGGTGATCACGTGCCCGTTCTGGCGGGCGGTGAGCAGCGCGGCCTCGTTCAGCACGTTCGCCAGGTCGGCGCCGGACATGCCGACGGTCCGCTTGGCCAGGCTGGTCAGGTCGGTGCCCTGGGCGATCGGCTTGCCCTTGGCGTGCACCTCGAGGATCGCCTTGCGGCCGCGCAGGTCGGGCGCGGACACCGGGATCTGCCGGTCGAACCGGCCGGGGCGCAGCAGCGCCGGGTCGAGGATGTCGGGCCGGTTGGTCGCCGCGATCAGGATGATGCCGCCGCGGGCGTCGAAGCCGTCCATCTCGACGAGCAGCTGGTTCAGCGTCTGCTCGCGCTCGTCGTGCCCGCCGCCGAGGCCGGCGCCGCGCTGGCGGCCGACCGCGTCGATCTCGTCGACGAAGATGATGCAGGGCGCGTTCTGCTTGGCCTGCTCGAACAGGTCACGGACACGCGACGCGCCGACACCGACGAACATCTCGACGAAGTCCGAACCGGAGATCGTGTAGAACGGCACGCCCGCCTCGCCGGCGACGGCCCGCGCGAGCAGCGTCTTGCCGGTACCGGGCGGCCCGTAGAGCAGCACGCCCTTCGGGATCTTCGCGCCGAGCGCCTGATATCGCGCCGGGTTCTGCAGGAAGTCCTTGATCTCGTACAGCTCTTCGACGGCCTCGTCGGCACCCGCGACGTCCCCGAAGGTCGTCTTGGGCATGTCCTTGTTCAGCTGCTTGGCCTTGGACTTGCCGAAGTTGAGGACGCGGTTGCCGCCGCCCTGCGCGTTGTTCATCATCCACATCAGCAGGCCCAGGACGAGGGCCAGCGGGATGGCGAAGATGAGGATCTGCGTCAGCACGCCCTGCTGGGTCACCTTGGTGGTGAACTTGATCGGCGGGACGCCGGGCTTGGTCGCGATCAGCGAATCGTAGATCGGCCGGGTGGCATCCGACGGATACTGCGAAATGATCTGGGTGACCTGCTGGCCGTCGACGTCGATGGGCTTGATCAGCAGCAGCTTGAGCTGCTGTTCCTTGTCCTCGAGGTTCGCTTCCTTGACGTTGTTCGAGGTGATCTGGGAGTTCGCCACCGAGATGGGTGCCTGGGTGTACCCACGATCACTGTCGAAGATCGTGTTGTACGCGAACAACGCCAGCAACCCCGCGACGATCCACAGCAGTGGGTTCCTGAGCACGCTCTTCCGGTTCATACGACTCGGCCCTGGTGGCCTCGACCCTCCCTGGTTGGGCGGCTCCTGTGATACCCGCCATCACGATCTTGACAACCCGCGGTGCCTTGGACACCCGTCCCATCAGGGTACCGTCCGCTGCCGCGTTCATCCCCTGTGAGCCTCTCGCAGGTCAACGGGCGATACCGCGCCCGGGTTCCCGGCCGGCGTCCACGGTGGTCACGCTATCGCGTGCCGTCGGACACACTGCTCACCATCTCGCCCAGCCGGGTCCGCAGCGTCGCCGCGTCGGCCGGGGCGACCGTGACCCACTCGCGGCCGTCCGTACCTGCGCGGGAGAGGCTGAGGTAGCGCCCGGTCGCGGTGTCGAACCAGGCCAGCACCCGGGACCGTTGCTTGGCCCCGACCGGGGAGCGGCTGTTCGCTGCCAGCTGACCGCCGCGCTGCCGCGGCTGCCCGGAGATCCGGCCGTACGCCTCCCGCGGGTCGGCCGTGACGCGTTCGCTCAGCGGTGTCCGGCGCGCCTTCCCCCGGTCCCCGCCCGGGTTGGCCGGCAGGGACACCGGCACCCGGATCGGAGCGGTGCGCAGGGCGTCGTCCAGCGGAAGTGTGACCGACGCCTCGCTCCCGCGCGGCCCGGCCGGGAGCACTCCGACGACAGCGGAGACCAGGCCGTCCGGGGGGAGGTCCCGCAGCCAGATGCCGTCGGCGTCCTGGATCGCGAGGACGCCCTTGGTGGCGTCGGCCGCCGCGAGGACGCCGACGGTGGGCGCCTCGAACTGCGGGATGTGCAGGGCGTCGATCGTCAGCGGCGCGAAGGCCAGCAGCTGCAGCGCGTCCTCGATCGGCGGCGCGAGCCTGCCGCGGGGTTCGCGGATGCCGCGCGCCTTCAGCTCGGCGTCGACGCGGTGGCGCAGCGAGACGCGCTCGTCTTCGGTCGCGCCGTGCGACCGGACCACCAGCGGGTACGGCAGCTCCCCGGCCTGCGCCGACTCCCAGAGGAAGTCGAACGCCAGCGGCGAGAAGAACTCTTGCATCACTACTCTCCCGGATCGGACTCTTGCTCAGCGTAGCCCGCACCACCGACAAAAAGTGATCATCGGCCGCGCACGCTCGGAGAAGCCGGAGCCCGATCCTGGCAGAGGGCGCGGAGACCGCGCGCCGCGGTAGGCGAAGGCGTCAGACCGGGCTGGTCGTCGACGCCCCCGCGAGCATCTCGCCGAGCCGGTGCCGCAGCGTCGCCGCGTCGGCCGGGGCGATCGTGATCCAGTCGCGGCCGTCGCGGCCGCGGGTCGCCTGGGTGAAGTAGCGGCCCGTTTCCGTGTCGAACCAGCTCAGCACCGGTGTCCGGGTGCGGCCGCCCATGCGCGAACGCGCGTTCGCCGCGATCTGGCCGCCGCGCAGCCGCGGCTGGGCCTGCAGCTTCGCCAGCGCCTTGCGGTCATCGTCGGCCGAAGCACGCTCGTCGCCGTTGCCGCGGCGCGAAAGGAAGTCGGCGCCGTGGGCGCCGACCAGCTGCTCCAGCGGGACCGTCACCGACTTCTCCGAGCCGCGCGGAGCGCCGGGGAGCAGCGAGACGATCGCGCTCGCCAGCCCGTCCACCGGGCACGGTTGCAAGTGGAGCCCCCGCGTGTCCTGCACCGCCAGCAGCCCCTGGCCGCCCAGCACGCCGGCGATCGCCAGCAGCGGCTCGGCGTCCGGGGCGATCAGCTGGACCGCGTCCAGGCTCAGCTCGGCCTGCGCCAGCACGCCGAAGTAGTCCTCGACGTGCGGTTCCGGCCGGCCGCGGCCGTCGGCCAGCCCGCGCGCGGCCAGCCCTTCCAACGTGCGCTGACGCAGCAACGACCGCTCGTCCGCGGTCTCGCCGTGCGAGCGGATGCGCAGCGGGTACGGCAGCTCGCCCAGCCCGGCGGACTCCCACAGGAAGTCCACCTCGACCGGGGTGAGCAGCTCAGCGTTCGGCATCGAGCCACCCCCAAGAGAAACCGGGCCGGGCACACCGTGAGCGTGCCCGGCCCGAAAGGATCAGCGGTCTTCGTCGTCCTCGGACCACGCGCCGATGACCGGCGGCGGAGTCGCCTGGTTCGCGCCGAAGGCCTCGTCCGGGTCCGCCTCGATGAGGAAGGACGCGTGCGTGTGCTCCTCGTCCTGCTCGCCCTGGGCGCCGTGCGGGGCCATGCCGCCCATGCCGCCCATGCCGCCCGGGTTCATCGGCGGCGGGGTCTGCCCGCCGATGGTGCCTGCCGACGAAACGACGCCCTGCTGCGGCGCCTGGGCCGACGCGGCGCTCTGCCCCTGGCCGTCGGCCGAGGCCAGCGACGTGCTGTTCTCGGCCTTCGCGCCGGACCGGTTGCCCTTGCCCAGCGCGCGGGAAGCCAGCGCGCCGAGGCCGCCGGCGGCACCGCCGAGGCCGAGGCCCATGCCGATCTTGCCGAGCGGGTTGCTGCCGCCGGGCTGCCCGGCACCCGTGGCGACGTGCCCCGCGCCGGTGCTCGTTCCGGTACCCGCACCCGCGACGGAGCCGCCGGCGCCGTCGCTGCCCAGCGCCGCGTCCTGGCCGAAGCCCCCGACGCCGCCGCTGTGGCCGCCGTTCGGGCCGACCACCGCGTGCTGCGCGTCGAACGCGCCGCCGTGACCGCCGAAGCCCGAGGTGCTCGAAGCGAACACCGCGCCGCCCGCGCCGGACAGGCCCTGCACCGGGCCCGCGCTGCCGACGCTGCTGATCCCGCCGAACGACACGGAGTTGTGCGAACCCGTCGGCTTCATGCCGAGCGACTCCGGGCCGAAGCTCGGGGTCGAGCTGTCGACCTCGCTCATCGACTTGGTGTAGGCGTTGAAGAACGCGACCTGCTGCGCCTTGACGTCGTTGGCCGCGTCCGCCTGGGCCTTCTGGTCGGCGATCAGCGCCGCCGGGCCGCCGGCCAGCGCGGCCGCCATGGCCTGCTTGGGGTCGAAGTCCTTCGGGGCCGGCATCTTCTTGACCTCGGCGGCCGCCGCGGCCTGCCGCGCGAGCCGGTCCGACATCGTGTGCGCGGCCTCGGACGCCTGCGAACCCGAGTTGGCGATGGCCACCAGCGCGCCCTGCGCGCCCGCGGCACCCCGGCCGACCCAGGCGTTGCCCAGCTCGGCAATCGCGTTGTACAGGTGGTCGGACGCCTGCTTCAGCTCGGAACCGTGGTGCGACCAGACCTGTCCGGTCGCCTCCGCGGTGCCGGGGTCGTTGTTGTTGACCGCGCCATCGTAGAGCTGCTGGCTGGCCTGCGCGTTCCAGTTCGGCGGGTTGGCGATCGCGCGGTCGCTGCCCATGTCGAAGCCGCCGGCACTGCCGCGGGCGTTGTCGACGATGTTCTGCGACGCGGAGTTGTCGCCGAGCGGGACGACCGAGCCCTGAGCAGGCAAGCCCCCAGTGGTCGCCGCCGGCTGGTCGCTGTGGTTCGGAGCCATGATTTCGAGTCCCCCTCTGGGCTCAGGCGTTGCGGAACGGGTCGGCCGCGGCCTGGTCGATCTCGTGGTACCGGGACATCGCCGTGACGATGCCTTCCTCGGCGGCGGTGTACTGGTCGAGCAGGTTCTGCAGCGCGGAGGCGTAGGAGTCGTTCCCGCCGTCGGCGCGCTGGACGAACTTGGCGGCCATGGCGTTGCCGACCGGGTTGTCCCCGAGCTTCGGCGGCTGGGCGAGGGCACCCGCGCCGCTGAGCAGTGCCTCGACCGCGTCCTTGCCGGTGCGGATCTTGTTCAGCACGGTCTGCGCGGCGTCGGGGTCGATCCCGACCTGACCCGCCGCGGCCGCGGCCTTGAAGGCGTTCGCGTCGGCAGCGCTGCTGTTCCCCATCTGAGCTCTCTCCCGTTCCCCCGACCCGGTCACCGCGGGCACGAATGGTCTTCGCATAGGTTAACGCACGTGATCAGAGCGTATGACGCAAACTCGGACCGCGGGGTTCCGCGAATCCGGTGGTTGCGATGAACGGTCGGTGAACTAGGACGTGTAGACCTTCGGGTCCAGCGTCCCGATGTAGGGCAGGTCCCGGTAGCGCTCGGCGTAGTCCAGCCCGTAGCCCACGACGAACTCGTTGGGGATGTCGAAGCCGATGTACTTGACCGGGACGTCCACCTTGACCGCCTCCGGCTTGCGCAGCAGCGAAACCACCTCGAGCGATGCCGGGTTCCGGCTGGCGAGGTTCTTCAGCAGCCACGACAGCGTCAGGCCGGAGTCGACGATGTCCTCGACGATCAGCACGTCCCGGCCCGCGATGTCGCGGTCGAGGTCCTTGAGGATCCGCACGACGCCGGACGACGACGTCGACGAGCCGTACGAGGAGACGGCCATGAATTCCAGCTGCGTCGGCAGCGGCAGCGCGCGGGCGAAGTCGGTCATGAACATGACCGCGCCCTTCAGGACGCCCACCAGCAGGAGTTCGCCCTGCCCGTTGGCCGGATAGTCGGCGGCGATCTGCGCCGACAGCTCCGTGATCTTGTCCTTGATCTGCTGCTCGGTGACGAGCACGGAGGCGATTTCGCCCTCGTACACGGGTCATTCCCCTCGGGTGGTGGGTTGGGAGGTGAGGCAGAGCCTGCCATGGCACCGCCGCGCCTCCAAGTTGCCCGGCAACCAGACGCCGCCCTGACCACGCCACCGGGCGACCAGCCCGTCGACCGCGCGCAGGTGCGCGTCGGTGAGCTCACGCACGCCCGATGCCAGCAGCCACCTGCGGAGAACCCGCCGCCGCAGCGCCGCGGGCTCGGCCGAAAGGACGCCGACATCCAGTCCTTCGGGGCCGCCCGCGCGGGTGAAGATCGTGTCCGCCACTGTGTCCAGCGCCTCATTGTCTTCACGCAGCTGCGCGGCCGTGCGGGCGAGCGCGCCGGCGACGCCGCCGTTGAGGACGTCTTCCAGCAGCGGCAGGACTTCGGTGCGCAACCGGACGCGGGTGAAGCGCGGTTCGGCGTTGTGCGGGTCGTCCCAGGGCTCGACGCCGAGCTCGGCGCAGGCGGCGCGGGTGGTGGCCCGCGTGACGGCGAGCAGCGGGCGGCCCCACGGCGGGTCGTGCGGGCGCATCCCGGCGACGCTGCGCGGGCCCGAGCCGCGGCCGAGCCCGAGCAGGACGGTTTCGGCCTGGTCGTCGAGGGTGTGGCCGAGCAGGACGAGGTCGTGGCCGCCCAGCGCGCGGTAGCGGGCTTTGCGCGCGGCGGCTTCCGGGCCGCCGGAGCCGGTGACGTCGATCCGGCGCACCTCGGCTTCGTCGGCACCCAGCGACTTCGCCGCGGCGGCCGCATCGAGCGCGATCTTCGCCGAGCCCTCCTGCAGGCCGTGGTCGACGACCAGCGCGCGGACGCGGAGGCCGCGGTGGTGCCCGACGTAGGCCGTGGCCTCGCACAGCGCGAGGGAGTCGGCGCCGCCGGAGACCGCGACGCAGAGTTCGGGCAGCCCCTCGACGGTGTCCAGGAAGCTGCGGACGGCTCGCCGGACGGCCGCGACGGCCGGCCCGGTCATCCGTGCAGGCGCCGGACCCACGCGGCCGGGTCGGCGATCTCGGCGCGCGAGGGCAGGGTGTTCGGCGACCGCCAGACGGCGTTGAAGCCCTCCATGCCGACGGCGTCCACGACGTGCTTCGTGAACTTCGCGCCTTCTTCGTACTGACGGATCTTCGCGTCGACGCCGAGCAGCGCGCGCAGCAGCCGGTCGAAGACGCCGCCGCCCTTGCGCCGGGCGGTGAACCGCGCCCGGATCGTGTCGACGCTCGGGACGACCTGCGGGCCGACGGCGTCCATGACGAAGTCGGCGTGGCCCTCCAGGAGCGTCGAGAGCGCCAGCAGCCGGTCGAAGACCGCGCGTTCCTTCGGCGACTGCAGCAGCTCGGCGAGGTTGAGCTTCGGCCCCTGCTTGATCGCCTCGGGCAGCCGTCCGACGAGGTCGGCGAGGCTGTCGGAGCCGCCGCCCACGAGCCCGCCGACGAGTCGTTCGACCTCGTCGGCGAAGTAGTCGCGCAGCCAGGTGACGGCGGTGAACTGGAGCCGGTGGGTGCACTCGTGCAGGCAGACCCAGAGCCGGAAGTCGTGGCCCGGCACGTCCATCGCGCGTTCGGCGGCGACGACGTTCGGCGCGACCAGCAGCAGGCTGCCTTCGCGCTCGGGGCCGCCGAAGGGGTCGTACTGGCCGAGCACGCGGCTGGCCAGGAACGCGAGCACCAGCCCGGTCTGCACACCCGCGCCACCAGCCAGGATCGGCCCGAACGGCCCGCCCTGCTGCGGCAGCGCGCGCCCGGTCAGCGCGCCGAGCCCGGCGGCGGCCGAGCGCACCCAGCCGGGGCGGTCGACGACCTCGCCGGGCAGCAGCGGGAGGTCGAGGCCCAGGTTCGTCAGCTGCCGGACGTGCCCCTCGGCCTCCACGGTCAGCTCACGCAGGTCGGTGACGGCGGCCTCGGCCTCCGCACGCGGAACCTGCGGACCGCCGCGCACGAGCAGCGCGCCGGTCTGCGCGGCGAGCGCCCAGTCGACCATGGGCCGGGTCTCGGTTTCCTGACTCACCCTTCCGACGCTACCTGCCCCGGACGGGTTTCCGGCCACGATCTTCGTACGGTTCGGTGTCTCCCGCTACGAGCACCCGCACTTGCACAAGCTCGTCACGCGGGCACGGCGGCTGGATACGCGCGGATCGGCACCCACCCGAACAGCCTCGTGACGCTGGCACGGCAGGCAGCAGCCGCACCACGACCGCCACGAGGGTCGGCCGGACCGCGTCCGCCCGCTACGAGCAGCCGCACTTGCGCAAGCTCGTCGCGAGCGCGTCGATCGCGTCGCGGCCCGGCTGCTGGTCGGAGCCGTTGGACATGAACGCGAACACCAGCACCCGGCCGTCCTGGTCCAGAACCAGCCCGGCGAGCGTGTTGACGCCGGTGAGCGTGCCCGTCTTCGCGCGCACCCAGCCGCGTCCGGCCTGTGACGCCGGCGTCTCGAACCGCTTGTCGGCGAGGGTCCCGGAGCCACCCGCCACCGGCAGGCCGGCCAGCATCGCGCGCAGCTTTGCCGTGTTCGGGTTCTTGCCCTCCGGCGCCGCCGCGGCCGCCATGAGCTGGGTCAGCAGCTTCGCCGGGATCTTGTTCTCCGTCGAGATGCCGCTGCCGTCGGACAGCTTGACGCCGGTGGTGTCGAAGCCGTGGTCCTTGAGCACCTTGATGGTCGCCGCGGCGCCGCCCGCGAAGGTCGCTTCCTGGCCGCCGGCCAGCGCGACCTGCCGGGCGAGGGCCTCGGCGAGGACGTCGTCGGACAGCTCCATCGTGTCGGAGACCAGCTCGGTCAGCGGCGCCGACTTGACCTCGGCGAGAACCTTCGCGTCCTTCGGCGCCGTCGCCTGACCGCCGGCCGAAGCGCTGAGCTTCGACGCGATCGTCGACGCCAGCGCGCTGCCCGCGTTCGGGACGCGCATGGAGGTGTTGTTCTTCGGGTCCTGGCGCCCCGCGTCGGCCATCACCGAGCCGATCTGGGTGGCGAACGTCGACGGCGCGTCGCCGGCGGCCCAGCCCGGCGCGGTCGTCGCGCCCTTGAACAGGCTCAGGTCGACCTGCACCTTCTTGACGTTCGGGTTGGCCTTCTTCACCTGCGCGACGAGGTCGTCGACGTGCGCGGCGCCCGGGTACAGCGGCGACTCGGTGCCCAGCGGCAGCGACGTCAGCGTGACGTCACCTCCGCCGACCAGGATCACCGTGCCCGGGTCGGCGCCCTGGACGATCTTCGTCGACAGCCGCGTGTCCGGGTCCAGCGCGAGCAGCGCGGCCGCGGTGGTCAGCACCTTCGTCGTCGACGCGGGTGTCACCGCGGTCGCCGAGCTGTGGTCCCACAGCGTCGTGCCGGTCACCGGGTCGACGACGCTGCCGTTGAGCTGGCCGAGCGCGCCGTTGCCCGCCGGGCCGGCCAGCACGGACTTGACGCCGTCGGCGGTCGGCGCCTGCCCGGACGTGTCCGGACCCCGCAGCTCGCGCGTGGCCGCGACCGGATCCGGGCTGTCGCCCTTCGGCGCGTTCGGCGCCCACGGCAGGCCGAGGCGGTTCGAGACCTTCGGCATCGCGGCGGCGATCCCGCCGCCGGCCAGCACCAGCAGGACGACCACGACCAGCGCGATGATCTTGCCCTTGCGCCGCTTCTTCTTCGGCGGCTCCTCGGCGGCGGGCTGGGCCGCGGGCGGCGGCGGGGGCTCCGCGGGCGGCTCGGTGCGCGGTTGCGGCTGCTGCTGGAAGACCCCGGGGAACTGGGTGGGCCGCTCGATCCCGACGGTCGCCTCGGCGTCGAACCGCTGCCCGTCCGGCTCGATCCGCATCGGCCGGGCCAGCGAGCCGACGGACGCCGACGGCACGACCCCGCGCGGCGGCTCCGGCGGCAGCGCGGCGCGGCGCTCGTCCGGCACGTCGAGGCGCTGCGCCCACGGCTGCTGCGGGGGCTCCTCGCGACGCTGCGGCTCCGCGCGCTTCAGCTGCTCTTCGCGGCGCTGCTGTTCCTCGCGCCACAGCTGCAGCTCTTCCCGCCACGGCTGCGCTTCGGGCTTGCCGGACGGCGGCTCGTCGTGGCGTTCCTGCTGCTCACCGGGCCAGACGTTGCGCTCCACCGGTACCCACGGCGCCTGCTGCTGCGTGCTCTGGGCGTCCGGCTTTTCCTCGGACGGCGTCGCCTCGATGTACTGGGTGCTCTCGGCGACCGGCGTCTCGGGCTTCTCCGGCTTTTCCGGCTGCTTCTCCGGCTGCTTCACCTCGATGAACTGGGTGGCCTCCGCGACCGGGGCCTCCTCGGCCTCGGCGGGCTTCTGCTTCGGCTCCCGCGAGCCCAGCCGGTCGGCCAGGTCCTGCTTCGCCGGGGACGGCGAGGGCGGCGGCTCCTCCGCGGGTGCGTTCAGGCCCGGGATCGGCTCGGGCTCGACGTTCGGCGCGAACCACGACCCCTTCGGCGCCTCACTACCTGTGACCTTGGGCACGCCGGACTTCTCCGGCGGGCTCGCCGGCGGATCGGGCAGCGACATCGGGGTGGTCTTCCGCGCGCCGGACGACGAGCGGTCTTCGTCCGACGAAGGCCACATCGGCTGGTCGTTTTCCGGCACCCACCACTCCTTCTCACCTGCCCCGGAAGGGGCCAAGCTCACATGCCGCGAGGCCGACATCGATGCGGCCCCGCGGCCGGGCGTAGTCCACACTAGGAGACGTCAAGACAGTCATGAAGGTTGCCGCCCGCGACGCGTGGCATGCCGAGACCTATGAAGAAGCAGTGAGGACAGGCGTGGAGTTCGACGTCACGATCGAGATCCCCAAAGGGGAGCGCAACAAGTACGAGGTCGACCACAAGACCGGCCGCATCAAGCTGGACCGGACCCTGTTCACGGCCACGCAGTACCCGGCCGACTACGGCTTCATCGACGACACCCTCGGCCAGGACGGCGACCCCCTGGATGTGATGGTGCTCGTGCAGGAGCCCACTTTCCCGGGTTGCCTGATCCGCTGCCGTGCGATCGGCATGTTCCGGATGACCGACGAGAAGGGCCCGGACGACAAGGTCATCGCCGTTCCGTCGAACGACCCGCGGCTCGAGCACCTGCGCGACATCCACCACATGAACGAGTTCCACCGCCTGGAGATCCAGCACTTCTTCGAGGTCTACAAGGACCTCGAGCCGGGCAAGAGCGTCGAAGGCTCCTCCTGGGTCGGCCGCACCGAGGCCGAAGCCGAGATCGCCCGCTCGTACGAGCGCGAGACCGACCGCCTGGCCAAGGAGAAAGCCAACGGCGGCGTCGCCCACTGACGTCACGCGAAAGAGGCCCCTCGGTTTCGAGGGGCCTCTTCGTGTTTCAGCTGGTCAGTGCGCCAGGGCGAGGGCGGCCGGGGCTTCCTCGGCCTCCGCGCGCTGCTCCATCGCGGACTTGTCCGAGAGCGGCTTCTCCTTGAGGAACCACACCAGCGCGAATCCGACGGTCAGCACGATCCCGCCGACCAGGAACACCGTGCTCATCGACTCGGCGAAGCCCTGCAGGATCGGCCGGGCCAGCGTCGGGTCGAGCGAGGACAGGAACGACGTGTCGTTGACGTCCAGGCCGCTCTTCATCTGCTGCGCGAACTCCGGGTGTTGGGCCAGCGCCGACACGTAGGCCGGCGTGGTCAGCGCCGAGCGGACGGCGTTCGCGATCCGGTCGCCGACCGTGCCGAACAGGATCGACAGGAACACCGCGGTGCCCGCCGTGCCGCCGATCTGCCGGAAGAACGTCGCCGCCGAGGTGGCGACGCCGATGTCCTGCGGGCGGACGTCGTTGGTCGCGGCCAGCACCAGCGTCTGCATCGAGGCGCCGAGGCCGAGGCCGATCACGAAGGCGATCACCATGACCAGGCTCAGCGAGGTGTCGACGGTGATCGTCGACAGCGCGAACAGCGCCGCCGCCATCAGGCCGATCCCGGCCACCGCGAACATCTTGTAGCGCCCGGTCTTCGAGATCAGGCGGCCGCTGGTCAGGCTGGCGATCATGATGCCGAGCGTCAGCGGGAGCATCTGCAGGCCGGCCTGGGTCGGCGTCGCGCCCTTGACGATCTGCAGGTACAGCGGCAGCGACATCATCGCGCCGAACATCCCGGCGCCCTGCACGACCGTGACGATGGTCGACATCCGGAAGACCGGCCGCCTGAACAGGCGCAGCGGCAGCAGGGCGGCATCGCCCATCCGGCGTTCGATCCAGACGAAGGCGGTCACGCCCAGCGCGCCGACGGCGTACATCGCGATCGAGGCGGCCGAGCCCCAGCCCCACTCGCGGCCCTGTTCGGCGACGATCAGCAGCGGCACCAGGCCGGTGGCCAGCGCGACGGCACCCCAGTAGTCGACCTTCTGGTCGACGCGGGTGTGCGGGAGGTTCAGCACCTTGGTGACGACGACCAGCGCGGCGAGCGCGATCGGGACGTTGACCAGGAAGACCCAGCGCCAGCCGGTGATGCCGGCGAAGGTGTCGATACCGGCGAAGAACCCGCCGACGACCGGGCCGGCGACGCTCGAGATGCCGAACACGGCCATGAAGTAGCCCTGGTAGCGGCTGCGCTCACGCGGCGCGGTGATGTCGGTGATGATCGCCAGCGCGAGCGACATCAGACCGCCGGCGCCGAGGCCCTGGAACGCGCGGAACGCGGCGAGTTCGTACATCGACGTGGCCATGCCGCTGGCCAGCGAGCCGACCAGGAACAGCGAGATCGCCGTCAGGTACATGGGCTTGCGGCCGTAGAGGTCGGAGAGCTTGCCGTACAGCGGCGTCGAAAGCGTCGCGGTGATCAGGTAGGCCGTGGTCGCCCAGGCCTGCAGGCTCAGGCCGTGCAGCTCGTCGGCGATGGTGCGCATCGACGACGACACGATCGTCTGGTCGAGCGCGGCGAGGAACATGCCGAGCATCAGCCCGGACAGGACGGTCAGGATCTGACGGTGGGACAGTCGGCCGTTCGTAGCGGCTGCTCCTTCCGCCGTGGTGGTGTCGCTCATGGTGGTCTCCCTCAGCCTTCGCGGTAGTTGCTTGTACCTCTCAACTACTTGTCTCGGCCAAGTATTCCTCCAGAAGCTTGTATCGAGCAATCAAATTTTCTGTGACACCGGTCTCGCCGTCCCGGACACGCCGAAGGCGGCACTTTCCCGGGAAAGTGCCGCCTTCGGCGGACAGGAGTCAGGCCGAGTAGCCCGGGATCGGGAACGGCGCCACGAACTCGCGGATCTCCGCGGCGATCGTGTCCAGCGAAGAGTCGTCGGACGCGGCCGCCGCCGTCACCGTGCGGTCGATCCACTCCGCGACCTGGACCTGGTGCTCCGGCCGCAGGCCGCGGGTCGTGATCGCGGACGTGCCGAGGCGGATGCCGGACGGGTCGAACGGCTTGCGCGGGTCGAACGGCACCGTGTTGTAGTTCAGCTCGATGCCCGCGCGGTCCAGGGCCTGCGCGGCCGGCTTGCCGGCGACCCCCTTGTTCGTCAGGTCGATCAGCAGCAGGTGGTTGTCCGTGCCGCCGGACACCAGGTCGTAGCCGCAGGCGAGCAACGCGTCGGCCAGCGCGCGGGCGTTCGCGACGACCGTGTGCGCGTAGTCGCTGAACGACGGCTGCTGCGCCTCCCCGAGCGCGACGGCGATCGCCGCGGTCGTGTGGTTGTGCGGGCCGCCCTGCAGGCCCGGGAACACCGCCTTGTCGACGGCCTTCGCGTGGTCGGCGTCGGAAAGGATCATCGCCCCGCGCGGACCGCGCAGGGTCTTGTGCGTCGTCGTCGTGATGACCTGCGCGTGCCCGACCGGCGACGGGTGCGCGCCGCCCGCGACCAGCCCGGCGATGTGCGCGATGTCGGCGACGAGCACCGCGTCCACCTCCCGCGCGATCTCGGCGAACGCCGGGAAGTCGATCGTGCGCGGGATCGCCGTGCCGCCGGCGAAGATCAGCTTCGGCCGGTGCTGCCGCGCCAGGTCGCGGACCTGGTCGAGATCGACGCGGCCGGTCTCCTTCGCGACGCCGTAGCGCACCGGGGTGAACCACTTGCCGGTCGCCGACACGCTCCAGCCGTGCGTGAGGTGGCCGCCGTCCGGCAGCGCCATGCCGAGCACGGTGTCGCCGGGCTGCGCGAAGGCGAGGTACACGGCCAGGTTCGCCGGTGACCCGGAGTACGGCTGGACGTTCGCGTGGTCGGCGCCGAACACGGCCTTCGCCCGCTCGATGGCCAGCTGCTCGATCTGGTCGATGAACTGCTGGCCCTCGTAGTAGCGCTTGCCCGCGTACCCCTCGGAGTACTTGTTGGTGAGCACGGTGCCGGTCGCTTCGAGCACGGCCTGCGAGACGTAGTTCTCCGACGCGATCAGGCGGATCTTGTCGTGCTGCCGCTTCGCCTCGTCCTCGACGAGCCCGGCGATCGCGGGGTCGGCGGCGGCGAGTGCGTTCAGTTTCGGCTGGTGTGTCATGGCGTACTCCGGCTCTGGAGTGGCCTTCACCCAGGCGCGCGGTGCCGGCCTCGTCGGTCGCTTCCCGGTGGTGCTCCACCTCGATGGCGCCAGTCGCTGCTGCGCGTCGAAGCCTAGTCCACCGCGCTCGAGGCTCGACGGTGTTCGGCACACCACTTGCGGGTGCAGCCGGACGTCCGGTCGCAGAACGGCCGGGCGCAGGCCGCGCAGCGCTTGACGCGCCGCCAGCCGCCGACGGTCACCAGTTCGGCCAGCCCCGCGGCGGCCGCGGCGAGCTCACTCGCGCCGGGCCGCGGCGTCACGTAGACGATCCGCCACGCCACGCCCGTGTCGACGAGCCGCGGCCGCGCCCCGGCCTCCGCCAGCACGGCGTTGAGGCGGCGCGCGGCCGCGGGTTCGTCGGGCAGCTGCGCGGCGATCCCGCACAGCTGCGGGTTTCCCTTGCGCAGCAACCGTTCCGCCACCCCGAGCTCGGGGTCCAGCGCGCGGAACGGCGGGACGACGGCGTGCTTGCGCACGTCAGTCGACGACCACGACGCCCATGGACCGGGCGGTGCCCGCGATCGTGCGCATCGCCATCTCGACGTCGGAGGTGTTCAGGTCCGGCAGCTTGCGCTCGGCGATCTCGCGCAGCTGGTCCTTCGTGATTTTGCCGGCGACCTCGTGCCCGGGCCGCGACGAACCTTTGTCCCCCAACGCCTTCTTGATGAGGAACGCCGTCGGCGGCGTCTTGAGCCGCAGCGCGAACGAGCGGTCCTCGAACACCGAGACGACCACCGGCACGACGTCGCCGCGCTGGGCCGCCGTCGCCGCGTCGTAGGCCTTCTTGATCTCGACGAGGTTGACGCCGGTCTGTCCCAGCATCTTGCCGAGGTCGACGACCGGGGCGTTGCCCGCGCTGAGTTCGAGGGTGACCTGGTGGGTGAGTTTTTTCGGAGCCATGCCCCGAAGCTAGAGTCTCCAGTTACTGGAGGGTCAACCTCGATCCAGTGGCTCGACGCCGGCCATGTGCCGCTTCGCCAGGTCCTGATAGACGGCCGCGTTGTGCTCGACCCACAGGCGCGCGGAGTCGGTCAGCGGGACGAACTTCTTCGCCGGGCTGCCCATCGCGACCACCTCGGACGGCACGTCGGTACCCGGCGTGACGGTGGCGCCGGCCGCGACCAGCGTCCGCGCGCCGATCTTCGCGTCGTCCAGGACGGTCGAGCCGTTCCCGATCAGCGCCTGTTCGCCGACCGTGCAGTCGTGCACCAGGCACTGGTGGCCGACGGTGACGTTCTTGCCGATCTCGCACACCTTGCCGACGTTGACGTGCACGACCGAGTTGTCCTGGATGTTCGCGCCCTCCCGGACGACGATCTTGCCGAAGTCGGCGCGCAGCACGGCGCCGTACCAGACCGAGGCGTCCTTCTCGACGACGACGTCGCCGATGAGCGTGGCGGTGGGCGCGATGAAGGCGTCCGGGTGGACCTGCGGGCTGAGCCCTTCGAACGAGAACAGAGGCATGCCCAGACCCTAAACCGCGTAGTCGGCGAAGCAGAGCGCCTCGATGTCGGCGCGCAGCGTGGCGAACGGCCGCGGGCGCACTCGCTGCTGGACGACCGTGCCCAGCAGGTACGACAGCAGCGCGCGGGCCCGCGCGCGCGGGTCGTCGACGTCGAGCGGGGCGAGGAGCTCGGCCAGCAGCTCGGTGAGCGAAGTCAGCATGGCGTCGATGGCCTGCGGGTGCTGCGCGCGCCCGGCCGCGATCCAGTACTCGAACCAGAGGAACGCCGCGTTCGGGTTGGCGGCGAAGACGCTCAGGTACTCCTCGAGGACGGCGAAGAGCCGCGCGCGGGGCTCGTCGTGCTTCGCGGCGACCTCGCGCAGACCCGCGGCGAAGGCGGTGATGTGCGCGGCCATGGCGCGGTCGATGAGGACGTCGATGTCGGCGAAGTAGTAGTGGATCGCGCTCTTGGTGAGCGGCCCGGCGTCGGCGATGGCCCGCACGGTGCACCCGGCGAGGCCGTCGCGCGCGAGGACGACTCGCGCGGCTTCGACGATCTGTTCCTGCTTGGCCAGCTGGTTCGGAGAGAGCCGCTCGCTGCGACCGGGGACTGCGCTCACGGTGATTCTCGTTACCTTCTTCCTGGACGGCAGCCCCGAAGTCTAGGGCAGACGTCCTACAGGTGGCTGCCGGGTGAAAAACCGGATTGGCCACCCCGGTCCGCGCGGCGGACAATGCGCGGCATGGTGATCTCAGGGGACAAGGGGCTCAGCTCGGCCGCGCGCAGCCAGCTGGAGAAGGAAATCGCGAACTTGCGCGCGCAACGGGCAGCGCTCGCGCCGCAGCCCGGCGAGCAGGAGCGCACGGGGGACGCGGCGGACCAGGCGGACGTGATCGACCGCGCGGAGGCGGCGGCCCGCCTCGACCGCCAGATCGCGGACCTGGCCGCGAAGATGGAGCACGGCGGCTACGGCAACTCCCAGCTCCCCGACGGCACAACGGTCACCCTCCGCTTCTCGGACGGCGACGAAGAGACGTTCCAGGTGGTGACAGTCCCCGGCGAGGACGCGGACGCGATCACGTCCGACAGCCCCCTGGGCCTGGCCTTGGTAGGAGCAAAGGCGGGCGACGAGATCACCTACCGAACCCCCCGAGGCGACGCAAAGGCCACGGTGGTCAAGCTGACGGCCCCGAAGTAACCCCAAGCCCCACGAAGGCCCCCGGCCCCCAAGCCGGGGGCCTTTGACCCTTACGGGTGGTTCCCGAAAACAAAATCGGAACCAGACAACGCAAGGCAACCACGGCGGGGGGCCGGGGGCGGAGCCCACCGGGCGGGGTGCGGGGCGGAGCCCCGCAAGATACGCGAAGCCAAAAAAGGCCCCTGCCCTCAAGGGGCAGGGGCAATGCATTGGCTGAGCCGCCTGGGGGAATCGAACCCCCGACCTATTCATTACGAGTGAATCGCTCTGGCCGACTGAGCTAAGGCGGCATGTCTCCGGCTCGCGCTGGCGACGTCGGCAAGTGTAGCGGAGGCTGTCGGCGTCACTTTCCGGGGGGACCGTCGTTAGGGCCCTATGACGTCGGTCTCAACTCCCGGTCGACCTATCTGGAGGCTCTGGCACATGCGGCGAAGACTGCCCCGTTCGGTGGCCCTGCCGGCGGCTGCGGCGTTGCTCCTGTTCAGCGCGGCGCCGGCGAACGCGGACCCGACCTATCCGACGACGCCGATCCCGCAGCCGGCGAATCCGGGGCAGGCGCCGATCTCGGCGCCGATCGGGCCGCAGCCGCTGGGGCAGGCCGTCGGGGATGCGGGGACCGCGCTCGGCATCATCCGGTTGCTGCCCAACGCCGTGCCGACGAGCACGATCCTGCCCGGGTTCGGGGACACGCTGCCGAAGCAGTCGGCGCTCGAGGCCGGGATGGGCCTGTCGAGCGCGTCGGCGAACTCCGACGCCTACCTGAGCTACGAGAAGGCGATCGCGCAGGCGTCGCCGTTCGGGTTGTCGGTGGGCGGGAACGCGCCGCAGACGCCGGGCAGCGTCGTGCAGACGGCGTTGCCGGACAACCCGCAGCCGATCAGCGGCGGGTTGAACGCGCCGTCGAACCCGCTGCTGAACGTGGGGCTGCTCAACGGGAGCGCGCACGCGCGGTGGAGCCCGACGCTGGGCCCGTGCGTCGACACGATCGCGGACGCGAGCACGTCGGTGGCGAGCCTGTCGCTGCTGAACGTCATCCCGTCGATGCCGAACCTCGGCCTCGACAAGCTCGCGCTGGACCCGAGCACGCTCGCGAAGGGCTTCGACCTGACCAAGGGCCTGCAGAGCCTGGGTGGGCTGTTGCAGGGCGGCGGCCAGACCGCGGCGGACGGCACCGGCTCGCTGCTGAGCCTGCCGAACACGCTGTCGTCGCGTTCGCAGGTGAAGCTGGTCGACGTCGCGGGCTCGAAGAACAAGGCCGTGCAGTCGACGTCGACGTTGCAGGCCGCGGACATCGAGATCCTCAAGGGGACGCCGCTGGCGCTGAGCATCAAGGTCGCCAGCCAGCCGACGCTGAAGGTGACCTCCACCGGCGACGCGAAGACGTCCAAAGTGGAGTACACCGCGCCGGTGCTGACCATCGAGGCGGCCGGCAAGACGCTGTACACGCTGGATGCGGCGCACCCGACGAAGGACATCCCGATCGGGCTGCCGCTGACCGGGCTGAGCGACCAGTTCGGGCAGCTCAACGACATCCCGGTGGTCGGCGGCCTGGTTTCGACGCTGACCAAGGGCATCCAGCAGGTCAGCAACACCACGGGGACCGTGCTGGACCTCGGGGTCCTGCGGCTGAGCATCGCCGGGCTGGACCAGAAGTCGGCGCAGATGACCACGCCGTTCAAGGGCTTCCAGCTGGGTGCGTCGGCGCGGCTGTTCGACCTGCAGCTGCTGCCGACGACCAAGCTGAAGAGCCTGCTGCCCGCCGACCAGGCGAAGAACCTGCCGTCGTCGCTGGCCCAGCTGTCGCTCGGCGAGCAGGTCGCACGGGCCTACGCGCCGACCGGCGGCGTGATCTGCGGGTCGACGTTGACGCCGCCCGCGGGCGGCCAGGCGCCGAAGGGGCCGGTGAAGAACCTCGCCTACACCGGCGGCGCGTACGACACGGTGCCGCTGTTCTGGTCGGGCACGGCGATGCTGCTGCTGGGCGTGGTGATGGTGGCCGCGATGCCGGGCACGCGACGCCGTCCGCTGGCCGTGGCGGTCGAGCCGAAGCCGTTCAAGCCGTCACCGCGTCCGCGCAAGTGAACCGGACGCCCCGGGGGCAGTGAAGAACCCGCCAGGAGCCACGCTCCTGGCGGGTTCTTTGTGCGTCAGCCTTGGCGGAGCGTCGTGACCATCGCCTCGACGGCAATGCGGGGCTTCACGTTCAGGTCGATGGCCTCGCGGCATTCCAGCACGGCCTCGAGGCGGCGAAGCGTCGATTCCGGCGTCCACGCCTGCGCTGCCTCACGGATCTGGTCAGCGTGGTCGGGGTGGTTGAGCGTCGCGCCGGAGCGGGTGGTCGTCACCAGGACGTCGCGGTAGAAGCCGGCCAGGTCGATCAGGGACAGGTCGAGCGTGTCGCGCTGGGTGCGCGTCGCGCGGGACTTCTGCTTCTTCTCGAGCTGCTTGACCGCCGCTTCGGCGGCCCGCTTCGCGCCGGCGACGCCCTTGCCGATGCCGTCGCCGCCCATCGCCGTCCGCAGCTCGTTGCGCTCGTCCTCGTCGCGGCCCTTACTCGCCTCGCCCGCGTCGGCCTCCGCCGCGCTGATCAGCTGGTCGGCGCAGGTGAAGACGTCACCGGGCCGGCGCAGTCCGAGCGGGATCCGCAGCACGGTCGCCCGCCGCTGGCGCGCGGCCTCGTCGGTGGCGAGGCGGCGCGCGCGGCCGACGTGGCCGCCGCACACCGACGCCGCCCACTGTGCGCGCTCCGGATCGACGTGGTCACGGCGCATCAGGACGTCCGCGATCGCCTCCGGCGGCGGCGTCCGCAGTGTCACCAGGCGGCAGCGCGAGCGGATCGTCACCGAAACGTCCTCGGGGTGGTCCGACGGCGCGCAGAGCAGGAAGACCGTGCGCTCCGGCGGCTCCTCGACGGCCTTCAGCAGCGCGTTCGACGCGCCTTCGGTGAGCCTGTCGGCGTCTTCGATGATCACGACCTGCCAGTGGCCGGTGGTCGGGCGGCGCGCGGCCGCCTGCACCAGCGCGCGCATCTCGGCGACCGAGATCGACAGGCCTTCCGGCACCACGAGCCGGACGTCGGCGTGGGTGCCCGCCATCGTCGTGTGGCAGCCAGGGCAGGCGTCGCAGCCGGTGCCGGTGCTGCACTGCAGGGCCGCGGCGAACGTCCGCGCGGCCACCGACCGGCCGGACCCGGGCGGCCCGGTGAGCAGCCACGCGTGCGTCATCGCGCCGGGCGGCGCGGGCTCGCCGGCGACGATCTTCGCCGCGGCCGCCGCGGCCGAGGCCAGCGTTTCGACCGCGGGCCCCTGGCCGACCAGCTGGTTCCAGACGCCGATGCGTTCGGTCGTCGTCACTTCGCCTCCACGCGAGGCTCTTCCGGGGTCGCGGCGGGCAGCGGGTCGTCGATGTCCAGCGGCAGGGTCGACGGCCGGTCGGTCGTCGGTCCTTCGGTGGTCGCCGGGTCTTCGTTGGTCGGCGCGTCGGCCGCCGGGGCCAGCGCGGACAGACGGCCGACGAACACGGCGCGCAGCGCGGTGCGGATGCGCCGGGCGACCTCGGTG
Source organism: Amycolatopsis sp. NBC_01488 (assembly GCF_036227105.1). Lineage (NCBI taxonomy): Bacteria > Bacillati > Actinomycetota > Actinomycetes > Pseudonocardiales > Pseudonocardiaceae > Amycolatopsis > Amycolatopsis sp. NBC_01488. Next base: position 2,955,903 of record NZ_CP109434.1, on the reverse strand, counting down.
TCGGTGCCGTCGGCGTCGATCACGACGTAGCGTTCCGGGTCGGCCGCGGCCATCTCGGTGAGCAGGTGCTGGACGCGCCACTGGTCGTTCATCGTGGTCGACCGGTCGCGCGGCGCGCCGTGCGGGGCGGAGTCCAGCAGGACGGTCAGGTCCGGCCGCAGCCGCCCGGTCGCCCAGTCGGCGAGGCCTTCGAGTTCGTCGCTGTCCAGGCCGGCGACGGCCGAGAGGTGCGCCAGCGGCGAGTCGACGAACCGCTCCATCACCACGACCGAACCGGCGTCGAGCGCCGGCTGCACGTGGCGCTCGACGATGTCGGCCCGCACCGCGGCGGCGGCCAGGGCCTGGGCCCGCGCGCCGGTCAGCGAAGCGCCGGAGACGAGCGCGGTGAGCCGCTGGTCGTCGAGCGCCGGGTCGGCGGCGACCACGACCGGCCGGGTGCCGCCCCGCATCCAGTCGGCCAGGTTGACGGCCTGGATCGCGGTGTTGATCGCGGTGGTGCCCTCGACGGCGATGAGGAAGCCGTTGACGCGCCGCGGCGTGCGGCGCAGCGCGTTGCGCAGGTCCGACAGGATCGGCTCGGTGCGCTTGTCGTCCATCTGCCGGTAGGCGAAGAGGCCGGCGACCAGCGCGATCGCGGCGCCGGCGAGCATGATCGGCCGGGTGCCGTCGATCGTGACCGGGCTGCCCCAGACGTTGATCGTGTGCGGCGCCACCACGCCGACCAGGACCGGCACGGTGACCGTCGTGCCGAACAGCACCAGCTTCATCATCAGCTGGTAGATCGCGTTGATCCGGCCGCGGATCGCGTCCTCGACCCGCGAGCCGATGATCGTGACGCCGGTGAGGAACGCCGTCCCGGCCCAGAAGCCGACCAGGACCACGGTGATGAGCGAGATCGACAGGTGCGGCGACAAGGCCACCAGCGCGAGCGAGAGCCCGGCCGCGATGATGGAGACGCCGAACAGCCGATCGTGCGGGAGCCGCCGGGAGAGCCTGGGCCCGAACGCCATCCCGGAGGCCAGGCCGAGGAAGACGGCCAGGACGAGCAGGCTGAACGCCGAGTCACCGGCCAGCAGGCTCGAGGAGTACGGCTTGGCCGAGCCGATCACGGCGCCACCGGCGGCGAACGCGCCGAACGCGCCCACCAGCAGGCCGCGCACGAGCGGCGTGCTGCGGATGAACCGGAAGCCGTCGGCGATCATCGCGCCGACGCCGAGCTTCTCTTCGTCGGCCGCCTTGACCTTCTGCTCCGGCAGCGCGTGGACGTTGCGCAGCGACAGCTCGGGGATGCGGGTGGCGATGATGATCGCGCTGGCCAGGTAGAGCAGGCCGGTGATGATGACGACCAGCTTCGCGATGCTGAGACTCGCGTTGTCGCCGGAGAACAGGTGGAAGGTGGTGTTGACCCCGGTGAGGATGGCGTTCGCGCCGGCCGCGGTGATGACGGCGAGGCCGTAGGTCATCACCATGCCGAGCTGGTTGGCCGTCTCGACCTGGTCCGGGCGGCGGAGCAGGTTGGGGACCGCCGCCTCTTTCGAGGGGATCCACATGCTCGCCGCGCTGCCGACCAGGAAGTTGCCGACCAGCAGCCACCACGGCGCGCTGACGAAGGCGATGGACAGCAGGAACCCGCAGCGCAGCAGGTCGGCGACCACCATGACCTTGCGGCGGTCGAACCGGTCCGCGAGCAGCCCGCCGACCGGGGCGAACAGCAGCCCCGGCGCGAGGCCGGTCAGCACGACGCCGACGAAGGCGAAGTTCTGCGCGAAGTAGTTGTTCGTCAGCTTCGTGGCCAGCCCGGTGAGGGCGAGGATGTTCAGCCAGTCGGCCACGCTGCACAGGTACGTGACGCCCCAGAGGCGCCGGAACGGTTTGATCGCCAGTACCCGCCGGACCCGGTTGATCGTGGACGCCTCGGCGCCCGACGACCTACCCGGGCCGGCCCCGGGTACCGATCGCACGCCCTCGCTGATACGCCCACCCCACTAGTCACCGCGGTGCCGGACGTCCCCGTGAGGTCGCCCGACCGTGAAGTCAGGGTAGCCCGATCGGCCCCTGCCTCGCGGACGGCCCCGAGGTGCCGATGGGGTGGGGAACAGCGAGCGAGCGCTAGTCGAACAGACCGGTCACGCTGCTGACCAGGCTGGAGACCAGCTCGATGGCGACGAAACCGAACACGATCAGCAACGTCACGGCGAGCATGACCCCCGCCGCACTCGACGACGGCCGGTTGAACGCCGGCATCGACACCGACGGCAGCCGCCGCCGCTTGACGGGTACCACCTCGAGGTCTTCGTCGAAGTCGGCGTCCTCGGGCGGCGCCTGCCGCGCGGGCCGTTGCAGTGGCGGCCGGTCCGGCCAGGTGCGCCGCCGGTTCCGCTGCCGCGGAAGCACTCCCAGCGGCGGCGCCACGACCTCGCCGAGGCCGCCGGTCGTGCCGGCCGGCGGGATCGCCTTCGGGGTCTGGGTGTCGTCCTCCCGGAGGGTCTCCTCGACCATCCGCCGCACGGCTTCCTCGTCGTGCGGCACGGGCCCAGCCACCCGGAAGGCGGCGGGCTCGTGGCCATTGGCGACCGCCGGACGTGGCTCGGGGGCCGCCGTGACCAGTCCCGAGACGGGGTCGGCGAACATTTCGCCGGGGGCTTCGGACAAAGTGCCGTCGCGCTGAGTGAGCTCGGGGGCATTGAAGAAGGGAGCCTCACCGTTCGCGCTCATGGTGACCACCTCACTACTGAATGTCCTCGCCTTTCCAGGGTAGCGACGATGGCGGATAACGCATCCGCCCAATGGCTCTGTCTGCATTGGAGGGTTCGTCACGCAGCGCAAGCCCACGCCCGAACCCCCTGCAGTGTCCAGTCCACCGGTGGTTCGGTCGACCACCAATGGTGACGGATCGTAGTGAGTCCGGTCACAGGACCTTCGCACGGGGACTGGCCCGTGGCTGGCCTTTGGCGACCAGTTCGCCGGTTCGCGGCCGACTCGGGGACGGGTTTTCCCCGCGGTGGCCGGGTGGGCTCGTCGGCGCGGTCCAGCGACCCGCGGCGGATTCGCGTCCGGCGGCCTCCGGCGCTGGGACGGTGACGCAGGCCCGGGTCGTACGACCGCGCCACCGAACTGCCCGGTGCCGCGCGGCCGGAACGCTCAGCGGCGTCTCTCCTCTCAGGGAACCTCCTCTTGGCCAAGGTCGACCATCTTCCGGCACCAGTCGCGAAGCATTCCGCGGCTGAAGGGGCTCAGGACCAGCTGGCGGCGGCCGTCACCGCGGTCGAGGGCCGCCAGGGCGAAGCGGCCCAGGTCCGTGTCCACCAGGACGAACCCGTGGTCCGGGAACTCCGCGCACAGGCCGCCGAAGGCGAGCATGTCCAGTACCGCCGTTCCGGATCGGGGCCTGGCCAGCAGCTCGCGCATCGCGCCCACGTCGGCGTCCTGGCCGTCGTGGACGAGGCCGTCGTCGTCCACCGACAGCCAGATCGCCCGGGGCGACGCGCCGAACGGAGCCTCCGGCAGCTCCGCCACCAGCATCTCCGGCAGTTCCTCGAAGTCGGCCAGGTGGATCGCCGTGCGGCCGGGAAGCGAGCCCATCATGAACGCCCGCTCGCCGTCCGCGTAGCAGCGGATGTCCGCCGTCTCCGGCCCTTCGTCGAAGACTCCGCACAGCGCCGCCCGGACCGAACCGCGCAGCATCAGCGACACCACCTCGAAGCCGACCTCGTTCAGCTCACCGTCTTCGCCGAACGGCGTGCCGTCGATCCAGGCGGCCCACGCCGTGTGCCGCTCGATCTCCTCCACCAGGTCCGCGGGGTCGTCCGAGACCGGACCGTGGACGAGGATGTCGTGGTCGCTGACCTCCGGGTTGTAGAGCCGGTCGACCGGATCGCGGTCCGGCATCGCGGCCAGCACCGGGCCCGCGGCCAGCTCGAGCAGCTCCCGGGCCGCCGTGCGATCAGCCATGCCGCCACCTCTCACCCGCACCGAGCGACGACCCGCAGCCCTGCTCGGCCACCGTGGCACTCCTCGGGATCGGCACGTCACTGATCAGCTCCGCCGCAGCCAGGATCGCCTCGCGAACCGCCAAGCCTCTCCCGCCCACCCCCTCCGGTGGCACCTGCTCAGCCATGCCGCCTCCTCTCGCTCGCGTCCGCCTCGGCCGCCGAGGGCGCGGCCGGGCGGCGCTGCTCCGGGACGCCGCTGTTCAGCTCGGCCGCAGCCAGGATCGCCTCGCGGACCGTCAGGTCCCTGGGGGCCGCCGCGACCACTCGGTCCACTCCCTCGCCGGTCGTTGTGTGGACTGCCGCGTGCTCAGGCATGGCTCTGCACCGCCTCGACGATCCACTGCTCGGCCGTGCTGCGCGAGGCCGGACCCCACGTGACCGTCCAGCGCCCGTTGCGGCCTACCGCCGCACTGAACTGGTAGCGGCCCAGGTCGTTGTCCACCAGCCCGAACGCGCCGTGCGGGTACTCGGCCAGGATCGCGTCGCGCACCGCGAGGTCGACCAGCACCGTGCCCAGCCGCGGCCGGGCCGCGCACTCGCGGATCAGCTCCACCGCCCGCTCGCACCGGCGCGGGATCAGGCCACCCTCGTCGGTCTCGATGCGCAGGTGCGGCCCGGGGCCTGGCGGCCGGTCGGGCAGGCCGTCGAACACCCAGCCCGGCAGCTCGCTCAGGAACCCGGACCGCAGCCGCGCGCGGTTGCCCAGCTTGTGCAGCACCGTGGTGTAGTCCTCGTCGCCGAAGAACCGCACCTCCCACGGCTCCCGCCGCGCCGGGAAGACGCCGGTGACCACGCCGCGGATGAAGCCGCCGCGCAGCGCCCGGTAGAGTCCGACAGCCTCGGCCGTGACCTCGCCACCCGGGGCGAGACCGATCGCGGACATCCCGGCGACGAACCGCGTGTACTGCTCCACCTCGTCGGCGAGGCTCCGCGCGGGCGCGCAGCGGCGACCGGGCAGCGGTTCGGTGTCCGCCAGCACCGGCGGGATCTCGAACTCGGGGTCGTAGAACTCCATCACCGAGGGCCGCTCCGGCACCTCGGCCGACAGCGGGGCGATGACCTCGTCGATGACGTCGAAGACGGCGACTGAAGTGTTCACCCCTAGATTGAACACCCTGGCACCGACAATTTCTCGCACATATGTTCGACCGGGTGACACTGTTCGGTGAGCGGTCGGCGAGCGGCTCAGGCATGCTCCGGCACCCGCCCCTCGACGAACTCCGCCAGCCTCGCCACGCTCCCGGGCAGCCACCAGAACCGGCGATGGCCGCCCCGGCGTCTGCCCAGCGCCGCCAGATGCCGGCCGCGGTCGTCGTCGACGACCGCCAGCATCTCCCACGGCTGCCGTGCGCCGTCGCGGACGATGTCGAGTTGCACGGTGCCGAGCCGTGGCCGGCGCAAGTCCTCCATCAGGTCGAAGAGCAGGCACTCCTGCTCGGGCTCGAGCACTCCGCGCTCGTCGGCGTCGAGGTACAGCCCCTCGCCCGGCGCCGGTGGGACCGGCGGGAGCCGCGTGAGCGCCAAGCCGAGGAACTCCGCGACCGAACCCGGCGAGGGCCCGGACAGGCGCAGCCCGTCCCCGGCGACGCCGAACCGCGTCCGGTCGTCGAAGAACGCCGAGGTCCACGGCTCGTCGAACATCGCGACGGCCACGCCGCAGACGCCGCCACTGCCGCCGAAGCCGGGGAGCGACTCGATCAGGTCCACGGCAGTGGAGCTGCCGGCGGCCGCCGCGCGGACGGGCTTGAGGATCTTGGTGGTCACCGTGTGCACGGTGCGTGGTGTCTTGGTCACGCGTTCATGAAACCCGGGACCACCGACAATTTCCCGAACATCCGTTCGAGATGTCACCCGAAAGCGTGGCCAGACGCCATGAAGGCCCCCGGCGTACCAGGGGCCTTCATGGAGGTGTCTTACTTGGCCTTCGTCGCGGTCGAGCTGCGCTTCGTCGTGGTGGACTTCGCGGCCTTGGCGGTCTTGCTCGTGCCCGCCTTGACCGTCTTCGCCGTCGTCGAAGCCGGCTTGCGCGCCGGCGCCTTCCGCTTCGGCGCCGGGCCCTTCGCCCGCTTCTCCGCCAGCAACTCGGACGCCCGTTCCGAGGTCAGCGACTCGATCTCGTCGCCCTTCCGCAGCGTCGCATTGTACTCGCCGTCGGTCACGTACGGGCCGAAGCGCCCGTCCTTGACCACCATCGGCTTCTTCGACACCGGGTCCTCGCCGAGTTCCTTGAGCGGCGGCTTCGCGGTCGCGGAGCGCCCACGCTGCTTCGGCTCCGCGTAGATCTTCAGCGCTTCTTCGAGCGTGATCGAGAAGAGCTGGTCCTCGGTCGAGAGCGACCGCGAATCCGTGCCCTTCTTCAGGTACGGCCCGTAGCGCCCGTTCTGCGCGGTGATCTCGTCACCGGACTCCGGGTCCTTGCCGACCACGCGCGGCAGCGAAAGCAGCTTCAGCGCGTCGTCCAGCGTGATGGTCTCGATGTCCATCGACTTGAACAGCGAACCCGTACGCGGCTTCGGCGCCTTCGCCTTGGCGGTCTTCTTCTGCGCGGCCGTGGCGTCCTCGGGGATCTCGATCTCCGGCAGCACCTCGGTCACGTACGGCCCGAAGCGGCCTTCCTTCGCGACGATGTCGTGCCCGCTCACCGGGTCGACGCCCAGCGTGCGGCCCTCCTGCGGAGTCGCGAACAGCTTCTCCGCGATCTCCTGCGAGAGCTCGTCCGGCGGCAGGTCCTCGGGCAGGTTCGCCCGCTGCGACTCGCCGTCGACCTCGCGCTCGAGGTACGGCCCGTAGCGGCCGACGCGGACGACGACGGTGTGGCCGTTGGCGTCGCTGAACAGCGGGATCGAGTTGATCTCCCGCGCATCGATGTCCTCGACGCTGCCTTCGACCAGCTTCTTCAGCCCGCCCAGGCGGCCGATCGAGCCGTCGACGCCCATGTCGCCGCCGAAGTAGAACTTCGACAGCCACTGCGCGCGCTGCTCGTCACCGTTGGCGATGCGGTCGAGCTCGTCCTCCATGCCGGCGGTGAAGTCGTAGTCGACGAGCCGCTCGAAGTGCCGTTCCATCAGGCCGATCACGGCGAACGCGACCCACGACGGAACGAGCGCGGAGCCCTTCTTCCAGACGTAGCCGCGGTCCTGGATGGTCTTGATGATCGACGCGTACGTCGACGGGCGGCCGATGCCCAGCTCTTCCAGCTTGCTGACCAGGCTCGGCTCCGAGTACCGCGCCGGCGGCGAGGTCGTGTGACCGTCCGGGTTGAGGTCCGAAGCGGTGAGGTCCTGGTCCTTCTCCAGCACCGGCAGGCGGCTCTGCTTGTCGTCCGCTTCGCCACCGGTCTCGGTGTCGACGGCCTCGACGTACGCCTTCAGGAAGCCCGCGAAGGTGATCGTGCGGCCCGAAGCGGCGAAGGTGCATTCCTCGCCCGAAGTCGCGTTGCCGACGATGCGCACGGACATCGTGGTGCCCTTGGCGTCCGCCATCTGCGACGCGATCGTGCGCTGCCAGATCATCTCGTAGAGGCGGTACTCGTCGGTGTCCAGCTCGCTCGCGACCTGGCCCGGCGTGCGGAAGACCTCGCCCGACGGCCGGATCGCCTCGTGCGCCTCCTGCGCGTTCTTGACCTTGCGCGTGTACTGGCGCGGCGACGGCGAGACGTACTCCTTGCCGTACAGCTGCGTGGCCTGGCTGCGCGCGGCCGAGATCGCCGACTCCGACAGCGTCGTGGAGTCGGTACGCATATAGGTGATGTAGCCGTTCTCGTACAGCTTCTGCGCGATCCGCATCGTGCGCTCCGAGGTGAACCGCATCTTGCGGCCCGCCTCCTGCTGCAGCGTCGAGGTCATGAAGGGCGCGTACGGCTTCCGCGTGTACGGCTTCTCCTCGACGCTCGAAACCTTGAAGTCACGCTGCTTCAGCGCGTCGGCCAGGCGCCGCGCGTCGGCCTCGGCGAGCACGCGGACTTCGTTGTTCGACGCCTTGAGCTGCCCATCCGAACCGAAGTCGCGGCCGGTGGCCAGGCGCGCCCCGTCGACGGCGACGAGCCGGGCGGAGAAGTTTCGCGGCGAAGCTTCCTCTCCCGCGTCCATCGTCGCGGAGATGTCCCAGTAAGACGCCGAGGTGAAGCGCATCCGCTCGCGTTCGCGCTCGACCACGATCCGGGTCGCCACCGACTGCACGCGGCCCGCCGAAAGCTTCGGCATGACCTTCTTCCACAGCACCGGCGAGACCTCGTAGCCGTAGAGGCGGTCGAGGATGCGGCGGGTCTCCTGGGCGTCGACGAGGTCGGCGTCGAGCTCACGGGTCGAGTCGGCGGCCGCGAGGATGGCCTGCTCGGTGACCTCGTGGAAGACCATCCGGCGGACGGGGACCTTCGGCTTGAGCGTCTCGAGCAGGTGCCACGCGATGGCTTCGCCCTCGCGGTCGGGGTCCGTGGCGAGGTAGAGCTCGTCGACGTCCTTGAGCAGGCTCTTGAGCTCGGTCACCTTGGACTTCTTGTCCGGGGTGACCACGTAGAGCGCCTTGAAGCCGTTGTCGACGTCGACGCCGAGGCGCGCCCAGGCCTCGCCCTTGTACTGGGCGGGCACGTCGGCGGCTCCACGCGGCAGGTCGCGGATGTGCCCGACGGAGGACTCGACGACGTAACCGCCGCCCAGGTAGGGGGCGATCTTGCGGGCCTTCGTCGGCGACTCGACGATGACCAGCCGCCGGTGCCCGGCGCCGTTGTCCGCCGAGGCTCCGTTCTTCTTGGTCCGTGCTCCTGCCACGCTGTCCTGCTCTCCGCTCATCTCGTCCCGCCGCCGCGGGACTGCACCGCGTCCCTGCCCAGGGCCCGCGTCTCGACCTGCCAGTGTGCACGCTCTCCCGGCCCGGATGGCGCGGAGGTGACCCAACACGCCGCCGGTCCTGTGTCCAGCGCATCGCCGCTGACCTCGACGATGTTTCCCCAACGTACCTGTCACGTGATTTCGGCCACGTCCCGCGCAGCCTAGCGCGTGACCGTCCGGATACCCTCCGTTCGACGGTGGTGGGCGCGGGACGGCACCGCTTCACTGGTTTCCCCGCCCAGCCGAAAGGATCCGCCATGACCCGACGCCTCCTCGGCGCCCTGCTCACCGCCGCGACCGCCACAGTATTACTGGGGACCGCTCCGGCGAGCGCGGCCACGGCGAACTTCGCCGGCACGGTAGCCCTGTCCAACTGCTCGGGCTCGGTGGTCAAGCCCGCCGCGACGCCCGACACCGCCCCCGCGCTCGTCATGTCCAACGGGCACTGCCTCGAGACCGGCTTCCCCGGCCCCGGCGAGGTCATCACCAACCGGTCGTCCAGCCGGACGTTCACGCTGCTCAACGCGAACGGCGGCAACGCGGGCACGCTGCGGGCGAAGAAGATCGTCTACGGGACGATGACCGACACCGACGTGTCGCTCTACCAGCTCACCACCACCTACGCGCAGATCAAGTCGAGCTACGGGATCTCGCCGCTGGAGCTGTCCAACGCCCACCCCACGGCCGGCGCCGCGATCGACGTCGTCTCGGGCTACTGGAAGCGGATCTACTCCTGCAGCGTCGACGGCTTCGTCTACCGGCTGAAGGAGGGCAGCTGGACCTGGAAGGACTCGATCCGCTACACCTCCGCCTGCCAGACCATCGGGGGCACCTCGGGCTCGCCGATCGTCTCCGGCGGCAAGGTCGTCGGCGTGAACAACACCGGCAACGAGGACGGCCAGCGCTGCACGGAGAACAACCCGTGCGAGGTCGACCAGGCCGGGAACGTCACCGTGCACTACAAGACGAACTACGGCCAGGAGACCTACGGCATTCCCGCCTGCCTCACCGCGGCCAACGAAATCGCCCTCACGCAGGCCGGCTGCACCCTGCCCCGGCCCTGACGCTGTTCTCGCACCCGGTCAGGCCGTGCTCGTCACGGCCTCCGGGTGCGGGACCGGCAGCGGCTCCGCACCCGGCCACGCCGCTTCGGCGCCCGGCGGCGGCTCCCCGATCAGCTCCAGCAGCGCCTCCAACCGGCGTTTCCCGGTGACCTTGACGGCCGGGACCTCGGCTTTCGGGCCGGTCAGCTTCGCTGCGACGCCCAACGGCGTCAGCGCCTCGACCAGCCGCTCGTGCATCCCGGGCGCCAGCGGATCGACGCCCAGCAGGTAACCCTGCGTGCCCGGACGGCCGCCGGCCAGCGCCCACATCCGCAGCATCGCCCCGCTCAACCGGAAGCCGTCCGGCACCGCCTTGCCCGAGTCGTCCTCGACCGGGCCCGCGCAGCCCTCACGCAGCCATCTCAGCGCCAGCGGGAGCAGGTCGACGCGGAACGACGTGCGCACCTGCGGACGGCCGCAGTCGGCCTTCGAGACCTGGGCGTCCGAGCCGCGGCAGCGGAACTCGCGCGCCAGGATGTGTGCCCGCCACGGCTCTTCGACGACCACGGAGAGCCGGGCGGCGGTGCGCCCGAAGCCGGTGATCTGGCCGTGGCAGCACAACAGCCCGGCCAGGTCGCCCAGACCCGGCCCGCTGGCCTCGGCGGAGAAGAGCGAGATCGTCCGATCCACCGCGCTATACTAGAACACAAGTTCGATTCGAGGCGAGCGTCACGCCGATCTTCACCGGGGCGGTTGATCCAGCTGACGGCACGCGGGGGCGCGCTGCTCCGCCGCGGCCAGTGCCGGCACGCCCTTGAGGCCCTTCAGGTAGTCGAGGCCGTCGATGCGGTCGAGCGTGGCCTTGGCCTCGCCGAGAGCCTGCTTGGTGGCCGCCGCGTCGCCGCGGACGGCGTCGATGCGCTCGCGGGCGTTCTCGGCCTGCTCGCGGATGTCGGCGAACTGCCCGATGACGTCCTCGCGGCCGCCATCCGCGGACGGCACCGGGGGCGCGCCGAGCGCGTTCAGCCCGGCCAGGCTCCGGTCGAGGCCCGCGACCACCGAGGAGAGCAGGTCACTGGAGGTCCGGGACGCCTGCTGCGGCGTGCTCGGGTCGACGTTCGGCAGTTCCGCCAGCGCCCGGACCAGGTGCGTCACCGCACCGCAGTAGGCACCCGCCCAGCTCGCTGCGGGATCGGCCGGCGGCACCACGGTCGTCACCGACAGACCCTGGTCCCGCGCCGGCTGCTGCGTGGCGACTTGCTGCCCGCAGGCGGCGAGGCCGATGGTGATCGTCGTGGTCAGGACGGCGAAGACGGTTGACCGCGGCCGCACCTGAACACCTCCTGCTCGACGACGTCCCGGAAGGGCCGACGGTACTGACTCGATGCCGCTTCGCAAGTCGCCGAGCCTGTGTGGGACGACCCGGCACGCCCCGGGCCCGGCACGCGACGCTGCGTGCCGGGCCCAGGGACGAGTGTGCGTCAGGCCTTGATCTCCGTCGGGGTGTCGGACAGGACCGTCCCCCGGCGCTTCGAGACCACGATCGCCGCCACGATGATGGCGACCGCGACCAGCGAGATGATGATGCGGACCGCGGCGTTCTCGTCGGGACCGATCGAGAACTGGACGACGGCGGGCGCGATCAGCACCGAGACCAGGTTCATCACCTTGATCAGCGGGTTGATCGCCGGGCCGGCGGTGTCCTTGAACGGGTCGCCCACGGTGTCACCGATGATGGTGGCCTCGTGCGCCGACGAGCCCTTGCCACCGTGGTTGCCGTCCTCGACCAGCTTCTTCGCGTTGTCCCACGCGCCACCGGAGTTGGCGAGGAAGATCGCCATCAGGGTGCCGCAGGCGATCGCGCCGGCCAGGTAGCCGGCGAGTGCGCCGGTGCCCAGGCCGAAGCCGACCGCGATCGGGGCGAAGACCGCCAGCAGACCCGGCGTCGTCAGCTCACGCAGCGAGTCGCGCGTGACGATGTCGACGACCTTGCCGTACTCCGGGCGGGTGGTGCCCTCCATGATCCCCGGGATGTCGCGGAACTGGCGACGGACCTCGTACACGACCGCACCGGCGGCGCGGGAGACCGCGTTGACGGCCAGACCCGAGAACATGAACACCACGGCCGCACCGATGATCACGCCGACCAGCGTGTTCGGGCTGACGATCGCGTTCACGAACGACTTGGCCGCGTCGACGCCGGTGACGACGCCGTTGCCCATGCCCGCCAGCGTCTTCGTGATCGCGTCCGAGTAGGAGCCGAAGAGCGCGGTCGCCGCGAGGACGGCGGTCGCGATCGCGATGCCCTTGGTGATGGCCTTGGTGGTGTTGCCCACCGCGTCCAGCTCGGTGAGGATCTGCGCGGCCTTCTCGTCGACGTCGCCCGACATCTCGGCGATGCCCTGCGCGTTGTCCGAAACCGGGCCGAAGGTGTCCATCGCGACGATGACGCCGACGGTGGTCAGCAGGCCGGTACCGGCCAGGGCCACGGCGAACAGCGCGACGCCGCCACCGAGGAGGTACGCGCCGAACACGGCCGCGCCGATGACCAGCGCGGTGTAGACGGCGGACTCGAAACCGACCGAGATGCCGGAGAGGATGACGGTCGCGCCGCCGGTCTCCGACGTCTGCGCGACGTCCTTGACCGGCTTGTACTCGGTGCCGGTGTAGTAGCCCGTCAGCTTCAGGATGACCGCGGCGAGCACGATGCCGATGATCACCGCGACGGTCGCGATGACCGCCGGGTTGCCCGAGTTCTCGAAGCCCGCGCCGAAGTCGGAGAAGCTGCTCGGCAGGTACACGAACGCCGCGATCGCCGACAGCACCGCGGAGATGACCGCGGAGATGTAGAAGGAGCGGTTGATCGTGACGAGACCGCCCTCACCGGCGCGTGCCTTGGTGATGTAGACACCGATGACCGCGGTGATGACACCGATGGCCGGCACGATCAGCGGGAAGATCAGGCCGTGCACGCCGAAGGCGGTGCTGCCCAGGATCAGCGCGGCGACCAGCATGACGGCGTAGGACTCGAAGAGGTCCGCGGCCATGCCGGCGCAGTCGCCGACGTTGTCGCCCACGTTGTCCGCGATGGTCGCCGCGTTGCGCGGGTCGTCCTCCGGGATGCCCTGCTCGACCTTGCCGACCAGGTCCGCGCCGACGTCGGCGGCCTTGGTGAAGATGCCGCCGCCGACACGCATGAACATCGCGATCAGCGCGGCGCCGAAGCCGAAGCCCTCGAGCACCTTCGGCGCCTGGCCGGTGTAGACCAGCACGACGACCGCGGCACCGAACAGGCCGAGGCCGACGGTGATCATGCCGACCACGCCACCGGTGCGGAACGCCACGCGCATGGCGACCTCACGGCCGCCTTCCTCGCGCGACGCGGCGGCCACGCGCAGGTTCGCCTGCGTCGCCAGCCACATGCCGAGGTACCCGATCGCGAACGAGAACGCCGCGCCGACCAGGAAGAAGATCGAACGGCCGATCTTCTCGTTCCAGTCGTCGGCGGGAAGTGCGAAGAGCAGGAGGAACACGATCACGCCGAAAATGGCGAGGGTGTTCCGCTGCCGCTTGAGGTAAGCGGCCGCGCCTTCCTGCACCGCCTTGGCGATGTCCTGCATCTTGGCGGTGCCCTGGCCTGCGGCCAGCACCTCCTTGAGCAGGACGTAGCCGATGACGAGTGCGGCAAGCGCGACCACGGCGACTACACCGACAATCGTGTAGCCACCTCCGGAGAGCGTGATGGACCCGCCCTCCGCGAGGAACTGCCGTGACATTCGTCCTCCAGGAGACGTCGCCGTGCGCCAGCGTCGACGGCAGGCCGGGGGTTCGACACGGCCGACGCTGGCATGGACCCTGTACCGAGCGACACGCTAGCCGTGCGGCGATGCACATCTCGCATGACGCTCACCACAGAGGGTGTGGATTGCGGGAGTGTATTGGTATCGCAACCAGCGTCTTCAAGCCGTCCCGGGGACAGCACATTCCGTTACCTTGTGAGCCTCCTCACTTGATCGATCCCTTTGCCCGGATTTCGTTGGGGTGGCGGGCTTCTCCGGAACTGTCGTACCCCTGTGCCAAGCTCGGCGCGTGGACGATTCACGGGGGCGGCGGCTGCTGGGGCGGGTGACCGCCGGCATCCCGCCGCGCGAGGACCCGGTCACGCACGTCGCGGACCTGCCGGGACGCGCCGCGCGGTCCGTGCCGTGGCCGTCGTGGGCCGATCCGGCGGTGGTGGCCGCGCTGCGTGACTGCGGCGTCTCGCTGCCGTGGGCGCACCAGGCGGAGGCGGCCGCGCACGCGTACGCGGGCAGGCACGTCGTGATCTCGACGGGCACGGCGTCGGGCAAGTCGCTGGCCTACCAGCTGCCGGTGCTGTCGCGGCTGGCCGCGGGCGAAAAGGCGAACGCGCTGTACCTGTCACCGACCAAGGCGCTGGGGGCGGACCAGCTGCGGTCCGTGTCCTCTTTGGACGTGCCGGGCGTCCGGGCCGCGTCGTTCGACGGGGACACGCCGATGGTGGAGCGCGACTGGGTGCGCGCGCACGCGAACTGGGTGTTCACCAACCCGGACATGCTGCACCGCGGGATCCTTTCGCAGCACGGGCGGTGGGCGCCGTTCTTCCGGCGGCTCTCTTGCGTGGTGGTCGACGAGTGCCACAGCTACCGCGGTGTCTTCGGCTCGCACGTCGCGTTGTTGCTTCGCCGGCTTCGGCGCGTAGCCGAGCACTACGGCGCTTCGCCGGTGTTCGTGCTCGCTTCGGCAACGACGGCTTCGCCTGCTTCGTTTGCTTCGCGGCTCACCGGGGTTCCGTGTGAGGCGGTGACCGAGGATGCCTCACCGCGCGGCGCACGGACGGTCGTGTTGTGGGAGCCGCCATTGCTCGAAGAGCTGACCGGGGAGAACGGCGCGCCGGTCCGGCGTTCGGCGGGCGCGGAGACGTCCCGGATCCTGGCCGACCTCGTCGTCGAAGGCGCGCGGTCGCTGGCGTTCATCCGGTCGCGGCGGGGCGCGGAGCTGGCCGCGCTGGGAGCGCGTCGCATTCTGTCCGAAGTGGACCCGGCGCTTGCGGAAACCGTTGCGGCATATAGGTCTGGCTACTTGCCCGAGGAGCGTCGCGCGTTGGAGGCGGCGTTGCTGTCGGGTCGGCTGCTGGGCGTCGCGACGACCAACGCCTTGGAGCTCGGCGTCGACATCGCGGGGCTGGACGCCGTGGTGCTGGCCGGCTATCCGGGCACGCTCGCGTCGTTCTGGCAGCAGGCCGGCCGGGCGGGTCGTTCGGGTGATTCGGCGCTGGTGGTGTTCGTCGCGCGGGACGACCCGCTGGACACGTACCTGGTGCACCACCCGGCGGCGCTGCTCGACCGCCCGGTCGAGACGGCGGTGCTCGACCCGGCGAACCCGTACGTGCTGGCGCCGCAACTCGCGTGCGCGGTGGCCGAGCTGCCGCTGACCGTCCCCGAACTGGAGATGTTCGGCGGCGCGGCGGCGCAGGAAGTGCTGACGGAACTGGCGGAGCAGAAGCTGCTCCGGCGCAGGTCGAGCGGCTGGTATTGGACGTCACGGGACAGGCCGCACGCCGAGGTCGGCATCCGCGGAACGGGCGGCGAGCAGATCGCGGTCGTCGAGTCGGACTCCGGGCGGATGCTGGGAACGGTCGACCCGGGATCAGCCTGCTTCGCGGTGCACCCCGGCGCGGTGTACCTGCACCAGGGGTCGTCGTACGTCGTCGACGAACTGGACCTCGACCAGGGCCTGGCGATGGTCCACGCGGAGAACCCGGACTGGACGACGACGCCGCGCGAGATCGTGGACATCGCGGTGCTGAGCACGCAGGAGAAGCAGGAGTTCGGCGGAGTGAGCGTGTGCCTGGGCGAGGTGGCGGTGACCTCCCAGGTGGTCGGCTACCTGCGACGGCGCCCGTCGGGTGAGGTGCTGGATTCGACACCCCTCGACCTGCCGGAGCAGAGCCTGCACACGCGGGCGGTCTGGTACACGATTTCGGCCGAGTTGCTCGGGACCGAGAGCGGGCGGCGTGGTTCGCGGGCTTCGGGTGCCGGTGGTTCGGGTGACTCCGGGACTTCGGGTGGTTCTGGTGTCTTGGCCGGTTCCGCGGCGGGCGGCTCGGGGGTTTCAGGCGATGGCGAGGCGGGGACCGGGGGCCATCGGGTGGGGACCGAATCTGCGGGGCCGGTGGGGACCGGGGAGGAGACCCTGGCGAGCGGTCGGGGGTCCGCTCACGAGGGTGGCAGGGCACCGGGGGGTGCCGGATTGGTTCCGGCACGGGTCCCCGGTGCCCTGCATGCCGCCGAGCACGCGGCGATCGGCCTGCTACCGCTGTTTGCTACGTGCGACCGGTGGGACATCGGCGGGGTGAGTACCGCGTGGCACGAAGACACCGGGGAGGCGACGGTGTTCGTGCATGACGGCCATCCCGGGGGTGCGGGATTTGCCGAACGCGGTTATGCCGCGATTGTCCCGTGGCTGGCCGCAACGCGGGAGGCGATCGTCTCCTGCGAGTGCCCGACGGGATGCCCGTCCTGCGTCCAGTCGCCGAAGTGCGGGAACGGCAACGATCCGCTGGACAAGGCGGGTGCGGTGGCTGTTCTGGAAACCGTGCTCGGGGCGTTGCGTCTACACGGCGCCTAGAACGGCCACTTGGTGGTTCATGGAGTTGTGTCCTGCTCCGCCTCGGCCGGGCTGGGACCGGCCGGCGGCGGTGGTTCGGGGTGGGTCAGGCCGCGGTGGTCTGAACCAGCTGCGGGACCTGCTCGCCGACGAGCGCGCGGGCGAGAACGTCGTGCACCTCGGCGGCGTCGGGGAGCTGCCAGCCGCACACCTCGGGCTTCACGCGCCAGTGCACGACACCGTGCTGGAACGGCGAGGGCGGGAGCGGGATCCAGCTGTCCTTGCCGTGCCACTGGATCGAGGCGACGGAAGCCAGCTCGGCCGGGATGTGGTCGGCGACGGTGGTGAGGAAGAGCCAGCGGCCGTTCGGCATCGCGACGATGGGCGCGGGGTGGCCGAGGGCGCGCAGCAGGCGGCAGGCGCGCTTGCCGAGTTCGTCGTCGACCTCGATGGCGTCGAGCACGGTGCCGGTGGCGACGAGCAGGCTGTGCGTCCGGTCGGAGAACCAGGTGGCGACCTCGTGGGCGTGGGTGCCGATCTGCTCGCGCCAGTGGTCACTGGCCGGGACCGGACGGCGCCAGGTGAGGTCGTCGCCTTCGCCGAGCGGAGCGGGGTCGACGCCCGGGAGCACCGGCCAGCCACGCCAGGCGAGACCGATCGCCTCCGCCCGCAGTTCGATGCGGAAGGCGCCCCGCCAGCTGTCCGGCCAATTCGCGTCCAACATTGTCTTTCCTGCCTTAGGTTCGGTTCTCCGCGACCCGCTAGACCCTGTCGTGGTGTCGCACATCTCACTTAACGGCAAGTTGCACATTGCCCGGAACCCCCACGCGACAACCGGTGGTTACGCGGCGATGAACGCCCAGTGATCCCTACGGCCCGACCGAACCCGGCGGCGCGGATCGACGGTGAACGGCAGCCGCCCGCGGACCGTTCGTCGTGCGAATCCCAGGGATCACGCCACCGCGGGAGACGCACACGGCGGCCGAGGCGCGTCCTATCGGCCCAGGTGGACAGCCGTTTCGACCGCTCGCCGTGCACTACCGACCGCTGCCCGTGACCACCAGCCGCTCATCGTCCGCCCGGACGGATCAGCCGGTCACCGTGGCATACCGACCGGTCGGCGTCCGGCGAGCGGGCGTCCCGGTGAACGGTCGGAGAGGGGCTCACACCGGTCATCGGTGGCGGCGGGTGGGCTGTCGGAGGTGAGGTGACGGGACGAGTCGCGACGAGCGGTCACGCTGGCGTGGGCGGTCGCGGTGGTGTACGCGGTCACGGCCGCGGGTGGTCGGCGCGGCCTGGGTAGTCACGGTCGCGTGGGCTGCCGCGGCGGCACGCGTGGTCACGGCGGTGCCGGCGATCGCGGTGTCCTGGGAGTCACCGCTGCGTGGGTGATCGCGGCCCTCTGGGTGGTCACCGCGGTCTGCGTGGTCACCACGGCGAGCGAGCCGCCGGACTGGCTGCCTGGTGGTCGGCGGTCTTCGCGCCGGGCGCGCTGCCCCGCGCACTCAGGGCGGCTGACCGGTCGGTCCGGCACGAGCCCTGGCTGATGGGCCGGGCAGTCCGGCGAAACCCAAGCCTGGCGCCTGGACCTCGATGAAGGCGTCCAGGCGCTGCCAACGGCAGGTCAGGAGGCTGACCGCCATCCGGTCGGCGATCCATCTCGCGCGCTCGCACGCTCGGGCTGGGCCCTCCACCGCGTGTGAGGCCGCGGCGAGTGCGCCCAGGTCGGCGGCCGTCTCGGCTCGGTGGCGGGCGAGGACCGCGGCGCCCAGCCAGAAGCCGAGCACCGCCACCCCGGTCAGCGCGGCGACCGCCATCGCTGTCCAGATGGTGGCCACTCCACTGTCAGGTCGGCGGACGCCTTGTCGGGTCTTGGGTCCGGCAACCGGGGTGTCGGACCGGCACCAGGTTCGAGCCGCAACCCGGGCGTTCCGGTGGGCGCCCTGGCGCTGTCCGCGACGCGCCCGCGATCGGAGGTCAACCTGCACCGGACGCCCCCGTTCCCGGCTCGGCCATCGCGTACGCCGTTGCGTTCAGGTCGATCGCCGGGAGCAGGCCTCCTGCCGGGTGGGCTCTCACCTTGACCGTTATGGCGTCTCCTGCCTGCTGGATGTCGAGGTTCGCGCCTGGTGGGGCTATCTCGCGGACCGCCGCCGCTGCCTCCTCGGGTTGGCCTCTGGCCAGGAGCCGCGCTGCTTCGCGGGCTGCGTCTGTGCAGCGCAGCTGGCTTGTCAGCACCGTCAAGCCCGCGATCAAGAGGACGGTCACCACGGTCAGACCGGCCAGTCCGAAGGCCGCTTCTACCGTCACCGCACCTTCGTCGCGGGATCTCACGACGGCACCGTCAGGGCCTTCATGACCAAGCTCGTGAGCCAGGAGACCACCGAGTCGCCGGTGAGCAACGTGTAGAGGACAGCCGCGAAAGCCGCGACGGCGACCGTGACGATCGCGTACTCGACTGTCGTGGACCCGTCGTCGGAGCCGGGCCGGTGGTTGAACGTGCGCATGGGATTCCCTTCGGTACTGGTCAGAAGAGCGGGCCGAGACGTGCGGCCAGGCCGAGGACGACCGGCAGCACGCCCAGGCAGAAGAAGGCGGGCAGGAAGCACAGGCCGACCGGCAGTGCGAGAGCGACTCCGGCTCGTTCCGCGCGTTCCTCCGCTTCGGTGGCCAGCTCGTCGCGGAACCGTCCGGCCAGGTCGGCTGCCGACGTGGCGAAGGCCGCGCCCGAGCGGGACGTCCGGATGGCCGCGGCCGCCAGCTCGCCGAGGCCGGGGACCGCCTGCACCGGCGCCCAGGCCTCTTCCGGGCCGGAGCCGAGGGCGAGCAGGCCGGCGGTCGAGCGCAGCGCCGTGCCTGCCTCGGCCGGCGCGGTGTCGGCCACCGCGTCGAGGGCTGACGGGACCGGTAGTCCCGCGCGGAGGCAGGCCGCGAGGAGATCGAGCGTGCCGGCGAGGCGCAGCTTGGCCGCTATGCCGATTCCCGGTGCTCGCGGCCGTCGGGTGCGGCGGATCGCCCACCATCCGGTCGCGGTGACCAGGGTGCCCGCGACCGCGCCGGGTAGGCCGCCGACCAGAACTGCCGTCGAGACGCCGCCCAAGGCCGTTGCGAGGGGTGGGACCGCGCTCGGCCATCTGCGCGGCTCCGGGTTTCCGGTGCCGGTCAGCCAGGTGAAGCGTCGTGCTGCCGCCGAGTTGCTCGGCCAGATGAGGAGCGCCGCAGCGCAGAGAAAGAGTGCCGTCGGGGTCATCGGATCCGTCCTCGGCTGAGGAAGGGCCGACGCGGGCGGGTCGTTGCGGTCACCGGATGCGGACCTTGCCGGTCAGGGCTCGGCACCAGGCCGTTCCCGCCCAGAGCAGGATGCTGCCTACCACCAGGAGCAGTTGACCTGGCGTGCTCTCGGTCAGGACTGGCAGCGGGGACGCGCCCATCGCCTGGCCGAGCACGATGCACAAAGCCGGGAGACCGGTCAGTACCGCTGCGCTCGCCCGAGGGCCTGCCAGCTTCGCGCGCGCTCGGCGGGCGAAGGTCAAGCTCGCTTCCGCGTCGCGGCGGGTCGCGTTCAGGACGTCCGCCATGGGCAGGCCGTAGCGCTTGCCCAACGTCCAGGCCGCCGCGAGTTCCGGAAGGGCCGATGCCTGAAGCTCGCCGTCGAGGCGGGCTGATGTCGCCAGGGCCCGGAGGTCGCTCGACACCGCCGGGACGACCTCCGCCGCCGCTTCGGCCGCCGTCACCGGGTGGGCGCCGGAGCGGAGCTCGGACACCATGGTGCGCAGGGCCGTCGCCGTGTGGGCTGCCGCTTCCAGGTCCGTCGTCGCTCGGCGATGGGCTTGGCGCTCCTGGTGCCACGCCAGCGTCAGCACGCCGGCGGCGATCGCGCCGCCGGGTCCCGCCAGCACGCAGGCGAGGCCAGCCGGGAGCAGCCATCGGAGCACAGCCCACACGTCGGGAAGGTGCACTGTCGTCGGTTGCGCGACCGCGGCCTCGAGGCGGGTCGGTGCCGCGGGCCAGCACGCCAGTGCCGCGCCGACGCAGAGCGGGAACCACGGCGTGATCATCGCGGCCTCCTTCGCCGGCGCGGGAAGACGGTCACCAGCAACGAGATGCGCACCAGCAGCAGGGTCAGCACGCGATCGCTCCCGCCGTGACGAACAGGTGGCGGTCGACCGTCCAGCGGCCGGCGCGCCACACCGGCACGACTCGCGCGCGGCCGTGGTCCGCGCGGAGCACGCCGACTTCTGCGAGACGTCGTCGGCCGCCGGGCTCGCGTCGCATGTGGAGGACCACGCGGATCGCCGCGACGAGCTGGCTGTGCACCGCTTCGCGACCCAGGCCGCCGAGGGCCGCCAGTGCTTCGATGCGGGCCGGTACCTCGGCCGGCGAGTTGGCGTGGACTGTGCACGCGCCGCCGTCATGGCCGGTGTTCAAGGCGGTGAGCAGGGCGCCGACCTCGGCACCGCGGACTTCGCCGACCACCAGCCGGTCGGGACGCATCCGCAGCGCCTGGCGGACGAGCTCCGGCAGGCCTACCGCGCCCGCACCCTCCACATTGGCCGGGCGGCCGACGAGGCTGACGAACTGTGGGTGCGCCGGTTGTAGTTCGCCGGCGTCCTCGACACAGATGATCCGCTCGGCCGGATCGACCGCGCCGAGGAGGGCGGCCAGGAGCGTCGTCTTGCCCGCGCCGGTTCCTCCGGTGACGAGGAATGCCATCCGCCGCGAAACGACCGTCCGCAGCAGCTTCGCGCCGTTCGCGTCGAACGCGCCGAGTTCCTGCAGCGCGGTGAGGTCGTGCGTGGCCGGGCGGAGGACGCGCAATGACAGGCACGTGCCGCCGGCCGCGACCGGTGGGAGGACGGCGTGCACGCGGATGCGGCCGTGGGGGCCGGTGCCGGGCAGCCAGCCGTCCACATAGGGCTGGGCGTCGTCGAGCCGTCGGCCGGCGGCGAGCGCGAGGCGCTGGGCCAGGCGGCGGACGGCCTCCTCGTCGGTGAAGCGGACGCCGGTGCGGGTGAGGCCGCCCGGACCGTCCGTCCAGACCTCGTGCGGGCCGGTGACGAGCACGTCGGTCGTCGCCGGGTCCTCGAGGAGCTGGGCCAGCGGGCCGGCGCCGATGAACTCGTCGCGGGCTTGGCGTGCCGCGTCGAGGACCGCGACGTGGCCGAGCGCGCCACCCGCTTCGGCACGGACCGCCGTCGCGACGGCGACCGGATCGGCTTGGCGGCGGTCGCCGGCGAGGCGGTTGCGGACGCGGTCGACGAAGTCGGTGGTCATCGGTTCACCGCCTTGGGCTGGGTGTCGTCGGAGGCACGGCCGGCTGTCACGCGGGTGCCCGGTAGCAATGTCAGGAAGTTCGCCGCGCTCACTGGGCCGCGGGCGGCGAGGGTCAGGATTGTCGGCAGGAGCAGGTTGGCCACTCTGATCGGCGCTCCCGGCGGGCGGAGGCGGGCGATCATCGGGCCGCTGCCCGGGCTTCGCGGCGGGCTACCGACAGGACGTCCGCTGCCGCCTGGGCCAGCGGGCCCGACGGCTTGGCCGGGAACTCGCCGCGCTCGATGGCCGATGGCAGGCCTCGCTCCGGAGCCATCGATGCCAGCAGTGGCGGCCCGAGGAGGCCGGCCGTCTGGACCGGTGTGACGCCGGCGCGGGATCGTCCACATGCGACCACGCCCAGGCGGGCCGTCAGTTCCGACAGGCCTCGGAGCACCTGCTTCGCCGCCATGCAGGCGCGGAACTCCACCGGGACCACCAGCACCACCAGGTCGGCCACCGCGGCCGCTTCCGCCGCCGCGCCACTCAGGGTGCGGGGGAGGTCGCAGACCACCGTGCGGCCGGCGCGACGGCCGGCCGTGAGGACCGCCGACAGGGACTCGACCGCGGGGCCCTCGCCCTCGCGACCGCACGCCAGTACCGGCAGGCTGCCGCCGCGATGTCTTCGTTGCGGGAGGGCTGCCGCCAGTGCCGGTACCGAGACGCGGCCGCTGAGCCGCACCTCCGACCAGCGGGGGCCGGACGTCTTTTCCAGGCCCAGCAACAGGTCCAGGCCGCCGCCGAGCGGGTCGCAGTCCACCAGGAGGGCGCCGCCCGGCTCGCGGTCGGCTGCCAGCGCCAACGTCGAGGCGAAGACGGACGCACCCGCGCCGCCCCGGCCGCCGACCACGCCGAGGACCAGGCCGGCCTCCTCCGCCGGGACTTCGACGACGTCGGCGAACGCGCCCGCGAGCTCGGTCTCCTCGTCGGGCAACGAGATCACGCGCTCGACGCCGACGCGGAACGCGTGCTCCCACGTCCGTGGACCCGGACTGCCCTTGCAGACCAGGAGGATCCCGCCGCGGCGGGGCAGGACTTGCGGCTGCCGCGCGGCTTCTTCGTCGAGGACCACCAGCGGGGCCCGGGCCCAGTGCCCGCGGGCCGCCGTCAGATCCGGTGCCCGGTCGAGCTCGCAGCCCGCCACCGCGGCCACGCGCAGGATCTCGTCGAGCACGGTTTCGTCCGCGGCGACCACGAGCGGTCGTTCCCCCGTCATGCGTTCCTCCCCCGTCATCGGTGCGGGCCGTGGGTGGCCCGGGTTCCACCGTCGCGGTGGGCGGCTCGGGGGCGCAATGGGGCGAGTGGGCGGCTGTGGACAACCGGGGTGTTGTGGACAACTGCCGTCCGGCAGAGGGCTCGCGGGCCGGTTTTGTCGGTGGGTTGTGACAAGATCGCGCCCGCCCGCGACGCACGCGCGGCGGGAAACGGCGGGAATATCCGCATTCGATGATTCGACCGTATCGAAGAAAGCCGGATCCGACTCGCGAAAACGGAATCGAGAAAGGTAAGACGAAGGCAAGAAGACGCGCGCCGACGTCGTGAACCGAAATGCAAGAGGAAGGTTAAGAGGGCGGCCCCCGCCAGGGGGGAGGGACGGGGGCCGCCGTGGGTTCAGCCCCGGGGGGTCGGACTGAACCGGCCCGGTTGGACACCGGGCTCCCTCACTGTAACTCCGCCGGTGGCCGGTGCGCGCGGCGGGCGAGGCATACAGTTCGGTAACGGCACAGCGCGCCGGAAGTGCCTTCCTGTCATGGATTTTCCCCCGCCACGGCGCGCGGGTGGCGGATCAACGGGACGCGCCGCGATCAAGCTCCTATCCTGGGCACGTGGCCGAACCGAGCAGCGCGCCGTCGCGCATCCGGAACCCGGGCCCGGAGCACGCGGTGGCCGCGTTCTTCGACCTGGACAAGACGATCATCGCTTCGTCGAGCGCGCTGGCGTTCAGCAAACCGTTGCTCAAAGAAGGATTGATCAACCGTCGCGCGGCGTTGCGCAGTGCCTACGCGCAGCTGGTGTTCTCGCTCGCCGGAGCCGATGAGAACAAGACCGAGCGGCTGCGGGCCGAGGTTTCCGCGCTGTGCGCCGGCTGGGACGTCGCGCAGGTCTCGGCGATCGTCCGCGAAACGTTGCACGACGTCGTCGATCCGCTCGTCTACGCGGAGGCGGCCGAGCTGATCGCGCGCCACCGCGAGGACGGGCACGACGTCATCGTGCTGTCGGCGACCGGCGAGGAGGTCGTCGCGCCGGTGGCGGAAATGCTCGGCGCGACCCGCAGCGTCGCCACGCGGATGCAGATCGTCAACGGCCGTTACTCCGGCGAAGTCGACTTCTACTGCTACGGCGCCAACAAGGCCGTCGCCGCGAAGCAGCTCGCCGCGACCCACGGCTACGACCTCGCCGAGTGCTTCGCCTACACCGATTCGAGCACCGACATCCCGCTGCTCGAAGTCGTCGGGCACCCGCACGCGGTCAACCCGGACAGGCTGCTGCGGCGCGAGGCGCTCGACCGCGGCTGGCCGATCCTGGCCTTCGAGCGGCCCATGTCTCTCCGCAGCCGGATCCCGACCCGATCGGCGGGGATGGTGGCGCTCGGCGTCGGCGCGATGGCGGCCGGAGCGACCTGGTACGGCCTCAACCGTCGCCGTCGGTCCCGATAGCCGGCGGCGATCCACCCACACGGCCGTACGGCCTCCGCTTTGCTTGGCCCAGCCCCGAATTGTCCGTCGCGGAGGGTGCCGATGTCACCCGATCCAGCCTCTGTACCGGTGCACCCGTCCGCGCACTTGAAGTGACCGGGCTCACGGCGTAGAAAGTAGGTGCGGACGTTCGGTCGGCCAGGGAGCAGGTAGAAGAGAAGCCTGTTCCACCCCGGCAAACCTCCGTGCGCGGACTCCGGGTACCCACGCGCAGCGCGCCGCGGGAGGCTCGTCGTCTAGGGACTGCGTAGTGGGACGCCACACGCCGAGTCCATGTAGGTACGACCAGAGTTGCACGCTTGGTCGCCCGAGAAGTTC
This sequence comes from Amycolatopsis sp. NBC_01488, assembly GCF_036227105.1. Classification (NCBI taxonomy): domain Bacteria; kingdom Bacillati; phylum Actinomycetota; class Actinomycetes; order Pseudonocardiales; family Pseudonocardiaceae; genus Amycolatopsis; species Amycolatopsis sp. NBC_01488. Next base: position 2,931,091 of record NZ_CP109434.1, on the reverse strand, counting down.
GCGCTCTGCAGGCGGCGCCCGTCGGCCCTAGGCCACGGGCGCCGCCTCGTTTTGTGCCTGGAGTGCCCCGCCACCCGTTCGGACCCCCCTGCACGGTGCGAACGGCGAGTTTCTTACCGATCCGGGTACGAACTCCTCCGTTGGTGCCGTCGGTCGATGGACATCGACGGATTCGGTGAGTAGCTTCCCGATACCGGCGCCTCCGAGTGGACTTCTGACGTCCGCCGGGCGCCGCAACTTTCTGGGAGGCTGGTCGTGACGACCCGAAATCGGAGGTTCCATGCGCTCGCCCTGCCCGTCGCGGGGGTGCTCGCCCTCACCGGTGTGGGTGTCGCGACCGCGGCGAGCGCACCGCGGGTGACCGCGAGCGCACAGGCGGAGGCCGCGGCGACGCAGGCACTGCGTGGGCTGACGCTCGAGCAGAAGGTCGGCCAGCTGTTCGTGACCTGGGTGAACGGCAAGTCGGCCGACGAGGTGAACCCGAAGAACCAGACCGACTTCGGCGTCGACACCCCTGCTCAGGTGATCCAGAAGTACCACCTGGGCGGCGTCATCTACTTCAACAACGACACGCGCGACAACTTCGACGACCCCGTCCAGGTCGCGAAGCTGTCCAACGGCCTCCAGCAGGCCGCCATCGGCAGCGGGGCGCACATCCCGCTGCAGATCGGCGCCGACCAGGAGGGTGGCACCGTCACCCGGATGGGCGCGCCCGCCACGGAGTTCCCGAACTCGATGGCCATCTCCGCCGGCCGGGACCCGGCGAGGGCGACGAAGGCCGCCACGATCCTCGGCCACGAACTGCGTGCCGTCGGCATCAACCAGGACTTCGCGCCCGACTCCGACGTCAACTCGAACCCCGCCAACCCGGTCATCGGCGTGCGCTCCTTCGCCGGGCAGCCCGGCCTGGCGAGCCAGTTCGTCACCGCCGAGGTCAAGGGCTACCAGGACTCCGACCTGCCGACGAAGACCGTCGCGGCGACCGCCAAGCACTTCCCCGGCCACGGCGACGCGGCCACCGACAGCCACACCGGCCTGCCCCGGATCGACCGGACCGAGCAGCAGTGGCGTGACATCGACGTGCCGCCGTTCAAGGCCGCCATCAAGGCCGGCATCGACTCGATCATGACCGCGCACATCCAGTTCCCCAGCCTCGACCCGTCGCTGGAGCCGGCGACGCTGTCGAAGCCGATCGTCACCGGCAAGCTGCGGGGCGAGCTGGGTTACAACGGCGTCGTCATCACCGACTCCCTCGAAATGCAGGGCGTGCGCGAGATGCACAGCGACGCCGAGATCCCGGTCCTCGCGCTCAAGGCCGGCGTCGACCAGCTGCTCATGCCGGTGCACCTCGACGTCGCCATCAACGCGGTGCTCAACGCGGTGAAGTCCGGCGACATCCCGATGCAGCGGATCGACCAGAGCGTGCTTCGCGTGCTGAAGCTGAAGTTCGAACGCGGCATCCTCTTCTCGCCGTTCAACGATCCGAACCGGGTGATGAGGACCGTCGGCACGCCGGCGAACCTCAAGACGGCGCAGGACATCGCCGACCGCGGCATCACGGCGATCGCCAACGACGCCGGCGTCCTGCCGCTCAAGCAGAAGCCCGCGAGCACTCTCGTGACCGGCTGGGGTGTCTCGACGACGGCGACGCTCGCGCAGAAGCTGACCGCGCACGGCACGGCCGCGACGGCGTACCAGACCGGCCAAGCCCCGACGGACGCCCAGATCGCCCAGGCGGTCGCGAACGCCAAGAACGTCGACCTCGTCGTCGTGCTGACCAACAACATCGGCGCCTACCCGCGGCAGACGAAGCTCCTCGACGCGCTGCAGGCCACCGGCAAGCCGGTCGTCGCGGTCGCCGCGCAGATCCCGTACGACGCCGGTTACGCATCCACGGTGAAGACCTGGCTGGCGACGTACGGCTACATCGGGCCGACGCTGGAGGCGCTGGCCAAGGTGATCCTCGGCGAGACGAAGCCGGTCGGGAAGCTGCCGGTCGACATCCCGGCGGGCGCCGACGTGAACACCGTGAAGTACCCCTTCGGCCACGGGCTGACCTGGTGAACCTGAACCGGCGCCACTTCCTCGGCGCGGGTGCGCTCGCGGTCCCGGCGTTGGCGGGCGGCTCCGCCGTCGCCGGGGCCGAGCCGGAAAACCGCCCGGGGCGGGTTCTCACCGGCGCCGAGCAGCTGGCCGCGCAAGGTTGGGGGCCCTTGAAGGGCCGCAAGCTCGGCGTCCTGTCGAACCCGACCGGGGTCCTGCTGAACGGCGACCACATCGTCGACTCGATGGTCGCGGCCGGTGTCAAGCCGGTCGCGGCCTTCGGGCCCGAGCACGGCTTCCGCGGCAGCGCGCAGGCCGGCGGCTCCGAAGGCGACTACACGGACCCGCGCACCGGCGTGCCCGTGTATGACGCGTACGGCGTCGACGCGACGAAGCTCGCTTCGCTCTTTACCAAAGCGGGCGTCGACACTGTCGTCTTCGACATCGCCGACGTCGGCGCGCGCTTCTACACCTACATCTGGTCGCTCTACACGGCGATGGTGGCCGCGGCGCAGGTCAAGGCCGCCTTCGTCGTCCTCGACCGGCCGAACCCGATCGGCGGCCGGGCGGCCGGCCCGCTGCTCGACCCGAAGTTCGCCTCGGGGATCGGGAAGAAGCCGATCGTCCAGCAGCACGGCATGACCGTCGGCGAGCTGGCGCACTTCTTCGCCGAAGAGTTCCTGCCCGGCGAAGGCGTCCGGCTCGAAAAGCTGGAAATCATCCAGGTACGCGGCTGGCAGCGCGACACGCTCTTCGCGCAGACCGGGCTGAACTGGGTGCTGCCGAGCCCGAACATGCCGACGCCGGACACGGCGCTCGTCTACCCGGGCACCGGCATGTTCGAAGGCACCGTGTTCTCCGAGGGCCGCGGGACGACCCGGCCGTTCGAGATCATCGGCGCGCCCGGGCTCGACTGGCGCTGGCGCGAGAAGCTCGAAGAGCTGCGGCTGCCCGGGGCGAGGTTCCGCGAGATCTACTTCGTGCCGACGTTCAGCAAGTTCGTCAACCAGACCTGCGGGGGCGTGCAGGTGAGCGTCGACGACCCGCGGGCCTTCGACGCGATCCGGACCGCGGTCGCCATGCTCGTGACGGCGAAGGCACTGCACCCGGACGTCTTCGCCTGGCGGCCCGACAACTACATCGACAAGCTCTCCGGGTCGGACCGGCTCCGGACGATGGTCGACGCCGGCGCGGGCGTCGACGAGGTCACCGGGGCCTGGCGGGCCGAGCTGGCCGAGTTCGACCGGAAACGTCGTCGCCACCTGCTCTACCGCTGAGGGGGAACTCGTGCGTGCTAGGAAGGTCATCGCCGCGGCCACCGGAGTGCTGGTCGCGCTGACCACGCTTACCTCGGGAGCCAGCGCCATCACCGGACACCACGACGACGCGGGCCGCTTCGACCGGCCGCAGCAGGGCTTCGCCCCGCCGTGGACGACGCTGCGCACCGGAAGTCCCCGAGAGGTGAACCTCGACCCGGCGCCGATCAAGGCCGCCGAGGACTTCCTCGCGAGCTGGACGACGCCGGACGCCACCGGGCACCCGCACTTCTCCGGCGCGGTCGGCCTCCTGGCCCACGACGGCGTGGTCGTCGACCGGTACGCCGTCGGTGGCGCGCTCAGGTACGCCGATGCCGCGGGCACCGAACTGCCGGCTGACCAGCAGGTCCCCATGAAGAACGACACCATCTTCGACATGGCGTCGATCTCGAAGCTGTTCACCTCGATCGCCGTGCTGCAGCTCGTCGAACGCGGTCAGCTGACCATCGACACGCCGGTGAGCCGCTTCTTCCCGGAGTTCGCCACCGGCGACAAGGCCGCCATCACGATCAAGATGCTGCTCACGCACGTCTCCGGGTTCGACGCCGACCCGATCCCGTCGCTGTGGGCCGGCTACCCGGACATCCCGTCGCGCCGGCAGGCGGTGCTCGACAGCCCGCTGAAGAACAAGCCGGGCACGACGTACCTCTACTCCGACATCAACCTGCTCACCCTCGGCTTCATCGTCGAGAAGCTGACCGGGCAGACCCTGGACAAGGTGGTCCACGACCGGATCACCGCGCCACTGGGCATGGCCGACACCGGGTACAACCCGCCCGCGTCGAAGCTGAACCGGATCGCCGCGACGGAGTTCGAGGCCAACCCGCCACGCGGGATGGTGCGCGGCAGCGTGCACGACGAGAACGCGTGGTCGCTCGGCGGCGTCGCCGGGCACGCCGGGGTGTTCAGCACCGCGAACGACATGGCCACCCTCGCCCAGACGATCCTCAACGGCGGCACCTACCGCGGGCACCGGATCCTGCGCCAGGAGACCGTGCGGCAGATGCTGACGAACTACAACCAGCAGTTCCCCGACGACTCGCACGGCCTGGGCTTCGAACTCGACCAGCCCTGGTACATGGGCGCGCTGGCCTCCCCGGTCACCGCCGGGCACACCGGCTTCACCGGGACGACGCTGGTCATCGACCCGGAGTCGCGCTCCTTCGCGATCCTGCTGACCAACCGCGTGCACCCGAGCCGCAGCTGGGGCTCGATCAACACCGCGCGCCAGGTGTGGGCGACGTCGCTGGCCAGGGCCATGGCCGTCCAGCCCGAGGTGGGGAAGGACGCGTGGACGAGCACGCTGGGTAATGCCAGCGTGGCCACGCTGAGTACTCGACCATTTACTACGCAAAGTGATCAAGCGCGGGTGTCCTTCTACGCCTTCGTGGACACCGAGGGAAGCACTGATCCACTACAGCTGCAGGCGTCCACCGACGGGGTGAACTGGCAACCGGTCGCGCTATCGGTATCGGGGCCGGGCGCACCCTCCGGAGATGTGACGTCGCTCTCCGGGCACGGGCACCGTGCCTGGTGGAAGGCGAGCGGTCCGCTGCCCCATGGCGCGTCGGTGAGCCTCCGGTGGCGTTACAGCACCGATCCGAACTACACCGGGCGCGGTGTTTCGGTCGACGGTGTGAAAGTCACCGAGAGCGGCCGATCACTCCTCGACGGTGAACGGAACCCGGCCGTTTTCGTCGCTGAGGGTTGGCAGTTGAGCTCAAGGTGACACCGCTGTCGCCGACTGTCGAACTTTCGGCCGAATTAACCGTCCTCTTGCCGTTTGCGCTGCGACACTAAGTTGCCAAGTCGTTAGCTTGACCTCGTTAACAAGACCGACCTGGTTGGCGACTTTCTGGTCAGTGATTAATCGCAAATCCAGATCCGCAGACACGGACGGGTTGCGATCCGACCGAAGGGTGTGGGTAGCCTTGTCGCAGATGCCGACGGTTAGTAACTTTCCGACGATGAGTGATACCGAATCCGTAGTCGGCTCGGCACCGTCCGAGACCGTAGCGGTCCAGACGGCCGTGCGGGACGCGGACTCCAGCCCGCTGGTGCGGATCCGGTCCCTGCTCCCCGGACTGGCCCGCGCCGAGCAGCGCGTGGCGAAGGTGGTGCTGGAGGATCCCGCGCACGTCGCGAGACGCAGCATCACCGAAGTCGCCTTGGCCGCGAACACGAGCGAGACGACGGTGACGCGCTTCTGCAAGGCCGTCGGCGTCGGGGGGTACCCGCAGCTGCGCATCGCGCTGGCCGCGGACACCGCCCGCACCGAGGCGCGCACCACGCGCAACCTCGGTGGCGAGATCGGCCCGGAGGACGACCTGGCGGCCGTCATCGGCAAGGTCAGCTTCGCCGACGCGCGCGCCGTCGAGGAGACGGCCGACCAGCTCGACGTCGCCACGCTGGAGCGCGTGATCGAGGTCGTCGCGAACGCCGGCCGCGCGGACGTCTACGGCGTGGGCGCCAGCGCGTTCGTCGCCGCGGACCTGCAGCAGAAGCTGCACCGCATCGGCCGCGTGTGCTTCTCGTGGTCGGACACGCACATCATGCTCACCTCGGCCGCGGTGCTGAGCCCCGGTGACGTCGCGATCGGCGTCTCGCACACCGGCGCGACCACCGACACCGTCGAGGCGCTGCGGGTGGCCCGCGAGCACGGCGCGATCACCATCGCCGTGACGAACTTCCCGCGGTCCCCGATCACCGAGGTCGCCGATTACGTTTTGACCACGGCAGCACGGGAAACCACGTTCCGTTCGGGAGCGACGGCGAGCCGCATCGCCCAGCTCACCGTCATCGACTGCCTGTTCATCGGCGTCGCGCAGCGGCACATGGACGCGTCGGTCAACGCCCTGGACGCGACCAGGGACGCGGTCGGCTCGCACCGCTTGGGGGTCAGGCCGGACGGTCGTCGCCGTCCGCGGGAAACCGGCAAGTAATGACCGAAGAAAATGTGAGGCGCATGATGACCGTCCCCACGCAGGCGGTGCACGTCGATTCGCCGACCGAAACCCGCAATCCCCGCACCACGGACATCGACCTGATGTCCACCGCGGGGATCCTCGGCGCGATCAACGCCGAGGACCGCACGGTCGCCGGCGCCGTGGCCGCGGTGCTGCCCCAGGTGGCGCGCGCGGTGGACTACGCGGTGGACGCCCTGCGGGCCGGCGGCCGGGTGCACTACGTCGGCGCGGGGACGTCCGGGCGCCTCGCCACGCTGGACGCGGCGGAGCTGGTGCCGACGTTCAACGTGCCGGCGGACTGGTTCATCGCGCACCACGCCGGCGGCGAGCGCGCGCTGCGCCAGGCCGTCGAAAACGCGGAGGACGACGACGGGGCCGGCGCGGCCGAGCTGGCCGCCATGGTCCAGCCGGGCGACTTCGTGCTGGGGCTGACGGCGTCGGGCCGGACGCCGTACGTCTTGGGCGCGCTGCTGGCCGCGTCGCGCCAGGGCGCCCGCACCGGCCTGGTGTCGGGCAACCCGAAGGCCGCCAAGCCGGCGGGCGTCGACGTGCTCATCGCCGTCGACACCGGCCCGGAGGCGATCGCCGGCTCGACCCGGATGAAGGCGGGCACGGCGCAGAAGATGATCCTGACGTCGTTCTCCACGGCGACGATGATCAAGCTGGGCCGGACCTACTCCAACCTGATGGTCAGCATGCGGGCGACGAACGCGAAGCTGCGCGGCCGGACCATCCGGATCCTGCAGGAAGCCACCGGCATGACGATGGCGGACTGCTCGGACGCGCTCACCGAGGCCGGGGGCGACCTCAAGGTGGCGCTGGTGCACTTGCTGTCCGGGGAGGACGTCAAGAGCGCGGCGAAGGCACTGCACGCGTCGGGCGGGCACGTGCGCAAGGCGTTGGACCTGGTGCGAGTGCGCGCCAGCTAGAACTTCATTGCCGTTCATCTGTTCACCTGTCTAACCTCTCAGATGAGGGAAGGCGGGTGGGCGATGGCGGACACGGAGGACTCGCGGCGCGCGCTGTCGCGCCGCGAGTGGGTGTCGATCGGCGGGATGGCCGGGTTCGTCCTGCTCCTCAACGTCGTGGGCTGGGTCGTGCTGGCGGCCTTCGTCGCACCTCACCACTACGCGCTGGGCACCTCCGGCGTGTTCGGGATCGGGCTGGGCGTCACGGCGTTCACGCTCGGCATGCGGCACGCGTTCGACGCCGACCACATCGCGGCGATCGACAACACGACCCGCAAGCTGATGGCCGACGGCCAGCGCCCGCTGTCGGTCGGCTTCTGGTTCTCACTCGGGCACTCGACGATCGTCTTCGCGCTGTGCCTGCTGCTTTCCCTGGGCGTCCGCGCGCTGGCCGGGCAGGTCGAGGACGGCTCGTCGGCGCTGCACAACGCCACCGGCCTGATCGGGACGTCGGTGTCCGGCGTGTTCCTGTACGTGATCGCGATCCTGAACCTCGGGGTGCTGATCGGCATCCTGCGAGTGTTCCGGCGGATGCGCCACGGCGAGTTCGACGAGGCCGCGCTGGAGCACCAACTGGACAACCGTGGTCTGCTGAACCGCGTGCTGCGCGGGGCGACGAAGGCCGTGCGCAAGCCGTGGCACATCTACCCGGTCGGGTTGCTGTTCGGGCTGGGCTTCGACACCGCGACGGAGATCGGCCTGCTCGTGCTCGCCGCGGGCGCCGCGACGTTCGCCCTGCCCTGGTACGCGATCCTCGTGCTGCCGATCCTGTTCGCCGCCGGGATGAGCCTGTTCGACACCGTGGACGGCTGCTTCATGAACTTCGCGTACGGCTGGGCGTTCGCGCGGCCGGTGCGCAAGATCTTCTACAACCTCACGGTGACGGCGCTGTCGGTAGCCGTCGCGTTCGTCATCGGCACGATCGAGCTGGTGTCGATCCTCGCCGACAAGCTGGCCATCACGTCGGGTCCGCTGGCCGCGATCGCTTCGGTGAACCTGGACTACGTCGGCTTCGGGATCGTCGGGCTGTTCGTGCTCACCTGGGTGATCGCGCTGGCGGTGTGGCGGTTCGGGCGGATCGAAGAGAAATGGTCGGCGAAGCTGTCCGCTTAAGAAGCCGCATCCGAAATGCTCTTCGCTTCGCGCGCCCCCGCTTCGAATGCTTCGCAGTTGAAGAGCAGCCACGCGCGTACGCCTTCCGGCGTCCCGCTCGCGAATCCTTCCGCCGCTTCGAGATAACGCGGAACGCGGCGGAAGAACGCGACTTCGGGAATGCTCAAGGCTTTCGGGTCCAGGCCCGTCGCGACCATCGTCAGCCGGGCCGCGGCGCGGGCCACGATGCCGTCCGCGCTGCCGAACGGCTTGAGCGCCAACAGTTCTCCGTGCACGACGGCGGTCAGGACGGGGCCCGGTACCGACGTCGCGCCCGTCACGAGCTGGGCGAGCAGTTCGAGGCGGCCGCCGCCGGAATGCGGGCGCCCCAACGCATCCGGGTCGTCGACGAGGTCCGCCGCGGCGAGAACGTGCATGCGCGCCAAGGCTTGCATGGGCGCGCGGCGCCACGTCGGGAGCAGCGTCTCCAACGTCTCCGCGACGCGCAGCGCGCCCGCCAGGACCGGGTCGGCCACCGCGCCGTCGGCGGGCAGTTCCGGGTTCGCGCCCTCGATCCCCGCCGACGCCCGCGCCGCGCGGACCGACGCTTCGGCAGCGGTCGCCGCGCCGCCGCGAAGGTTCGCGGGGAGGCGGTGGACCGCGAACACGGCGTCCTGCGCGGACTTCGCGGCCGCCGCGACGCCTTCGAGGTCGAGGAGGGGCTTCAGCGGATCAGGCATCGAGGACCTGGCCTTCGCGGGAGACCACGGGCGGCAGCACCGACCACGGGAAGTTGATCCAGCGGTCGGTGTGCCGCCAGACGTACTCGCACTTGACCGTCGAGTGCGGCTTCTCGTAGACGACCGCCGAGCGCACCTCGGCGACGTGCTGGAGGCAGAAGTCGCGGACCAGCTTGAGCGTGGCGCCGGTGTCGGCGACGTCGTCGGCGATCAGCACCTTCTTGCTCGTCAGGTCGACGACGTTGGGCACCGGCGGCAGCATCACCGGCAGGTCGAGGCGCTGGTCGACGCCGGTGTAGAACTCGACGTTCATCACGTGCAGGTTCTTCACGTCGAGCGCGTAGCCGAGCGCGCCGGCGACGAACAGGCCGCCGCGGGCGATGGACAGGACGAGGTCCGGCGCGAAGCCGTCGTCGGCGATGGTGTGAGCCAGTTCACGGCTCGCCGTGCCGAACAGCTCCCAGCTCAGCTCTTCCCGCTCTTCGGCCATCGATCTCGCCCTTCGTCGTGGTCCGCCGAGCATAGGCAACGCCGAAGTGGCCTCTGGAAATGCTCGGAAATTGGCTATCACAGGAAGCCATTACCGTGCTTACGGTGATCACGTGAGCGACTGGAGCACCCGACCGACCCTGTCCGGCGAGCACGTCCGCCTGGAGCCGTTGACGCCCGGCCACGCCAAGGGCCTCCTCGAAGCCGGCGCCGACCCGGGCATCTGGGCGTGGCTGAGCATCCGGCAGCCGGGGGATCTTCCGGCTGCGGAGCGGATGGTCGAGGAGGCGCTCGCCGACCCCGCGCGCCGGGCGTTCGCGCAGATCGACGTCACGTCCGGCCGCGTCGCCGGGACGACGTCGTACTACCAGGTCGTCGAGGCGCACCGGATCCTCTCGATCGGGCACACGTGGATCGGCGCGGACTGGCAACGCACCGGGCTGAACACCGAGGCGAAGCTCGTCCTGCTCACGCACGCGTTCGAAACCCTTGGCGCGCAACGGGTCGCGTGGGAGACGGACCTCCGCAACCTGCGTTCGCAACGCGCCATCGAGCGACTTGGCGCGCTTCGCGAAGGCGTGCTGCGCGCGCACCGGATCCGGCCGGACGGCTCGTCCCGCGACACCGTCCTCTATTCGATGCTGGCGCCGGAGTGGCCGGCCGCGAAGGCACGGCTGAACGAACGCTTAGTCACCGCGACTCGCCTGGCTCGGTGAAACGACCGGGCAACGTGGGTGCAACCTTTTACAAGGCGGACTAACGTCGCTAGCGTGCCGCTAGCCGGTGATCGGCGCACTACAGGAGGCCTTGCAACCATGACCGAGCAGTCCCCAGCCCTGGACAACCTGCTCACCGAGAGCCGTACGTTCCCGCCCAGCGACGAATTCGCTGGCCAGGCCAACGCGAAGGCCGATCTCTACGCCGAGGCGGATGCCGATCGCGAAGCGTTCTGGGCGAAGCAGGCGGAGCGGCTGACGTGGGACACGAAGTGGACCACGGTACTGGACTGGACCAATGCGCCGTTCGCGAAGTGGTTCGTCGGCGGCAAGCTGAACGTCGCGTACAACTGCGTCGACCGCCACGTCGAGTCCGGGCACGGCGACCAGGTCGCGATCCACTGGGTCGGCGAACCGGGTGACACGCGGGACATCACCTACGCCGAGCTGAAGACCGAGGTTTCCAAGGCCGCCAACGCACTCGCGTCCCTCGGCGTCACCGCCGGCGACGTCGTCGCGATCCAGCTGCAGATGGTCCCCGAGGCCATCTTCGCGATGCTGGCGTGCGCGCGGATCGGCGCGCTGCACAACGTCGTCTTCGGCGGCTTCTCGCCGACGGCGCTGCGGGCCCGCGTCGACGATGCCGCCGCGAAGGTCGTCATCACCTCCGACGGCCAGTTCCGCCGCGGCAAGGCCGCGCCGATGAAGGCCAACGTCGACGAAGCGCTCGAAGGCGCCGAAACCGTCGAGAAGGTCATCGTCGTCAAGCGCACGGGCGACAAGCTCGAGGGCGACGTCCCGTGGACCGACGGCCGCGACCTCTGGTGGCACGAACTCGTCGACGGACAGTCCGAAGAGCACACTCCCGAAGCCTTCGACAGCGAGCACCCGCTGTTCATCCTCTACACGTCGGGCACGACCGGGAAGCCGAAGGGCATCCTGCACACCTCCGGCGGCTACCTGACGCAGACGGCGTACACGCACCACAACGTCTTCGACCACAAGGCCGGCGAAGACGTCTACTGGTGCACCGCGGACATCGGCTGGATCACCGGCCACAGCTACATCGTCTACGGCCCGCTCGCCAACCGCGTCACGCAGGTCGTCTACGAAGGCACGCCGAACACCCCGCACGAGGGCCGGCACTGGGAGATCGTCCAGAAGTACCAGGTCTCCCTCTACTACACCGCACCGACGCTGATCCGCACGTTCATGAAGTGGGGCGCGGAAATCCCGGAGAAGTACGACCTGTCGTCGCTGCGGGTGCTGGGCTCGGTCGGCGAGCCGATCAACCCCGAGGCGTGGATCTGGTACCGCGAGAACATCGGCGCGGGCAAGACCCCGATCGTCGACACGTGGTGGCAGACCGAGACCGGCGCGATCATGATCTCGCCGCTGCCGGGTGTCACCTCGACCAAGCCGGGCTCGGCGCAGAAGGCGCTGCCGGGCATCTCCGCGAAGGTCGTCGACGACACCGGCACCGAGGTCGGGCCCGGCGGTGGCGGGTACCTGGTGCTCGACAAGCCGTGGCCGTCGATGCTGCGGGGCGTCTGGGGCGACGAGGAGCGCTTCCGCGACACGTACTGGTCGCGCTTCAAGGACCAGGGCTTCTACTTCGCCGGCGACGGCGCGAAGTACGACAATGACGGTGACGTCTGGCTGCTGGGCCGCGTCGACGACGTGATGAACGTGTCCGGCCACCGCATCTCGACCACCGAGGTCGAGTCGGCACTGGTGTCGCACCCGACGGTGGCCGAGGCCGCGGTCGTCGGCGCGACCGACCCGACGACCGGCCAGGGCATCGTCGCGTTCGTCATCCTCCGCGGCAACGCCGTCGACGGGGGCGAGGAGGCCATCCAGGCACTGCGCAACCATGTCGCGAAGGAGATCGGGCCGATCGCGAAGCCGCGGCAGATCATGGTCGTGCCGGAGCTGCCGAAGACGCGCTCGGGCAAGATCATGCGCCGGCTGCTGCGCGACGTCGCGGAGAACCGCCAGGTCGGCGACGTCACCACGCTGGCCGACTCGTCGGTGATGGACCTGATCTCGTCGGGCCTGAAGTCGGGCAAGTCCGAGGAGTGAGCTAGCGTTCTCCCGTCAGAGCCCTTCCGGCTTCGCGCCGGAGGGGCTCTGTCATGACACCCCCGAGTGGCGCGGCTCGAACGCATGTTCTACGCTGTGCCGCGAACCACACCCCCTTCCCGGGCAAGGAGACGACACGACGATGACCGTGGATGTCCTGACGCACGACGAGGAAACGGCCGAGGTCCCGGCTCCGGAGCTGTCCACCGCCGAGGCGACCGTCACCGAGTCCGCGTCCACCTCCGAGGAGGGCTCGACCGAGCCCGCCGCCGAGGAGGCCCCCAAGCCGAAGCGCGGCCGCCCGAAGGGTGCGACGGCGTCGACGGCGAAGAAGACCCGCACGGTCGAGCTGACCCTCACCGTCACCGGCACCGCCGACGGCGAGTGGCAGGCCGAGCTGAAGAACGGCGCCAAGTGGGTCGCGAAGGGCCTCGAGATCCCGGCGGCGGCCGTCTCGCGCGCGGCGAAGGAGCTGCACGCGGACCTGTCGGGCCCGATCGACGAGGTGATCAACCAGGCCCGCGAGGCGCAGGCGGCGAAGGTCGCGGCGCTGGAGGCCGAGCTCGAGAAGGCCAAGCAGGCCCTCGCCGAGCTGGACGCCTGAGGCTTCACTCCGGGAGACGCCCGGTCCCGCGTTGGCGGGGCCGGGCGTTTCCGCGCTCGGAGCAGTTCAGGCGATCGGCGGACGTCCCGGCAGGGGCGACTTGAACTCCACCCACATCGAGTCCGTCAGGGCCTCCACGTGGTGGGCCACGCCGCGCGGGTGCAGTACCGAATCCCCCGGCTCCAGCTCCGCCTCGACGCCGTCGACCGCGCCCCGCAGCCGGCCCGATAGGACGTAGACGATCGAGTCGTGGTCGTGGGCGTGCGTCGGCGAAGCCACCCCGGCCGGGTAGTGGATCAAGTACGCCAGACCGCTCTCCGCCGTCTCCAGCTGCCGGAACCGGCCCTCGCCGCCCTGGAGCGGCCGGCCCTCGACCGTCGTCAGCGGCTGCCACACTTGCTCGTCCATGCCGCCCATGATGACCCAGAACCGCCGAGTCCACACAGGACTGGCTTAGGCAAGGCACGCGTTAATTAGGCGAACCTGACCCAAACCGGAGGTCTCGCCACGATTCTCCGTTCGTGTTTCACTGGTCCGGTGACCGAAACGATCGACGGCGACGCCGTGGAACACGCCCACGAACCGCACGAGGGCGTGGGCGGCAAGCTGAACTGGCTGCGGGCCGGGGTTCTCGGGGCGAACGACGGGATCGTGTCCGTCGCCGGGATCGTCGTCGGCGTGGCCGGCGCGACCACCGAAAGCACCACGATCCTCACCGCCGGAATCGCCGGGCTCGTCGCCGGCGCCTTTTCCATGGCCGGCGGGGAATACGTCTCGGTGAGCACCCAGCGCGACACCGAACAGGCCTTGCTCCGGCTGGAAAAGCAGGAGCTCAAGACGATGCCGGAGGCCGAGGAGCGCGAGCTCGCCGAGATCTACGAGCGGAAAGGGCTTTCGCCGGAGCTGGCCGGCCGGGTCGCCCGCGAGCTGACCGACAACGACGCCCTGCAGGCGCACGCGGAGGCCGAGCTGGGCATCGACCCGGACAACCTGACCAGTCCGTGGCAGGCGGCGTGGGCGTCGCTGATCGCGTTCTCCGTCGGCGCGCTGCTGCCGCTCCTGTCCATCGCCTGGGCCGGCGTCTCCCTGCGGGTGTGGGCGTGCGCGGCCGCGGTCGTCGTCGGCCTCACGCTGACCGGATGGATCAGCGCGAGGCTCGGCGACGCGAACGTGGGGCGCGCGATCCTCCGCAACGTCGGGGTCGGCGCCCTCACGATGGTGGTGACCTACTTCGTCGGAGTGCTCTTCGGCGTCACCGTCGGATGACTAGTGCACGCCCTTCATCAGCTTGCGGATGAAGGGCGTCGCCGCCAGGAGCAGCAGCCCGATGGCGATCGCGACGCCGCCGACCGTGCCGAAGTACGGCGTCTCGTCGTCGACCGAGTAGTACTCGGCGAGCTTGCCCGACATCGCCGTGCCGAACGAGATCGACAGGAAGTTCAGCGCGACCATCTGCGTCCGGAACGCCTCGGGCGCGAGCTTCGTCGACAGTGACAGCCCGACCGGTGACAAGCACAGCTCCGCGATCGTGAAGACGAACAGGATGCCGACCATCGCCAACAGCGGGCTGGCGTTCTTGCCGCTGCCCACCATCGGCAGGAACAGCAGGAACGCGACACCCATGAGCACCGTGCCGAGCACGAACTTGATCGGCGTCGACGGCTGGCGCTCACCCAGCTTCGTCCACAGCGCCGCGAGGATCGGGGCGAACACGATGATGAACACCGGGTTGATCGAGTTGACCCAGGACACCGGCATCGGCCAGCCGAACAGGTCCCGGTTCAGCCGCTGGTCGGTGTAGGCCGCGACGACGGTGAACTGCTGCTGGTACAGCGAGAAGAACGCCGCGCTGGCGATGAACATCGGGATGAACGAGAACACCCGGCTGCGCTCGTCGCCGGTGATCTTGCGGCTGGTCAGGATGACGACGAAGTAGGCCACCGAGATCACGCCGACCACCCAGACGACGACGTCGGCGAGGTTGCCCGGGTTGACGACGCCGGTCAGCACCAGCGTCACGATCGCGGCGACCAGCACGACGACGGCACCGACGGCCAGCAGGCGATGCGACGACGGCAGCGGGTTCGGCACCTCCTTGGCCTTCTCACCGAGGTTCTTGCGGCCCAGCGTGTACTGGATCAGGCCCAGTGCCATGCCGATCGCGGCCAGGCCGAAGCCGAGGTGGAAGCCGACCTCGGTCTGCGCCAGCCCGGTCAGCAGCGGCCCGACGAAGGCACCGAGGTTGACGCCCATGTAGAAGATCGTGAAACCGGCGTCGCGGCGCTCGTCGCCTTCGGCGTAGAGAGTGCCGACGATCGCCGTCGCGTTCGACTTCAGCCCGCCGCTGCCCAGCGCGACGCACACGAGACCGACGCCGATACCGGCCAGGCCGGGCAGGAGCGCCAGGCTGATGTGGCCGATCATGATCAGCACGGCACTGAAGAACAGCGTCCGTTCGGAGCCGAGCAACCGGTCGGCGACCCAGGCGCCGACGACGGCGGACAGGTACACCAGGCCGCCGTACGCGCCGACGATGCCGAGCGCCGACTCCTGGGCCAGGCCCAGGCCGCCCTGTTCGACCTTGTAGTAGAGGTAGATCGGCAGGATGCCGAGCATCCCGTAGAAGGAGAAGCGTTCCCACATCTCCACGCCGAAGAGGTTCGCCAGCCCTCGTGGGTGCCCGAAGAACCTCGTGTCCTGCTGGACCTCGGTTGAGGTGCTCACAACTCTGTCTTCCTTTGGCTCGGACTTCGTTGTCGCTTGGCATGCTATGAGCACACCGCGTTACCCACCACCGCCACCCCGTGTGGCGGCGGCCATAACGGTCCGTGACAAAGAAGCATTAAAATCGGCCAAGGTGCGCCGGGAAGTCTGGTCGGCAACAGTGATCAGCGACCCCAGGAGCCGCCCGTGTCCCGCCCCTTGACCGAGTTCGCGCGCTACCTGCGCACCGAAACCACCGGCGGGCTCATCCTGCTCGGCGCGACCGCGGTCGCCCTGATCTGGGCCAACTCGCCGCTGCGCGACAGCTACCACGCACTGCGCGACCTCCGGCTCGGCCCGGAGTTGCTGCACCTGAACCTCAGCATCGGCGACTGGGCGAAGGACGGTCTCCTCGCCCTGTTCTTCTTCGTCGCCGGGCTCGAGCTGAAGCGCGAGCTGGTCATCGGCGAGCTGTCCCGCGTCAAGCAGGCCGTGCTGCCGGTGGTCGCCGCGGCCGGCGGGATGGTCGTGCCCGCGCTCGTCGCGCTCGGCGTCGGCTGGGGGACGCCGGGGATCGACCGCGCCTGGGCGATCCCGGTGGCCACGGACATCGCGTTCGCGCTCGGCGTGCTGGCGCTGACCGCGTCGAACCTGCCCTCGAGCGCGCGGGTGTTCCTGCTGTCGCTGGCCGTCGTGGACGACCTCGGCGCGATCATCGTCATCGCAGTGCTGTTCACGACCGGCTTCGACCTGGTCGCGGTGGGCGTCGCCGTCGTGGCGCTCGCGCTGTACGCCTTCCTGCAGCACCGCCGCGTCCGGACGCCGTGGCTGTACGTACCGCTCGCCCTGGTCACGTGGGTCGCGGTGCACTCGGCGGGCATTCACGCGACGGTCGCCGGCGTCGCGCTGGGCCTGCTCACCCGCGTCCGCCCCGACGAAGGCGAGGCCGAGGCACCGGCCTTGCGGCTCGAGCACCGGCTCCAGCCGTGGTCGGCGGCGGTCGCCGTGCCGCTGTTCGCGCTGTTCGCGGCCGGGATCTCGGTCGACGGCGGCGCACTGGCCTCGGTGTTCACGACGGCGTTGCCGCTCGCCGTGCTCGCCGGGCTGCTCGGCGGCAAGGTCGTCGGCATCCTCGGCGCGAGCCTGCTCGCGGTGAAACTCGGCGCGGCCGAGAAACCTCGAGGGATGAGCTGGCGGGACTTGGCCGCGTTGTCCGTGCTCGGCGGTGTCGGGTTCACGGTCAGCCTGCTGATCGCGGAGCTGGCCCTCCCCGGCGACGCGAGCGAGCTGGCGAAGGCGGCGGTGCTGATCGCGTCGGCCGTGGCGTCCCTGCTGGCGGCGGCCTTGCTACTTCGCCGTAGCCGGGTACACGCAAGAATCGCCGACACACTGTGAGTCCGCCGCGCCCGGTTTCGGGACACATGGCACGATGACCCGGTGAGCAGCCCCAAGCACGAACGCACCGGCCCCGACGGCGTGGGGGCCGTGCCTTACCTCCCGCTGTCCTCCGACACCGACGTCCCCGGCGACCAGTCGATCGGCAGGCTCGTCGGCGACGCGACCCAGCACATCTCCACCCTCGTCCGGGCCGAGATGGAACTGGCGAAGTCCGAGCTGGTCGGCGAGGTGAAGAAGGGCCTCAAGGGGGCCGTCTACTTCCTGATCGCGCTGACGGTCTTCCTCTACAGCACGTTCTTCCTGTTCTTCTTCGCGGCCGAGGGGCTGGCCCAGTGGCTGCGCTACCGCTGGATCGCGTTCGGCATCGTGTTCGTCCTGATGCTGGTGGTCACGCTCGTGGCCGGGTTCCTGGGCTACCGCAAGGTGAAGAAGTTCAAGGCACCCGAGCGGACGATCGCCAGCGTCAAGGAGACCGCCGCCGCGCTGAAGCCGCAGAAGGCGCCCGACGCCGACCTGACCACCACGCGCGACTGAGGCGGTGCCCGCGTCCCCCGACCCGTCGAGCGTCCGGCTCGACGGCCCGTGGGCCCACCGCGACGTGTCCGCGAACGGCATCCGGCTGCACGTCGCCGAGCTCGGCGAGGGGCCCGTCGTGGTGCTGCTGCACGGGTTCGCCGAGTTCTGGTGGACCTGGCACCACCAGCTGCCGGCGCTGGCCGACGCCGGGTTCCGCGCGGTCGCCGTCGACCTGCGCGGCTACGGCGACTCGGACAAGCCGCCGCGCGGCTACGACGCGTGGACGCTCGCCGGTGACGTCGGCGGCCTGATCAAGTCCCTCGGGGCGCGCCGCGCGCACCTCGTGGGCCACGCGTGGGGCGGCATGCTCGCCTGGACGGTCGCGTCCCTGCACCCCCGGCTCGTGTCGTCGGTGACGGCGATCGGTGGCGCCCACCCGCTCGCGCTGCGGTCCGGCGCGGCCCGCCCGTGGCGCGGCCAAGGCCGCGCGGCCGGGCACCTCTTCCGGTTCCAGGTACCGATGGCACCGGAGAAGTGGCTGCTGAAGGACGACGCCCAGGCCGTCGCCGACCTCTTCGGCGGCTGGGCCGGAAGCCGGTGGCGGTCCACTTCGGACTTCGCCGACAGCGTCGAGGAGTTCCGGCACGCCATGCTCGTGCCCGGCGTCGCGCACAGCGCGCTCGAGTACTACCGCTGGGCGTTCCGCGCGCAGTTCCGCGGCGAAGGCCGCCGGTTCACCGACGCCGTCGGCACCCGGGTCACGGCGCCGACGCTGCAGCTGCACGGCGCCGACGACACCTGCATCCTGCCCGAGACGGCGACGTCGTCGGTGCGCTGGGCGGGCCCGCACGCCGAGCCGGAAATCTGGCCGGGCGTCGGGCACTTCCCGCACCTCGAGGCGCCGGACCGCACGTCGGCGGCGTTGGTCGGCTTCCTCAAGTGAGGTCGATGGCGTTCTTCGCCCGCGCGACCGACTCCTCCACCGGGCCGCCCGTCGGGTTCTCCGTGGCCAGCGCCTGGTTGAGCGCGACGAACGGCCGCATCCGCCGCTCGTACGCCGTGAAAGCCGCTTCGTGCTCCGCACGGCCCAGCTCTTGCGCGAGGACGTAAGCGCCGACGAGCGCGAGGCTCGTCCCCTGGCCGGATAGCGCGGACGCGCAGTAGCCCGCGTCGCCCAGCAGCACGACCCGGCCCGCCGACCAGCGGTCCAGGTGGATCTGGGCCATCGCGTCGAAGTAGAAGACGTCCGCGGCGGCCATCGCCTCCAGCAGCTTCGGCACCTCCCAGCCGACCCCGGCCAGCCGCTCGGCGACGAGCCGCTTCTGCTCCGGAACGGTCAGCCGCGGCAAGGGTTCCGAGCGGAAGCCCAGGGTCACGCGCAACTCGGTGTTGTCCCGCACCGGGTAGATCGCGCCGCCGGTCTCCTCGTGCCGGAACCAGACCTGCCAGTCCTCGAGGCCCAGGAAGTTCGGCGCCGGGAAGATCGCCAGGTACTGGCCGAGGTGGCCGGCGAACCGCTCCTCCGGTCCGAAGGCCAACCGCCGCACCGCCGAGTGCAGGCCGTCCGCGCCGACGACGAGGTCGAACGTCCGGAAGCCGGCGTGCTCGAACTCGACGCGCACGCCGTGCGCCTCCTGCGTCAACGCCGTGATCGAGTCGCCGAAGACGTGTTCGACGTCGGTCGCCTCGTGCAGGATCGCCACGACGTCGTCGCGCAGGATCTCGAAGTCGTCGCTGTCGAGCCGTCCACTGCTGTAGGTGAACTCTTCGGACCGGAACAGCTCCTGCCCGGCCCCGTCCACCACGGACATCCCGCGCATCCGGGTGCGCAGCGCGCGCATCCGGTCGCCGAGGCCCATCGCGTCGACGACGTCGAGCGCGACGCCGCGCACGTCGATCGCCTGGCCGCCGGTGCGCGGTCCGGGCGCCCGCTCGACGACGGTCACGGCCCAGCCCGCGCGCGCCAGGAACCAGGCCAGCGTGCCGCCGGCGACACCGGCACCCGAGATCAGGACGTTTCGCATGGTTTCCTCCAGAGTCGTACACTTCCTGCGATCACTCTGGAGTTCCGGCAGTTCATCAGCAAAATCTGTGCTAGCACAGATGAGCATCTGTACTAGCACAGGAGGTAGCCGTGAAGTACCTGGCGATCGCCGAAGAGCTGCGGGGCCGGATCACGCGCGGCGAGCTCTCACCGGGCGCGCGGGTTCCCTCGACCCGGCGGCTGGCGACCGACCACGGCGTCGCGATGGCGACCGCGGCGAAGGCGCTGACCCTGCTGAACCAGGAAGGGCTGGTGCACGCCGAACCGCGGTCCGGCACGATCGTCAGCGGCCGGGACCGCCGTGGTGGTGGCCAGCGGGGGCTGACCCGCGAGCGGATCGTGCGGACGGCGATCGCCATCGCCGACACCGAGGGGCTCGGCGCGCTGTCCATGCGCGGGGTCGCCGCCCGCCTCGGCGTCGCGGCGATGGCGCCGTACCGGTACGTGCGGGGCAAGGACGAGCTGGTGCTGCTCATGGCCGACGCCGCGTTCGGCGAACGCGGCTACCCGGCCGAGCCGTCCGGCGACTGGCGTGACCGGCTGACGCTCGGCGGCCGCACGCTCTGGTCGCTCTTCCGGCGCCACCCGTGGCTGGCGCAGCTCGGGCCGGTCACCCGGCCGCTGCCGCTGCGCAACCTCGCCACGCACGGCGAATGGGCGCTCTCGGCGCTGTCCGAGCTGGACGTCGACGCGGCGACGCTGTGCGACTTGCACGTCCTGTTCTTCAGCCACGTCCAGGGGATGGCGGTCCACCTGGAGCGCGAGCAGAGCGCGCTGGCGTCGTCCGGGCTGACCGAAGAGGACTGGATGGACCACCAGGGCCCCGCCGTGGCGGCGATGGCGGCCGGGCACCCGACGTTCGCCAAGATGCTCGCCGAGCTGACCGAGACCGGCTACGACCTCGTCCTCGACGACATCTTCGAGTCGGGCATGCGGGCCCTGCTCGACGGTCTCGCGCTGCGCTTCGGGCGTTAAGCCGCGCAGGAGCCGGTGGACACGTTCGTCGACTGCGACGGCGCCGCGTCGACCTCGGCCCGCACCTGCTCGGCCGTGAGGGTGAAGCCCGTCTCCGGGTCCTCGACCGCCGCGCCGAACACGACGCCGATGACCTGCCCGTCCGGGGTCACCATCGGGCCGCCGGAGTTGCCGCTGCGGATCTCCGCGCGGACGGTGAAGACGTCCCGCTGCACGGTGTTGGCGTCGTAGATGTCCGGGCCGCGCAGGTTGATCCGGCCGCGCACGCGGGCCGGCGTCGCCCGGTACGGGCCGTCGAGCGGGTAGCCGAGCACGATCGCGCTGTCGCCCGCCTTCGCCGTCTCGCCCGCGAACTGCAGGGCCGGCGCGCGCAGCCGCGGCACGGCGAGCACCGCGATGTCGACCTCCGGGTCGAAGTACACGACGCGCGCCGGGTAGTCGCCCTGCGTCGTCTCGATGCCGACGGTGTCGGTGCCCGCGACGACGTGCGCGTTCGTCAGCACCCGCTGCGGCGCGATCACGAACCCGCTGCCCTCGAGCGACCGCGAGCACGAGCTGGCGCTGCCGCGGATCTTGACGACGCTGCCGTGCAGCGCCTGGACGGTCCCGCTGCTCTGCAGCGTGGGATCGGGCGGCGAGGTGTCGGCCGTCGGGGCCTTCTGGAACGGGTCCACGATCGACGGAAAGCCGGACGCGTCGAGCAGCTTGCGCAGCTGGCTCGGGAAGCCCTGCGCGGCCTCCGGCATGGCGTCGTTGACCTTGCCGAGGATCACCGAGCCGTTGATCGCCTTGGCCAGCCCGGGCAGCCCGGACACGGTGGTCAGCGGCGTCGCGATCAGCCACGCCACGACGAACACGACCAGGGCCTGCACGATCGCGCCGAGCGTCTTGTCGATGCCGGACAGCTTGTCCGGGTTGATCTTCTGGCGCAGCCGCCGACCGGTGTAGACGCCGATCGCCTCGCCGAAGGCGACCAGGAACACCACGGTCGCGACCGCGAAGGCGACCTTCCACACCGGGTCGTCGAAGAACGAGACGACGACCGGCGCGAGCTTGATCCCGGCGAGCGCGCCGAGCACGACACCCACGAGCGACGGCAGCGCGATGATCACGCCCTGGTACGCGCCGGACACCGCCGCCAGCACGGCCAGCAGCAGGACCAGCACATCGACCCAGTTCACGTCGTCACCCCTCACCCGCGATACGTGCCTGGTACGCGGCCAGCGCCTCGTCGAGGTCCCGGACGTCGCCCGAGTCCCATTCGCGCTCCCAGCCTCCCAGGCCGAGGAGGACGGACAGCAACCCGGCGGTGAACCCCCACACGAACAGGCCGGAGACCTCGAAGGCCGGCCCCTTCCACGGCGCGCCGGCCTTCTGGACCATGAACCGGTTGGCCGGGTCGACCAGGTCGGCGATGGCGACGCGCGCGACGGACGCCGTCTCGCCCGGGTCCACGGCGTGCACCGGCGACGGCTCGGCCCAGTGCGCCAGCACCGGCGTCACCGCGAACTTCGACACCGGGACGAACAGCTCCGGCAGCACGGCCACCGGACGCACGCCGGCCGGGACGACGCCGGTCTCCTCCTCGGCCTCGCGCAGCGCGGTGCCGATCGGGCCGCCGTCGCCGTCCTCGGCGCCGCCGCCGGGGAACGCGACCTGCCCGGCGTGCGAGCCCAGCGTGTCGGCGCGGCGCTGCAGCAGGACGTCGGGCTCACCGTCGGCTTCGCGCTCGCCGAAGAGGATGAGCACCGCGGCCGGCCGCGTGTAGGCGTCCTCGGGCGGGCTGAACCGGGTGAACGTCTTCGAATCGACCTCGGCGCTGACCTTGACCAGCGGCCGGAGCCACTCGGGGACGGACTCCGGCTCGACCAGCGGTCCGATCATGAAGCCCCTCCCACTGCCGCGCGCACCTGGTCAGTGTTCCCGAACGTGCGGGGATTCGCGATGAACCGCACCTCGCCCGCGGCGGTGACCAGGTAGGACGCCGGCAGCGACGACGGCACCTTCAGGGCCGTGCGGACGGGCCCGGTCGGCCCGTCGCCGTCGAAGACCGACGGTAGGTGCACGCCCAGTTGGGCGAGCAGGTTCAAGCCGTCCTTCGCCGGGCTCTGGACCTGGACGCCGAGCACGCGCACGGCACCCGGCTGCTTCGCGTACTCCTG
Source organism: Amycolatopsis sp. NBC_01488 (assembly GCF_036227105.1). Lineage (NCBI taxonomy): Bacteria > Bacillati > Actinomycetota > Actinomycetes > Pseudonocardiales > Pseudonocardiaceae > Amycolatopsis > Amycolatopsis sp. NBC_01488. The sequence continues at coordinate 2,908,277 of NZ_CP109434.1, read as the reverse complement.
GAGCACGGGCAGCTCGGTCCGGCACGGCTCGCACCAGGACGCCCACACGTTGACCAGCGCCGGAGCACCCGCGAGCGCACGGCCGACATCGACGCTGGAGCCGTCGCCGAGGCAGTCCGCCTTGACGCCGTCGAGCTGCTTCACCGGCTGCGCGGGGCCGGCCGCGGGGCACGGCTGGAGGGCCGCCGCCGACCGAGCTGGCGCCAGGGCGGCGGAGTCTTCGGACGGCTTCGCGGCGCTGTCGCCACCCCCGCGGGGCAGCAGCGCGACGATGAGCGCCACCGCCAGCACGGCGGCGGCCAGCGCCCATTTGGTGACGGTCGTCACCGGGGCGCCGCCAGCGCCAGGATGTGGTCCTTTTCGACGCCTTTGACCAGCTTCGCGGCTTCGTCGAACCCGGTCGGGCCGGTGCCGTAGGACGGGCAGTCCTTGGCCAGCGGGCACGCGCCGCAGGCCGGCTTCTTGGCGTGGCAGACGCGCCGGCCGTGGAAGATCACCCGGTGGGAGAGCATCGTCCACTCCTTGCGCGGGATCAGCTCGCCGACCGCGTGCTCGACCTTGACCGGGTCGTCTTCGGCCGTCCAGCCCCAGCGGCGGACCAAGCGGCCGAAGTGGGTGTCGACGGTGATGCCCGGGACGTCGAAGGCGTTCCCGAGCACGACGTTGGCGGTCTTGCGGCCGACGCCGGGCAGCGTGACGAGGTCGTCGAGCTTGGCCGGGACCTCGCCGTCGAAGCGCTCGACCAGCGCCGCGCCGAGGCCCATCACGGAGTTCGCCTTGGCCCGGTAGAAGCCGGTGCTGCGGAGGTATTCCTCCAGCTCGGCGCGGTCGGCGCCCGCGTAGTCGGCGGCGGTCCGGTAGCGCTTGAACAGCGCGGGCGTGACGAGGTTCACCCGGACGTCGGTGGTCTGCGCGGACAGCACGACCGCGACCAGCAGTTCCAGCGGAGTGGTGAAGTCGAGCTCGCAGTGGGCGTCGGGATACACGTCGTCGAGGCAACGCTTCATCCGCCTGGCGCGTCTCACCAGAGCTAACCGGCTTTCACCCGCGCCCGCACGGGGGGCGTTCGTGGTGGCAGGTGGCACCCCGATAGCCTACGGGCGCCGTCGGACGAGCCGGTCAGTGCACCGGTGGACGACCGACACGCCAGAGCACCACCTCGGCGCAGTTTTCCGGCCGCCATGAGCGAGGATCTGGAGTAGATGCTTTTCACTGAGTGTTTCGGGGTCCTGTCATGACCGTCTGGTTCGTCATCCTGGTCCCCCTGGTGATCATGTTCTTCGCGCTGTTCATGGAGCGCGTGGAAAGCCGGCTCAAGCACGTCGCGGTGCAGGAGAACGAGGTCGAAGAGTTCCTCGAGCAGGCGCAGCCCAACGAGGTCAGGGCGCTCTACGGGCACGGCATCGGCCGCGCGCTGGAGCTGTTCCGGCTGCGTAGGCTGGGCGGACGGGCGGCCAGGCTACGCGCGCGGCGCGTGCGGAGTTAGGCTCCACGTTCGAACGAGATCATCTGGCGGGCGCGCGCGTCCGGCAGGCGATCTCGCGAGTACGCCCTAGACTGACGCGCAAGTGATCGGCGTCACGCTCTTCCAGCTCATGAGGAGGGCGTGAACGTTTCTCGACGAGGAGGCACCCGAGGTGGACGAAACCCTGGCCCGTGCGGGCATTTTCCAGGGTGTGGAGCCGGCAGCGGCGGAGGCGCTGGCCCAGACGCTGGAATCTGTTGAGTTCCCCCGCGGCCATGTCATCTTCAACGAGGGTGAACCCGGCGACAAGCTGTACATCATCCAGTCCGGCAAGGTGAAGATCGGCCGCAAGTCGCCGGACGGCCGCGAGAACCTGCTGGGCATCTTCGGCCCGTCGGACATGTTCGGCGAGCTGTCCATCTTCGACCCCGGCCCCCGGACGTCGAGCGCGACCACGGTCACCGAGGTCCGCGCGGTCACCATGGACCGCCCGGCGCTGCGGCAGTGGATCTCGACCCGCCCGGAGATCGCCGAGCAGCTGCTGCGCGTGGTCGCGCGCCGCCTGCGCCGGACGAACAACATGGTCGCGGAACTGATCTTCACCGACGTCCCGGGCCGCGTGGCGCGGGCGCTGCTGCAGCTCGCCCAGCGGTTCGGCAGCCAGGAGGCGGGCCTGCTGCGGGTCACGCACGACCTGACGCAGGAAGAGATCGCCCAGTACGTCGGCGCCTCGCGCGAGACCGTCAACAAGGCGCTCGCCGACTTCGCCCACCGCGGCTGGCTGCGGCTCGAGGGCAAGAGCGTGCTGATCCTGGACCCGGAGCGTCTGGCTCGCCGCGCTCGCTGAGTCTTTTCATGCAGAAGGCCCCCTCACCGAGGTGAGGGGGCCTTCTGCATGTCTTCCGCGACGAACAAAGAGCCGGGCGCCACCCCCGACGTGGCGCACCGGCTCCCTGTTCGTCGCGCGGACCATCCCCCGACGATCCGCGCTCCCCGCCCTCCGGACCAGGCCCCGACCCATATGCCGGAGGGAGCTGGGTTGTGTGCTGTTGTTCAACCATCACGGCCCATACCCACGAATTCAAGGCCATTCACTCTCAAGGACGCCGTCCCCGTCGTTTCGTTGCACGAGTTCACGGAGAATAGCGTGAGTGTTACCCGATCGAGACATCCCGTGGGCCGCCCCATCGTCGCTGGTGACGCATCTGACCGGTAAATAACTGGTACTCACGTACCACTCTGCGGCACACTGGTACACGTGTCCCAGTCTGAAGGTCGTACGTCTCTGGCCGACTACCGCAGCGCGCTGACGACCCGCGCGGCCCGGCGGCCCGCCGTCGCGTCCGTGCTCGCCCGCCTGCCGATCGCCATGATCGGCATCTCCGCGCTGCTCTACGTCCAGCGCGAGACCGGATCCTTCGCCGCGGCCGGGCTGGTCTCGGCCGGCTCGCTCGTCGGCGTCTCGGTGGGCGCGGTGATCCAGGGCAGGCTGATCGACCGCTTCGGCCCCACCCGGCCGTTGCTCGCCGTCTCGGCGCTGCTGGCGCTGTCGATGGCCGCGCTGGTCACGGTGATCGAGTCGCACGCCCCGACGACGGTGCTGGTCGCGTTCGCGGCGGTCACCGGCCTGTCGGAGCCGATGGTCGGCTCGGCGTCCCGTGCGCTCTGGACCCGCCTGCTGCCGCCGGGCGGCGCGCGCAACGCGGCGTTCTCGTACGAGGCGATCAGCATGGAGGTGTTCTTCATCCTCGGTCCCGGCCTCGCCGGGGTGCTGGTGCTGGCCCCGTGGGCGGGAACCGGCCTGGTGCTGGGCGTGGCGCTGCAGTTCACCGGCGCGGTGCTGTTCGCGCTGAGCCCGGCGGTGCGGGCCTGGGGTCGTTCCCCGGCTTCGGCCGGCTCACTGCTGGGCGCGCTGGCGAGCCCGGGCATGCGGACGCTGGCGCTGGCGGCGCTGGGCTTCGGCGTGGTGATCGGGTTCGTCGAGGTGGCGGTCCCGGCGTCGGCGACCGAAGCGGGTGCGCCTTCGTTCGGCGGGTTGCTGCTCTCGGCGTGGTCGCTGAGCTCGGTGGCGTTCGGCGTGGCTTACAGCCTGCGGCCGTGGCCTCGCCGTCTCGGCCTGCGGTTGCCGGCGCTGCTCGGCGGGTTCGGGGCCTTGGTGGCGTTGCTGGCCTGGCCGTCGTCGTTGTGGGGGCTGGCGCTGATGATGCTGCTGGCGGGGGCGTTGATCACGCCGCAGTCGACCGCGCATTCGTCGGCGATCGAGCTGGTGGCGCCGTCCGGGACCGCCGCCGAGGCGTTCGGGTGGGTGCTGACGGCCGTGACGCTGGGGTTGGCCGCGGGGCAGTCGGTGAGCGGGTACGTCGTGGAGCACGCCGGACCTTCGGCGGCGTTCCTGGCGGCGAGCGTGGCCGGGCTGGTGCTCGCGGTGGTCGTGTGGCTGCTGCGGGGGACGGTCCGGTCGCCCCAGCGGGCCGCGGCGGCTTCGGAGCTGGTCGGCGCCGGCCGGTAGACCGGTTTTGTCGGTGGTCGCCGGTAGCTTGCGAGACATGGACGTCACCGCGCCTGCTCACCGCCTCTCGGCGGCCGTCTCCGCTGCTTCGCGGCTGTTGCCCGCCCGCGCCGGGCTGCGGTTGCGGGCGAGCGCGGCCGGACTGACGGTCGCCGGGAGCGACCCGGACCTCGCCGTCCGGTTCGACTGCCCGGCGACCACCCACGCCGACGGCTCGGTCACCGTCCCCGGTGCACCGCTCGCCGAGACGTTGAAGATGCTCGACACCGACCTCGTGCGCCTGGTCGTCGAAGGCAGCCGCCTGGCCCTGCGGCTGGACAACGCCCGGTTCGCGCTCCCCCTCTTGTCCGCTGAGGCCGGCCCGCCGGTGCCCGATCCACCGCAAGTGTCCGAAGTGGACGGAATGGCGTTCGCATCGGCGCTGCGGATCGTCGCGGGAACGGCGTCGAAGGACGACCCACTGCCGCTGTTCACCGGCGTCCGCGTGCAGGCAGCGGATCGCCTGACGCTGACGGCGTCCGACCGCTACCGGATGGCGGTGGCCCGGCTGCCCCTGCGCACGCCGGGCGCACTGGACGTGCTGGTCCCGGCGACCTTGCTGACCGAGGCGGCCCGCCAGGCGAAGGGCATCGTCGGCCTCCACGCGGGCCCGGGCCGCTTCGCCCTGAGCTGGCAGGGCGGCCTGGTCGGCACGGCGGTCCTCGACGCGGGCTTCCTGTCGGAGGACTCGATCCCCTCAGCCGCGATCGACACAACGGTGTCCCTGAACGCGGACACCCTGGCGGCAGCGGTCCGCCGCGTCGGGGTGTACGCCGAGGATCGCCGCGTTTTGACCTTGGAGGTTGGCGACGCGCAGGTCCGCCTGGCGAGCGCGCGCCAGGACACGGGCGAAGCGGAGGAGACGTTGAAGGCGGACGTCAGCGGTGGCCGGACGTCGCCCTCGTTCCAGGCGAGGTACCTGCTGGACGCGCTGCAGGCGTTCGCGGGTGAGCGCGTGGTGCTGTCGATCCAGCCGGGGATGCGGGCGTGCATCCTGCGGGCCGAGGAGCCCGGGGAGGTGCAGCTGACGTACTACCTGATGCCGATGCTGGCTCGCTGAGAGCTGCCGACAATGTCGACATGTCGGCACGGCCACCGTGTGCCATGGCGGCGAAAATACCTGAGTCGGCGGGCTCCGAGTGGCAGGAGACCGCCGCAGCGCAGAAGCTTGCGCGGTCGACAATGCGCTGGAACGACCAGTCCACCCGCCCCCCGGGCCGCCCGTGAAACGGCGCAGCAACCGGTACGCCGTCATCGACACCACCCGGCGTCGTGAGCCGCTGAGTACTTCGAGGAGGCACGATGATCGTCGAAACCACCACCGGCCGGGTGCGCGGGAAAGACGGCACCTTCCGAGGAATCCCATACGCCACAGCGAAACGCTTCGAAGCGCCGCAACCGCCGATGCCGTGGACCGGTGTCCGGGACGCCCTCGAAGCGGGCCCCGCCGCGCCGCAACCGGCGTCGCGGCTGGAACACGCCCTCGGGCCCATGCCCCTGCCGCAGAGCGAGGACTGCCTGACGCTCAACGTCTTCACGCCGTCGACCTCCGGGAGCCGTCCGGTGCTGGTGTGGATTCACGGCGGCGGGTTCTCCAGCGGCTCCGGCGGCCAGGTCTGGTACACCGGCGCGCGCCTCGCTCGTGAGGCGGACGCCGTCGTCGTGACGCTCAACTACCGGCTCGGCGCCCTCGGCTTCCTCGCCTTGGACGGCGTACCGCCCAACCTCGGGATCGCCGACCAGCTCGCCGCCCTCGAATGGGTCCGCGACAACATCGCCGCGTTCGGCGGGAACCCGGCCGAAGTCACCCTTGGCGGGCAGTCGGCGGGGGCGCAGTCGACGCTCGCCCTGTGGTCGTCGCCGCGCGCCGAAGGCCTCGTCCGGCGGATCGCCCTGCAGAGCGCTCCGCTCGGCATGCGACCGTCCACATGGGAGGATGCCAACCAGAACGCCTTGCTGCTAAAGGAAGAACTCGGCGAAGACCTCCGCACAGCGCCGACGAAGCGGCTTCTCGAAGCCCAGCTGAGGGTCGCGGCCAAGACCGCGAAGCCCGGCTCACTGGAACCGCCGTTCCAGCTGGTCGCCGACGACGACCTCGTCGCGGCGGACCTCGTCGAGGCCGCGCCGGAAGGCCCCGCGCTGATCAGCTGGACGCGGGAAGAGCTACGCGCCTTCGTTCCCGACGCGCCGCAAGAAGTGGTCGACGAAGCGAACAGATTCTTCACCAGCGACAGGCTGGCCACGAAACTCGACGCCTTCACCTACCGCTTCGACTGGCAGGCCCCGGGCAACCGGTTCGGAGCCTGCCACTGCATCGACATCCCGTTCCTCTTCGGCACCCACGACGTCTGGGACGCGCCCATGCTCGAAGGCGCCCCGAAGGGCCTCGAAGAGGAACCAGGGCTGCGCGAAGCGTGGGCCGCCTTCCTCCACGGAAAGCGGCCGGAGACGATCAGCCTGCCGACGCGGCCTTGACCGCGGCCTCGACCTCGGCGAAGGAGGGGTTGACCATGGCGGTCGACCCGACGATCACGGTCGGGACCGTCTCGTTCCCGTTCGCGACCTCGCGCACGCGCGCGGCCCCGGACGGGTCCTCCCAGATGTTGATCTTCCGGACGTTGAAGCCGCTCCTCGACATCGGCCGGTCCAGCGCGGCGCAGAACCCGCACCCCGGCCGCCAGTAGAACTCGACCTCGACGTTGCTCATCCCTGTTCCTCCGACCGCAAGTAGTCCAGCTGCGCCTGCACGCTCAGCTCGGCCGGCGCCCACAGCGCCCGGTCGACGTCGGCGTACACGACCTCGACGACCTGGCGCGGGGTGGCCTCCGCACCGAGCGTCTTCAGAGCCGAACGCACCTGGTCGAGCCGCTGTTCCCGATGGGCAAGGTACTCGCGGGCGGTCGCGGGCAGATCGGGGAGCTCTGGACCGTGGCCGGGCAGCCCGAGCGTGCCCGCGGGCAGCTCGATCAGCTTCCGCAGCGAGCGCAGGTAGTCGCCGAGGTCGTGCAGCACCGTGGTGCCGCGGCCGAGGATGGTGTCGCCGGTCAGCACCTGGCCGTCGAGCACCAGCGACACCGAATCGTCGGTGTGCCCGGGCGTGTGCAAGACGCGGATAGAAAGGCCGCCCGCCGAGATGACGTCGCTGTCCACAAAGGACGGAGCGTCGATGCACAGCGCGGGGTCGAAGGCCCGCACCGGCGCGCCGACGCGCTCGGCGAACCAGGGCGCGCCCTCGGCGTGGTCGGGATGGAAGTGCGTGAGAACCACCAGCTCGACCTGCCCGACCGCGGCGAGCAGTTCGAGGTGCTCGAGGTCGCGGTAGCCCGGATCGACGACCACGGCCGGGCTCGAAGGCGTCGCCCGCAGCACCCAGCTGTTGGTGCCTTCAAGCGTCATCGACGACGGGTTGTTCTCCAGCAGCACCGACGCCGTCTCGGAGACCTGGCGCAGCACGCCGTACGCGGGGGCGGTCATCGCTGCTCCAGCACGACTCGGACGTGGCCGTTCTCGCGGATCAGCGTCGGCGCGATCCGGACGATCTCGCGCTGCGCGGCCAGGACGTCGTCCGCGGTGGCGAACTCGGCCAGCTCGCTCAGCGTCAGCCAGGTGGGCGGCATCAGCATGCGGCGGCCCTCGCGCGCGTCGGCGATCGCGTCCTCGGGGCGCTGCCAGCCGGAGCTCGACGCCTCCGACGTCGCGCCGTCGGCGTCCTGGCCCTCGGGCAGCTTCGCGACGTAGAACCGGGTGTCGTACCGGCGCGGCTCCGCCTCGGGCGTGATCCAGTGCGCCCACGGCCGCAGCAGGTCGGCGCGCAGCGTCAGCCCGGCGTCGGCGAGGAACCCGGCGAGCGAGACCTCCCGCGTCTCGAGGGCTTGGCGGGCAGCGGCGTACGGCGCGACGTCGGTGAGCACCGCGTCCGCGCTGCCGGCGAGCAGCACGCCGGACTCCTCGAACGTTTCGCGCACCGCCGCGCAGGTCAGCGCCCGGGCGAGGGCTTCGTCACAGCCGAACCGCGAAGCCCACCACGACGGCTCCGGGCCGGCCCACGCGATCGACGCGTCGGCGTCGCGCTGGTCGACCCCGCCGCCCGGGAAGACCGTCATGCCGCCGGCGAACGGCATGCCCTTGACCCGGTGCTGCAGGAAGATCTCGACGCCGTCGGCGCCGTCCCGGACCAGGATCACGGTGGCCGCGTCCTTGGGGACGGCGGGCGGCCCGTCGGCGTTGGCGCGGGTGGCTACCCCGGCGCCGACGGGGATGTCGAAGACAAACTCCGTTGGCTGCTCCACCCGGGCAACATACCTCCGGACCCCGACGTTCCGTCGCGCAGTTGTGGCGTCTCAGACAGTGAAAAGGCGGTGCTTCCCGGGGGAGGCACCGCCTTCTCGCGAAAGAGGACTAAGGAGCGGTCCAGCCGCGCTGCTCGCCGCCGGAGCGGGAAGCGCCGTTGAGCCGCATCTTCGCCGCCTCGGCGCGCTCGCGCTCGGCCAGCTCCGCGTGCAGCTCACGCAGCAGCGCCCGGTCGCGCTCGCTCAGGCTCGGGTCGTCCAGGTCCAGCGCCGGCAGCTCGACGACCTCGTGCATCGACGGCTTGCCCGCGGCGATCTCGCGGCCCTTCTCCGGGTCCTCGGCCAGTGCCTGCCGCAGCTGCGCCACCTCGGCCGGGGTCAGGTCGGCGGTGCGCTCCGCCCGCGTCTCGGACCGGTCGGAGGACCGCTCCGCGCGCGACTGGCGCGGCGGCTCCGGGGCGGGCGGCGGCGACACGATCGGCACCACCGGGGCGACGGGCTCCGGCGGGGTCGTCGTGGCGGTGCTCGACCGCATGCTGTGCCGGCTGCCCGAGGACTCCCCGACCGGTTCCGCCGTCACCGCGGCGGGCGCCTTGACCGGCTCGGGCCGGTACGCCGACGCGGACGACGTCGTGGTCCCGGTCACCCAGGCCGGCGACGCGGCCGCCGAAGCGGCCTGGTGGTACTCGGAGTGCGCCACGCCCGGACCGCTGACCTCGACGACGGAGTGGATCCCGGCCCGGCGCAGCGCCGTGTCGACGCGGAACGCGACGGCCGGCGGGTTGCCCTCCGGGCCCAGTTCCACGAGCACCACGCGCTGCGGCAGCGCGCCCGGCACGCTGCCGGCCGGCGTGTTGCGCCACACCGCGTGCACCGAGCGGACGTCCGGCAGCACCTGCAGGGTCCGGTCGAGCGCCTCGGCGATGCCGAACTCCGGGGAGTTCTCGCCGCTGAACCGGTGCGTGCTGACCGGCTCGGCCTCGTCGACCAGCAGGTCGTTCGCCAGCGTCGCGTCCGACCGGCTCATCTCGAGCACCAGCGCGAGCTCGCGCTGCTCGGCGGAGCTGACCGGGATGCGGCCCGCGATGAGCGTGCCGGTGGTCAGCTCGACCGCCTCGTCGATGTGCGCCCGGGCGATCAGCTCACGCGCCTCGGTGAGCGCGCTGTCGTCGATCCGGCCCGCCAGGGCCAGTAACAGGTTGTGCAGGCGCAGGGGCACCGAGAACCCGTCCATGGGCGGGCCGTCGTGGACCTCCACCATTGCCTTGCTCCCTCCCAGCTCGCTGGCGGGCGAGCGTTATGCGGCTACTAGCCGGTTCCCCGTCACCGCGCCCACGCAGACCAGCTCTGAGTCGGCCAGCGCGGCCCGGTGGTACCCCGGCAGGTCGAAGCGCGGCGGGATGACTTCGACGCTGGGCTCTTCGTCGCCCAGAACGCGCAGCACCCGCTGCAGTTCGCCGGTCAACCTCGGCAGACCGTTCAGCGCGGTGATCAGCAGCACGCGCTTGGCCGTGCCCTGCCCGACCACACCGACGTGTCGCCAGCTCTGCCGCACTTCCCCCACGTCCGGGCGACCCCGCAACGTTGCGTGGATCAGAACGGACACGGAGTCGACCGAGTTAACCCATTCGGGCGCACTCGACGTGAATGTGTACCGGTTCTCGGAGACGTCGTCTACCCCCAGCGTCGAACTGACCTGGTGCCAGTCGGCGCCGTGCGGGATGAGCCCGGCCACGAGCAGGCGGTACTCCGTTTGGTCGAGGTCAATCCTGTGCTTAAGCAAAGACCTCGGCAGGGTCCGGGCGAGGGTGCCCATGGCGCCCTCGCCGAGCCAGTCGCGGAACCGCCACAGCAGCTGGTCGGGCAGCCGCCCGGCCAGCCGGAGCAGCAGCTCGTGGGTGGACTGCTCGATGTCCGGATCCATCACTGCACCTCCACGATGAGTTCGACCTCCACCGGCGAGCCGATGGGCAGCTCCGCGACGCCGACGGCCGACCGGGCGTGGATGCCCGCGTCGCCGAAGACCTCGCCGAGGAGCTCGGACGCGCCGTTGACGACCGCGGGCTGGCCGGTGAAGCCCTCCGCGGAAGCCACGAAGCCGACAACCTTGACGATCCGCGCGACGTTGTCAATGCCGACCAGCGCGTGCACGGCCGCGAGCGCGTTGAGCGCCGACGTGCGGGCGTGGCCCTTCGCCTCTTCGGGGCTGATCTCCGCGCCGACCTTGCCGGTCGCGGCGAGCACGCCGTCGACGAAGGGCAGCTGGCCGGAGGTGTAGACGTGCTTGCCGCTCTGCACGGCGGGCACGTAAGCGGCCAGCGGAGCGGCCACGCCGGGCAGCTCGATGCCGAGTTCCTTCAGCCGTTCGCTCCAGCTCACTCCGGTCAGCCCTTCGGACGCTTGAGGTACGCGACGTGCTGCTCGCCCGTCGGGTTCGGCAGCACGGTGACCAGTTCCCAGCCGTCCTCGCCCCACTGGTCGAGGATCTGCTTCGTGGCGTGGATCAGCAGAGGGACGGTCGCGTACTCCCACTTGGTGGCGCTCATGAACCGGGAGCGTAGCCAAGCGGGCAAGGCCGCCGGGGGCCGCCGCCGGATTACCGCACGCGACGCGCCGGAGTGTGGTTCATCTCACGCCGCTAGCGTGGGTTCGTGGAAACGTGGCGCGTGATCGCGACGGCGCTGCTCGCGGCGGCCGGGCTGCCTCTGGTACTCGTCGTGATGGCGAAGGTGCGCGACCGGACGCAGAGCTCCGGCCAGGTCGCCCTCGGCGGCGTGATCACCTTCACGCTGCTGGTCGTCCTCGGTGTGCTGATGCTCACCGTGCTGCCCGGGCTCGTCGCCTGGGTGCTCGTCGCGGCCGTCGCGGCTGCGGTCAGCGTCATGCTGCTGGCCAGCTGAGGGCCGGTTTAGGGTGAAGAAGTGACCACTCCCCATGCCGGCTGGACCGACGAGCTTGCCCGCGCCCGGCTGCACTTCGTCACCGGCAAGGGCGGGACCGGCAAGACGACGCTCGCCGCGGCGCTCGGGCTCGCGCTCGCCCGCGAAGGCCGGCGCGTGCTGCTCATCGAAGTCGAGGGCCGCCAGGGCATCGCCCAGCTCTTCGACACCGAGCCGCTGCCCTACGCCGAGCAGCGCATCGCGTCCGTTCCCGGCGGGGGCGAGCTGCGCGCGCTGCACATCGACGTCGAAGCCGCGCTGCTCGAGTACTTCGAGATGTTCTACAACCTCGGCTTCGCCGGCCGGACGCTGCGGCGGATGGGCGCGATCGAGTTCGCGACCACCCTCGCGCCCGGGCTCCGCGACGTCCTGCTCACCGGGAAGATCAAGGAGTGCGTCGGCCGCACCGAGTCCGACGGGCGGCACACCTACGACGCCGTCGTCGTCGACTCGCCGCCGACCGGCCGGGTCGTCAAGTTCCTCGACGTCACCAAGGCACTGACCGACCTCGCGAAGACCGGCCCGATCCGCGGCCAGGCCGACGGCGTCGTGCGGCTGCTGCACTCCGGCGAGACCGCCATCCACCTGGCCACGCTGCTGGAGGAGATGCCGGTCCGCGAGACCGTCGAGGCCGTGGCCGAGCTGGACGGCGCCGACCTGCGCCCGGGCGCGGTACTGGTCAACCGGGTCCGGCCGCCGCGGCTGCCCGCCCGGTCGGTCACCGCGGCCGCGGACGGCCGCGTCGACGCCTCCCGCGTCCGCACCGGGCTCGCGTCGGCCGGGCTGAAGCTGCCGGAAGGCACGCTGGACGCGCTGGTCGAGGAGACCGTCGAGCACGCCGTGCGGGTCGCGGCCGAGCAGCGGGCGCGCGACCAGCTCGCCGAGGCCGACCTGCCGACGCTCGAGCTGCCGGACCTGACCGACGGCGTCGACGTCGCGGCCCTCTACGACCTGGCCGAAGCGCTGACCGAGCAGGGGGTGCGGTTGTGACCGACATCGACATCGACGCGCTGCTCGACGACGAGGAGAGCCGCGTGATCGTCTGCTGCGGCTCCGGCGGCGTCGGCAAGACGACCACCGCCGCGGCGCTGGCCCTGCGCGCGGCCGAGCGCGGCCGCCAGACCGTGGTGCTGACCATCGACCCGGCGCGCCGCCTCGCGCAGGCGCTCGGCCTGCGCGAGCTGGGCAACCACCCGAAGCAGGTGCAGGTCGAAGGATTCGAGCCCAAGGGCGAGCTGTGGGCGATGATGCTCGACATGCGCCGCACGTTCGACGACATGGTGCGCGTGCACGCCGGCCCGGAACGCGCCGAACAGCTGCTGCAGAACCCCTTCTACCAGACCATTTCGACCTCGTTCTCCGGCACGCAGGAGTACATGGCGATGGAGAAGCTGGGGCAGCTCGCGGCCACCGGCGACTGGGACCTGATCATCGTCGACACGCCGCCGAGCCGGTCCGCTCTGGACTTCCTGGACGCGCCGACCCGGCTCTCGTCCGCTTTGGACGGCCGGATGATCCGGCTGCTGACGGGTCCGGCGAAGGCCGGCGGCTGGGGTCTGCGCAAGGTCGTCAACGCCGGGTTCTCGATGTTCGCGAAGGCCGTGTCGACGATCATCGGCGGCCAGCTGCTGACCGACGCGTCGGCGTTCATGCAGGCCTTCGACAGCATGTTCGGCGGCTTCCGCGAGCGCGGCCGGAAGACGGCCGAGCTGCTGCGCTCGTCCGGGACGTCGTTCCTGGTCGTGGCCGCGCCGGAGCCGGACGCGCTGCGTGAGGCGTCCTACTTCGTGGAGCGGCTGTCGGCGGAGTCGATGCCGCTGGCCGGGCTGATCGCGAACCGGACGCACCCGGTGCTCGCGAAGCTGTCGGGCGCCGAGGCGCGCGCGGCCGCCGAGTCCCTGCAGGACGGCGACACGAACGCGCCGCTGGCCGAAGCGGTGCTGCGGCTGCACGCGGACCGCGTCGACCTGGCGGCGCGCGAGGAACGGCTGCTGGCGCGGTTCACCCGGGCGCACCCCGAGGTGGCGCTGGCCCGGGTGCCCGCGCTGGCCGGTGACGTGCACGACCTGGAAGGCCTGCGCGCCATCGGCACCAAGCTCGCCGGCTGAAGCGCCGCTTTCACGTGCGAGCGGCGCGTGAGCTGAGCGGCGGGGCGTGCGGTGGCAGGACCGCATACCCCGCCGCGGCCCTCAGCCGACCTCGACCCGCTCTTCCGCGTCCCGCTTGGCCGCTTCCAGCAGGTCCGCCCAGCTGACCACGTCGGGGCGGCGGCGCAGCAACGCCCGCCGTTCCCGCTCGGTCATGCCTCCCCACACGCCGAAGTTGATCCGGCCGTCGAGTGCTTCGGCGAGGCATTCCGTCCGGACCGGGCAGCCCATGCAGACCGCCTTGGCCCGGTTCTGCTCCGCGCCCCGGACGAACAGGCCGTCCGGATCGGCGTCCCGGCAGGACGCGTTGATTCGCCAGCTCGACTGGTTGGTTTCCATGCCCCCAGCTCCCTACCCTGGTGATCGACGCACCAGCGGGGAAAGGCACTGCGCTCCTTGCCCCCGCGAGCGTGTCTCCCTCAGCTCACGTCGGTTACCCGGGCACCTCCCCGGTGCCGGTGCCGCCGTTCGGACCAGGCGAGCTCCCACTCGCGTTGATCCATCCGTCGGCTTTCTTCGTGAGACGTTGACGGACTGTAGGGGCCCTCGGTTCCCCCCGTCGAGACCCAGAATGCCTTCCGTTACCAGATGTCACTGAAGGGGGTCGGTTTTGTCACTGAATTCACACCCTCGGAGACACGGCGTCACCGGCGCCTGACCCGCTCCGGGTAGCCTGGCCCTCGTGCGAAAAGCGGATGGTTTGTTCAAGCTCATCGGCCTCTGCCTGCTCGCGGGGGTGCTCGTCGCCGGCATGCTCTTCCCGGTCGTGGGGGCCGCCGGTGTCATGTCGAACCAGGCCAGCGAGACGGTGGAGAAGACGTCTTCGGACCTCGCCGACATCCCGCCGCCGCTGGTCACGACGGTTACCGACAGCACCGGAAAGCCGATCGCGACCCTGTACGACCAGTACCGGCTGCCGATCACCCCGGACCAGATCAACGAGGCCATGAAGTGGGCCCTGGTCTCGGTCGAGGACAAGCGCTTCTACGAGCACCACGGCGTCGACTGGCAGGGCACGCTGCGCGCGGCCGTCAGCAACAGCACCGGCGCGGACACGCAGGGTGCCTCCACGCTGACCCAGCAGTACACCAAGAACTACCTGATCAACGTCGTCTACCGGAACGACCCGATCGGCCAGAAGAAGGCCCAGGAGCAGTCGGTCGCCCGCAAGCTCAAGGAAGCGCGGATCGCGATCCAGCTCGAGACGAAGCTGAGCAAGCAGCAGATCCTGGCCGGCTACCTGAACATCGTCGAGTTCTCCCGCCAGATCTTCGGCATCGGCGCCGCGGCGCACGCGTACTTCGACACGACGCCGGAGAAGCTGACGGTGCCGCAGGCCGCGCTGCTGGCCGGCCTGGTGAACAACCCGATCAACAACGACCCGTGGAAGCACCCCGACAAGGCCACCCAGCGCCGCAACCTGGTGCTCGACCGGATGGTGGAGAACAAGAAGCTGGCCAAGGCCGACGCCGACCGCTTCAAGGGCGAGCCGCTGGGCGTCGTGCCGGACTCCCCGGAGAAGCCGCCGGCCAACTGCATCGGCGCGGGCCCGGAGGCCGGGTTCTTCTGCCAGTACGTCGAGGACTACCTGCTCAAGTCCGGGATGACCAAGGACCAGCTCTACACCGGCGGCTACACGATCAAGAGCACGCTGGACGAGAAGGCGAACCACGAGGCCAAGGTCTCGGCGGAGACCCAGGTCAACAAGACCCAGCCGTACGTCGCGAACACCTTGTCACTGATCAAACCGGGCAAGAACCGGCACGAGGTGGTCGCGCTCGCGGCCAACCGCGACTACGGCCAGAACCAGGACGCCGGGCAGACGACGTACGCACTGCCCACGGGCGTCTACAACACCGGTGGCGCCGGGTCGACGTACAAGATCTTCACGACGGCCGCGGCGCTCGAAAAGGGCGTGACCGGGATCTACTCGCCGATCGATGTGCCGGACACCTACGTGTCCCACGTGTTCACCGGCGGTGGCAACAGTTGCCCGCAGACCGGGCCACCGTTGCGCTCACGCTGGTACTGCGTTGGCAACGCCGGTGACTACAGCAAGATCGCCCAGGGCGCGACCGTGCAGATAGCCCTCGCGACCTCGCCGAACACCGCGTTCGTGGAACTCGAGGACCGGCTCGGCAGTACCGCGCCAGGCATCGACATGGCCAAGCGGCTCGGCATGCGCGACACGATGGCCAGCAACGCCGGAGGCGGGACCGTGGACCCGAAGGCCGATTCGGACGCGAAGAAGCTCAGCCAGGCGGAGTACTACGGCCCGCGGGGGAACAACCCCGGGTTCGGCGCGTTCACGCTCGGGTTCAGCCCGCTGAGCGGCCTGGAGCTGGGCAACGTCGCGGCGACGATCCTCTCCGGTGGCGTCTGGTGCCCGCCGACGCCGATCGGCAGCGTCACCGACCGCAACGGCAAACCGGTGCCGGTCAAGGAAGCGCCGTGCGAGCAGGCGGTGCCGGAAGGCCTGGCGAACACCCTCGCCGTCGGCATGAGCAAGGACGATCAGCCGGGCGGCACGTCGGCCAAAGCGGCGAGCGAGGTCGGCTGGGACCGCCCGATCATCGGCAAGACGGGCACGACGCAGGGCAACGTCTCGGCGACGTTCGTCGGCGGCACCCCGCAGCTGGCGGGCGCGGCGATGACGTTCAAGTTCGGCGGCGGCCAGGGCGGTATCTGCGACGCCGGCGCGGGCAACGTCCGCGTGTGCGGCTCCGGGAACATCTTCGGTGGCAAGGCACCGGCCCGGACGTGGTTCGGCGCGATGAAGAACATCATGGACGACAGCCAGCCGCACGTGGACCTGCCCCAGCCTGATCCGCAGTACATGGGCGGCCCGGGCCGGTAGCCGGGGAGGGGGCCCGCGGGCCCCCTTCCCCGTCAGTCCGAAGTGGACGGTCGCGGGGTCGACGGTCACCGGCGTCAGCGGACCCGGGCCGCCGGCCTGCGTCGTGTGCTCCTTGGTCACCAGGTACGTGACCAGCAACGCGACCACGACGACCGCGGCGAGCGCGCCGGCGCGGTGAACCTCGCCCATGCACCCTCGCCCGAACAGCGGCAGGTTCTCCGTAACGGCGGCGAAGTCATCCAACTGTTGAGCACGTATCCTGGACTTCGTGAGCACGCTCAGTAACACAAGCACGTCGGGGGCGACCGCGAAGCGCCTCGCCGCGGGGACGGTGGCGCTCGGCGTCGCGACCCTCGGTTACGCCGTCGGCATCGAACGGCGCCACTGGACCCTGCGCACCGCCGAGCTGCCGGTGCTGGCGCCCGGGTCGCGGCCGTTCACCATCCTGCACGTCTCGGACCTGCACATGCTGCCCGGTCACCGCAGCAAGCAGCGCTGGGTCGCCGCGCTCGACGAGCTCGACCCGGACCTCGTCGTCAACACCGGCGACAACCTGTCGCACCGGCAGGCCGTCCCGTCCGTGCTGCGCGCGCTGGGCCCGCTGCTCGACCGGCCGGGCCTGTTCGTCTTCGGCAGCAACGACTACTACGCGCCGAAGCCCAAGAACCCGGCCCGGTACCTGATGCCGCGGGGCAAGAAGAAGCGCATCCACGGCGTCCAGCTGCCGTGGCGCGACCTGCGCGCCGCGTTCGTCGAGCACGGCTGGACCGACCTGACGCACGTCCGCCGCACGATCGACGTCGGCGGGCAGGCGGTGTTCGCGGCCGGCGTCGACGACCCCCACCTGCGCCGCGACCGCTACCCCGACATCGCCGGCCCGGCCGACAGCAGCGCGGCCGTCCGGATCGGCGTCACGCACTCGCCGGAGCCCCGGGTGCTCGACACGTTCGCCACGGACGGTTACGACCTCGTGCTGGCGGGCCACACCCACGGCGGCCAGCTCCGGCTCCCCGGTTATGGCGCGCTGGTCACGAACTGTGAGCTGGATCGCACCCGGGCCCGCGGCGCTTCGCGCTGGGGAGCGCACATGTGGCTGCACGTTTCGGCGGGCTTGGGCACGTCGCCCTGGGCGCCGGCCCGGTTTGCGTGCCCGCCGGAAGCGAGCTTGTTGACCCTGGTCCCGCGCGGTTCGGGCTCGCCGAAATCGCGTAAGTCGGCCCCCCGAAAAGCCCGCGACACGGTCCGCTAGACTTGTCCACGACCCGTTAAGCAATACCTCGGGGTGTGGCGCAGCTTGGTAGCGTGCCTCGTTCGGGTCGAGGAGGTCGTGGGTTCGAATCCCGCCACCCCGACGAGTAAGAGCCGGTGTCTTCGGACACCGGCTCTTCTGGTTTCAGCGGGTCGCCGTCACCTCGACCCAGCACTGGCTGAAATCGCCGTCGCCGCTGCGGACCCAGGTCAACGCCGAACGGGCCGCGCTCGCCAGCTGGTCGCGGTCGCGGCCGGACGACGGGTCCGCTACGGCCGCATCAAGGCGGGCCTCCACGTACTTGGCCAGGTCTCGGTACGTCATGTCGGCGCGGTAGCGAGCTCTCGACACGATCTCCGTGAACCCCGCCGTCGCGCACTGGTCGGCGATCACCCGGCCCGCGAACGGGTTGCCGCCCGCTTGGCGGCGCAGCAGGTAGTGCCCTCTCAGCGCCGCGTCGACGTTCGCCGTCTTCGGGCGCAGCCGGGCCTTGCTCCAGTCCGAAGTGGACAGTGCAAGCCTGCCGCCCGGGCGAAGCACCCGGCGCAACTCCGCCAGCGCGTCCAAGGGGGCAGCGAGATGCTCGAACAACGCGTGCGAAAACGCGACGTCCACGCTCGCGTCGGCGAACGGCAGGTCGTAGGCCGACGCCACCACGAAGTCCACTGTGGACCTTCCGGCCCGGCGCGCGACGTCGCGGGCCATCGCGATCTGACCCGCGTCGAGGTCGATGCCCGTCACGCGGGATTCCGCGGCGAGCCCCAGGGTGATCGAGCCGGGGCCGCAGCCGAGGTCGACCACCCACGAACCCGGCCTGAACAGGGGTTGCGCGAACGTCGCGCGCTCCGCCGCCGTGCGCGCGGACATCATCGAAACCGCGTCTCGCCCGTAGCCCGGCGCGTAACCCTCCAGCACCCCGCACACAGTACGGCCAGAAGGTGGCAGGATCGAGGGGTGAGCACGCAGTCAGCCAAGCAATTCCCGCCCGCGGTGGTCCCGGACCGGCTGTTCGACGACGCCGAAGCCGAAGCCCGCTGGCGCGCCCGCTTCCACGCCCCCCGCATCTCGACGCCCGAGTGGGCCCGCGACGCCCCGGACGCCAACCTCTACGTCTCGAACGCCAGCGGCGTCTGGGAGGTCTACGCCTGGAATCGCGCGACGGACGAGCACCGCCGCGTCACCGACCGGCCGAACGGCACCATGCACGCCACGCCGTCCCCGGACGGCGAGTGGATCTGGTGGTTCGACGACACCGACGGCGACGAGTTCGGCTCCTGGGTGCGCGAGCCGTTCGCCGCGATCGAGGGCAGCAAGCCCGAGAAGGCCGTGCCGGACGTCCACGACGGCTACCCGGCCGGCCTCGAGATCGGCACCGGGATCGTCGCGGTCGGCGTCTCGACCGACGACGGCAGCGAGCTGTACGCCCGGATCGGCGGTGAGACCCACCGCTTCTACAGCCACGCGGACGACGCCGGCATCGCGTCGATGTCCCGCGACGAGAGCCTGATCGCGATCTCCCACTCCGAGCACGGCGACTCGCGGCACCCGGCCCTGCGGGTGCTCGCCGCCGACGGCTTCGGCACGGTCGCCGAGAAGTGGGACGGCGAAGGCAGGGGCCTGACCGCCCTCGAGTTCTCCCCGCTGCCGGGCGACCAGCGGCTCCTCGTCCTGCACGAACGCCGGGGGCGCGAGGAGCTGCTCGTCTGGGACGTCCGGGCGGACACCGAGACGGAGATCGAGCTCGACCTGCCCGGCGAGGTCGTCGCGGGCTGGTACCCGGACGCGCGTGCCCTGCTGGTCGTCCACTTCCACGAAGGCCGCAGCTCGTTGTACCGCTACCACCTCGACACCGCGGAACTGTCCCCTGTGGACACTCCGGCGGGGCGCATCGGCGGGGCCGGCGTCCGTCCGGACGGGACGGTCGAGTACTCGTGGTCCAGCGCCGCGGAGCCGGCCGCGGTCCGGGCGCGGACCGCCGACGGCGCCGACTCGGTGCTGCTCGAGCCGCCGGGCGAGCGGGCGCCGGGATCGGAGCCGATGACCGACGCGTTCGTGGAAGGCGTCGGCGGCCGGATCCACGCGCTGGTCTCGCGGCCGCCCGACGTGCTGGACGGCCCGCTGCCGACGGTGTTCACGCTGCACGGCGGCCCGCACGCGGCGGACGAGGACCGCTTCTCCGCCTACCGCGCGACCTGGCTCGACGCCGGGTTCGCCGTGGTCGAGGTCAACTACCGCGGCTCGACCGGCTACGGCTCGGCCTGGCGCGACGCGATCGAGGGCCGGCCCGGCCTGACCGAGCTGGAGGACGTCGCCGCGGTCCACGACTGGGCCGTCCAAAGTGGACTCAGCGATCCGGCGAAGTGCGTCGTCAACGGCGCTTCGTGGGGCGGTTACCTTTCCCTGCTCGCGCTCGGCACGCAGCCGACGCGGTGGGCGGCCGGCATCGCCGGGGTGCCGGTGGCCGACTACGTCGCCGCGTACGAGGACGAGATGGAGCAGCTGCGCTCGTTCGACCGCGCGCTCTTCGGCGGTTCGCCGGAGGACGTGCCGGCGGTCTACCGGGAGTGCTCGCCGATCACGTACGTCGACGCCGTCACGGCGCCGGTGCTCGTGCTGGCCGGCGACAACGACCCGCGCTGCCCGATCCGCCAGATCGAGAACTACCTCGACCGGCTCGGCGGCCGCGAACTGCACCACGAGTTCTACCGCTACGACGCGGGCCACGGCTCGCTGGTGATCGCCGAGACGATCAAGCAGACGTCGATCGAGGTCCACTTCGCGCTGCGAGCCCTCGGCCTGCGCTGACGCACTCGCCGGGAGGCCGGACGGTCTCCCGGCGAGTCAGCGCTCGGAGTGCAGGACGCCGCCGGTGGCCCAGTGGTCGGCGCCGACCTCGACGAGCGTCACCTGGACGCCCTCGGGCTTGCCGCCGCAGGTGCGGACGAAGGCGTCGGTCAGCTCCCGGACCAGGGCGCTCTTCTGGGCGGGCGTGCGGCCGGGGAACATGGCAACGCTGATCATCGGCATGACGCGCAGCCTAGAGCCCCCGGCTCACCGACTGAAGCTTCGTGACGGCGGCCGCGTCGCCTTCGAAGTCGACGTGCACGGCGTCGCGGCCGAAGACGAACAGCAGCAGGTCGATGGGCTCGCCGACGACGGTGACCGGGTCGGGCCCGGTCTTGACGGCGGCCTCGCGGCCGTCCTTCGTGCGCAGGGTGACACCGACCGGCGCCTTCCGCAGGTTGAGCTTCGCGGCCCCCTTCGCCGAACGCCAGGCGGCGGCGTCCCGCGTGGCGTCGGCGGGCCGCGGCTGCCAGTCCGGCTGCGCACGCCGGACGTCTTCGTGGTGGACGAGGAACTCGGCGGTGTTGGTCAGCTCGTCGAGCGGGCCGATCGCGGTGGGCCAGAACTTCGACGGCCCGCGCCGGACCTGCTCGACCAGGCCGTCCCACGGCTTGGCGGCGTAGCGGTCCTGGACCTTCTGCGTGTACCCGGCGAGCGCGGGCACCATGATCCCGGGCGCGGCGTCCGGCCGGTGCTCCCGCACGACGAGGTGCGCGGCGAGATCCCGCGTGCTCCAGCCTTCGCAGAGCGTGGGCGCGTCCGGCCCGAGGTCGGCGAGGAGGGAGCTCAAGGCCTGGCGTTCGTCAGCTGCGACACCCATGTGAGCGAGGTTACCCGTCGGTAGACGCCCTGGCGACGGGAAGAGACCACGGGCACGTGCCACAGCTCGTGGTGCGCCGCACCGGTACTAGTGGTGGAAGGCGGTCGCCTTGGCCAGGTCCTTCGGGTGGCCGCCCTCCTTCTCCAGGTCCGGTAGCACCCGGGCCAGGTCCGCCAGCAGCAGGTCCGCGAGGTCGTGCGTGAAGCCGTTGCGGACGACGATCCGCAGCACCGCCAGATCCGTGCGCTTCTCCGGGAACGTGTACGCCGGCACCAGCCAGCCGCGCTCCCGCAGCCGGCGTGAGACGTCGAACACGTCGAACCCGACGTCCGCGCGGGTCGTGAAGGCGAACACCGGCAGCTGGTCGCCGCGGGTCAACAACTCGAACGGCCCCAACGCGGCGATACCGGACGACAAGTGCTCAGCCACGTCGCGGGACGCCTGTTGCACCGCACGGAATCCCTCGTGGCCGAGCCGCACGAACGTGTAGTACTGCGCCGCGACCTCGGCGCCGGGGCGGGAGAAGTTCAGCGCGAACGTCGGCATGTCGCCGCCCAGGTAGTTGACGTTGAACACCAGCTCCGACGGCAGCGCGGCCCGGTCGCGCCAGACCACCCAGCCGACGCCCGGGTACACGAGCCCGTACTTGTGGCCGGACGTGTTGATCGACGCCACGCGCGGCAGCCGGAAGTCCCACTCGAGGTCCGGGTCCAGGAACGGCGCGATCATCGCGCCCGACGCGCCGTCGACGTGCACCGGGATGTCCCAGCCGGTGCGCTCCTGGAGGGCGTCCAGCGCCGCCGCGATCTCCGCGACCGGCTCGTAGCTGCCGTCGAACGTCGAGCCCAGGATCGCCACCACGCCGATCGTGTTCTCGTCGCAGCGCGCGACGGCTTCCTCGGCCGTGAGGTGGTACCGGTCGCCGTCCATCGGCACCAGCCGCGGCTCGACCTCCCAGTACTCGCAGAACTTCTCCCAGCAGACCTGGACGTTGATGCCCATCACCAGGTTCGGCTTCCCGGTGCGCCCGAGCTTGGACCAGCGCCGTTTCAACGCCATCCCGGCGAGCATGCAGGCTTCGGACGACCCGGTCGTCGAGCAGCCCATGATGTCCGTCGGGTCGGGCGCGTGCCACAGGTCGGCGAGGATGTTCACGCAGCGGCGCTCCAGCTCGGCCGTCTGCGGGTACTCGTCCTTGTCGATCATGTTCTTGTCGACGCACTCGGCCATCAGCTCGCGTGCCTGCGGCTCCATCCACGTCGTGACGAACGTGGCGAGGTTGAGCCGGGCGTTGCCGTCGAGCATCAGCTCGTCGCGCACGAGCTGCAGCGCCGCGTCCGGCGGCAGCGGGTCGTCGCGCAGCTTGTCGTGCGGCATGACGAACCCCGCCGCCAGCGCCGGGTTCGCCCCGGCGTAGAGCGGGTTCGTGCCACCGGCGCGGTTCGGGCGATCGGCTTTCCCCTGATGCAAGACCATGACACCGAACGTACTGAGCCCGGCAACGCGAAAGGGGCCGTCCCGTCCGGAACGACCCCTTTCGCGCGAAAAAATCAAGCCTGCTGGGCCTGCCACATCCAGTGCGCCTCTTCGAGCGCGCGGGTGATCTCGATCAGCAGGTCCTGCGTGACGAGGTCGCTCTTGTCGGTCTCGTCGATGCGGGCCCGCAGCCGCTCGATGAGCGCCGCGAGGATGTCGACGATCGCGGCGACCGTGGACTCGACCGACTGCCAGTTGTCGGGGTACTCCGGCACGCCCGAGCTCTCGACGACGGTCTTCGCCTTGCCGTTCGGCGAGATGCCGATGGCGTTGGCGCGCTCGGCGACCTCGTCGACGTACTGGCGCGCGGTGGCGACCAGCTCGTCGAGCTGCAGGTGCGCGCTGCGGAAGTTCGAGCCGACGACGTTCCAGTGCGCCTGCTTCGCGATGAGGGACAGGTCGACCAGGTCGACCAGCGTCGCCTGCAGGGCGTTGCCGGTGATCTCCTTGTCGGCCTCGGAAAGCGGGCTCTTGATCGGAGACTTGCTCATCTCTGGTGATCCTTTCCTCGGACTCGTGCGGACGGGAGGCGGCTCAGACGGTGGCGGAGAGCGCGACCTCGATGTTGCCGCGGGTCGCGTTGGAGTAGGGGCACACCTGGTGGGCCTGCTCGACCAGCTGATCGGCCTGTGCCTGCTCGAGGCCCGGCAGCGAGACGTTCAGCGCGACGCCGAGGCCGAACCCGACCTCCTGCTTGAGCACGCTGACCTCCGCGGTCACGGTCGAGCCGTTCAGCGCCACCTTGGCCTGGCGGGCGACCAGCTGCAGGGCGCTGTGGAAGCAGGCCGAGTAGCCGGCGGCGAAGAGCTGCTCGGGATTGGTCTTGTCCCCGCCGGGGCCGCCCATTTCCTTGGGGATGGCCAGGGACTCGTCGATGACGCCGTCGGACGAGGTCACCTCGCCGTTGCGGCCGTCGCCGCGTGCCGTCGCCACCGCGGTGTAGATCGCCTGACCCATGCTCAGCCTGCCTTCTGTTACGGACACTCCACAGCGAGCGTCTCACTGGGCACAACATCCCGCACCCGCGGAACAGTGCCCCCACATGGCAGGCATCACGTGGAATCGGCTACCCGGCGGCCTCCGGGTGAAACGTCTGTGTTCAATCGGGGCTCCGCCCGGCCGGGGGCTCCGCCACCCGGAACCCCCGAAATCCTCATGCGGCGCGCGTCACCGCGAATTCGGCGACCTGCTGCCCGATCAGGCGAAGCGTGCGGACGCTCTTCTCGTCGGACGCGCCGCCGCCTTCGTCGAATTTGGTCTCGGCCGAGTTGATCGAACCACCCAGCGGGGTGGCCCAGCCGCGCAGCGCGTGCGTGATCGTGCGCAGCTGTTCGAGCGTCGTCACCGCGGCCTGCCAGCCGTAGGCGACGGCGGCCAGGCCGACGGGCCGGCCGTCGAGGTAGGGACGGCGGTCGTCGCGCAGGTCTTCGACGTAGTCCAGGGCGTTCTTGACCAGGCCGGACAGGGCGCCGTGGTAGCCCGGCGACACGACGATGAGCCCGTCGGCCTGCCGCACGGCTTCGATGAGCGTGGCGGCGCGCTCGTCGCGCTCCGGCTCGCCGGCGTCGTAGAACGGCAGGACCAGCTCCGATCCGGTGAGCAGCCGGGTCCGGACGCCGACTTCCGCCGCGCCGGCGAGCGCGATCTGCAGCGCGCGTTCGGACTGCGAGCCCTCCCGCAGAGAGCCGCCGATCCCGAGCACGTTGACCGTCCTGGCTGAAGTCACGTCTTTCAGGCTAACCCCTCTACTTAAGTGGATATCCAGAGTTTGGGACCGAGGCCCGCATCACAGCTGGACCTGTTACCTACTGACGAGTAACGTCCCCGGCGGCACCGACGCTCAGGAGGCAACGATGGCGATCCCGCTCCAGGTCCGCGTCCAGGCCGCGGCTTCCCAGCTCGTGTTCTGGCTGCCGACGCCGTTGCGGCGGGCGGTCGCGGGGCGCCGGGTGCGCCGCGACGGCCAGGACCTCGCGCTCGACGCCCAGCTGCTGCTCCGGCTGCAGAAGCTCGCGGGCGCCGAGCTGGTGCAGGGCTCGGTGGAGAAGTCGCGCGCACTGCTCGACGTCGGGCGGCACCTGGTCAGCGGCAAGCCGATCGAGCCGGTCTCGGTGCGGGAGATCGCCGTGCCGACACCCGACGGCGATCTTCCCGCGACGCTCTACACGCCGGTCGGACTGCCCGAGAAGTCGCCGCTGCTGGTGTTCTTCCACGGCGGCGGCTGGGTGATCGGGACGCGTGCGAGCCACGACAACGCCGTCCGCTTCCTGGCCAAGCACGCCGGCGTGCGGGTGCTGTCGATCGAATACCGGCTGGCCCCGGAGTTCCCGTTCCCGTCGGCGACGGAGGACGCGCTCGCGGCGTTCGAGTACGCGGTGGCGAAGGCGAGCGACCTCGGCGCCGACCCGGCACGCATCGCCGTCGGCGGCGACAGCGCGGGCGGCAACCTGGCGGCCGTGACGGCCCAGCAGACCGTCAAGCGCGGTGGCCCGGCCCCGGCGTTCCAGCTGCTCATCTACCCGGCGACGGACTTCGCGCGGCGGTACCGCTCGCAGGATCTGTTCGCCGAGGACCTGTTCCTGACCGACGTGCACATGAAGTGGTTCGAAGGCCACTACGTGCCGGAGGGCACCGACCTGACCGATCCGCGGCTCTCGCCGTTGCACGCCGACGACCTGAGCGGCCTGCCGCCGGCACTGGTCGTCACGGCGGGCTTCGACCCGCTGCGCGACGAAGGCGAGGCGTACGCGGAGAAACTGCGCGAGGCCGGCGTCGAGGTCGCGGTGCGCCGGCACGACGACCTGATCCACGGGTTCATCAACTTCACCGGGGTCGGCACCCGGTTCCGCGAGGCGCTGGCCGAGACGGCGGGCGCGCTGCGGCAGGGTCTGTCCAAACGGGACTGAGCCTTCCCGGTACGACGAACCCGGAGCCCGGCGCGGAGAAATGTCCGCGGCCGGGCTCCGGGCCCCCCTGTTTCCGGTAGCTACGAACCTGGAACCGGCAGTGGTGGCACCGGCAGCGGCGGCACGGGCAGCGAGCCGAGGAGGCCGCCCAGGATGCCGGTGACGGCGCCCAGCAGCGCCTTGAGCAGGTCGCTGACGATCTTCAGCGGCCCGGGCAGGTCCGGGATCGGCGGCAACGGCAGCGGCGGCAGCTGGCGCGGCGTCGCCTGGGGGTCGTTCAGCAGCCGGGTGGACTCGTCGGCCCGGCCCTTGGCCAGGCCGGCCAGCTGCTGGGTGTCGGTCTGGACCGTGTAGCGCTTGCCCGCCGCGATGTCCGCGAGCACCGGGCTCAGCTGGCCGAGGTCCGACCGCGTGGCACCGACGTTGCCCGCGTAGGCCACCTTGGTCAGGTCGTCACGCATCTGGAGCACCTGTGCGGCGAGGGCCTGGGTGCTGGAGGAACCCTTGCCCCCGTCCGGGCTCGCCGAAGCGATCCCCGCCATTCCGACCGCCAGCATGCTGCTCGCGGCTACCAGGGCGATGGATCGCCCGTACTTGCCTTTCATTTCTTACCTCCTGGCCTCGGGAGACCTGACGGGTTAAATCGATACCCCCCGTATCGGAGATAAGCCACCCGATCACCGGTTAGGGACGTTTTCTAACCCTTACGTGCCGGATGCGGAGGCGGCGAACTAGACCGCAATTGATTAACGTCGAAACCTTGCCCTTCCCCCTGAAGATCATCATGATCGATTCTTCCCATCACTGCTGGTAGTCGGCGTCCACTATGGAGCGGTTCGGTCACTCACGCGGGTGTAAACGGTGATCATTTAGCTTCATCACTCCGTCGGACTGCGTGTCGAGACTGCTCCAGACGGGGCGTCCCCCACGCTCGCACCGCCACCCACACGGTTGCCCCCCTGCTCGGGGTAGGAATGCGAAATCAATTCCGGAAAAACGGTCGAAGCGCCCGACGGCGAAAGCCGCCACCGAGGTTCTCGGTCCGGGAATCGCCTCGACGGTCGGGTGAGCGGACGGCCGTCAGAGCGGGAGGCCCGCTTCCAGGTGCGCGACCGCGCGGTCGAGCACCACCAGCGTGTCCGCTTCGGGATCCGCCGCCGCGCCCAGGAACGCCGCCATGGTCACCCCGACCACCGCGCCCGCCCAGTTGCGGACCTCGAAGTCGTCCGCCGCCCGGCCCGTCCGCTGGGCCGCCATGCCCGCCAGCAGGTCGATCCCCTCGGCGAACTGGTCCATGATCGCGCTGCGCAGCTCGGGCTCGCGGAACACCAGCAGCTGACGCTGGCGCTCGCGCTCCCAGTCCTCGCCCGAGACCTGCTCGCGGATGATGTCCACCGTCGCCCGCAGCGCGGCGATCGGGCTGAGCTCCGCCGGCTGGGCGAGCGTCGCCGCGATCAGCACCGGGTCGAACGCGTCGTACAGGACCGTCGCTTCCTTGGTCGGGAAGTAGCGGAAGAACGTGCTGGGCGAGATCTCCGCGGCCGCCGCGATCTGGTCGACCGTCGTGGCGCTGTAGCCCTGCTCCTGGAACAGCCGCAACGCGTGCCGCTGGATGGCGGCACGCGTCCTGGCCTTCTTCCGTTCCCGCAGCCCCGAGGGCTCAGCCGGCGACGACGTCATGCGCCGATTCTCGCGGCTGCGCCCGCGGGGCCGTCCGCCCGGGCAGGAACAGCAGCGCGAGCAGCGCGCCGGCCACGCCCAGCCCGGCGCACACCCCCAGCGTCGCGGCCATGCCGTCGGTGAACGCGAGCCGCGCCGACTCGCCCAACGCGGGCCGGTGGAGCTTCTCCGCCACGGCGACCGCGGCCGACGCGCTGCCGCGCACCGCGTCGGCGACCGGCGCGGGCAGGCCGTCGACGGCGACGCCGTGGCGGTAGACGCCGTTGAGGACCGTGCCCAGCACCGCGACGCCGATCGTGCCGCCGACCTGGCGCAGCACCTGGATCAACGCTGAACCGGCGCCCGAGCGGCCTTCGGTGAGCGCGCCCATCGCCATCGACATCAGCGGCGGCAGCGTGCACCCGGTGCCCAGGCCGATCACGCTCGCCCAGGCCACCGTGAAGCCGTAGCCGTCCGACGGCGCCGTCGTCGACCCCCAGGCCAGCCCGGCCGCGAGCACCGCGAACCCGGCCGTCACGACCACGCGCACGCCGACCGCGGTGACCAGCCGCTCGGCGATCTT
Organism: Amycolatopsis sp. NBC_01488; assembly: GCF_036227105.1. Taxonomy (NCBI): domain Bacteria; kingdom Bacillati; phylum Actinomycetota; class Actinomycetes; order Pseudonocardiales; family Pseudonocardiaceae; genus Amycolatopsis; species Amycolatopsis sp. NBC_01488. The sequence continues at coordinate 2,880,435 of NZ_CP109434.1, read as the reverse complement.
CGCCGACACCAGCATCCCGCCGATCAGCGGCAGCAGCCGCACGCCGGTCTGCAGCGCGTCGGCGCCCTGCACGGCCTGGAACAGCTGCGGCAGCACGAACAGCAGGCCCATCAGCGCGAACGACGCCATCGTGGCGAGCACCGCGCCCCAAACGAACCGCGGCTCGCGGAACAGCGCGAGGTCGGTCAGCGGCGACGCCGTCCGGGTCTGCGCCCAGCAGAACACCGCCAGCAGCGCGAGGCCGAGGGCGATCAGGCCGTAGGTCGCCGGGTCGGCCCAGCCTTGCTCACCGGCGTAGACGAAGCCGTACGTCAGCGCGACCAGCCCGGCCGCCGAGAGCGCGATGCCCGCGAAGTCGATCGCGCCGCGGCCGGACCCGGGCGTGAGCGGTATCAGGAACAGCACCGCGACCAGGCCGGCCACGGTCAGCGGGACGTTGATCAGGAACACCGAGCCCCACGCGAAGTGGTCGAGCAGCCAGCCGCCGAGCAGCGGCCCGAGCGGGATGCCGGCGAACGTCGCCAGCACCCACGTCGTCAGCGCCTTCGCCCGCTCCTCCGGCGGGAACAGGATGTTCAGCAGCGAAAGCGACAGCGGGATGAGGAACGCGGCGCCGACGCCGAGCACGACCCGGGCGGCGATCAGCTCGCCCGGCGAACCGGAGTAGGCGCACCCGAGCGAGGCCAGCCCGAACAGCGCGAGCGCGCCGAGCAGCAGCTTCTTCGGGCCGAACCGGTCGCCCAGCAGGCCCGCCGGGAGCAGCAGCGCGGCCAGCGCGAGCGTGTAGGCGTTGCCGAACCACTGCAGCTGCGTGGTCGTGGCGCCGAGGTCGACGGCGAGCGTCGGCACGGCGACGTTCAGCACGGTCAGGTCGAGCCCGACGGTCAGCAGGCTCACCGCGAGCGCCCCCAGCGCCCACCACCTGCGTGGATGGAGTTGAGTCATAGCGACCCCCAATTGACAGTTACTACCAAATGAGAGTAGCTCTCAGAATCTCCAGGCGCTACCCGGAAATAACTTGCACGCGCGTACCACCTTGGGTTCTCATCGAGACGTGCCGTTCCAGCCGTACCGCCGGGTCCTCTCGGTCCCCCGCGTCCCGTCGACGATGGCGCTGATGTTCCTGGCCCGGCTGCCGATGACCATGAACGGCGTGCTGATGACGCTGTACGTCGTCACCGGGCTCGGCCGCGGCTACGGCGCCGCCGGGCTGGTCGGCGCCGGCGTCACCCTCGGGATGGCCCTGGGCGCGCCGCTGCTCGGGCGCTGCTTCGACCGCTACGGCCTCCGCCCGGTCGTCGCCGTCTGCGGGATCGGCACGACGGCGTTCTGGTTCGCCGCGCCGCACCTGCCCTTCGCGGCCCTCGCCGCGGTCGCGGTTCCGGCCGGGATGCTCTCGGTGCCCGCGGGCTCGCTGGCGCGGCAGATCCTGGCCGCGCTCGTCCCGGCCTCGGAACGGCGGGCGGCGTACTCGCTCGACACGATCTCGATCGAAGCGACGTTCATGATCGGCCCCGCGCTGGGCATCACGGCGCTCACGACGCTCTCGCCGACCTTCACGCTCAGCGCGCTCGGCGCGTTGTTCGGCGGCACGGCGCTGCTGATCTGGCTCATCGACCCGCCGATCCGCGAGTCGGTCGAGCCCGGCGCGTCCACGACGCGGCCACCGCTGCGGAGCTGGCTGACCGGCCGGCTCGTGGCGACGCTGCTGATCGCCGCCGGCACGCTGTTCGTGCTCGTCGGCACCGAGCTGGCGACGCTCGCGACCCTGCGTTCGCACGGCGCCATCGGCGTGACCGGGCTGGTCATCGCGGTGATGTGCGCGGCGTCGATCACCGGCGGCATCGTGCACGGCGTCGTGCGGAAGTCGCTGCCGCAGAGTGTGCTGATGCTGCTGCTCGCACTGCTGGTGGTGCCGGTCGGGCTCGCCGACCACCCGTGGTGGCTGCTGATGCTGGTGCTGATCCCGACGAACCTGCTCTGCGCGCCGACCCTCGCGGCGACCACCGAGACGGTCAGCCGGATCGCGCCGCCACAGGTCCGCGGCGAGGCGATGGGCCTGCAGGACGCGTCGACGCGCCTCGGCCTGGCGCTGGGCAGCCCGGTGGTCGGCTTCGCGATCGACCACTCGAGCCCGGCGTGGGGCTTCGCGGCGGCGGGCCTGGGTGGCCTGGTCATCGCGGCGGCCGGCCTGCTCCACCGCCGCGCGCCGGAACCGGCCGAAGAGCCGGTCCCGGCGCTGGCCGAAAGCTAGCTAGCCGCAGGCCGCGCGCAGGGCGTCGAGCTTCTTGACGTTGCGCTGCACCCACTGGGCCACCACGCCGGCGTCTTCGATGCGTTCCTTCTGCACCTCGACGTACGAGCCGGCCATGCCGAGCAGTGCGTTCTTGACGTCCTGGTCCTGGACGCTGCCCGCGAGCTCGCGCAGCCGCTTCTCCTTGTCCGCGGCACGGGCCTTGAGCTTGTCCGGGTCGACCAGCGGGTTCAGGTCCGCGAGCCCGAGCGCCTCGGTGCACACGCCCACCTTGTCCGCGGTCTTGGACCCCTGGTCGACCGCGGTGCTCACCTGGTCGCACCCGCTCAGCAGCAGTGCGGCCCCGGCCAGCAGCGCGGCCGTCGTTCCACCCCTCGTCATGGCGCCAAGGTACCGCCTCAGCCCTTGACGCAGACCACCTGCTTGAGGTGCGCCACGACCTCGACCAGGTCCGTCTGGGCCTGGATCACCGAATCGATGTCCTTGTACGCCGCCGGGATCTCGTCGACGACGCCCGAGTCCTTGCGGCACTCGACGCCGGCCGTCTGCGCCGCGAGGTCGTCGGCCGTGAACAGCTTCTTCGCCTTGGTGCGCGACATCCGGCGGCCGGCGCCGTGCGACGCCGACTGGAACGACGACGCGTTCCCGAGGCCGCGGACGATGTACGAACCGGTCCCCATGCTGCCCGGGATGATCCCGAGATCACCCGATCCGGCACGGATCGCGCCCTTGCGGGTGACGAGCAGCTCGACCCCGTCGTACGTCTCTTCCGAGACGTAGTTGTGGTGGCAGGAGATCGCCTCGTCGAAGGTCGTCTGCGGGACGACGTCCTTCAGCGCCTGCTTCACGAGCGCGACCATCGTGGCGCGGTTGCGCGCCGCGTAGTCCTGCGCCCAGAACAGGTCACGCCGGTAGGCCGTCATCTCCGGCGTGCCGGCGACGAACACCGCGAGGTCGCGGTCCGGCAGGTCCGCGTTGTGCGGCAGCTTCCGCGCGACGGCCATGTGCCGTTCCGCGAGCTCCTTGCCGATGTTGCGCGAACCCGAATGCAGCATCAGCCAGACGCGGCCCTCGTCGTCGAGGCAGACCTCGATGAAGTGGTTGCCGCCGCCGAGGCTCCCGATCTGCCGCGCGGCCCGGTCGTGCAGCTCCTGGACGCCGGTGTGCAGCTCACCGAAGCCCTTCCAGAACGCGTCCCAGCCGCCGACGCCGTGCACCTTGGCCGGGTTGACGGGCGTCTTGTGCAGCCCGAAGCCCACGGGCACGGCGCTTTCGATCCGGCGGCGCAGCTTCCCGAGGTCGTCCGGCAGGTCGCTCGCGGTGAGCGACGTCCGGACGGCGCTCATGCCGCACCCGATGTCCACGCCGACCGCGGCGGGCGAAACGGCGTCGCGCATCGCGATGACGCCGCCGACGGTGGCGCCCTTGCCGTAGTGCACGTCGGGCATCACGGCGACGCCGTGCACCCACGGCAGGTTGGCGACATTGTGCAGCTGCCGCATGGCCTGGTCTTCGACGGACGCGGGGTCCGCCCACATCCGGATCGGGACACGGGCGCCTTCGACAGCGGTGTACATGGTTTCCTCCCCTGGAAACAGTTACGCGGTGCCCAGGATCCCCCGGGCACCGCGTAACCGACAAGGCGTTTTAGTTGTCCACTGTGGTCACTGTTGCGCGATCAGCTCCGCGATCTGCACGGCGTTGAGCGCCGCACCCTTGCGCAGGTTGTCGTTCGAGATGAACAGCGCCAGGCCGCGGCCGCCCTCGACACCCTGGTCCACGCGGATCCGGCCGACGTAGCTCGGGTCGTTGCCCGCCGCCTGCAGCGGGGTCGGGATCTCCGACAGCTCGACCCCCGGCGCATGCGTCAGCAGCTCCGTCGCTCGCGCGGGCGTCAGCGGTTGCGAGAACTCCGCGTTCACCGAGACCGAGTGTCCCGAGAACACCGGCACCCGCACGCACGTGCACGACACGGCGAGACCCGGGATGCTCAGGATCTTGCGGCTCTCGTTGCGGAACTTCTTCTCTTCGTCCGTTTCGAACTCACCGTCGTCCACAATGGACCCAGCCAGCGGGAGGACGTTGAACGCGATGGGGCGGACGTACTTCTCCGGCTTGGGGAACTCGATCGCCGCGCCGTCGTGGGTCAGCAGCGCCGCGTGCTCGGCGGCCGCCTTCACCTGACCGGCCAGCTCGTCGACGCCGGCCAGCCCGCTGCCGGACACGGCCTGGTAGGTCGACGCGACCAGCCGGACCAGCCCGGCCTCGTCGTGCAACGGCTTCAACACCGGCATCGCGGCCATGGTGGTGCAGTTGGGGTTCGCGATGATCCCCTTCCGCGCTTCCTTGATGGCCTGCGGGTTGACCTCGCTGACCACCAGCGGCACGTCCGGGTCCATCCGGAACGCCGAGGAGTTGTCGATCACCGTCGCGCCCGCCTCGGCGAACCGCGGCGCCTGCGCCTTCGACGTCGACCCACCCGCGGAGAACAGCGCGATGTCCAGACCGGCCGGATCAGCTGTCGACGCGTCCTCGATCGTGATTTCGGTGTCGCGCCACGGCAGCGTCGAACCCGCCGAGCGCGCCGAAGCGAAGTACCGGAGCTCGGCGATCGGGAACTCCCGCTCCGCCAGCAGCTTGCGCATCACCGCGCCGACCTGGCCGGTCGCGCCGACCACCCCGACCCGCAACCCGTCCGCCATCAGCGACCACTCCCCGCGTAGACCACGGCTTCCTCGTCGCCGCCGAGCTCGAACGCGTCGTGGATCGCCCGCACGGCGTCGTCCAGCTGCGCGTCGCGGATCAGCACCGAGATCCGGATTTCCGAGGTGTTGATGATTTCGATGTTGACCCCCGACTGCGCCAGCGCCTCGCAGAACGTCGCCGTGACACCCGGGTGCGAGCGCATCCCGGCGCCGACCAGCGAAACCTTGCCGACGTGGTCGTCGTAGAGCACCGACTCGAAGCCGATCTCCGCCTTGACCTTCTCCAACTCCTTGACCGCCTTGGCGCCGTTGGCCTTCGACAGCGTGAACGTGATGTCCGTGCGGCCGGACACCGTGCTGGACACGTTCTGCAGCACCATGTCGATGTCGATCTCGGCGTCGGCGATCACCCGGAAGATCCGGGCCGCGGCACCGGCGTGGTCCGGCACCCCGGTGACCGTGATCTTGGCTTCGGAGCGGTCGTGCGCCACACCGGTGATCAGGGCTTGTTCCACGGGGATCTCCTCGATAGAACCGGTCACCGTCGTGCCCGGCTTGTCACTGTAGGAAGAGCGGACTCGGATCGGGACGCCGTAGCGGCGCGCGTATTCGACCGAGCGCAGGTGCAGGATCTTCGACCCGCTCGCGGCCAGCTCGAGCATCTCCTCGTAGGGGATGACGTCGAGCTTCTTCGCGTCCGGCACGATGCGCGGGTCGGCGGAGTACACACCGTCCACATCGGAGTAGATCTCGCAGACGTCGGCGTTCAGCGCGGCGGCCAGCGCGACGGCGGTCGTGTCCGAGCCACCACGGCCCAGCGTGGTGATGTCCTTCGTGTCCTGCGCTACGCCCTGGAAGCCCGCGACCAGCGCGACGTACCCCTGCTCGAGCGCCTCGGTGACGCGGCTCGGCGTGACGTCGATGATGCGCGCGTTGCCGTGCACGGACGTCGTGACGACGCCGGCCTGCGACCCGGTGAACGACCACGCCTCCGCGCCCTGCGCCGCGATGGCCATGGCGACCAGCGAGTTCGAGATGCGCTCGCCGGCGGTGAGCAGCATGTCCATCTCCCGCTCCGGCGGCGCCGGGTTGACCTGCTGCGCCAGGTCGAGCAGCTCGTCGGTGGTGTCACCCATCGCCGAGCAGACCACGACGACGTCGTTGCCCGCCTTCTTCGTGGCGACGATCCGTTCCGCGACGCGCTTGATCCGGTCGGCACTTTCCAGCGACGATCCGCCGTACTTCTGGACCACGAGGGCCACGCCCGAACCTCCTAGACGGGCCGGGTCTGCTCCCTGGTGGGCACCGAGGAGCCCCCGCGTCCCATGTTTGCAGTGGAGCCTACCGGGGCTCCAGCGGGTCGCCACCCTCTTGACGTGGGGCGGGCCCTTTCCGCGGGCGCCGCGGAAGTAAATCTTCCGTAACACCAAGGAAATGCGCGGAGCCCTTCCTCCCGAGTGATGCAGCGCACGCCTGGGTACCGTCCATCCATGCCCCCGCCGCCGCCCTCAACGGACGCGCTCCGCGCCGCGGTACCTTCCCAGTCGTGCGCAAACCAGCTGTGACGAGCGTCCCGATCGCATCCCTGATGGCCGAGCGGTGGAGCCCGCGGGCTCTCGACGAGTCCGCGTCGGTGAGTTCGGACCAGGTGCGGGCGCTGCTCGAAGCGGCTCGCTGGGCGCCGTCGTTCGGCAACACCCAGCCGGCCCGCTACCTGGTCGGCGTCCGCGGCACGCCGTCGTTCGACGCGATCCTGACGACGTTGAACTCCGGCAACCAGGCGTGGGCGCACCGGGCGAGCCTGCTCCTCATCGGCGTGACGGTGACGACGAACGAGAAGGGCGCGGTGCCGTACGCGGAGTACGGGCTGGGGCTGGCTTCGGAGAACCTCGTGCTGCAGGCGGTGGAGCTGGGGTTGGTGGCGCACCAGATGGCGGGGTTCTCGCCGGACGCGGTCCGCGCGGCGTTCTCGTTGCCTTCCGACGCCGTCCCGAAGGTGGCGATCGCGGTGGGCTCGGTGGCTTCACCCGACGTCCTGGAGGACGACAGGCGGATCGAGCGCGAGAAGTCGGAGCGGGTGCGGCTGCCGCTGGCGGAGTTCGCGTTCACCGACCAGTGGGGCACCCCGGCGCTGTGAAGTCCGGGAATGCCACCTCGAGGGACCTAGCGTCCGTGAATGTGGCATTCACTGACTTCGGGCTCAGGAACCGCCGCCCACGCGGCGGATCACCTTCGCGAGGATCCCCGACACCACCAGCCAGAAGATCGCCGCGATGCCGTAGTTCACCAGGACCCGCAGCTTCGCGTCACTCGGCGTGAACAGGTCGCTGAAGCCCAGCGCCAGGCTGTCCGCCCACGACTTCACGAACGAGACGATCCCGTTGTCCGGGTTGGCCGAGCCGACCGTGAAGATCACGTGGATCACCAGCAGCGCGGCGAAGATCAGTCCCACCCAGCGGACGATCGACGCCACCACCGAGGCGACGCGGCCTCCGGTCTGCCGCCAGTCGACCGGGGCCCGGCGGGAAACCTTCGGCTCCTCCTCCGACGAAGTCTTCGACGACGACGTCGGAGACGACTCTGCGTGCTCACCCATGCCCGCAGTTTCGCACGGCAACCGGCCAATTGCTACCCACAGGTAACCCTCGGAAGTCGACGCCCGGCTTCCCTCACGCAGCGTTCCGTGGTTATGGTGGGGCCGTGGCGCGTGCTCTCCTGCTTCGCTGCCGCGACGGGGCCTGACCGGACCGGCTCCCCGTCGCGGGGCTTCGTGGTGCCGGTCGCACCCGTCGAGCTGGAGACTCCCGAAATCGCATGAGCAAGATCCGCAAGCCTTCGCGTCCCGCGCCCGCCGACCAGCCCGCCTGGAACACCCAGCGCGGCACGTCCATGCCGGTGCACCGCTACCGCCCCTGGTACGACCTGGTCGAGAACATCGACCTGCCCGACCGCACCTGGCCCACCAAGCGCATCGACCGCGCGCCGCTGTGGTGCGCCGTCGACCTGCGCGACGGTAACCAGGCCCTGATCGACCCGATGTCGCCCGCGCGCAAGCGCAAGTTCTTCGACCTGCTGGTCCGCATGGGCTACAAGGAGATCGAGGTCGGTTTCCCGGCCGCGAGCCAGACCGACTTCGACTTCGTCCGCGAGATCATCGACGAGGGCGCGATCCCCGAAGACGTCAGCATCCAGGTGCTGACCCAGTGCCGTCCCGAGCTGATCGAGCGGACGTTCCAGTCGCTCGAAGGCGCGCCGCGGGCGATCGTCCACATCTACAATTCCACGTCGATCCTGCAGCGCCGCGTCGTGTTCCGCGAGGAGCGCGAAGGCATCAAGAAGATCGCGACACAGGCCGCGGAAATGGTCGTCGAGCTGGCCGCGAAGCAGCCGGACACCGACTTCCGCTTCCAGTACTCGCCGGAGTCCTACACCGGCACCGAGCTGTCCTACGCGCTCGAGGTCTGTGACGCCGTCACCGAGATCTGGCAGCCGACGCCGGAGAAGCCGGTGATCCTGAACCTGCCGGCGACCGTCGAGATGGCGACGCCGAACGTCTACGCCGACTCGATCGAGTGGATGAGCCGCAACCTGGCCCGCCGCGACTCGGTGATCCTGTCGCTGCACCCGCACAACGACCGCGGCACCGGCATCGCCGCCGCCGAGCTGGGCTTCCAGGCCGGCGCCGACCGGATCGAGGGCTGCCTGTTCGGCAACGGCGAGCGCACCGGCAACGTCGACCTCGTCGCGCTGGGCATGAACCTGTACAGCCAGGGCATCGACCCGCAGATCGACTTCTCCGACATGGACGAGATCAAGCGGACGGTCGAGTACTGCAACCAGCTGCCGGTACCCGAGCGCTCGCCGTGGGGCGGCGACCTGGTGTTCACCGCCTTCTCGGGCAGCCACCAGGACGCGATCAACAAGGGCCTGGACGCGCTGAAGGACGCCGCCGACAAGCAGGGCGTCCCGATCGACGAGTACCCGTGGGAGGTCCCGTACCTGCCGATCGACCCGAAGGACGTCGGCCGCACGTACGAGGCCGTCATCCGCGTGAACTCGCAGTCCGGCAAGGGCGGCGTCGCCTACATCATGAAGGCCGAGCACCAGCTCGACCTGCCGCGCCGCCTGCAGATCGAGTTCTCGAAGGTCATCCAGCGCTACACCGACTCCGAGGGCGGCGAGGTCGACCCGACGACGATGTACAACGCCTTCTCGGCCGAGTACCTGGAGCTGAAGACGCCGCTGGAGCTGGTCCGCCAGCACGTCCAGGACAACGGGGACGGCGAGTACGACATCACCGCGACCGTGAAGGTGGAGGGTGACGAGCACGAGGTCACCGGCCGGGGCAACGGCCCGATCGCGGCGTTCTTCGACGCACTGTCGACGGTCGGCTTCGACCTGCGCCTGCTGGACTACTCCGAGCACACGCTCTCGCCGGGTGACGACGCGCGCGCCGCGTCGTACATCGAGTGCGCGATCTCGGACCGGGTGTTCTGGGGCATCGGCATCGACGCGTCGATCGTGACGGCGTCGCTGCGCGCGGTCGTCTCGGCGGTGAACCGCGCCAACCGCTGAACCTGTGGGCCGCCTGTGTGTTGCTGTGAGTACCCGGTGAGCAGGACTTTTCCGGGTCCCGCTGGCGGTTAATGGAGATGTGGACGCGACTACGGCGGGATTGCTGGTGCTGTTCGTCGTCTCGCTGGTGCCCCTGCTGCCCACCGAGGTGACGCTCCTCGGCATGGGTGTCGAGGCGGCCCAGGGCGGGACGTCGCTGGCGCTGGTGATCGCCGTGTCGTCGGCCGGGTGCCTGGTCTCGGACCAGGCGCTCTACGCCCTCGGCCGGTTCGGTGGCCGGGCGGCGCTGGACCGGCTGAGCCGGCGGCGCAAGATCGCCGCCGGCATCGACTGGCTCGACGGGCGGTTGCAGCGCCACCCCCGGCCGGTGCTGGTGGTGGCCCGCTGGCTGCCGTCGGGCGGGACGGTCGGTGCCCTGCTGGCCGGCTCGCTCCGGTGGCCGATGGCGGAGTTCTTCACCGCGTCGGCCGTCGGCATCACGCTCTGGACGTCGTACGTGGCCTTCCTCGGCTACGCGGGCGGCCAGATCATCACCGAACCCGGGATCAGCATGCTGCTCTCCCTCGGCGTCGCCCTGATCCTGGGTTCGGTGATCACCTACGGCGTGAAGCGCGGCGCTAAAGCGATTTAACAGCTTGGAGGATGTCCGCCGGCTCGGTGCGCGTCGTGTAGTCGGGGTGGACGTCGACGAACCGGATCACCCGCTCGCGGTCGACCACGACGACCGCCGGGTGCGCGAGTTCCCAGTCCCCGTTGTGCTTCGTGAGGTCGGCCCCGATCTTGACCATCGTGGGACGCACGTCGTCCCCGACCGTGAACGTCAGCCCGAACGTGCGGGCGACGACGTTGCCGACGTCCGAGAGCACCGGGAAGCTCAGCTCGTTGGACTCCTTCACGGCCACCGAGCCGTCCGGCAGCTGCGGGCTGACCGCGGCCAGCCGAGCCCCGTGCTTCCCCAGCTCGGGAACCACTTCGGCCTGGTACGCGCGCAGCGTCAGGTTGCAGTACGGGCACCACTGCCCGCGGTAGAAGACCAGCACGGCCGGGCCGTCGGCGGTCAGGTCGTCGAGGCTGACGGCGGTGCCGTCGGCGTCCGGCAGCGAGAAGTCCGCCGCGGTCGCGCCGATCCCGGCGAACTTCGCCGATTTCGCCGCTTCGACCAGGTCCCGCGGGTGCTTCGTGAGCGTCGCCGCCAGATCGGCGGGCCACACCTTCATGCCCTCGGTCCGGAAGTCGGTCAGGGCGTTGTTGAGCGTCATGGATGCCCCCAGTTCGTTGTACTGATCGGTACAGTGTGGCCGACTGTACTATTCAGTACATGGAGGCGCAAGCGGCTTCGACCCCGCGCGGCAAGCGGACCCGCGACGCGATCGTCGACGCCGCGGCGGCGCTGATGTACGTCGACGGCGTCGCGGGCACGAGCGTCGACAAGGTCCTCGCCGCGAGCGGCGCCGGGAAATCGCAGATGTACCACTACTTCAAGAACAAGGATCAGCTGGTCGCGGCCGTGATCGACCGCTACCTCGAGCAGATCCTGGCCAACCAGCCCGCGATCTTCGAGCTGACGTCCTGGGCGGACTTCGAGACGTGGACCGAGCAGCTGCTCGACGTCCACCGCCGCGCGGGCGGGCCGATCGCGTGCCCGCTGGGCAACCTCGCCGGCGAGGTGGGCGACAACCCGAAGCTCGCGCCGCTGGTCGACCAGGCCTACCGGACGTGGGAATCTCACCTCACGCGCGGCCTGATCACGTTGCGGGACAAGGGAGAGCTGGCTCCCGACGCCGACCCGGCGCGGCTGGCCCAGGCGGCGATGACGTCCGTCCAAGGTGGACTGCTGCTGGCCCACATCCGCCACGACCTCACGGCACTGGAGGACGCGCTGCGGATCGCGCTCGCCTACCTGCGCGGTCACGCTCGTGAGTGAGAAACAGGGTTAGCACACTGTTTCTCACTCACGAGCCGGTGAGCTGAGCGACCTCCGCGCGCAGTTCGTCGATCACCTGGGCCACCGCCGGACGCTGCCGGGCGCCCGTGCGGCAGACCGCTTCCACCAGCCGGGCCGCGCGGATCCCCGCCAGCGGCCTGCTGACCAGGCCGCTGCCGCGGCGGGTGTCGATCGTGTAGCGCGGGACCAGCGCGATCCCGTGGCCCGCCGCGACCAGCCGCTCGGTGATCCGGAAGTCGTTGATCCGCTGGACCACCACCGGCCGCACGCCGGTGCGGATGGTCAGCGAGCGCAGCACGTCGTCCACCGGGAAGCCGTGGTCGACGCCGATCCAGCGTTCGTCGGCCAGCTCCGCCAGGTCCACGCGCCGCTTGGCCGCCAGCCGGTGCCCCGCCGGGAGCGCGACGTCGAGCGGCTCCCGCAGCAGCGGCACGACCTCGAGGCGGCCATGGTCGAACTCCGGCGCGTGCTCGTCCCGGTGCGCGACGACGACGTCGTAGTCCGCGACCAGACCGGGCACCTCCGGCGGCGTCATGTCGACGTCCCGGACGTCGACCTCCAGGCCGTCGTACCCGGCGACGCGGGTCAGCAGGCCCGGCAGCAGCATCAGCCCGGCCGACTGGAAGATCGCGACCCGCACGCGGCCGCGCGGCGCGCTGCGGTAGGTGTCCAGTTCGGACTCCGCGCGTTCGAGCGCGGCCAGCACCTCGTCGGCGCGGGCGACCAGCGCCCGGCCGGCGTCGGTCAGCCGCAGCCCGCGCCCGGCGGGTTCGGTGAGCGGCAGCCCGACCTCACCCTGCAAGGCGCGCAGCTGCTGCGAAACCGCGGACGGCGTGCAGTGCAGCGCCCGCGCGGCCGCCGTCACGCTCCCGCGGTCGGCGAACTCGCGCAACGTGCGCAGTCGACCCAGATCCACGGACCCAGCGTAGTTGAAGCGCGACTACACAATGGCGACGCTTCCGCGGCCGCCGCTTCACGATCGCGGTGCCCGATCCCGGCCGCGCGGCGAGGGTGCGCACCGACACGTCGAGCGCCGCGACCGTCCACCGATCGGCCAGGTCGCGGCCGGCTTTCGTGAAGCGCGGCTACACGGTCCCTGCAGATATTCTCGCTGGTCCTTCACGATCCCGGTCGGCACAGTGGAGGCATGCCCACCCGTGACCGCCTGCTCGCCGTGCTCGTCGCCGTCCTCTGGGGCCTGAACTTCCTCGCCATCCACGCGACGCTCGGCCAGTTCCCGCCGGTGTTCGCGGGCGCGCTGCGGTTCGCCGTGATCGCCGTGCCGACGATCCTGTTCGTGCCGTGGCCGAAGGTGAAGGTGCGGTACCTGCTCGGCTACGGCCTCGGGTTCGGCACCGGGCAGTTCGCGTTCCTGTTCATCGCGATGGACACCGGGATGCCGACCGGGCTGGCGTCGCTGGTGCTGCAGGCGTCGGCGCCGTTCACGGTCCTGCTCGGCGCCGTCTTCCTGCGCGAACGCGTCACGCCGCACCAGCTGGCCGGCATCGCGCTGGCCGTCGCCGGGATGGTCGCGATCGCGTGGCAGCAGTCCGGGCACGCGGCCCTGCTGCCGATGGTCCTGACGCTGCTGGCCGCGCTGAGCTGGGCGTTCGGCAACCTCAGCACGCGCAAGGCGGAGCCGGACAACCCGCTGCACTTCACGCTGTGGATGTCGGTGGTGCCGCCGCTGCCGATGTTCGCGCTTTCGCTGGTCATGGAGGGCCCGGCCGCGCAGTGGCGCTCCCTGACGACGCTCGGGACGCCGACCGGCCTGACCGCGCTCGGCGGGCTGGCCTACGTCGTGCTGATCGGCACGGTCGTCGGGTCGGGCCTGTGGACGACGCTGATGCGGCGCAACCCGGCCGGCGTCGTCTCGCCGTTTTCGCTGCTGGTGCCGGTGGTCGGGCTGACGGCGTCGTTCCTGATGCTCGGCGAGCGGCCGACGGTGCTGGAGATCGTCGCGGCACTGGTCGTGATCGGCGGCGTGCTGCTCGGGTCGCTGCGGCCGGTGCGAAAGCGCGAACCGGAGCTCGTCGCGGTCTAGGCAGTCGGCTTGCCGACTTCCTGCTTCTCTTCTTCCTCGTGCTTGCGGCCGAGGCGCTTCTTCATCACGAAGAAGACGACGATGCCGATCACGATGGCCGCGACCAGGCCGTACTTGGAGAAGTTGCCGAGCCACTCTTCGGCGACGACGCCGAGGTAGTAGACCAGGACCGTGGTGCCGCCCGCCCAGGCGATGCCGCCGAGCGCGTTGGCGAGCAGGAACTTCGGGTAGTGCATCTTCAGCGAGCCGGCGAGCGGGCCGGCGAGGATGCGCAGGAACGCGATGAACCGGCCGAGGAAGACGGCCCACATGCCGCGTTTGTTGAAGATCCGTTCCGCGTTGGCGATGTGCGTCGGACCGAAGTGCTTCGGGAATTTCCGGCCCGCCCAGGCGAACAGCCGCTGCCCACCGGTCTTGCCGATCAGGTAGCCGATGCTGTCGCCGATGATGGCGCCGGCGCTGGCCAGGACGGCGATCCACAGCGGGCTCAGGGTGCTGTGCTGCGACGCGAGCAGAGCCGCGCTGACCAGCACGATCTCACCGGGCAGCGGAATGCCGAGGCTCTCGATCATGATCACCGCGCCGACGATCAGGTACACCGCGAGCGGCGGGATCGCCTCCAGCCATTGATCGACGTGCACTGCCCGTACCCCCTGGTACTTCGTCCGGTCTCTGCTTTCCGAAGGGTACCGGGGGTGGCCCGCTCGGGGCGGCCTACTGAGGTATTGCCGCCCGTACGACTTAGGTCGGGGTCCACCAGGTTGTCCACAGACGTCGTCCTCATGTGGACAACTTCGGGGACGACGTCGAGGATGTCGAAGTGAAGTACGTGGTCCTGATCTACGGCAACCCCGACTCCCGCGCGGCCTGGGAGGGCATGAGCGACGACCAGCGCGCCGCCGGGCTCGCCCACTACCGGCAGCTCAACGACGACCTCGACGCGTCCGGCGAACGCATCGTCTCCGAGCGGCTCGCCTTCCCGGAGCTCACCACCCGGGTCAGCGTCGGGGACCGCGGCACGATGACCACCGACGGCCCCTTCGCCGAGGCCAAGGAGTTCCTCGCCGGCTTCTACCTGCTCGACTGCGAAAGCCACGAACGCGCGGTCGAGATCGCCGCGCGGATCCCCGAGGCCGCGTTCGGCGTGGTCGAGGTGCGGCCGGTGATGGGGCTGCACGGGCCGGAGCTGTGACCGAGGTCGAGTGCCTGCTCCGCGAGCTCGCGCCCCAGGTCCTCGCGGCGCTGGTCCGGCGCTACGGCGGCTTCGACACCTGCGAGGACGCCGTCCAGGAAGCCCTGCTGGCCGCGTCGCGGCAATGGCCGGTCGACGGCGTTCCCGATCACCCGAAGGGGTGGCTGATCACGACGGCGTCCCGGCGGCGCGTCGAGCAGTTCCGCAGCGACACCGCCCGGCAGCGGCGCGAGCAGGCCGTCGCGCTGGCCGAGCCGCCGGATCCGGAACCCGTCGCCGGGGTCGACGACACCCTGACGTTGCTGCTGCTCTGCTGCCACCCGTCGCTGACCCGGCCGTCGCAGGTGGCGCTCACCCTGCGCGCGGTCGGTGGCCTGACGACGGCGGAGATCGCCCGCGCCTTCCTCGTCCCCGAAGCGACGATCGGGCAGCGGATCAGCCGCGCGAAGCAAAGGCTGCGCGGGGAACGGCTCACCGACGACGGACGCCCGGAGCGGCTGGCCGCCGTGCTGCAGGTGCTGTACCTGATCTTCACCGAGGGGCACACGGCCAGCTCCGGCGACGCGCTGAGCCGCGTCGAGCTGACGACCGAGGCGATCCGGCTCGTCCGCCGGCTGAAGGCGGAGCTCCCGGACGACGGCGAGGTCACCGGCCTGCTGGCCCTGATGCTGCTGACCGACGCTCGCCGCCCCGCGCGCGTCGACCCGGCCGGCGCGCTCGTCCCGCTGGCCGACCAGGACCGGACGCGCTGGAACGCGAAGTTCATCGACGAGGGCGTCTCGCTGATCACAGACGCGCTGGCGACGGCGCCGGTCGGGCCGTACCAGCTCCAGGCGGCGATCGCGGCGGTCCACGACGAGGCCGCGACGGCCGCCGAGACCGACTGGCCGCAGATCCTCACGCTGTACGACCTGCTGCGGGTCGTGGCGCCGGGACCGATGGTGACGCTGAACCGGGTGGTCGCGTTCGCGCAGGTCCACGGCCCCGAAGCCGGACTGGCCGAGCTGGCGGGCACTTCCGGCCCCGCCTTGGAGAAGCACCACCGGGTCGACGCCGTGCGAGCGCACCTGCTGGAGCAGTCCGGTGACGTCGCGGGCGCGCGGGAGGCGTACCTGGCCGCCGCCCGGCGAACGCTGAGCCTGCCCGAGCAGGCCTACCTGCAGTCGCGAGCCGCGAAACTCCAGCCACTTTCACGTGGAAGCGGCGAACCCGCCACTTCCACGTGAAAGCTCCGGCTAGAGGATCTCGGCGGACGTCCCGATGTCCGGCGGCCCCAGGTCGGGGTTCAGCGCCCCGGTGAGCTCGACCAGCTCCGGCTTCACCTCGTGCGGCTGGATGCGCCCGTCGCGGATGTCCTCCGCGTAGTGGCACGCCACCCGGTGCCCGCCGCCGATCTCACGCAGCTGCGGGCGGTCCGTGTCGCACAGGCTCGCCTGCTTCCACGGGCAGCGCGTGTGGAAGCGGCAGCCCCTCGGCGGGTTCGCCGGCGAAGGCAGGTCACCGGCGAGCAGGATCTGCTCGCGGGTGTCCTCCACCTGCGGGTCCGGCACCGGGATCGCCGACAGCAGCGCCCGCGTGTACGGGTGCAGCGGATCCCGGTACAGCGAGTCCGCGTCGGTCTCCTCGACCAGCGCACCGAGGTACATCACGCCGATGCGGTCGGAGATGTGCCGCACCACCGCGAGGTCGTGCGCGATCACCACGTACGTCAGGCCGAGCTGGTCCTGCAGGTCCTCCAGCAGGTTCACCACCTGGGCCTGCACCGAAACGTCCAATGCGGACACCGGCTCGTCGGCGACGATCAGGTCCGGCTCCACGGCCAGCGCCCGCGCGATGCCGATGCGCTGGCGCTGCCCGCCCGAGAACTCGTGCGGGTACTTCCGCAGCGACGTCTCCGGCAGGCCGACCGCGGCCAGCAGCTGCCGCAGCCGCCGCTGGGTGGCGTCCTTGTCCTTGTCGAGGCCGTGCGCGTGCATGCCCTCGAGCAGGATCGACTCGACCGACTGCCGCGGGTCCAAGCTGGACATCGGGTCCTGGAAGATCATCTGCATCCGGCGCCGGGCCTTCCGCAGCTCCTCTCCCTTGAGCTTCGCGACGTCCGTGCCGTCGAACTTCACCGAACCGGCGGTCGGCTCGTTCAGCCGCAGGATCGCCCGGCCCAACGTGGACTTGCCGCAGCCGGATTCGCCCACCAGGCCGTAGGTTTCGCCGCGGCGGATGGCGAGATCGACGCCGTCGACCGCGAACACGTGCCCGACCGTCCGGTCGATCACGACGCCGCGCTTGATCGGGAAGTGCACCTTGAGGTCGGTGACCTCGAGCAGCACGTCACCAGCAGGACGGGTCATCGGGTTCCTCCTCCCGCCGCGACCGCCGGCCGCACGGGGTTGTGACAGCGCAGCAGCCCGCCCTGGTCGGGCACCAGCTGCGGCTGGACCTCACGGCAGACCGGCAGCGCGTTGGGGCAGCGCGGCGCGAACGCGCACCCGTGGTCCCACGGGATGTTGTCGGCCACCGAACCCCGGATGGGGATCAGCTTCTCGCCGCGGCCCGCGTCGAGCCGCGGGATCGAGGCCAGCAGGCCGTGCGTGTACGGGTGCCGCGGTTCGCCGAACAGCTGGTGGCGCTGCGCGCGCTCGACGATCTTGCCGCCGTAGAGCACGTTGACCTCGTCGCACAGCCCGGCGACCACGCCGAGGTCGTGCGTGATCATGATCAGCGCGGTGCCGGTGTCCTGCACCAGTTCCCGCAGCAGCGCCAGGATCTGCGCCTGGATGGTGACGTCCAGCGCGGTGGTCGGCTCGTCGGCGATGAGCAGCCGCGGCCGGCACGCCAGCGCGATCGCGATCAGCGCGCGCTGCCGCATCCCGCCGGAAAGCTGGTGCGGGTACTCGGAAAGCCGCCGCGTCGGGTCCGGGATGCCGACCTTGTCCAGCAGGTCGGTCGCTTCGACGGACGCCGCCTTGCGCGACATCCCGCGGTGCCGCTCCAGCACCTCGGTGATCTGCAGCCCGATCGGGATGACCGGGTTCAGCGAGGACAGCGGGTCCTGGAACACCATGCCGAGGTCGCGGCCGCGGCGGTCGCGCATGTCCTTGTCGGACAGCTTGAGCAGGTCGGTGCCTTCGAAGCGCACCGAGCCGCTGACCTCGTTGCCGCGCCGGGCCAGCAGCCGCATGATCGCCAGCGACGTCACGGACTTGCCGCAGCCGGACTCGCCGACCAGGCCGACCGTCTGGCCGGGTTCGACGTCGAAGCTGACGCCGTCGACCGCGGCGAACGACCGCTCGCCACGGCGGACGAAGTTGACCGTCAGGTCACGGACTTCAAGGAGTGCCATGGGTGCTCACCGCCTGTTCTTCGGGTCGAGGGCTTCGCGGAGGGATTCGCCGACCAGCGTGAACCCGAGCGCCACGATGATGATCGCGATCGCCGGGTAGTACGCGAGCTCGGGACGGACGTCGAGGAACTGGTGCGAGGCCTTGCCCAGCATCAGTCCCCACTCCGCCCGTGACGGGTCCGGGTCGCCCAGACCGAGGAACGACAGCGCCGCGGCCTCCAGGATCGAAGTGGCCAACGTGAGGGTCGCCTGCACGATGACCGGGCCGAGCGAGTTCGGCAGCATGTGCCGGAACACGATCGTCCCGCGTTTGACGCCCAGCGACGTCGCCGCCAGCACGTGGTCGGCATCCCGTTGCGACAGCATGGAACCGCGCAGCAGCCGGGCGAAGATCGGCACGCCGATCATCGACACGGCCAGGATGACCGTCCACTGGCTCGGCTTCGCGAACAGCGCCGCGATCGAGATGGCCAGCAGCAGCGACGGGAACGACAGCATGACGTCGACCAGTCGCATGAGGACGGTGTCGACCCAGCCGCCGAACGCGCCGGCCAGACCACCGATGATCACGCCGATGAGCACCCCGACGATCGTCGCGAGCACGCCGACGATCAGGGTCTGCTGGGCGCCGGCGATCAGCCGCGACAGGAAGTCGCGGCCGAAGTCGTCCACGCCGAGCGGGAACCCGGCCTGCGCGCCCGGGATGAAGTTCGGCCGGATCTGGTCGCCGAGGTAGTGGACGTCCGGGTCCTTCGGCTCCAGCAGGGGCGCGAAGATCGCGACGATGAGGAACAAGCCGGTGATGACGCCACCGGTGATCGCGACCGGGCTGCGCAGCATCCGGCGGAGTGCGTCCCCGCCGAGGCTGCGGCCGCTCGCCGCGGCGAGCTTGTCGATCGGTTCCTTCTTCTTGTTGAGCAGAGTGTTCATCGCACACGCACCCTCGGGTCGATGATCCCGTACGAGATGTCGACCAGCATGTTCACCAGGACGTACACCACGGCCCCGAACAGCAGCAGCGCCTGCAGCCGGGGGTAGTCACGCCGTTCGATCCCTTCGGCCAGCAGGAAGCCGAGGCCGCGGAAGTTGAACACCCGCTCGGTCAGCACGGCGCCGCCGAGCAGCGCACCGGTCTGCAGGCCGATGGTCGTGACCACCGGCAGCAGGCCGTTGCGCAGGACGTGCCGGGTGCGGACCACCTGCTGCGTCAGGCCCTTCGAGTTGGCCGTGCGGATGAAGTCCTCGTTGAGGACGTCCAGCACCGACGCGCGGGTGATCCGGGTGATCACCGCGAGCGGGATGGTGGCGAGGGCGAACGCGGGCAGGATCAGGTGCTTGATCGCGTCCCAGACGGCGTCCCACTCGCTCGTCATGATGCCGTCGAGGATGGCGAAGTTGGTGATCGCCGTGGCGTCGAGGCCCGCGGCCTGCCTGCCCTGCGACGGCAGGCCCAGCGGCGCGGCCAGGATGTCCTGCATCATGTAGCCGAGGAAGAAGACCGGCACCGCGACGCCGATCAGGCTCAGCACGATGATCACGTTGTCCACCGGCCCGCCGCGGAACCGCGCGGACAGGTAGCCGGCCGGGATGCCGAGGACGACCGCGATGATCATCGCGGACATGCCCAGCTCGATGGTCGCCGGCAGGAAGGTGGCGATCTCGCCCATCACGGGCTGGGTCGACACGAGCGAGTTGCCGAAGTTGCCGGTGATCGCCCGGCCGAGGAACCCGAAGTACTGGATGAAGATCGGCTGGTCGAGGCCCAGCACGTGGTTGAGGTTGGCGATCTTCTCCGGCGTCGCCTTGTCACCCAGCAGGGCGGCGGCGGGGCCGCCGGGCAGGGACCGGAGCCAGGCGAAGACCAGGATGGACAGGATGAAGAGCGTCGGGATCGCTTGTAGCAGCCGACGCACGAGGAAACGGAGCACTTGCAGTCCTTTGTTGCCAGCCCGGGATCAGGCGCAGGGGGTGGGTGCGGTAGCACCCACCCCCTGCCTACGGCTGAAATCCAGAATCAGCTCACGGTCACGGTGTTGAAACGCTCGTCGGTGAGCGGGCTCGCCACCAGACCCTTGACCTTCGGGCCGACCACGATCGCCGGGGTCGGGTACGCGATCGGGACCGCCGGGAGGTAGTCCATGATCTGCTTGTTCACTTCCTGGTACGCCTTGGCGTGGGCGTCACCGGCCGGCGAAGCGTCCGCCGCGCTCAGTGCCGAGAACAGCTGCGGGTTGCTGAACCCGAACTCCTTCTTCTCCCGGCCGAAGAACGTGCCGACGAAGTTGCCGGCGTCGTTGTAGTCACCGGTCCAGCCGAGCAGGTGCAGGTCCTGCTTGCCCGCCTTCTGCACGTCGTCCTTGTAGCCACCGTTCCACGGCTCGGCGTGGGCCTCGATCTTGATGCCGATCTTCTTGAGGTCCTCGGAGATCGCGGTGAAGGTGTCCGCCGGGTTCGGCATGTACGGCCGGCTGACCTCGGTCGGGTAGTAGAACTTGAGCGTCAGGTCGGTCGCGCCGGCCTGCTGCAGCAGCTGCTTGGCCTTCTCCGGGTCGTACGGGTACTTCGTCACGTCGTCGGTGTAGCCCGAGATGACCTTCGGGACGAACTCGGTCGCGACCTCGGAACCCTCGGCCAGCTTCGACTTCACGAACTGCTCGCGGTTGATGCCGTAGGCCAGCGCCTGGCGGACCTTGACGTCCTTGAGCTTCGGGTTGTTGGCCTGGTTGATGCCCAGGTACAGCACGTTGAACGACGGGCGGATGAGCACCTGCTCGCCGTCGTTGCGCAGCAGGCCGTAGTCCGCCGGGCTCGGGTAGTCGTAGCCGTTGATGTCGCCGGCCTTGAGCGCCTGCTTGCGGGCGTTCTCGTCCGGGATCACCTTGAAGATCAGCTTGTCGAGCTTCGCCGGCGACGGGCTGGTGTCGTTGCGCACCAGGGTGATCTCACCCTTGGCCTGGTCCCAGCTCTCGAACTTGAACGGGCCGGTGCCGACCGGGTGCTTGTTCGCGTAGTCGCTGTAGGTGAACGAGTCACCGCTCTGGGTGACCGTGTCCGCGTTGTACTGCTTCAGCGCGGCCGGGCTCGAGATGGCGAACGACGGCAGCGTGAAGGCCGCCGGGAAGGCGCCCTTGGCCTTGTTCAGGTTCAGGACCGCGGTCGTCGGGTCCTTCGCCTCACAGCTCTTGTAGACCGGGTCGCCGGTCGCGTCGCCCTCGTTCTTGGCGAAGCCCTCGAAGACGTCGCCGTAGTAGATCATCTGGCTCTGGGCGGCGGCGCCCTTCATGTTGTACCAGCGGTCGAAGTTGAAGCAGACCGCCGTGGCGTCCATCGGGGTGCCGTCGGAGAACTTCACGCCGGACTTGAGGGTGAACGTCCAGGTCTTGCCGTCGTTGCTCGACTCCCACTTCTCGGCGAGGGAGGGCTCGAGGTCGGCGGTGCCCGGCTTGTTCTGGATCAGCGTGTCGTAGATCTGCCGCGTGATCCGGAAGGTCTCGCCCTCGTCGTTGAACGCGGGGTCGAACATCTTCGGGTTACCGGCCGCACCGAAGATCATCGTGCCTCCGGTACCACCCCCGGCGCCCTCGTCACGCTTGGATTGCGCACAGGCGGACAGCGAAACCGCGAGCGCGCCGGCGAGCCCGATCAGGGCCACGCGGCGTGTTCGGGTCAGCCGCAATTGCTGCATCTGGCACCCCTTGGGAGATGTTCGGGTTCAAAGTCACCGTCCGGTCGGTCAGGAACTCGGGTGGACGGTCGGTGTGCCCAGCGACACTAGCGGGAAGTCGGCCCGGGCTTAAGTACGTGAGGTTACGATCGCGCTACGTGGGCGTCGATTTGACCGCAATGTGTCCATAAATCGCGACAGAATGTGACCATTTTAGGTCAACCGCTCCGCCCAGTGCCGGATCACTAACTCAGATGGCGGTACCACCGTTAGCCCGGACGTGGTGGAGGCACGAAGTTTGCTTGATCGATCCGGAGCGGTACGTACACGCACGGTGACCGTTCGGTTTCCGACTAAAGTCGGGTTCCGGCGGCGTCGGGAGTGCCGTCGACGGCGAACCAGCCCCGCTCGAACCGTTGCCAGCGGCCCAGTTCGGCCCGTGCGGCCTCGCCGTCGCGTGCGGTGGCACGAGCCAGCCGCTCGGCCTCCGTTCCGCCGGAGAGCCAGCAGAGGTGCGAAAGCAGGGTTCTTACCGAAGTGCGTCCACACGAGACACCTTCCAGCACCAGCACATCCGGCACGGGCACCCGGACGAGCTCACCCGGCCGGGGCGTCCCACCGGACCAGTCCATCCGCCGGTAAGCGCCTTCGACGCCGTTCGCCAGCGGCTCGAGAACGCCGTCGACCAGCCGTGGCCACCAGGAAACCGGGTCGTCCCACGTCGCGAAGGCGTCGGTGCTCACCAGCTCGGTCCGGCACCCGCGCGAACGCAGTTCTTCGACGACCCGAGCGGCCAGAGTGGACTTTCCGGCGCCCGACGGGCCGTCGACGGCCAGCAACCGCACCGCCCCCAACCGGGCGGGCGCGGCGAGCAGGGCTTCGATCACCCGGTCACTTGCTGACGCGCTCGACCTCGGGCAGCCCTTTGACGTCGTCCGGCGCGGTGGTCCGCGCCTCCAGCTCGGTGATCCGGGCGGCCAGCTCGCGCTTGGCGTCCTCGAGTTCGCAGCGCAGCAGCGCGATCTCCTCGACCGACGTGCGCACCTCTTCCTCCAGGTGCCCGACCTCGGTGGACAGGTGCAGCGACACCAGGGCCAGCACGACGCCGGCGAGGAGGAAGACGAAGTTCGACGGCGTCTGCACGCCGGTGTGCTTGGCGAGGAACTCGGCCGCCTGCGGCAGCACCGCGAGGACGACCACGCCGACCGCGACGACGAGCCACACGCCCGCGTACTTCTCGCGCAGCTTCCGCCGCCGCATCATCTCGAGGACGACGAAGAGCACCACGCAGGCGACGACGATGCTGAGGATGCGCCAACCGGCCATTTCTGCTTCCCCTTACGCCGAGTCGGAGGAGTCGACCGCGGGCCGGCGGCGCACCAGCGCCAGCAGCAGCGCGAGCCCGGCCCGGCTCAGGTAGACGGCCGACTTCACGGGCGAGTGGCTGGGCGTGCCACCCGCGCGCTCCCGCATGACGACCGGGATCTCCTTGATGGTCAGCTTGGCCCGGATGGCCATCACCAGCGACTCCACGGTGTCCCCGAGGTACTCTGCCGGGTAGTAGCCGGCGAACAGCCGGATCGCGCGTGGCCCCATCGCCTTGAACCCCGACGTGACGTCGGTGAGCTTGGTCTTCGCCAGCCGCGAGAACACCAGCGACAGCGCGACCATCGCGTACTTGCGCGGCCCGCTCGCCTTGTAGGAGCCCTTGCCGGCGAACCGGGAGCCGATCACGATGTCCGCGTCGTCCAGGCCGCGCAGCAGCGCGTCGAGCTCTTCGGGATCGTGCTGGCCGTCCGCGTCCACCTGCACGACGACGTCGTACCCGCGCGCGGCGGCGTAGCGGAAGCCGGTGCGCATCGCGCCGCCGACGCCCAGGTTCACCGCGAGCCGCGCCACCTCGGCGCCGGCCGCGCGGGCGAGCTTGGCGGTGTCGTCGACCGAGCCGTCGTCGACGACCAGCAGGTCGCCGTCCGGCAGCGCGCGTTTCACCTGCTCGATGACCGAAGCGACGCTCGCGGACTCGTTCAACGCGGGCATCACGATGAGCACGCGGCGGCTGGTCACGGAGGTGCTGGACACGCGATCACTCTAGCCTTTCACTGCCCGTTACCGGCCGCGGACCCTGGAGCCGCCCCAGCTGCGACAACGCCCTGCTGGCCTTCGATCTCGTACACGGAAGCGCCGGGGTTGCGGAACACGACCTTGAAGCCGGGGGTCGTGTCGAGGTGGCTGAGGCCGGGTCCGCTGTTCGTGTCCGGCGTGACCTTGCCCTTGCCGACGAAGACGTAGCGGACCTTGAGGTTCGTGAGCAGTTCCCGCACGTGCGGGAACCGGTCGATGTCGTCGAGGTAGACGCTGAGGTAGCCGGCCGGGGTGTCCATCTCGGCGCCGTAGAAGGTCCACTCGACCGGCTGGACGCCGTCGAGCGCGTACATCCAGACCGAGCCGTCGGCCTTGCCGTTCATCACCCGCTCGCCCGGCGCGACGTGCGCGGCGAGCCAGTCGAACGCCTGGCGCTCGTCGTTGCTGACCGTCGGCCCGGGGCCGTAGTTCATCTGCAGCCGGGCGGCGTTGCGGCCGATGTACCCGCCGCGGCTCAGGCCGCCCACGACGACGACCAGCAGCACGACGCCGACCGTGGTGAGCGTCGCCGGGGAGAAGTTCGGCAGCCGGGTGCCCGCCTTGCGCGCGAACCAGCGGGCCGCGGTGTCGGTGAACTCGCCGAACGCGACCGCGCCGGACAGCGGGACGAGCGCGCCGATCCGCCAGTGGTCGTTGTAGAAGATGCCGGTCAGGGCGTGGATGAGTGGCGTCTCGAGCGAGACGGTGGCCGCGAACAGCCCGCCGAACACGACGTAGGCGGCGACCATCCACAGCATCCGCCGGTGCCGGACCAGCAGGAAGATCCCGATCAGGGCCGGCACGCCGATCCACCACTGCGGGAACGCGGCCATCGGCGAGAACGTGAGCGTCTCGCCGAGCCCGCCGGTCACGGTCGCTTCGGAACTCCAGAACGCGCTGGTCACGCCCCCCGCGTTGTACAGCGAAGGCAAGGCCAGCGGCAGCCCGCAGAGGACGGCGAGCGCCATCGTGGCCCCGAGCGAGGCCGCGGACCGGCGCCAGTCGATCCGCTCGAACTTGAAGAGCACGGCGACCAGGATCAGCAGGAAGTACACGACGACGACGAACGCGACGCTGGTGTGCAGGCCGATCAGGCCGGCGACGCCGATGCCGATCGCGACCGGGCCGGCCACCCCGCGCGGCTCCAGCAGCAGGCGGCCGAGCGCGAGCATCGCCGGGATCAGCGCGACGCCGGCGACGTAGGGCCAGAGCGGGCCGCGCCACAGCGAGTCGTACGGGAAGTTGGTGAACGACGCCGACACCGCGGCGGCCGCGGCGACGGCCAGGGTGGGCATCCGCCAGACGTGGCACATCGCCGCGACGCCGATCGGCACGCACAGGATCACCGTGAGCGCGCCCATGTTCAGCGTCGGCATCATCGCCAGGCCGGCCTTGTCGAAGACCAGCGCGAGCAGGGCGTGGTAGGTGTCCGGGTAGAAGTAGTTCGTCTGGTTCGGCAGGTTCGCGATGGTGCCGACCGTCGACGGCCGGGCGTCGCCGTGCTCGGCGATCCAGCGCACCAGGTTGGCGTGGAAGGGCGCGTCCCAGCCCTGCTGGACCTGGTTGAGGCCGCGGGCGCCACGCAGGAACGTGACGATCCCGACGAGGCTGCCCGCGCCGACACCGGCGCCGATCAGCAGGTGCTCGCGCAGGGACCGCGCGGGGGCCGCGACGGCGGCGTCCTGCTCGGCCCAGTCCGGGTGGCGCCGGGCGGTGAACCGCTGCACCAGGAAGGCCAGCCCGAAGCCGACCGCCGACAGCACGAGCGTCCACAGCGCGACGTCGAGCGTCGTCCAGCGGATGCCGAGGCCGCCGAGCACCGGCACGCCCAGGCTGACGATGCCGAAGGTGAGGATCGGCGCGGCCGCGGCGAGCAGCCAGCCGCGCAGCCGGATCGCGGCCCCGAAGACGAGGCCCGGCAGCCAGAAGGCGAGCACGACCAGAAGTACGTTCATGGTTTTCCGCTGTCCAACCTCACCGGCGTTCTCCCGCCGATCCTGTCCCGGGTCCGGCCGGGGTCACCCTACTGGGACGTCCGGAGCGGGCCGCACGTTGCCCGGGCGCCGCAAGACGAACATCAACACGACCACGAGACCCAGCGTGGGCCCCCCGGCCAGCCCGGCGACCGCCTTGAGGATCGGGTCGCCCGGCACGAGCAGCAGCGTCGCCGCGGTGGCGGCCGCGACCACCGCCCACGAGACGAGCACCTTGTTCGCCTCCTTGCGGGCGACGAGCACGGCGGTCATCAGCTGCAGCGCCGTGAGCAGCACCGCACCCCACACCATCCACGCCACCCACCAGCCCTGGGCGACGAAGTCCGAGCCGTAGAGCAGCGACACGAGCCACGGCCCGATCAGCCAGCCGACCAGTGCGCCGACGACGCCGACCACGATCGTGCCGAGCGCGCCGACGGCGAGCAGCTTACGCAGGCGGTGCTGCCCCTCCTCGGTGCCGGAGAGCCGGACCACGGTCGGCACGGCGAGCGCCTGCAGCGGGGAGAGCAGCAGCAGCGGCACCCGGGACACGGTGAGCGTCGCGAACAGGACGCCGACGTCGCGAACGGACCCGCCGGGCGCGAGCAGGCTCACCATCGCCGGGTAGCCGGTGATGACGCTCGCGGTCAGCGCGGCGCCGGTCAGCAGGACGAGGATGCGGCCGGTGATCGGCCCCCAGCCCTCGCCGTCGGCGTGCGGGTCGACCAGCCCGGTGACCGGCTTGACGAACAGCAGCCAGGCGAACGAGCCGGTCGCGGCGGCGATCGCGAACGACGTCACGCCGGTGAGCCCGGCGGCGGCGATCCCGAGCAGCACGACCACCCGGACCGCCGCCTCGGCGACGACCAGCCCGGAGTACGGCTTGATCCGCTGCTGCCCGACCAGCAGGCCGCGGGCGGCGAACTGGCAGGCGAACGCGATCGCGCCGCACAGGACGATGACGCCGAGCGCGGTGTTGCCGGCGTAGAGCCGGTCCGACAGCACCGGCACGACCATCGTCAACACGGCGACGACGGCCACCGCCACGGCGCCGACGGTCAGGGCGCGCAGCGCGGGCTTGCCCGCCTTGCCGCCGTCGAGCGCGGCCACCGCGGACTGGCGGGACAGCTCCTGCTCCAGCGGCGACAACGCGCTGCCGAGGCCCATCAGGATGCCCCAGAACGAGAGGTAGACCTTGCTGTTGCCCGGCCCGAGCCAGCGGGTGGCGACCAGCGTCAGCGCGTACCCGAGCGCGATCGCGACGAGCAGCGAAATGCCGATCCGCCCGGCCGAGCGCCCGGTCTCCTTCGCCAGGCTGCGCCCGTCGGCCTCCTCGGTCATCGGCGAGCTCATCGTCCCCGCCGCCGACGAGCGCGCAGCGCCATGACGAGACCGCGGACGGCACCGGCGCCGAAGCTCGCGCCGAACACCGGTGCGAGCTTCGCGACGGCCTTGGCCTCCGCGTTCGTCGCGCCGAAGCGCGTCACGGCGGCACCGGCCGCCGCGGATCCGGCAGCCGCGAGCACCACCGCCGTCTTCGGCTTGCGCAGCGCCAGGCCGAGGCCCAGCACGCCGACGCCGAACGCGGCGAACAGGCCGGTGCGGGCCGGACCGGGCGAGCCGAGGTAGGAGTCCACGAAGGTCGTCCCGCGGAAGTACGCCTGGGCGGCGAACTTCTTGAAGCTCTCGCGCCCGTGGTAGGTCGCGGAGAACTCCGGGGCCAGGAAGATGCGGTGGCGTTCGGCGATCCAGCGCAGGACGCCGGTGTCGTCGCTGGCGAAGCGCACGTCGTCGAACAGGGAAACGAAAGCGTCCGAAGCCGACTCGAGAACCGCGCGGGGCGCGGAAAAGAATCCGGTGCCCTTCGGGAACAGGTCGAACTCCTCGATGCCGAACGACATCAGGCGCGGATTCGCGCAGTAGCGGCGCCACGGGATCTTCACCAGCCCGGCCAGGAAACCGGCGTACGGGTTGTCCTCGGAAGCGACGTTGACGTGCCCGTTCCAGACCGTCCGCTCGGGGTGGTCGACCAGCTGGTCGCGCAGGAAGGTGAGCGCGCCGGTGTCCACCACGACCCGGCTGTCGAGCAGCAGGATCTGGTTCCCGGAGGCCTTGGCGATGCCCGCCCGCCGGGCCTCGAAGCGGCCGGAGTTGGCCTGGCTGAGCACGGTGATGCCGTGGCGTTCGCGCAGCTCGTCGAGCCGCGCGGGGGTGGCGTCCGTGCTGCCGTCGTCGACGACGACGACCTCGATCGGCCAGCTGGCCTCCGCCGCGGAGGCGAGCAGCGCGCCGACACTGCGTTCGATCCAGTCCTGCTCGTTGTAGACCGGGATCACGACGCTGAGCGAGGGGAGGAGCGGGTTCGCACTCACCGGGCCGAGGCTACCCGGCGGCCCCCGCGGCGGGTCGGCCAGTATCCTTACGCCACCGCACCCGACCAGAAATGGGCTTTCACGGTGATTTCCTTCATTCTCGGCACCACCGCGGAACTGATCAAGATCGCGCCCGTCTACCACGGGATCCGCGAGCGCGGGATGCGGCCGAAGATCTGGTTCACCGCACAGCACGTCGACGAGGTCGCGGACGTCCTCGCCGACCTGCGGATGCCCGCGCCCGACGTCTGGCTGGTGCCGGAGGAGAAGGCGCACAACCTCGAGTCGCCGGCGCAGGTGCCGGGCTGGGCCGCGCAGGTCATGCGCACCGCCTGGAGCCGCCGTCACGAGCTGCGCGCCGCGCTGAACGAGGACGGCCGTCCCCCGCTGGTGCTGGTGCACGGCGATACGTTCACGACGCCGTACGGCTCGCTGATCGGCAAGCGGATCCTCAAGTCCCGCGTCGGGCACGTCGAGGCGGGCGCGCGTTCGGGCAGCATCCTGTCGCCGCTGCCCGAGGAGCTCAACCGCAAGATCGCGGCGAAGATCGTCGACATCCACTTCGCGCCGAGCGCGCGTGAGGTGAACAACCTCCGCAACGCCCGCGGCGTGGTCGTCGACACCGAGGCGAACACCGCGATCGACGCCATGCGCCTCGCCATCAACCAACCGCTGGACGTGCCGAACCTGCCGGAGAAGTTCGGCCTCGCCACGCTGCACCGCTTCGAACTGGTCTCGCGCCCGGACAAGTACCGCGAAGCGCTGGAGATCCTGCGCGAGCAGAGCCGCAAGATGCCGATCCTGTACATGGCCGGCGCGCCGGAGCGCGAGAAGATCCGCGCGCTGGGCATCGGCACCATCTTCGACGACCAGTTCATCGTCCAGCCGAAGATGCGCTACCTGAAGTTCCTGCCGCTGGTGGCGCGCGCCGAGTACGTCGTCACCGACTCGGGTGGTCTTTCGGCGGAGTGCTACTACCTCGGCCTGCCGTGCGCAGTGCACCGCGAGCGCACGGAGACGCCGCAGCACCTCGGCGAGACCGTCGTGCTGACGGAAATGCGCGGCGACAAGCTGCAGAACTTCCTCGACACGTACCAGAACCGGCGTGGTGAGTCCTGGATGGACAAGTACCACCCGTCCGAGATCATCGTCGACACGCTGGCGCAGCTCGGCTACTGCTGACCCTCTTCAGGGTGACCTTCGGGTCGCTCTTTCCCGGCGGATCGGGCAGCGTTCGGCCATGATCCACATCGGACTGGCGGCGCTGCTCGTCTTTGCGCCGGTGATCGACCAGGACTCGGTCCGTTCGGCGGCTTTGGACTCGGGTTACCAGGAGTCGTACGTCGGCGAGGCGGGCCCGATCGCGAGGGCGATCCACACGGCGTACGACATCCCGGCGTCGGTGACGGTGGCGCAGTCGATCCTGGAGTCGAACTGGGGCCGCAGCAAGCTGTCGACGGCCGAGCTGAACTACTTCGGCTTCAAGTGCGTGACGCCGACGAGCCCGGGGCCGATCGCCCTGCGGTGCGCCCGGTACCCGACGACGGAGTGCGTTCCGTCGCCGTGTCACCCGGTGGATGCGTTTTTCCGCTCGTACGCGTCGGTTTCCGACTCGTTCCGCGATTACGGCCGCCTGTTGACGACTTCGCCGAACTACGCGGCGGCGCTGCCGGTGCGTGCTGATCCGGACGCGTTCGTCCGGGCGGTGGCGCGGAAGTACGCCACCGACCCGGAGTACGCGAACAAGGTGATCAGGTTGATGGACCTGTACGACCTGCGCCGCTTCGACGCTTAGAGCGCGCGGCGGCCCGAGAGCGCGCGGCCCAGGGTCAGCTCGTCCGCGAACTCCAGGTCACCGCCCATCGGCAGCCCCGACGCCAAACGCGTCACGCTCAGGCCCGGGAAGTCCCGCAGCATCCGGACCAGGTACGTCGCGGTCGCTTCGCCCTCGGTGTTGGGGTCCGTCGCGATGATGATCTCGGAGATGTCCGCCTCGCCGATGCGCTTGAGCAGCTCACGCATCCGCAGCTGCTCCGGGCCGATGCCCGACAGCGGGTCGAGCGCGCCGCCCAGGACGTGGTAGCGGCCCTTGAACTCGCGCGTGCGCTCGACCGCGAGGACGTCCTTCGGCTCCTCGACCACGCAGATGACCGTGAGGTCGCGGCGCTCGTCGCGGCAGATGCGGCACCTTTGCTGCTCGGAGACGTTGCCGCAGACCTCGCAGAACTGCACGCCCTCCTTGACCTTGCCGAGCACGTCCTGCAGCCGCCCGATGTCGGCCGGGTCGGTGGCCAGCAGGTGGAACGCGATCCGCTGGGCGCTCTTCGGCCCGACCCCGGGCAGGCGCCCGAGTTCGTCGATCAGGTCCTGGACGACACCTTCGTACAAGTTCGTCAGCCGCCGAAGCCGAGAGCGCCGAGGTCCGGCATGCCGCCACCGCCGCCGAGGCCGTTGGCCAGCGGGCCGAGCTTCTGCTCGGTGAGCTTCTGCGCGTTCGCCGACGCGTCGCGCACGGCCGCGACGACCAGGGCGGACAACGTCTCGACGTCTTCGGGGTCGACGACCTCGGGGTCGATCTGCAGGTCCTTCAGCTGGCTGTCGCCGGTCACGGTCGCGACGACCTTCCCGCTGCCGGCACTGCCCTTGACCTCGGTGTTGGCGAGCTCTTCCTGGGCCTCGACGAGCTTCTGCTGCATCTGCTGGGCCTGCTGCATCAGCTGGGAGATGTCGAAACCGCCGCCGGGTTGCACCATGGTTCGCTCGGTCCTCTCTGCACGCCTGTGTCGTCCACCAGGGTAGTCGCGCCACGGGCCGGGCCGGGTTGTGGCACCGTGGTCGCCGTGCGACGCGCGATTGCCCCCCTCCTGCTGGCCGGTGCCCTGCTGCTCACCGGCTGCTCCGGTGCCGCTCCGGCCGCGCCGGAGCCCGCGCCCGTGACCACCCGGACGGTCACGCCGACACCGACGACGGTGCCGCCTCCGCCGTCACCCTCGCTGCCGTCGTCTTCGGCTGCCGCGCCGCCGCCCACGGCTGGGAAGGTCGTCGTGCTCGACCCCGGGCACAACGGCGGCAACGGCTCGCACCCGGCGGAGATCAACCGGCTGGTACCCGCCGGACGTGGGCAGACCAAGCCGTGCAACACCACCGGCACCGCGACCAACGCCGGCTACCCCGAGCACGCGTTCACCTTCGACGTCGCCCAGCGGGTCGGGAAAGCGTTGGCGGACAAGGGAATCCGCGTCGTCTACACGCGACAGGACGACACCGGCGTCGGCCCCTGCGTCGACCGCCGGGCCGCGATCGGCAACGACGCGAAGGCCGACGCCGTCGTCTCCATCCACGCCGACGGTTCGACGGCGGCCGGCGCGGCGGGCTTCCACGTCGCGTACTCGTCGCCGCCGCTGAATGCCGCGCAGGGCGAGCCGTCGACGCGGCTGGCGCAGGTCGTCCGGGACACGATGCGCTCGGACGGCTTCAGCACGTCGAACTACATCGGCGGCAACGGCCTTTCGGCCCGCACGGACCTCGCCGGGCTCAACCTCTCGACGCGGCCCGCGGTGCTCGTCGAGTGCGGCAACATGCGCAACGCGGCGGAAGCGGCCCGGATGACCAGCGCGGAGGGCCGCCAGCAGTACGCATCCGCCATCGCGGCGGCGATCGAGGCCTACCTGGCTTCCTGAGCATCCTGACCCGTACCTACACGGTCGGCTCGCGCACCCCGACGGTCGGCTCGCGCACCGGCAGAGTCAGCTCGCGCACCTCGACGGTCAGCTCGCGTACCGGCAGAGTCGGCTCACGTGCCTGGGCGGTCAGCTCGCGCACCGGCAGAGTCAGCTCGCGCACCGGCAGAGTCGGCTCACACCCCGGCGGTCGGCTCGGCGAGCCGACTGTTCCGGTACGTGCGGCGACTCCCCGGGTACGCGAGCCGACCGTCGGGGTCAGTCGAGGGGGCGGGCGCCGAGGTGGTCCGAGATCAGCTTGCGGGCCAGCTCGTCCGGGTCCTGGTCCGGCGGCGGTGGGGGCGGTGGCGGGGCGGGGCTGGCGTCCTCGTTGTAGAGGTCTTCGTCGTCCTCGTCGGAGGGTTCCGGGGGGAGCGGGATGTCCGGCTCGGCCGTGGTCACGCGGGGCCGGGCGGGTGCGGCGGCGGGCGTCGGCGCGGGCCGGGCCGGCGCTTCGGCGGGCGGGGCGGCCGGGGCCGCCGACTGCCGGGTGAACGACCGTTCCGGCGCGGGCGCGGCCTGCTGCGTCCGCGCGGCGGGCGCGGCCGGGGCGTTGCCGTGGACGCAGCGGACCTGCCACTCGCCCCCGACGACGTCGGTCAGCGCGCCGGCGATCTTGCGGGCGTTGTCCTGGTCGGACAGGCGGCGGGCCAGCGGCTCGGACTTGTGGGTGAGCGTGAGGGCATTCCCCTCGACGGTCGCCACGGTGGCCTGGGTGAGCATGGCCTCGAGGCTCCGGCCGCCGGTGAACTTGCGCAGGGCGGTCATGAGCTGCGGCCAGACGTTCCGGATCGCCGCGGCATCCAGCGCCCCCGGCGCGGCAGCCGGGGCCGGCCCAGCGGTCGCGGCGGCCGGGGCCGAGCCACCGGGCGCGGGCGTGCCGCCGCCGGGCGTGCGCGGGGCGCCCCAGCCGCCATCCGCTGGTTGAGCCGCGACAGCGGGCGCACGAGTTTCCGAGCCGCCCTCGGCGGGCCGGCTCGCCGAAGCGTCCGTGCTTGCGGCCGCCGGAGCGGGCGTGCCACCGCCCGGCGTGCGCGGCGTGCCCCACCCTCCGTCCCCGGACTGGGCCGCGGGAGCAGCGGGCGCGCGCGTTCCCGGCCCGCCATCCGCAGGCTGAGCCGACGGCGCGGGTCGCGAAGCAGGCTCAGGCTCCGGGGCCGCGACCGGCGCCGGGCCGGCCGATGCGGAGCGCTGCGAAGGGCGCGAAAACTCGCGGTCCGGCGCCCCCCGCACCGGAGGCTCCACTCCGCCTTCGGCGGGCGCGCCACCCCCGCCGGCCAGGGTCGCGCGGCGCTCCAGGCGCTCGATGCGGGCCAGCAGGGCCTTCTCCGCCTCCGTCACCGACGGCAGCAGCATCCGCGCGCACAACAGCTCCAGCACCAGCCGAGGCGACGTCGCGCCGCGCATCTCCAGGAGTCCATTGTGGACGATGTCGGCGTACCGCGAGAGCGTGCCGAGACCGAGCCGTTCGGCCTGGCCGACCATCCGCGCCAGTTCTTCTTCCGGCGCGGACACCAGCCCGCCCGCGGAGTCCGGCACCGCGCGCAGCAGCACCAGGTCGCGCAGCCGGTCGAGCAGGTCGGTCGCGAACCGGCGCGGGTCGTGCCCGGCCTCCGTGACCTTCTCGACCGTGCCGAACACCGTCGCGGCGTCCTCGGTCGAGAGCGCGTCCACCATGTCGTCGATCAGCGCGACGTCCGTGACGCCCAGCAGCGCCACCGCCCGCGAGTACGAGACGCCGACCGGGCCCGCACCGGCGAGCAGCTGGTCCAGCACCGACTGCGTGTCGCGCGCCGAACCGCCGCCGGCCCGGATGACCAGCGGGTACACCGCCGGCTCGACCTCGACGCCCTCGGCCGCGACGTTGCTCTCCAGGAGCGTGCGCATCGCGCCCGGCGGGATCAGCCGGAACGGGTAGTGGTGCGTCCGCGAGCGGATGGTGGTCAGCACCTTGTCCGGCTCGGTGGTCGCGAAGATGAAGATGACGTGCTCGGGCGGCTCTTCCACGATCTTCAGCAGGGCGTTGAAGCCCTGCGTGGTGACCATGTGCGCCTCGTCGATGATGAACACCCGGTACCGCGACTCGGCGGGGGCGTAGAACGCCTTGTCGCGCAGCTCACGGGCGTCGTCGACACCACCGTGACTGGCGGCGTCGAGCTCCGTGACGTCGACGCTGCCGGACCCCTCGGGCGCGAGCGCCTTGCACGAGTTGCACTCGCCGCACGGATCCGGCGTCGGCCCCTTCACGCAGTTCAGCGAGCGCGCCATGATGCGCGCGCTCGACGTCTTGCCGCAGCCGCGGGGGCCGGAGAAGAGGTAGGCGTGGTTGATCCGCCCGGCGGACAACGCCGTGCGGAGCGGTTCGGTCACATGCTCCTGCCCGACGACCTCGGCGAAGGTTGCCGGACGGTACTTGCGGTACAGCGCGAGAGCCACGCCGCGAGACTACCGTCAGGGTCCGACAACCTTCGCCGTGCGGTCAGGACCTCAGTGCGTTCACCGCGGCGACCAGAGCGTCGACCTTGGCGACGTGCTGCGCAGTGAAGGCGTCGCGCGCCCGCGCCTTGGGCAGCTCGTTGTCCAGGTACGCCTGCAGGCCCGAGTCCGGCCCGTCGAGGACGCCCTGCGCGACCGCGGTCACCTCAGGCCCCTCGGACAGCGTCCGGGTCGCGTAGACGTCCAGGTCGATCAGGTGCGCGGTGTACTGGCCGTGGGCCAGGAACTCGCGGATGTCCGCGACCGTGCCATCGAGCGCCTTCTGCGCCCACGACGTCGTCGCCGGGCCGCCGGCCGCCATGATCTGGTCGACCTCGACGCGGTCGTCGGTGTCGCGGCCCGGGTAGTCGCCGGTCCGCAGCAGCGCCGCGACGCCGGCGTACGGCCCGGCGAGCGCGTCACGAGCGGCCTGCCGCAGTCCGGGACGAGCCGAAGCGTCGTTCGCGATCGCCGCGACGGCGGCGCGGTCGTCGATCTCCTGCGCGATGGCGAGCCCGCTGCGCACGAAGGTGACGACGTCGTCGTCGGAACCGCTCAGCGCGGCGCGGGCGGCGTTCTTGACCGCCGCGCCGCCGTTGCGCAGCAGGTAGACCGACGCGCGGCGGCCGTTCGGCACGGTCAGCGCCGGGTCGGCCGCGTCGGCGAGCAGCTTGTCGTTGTCCGTCTTGGCCTGCGCGGCGTGGGCCGCGGCGTCGCGGGCCTCCTGCTGCGCGGCGGCTTCGGCGGCCGCGGCGGCCCCGCCGTCCTGCTGGCCCTTGGCCTGCTGCGTGGCAAGCCGGTCGGCGTTGGCCTTGCGCGCGTCCGACGCGATCGTGGCAGCGCGGCTCTTCGCGAGCTGCACCCCGATTGCGCTGTGCTTGCCGGCGGCCGCCTTGCCGAAGTCGAGCTGTGCCTGGACCGCGGCGACCTCGGCGTCGCCGTCCGCGGCGACCTTCCGCCACAGTGACAGGAAGTACCGGACGTCGTCCGGGGTGCCGTCGAGCGCCGTCTGCGCGGCGGCCTGGACCTCGGGGCCGCCGGCGGCGAGGGCCTGGTCGGCCGCGATGCGCTCGTCGGTGTCCTTCGCCTGCTGCAAGCCGGTCTCGAGGAAGGCACGCACGTCGGCGGGCGTGCCGTCGAGCGCCTTCTGCCCCCGGGCGTTGACGATTGGGCCGCCGGTGCTCATGGCCTGGCCGACGGCGATCCGGTCGTCGGCGATCCGGGCCTGCGCGAGGCCGTGGGCCAGGAACTCGCGGATGTCGGCCTGGGTGCCGTCGAGCGCCTGCTGGGCGGCGCGTTTGGTGGCCGGGCCACCGGCGCTCATGGCCTGGCTGACGAGGACCCGCTCGTCAGTGGCCTGGGCGCGGTCGCGCCCGGTGGTCAGGAAGGCCTGCAGGTCGGCCGGAGTGCCGAGCAAGGCCGCCTCGGCGGCTTCGGCGACGCCGGGGCCGCCGGTTTCCAGGTACCCCACGGCCTGGGCCCGGTCGGGCAGGACGTCCGCGGCCGCCGACGTCGCGAAGACGCCGGCCGCGAGGGCCACGGCAACGATTACTGCGTTCGCACGCAAAGGAAGAACCCCCTCGATCGATGATCGTTCCGTTCCCCTATCGCCAGGACGGGCGGAATGTTTCCGATAACCTCGGATTTCGTGAGCCGTACGCGAAAGTCCGGTCCGGTGGCCGGGCGGTACCCGGTCAGGTTCGGGACGGCGGAGCTCCTCCGCGACGCCGACCGGGCCGACGCATGGCTGGTGTCGGTGGACGGGGTCGCCCAGTCGTACGTCGACCTCGACGACCCGGCCAACCTCGAGTTCGACTACGTCCGCCGGTTCGGCGACGTCGTCGACGAGCTGCCGCCGGGCCCGCTGGACGCACTGCACATCGGCGGCGCGGCGTGCACGCTGCCGCGGTACGTGGCGGCATCCCGCCCGGGATCGCGCCAGCTGGTGTTCGACGCCGACGGCGAGCTGGTCGAGCTGGTCCGCGCGCAACTCGGGCTACGGGTGCCGGGCCTGCGCGTCCGGGTGACGGACGGCCGGGCCGGCCTGGCGACCCGCCGCGAGGACACGGCGGACCTGGCGGTGGTCGACGCGTTCGAGCGCGCGACCCTGGCGGGCGGCCTGGCGACCCTGGAGGCAACGAGCGCGCTCGCGACGATCCTGCGTCCGACGGGCACCTACCTGGCGAACATCACGGACGGCACCGGCCTCCCGTTTGCCCGCCGCTTCCTGGCAACGCTGCGTGCGGTGTTCCCAGAAGTCCTGCTGCTGGCGGACCCGGCAGTACTGAAGGGCCGCCGTTTCGGCAACTTGGTGTTCGCAGCATCGGCCGCACCACTCCCAACAGCACAGATAGCCCAGCGAACGGCCTCAGCAGCATTCCCGGCAAGGTGCCTCCAAGGCGCGGAGCTGCAAAAACTGGCAGGCAGGGCAACCCCCCTCACAGACGAGAACCACCCACCATCCCCCCAGCCCCCAGAAGACATCCTGGGCCTGTTCTAAAGAGGTCGGCAGACCACCCACCCGCGCGTGCTCAGGGGCCGCGGCAGACCTGGCAGGTCGCGGGCGAGGCACCGTGGGGGTCCGGGGGCTCGGCCCCCGGGTGAAAGGACGAAGTGAAGGCCCGGCGAAGGGGCGAAGCCCCGAGAGCCGGAGCCGAAAAGAAGGGGACCCCGCGCACCCGCCAGAGCCTGCTTATCCTTGCTGCCTTCCGGCCCTGGGGAGGTTCACAGGGTGGACGCCGCGCGGGGTCCGTGGATCAGTGTAGCGAAGTCTCCGCGGCCGCCTGGGCACGGGCCTTCTTGAACGTGTTGTGCAGTACCGCCAGCAGCGCGTCCCGCACCGAAAGCTTCTGCCGTGCGTCGAAGGTGATCAGCGGGACGTCTTCGCTCACCGCCAGCGCCCACCGCACGTCCTCGAGGTTGTGGCCCAGCGATCCGTCGAACATGTTCACCGCCACCACGAACGGCAGGCCCGCGTTCTCGAAGTAGTCGACCGCCGGGTAGCAGTCGTCCATGCGGCGGGTGTCCACGATCACCAGCGCCCCGAGGGCGCCGTGGACGAGGTCCTGCCACATGAAGCCGAAGCGGTCCTGGCCGGGCGTGCCGAACAGGTACAGCTTCACCTCTTCGTCGATCGTGATGCAGCCGAAGTCGAGGGCGACGGTCGTGGTGGTCTTGGCCGGGACGTGGCCCGTGCGGTCCACGGACGCCGCCACCGACGTGATCGCCGCCTCCGTGGTCAGCGGCTTGATCTCCGAGATGGACGACACCGCCGTCGTCTTGCCCACGCCGAAGCCGCCCGCGATGACGATCTTGACCGGGGCCGGCGGGCGGGCCGCCGGTTCAGTGAATGGCTTCGAGTCCACGAATGACCCTTTCGATCATGCCGAGGTCGTGCGAGTTGTGGTTCCCCGGCCGCCGGACGACGACGTAGCCCAGCTCGGCGAGGTCGGCCACGAGCACCCGGGCGACGCCGATGTGCAGGCCGAGCATGGCGGCCACCTCGGCGACCGACATGGTGCTGCGGCAGAGGGAGACGATCTCCTGCCGTTCGAACGTCAGCTTCGGGTGCGACGCCGCACCGAGGCGGGACGTCATGACCTGTGCCTCGATCTCGAGGCTCTGGTCGACCGGCTGGGCGCGCCCCGAGGTCATCAGGTACGGCCGCAGCAGCGAGGTGTCCGGCTCCTCGGTCATCAGGAACCTACGGTGTTCTTGAGCTCCTCGATCAGGCCCGGCGTGAGGACTTCGGTGGCGCGGTTGGCGAACATCGCCATCTCGTAGGCGATCGTGCCGAGGCTGGCCTGCTTGTTGGCGAGCACGCCGAGCGAGCAGCCGATGCTGATGGTGCAGACCAGCAGGTACCCGTGCTCCAGCTCGATGATCACCTTGTCGGGCGCGCCGAGCGGGTGGCTTTCGGAGACGCCGTGGGCGAGGCCGAGCATCGCGGAGGAGATCGCGGCGAGGCGGTCGGCGTTGGACCGCTCGAGCTCCGACGACATCGCGATCAGCAAGCCGTCGGCGGAGACCGCGATGGCGGCGATGGCGCCCGCGGTGTGCTGCGCGAAGCGGCTCACCAGCCAGTTGAAGTTCTGGGCTTCGACACTGACGCCAGCTGCGGGGATGCTCATTTCCTGCTCTCTTCTGCTCGTTCCGTCACACGACCGGCGACCACGCCTTGCGGCGGGCTGTCTGCCGTCACCACGTCCGCCTTGGCGAGGCCGGCGGCGAACGCGTCGAACGCCGCTCGCTCGGCCGCCGGGTCCCGCCTGGTGCGGTTCACGACGGCTCGGGCGATCGGCCTGCCCGCGGGCTGCTGACGCAGGCCGGGGGCGAGCTGGGCACCGGGGACGCGGCGGACCAGGCCGTCCCGGGACTGCGGGGCGGCCGGGAGGCCGGCGGCCGGCGTGGCCGGGACGCGCACCGGCGGCGACACGGGTTCGGTGACGACGGTCGGCGGCGCGGACGGCGGGTCGACCTCCATCGCGCTGACCTCGGCGGCCTTGGCGAAGGCGCTCTGGAACCCGTCCATCGCGGCCTTGGTCGCCTCCGGGTCGTGGCGCGGCTTGTCGTCGGCCACCGGCGCGGTGGTGCCGGGGCTGGGCAGCTGGGCGCCGCGGACGCGACGTCGCAGGCCGCCTCGCGTCTCGGAGTCCGGTTCGGCCGTGGGTTCGTCGGCGGGTTCGGCGTCCGGCCACACCGGTTCCGGCTGGTTGAACCAGCGGAAGCCGTTGCCGCGGGGGATGCCGAGCAGCGCCGGGATCGCCGGCGACGGCAGCGGCTCGACCGGCCGCGGAATGTCCAAAGTGGACACCGGGGAGGCGACGGCCGCGGGGCGCGCGGCCGGCGGGGCGGGCCGCGCGGCCTGCGCCGGGATCACCGGTGCCGGCTCGGCCTTCGGGAGCAGCCCGGAGCGGTGGCTGAACAGCGACGGCGGGATCGTCAGCCGGGCGGTCACGCCGCCGGTGGTCGGCGTCGCGAGCAGCTCGACGCCCAGGTCGTGGCGCCGCGCCAAGCGGCCGACCACGAACAGGCCGAGCACGCTGGTCGGCGCCAGCTCGAGCCGTTCTCGCTCGACGAGCCGCTGGTTCTCCTCGGCGATCTTCTGCGCGGTCATGCCGATGCCGTGGTCGACGATGTTCACCAGGCACGAGCCGTCGGCGAGGATCATCGTGTCGACCTCGACCATCGACCCCGGCGGCGAGAACGACGTCGCGTTCTCCAGCAGCTCGGCGAACACGAGCACCAGGTCCGCGCCGAGGGCCGACGACAGCAGGATCTCCGCGACGACGCCGAGCTTGACGCGCTGGTAGTCCTCGATCTCGGCGAGCGCGGAGCGCAGGGCCGTGGACAGCTCGATCGGGCCGGCGATGCGCGTGTCGTCGCGGGTGCCGGACACCACGAGCAGGTTGTCGGCGTTGCGGCGCAGGCGGGTGGAGAGGTGGTCGAGCCGGTAGAGGCTGGCCAGCAGCCGGGTGTCCTGCTCGTTGCGCTCGACCTCGTCGATCAGCGCGAGCTGGCGGCCGACGAGGTTCTGCGTGCGCTTGGCGACGTTCGCGAACATCAGGCTGGTGTTGCGCCGGGTGAGCGCCTGCCGCTCGACCAGCTCGGCCGCCGTGGTCTGGACCCGGTTGAACGCGGCGGCCAGCTTGCCGAGCTCGTCGCCGGAGACGACGTCGATGGTGGCCAGCCGCGGGGCCAGCTCCTCGGCCTCCTCGGTGTCGGTCACGCGGACGAGCTCGGTGCCGGCGAGGTCGGCGACCGACGTCGCGGCGGTGGTCAGCTTCCGCAGCGGCTCGGCGATCGAGCGCGACACCGCGATGGCGAGGAACGCGACCAGCAGGAACAGCGCGCCGGCGCCGATGCCGACCGTCCACGCGAGCCGGGTCGCGGCGTCGGCGCGGCCGGTCGCCGAGTCGGCGATCTCGCCGGTGACGCGTTCCTGGACCAGCTTGCGTTGGCCCGCTTGGCTTTCCGACGCGGTGAGGACGTCGGTGACGTACTGCGTGGTGCCGGCGGCGTCCCGCGGGTTGTCGATCCGGGCGGCGAGGTCGTCGATCCGGCGGCCGGCTTCGCTCTGCTCGACGTTGACGACCAGGGCGGCCTGCTCGCTGTCGGACGAGTCGTCGGCCTGCTGGACGAACCGGTCGGTGAAGATCGGCGCCTGCTGGGTCGCGTCGTCCAGGATGGACCGGCCGGCCTCCGGCGACACCGCCGTCACGATCAACGCCATGCCGCGCAGCGAGTTCTCCTCGTTCGCGCGCAGCAGCGCCTCGAGCGCGGTCAGCTCACGCGTGCCCTCGGCGTCACTGGTGAGCTGCGGCACGAGCCGCAGTGAATCGATCACCGCGCCGATCACCGCGTGGTAGGTGCGGGCGACGCTGTCGAGCGCGACGCCGCGGGCCTGCGCGTTCTGCCGCAGCTCGGTGAGCGAGCCGATCCGGGTCAGTGCCGCGGAAAGCTCGTCCGGCGCGTCGGAACCGAGCGACGACCGGACGTTCTCGACCGCCGCGTCCACCGTCTTCTGCTGCTGCAGCATCTGGTCGGCGGACATCGACGGCGTCGCGACGAAGGCGCCGGTCAGCAGCCGTTCGCGCTGCAGCTGCCAGACCAGGCCGCCGAGCTGCTGGGTGTGCCGCGCGACCGTCGCCGACTGCGTCGCGGCCAGCGCGCTGTTCGCCTGGGTCAGCACGAACGGCACCGACACCAGCACCACCGCGACCAGCGGGGGCAGGAGCAGCAGGTTCAGCTTGCCGCGAATGCCGAGCCGGGCGAGGATTCCCCCGCTGTCGGCCCGTTTCGCGCTCGCCCCGCCGTGCCTCATCCCGCCACCTTCCCGTCTTCCGCTCTCACTCGACCGCGGCCACCCGGCTCACGTGGCCGCGGTGCTGCTCCCGGACGAGGTCCTCGATCCGGGCGCGCAACGCGAGGAACGCCGGCTCGCGCTTCACCGCCAGGTCCCGTTCGGCGGGCAGCGTCACTTCGACGTCGGCGGCGATCCGGCCCGGGTCCGAGGCGAGCACCACGACCCGCCCGCCCAGGAACACCGCTTCCTCGACGTCGTGGGTGACCAT
Organism: Amycolatopsis sp. NBC_01488; assembly: GCF_036227105.1. Classification (NCBI taxonomy): domain Bacteria; kingdom Bacillati; phylum Actinomycetota; class Actinomycetes; order Pseudonocardiales; family Pseudonocardiaceae; genus Amycolatopsis; species Amycolatopsis sp. NBC_01488. The sequence goes on along the minus strand of NZ_CP109434.1, from coordinate 2,838,980 downwards.
CAGCACCGTGGTGCCGGTGTCGGCCCACACCTGGCGGATGAGCACCTGCATGTCCTCTTTGGTCTGGACGTCCAAGGCACCGAAGGGTTCGTCGAGCAGCAGGACGTCCGGCTCGCAGGCGAGTGCCCGCGCGATCGCGACGCGCTGCTTCTGGCCGCCGGAAAGCTGTTTCGGCAGCGACTTGCGCACGGCGTGCAGGCCGGTCTCGGCGAGGTACCAGTCCACGCGCTTGGCGCGCTCGGCCGCGTCGACCGGCAGCAGCTCGAGTCCGAACGCGACGTTCTTCTCGACGGTGCGCCACGGGTAGAGCGCGCCGGCCTGGAAGACGAGCCCGCGGTCCGGGCCCGGCCCGGTGACCGGGACGCCGTCGAGCACGATCTCGCCCTCGGTCGGCTTGCCGAGCCCGGCCACCAGCGAAAGCAGCGTCGACTTGCCCGAGCCGCTCGCGCCGACGACGCAGACGAACTCGCCGCGCAGCACCTCGAGGTCGACGCCGTCGAGCGCGCGCGTCACCTTGCCGCGGACGGTGTAGTCCTTCGCGACGTTCCGCAGTTCCAGCGTCATGCCGCCCACTTCCCGACCCGGGTGCGCAGCAGGCGCAGCAGGACGTCGATGACCAGCCCGGCGATCCCGATGACCACGAGCACGGCGAAGATCTTGTCCGTCTGCACGAACCGCTGCGCGCGGACGATCCGGTAGCCGAGGCCGGCCGAGGAGTTGATCAGCTCGGCCACGACGACGAAGTTCCACGCGGCGGCGGCGTTGACCCGGATCGCGTCGATCATGCCCGGCAGCGAGTGCGGCACGACGATCTTGCGCAGCACCTCGCCCCGGCGTGCGCCGAGGGTGTAGGAGACGTCGAGGAGCGCGCCCGGCACGCCGCGGACGACGTCGGCGGTCATCAGCGTGTTGAAGAAGACGGTCCCGATGAACAGCATGGCGATCTTCGACGGCTCGCCGATGCCGAGCCAGATGATCAGCAGCGGGATGAACGCGCTCGCCGGCAGGTAGCGCAGCAGGCCGATCAGCGGCTCGAAGAACGCCTGCCCGGCATTGAAGCTGCCCATCAGGATGCCGAGCGGCACCGAAACCAGCACGGCCAGACCGAAGCCTTCGAGCACCCGCTGGGTCGTCGTCCAGAGGTCGTCGAAGAGCTCACCGCTGCCCGCCATGCCGGCTCCGGCCTTGAGGACCGCGACCGGCGACGGCAGCAACGTCGAGTCGACGGCCCCGCTGACGGTCAGCCCGACCCAGGCCAAGAGCGGGATGGCGAACGACAGCGCCGCCAGCGCCCAGCGGGCCGACGCGGAAACCGGCGTCCGCAAGGAGAACAGCGGTGACGCGGACGTCTTGAGCCCGGCCCGCCGCGGCAGCGGCGCCCAGGCCGGGCGGCCCCGGCCGGACTCGTGCGCTTCGGCGAGCCGCTGCTCGGCCTCCAGTGCCTCGGCGGTCCGCTCGTCGGCCGTGACCGCCGGGGTGGTGCGCTGGGTCGGACCGGTCACTGCGGCGCGGCCTTCACGAACTGGTCGTCGAACAGCCCGTCCAGCGACGGCCGCTGCTGCGCGAGGCCGGTGCTGGTGATGAAGTCGATGATCTTGTTCGCCTGGAAGTCGAGGTGCTGCGCGGTGACGCCGGGGGTGAACGCGTCGAGGTTCTGCTGCCGCGTGAAGATCGTGGTGCCGGCGTCGTAGCTCTTGTAGTCCGCGTCGGAGACGCCGCCGCGCTTGGCCATGATCGAGACGGCCGCGGCCTTGTTGTTCTTGATCCAGTTCAGCGTGTCGAACCAGGTGTTGACCAGCGCCTGGACGTCCTTCGGGCGGTCCTTGACCAGCTTCTGCGAAGTGACGAGGTGGTCCGGGATGGCGCCGGGGAACTCGGCCGACGACGAGATCGCGCGGCTGCCCGCGCGCTCCAGCGCCGTCGAGGTGAAGGGGGCGAACGCGGCGACCGCGTCGACCTGGCCGCCCTTGAACGCGGCGGCTGCGGCGTCGGTCGGGAGGTTGACCAGCTGGATGTCCTTTTCGGTCAGCTTCGCCTCCTGCAGCGCCAGCAGCAGCAGGTAGTGGTCGACGGCGCCCTGCTCGACGGCGACCTTCTTGCCCTTGAGGTCGGCGATGCTGGTGATCCCGTCCCGCGCGATGATCTTGTCGTTGCCGTTGGAGTTGTCGTTCACCAGCACGATCGACAGCTTCGCGCCGCCGGAAGCCGACGAGAGCGTGTCGTTGAGGGTCTGGCTGTTCGCGTCGATGGCGCCGCTCGAAAGCGCGTTGATGCTGTCGGTGTAGTTGTCGAAGTACTTCAGGTCGACGTTCACGCCGTTCTTGGCGAACAGCCCCTGTTCCTGCGCCACCTGCCAGGGGAACCAGCCCGGCCAGGCGCTGAACCCGAGGGTGATCTTGCTGCCGGTGCCGGTCGCGGAACTGTCGCTGCAGCCCGAAAGGGCGGCGACTCCGGCGAGGGTCAGCAAGGTCAGGAGCACCGTCAGCAGACGGGGGCGGGAACGGGAAATCACAACGAACTCCAGGTTGCGGGGGAAGTGGAGTGGTGCCGTACCAAAGGGGGAATCGCGGTGCTCGGGACTACGGGTGGTGACGACGAGGAGGCGGATCCGGTCGGGCTGCGCCACCGCGCACGGTCATCACTGCTCTCTTCCAGCCGCACCTGATCGGGTCATGGCGAGAGAACAGGACCGGGAGCACGCCAAGAACCCAGCACTCAGCGCACTGGGTCAGCCACCCCTTGTCCCTCTCCCGGCGGAGAGCCTAGCGAGTAGCACAAGATCCCCACAACGCCCCAGTGATGCATCCGAACGAGTGACCATCAACCGTGTTAACCAGCAACATCGACGATCTCGAAGATCGAGATCGTACGCATTTCTGTCGGCCGCCCGGCCAAGATCACCGGCTCAGCGCACGCCTTTCCCGTGCAGCCGCACGAGTGATCGGCCCTCGTCGTTACCGCGACCGCGAGGAGTGCCGAGATCATCACCAACGGCGACCCGGGCGATCCGAACAATCGTTCGGAATATGCCGGTCATCGAGACCATGATCGAACACGTGTTCGTGCAATCAGTTACCGCACTCGCCGCCGGTCCGCCGAATGATTCCGCGACTGTTAACACGCCTGAAACAATGCGCAATTTCGGTCAAGCGATCGATTTCGTCAGGTCGTAAATCGTCGAGCCGCCGACGGTCACCGGAGCGAAGTTCTGCTCGACCCAGGTCTGGATTTCGCCCGAGGTCCCGCGGCCGCCGCCGAAACCACCGCGTCCGCCCGCGACGAAGTAGTGGATGTCGCCGGCGGCGACGTACTGCTGGAACTGCGCCAGCGTCGGCGCCGGGTCGCTGCCGCTGAAGCCGCCGATCGCGAGCACCGGCCGTCCACTCGACAGCGCCAGCCCGGCCGACTGCATCGCGCCGCTCTGCGCCGCGGCCCACTTCGTCGTCGTGTTCTTCAGCAGGTCGATCACCGCGGCGTCGGTCTGCCCCTGCCCGAAGCCGCCGGGGCCACGGCCGAACCCGCGTCCACTCGCGACGGCCGGGCCGGACGACGGCGTACCGCCGGAGTGCGGGGTCGCCGCCGTGGCCAGGGTGAAGGACGCCGTCCCGAGCAGCGCGCCACACAGGCCGAGCACGGCGACGCCCGGGGCGAACCGCCGGAGCCGGTCCGCGCCGAAGAGCAGCGCCAGGACGCCGGCCGCGCCGAGCACGAGCGCCGCGTAGCGGATCCACGGCTGCCAGTCCGGCGTCCGCGCGAGGAGCACGAAGCCCCAGACCGCGGTGACGGCGAGCATCACGGCCAGCACCGCGCGGGCCGCGAAGTTCGCTCGGCCGCGCCACAGCTCGCGTGCGGAAATGCCCAGCGTGGCGGCGATCCCGGGCGCCAGCGCGACCGTGTAGTACGGGTGGATGATGCCGCTCATGTAGCTGAACACGACGACGGTGACGACCGTCCAGCCACCCCAGAGCAGCAGCGCCGCGCGGGTCCGGTCGGTGCGCGGCGCGCGCCGGGTGAACCACAGGCCGGCGACCAGGCCGATCAACGCGGCGGGCAGCAGCCACGACGCTTCCCCGCCGAACTCGCCGCTGAACAACCGCGTCAGCCCGGTCGCGCCGCCGAAACCGCCGCCGAAACCACGGCCGCCCGCGGGCAGTTCCACCCCGGCGGGCGGCGTGACCGTCCCGCCACCGCCTCCGCCCCGGCCCTCACCGAAGATCCGGCCGAGACCGTTGTAGCCGAAAGCCAGTTCCAGCACGGTGTTGTCGGTCGACCCGCTGATGTACGGCCGGTCCGCGACCGGCCACAGCGCGACGGCCGCGATCCACCAGCCCGCGGAGACGACCACCGCCCCGGCCGCGGCGCAGAGCTGGCCGATGCGGCGGCCGAGCGACGTCGGCGCCGCGACGGCGTACACCAGCACGAACGCGGGCAGCACGAGGAACGCCTGCAGCATCTTGTCGAGGAAGCCGAACCCGATCGCGACCCCGGCGAGCAGCAGCCACTTGGTGCTCGCGTGTTCGAGCGCGCGCACGACGCAGTAGGCGCCCGCGACGAGCAGCAGCACGAGGAAGGCGTCGGGGTTGTCGTAGCGGAACATGAGCGCGGCGACCGGCGTCAGCGCGAGTCCGGCCCCCGCGAGCAGGCCGGCGCCCGGTCCCGAAAGGCGGCGCACGGCCAGGTAGAGCAGCCCGACCGAGGCGACGCCGGCGAGCGCGTTCGGCACCAGCAGGCTCCAGCTCGAGAAGCCGAAGAGCCGACCGGACAGGCCCATGATCCACAGCGAGAACGGCGGCTTGTCGACCGTGACGACGTTGCCCGGGTCGAGCGACCCGAAGAACAGCGCCTTCCAGCTCCACGTGCCGGCCTGGGCCGCCATCGCGTAGAAGTCGTTGGCCCAGCCCGTCTTCGCCAGGTCCCACAGGTAGAGCAGGCCGGTCCCGACGAGCAGGGCGGCCACGGAAGGCTTGACCCACCGCGGTTTCCGGGCGGCCTCGGGCGCGGGCTGGGCGTGTTCGGGCGCCGACAGCGTGGTCGTCATGGTTCCGACCGTGTCGGCGCCACATGTGGTGAACTTGTGCCGAAGCTGTGCGTGCGCTGTGCATCGACCGAGGACGGGTGATGAGGATCATGGCGCGGCTGCACTGGCGGCGGCGTTCCTAGCCGGCCGCCTCCGGGAAGGTGATCTCGAACTCCGTCCGCCCCGGCCTGCTGTTCACGCCGACCCGGCCGCCGTGCGCCCCGACCACCGCGGCCACGATCGCCAGCCCGAGCCCGGTGCTCCCCGCCGCCCGCGAGCGCGAGTTGTCGCCGCGGGCGAAGCGCTCGAAGACGTCCGGGAGGACGTCCGGTGGGATGCCCGGGCCGTCGTCGGCCACGTGCAGCCGGACCACTCCGTCCGAAGTGGACAGTGTGGTCGTCACCGTGGTGCCCGCCGGGGTGTGCGTACGCGCGTTGGCCAGCACGTTGATCACCACCTGGTGCAGCTGGCCCGCGTCGCCGAGGACGCCGATCGGCTCGCCGGGGACGTCCATCAGCCACTTGTGGTCCGGGCCCGCGACGTGCGCGTCCGCGACCGCGTCGGCCACCAGCCGGCACAGGTCCACCCACTCGTGCACCACCGGCCGGCCGGAGTCGAGGCGCGCGAGCAGCAGCAGGTCCTCCACCAGCGTCGTCATCCGGCGGGACTCGGACTCGACGCGGCTCATCGCGAACGCGACGTCCGGCGGCACCTGCTCGCCGCTGCGGCGGGTGAGCTCGGCGTACCCGCGGATCGCCGCGAGCGGCGTGCGCAGCTCGTGGCTGGCGTCCGCGACGAACTGGCGGACGCGGTTCTCGCTCGCGTGCCGCGCGGTGAGGGCGTTCGCGACGTGCTGCAGCATCCGGTTCAGCGCCGAGCCGACCTTGCCGACCTCGGTGTTCGGGTCGGTGTCGGCGTCCGGAACCCGTTCCGACAGCGCGACTTCGCCGCGGTCCAGCGGCAGCTCGGACACGCGCGTCGCCGTCGCGGCCAGCCGGTCGAGCGGCTTCATCGTGCGCCGGATCGTCGCCGCGCCGACCGCGCCGGCGACCAGGATCCCGGCGAGCGCGACACCGCCGAGGATGAACCCCAGCCGCCACAGCGTGTCGTCGACATCCTTGAGCGGCAAGCCGATGACCGTCTTCTCGCCGTTCGGCGAGGTCGTCGACACGACGCGGTAGTCGCCGAGGCTCCCGCCGAGGTTGATGCTCCGCTGCTTCCCGTCCGACGGCAGGGCCAGCAGCGCCAGCACCTGGTCGCGCTCGACGGTCTTGATCGGCGCCTTCCGCTTCGACGGCGCGCCGACGCTGGAGTCGAGCACGCCCGCCTTGGCCTGCGAGCCGGACTGGACGACGGCGAGCGTCCCCTCGCCCTGGCCGAGCACGCGCAACGGGTCCGGCGGCGGCGCTTCGCCGTACGTCCAGGGCGGCGGCCGTTCCCCGCCGTGCGACGCGCGGTCGCTCGCCGCGGCCAGCCGCTTGTCCTGCTGACCGACGAGGAACTCGCTCAGCGCGAACTCCGTGACCACGCCGACGACCAGGCACACCAGCGCGAGCAGCGCGGCGAGCTGGACGATCAGCCGCCGCCGCAGCGACCACGGCCGCTGCGCCCGCGACCGGAGGCGCTCAGCCCGCTGGCTTGAGGACATACCCGGCGCCCCGCATGGTGTGGATCATCGGCTCGCGGTCGGCGTCGATTTTCTTGCGCAGGTAGGAGATGTAGAGCTCGACGATGTTGGCCTGGCCGCCGAAGTCGTAGCTCCACACGCGGTCCAGGATCTGGGCCTTCGACAGCACGCGCTTGGGGTTGCGCATGAGGTAGCGCAGCAGCTCGAACTCGGTCGCGGTCAGCGGCACGAGGTCGCCGCCGCGGTGCACCTCGCGGCTGTCCTCGTCGAGGGTCAGGTCGCCGACGACGAGCGTCGACCCGCTCGCGCCGGTCACCCCGCCGGCCCGGCGCAGCAGCGCGCGCAGGCGCAACGCGACCTCTTCGAGGCTGAAGGGCTTGGTGACGTAGTCGTCGCCGCCCGCGGTGAGCCCGGCGATGCGGTCCTCGACCGCGTCCTTCGCCGTCAGGAAGAGCACCGGCAGGTTCGGCGCCTCGGACCGCATCCGCCGCAGCACCTCGAGCCCGCTGAAGTCGGGGAGCATGACGTCGAGGACGACGGCGTCGGGCCGGAAGTCGCGCGCGATCCGGACGGCCTCGGTGCCGTCGCCCGCGCTGCGCACCTCCCAGCCCTCCATGCGCAGGGCCATCGACACGAGCTCGGCCAGCGTCGCCTCGTCGTCGACGACGAGGACCCGGACGGGGCTCCCGTCGGCGCGGCGCAGGTCGGCCTTGCCGGGGCCGGGCGACGTGGCGTTCATAGCGGTCATAGTGCCATCTTCTCGGCGGGTCTTCAGTACTCACTGTGCTCTCACTGTGCGTTTCCTGTGAAGATCCTTCGTCCGGGTAAGGGAGCCACAGCGCGTGCTGACGCCTCGCACAGCTCAAACACAGCCTCGGCGGTGAACCTGGGCTGGACCAGTGTGGGTACCACCGGAGGACACGATGACGACCGAGCCGACGCCGAACACGCCGCCCGAAGGCGGCCCGGCACCCGCCGCGAGCACCCCGGCCTGGGGTGAACCGGCCCCGGCCAACTGGGGCGACCCGGCCGCGGCCACGCCGAAGAAGGGCTGGTCCGGCAAGAAGACGGCGATCGCGGCCGGCATCGCCGTGGTCATCGCGGCCGGCGGCGGCGCGGCGATCTGGGCGAGCACCAGCAGCGCCGACAACTCGGCCCAGCAGGGCCCCGGCGGCTTCGGCGGCCCGGGCGGCGGCCAGTTTCCCGGCCAGGGCGGCGGCCCGAACGGCGGCTTCGGCAACGGCTTCGGCGGCGGAATGGCGGCGTTGCGCGAGGCACTCCACGGCGACTTCGTGGTGTCGAACGGCAGCGGCGGCTACACGACCGAGCGCCTCCAGACGGGCGACGTCACGGCCCTGAGCGCAACATCGGTGACACTGACGAGCAAGGACGGCTACAAGCAGACGTACACGCTCGACGGATCCACCCAGAAAACGGGCGACGTGAAGCAGGGCGACACGAACGTGACGGTGGTGGCGAAGGTCGACGGCACCACGGCAACGGCGACCTCGCTGGGCCAGGCCTTGCAGGAGGGCCAGCGCACGGGCGGCCAGCGCCGGGGCGGCGGCAACTACTCGGCCCGCCCGACGACCTGAGACTGAGGCAGGGACCGCCAAGCGGCTCCATGCAGCCCAACGTGGCGGCGGATGTGCCGGAAGCGGCCCACGCGGTGTTCGATGTACCCCAAAGCAGCCCAAAGTGGCGTTCGGTGCGGCCCACTCACCCAACGCCACTTCGGGGCGTCCGCCGACCGACCGGCCAGCGAACCTCGACCCGTCCCCTGACTCTCCCGTCCAGGGAGCGCCCCGGTGCCGCGCACCCCTCCCGCCGCGTCGGGGCGTTCCCGCCCACCGCGCCCTCCTACTAGGGCACAGTTGCGGGTGTGCTCGACATCAGCGGATCCCTGCGACGCCAGTCGCTGCTGGTCGCGCTGGTCTGCGTCGTCTGTGACGGTGCCCTCTTCGCCCTCCGCGGCCCGCTCGACGCCGCCGGCTGGCGGGCCTGGGTCGTCCTGCTCGGCGGGATCGCCGTCAACGCCGCCCTTGCCGGACCCGCGCGGTACTCCGGCTGGGTCGCCCTGGCCCACGCCGTCCTCTTCGCCGGCGGGCCGCTGCTGCTGGGCCACCTCCCCGCCGCCGAGATCGGCAACAACTCCGGGATCCTCATCGCCGGCTACCGGGCCGGCGCGTGGCTGCGCCCGAAACCGTCGGTCCTGGCGCTGTTCGCGCTGCTGACCGGCGTGCTGATCGGCTGCCTCGAAACCGGCAAGGGCGGCTGGGACTGGCGGCTGATCGCGATCAACGTCGGCGTCGACGCCCTCCTGCCCTGGCTGGTCGGCCGCTACACGACGGCCCGCCGCGCCTACATCGCCGACCTCCAGCGCGAGGCGGACGAACGGCGCCAGCACGAAGAAGAGGCCGTGCGGCGAGCCGTCACCGAGGAGCGCACGACCATCGCGCGCGACCTGCACGACGTCATCTCCCACCACGTCAGCGCCATCGGCGTGCACGCCGGCGCGGCCCGGCTCGGGCTCCCCGACGGTGATTCGCCCGTGCGGAAGTCGCTCGGCGCGGTCGAATCCGCCAGCCGTTCGGCGATGGCCGACCTGCGCCGCATGCTCGACCTGCTGCACGCCGAAACCAACGCCGAGCAGCCCGGGCTGGACAACCTCGACGAGCTGGTCGAAACCGTCCGCACGGCCGGCCTGCCGACCCGGCTGACCCTGCGCGGCGAACCGAGGGACCTGCCCGGCTCCCTCGACGTCGCCCTGTACCGCATCGCCCAGGAAGCCCTGACGAACGCGCTGCGCCACGGCGAAGGCCCGGTCGAAGTCGAGCTCAGCCACGGGCGCACCGAAGTCGTGCTCTCGGTGACCAACGGCCTGCGCGCGAACCGCACCCCGGAACGCGAGCACGCGCACCGCGGCCTGGCCGGGATCCGCCGGCGCGTCACCCTGTTCGACGGCCAGGTCTCCTACGGCGAAACCGGCGGGCACTGGCAGCTGCGCACGACCTTCCCGGTGGAGAGCGCATGATCCGCGTCCTGCTGGCCGACGACCACGCGATGTTCCGGTCCGGGATGCGCGCGCTGCTCGACACGCAGCCCGACTTCACCTGCGTCGGCGAGGCGTCCGACGGCCGCGAAGCCGTCGCCGAAACCGCGCGCCTGCGCCCGGACGTCGCGGTCCTCGACGTCCGGATGCCCCGCCTCGACGGCCTCGCCGCGACCGAGGCGATCCTCGCCGCGCCGGGCAACGACACCCGCGTCCTCGTGCTCACCACCTACGACGCCGACGAGTACGTCTACCGCGCGCTGCGTGCCGGGGCGAGCGGGTTCCTGCTGAAGAGCCTGGCGCCGGAGGAGCTGGTCGCGGCGATGCGGGTGGCCGCGCGCGGCGACGCGCTGATCGACCCGTCGGTGACCCGGCGGCTGGTCGCGAAGTTCACGTCGGTGCTCGAACCCGCGGCCGCCGAACCGCCCGAGCTGGCCCGGCTGACCTCCCGCGAACGGGAGGTCCTGCTGCTGATCGCCACCGCCTGCAGCAACGCCGAGATCGCACGGCAGCTGCACGTCGGCGAGGAGACCGTGAAGACACACGTCTCGCGGGTGTTGTCGAAGCTCGGGCTGCCCGACCGCGTGCACGCCGTCGTCTACGCCTACCGGCACAAGCTCGTGCCGGACGACCGGCCGGCCTAAGCTGGCCCGATGAGGCGCTGGATCACCTTCGCGGTCGGGGTCGTGCTCGTGCTGGTCGGCGCCGTCTGGGTGCTGCAGGGCATCGGCGTGATCACCGGCAGTTTCATGACCGGGCAGAAGCTGTGGTTCCTGATCGGGCTCGTCGCGTTCCTGGTCGGCGTCGTCCTGATCGCGGCGAACCTGACGCGGCGCAAACCTACTTCGTGAAGATCTCGAAGATCGGGTAGCCGGGCGCGATTTCGCGCAGCTTCTCGTCCGACGCCTTCGCGTCGACGCCGTCGAAGAACACGCCGATCTCGAACTTCCAGCGCTTGAGGTAGGCACGCAGGATGCCCGGCTTCTCGTCGTCGCCCAGCTCGCGGAAGGTGAACTCCTCGACGCGGCGCCCGACGCGCAGTGTGCCCTGGCCGGCGGCGCGCAGGTTGCGCACCCACTGCGTCTCGCCGCGCGGGGCGACGAGGTAGCGCACGCCGTCGACGGTCAGCAGGTTGACCGGCACCGACCGCGGCTCGCCGCTCTTGCGGCCGACGACGGTCAGCACCCGGCTGCCCCAGACGCTCACGCCCATCCTGGTCAGCTTCGCGACGATCTCGTTGAACGCGTTGGTGGCCGTCTTCGGCTCGATGTAGCGGGCGGCAGTCATGGTGTCCTCCGAAGTTTCGGGAGAGCAGTGCTCTCGGTTAAGAGCAGTGAACACCCTCTCCGCCGCACTGTCAAGAGCACTGCTCTCGATTTTGTGCGCCGCTCTCGTCATGGCACACTGATCCCATGACCGCGACCCGGACCGCGCGCGAACGCGCCCGCGCCGAACTCACCCAGGAGATCAAGGACGAGGCCCGCCGCCAGCTCGCCGAAGTCGGCGCGCACGGGCTTTCGCTGCGCGCGGTGGCGCGGGAACTGGGCATGGTGTCGTCGGCGCTGTACCGGTACTTCCCCAGCCGCGACCGGCTGCTGACCGACCTGATCGTCGACGCCTACAACGCGATCGGCGAGGCGGCTGAGAAGGCCGACCCGGGCCAGGGCGCCCCGCGCGAGCGCTGGCTCGCGATCTGGCACGCGACGCGCGAGTGGGCCCGCGCGCACCCGCACGAGTACGCGCTGATCTACGGCTCGCCGATCCCCGGCTACGAGGCACCCCAGGACACCGTCGTGCCCGCCGGCCGCGTCGCGCTCGCCCTGGTCAAGGTGCTCACGCACACCGAGCTGCGGGCGATCGACGGCGAAGTCGCGCCCGAGCTGCGCGCCCAGGCCGAGACGCTCACGAAGGTCCTCGGCATCGTCGCCGGCCCCGAGACCGTGGTCCGGCTGATCATGGCGTGGACCCAGCTGTTCGGGGCGATCAGCTTCGACCTGTTCGGCCAGTACGTCGGCAGCGTCGACCCGGCCGACGCGTTCTTCGCGCACACGGCGACGCGGATGGCGGAGTTCGTCGGCCTCTAGGAGCTCGGCAGCAGGCCGTCCTCGAGAGCGCGGGACCGCCGGGTCCCGGAGCGCGTGCGCCACCAGCCAGCCCGCAGCACACCCGGCGCCGAACGCTCCAGCGGCGCCCGTTCTCGGCTTTCCGCCCGCGTCAGCCGCTTCCCCGGCGCGACCGAGACGGTACCGTCGGCGCGAAGAACATCGGCGGGAAAGGCGGGCACGACGTGACGGGGTGGGCCGGGAAGGTCGGCAGGATCCGGGTGATCGGGACCGGGGTGATGGGCCGCGGGATCGTCCAGCTCGCCGCGGCCGCGGGGGTGACCGTCGAACTGGCCGACGTCCGCCGCGAAGCCGTCGCCGAAGCGATCGAGTACGTCGGCGGGATGGTCGACAAGCTCGCCGCGAAGGGCAAGCTCGACGACCCGCGCGCGGTCAAGGACCGGCTGGTCGCGGTGGACGCGCCCGACGCGCCCGCGGACGGCGTCGACCTCGTCGTCGAGGCCGTGCGGGAGGACATCGAGACCAAGCGGGCCCTCTTCGCCGGCCTCGAGCGCGTCTGTCCACAGGAGACGATCTTCGCGACGAACACCAGCTCGCTGTCGGTCACCGAGATCGCCGCAGAGCTGGCCGACCCCGGCAGGCTGATCGGCCTGCACTTCTTCAACCCGGTGCCGCTGATGCGCCTGGTCGAGGTGGTCCCGGGCACGCGCACGCACGACTGGCTGCCCGCCGAGGCGCTCGAACTGGTCAGGAGCTGGGGTCACGAGCCGGTGCTGGCGAAGGACGCGCCGGGCTTCCTGGTCAACCACGCCGGCCGCGGCCTGAACACCGAGGCGCTGCAGGTCCTCGCCGAGGCGCTGGCCGAGCCCGCCGACGTCGACCGCGTCGCGCGCGACGTGCTCGGCCTGAAGCTCGGGCCGTTCGAGCTGCTCGACCTGACCGGTCTCGACGTCTCCCACGCAGTGCTGGAGAGCATCTGGAGCGGCTTCCACGGTGAACCGCGGCTGCGGCCGTCGTGGCTGACGCGGCCGCGGGTCGCGGCGGGACTGTTCGGGCGCAAGAACGGCTCGGGCTTCTATTCCTACGCCGAGGGGAAGCAGCAGGTCCCCGAAGAGCCGGCAGCGCCGCCGAAGCCGTCGAGCCCGGTGTTCACGGCGGACGAGCACCTGGCCCGCGTGCTGTCCGCGGCCGGTGTCCAGGTGGTGTCGGACGCGTACCCCGACTCCGTCCTGCTCGTCCCGCTCTACGGCGAGTCCACTGTGGACGCCGGAACGCGCGCGGGCCTGCCGCTGGACCGCGTCGCCGGCGTTGATCCGCTGGGCGGCTACGAACGACGCCTGACGATGTCCGTCCACCCCGGACTCGACCCGGCGGCGGGCCGCGCGGCCTGGGGCGCGCTGGCGGCGACGGGCAAGCCGGTGACGGTGGTCCGCGACGGCCCGGCCCCGATCGCCCAGCGCCTCCTGGCCTCGATCGTCAACACGGCGTGCTTCATCGCGGGCCAGCACCTGGCGACGCCGGCGGACATCGACACGGCGGTCCGGCTGGGCCTCGGGTACCCGCGTGGCCCGCTGGCCTGGGGCGACCTGGTCGGCGGCGACGTGGTGCTGCGGATCCTGCGCGGCTTGGCCGCGACCACCGGGGACCCGCGGTACCGGCCGAGCCCCTGGCTGACCGAGCGGGTCGCGCTCGGGCTGCCGCTGACGTCGGCCGGGACCACGCCGGCGGACCTGCGGTCCTGAGCCGTCAGCGCACGACCTGGACCTCGTCACCCTTGTCCAGCGAGGAGAAGAACTTCAGCGACGCTCCGGCGGAGAGGTGCACGCAGCCGTTCGAGTACTTCGCCAAGCTGCCCTGGTGGAACGCGACGCCGTTGTAGAAGAACACGGAGTTCGGCATCGGTGCGTTGTCGAACTCGCGGCTGAGGTGCATCTTCTCCTTGGAGAGCACGTGCCACGTGCCCACCGGCGTGGTGCTGCCCTTCTTGCCCGGCATGATCTTCACCGGGCCGTAGACGATCTTGCCCTCGTCGAGCAGCCAGGCCTGCTTCCCCGAAAGGGAAACGCAGGCCTTCGCGGTGATCGTGCACGGCACGCCCGGTGCCATCTCGGCCTTCGGCGCGTCCGAAGTGGACGGACTGGGCGAAGCCGACGTCGGCGAGGGCGTGCCTGCCGCCAGCCGGACGTCCGCGGTCTGCCCCGCCGAACAGCCGGTCAGTACCGCCGCGGCGACCAAAGTGGACAGACCGATCAGCGCGCGCCGAATACGCATGTACTCCCCCAGATCCGTGGTTCCCGTTCTCTGCCTCTCAAGACGCGCGACCCGCGGCGAGGTTCCCCGAAAACGGCTCAGGCCGCCCCCGGTAATTCCCGGAGACGGCCTGAGCCGGTTCGGTTCGGCTTCACCAGGGGCGGTCGACCGCTCCCGTCGCCGGGGTGTACGTGATGTAGCCGCCCTGGAAGTCGCTGCGGTACACCCCGCCCGTCACGTACTCGTCCGTCGTCGGGTACCGCAGGTAGGACCGCTCCCACCCGAGGGCCGCCCACCGCTTGCGGATCTCGCCCTTCACGACGTGCGCACCCGTCGCGTTCGTGAAGTAGATCGAGTGACCGAGGCTGAAGTGGTTGAACCGGCCGATGCCGTCCGGCGTCCCGTCCTCGTCGTTCGTCGGGTAGCCGAGGCCCTTCTCGTACCCGTACGCCGCCCACTTCTTCCGGATCTCGCCGTAGATCGCGTGCGCGCCCGTCGAAGGCGTGTAGTAGATCGAACCGACGTTGGCGCCCTTGAGGAAGTGGTTGAAGCGGCCGATGCCGTCCGGGGTCCCGTCTTCGTCGTTCGTCGGGTAACCCAGGATCTGCCCGTAGCCGAGCGCCGCCCACTTCTTGCGGATCTCACCGTAGACCGCGTGCGCACCGGTGGCGTCCGTGTAGTAGATCGACCCCACGTTGCCGTTGTTGACGAAGTCGTTGAACTGCGCGCCGTCCGAAGTGGACGCCGTGTCGCTGGTCGGTGCGCCGAGCACGCTCGGTCCGCCGAGGGCGACGTACTTGTCCAGCACCGGGCCGGTGACGTACTTCGCCCCCGTCGCGGCGCTCCAGTAGAGCCGGCCGAACTGGTAGAGCCGGTAGTGGACCGGCCCGTCGGCCGTCTCGAACCCGGTCGGCGGGCCCAGCTTCGCCTGCAACGCCGGGTCGGCGTCGTAGCGCTGGTCGATCGGGGTCGCGTAGCTCGCCGTCAGCGTCATGTCGGCGGTGCCGACGGTGACCACCCACGTCGTGTCGGTCGGACCGTTCTGCCAGCCGGTGAACTTCGAGACGCCGTCGATGCCCAGCGGTGCGGCCTCGACGTCGAAGCTGGCGCCCTCGGTGACCAGTGCCGTGTTGACACCGCCTTCGACCGGGATGCTCAGCGCCGCGGGCTGCGTGCTGAGCAGGGTGATCCGGTGCCGGCGCGGCATGGCGGTGTACGTCTTGGACGTGACGACGCCCGCGCTGTCGGTCACCGTCGCGGTGAACTCCATCCGGGAGTCCGGGTGCTCGGTGAACGGCTGCGCGAAGCTCGTCCCGGTGCCGCCGATGCCGGGGTGCGCGTGGCACGTCGCCTCGCTCGGGCAGTGCCGGACCGCGGAGGTCCACGTGATCGGCAGCGTGCCGTCCTCGGCGTCGGTCGCGGTGGCGCTGAGGCTGACCTGCTGGCCCACCGCGAAGGTCGCGGTGTCCCCGGGCGTGGTGAGCGTGAGCTGCGGGGTGTGGTTGCCGGGCGCGACCGCGATGGTGGTCGTACCGGTGGCGTTCAGCGTGTCCCGGACCGTCAGCTTCGCGGTGAACGACGCAGTGCCCGCCGCGTACTGGTGGCTGACCGTGGGCCCGGCGTCGGCGGCGGTGGTCCCGTCACCGAAGTCCCAGTCGTACTTCAGCAGGTCGCCGTCGTAGTCGACGGACGTGGAGCCGTCGAACGACACCGTGCGGGTGTCCGGGTCGGTGACCGACGTGGCCTTCGCCACCGGCGCGGTGTTGCCGACCGAGTAGCTCAGCCGCCGCAGGTTGCCGCTCAGGATGTCGGAGAAGACGATGTCGCCGTTCGGCGCCGCCGCGAACTTCGTCGGGCCGCCGATGTCGGTGAACACCGGCGGGTTCTCCGGGGCCTGCGTGAGCTTGCCCTGGTCGTCGTAGCGCAGGGTCCAGATCTTGTTCCGGACGTAGTCGCCGAAGAAGTACGAGCCGCGGTAGGCCGCCGGGTAGCTGGATCCGTTGTAGACGATCCCGCCGGTGACGCTGTTGCCCTGCATGGCCGCGCTGCCGTGCGCGTACTCGAAGATCGGCGCCTGGTTCGCCACGCCGGCGCAGGCCGCGAGCGTGCTGTAGCCCGGCGTCGGGTGGGTGCCCTCCCAGCACGGCCAGCCCGCGTTCGCGCCGCGCTGGACGACGTCGACCTCTTCCCAGTTGTTCCAGCCGACGTCACCCGCGACCGGCAGGCCGAGGTTCGGGTCGATGCTGAACCGGAACGGGTTGCGGAACCCGCGCGCGTACACCTTGCTCGCGGTCGAAACGGGGTTGCCGTCGTAGTACGGGTTGCTCTCCACGCCCTTGCCGTCGGCGGTCAGGTGCAGGATCTTGCCGTAGGGCTGGTTGATGTCCTGGGCGCGCAGCGAACCCGCGTCGACCTTGGTGAAGTCGCCGTTGTCGCCGATGGACAGCCAGAGCGTCCCGTCCGTGGCGGCGACGACGCTGTCGATGGCGTGGACGTTGGACATGCCCGGCACCTCGAACAGGATCTGCTCGCCGGTCAGCCCGGTCGGCGCCCCGGCCGCGTCCACGGCCACCGTGAACCGCGCCAGCCGCAGGCCGAAACCGCTGCCGCTGTAGTTGATCGAGCGCGTGACGTAGATGGTGTGCGACGTCGCGTAGTCCGGCGCCACGGCCAGCCCGACGAGCCCCAGGTCCTCGTCGGTGCGGACCGGCAGCGTCGCGATGGTCTTCGGGGTGCCGCCCACCGGCACCCACTGGACGCGGCCGTCCTTCGCCGTCGCCAGCACCGAGTTGTCCGGCAGGTAGGCGAAGTCGGTGAGCTGGTAGTTCCCCAGTCCGGTGCTGGTGTCCTGCAGGACGAACCCCGGCGGAAGTGCCGCCGCGGCCGCCACCCCCGTGGTCACGACGGGCAGCAGCGCCCCTGTCAGCACCGCCGCCACGAGAGCGTGACGTACTGCTCTGAGCTTTCCCAAGGCCATTTGGCCCCCCTTCCCAAGCGATCATCTATCGCCTGAACAGGGGGGCCAGTTGCACTCGGCCGAGTGAATTTATCTGTTTGTGACCTACTGTCCGGATGAGTCAGTAAGTGATTACGGAACGACCTGGACGACGTCACCGACGTGCAAGGTGGTGAAGAACTTCAGGGACGCGCCCGCCGACAGGTGGATGCAGCCGTGCGAGTACACCGAGAGGCTGCCGGTGTGGAAGGCGTCACCCGGGTAGAAGAACACCGAGTTCGGCATCGGCGCGTCGTCGAATTCCTTCGACAGGTGCACCTTCTCCTTCGACAGCACGTGGAACGTGCCGGTCGGGGTCGGGTTGGCCTTGCGGCCCGGCAGCATCGGCACCGGCCCGTAGACGACCTTGCCGTCCTGCAGGATCCACGCCTTGTGCGCGGAGAGGTCGACGCAGGCGGCGGTGCCCGACGCGGCGGCCGCGGCGGCGCACGGGACGCCCGGGTCGCTCGCCGGAGCCGCCGGCTTGGGCTTCGGCTTCGGCTTGGCCGTGGTGCTGGTCGGCGCCGGCTTCGTGGTCGACGGCGCCGGGGTGGCGCTGCTCGTCGTGGTGGGGGCCGCGGTGGTGCTCGGCGTCGTCGGCGCCCCGCCCCCGGCGCCGGCCGCGACGGCCCCGCCGCCGGCGTTCGACCCCCCGGCTGCCGCCCCGCCGCCGGAGCAGGCGGCCAGCACGAACGCGGTGGCCAGCGCGGCCGCTCCCGCCAGAAGCCTCTTCACGATCCGTTACCCCCATACTCGATCATCGCTTGTGGACACAGTAAAGACGGCGGTCACCCGGTCGAGGTTCGGCCGGGAAGGTCACGATTTGGGTAGCCCGGACGGGTGGCGCCGCCACCCGGGGGGGGGTGAGCCCGGGTTCCACCCGGCCCCGCACTGACCTCGGCGTCGGTCACGCTCACCCGCCTGCCGCTCGCCGACCAGCGGCCGGCGACGCTCAGCCGCTGACGCGTCCCAGCATCCGGGCGTACATCCGGCCCGGACTGGGCACCGACGCCGGCACCAGGAACCCCGGCAGCGGCGGCAGCGCGCCGACGAACACGCCGAGCCGCTCGTACAGCGCGGCCGCCCCGGGCGGCCGCGCTTCCGGGTCCTTCGCCAGCATCTCCGCGAGCAGCGCGTTGAGCTGCTTCGGCACGCCCGGCACCGGCGGCGGCAACTCCTTGACCTGCCGCTCGAACACGGCGTACGCGGTGGGCCCGTCGAAGAGCCGTTGCCCGGTGAGCATCTCGTGCAGCACGCACCCGAGCGCGTAGAGATCGCTGCGCGGTTCGGCGCCGCCGCGCTGGATCTGCTCGGGCGCCATGTACGACGGCGTGCCCAGCAGCTGCCCGGCCCGCGTGAACTGCGCGGCGTCGGCTTCGCGCAGCACCGCGAGGCCGAAGTCCATCACCTTGACGCCGCCGTCCGGCCCGAGCATCAGGTTGGACGGCTTGAGGTCGCGGTGGCACACCGCGAGCGCGTGGGCGGCGGTCAGCACCGCGCACGCCTGCGCCGCGATCGCCGCGGCCCACGGCACCGGCAGCGGGCCGTGCTCGGCGAGCAGGTCGGCGACCGTCACGCCGTCGACGAACTGCATGACCTGGAACAACCGGTCGTCGTGGGTGCCGTAGTCGTACAACGCCGGTACGCCGGGGTGGTCGAGCGTCGCCAGGATCCGTGCTTCGCGCGCGAAGCGGGCTTCGAGCTCTTCGTCGCGGCCCGGCAGCCTGAGCAGCTTGATCGCCACGCGCCGGCCGAGCCTGCGGTCGTGGCCGCCGTGCACCGCGCCCATCCCGCCGCGCCCGAGCGGCAGCTCGTCGAGCTCGTAGCGGTCGGCGATCAGCATCCGTTCCCCTAACGGCCCGGCCTGAGCCGTCCTTCGACAAGTCCCGCGAAGCCTAGCCGGACCAGCTCCCGGCCCGTTTCCGCCGTCTCGCGCAGGACGGCGTCGAACTCGGCGAGCTTCCCGAAGACCTGGCCGTACTCGCGCTGGACGTCGATCGCGACCCGCGGGATCCGCACGCGCCTGCCGTCGATCCGGGTCGACGCCGAGGCGGCGGGCAGGTCGGCCGCGCGCAGGCAGCCGGCCAGGAAGTCCGCGTCCAGCCGGTCCGGGTCGACGCGGTACACGGTCAGCCCCGGGCCGACCGCCTCCGCCGGTCCACTGTGGACGTACGCGATCCCGGTCACGGACGCGACGACGTCGCCCGCCTCGGCGACCGGGGGCTCGGCGTCCGCGCGGGCCGCGTGCTTGACCTCGACGACCCCGGCCTTGACCAGCTCGCCGATCGTCGTGAACGCCGGTTCGGCGTCGGCCGCCTCGAGCGGCGGCAGCGTCGGCGCCAGTTCGGCGAACCGGCCACGCACGGCCTGGAACGCCTGGCCGAGGTCCTCGTCGCGGCCGCGGCGCCGGGCCGGTGTCAGGTCGACGTCGTCGTCGAGGAGGTCGATGATCCGGACGCCGGACTCGGGGTGCGCGTGGAACTCCTGCCATAACTCGTCCACTGTGGACAGATCGTCGCCCGCCTCGGCCAGCAGCACGGTGGACGGCGGGCGCTGCCCGGGCACCGGCCGCCGCAGCAGCCAGAGGTCGGGACCCGCCGCCGCCAGCGTGACGACCGCGCGGACGGCACCCGCGCGCAGCAGGTTGCCGCGGATGCGTTTCCCGCTGCGGCGCCCGGCCGCCGCGCCCGGCATCAGGATCGCCACCGGCCCGCCGGGTTCCACGTGCGCGAGGCAGTGCTGCACCCAGGCGAGTTCGGGCTCCCCGCGCGGCGGCAGGCCGTACTCCCAGCGCGCGTCGCCGACGAGCTCGTCGTGCCCCCAGGCCCGTTCGTTGAACGGCGGATCGCACAGCACGGCTTCGGCGGTCCGATCGGCGAAGGCGTCTTCGCGCAGCGCGTCGATCGCGTAGACCTCGGCTTCGATGCCGCGCAACCGCAGCCGCAGCGTGGCGATCGACGCCGTCATCGGGTCACTGTCCTGGCCCAGCACGGTCTTCGCGCCACTCGCCAGCGCCAGCGCGCCGAAGCCGCACGCGGGGTCGAGGATCGTCGCGACCGGGCCGGCGAGCCGGGCCATCAGCTCGGCGACCGGCTCGGGCGTGGCCGACAACCGCCGCGAATGCGCCTCGAAGTACCGGCGGCACAACAGTTCGAACGACTCGAGCGGGCCGGCCCGGTGCGTCATCTCACTGAGCAGGGTGAGCAGTTCGGGGTCGTCGAGCTTGCTGTCGAAAGTGTCGAAGATCCCGCCCTGGAAGGCGAAGAAGACGCCCGCGCGGCTCACGCGCTCGGCGAGGTCGAGGTCGTCACCGAGGGCGCGCAGGCGCTGCCACGCGCGCTCGCCCGCGGACAGCTCGAAGTTCTTGCCGCGGGCGCGGAACCAGCCGGCGACGGCGGACAAGCCGAACAACGGGCTGGACGCCGTGCCGCCGACCGGCGACGGGAAGTCCGGGTACCGACGGCGCCAGTTGCTCACCGCGGCCCGGCCGACCCCGGCGAGCCGCGCGATGTCGGCCGCGCTGACCGTGGCGTCGTCGTCCATGGCGGGAACTCTATCGGAGAGTGCTCCATTCAGCCGAGTTGCTTGTGAACTCAGTCAACCAATGCTTTCATGGGGGCATGACACACGATCGGTACGTCCTCCGGTACGCCGCGGGGTCGGACGTCGGCCAGCATCGCCAGGTCAACGAGGACTCGCTGTACGCGAGTTCCCGCCTGCTCGCCGTCGCCGACGGCATCGGCGGCCAGCCGCACGGCGAAGTCGCCAGCGCGACCGCGGTCGACGTGCTGCGCGAGCTCGACGTCGACCTCCGGCGGATGGACCTCACGGGCGTCGACCTGGCGGCGACGCTGACCGGCGTGGTCAAGTCCATCGGCGAGCGGCTGGCCGAGGTCGCGTCGAACGAGCCGACGACCGAAGGCATGGGCACGACGCTGACGGCGCTGATGTTCGACGGCGTCGAGTTCGCGGCGGCCCACATCGGCGACTCCCGCGGCTACCTGCTGCGCGAAGGCGGCCTCCGCCGGCTGACCCGTGACCACACGCTCGTGCAGGCCTTGGTCGAGGACGGCCGAGTCGCGGCCGAGGACGCGGCCTCCCACCCCCGGCGGTCACTGCTGATGAAAGCGCTGCAGACGACGGGTTCCAGCGAACCCGACATCTGGACGTTCAAGGCCAAGCAGGGCGACCGCTACCTGCTTTGCTCGGACGGCCTGAGCGGCCCGGTCACCGAAGCCATCCTCCGCGACGTCCTGGACGCCGGCGCCGCCCCGGCCGACGTGATCCCGGAGCTGATCCGCCTGGCCAACGAAGGCGGCGGCCCGGACAACATCACGTGCGTGGTGGCCGACGTCGTCGCGGCGTCCGAGGCCGAGACCCACCTTCGCGACCGGGGATGAGCATCCGGTATCGTCTCCTGCGGAGGATTGGCCGAGCGGCCTAAGGCGCACGCTTGGAAAGCGTGTTGGGTTCACGCCCTCGCAGGTTCGAATCCTGTATCCTCCGCACGTTGATCGGATGAGACGCCGGGCCCCGCGCCCGGCGTTTCGTCGTTCGCGGACCGGAACCGGTGACGTGCCCCGGCCCGGCGACTGCGCCGGTTGTCTCAATGTGAAACCTTCTCGAACCGTCGCGCGGAAATTTTGAGGCCCCACAGTGAGTTACGAGTGGGGCTGATCGCAGCCCGGCGCTCCGGTCGCGCTAGTCTCACCGCGAACCACGCCCGCCCCTTCCAGAAAGGCCAGCAGTGGCACGAAAACCGCTCTGACCTGGGGTAGCGCTGGCCAACGACGTATCGCGCGCGGTTCTGGTGCCGGGCCACCCCCAGCACACACCGTGATCGGTCTGGCCCCGGATGTTCCCACGTCCGGGGCCTTGCTGATTTCGCGGCCGCGATCACTCCGCACAATCAGATGATCACGCTCAGTCGTTGGATCTGTTTCAATAGAAGTCCCCCGCTCAACCATCCCGATTCCGAGGAGTATGAGGCCCGATGGCCGGAGTCGAAGAGATCCGCGCTGGCATCGCACTCGCCAACGAAAAGGCGTCCGCGAGCATCGCCGCCCTGCAACAGGCAGCGCAGTCTCTCGAAGAAGCGCAGCAGTCGCTGTCGCAGGCGACCCAAGGCAGCAGCCAGCACGAAGTGAGTCAGGCCCACGGTTTGCTCGCGGAAGCCCTGCAGGGCATCAACGGTCTGCAGAGCACCGTCCAAGCGAGCATTTCCTCAGCGGACTCCTACTCGGCGCGTCTCTAGCCGGATGACGCTAGCCGAACTCCACCAGCTGCTCACCGCTGTCGTCACCGGGCTCGCCGACGCGCGCGCCCACTCCGAACGGGCCACCAGCCTGCTCGGGGAAGCACGACAAGCTCTCGTGGACGCCCAGGCCAAGGCCGATCCCTGGCTCCCTTCGCAGTACGCACAGGCCGGCGAGGGGCTGGACCAGCTCCTCGGCCGCCTGGCCTCCGCGGAAGATCTGGTGAGCGGATACCGGTCGCGTTTGTAATCCTTGCAGGGGACACCGTTTTTGGGGACGCCGATGGCCAACAGGGCAGCCGAACAACGCAACCGCGTCGAAACCGCGCTCGACCGCGTACGCCACCAGATCGGACTGGTGCTGGGCGCGGCGGCCGGAGCGCGCCAAGCCGCGGAGGCCGACCTCGCCAAACTCGAGCTGGAGCGCGACATCGTCCGCGTCGGCATGAACCACGCCACTCCGGAACAGCAGAGCGAGTGGTCCAAGCACCCTGCCGCGCACGAGGTGTTCGGCGCGCTCGGCAGCGTGCGAAGCGCTTTCTACACCGACTGGGGCAACGGCCCCGCGACACTGCGCGAACTCGTCTCGCAGAACGCACCCGGCCCGGCCGGACTGCCGCCCGGTGACTGGCTCGGGCGCGTCGGCCACAACGCCGGCATCACCTCGCCCGGCCTGTGGCGCGTCGGTTCCGCGACGGCGTCCGGGAGCGACGCCACCCGCACGTTCGACGTCGCCGTCCCGCTGCTCGACGAGTCGCACCTGGCGATCACGTCGGCGCCGAAGACGCGCCCGACCATCGACGGCATCGTGCAGAACCTGCTGATCCGGGTGCTCTCGACGTTCGAACCCGGCGCGGTGCGCGTGCACCTGTGGGACATCGGGCAGCTGACCGCGATCCTGCCCGACCTCTACCCGCTGAGCCGCACGAGCGCGCTTTCGCTGTACGACCCGGGCCGGCTCGAGGACCTCCTCGACGAGCTGGCCGGGCACATCCGCCGCATCCACGCGACCGGCATGCAGGCGGGTCACACGTCGCTGCGGGAGCTGCGCATCGCCCGGCAGGAGCGGGTCGAGCCGTTCCGCATCGCCGTGCTGTACGGCAACGGCGAAACGCTCGAGCCGGAACGCGCCCGCGACCTCAAGCGCGTCGCGAGCGGGGCGCTGGCCGCGGGGATCTGCCTGATCATGATCGACGTGCCGACTGCCGTGAGCGCGTCGGTCGAAACGCTGAGCCTGATCGACGATCGGCACGCGATCAGCAGCATGACCGGCACGGACCTGGTCGTGGACCTCGATCCGCCGATGCCGTCCGGGCAGGTCATCCGGGCCGCCGACCGGATCGCCGCGGCGCTGATCGCCAAGCAGGGCGGGCCACGGTCGTTCGACGACCTGCTGCCGGCCGAAATCGGGCACGAGAGCTCGGCGCGGGAACTGCGCGCACCGGTCGGGTTCTTCGAAGGCGAGCCGGTCGAGGTCGTCATCGGCGACGCGAGCCCGCACGCCCTGATCGGCGGACCGTCCGGTTCGGGCAAGACGAACTTCCTGTACGCGCTGCTCGGCAGCCTGGCGGCGCGGTACTCGCCGGACGAGCTGGCGCTGTACCTGCTGGACTTCAAGGAAGGCGTCTCGTTCGCCGGGCTGGCGCCGGGGCGCAAGGACGCGAGCTGGCTGCCGCACGCGCGGCTCGTCGGCGTCAACGTCAACACCGACCGCGAGTTCGGCCTGGCGCTGCTGCGGTTCCTGGCCGACGAGCTGCGGCGCCGGTCCGCGGCCGCGAAGGAGCACGAGGTCACGAACCTCGCCGACCTCAGGGAAGCCGACCCGGGCGGGCACTGGCCGCGGATCGTCGCGGTGATCGACGAGTTCCAGTACCTCTTCGCGGGCCGCGACCAGGTGACGGCCACGGCGACCCAGTTGCTCGAGGACATCGCGCGGCGCGGTCGTTCGCAGGGCATCCACCTGGTGCTGGCCAGCCAGGACGTCGCCGGCATCGAAGCGTTCTGGGGCAAGCCGGCGGTGTTCGAGCAGTGCACGCTGCGGATCGCGATGCCGAAGGCGCGGCGCGTGCTGGCCGAAACGAACAACGCGGCGGTGTCCGCCCCGAAGTGGCACGGGGTGATCAACCACGACTCCGGTGTCGCGCACGGCAACCAGCTGGCCCACATCCCGGACGCGAGCAGCAAGGACGTGTTCGTCCGGCTGCAGCACCGGCTGTGGGAGGAGTACCAGGGCCGGTTCCCGCGCCCGCGCCTGTTCGACGGCGCGCATTCGCCGGTGCTGGAACAGTTCCCGGCGTACCTGGACCTCAAGCCGAGCTCGCGGCCGCGGGCGCTGCTGGGCCAGTCGATCGACGTCACCGAGGCCGCGTGCGGCGTCGACCTGTCGTGGGCGCCGGGCCGCAACATCGCGGTGCTCGGGTCCGCGACCGCCGAAGCACTGTCCATCATGGACTCTTCGGCCCGGTCGCTGGCCCGGCAGTACGAGCCGGGTGAAGTCGAGTTCGTGCTGGGCTGCACGATCGAGGCGTGCGCCCCGGCGGTGCTGGAGCTGACGGACCGGCTGCGCGCCGACGGCCACACCGCGACCCTGGTCGACGACCTGACGGCCACTTTGGAGTCGATGACCGGCGCGATGGCGGGCGGCGCGAAGATCCTGCTGCTGTACGGGGTCGACGCGGCGCTGCCGGCGTTGGAGGCGAAGGCCGTCGGGCAGCTGAAGAGCGGTCTCGACCACCTGCGGATGGTGCTGAAGCAGGGCCCGGGCCACGGCGTCCACACGATCGGCTGGTGGCGCAGCATCGCCCGGCTCAAGGACACGCTGGGCTTCGCGGGCACCGACGACATCGGCACGTGGGCGGCGCTCGACGTCCAGGGCAACGAGCTGGCGCCGTTCGCGGCGGGCCAGGTGGTGCACTGGTCGCCACGCCCGGGTCGCGCGTTGTTCTTCGACCGCACGACCCACGGCGCCCCTGAAGTGATCATCCCGTTCCAGCGCCCGGAGAACGACCGATGACCGACGACGGTGCCACCGCGGCCATGCGGTACAAGGAAATCATCGCCCTCTCCCGAGGCTCGGCGGAGAACCTGCGCGCCTGGGAGCTGGCACGCGCCGAAGAGCTGCAGGGCGAGATCGAGGAAGCCCAGACCGCGATCGAGGTGGCAACCGAGCGCGAGGCCCGCGCGGCCGAACGCGCGACGCGCTGGTGGAAGATGGCGCTGCACAACATCCAGGGCCTGCTGTGGCTTCCCCCGGGCGACGAACCCCGCCCGGTCCCGACGGCGCGCCCGGCGTACCTGGAGCGGTACCTCGAAGAGGTCAAGCCGAGCTACCAGGAGCTGGTCCAGGCGGTCCTGGCCCTGGGCTGGCGCGCCAAGCGGGCGGCGGCGAAGCGCGGAGAGCAGCACCCGCCGGTTTAGACGTCGAAGACGGTGCCGTAGGGCTCGTCGTCCTCCCCCGGGGCGGCCCTGCGTTGCGGGGCCGGCCGGGTTGGCCGGGCTGGCTGCGCCGGCGTCTGCCAGGTCGGTTGCTGCGGTGCCCCGCCCGGCGGCACCGGCGCCCGCTCCGCAAGCCGCCCGCCCGCGGCGACGGCCTCCCGGACGGCGGCGGTGATGGTCCGGCTCAGCGTGACGGCGTCGAACCGCATGGCTTCGGGCGCGAGCCGCACTTCGCTGACGACACCACCAGGCCCGGCGAGCACGGTCACGGACCGATCCGGCGAGGTGACGGTGGTGTGGTTGCTCCCGGCGATGCCCGCGAGGAGGCGCTGGTTGTCGGCTTTGCGGTCTTCGATCTGCTTGAGCTGCCAGCGCATTTCCTCGATCAGCTGCGCGTTGTCGCTCATGCCACCCTCCCCGGGTGCTGCGGTGTGTGGACGAACTTGTAGTGCTTGGCGAGCCGGTTGACGGTCAGGCGCCAGCTGTTGCTCGCGTGACCTCTGGCTGCGCGCGAACCGGACGATCCCGACGTCATCCGGCCGCCTCGTCGCTGCGCAGGCTCCAGGCCACCTTCGCCGTGGCTTCCGCGACAGCGGGCCACGCATCCTCGGACTCCGCGACCACCGACAGGATCACCACGGACCGGTTGTCCGGCAGGGGAATCTGGTACTCGCCCTTGATCTGCGCGCGTACACCCTTCTCGGGGAGGCGGAACTCGCCCTCACTGATGGCGACGATCGCCGGGCCGATCGGAAGCCGGACCGGACGCACGACCGCGTGCTTGTGCCGGCCCCGGTACTGCTCGGCCAGCGCCGCCACCACGGCGTCCCGGTTCGCGGGCGCGGTCTCGGGCCACTGCGTCACGCCCAGCGTCAAGGTCGCGACATCGCCCTTCCGGGTGCCGACGGCGAACTTGCCGAACACCCGGATGCCGTTGGCCTGCATGGCCGGCACCAGCGCCATCAGGTAGCTGCCGAACTCTTCGATGGACGTCCCGGCCCCGGCGGCCACGTTCTCCGCCACCATCCAGGCGTGGCTGCGGTTCAGCCGGTCGCCGGTGCCCACGGGCATGCCCGAGAAGCCCGGAGGGAGGTCGATCTGCAGCGGCATCAGTTCCACACCTCGTCTTCCGCCCGCTCACGCTGACGCGCCGGTGCGTTGTCAGCCTGCATACCGGCGTCGGCCGCGTTCCAGACCGCCACCCCCGCCCACGCCGCGGGCCCGACGACGAGCGTGCCCGCGGCCACCGCCGCCTGACTCGAGTCTTTGGGCACCCAGTAGTTCTGGAAGTCGTCCCAGGGGCTTTCGAAGTCCTTGCCGCCCACGCCCTCACCGATCCCCTGCTCGGCGAACAAGCCGTAGGTCGCCACCTTGATCGCGGTGTCCGGAAGGACGTCAGCGGCGCCGGCCAGCGACGTGGCCGCGCCAAGCGCGTCGAAGGTCAGCGTCTCGGTCGAGACGTCGGCTCCGGCCGCCTTGGCCACCGCATGACCGGTGAGTGCGCCGAGCCCCAAGCCGGTGGCGATCCCGCTCATGACCTTGTCGGCCGGAGGCGGTGCGAGGTCACTCAGGACGCCGATGCCGTTGCCCATGTCGCCCACGACGTCCGAGAGCTTCGAAATCAGCTCCGCGTGGTCCTGGACGAAGTCCCACGCCTGGTCGACCCCGTCCGCGATGGTGTTCGTCAGGTCGGACAGGGCGCCGCCCACCGCGTCGCTCAGCTTGTCGAGGACGCCCGGCTCGTCCGGGGCCAGCTCCTTCGCCTTCCGCAGTGCCTCCGCGACCCGGCCGGCCGCTTCGCCGTGCTCCTGCTGCAGCTGCTTCGCCGCGTCCTGGATGTTCTGGCAGCCGTCGATCGCCGACTGGAGCTGCCGGCCCGCGTTGTCCAGGAGCTGCTGGGCGATCTGCAGGGACGGCTGGTCCGGAAACGTCCGGTTCGCGAGCGCCAGGTCCGGGTTCGCCCGCGCCGCCTCGGCCGCCTTGGCCGCCGCCTCTGCCCGTGCCTCCAGGTCCTTCGCGCGTTTCTGCAGGTCACCAAGATCCTGGGACCACTGCTCGAGTGCGTCCGCGGCCTCGCCCATCGAACGGGCCGCGCCCTCGAGGTACTGCGGCAGGGGGCCGATGCGCCGCGCGAACGCTTCGCTCGCCTCGCCCTGCCAAATGCCCTGCTTGCGGACGATCTGCCGCAGCGAATCGTCCGCCTCGGCCAGGTCCTTGCTCACCGCGCGGTACTTGCCCGCCAGGTCGGTGACGCCGTCGAGGTCGCCGGGCGCCGGGTCGAAACCCAGGGCCGGGAAGTCCTGGGTGCTCATCGGTCACGCCCGTCCAGGATGTCGGTGATGCCGCCGGTCGCGCCGCCGCCGACCATGCCGCCACCGGGATCCGGGTCCCCGCGCTCGGCCTGGTCGTTGCTGCCGGGCACCCCGCCCATCACACCGCCGCCCACCATGCCGCCACCGGGATCCTTGCGCGCGGCCAGGTCGTTGATCCCCGGCACCCCGCCCATCACACCGCCACCGACCATGCCGCCACCCAGGTCCGCGCCCGGATCCTTGCGCTCGGCCAGATCGCCGATCCCCGGCACCCCGCCCGTCACGCCCCCGCCGACCATGCCGTCGTCACCCAGCACGTTGCCCAGCGGCCCCGGTGAGCCACCGCTCGGCCCGCCGACCCGGGGGTAGTTCCCGCGCTGTCCTTGGGGCAACGTCGGGTCGTCGCCGCCGCCCAGCACCGCCGAGCCGAACTTGTTCAGCTCGGCGCCGAACTCCGCCTCGATCTGCTCGTACTTCTGCTTCGCCTGCTTCAGCCGCTCCGTGATCCCCGAAGCCGCCTCGCCGAGGCGGCCGATGCCGTAGCCCCAGGCCTCCTCGAACTCGCCGCCCGCTTTGCCCAGGTCGGCCGTGCCCAAGGACCCGAACGCCCCGCCGCCGCCGAGCTTCTTGTCGGCGTCGGCCATCTTGCCCGCCGCCGTGTCGAGGTCGTCGATGAGCTTGCCCAGCTCGTCGACCTTCACCGCATACCCGTCCACGCCACCTCCCCTGTGGTCCGTCAAAAGGTAAGACGGCACCGCACGCTACGCGGTTCCATCGTCACCCGGTGGAGTGGACCGGGAAAAGGCCACCATCGGGGCAACCCGCCCCCGACGATGGCCTTTCCTGCCCCAACGGCTTACGGGAAGTACTTGTCCAGCACCTGCTCCAGGTAGTCGAGCAGGTCGTTGATGCCGTCCTGGATCGCGTTGCCGGTGCTCGGCCGGAACCGGATCACCTGCGGGTCGTGGTCGCTGGCCTGGTCGGCGAACTCCGCGTTGATGTGGACGACGTCGTAGTCCACCCCGCGCGGCGCCTTCGACGCCAGGATGTGGTCCAGCACCTGCGACTGCCCCTCGAACACGTAGCTGTACCGCTCGGCCTCGGGCACCGAAGCGATCAGGTCCTTCAGCGCGCCACCGGCGGTGAGCGTCTGGACCGCGGGCGAGAACGGGTAGTCGTTCAGGTCACCGGCCACGACGACGTTCGCGTTCTTGTCGGACGCCAGCAGCGAGTCGACGAACCCGCGCAGCACCGTGGCCTGCTTCTGCCGCTGCACCTCGGAACTGCGCACCGGCGGCTGGAACCGGCCGTGGGTCGGGTGGTCGCCACCCTTGGAGTTGAAGTGGTTGGCGATGACGAACACCGTGCGGCCCTTGAAGACGAACTCGCCGGCCAGCGGCTTGCGACTGGTCGTCCAGGCTTCGTTCGTCGGGTCGACACGACCCGGCGACGCCGTGAGGTGCGTCTTCCCGTGCTCACGAACGACGCCGACCGCCGAAGTCGAAGTCCCACCCGGACGGTCCACAAAGGACACGCGAGCCGGGTTGAACAGGAACGCCACCCGGATGTTGCCGCCCGGCTGGCCGCCGTCCTGGTCGTTCACCGGGTCGATCGAGCGCCACTGGTAGCGCGGGCCGCCCTTGGCGACGATGGCGTCGGTGAACTTCTGCAGCGTCTGGTCCGCCGCCACGGTGCCGTCGTCGGTCGCGCCCGTGTTGTCCTGGATCTCCTCCAGGTTCACGATGTCCGGCGTCGCCAGGTGCGTCACGATCGCCTCGCCGAGCCGGTCGTACTTCGCCTGCGGGTCACTCGGCGCCAGGTTCTCGACGTTGTACGTCGCGACGGCGAGCTCGCCCGAGCGCTGCTTGCGCGTGGTCTCGGCCTGCAGCCCGTTGTCCTTTTCGGTGCCGAGCACGCTGGCGAACAGCGTGTAGCCGCCGAAGTTGCTGTACTCGACGGGGCCCGACGTGGTGCCGGTCAGCACGTCACCGACGTTGAGCTTCGGGAACGGCCGCTGGTCGAACGGGATGAGCGACGACACCTTCATGACACCGCTGTTGAGCTGGTCGTAGCCCAGGTAGACGCTGCCGCCGCGCACGGACTCGTGCTGGTCCGGCTTGCTCGTCACGTACAGCTCGTTGAACGAGTTCGACGGGCCGACGACGCGGGCGTCGGTGACGCTGACGATCTCGCTCTCGTGCGCCTCCCAGAAGTCCAGCGCGTACTTCGACGGCTCCAGCGGGAGCGACTCGATGTTCCCGCCCGGCGACGGCGCGTACGTCGTCGGCACGGTGTCCGGGTCGAGCACGGTCGGCGCGGGCAGCGCGTTCCCGTGCGAGTCGACCGTCCACTGTGCACTGCTCAGCTCGGTGAGCGACTGGTAGTTCGACGTCGCCGGCGCGTCCGGGTAGAACTCGCGAACGGTGCCGGCCGCGGTCACCGCGTCGCCGACCGCGACGGCCGGGCTGGTCGAGCCGGTGTAGACGAACAGGCCCTCGCTGGTGCGCGGGTCGTTGTCCGGGTTCGGGTCGGTGAGCCAGAACCCGCGCGACGAACCGAACGTCCGCGTCGCGGTGACGACCCCGGTGACGCCGCTGACCTTCTGGTCCTTGAACGGCGAAAGGCGCGTGGTGCCCTGGATTTCGTGGATCTTCGCCGGGGTGCCCGGCGCACCGGGGTTGCCGCCGCCGGTCGTCTCGCCCTTGGTGTTCGTCGGGGACGGGTCGCCGACGGTGAAGTCGGCCGCGTTGTCGTCGGTGTCGGCCAGCGAAGTGCCGCGGGCGACGGACGTCGTGTTGGACGGCGCGGCGGTCGGGTTGCCTTCGCGCACGGTCGCCGTGCCGAACCCGACGAGGTCCTTGATCCGGGGATCGGCGGCGCAGTCCGCGGCGGTCTTGCAGGTCAGCGCGCTGGTGCCGGAGACGAGGGCGATCGTGCCCGCCGTCGCGGACATCGCGATCGCGCCGGTCGCATCCGGTGCCGGCAGCGCGACGGTGCCGCCGGAACCCTTGCCCTCGGCCACGAGGTAGCGCCCGCCCGGCGCGACGCTGCCGGCCAGCTGCGTCACCTGCCAGGTGCTGGACGCGCTCGGCGAGCCGGACAGGTACTGGACGCTGAAGCCGTCGACGCTCGTGGCGCCGGTACCGTGGTTGGCGAGTTCGACGAAGTCGTTGGTCAACGTGGCGCCGGAGTTGCCGCCACCGCCGTAGACCTCGGCGATCACCGCGTCGGCGCTGGGTGCCGCGAGCGCGACCGGTGCGGCCACTCCGCCGAGCACCAAGCCCGACGCGACGGCCACCGTCAGCGCGGTCTTGGATCTGTGGGTCTTGATCACCCTGAGTCCCCTTTGTGCTTGAACAGTCGTGGCATAGTCCCCCGAAGAGATGAGGAGGAGGAAGACAAAGATGCAACGATTCGTAACAACTACTTTCGTCGTCACTCGTTCGGCAGAGCAGGTTTCGTGATCACGCTGGTGCTCGGCGGAGACGTCAACGTTCAGGGCCGCGCGACGCCGTCGGAGGCGTTCGAGCACCTGGACCCGCTGCTCAAAGGGGCCGACCTCCGGTTCGTCAACCTCGAAGGGTCCCTCGACGCGCCGATGGCCGAAGCGCTGTCGTCGGCGAGCATCGACGTCGTCTCGTGCGCCAACGACCTCACCTCGATGGCGAGCCTCCCGGTCCTCGACCACGCCGGGATCGCGCACTGCGGCGCCGGCGCGGACCTCGACGCCGCGCACGCACCCGCGGTGCTCGAGCGGTCGGGCGAAAAGGTCGCCTTCCTCGCTTACACCTCACTTCGCTCCCGCGGTCAGAGCGCGCAGCCAGACTTCCCGGGGGTCGCGCAAGCGTTTGCGACCACGGCGTACCAGCCCGATCCGCACGTCATGGAGGTCCCTGGCCGGCCGCCGCTCGTCCGCACCACGCCGGTCCCCGAGCACCTGGAACGGCTCGTCGCCGACATCAGGCGGGCCAAGTCCGGCAATGACCACGTCGTCGTCTCGATGCACTGGGGCCTGCCGGGCGCCGAACTCACCGAATACCAGGTCGCCTACGGCCGCGCCGCGATCGATGCCGGCGCCGACCTCGTCGTCGGACACGGGCCGCACACGATCCAGGCCGTCGAGGTGTACCGCGGCCGGCCGATCCTCTACAGCCTCGGCAACCTCGTCTTCGACTGGCCGTCGATGCGCGGCCGGCACGTCGACGGGCTGCTGGCCGGCTGCATGTTCGGCGACGAACCCCGGCTCGAGCTGATCCCGGTGCGGCGCGACGCCGACAACGAGTGCGTACCACTCGCGGGGGAGGAAGCGGGCAAGGTGCTGAGGTATGTCGCGGACGTCTCGGCGAAGCGCTCGACGACGGTGTCCGTCCGAGAGGGAATCGCGTCGGTTTCGGGCCTGGGCGCGTGACGGCTCGCGCGCGGACTGTTACAGAATCCAGGGCCTCTGTCACCCATCCGGCGCATCTGCCTTAAATGCTCCCTAAGACCGGGAACAACCCGTATGAAGCGGCGGTACGGTCTGCGTGAGCCGCCGGAAAAGTGGCACAGACCACTCCTCGACAGCTCTCGACCAGCACGAACACGTGGGGGAGGGAGAACCATCATGTGGGGGCTGATTGTTCTCAGTTGCGTGTTCGTGCTGGTGCTGGGGATAGCCGCGGTCGTGGACCTTCGGGACCACGACCGCGGCGAACACCGGGTCTAGCGCACGGCCTGCTTCGCCTTGTAGCGACCGAAAAGCGTGCGCGCGCCGGCGAGCGCGACCCGCCCGGCACCCTTCGCGCTCGCGGCCAGCACTGTCGTCCAGTCGAAGTAGTCGCGCCAGAGCACGATGCGGCCGGCTTCGACCTCGAACGTGCCGCAGACCCAGAACTCCGCTTCCCACGCGCCGCGGCGCAGCACGTCCGTGCGTTCGGTGAGCACGACGTTGCCGTCGGAGGCGATGTGGTGCGTCCGCGCCTCGAACCCGGAGCCGAACCGGGCCATGAGCCGCAGCTGCTTCTCGACCGCCGCGACGCCGCGGGCGGGCGGCAACGGCACGTTCTGGTACACGATGTCGCTCGCCGCGAACGTCAGGGCGCGGTCGATGTCGAGGTCCTCTAGGGCCTTCAGGAAACCGGTCACCACTGCTTCTTCGGGGGGCTCCGGGTGGCGGAGCCCCCGGCCCGGGGCGGAGCCCCGGAATGTCTCAGCTTGGGGTTCATCGGTCATGACCCCAGGCTAAGGGTCAGAACGGTCGGTCGCCCGCGATGGCGACGCGCTCCGCGATCCGGACGTGCGGGTGGTAGTCGTTGACCGCGTAGTGCTGCGTCGCGCGGTTGTCCCAGAACGCCACGGAATTCGGCCGCCAGCTGAACCGCACCTGGAACTCCGGCGTGTGAGCCTGCAGGAACAGGTACCGCAGCAGCCGGTCGCTCTCGGCGCGGTCCATGCCGACGATGTGCGTGGTGAACGCCTGGTTGACGAACAGGGTGCGCCGTCCGGTCTCCGGGTGCGTCCGGACCACCGGGTGCTCGACCGGCGGGAACTGCTCCTGCCACTGCGCCAGGAGCGCGGGATCGGAGAACCGGTCGAAGCCGGGGAGGTAGTCGTGCACCGCGGTGAGCCCGTCGATGCGGGTGCGGACGTCTTCGGGCAGGTTGTCGTAGGCAGCGGCCATGTCGGCCCACAGCGTGTCGCCGCCGACGGGCGGCACCTCGATCAGCCGCAGCACCGAGCCGAGCGCGGGGTGGGGCCGCCAGGTGACGTCGACGTGCCAGATGTTCTCGTAGCCGGGCATTGCGGCGGTGCGCTCGAAGCGCGTGACGGCGTCGTCGTCACCCTTCGGGATGAACGGGTTGGTCTCCAGCGCACCCCAGTTCGCCGCGAAGGCGCGCTGCTGCGCCGACGTGATGTGCTGGTCGCGGAAGAAGACCACTTTCCACTCGAGCAGGGCGCGGTTGAGCTCCTCGCGCAGCTCGGAGGTGAGCGGCTCGGCCAGGTCGACGGCGTCAATCTCGGCGCCGATCACCGGGCCCAGCGGGCGCAGCGTGAAGAGGTCGTACGGCTCGCCGCTGCCGCTTCGGTGCAGGACGCGCGGGCCTTCGAGGAGACCGTCGGCGGGTGTGACGGCCTCGCGCAGCGGCCGGGCAGGCAGGTCTACGGACATGGTTGTGCTCCAAGGGTTTGCGGGAATTCGGACGCCGGGCTCGCGTCAGGCAGGGGGCGAGCCCAGGCGGCCGCGGCGCAGCAGGAGCTCCACGGTGCCTTCCCCGACCGACCGCTTGGAGGCGCGGCCGAACCACCGGACAGGCGTGCTTTCCGAGGTGGCGGGCATGTGCCCATGGTCGCTTTCTTCCCGCCCTGCGGTCAAGACGTCCACTTGGTGGAACGCGGTCAACGCCGCAGGTCACCGCGATGCGGGCGGCTCGGGAGCATGAGGCAAGATCTTCCACGATCGGGTGAGCGCCCTTGACGACGGAGGTCCCCATGCCGGAAGGCAGAGGCTCGCGGATCGACAGTGACATCCCGGAGCTTCGCCCCGGGGCCGGTGGCTCCACCACCCGGAACCCCCTGAAGAGGCACGACCGGCTCCGCGCGGCAGCCGACCTGCTCGACCAGGCCACGGCCGCCGACGACAAGGCGGCGGGCAGGTTCGCCGAGGCCCGCGTCGATTCGACGCCGTTCGGCATCTCCCCGCAGGCCCGCGAGCTGGCGGCCCGCTGGTCGGCGGCCTTGGCGGCACGCGAAGCGGACGCGCGCGTCCTCGGCGACGCGACGTCCGACCTGGCGGGCCGGCTGCGCATGGCGGCGGAGAGCACCCGGAGCACCGGCTTCCGGGGCCGGCTGGCGGTGGCGCCGTGACGTCTCCGGTGTTCGAGCACCCGGCGTTGACGTCAGCTGCTTCTTCGTTGGCGTCGTTGCGCGCGGCCGCGGGCCGGATCGGCGCCCCGGACCCGGTCGCGGCCCTGCGGCACCTGGACTGTTCGCCGTCGTCGATCAGCGCGTCCGCTTCGGCGGTCGACGCGGGCGCGTTGCTGGTGACGTCGGCGTCCACGGAGTTCCGCACCGGCGTCGAGCAGGCCGAGACCGGCGGCAGCGCGGAGACGTTCGGCCTCTGGGCGGACACAGTGGACGGTCAGTACGGCGCGGCGGCCCGCGCGGCCGCAGCCACGGCCGCTCTGGGCGTCCGGATCGCTTCGCACCTGGACGAACTGGCGGTGTCGGCCGCCGCGGAGATCACCGCGATCGCGGCGTCGGCTTCGGCGTCCGTCGCGGCGGTGCTCGCGGACGACCGATCGGCCGAAGTGGTGAGCACGGTCAGCACGGCGTGCACGGCAGTGGTCCGGACGGTTTCCCTGAAGGTGGCCTCGTTGTCCACGCTGGTGGCGGAACTGGAACCCGTGACGGCACCGGCGGTCGAGCTCAGCTGAACCGTTCCCGCGCCCAGTCGTCGAAGGGCCTTGCCGGGTGCCCGGTGACCTTCGCGACGTCCAGCGAGACGGGTTCCGGCTCGTCGACGAGGGACGCCCAGTAGGGCAGCGCGCTCGCCGCGAATTCCTCGCCCAGATGAGCTCTTGCTTCGCCCAGCGGCTGTTCTTCCCAACGGACGGGCTTTCCGAGCGCGTCGCCGATGATCTTCACCTGCTCGGCCTGGCTCAGGGCTTCCGGGCCGGTGACGAGGTAGATCTGCTGGGCGTGATCTTCGGTGAAGGCTTCGATCGCCATGTCGGCGACGTCCTTTTCGTGGACGAGCGAGCGCTTGGCTTGCCCGTACGGCGCCCGCACGGTGCCGGTCTTCGCCTGCTCCACCCACCCGAGGGTGTTGGTGGCGAGGCCGGTGACGCGGAGAAAGGTCCAGTCGTCGGTGACGCCGATGATGGCCTGCTCGACTTCACCCCAGAACCCGCCGTCTTCGGCGGCGACCGACGAAAGGTAGACAATCTTCTTGTCCTTGAAAGGCTTTACGGCTTTGTCGATTCCTTCGGCCGAGTAGAAGGGCCAGAGGAAATAGACGGCGTCGACCCCCTCCGCGGCTTCGGCCGGGTCGGTGATGTCGCCTCGGACTACGTCGCCGCCAGGCGCCTTGGCCGGATCGCGAACGAGGACCCGGACGTCTTCGCCGCGCTCGAGCAGCCCGCGGACGACGTGCCGGCCGGTGTTGCCGGTGGCCCCGGTGACGAGGACCTTCATGGTGTGCTCCCTGGTGATCGGGTTCTGCCGATCACGGTCACACTTCAAGAGCCCTTCAAGTCAAGCACCACGGCTGACGCACAACCCTCTACGTGTCACCGGCGGTTCGAGAGGGGATGTCTTTCACATTCGGCCACCCACAACGGTGACCACACCGGGGGTCCGGGGGCGGAGCCCCCGGGTGGGGCCTGGGGGCTTCGCCCCCAGAAACACGGCGAGCGAGGCACGTCGACGCTTTCCGTCGACACACCTCGCCCACTCGCGAGCGGTGGCGGTGGGATTTGAACCCACGGACGGGGATTAGCCGTCACACGATTTCGAGTTCCGAGCCTACCTGTCCAAAGGGGTCTGAAAGGGTGCATTCCCGCAGGTCAGCGCGAACTGTGCAACACCAGCTACACCGCCGAACCTGGCCGAACTGAGACCTCATCTGAGACCCTGCTGCAAGCCTCAGCGTTTGTTGGGCTGCGTCGGCTGCCATGCGGCGGCAAACAGGCGCCAACCCTCCTGAATAGCCGCGGCCGCAAGTCCGGTTATGTTCAACAGGGCCGAGTCAGGTGCAGACAGACGAACCTGTGCAACGTTCTCGGTCACACGCTTGATCTGGTCACGGTCAAGCAGCCCGAGGACCGCCCAGGACTTTGCATGCGCGATCCCGCTACACAGCTTCCACACCAGCAGCATGATGTCGGCTTCTAGGCCGTTCCCTTCGCGACCCGCAGTCTCGACGATGCTGGAGAACCCAACTGTCCTTGATGCGATTAGGCTAACTTCGCTCGATGACAGCCCGGCCGCTCGACCGATGTCTTGAAGCCGTCTCTTCTTGTCCTTAGTAGGAACCGTTTGAGCGTGATCAATTAGCTGACGAGCGCTCTCGTCATCCTTGATGTTGGCCCACTGGAGCCGCAGTCGCCGCAACACGCGCTCGGCGCGTTCACTTGGGGCCAACAGCCACACCGTCGTTGCGGCGTTCTCAAGGGCTGCGCGCAGTAGCGTGAACGGTGCCCGCGCAGGAACGGTGTGGCTATCGACAACCAGCGTGCGAAGAGCTTTGACATGATCGACAGCACTGACCAAACCCCATATGGCTGCATGGGAGATATGGAACGGATCAGTGGCTACGTCGTCCTCAGCCAAGGTGCTGCCCGCAATCGGAGGCGGATGCTCGTCTTCAATCACCCCGGCAAGCGCGTCGACTCGATCAAAAATCTTGGCCAAGTCAGCCAAGATCCGCTGGTCCATCATCAACTGCTCTGGCTCACCCATCGGCGAATTCTTGCTCTCTTCAGCTTGCTCGACCAGCCGAAACGCCGACGAGAGTGTTACCAGGTCCTTGAAGTCGGCGCCTGACCAGCCCATACGCCCCTGCCGGACCCGGTAGAGTGCTCCTATGGCAGCCGACGAGAACGACGACCTCAGCCGCGCGGTGCGCAAGCTCGCCGTCGACCACGCGGAAACCCGCTGGCTCGCGCTGCGCGTCGACGACGACGTCAAAGAGATCCGTGCCGACCTGCGGGCGGTCCAGCGCACTCAGCAGGAGCACACCGACGTCCTGCAAGAGCACACCGGGCGGTTCGACTCGATCGACGCCCAGCTCCGCTCATTGACCCAGATGGTCGGCCAGGTCCTCGAACACCTCGAACCCCCGACCAGCGACCAGCACAACAACTCGGGCGAGCAGGAGTGAGCGTGAAGGGCCTGGCCCCCGGCTACTGGGTCGGCATTGCGCTACGTGAACCGGTATCAGGTTCACGCTACTGGGTTGGCGAAGTTCAGGAACTAGACGACCACGGGCTGCGCCTCACGCTCATCGACTGGATCGTCGGCACAGCGACAGGCTGGGATTTCTACGTCCCGTGGGACAACGTGCTAGGCGCCCACGTCGCCACGCCCGAGCACGACCTAAGGCAATTTGGTGAAGAGGCCGGCCAGTTCCAGACGCGCCACAACGAAGCCAGCAGCACCGAAGACAAGCGTGAAGATGAGCCCTCCCGGCAGGTACGACTCGTCAAAGCAGCGGACATCCCACTTCGTCCACCCGGCGACACGCCCGGCCCGGCCGACAACGAGCCCTAAGTCCCCGCCCACACGACAGGTTGAGCTATGTCGGGCGGCGAAGTCGAAGCGCTAGGCTTGTCGTCATGGAGCCGCCGATGCTGAACGACCACAATCCGGAGTTCAACCAATTAGCGCCGTGCCCATGCTGCAAAGGTGATACTTCATTTCGCGGCTGGGATGACGGAGAGAGTCCCGCGTCAGCCCTTCGGGGGCGACATCATAGGAAAGAAATCGAGCGTCCGGCGTTCTGGTGCGACCACATCTATCGCGTGTGGGACGATAGCGCGGACGAGTGGGTTTACGTGGCCGAGCCGTATAACCTGCCAGACGAGGCGTTTCCCGACCTGGCGTTCCTTCGGAACGAGGGCTGGAAGGTTCTTGTTTCCGCACGAATGGCGCGCCATTTGCCCGGTCGCACTGTTGCCGTCTTGATCAGACGTGGTGAGTTCAGCACGGAGATTTAGCCGCGGGTACCCTCGCCTGCATGACGGACGTGTGGCAGGTTCAGGTAGCGGCCCCCTCGAAGGACGCAGCAACGGCCTTAGCTCGAAGCGCCGTCGAGGCGCGTCTGGCAGCTGGTGCTCAGGTGGTCGGGCCGGTGACGAGCGTGTTCTGGCACCAGGGCGAATTCGGTACCGGCGATGAGTGGCAGGTGCTGTTCAAGACGACCGCGGACGCCTATGCGGACCTCGAACAGCACCTGGTCGAGCACCACGAGTGGACGAACCCGGAGATCACGGCATTGCCCTTGGCGGCCGGGCTAGCGCCCTACCTGGACTGGGTTCGCCGGACGACGAGCAAGCAAGTCGGCGACGCCGGCCACTGACTTGTGGTCCTCGAACCGATCAAGCACTGCCCCGAGACGTTGCTGAGGCCGCGCTGATGCCACGTTCGAGGACAGGTCGAACGCCCTGCCGAGAGACGTAGCCGCATGCTCGACCTCGCCCGCGTCCAAGTACGCGTCGGCCAGCCACGAGAGGTAGAGCGACTTGTCCCGTGCGTGGCTGTCGTCGTATTTCGCCATCGCCGATTCAAGCGCCGGAACGGCCCTGAGCGGGCGGCGAAGCTCCGTCCAGCAACGCCCGGCAATGATTTCCAGTTCGGTCTGGTTATGAGCCCAGCTCGCCCAGTCCGGCGCTTCCGCTGGCACACGAGTGTCTCCGAGCGCTTCCTCGGCCTGGCCAAGCGCGAACGCGGTCTGTTCAGCGTTTCCCGCAACCGCGTACGTCCAGGCGCCGCGCTGGTACAGCAACGACTTAACTGCGGGCTGCGCTGACCTGGCCGCGACTTCCAAGGACTTGTCCGTCAAATCCGTCGCAGCCTGCCCCAGGGAAAGGAGCTGATACGAGCGGAGGCATAGGGCGTTACCAGCCAATTCGGGGTTGCCTCCCTCGTTGGCCGCTTTGAAACTGCGCTCAAAGAGACTCTTAGCGTCGTCGTTCCAACCAGCATCGAACGCCGCCCAGCCGGCCTGTTGCGCCTGCTCACCAAAAAGGGTCAACAGCGCACGCCGGGTCTCACCCGAGAAGTTGCCGTTCTTAAGCAGAGCGGCCGTTTTCTGAACTTCAGTCAGGTAAAGCTGGTAGGTGTCCGCGCCCCCAAGATGGTCATCTAGCCGTCGCAGACGAACCATGTTGTCGCGCAATTCGGTTACCGTGCTGGACCCAAGTCGGGTCCCACTGGTCCTGGCCGGAGCGCCAGCAATTGTGGTAGCTGCGAGTCCGACACCGAGCTTCATGAAATCGCGGCGGAGCACCGAAGAACCTCCATCTCCATTGAGAGTTTCGGTTGCGGAATTGCTCTCTCCCGAGTCGCCTTCCCAGTGCCGCGGGGCTAGGTCAAGCATCTGTCCCGGAATGCGCAGCGCGTCCGCGACCCGTTCGAAGAGTTCGACTCGTTGCGCCTGCACCCGACCGCTGATGTAGTCCTGCACCCGGGAAACGGTCAGCTCGCAGCGTCGCGCGATGTGCGATGCCGAGAAACCGACGCCACCCCACTGCTTTGCCACCTTGAAGATGCCGCCCAAGTCCCGTGCGGCACATGCCGCCTTGAAGTCTGGACGAGTGAGCACCTCCGGAGAGAGGTAGTCCGCAGGCCGTTGCCTTGGCATAACCCATCCTCCCGTAGCGGGGCCATCCGAGACTCATGTTACCGGCGGGTTTACCCACCGTGGGTACTCAATGTGGCCTTATTGCACCCCTGCGACCAGCGGTTTCCTGGATGACGTCAGCGACACCCGAACAGCGGGGCGCACCGAGGTAACACAGGAGACGCAATGGCCAAGAGTTCATTTCCCGGCCTGAAGACAAGCGGCGGCCTGCTTCCCAAACTGATCGGAACCGGTGTCGCCATCGCACTACTGGTCCTGGTCGTGAAGTACCCCGCCGACGCTGCGACCTGGGCCAAGAACCTCGCGGGTATGGCGGGGGACGTAATCGACGGCCTGGTGTCGTTCTTCCGGCAGGTCGGGAACTAGTCATGCAGCCCTACTTGACGTTCGACGGCCGCAAGCCGCGCGTTCAGGGCCTCGATCTGCACGAACGCGTCCTCCAGCGTCGCAGGCCGGTTCGGGGCGTCGGTGGCCGGCTCGGCGTGCTGCTGGCGGATGAAGGTGCCCATCCCCTGCCGGGTCGAGATCAGCCGGGCGTCCTGGAGCAGTGCGTACGCCCGCTTGAGCGTGCCGACCGAGACACCGAACTCATCGGCCACCACCTGGTGCGGCGGCAGCTTGTGGCCCACCGGGTATGTGCCGTCCTCGATGCGGGCGCGGATGGTGTCGGCGACCAGCTGGTACGACGCGCGGGGGTCGTCGGGATCGAAGTTCTCCACGTCGTTCAGCGTACGCGGATAGCCAAGCTAGGCCATTCAGGTGATAACAGCTATGTCTGACTTGCCTAGGTATTCTGTCCTCCGTAGCGTCTCTGGTGTCGCACAGAGCGCACACAACGCAAGCGGCCCCGGCGGTGCTGGAACACCGGCCGGGGCCTGCATCGAAACCTTGGGAGCCACGATGCGAGTTGAGGATAACGCCATGTTCCGCGTGAAGGCGGTGGCGGAACTGCTGGACGTCTCGCGGTCCACGGTCTACCGAGCTATCGAGGCCGGCGAACTGGACGTGCTGAAGGTCGGCGCGGGCCGGGGTGCGATCCGGATCCCGGGCACCGCGGTGAACGTGTACCTGAACACCTGCGCCGAGCGCGGTTACGCGGACTTCGTCGAGGGCGACCAGTCGCCGGAAGCCGCGGACGACGAGACGGCGGAGGTGGCCTGATCATGCGGATCACCACGGCCCCCACCGTCGGCAAGGTCAACGGCAAGCACGTCAAGTTCACCCCGGTGCACCGCGAGGACAACCCCTCCCGGGTGGCCGCCACGATGACCGTGGCCCTGCCGCTGTCCATTGAGGACATCGCCGCGGTGCTGATGTACATCACCAACGGGTGCTCCCGCGCGGAGGTCACCGACTGGCTGGCCGACCCGGGCGAAGTCCGGCGGCTGGTGATGGAGACCGCGTGGGCGCTCGGGGGCAGCGCGATCAACGACGAGCGGCTGGGCCTGGCGGAGATCGAGTCCGGCACCTGGGACAGCGAACGGCTGGACATGGTGTGGACCTGCTCGGTTCAGGTGTTCACCCCGGGCACCAAGGTCCCGGCGCCACGGCGCTCGCTGGAGCGTGTGGCGTGAGCGGGCCGGGGTTCACCACCGTCTCGGGTGTGGCGCTGGCTCCGGCCCCGCCGGAGCCCGGCCCCGACGGCGCGCCGCTGGCGCGGGTGGGGCTGTGGGCGGCCGACACCGGGCGCGGCCCGGTCGTGCTGGCCGCCGACGAGATCGGGTTGGCCATCGCCCACGGCGGCCCCGTCCCGGGCCGGTATGGGCTGCTGGTCGACGAGGCCGCCCGCCAGGCGCTGGCCGGCCTGGAAACCGTCGGCCGCGCGCAGCTGCGCGAGCTGGCCGCCCGCCACCGCGCCGGTGACGGCGACGTGTGGCCGGGCGCGACCGAGCGGCAGTCGCTCAAGTGCGCCGCCCGGGTGGCCAAGGCCGCCGCGCGGACGCGGCGGGAGGTGGCGTGATGTCGCTGTTCGACGTAGTGCGCCGCTTCGGGACCTGGCGGCTGGTGCTGTTCACCGGCTCGCTGCTGGCGTTCCTGGCCCTGCACCTGATCCGGATTCCGCTGGTCCTGCTGGCTCTGGTGCTGGAAACGGCTCTCGGGCTGCTCAACGACGCCGCGACGCGCCAGGCCAGCGCACCGCCCCGACGACCGGTCAACGACTTCTACGCCCACCCCAGGCAGGCAGGAGGCGCGTAATGCCCACCCCCAAGCACAACACCCCGCCGGCCGGGACCAGGCCGGACACCCACGCGCCGCTGACCCGCCGGGCCAGCACCGACGTGACCAGCACCGGCCCGGCCGGGCCGGCCGCCACGCAGCGGGCCGCGGTGTGGTTCGGCTGCCACCTGGGCGAGGTGGTCGCCATCGCGGTGACCGGGTCGCTCGCGGTCACGGTGACCGTGTGGTTCGCCGCGATCACCGTGCTGGTGGCGCTGGTCTGGGCCACCCATGAGCTGCGCGTCGACCGCGCGGCACGCACCGCCAAGACGACGGACGAGACGCGAGACGGAGGTGAGCAGGCATGAGCACGGCAACAACGACGGGTGGACCGGACCCGAGCGAGGAGCCGGGCGAGTTCGCCGAGCAGGTCGCGGGCTGGCTCGCCGAGACCACCGACCCTGCCCCGGCCGGGGACGTGATCGGTGGCGCGGATGACGCTGTGTCGCGCCGGGTGCGAGCGATGCGCGCGGAAGTGGCCGAGGCGCGCCAGCTGGCGCCGCTGCTGGCAGATGAGGCACCGCTGGCGCTGGACACCCCGCGGGTGCGGCGCCGCCGCAAGCAGGGCCGCCAGGCCGCCGCGCTGCACACCCTCGGGCAGGACCCGGCGGTGCGGGCGTGGCAAGCCGCCCGCTGGCGGCTGGTGCTGACCGTCACCGGCGGGGTGGCGCTGGTGCTGGCGCTGGCCTGGTCCACCGCGGGGGTGCAGCGCTTCGCCGCCGAAGGGGCGTCCGCGTGGTCGCCGGGGTGGGTGTTCGCGTGGCTGGTGGAGCCGTTCATGTCCCTGGCCCTGCTGACCGTGGTCGCCGCGCGGGCGTTCATGGCCACCCGCGGCCGGCCCCTGGACGACCGCAGGTTGGTGCGGGTCGAGCGACTGTTCCTCGGGCTCACCCTGGGCATGAACGCCTGGCCCCACCTGCCCGGCATCGCGGGCACCTTCACGGTGTCGGGGCTGGTGCTGCACATCCTCG
The DNA here is from genome assembly GCF_036227105.1 of Amycolatopsis sp. NBC_01488. Classification (NCBI taxonomy): domain Bacteria; kingdom Bacillati; phylum Actinomycetota; class Actinomycetes; order Pseudonocardiales; family Pseudonocardiaceae; genus Amycolatopsis; species Amycolatopsis sp. NBC_01488. The sequence goes on along the minus strand of NZ_CP109434.1, from coordinate 2,795,447 downwards.
GGCCGATCGTCGCGGTGGCGGTGGTGACCGCGCTGCCGATCGTCTGGAACGCCTTCGCCCAGCTCGACCACCACACCACCCCCGGCGGGGCGGAGACGGGCGTTACCCCCGCTACGTACAGGGGAAACGCGCCCGTACCGGCCCCCTCGCTGCCCGCCGCGCCGCCCGCGCTGCTGGCCCGCGCCCGGGACCTGATCACCACCGGCACCCTGCCCGCCGCGCCCTCGGCGCGGGCGCTGCAGAAGACCTTGCACTGCGGGATGGACGACGCCCGCGCCGTGCGCGACGTACTGAAGGAGCACGCATGACCACCACCGACCGCAACGACGAGCACGGCCAGCTGGCCCCGGTGCACCACCTGCCCGTCCGCCCCGACACCGCCACCGTGGCCGAGGACACCGCCATCGAAGGAGAGGTCCTGACCGTCGAGGAGTACACCCGCATCCAGCGGGCCAAGGCCGTCGAGCGCTACCGCGGCTACCAGCAGAGCGCCGCCACCGTCGCCCGCGGCGCCCGCACGGCCGCCCAGCGCACCCGCTCGGGTGCCGGAGCGCTGGCACGCACCACCGTCACAGTGGCCACGCACCCGCGGACCCGCACGACCGGCGCCGTCGTCGCCTACACCACCGGCGTGCTGGCCGGGCCGGTCGTGGGTGTGTGGGCGTCCTGGGAGCAGTTCCACAACTGGCGCACCGCCGCGGAGCACCGCGAGGGCGGTAGCCACCGCAACGACCCGATCCCGGACCGGGTCAGCACCCAGATGCGCATTCAGGAGCACCGCGAGGAACAGCTGGGCAAGATCGGCCGCGCGCTGGTCTCCCGCCCGGCGTTCTTCTTCTACACCGTGGGTGCGCTGGCCGAGGCCCCCGCGGTGATCGACTGGTCGATCAACGGGTGGCCGGTGTGGGAGTACTCCCAGGCCGTGGCCACCATCGACCTGACCGTCGGCGGCGCGGTCGTGGCGGCGCTGACGGTGAACGGCTGGGCCTACCTGCGCAAGGTTTTCAAGCGCCGCAACCGCAAGCGCGTCGGCACCGTCGCCGAGGACGGCAGCCAGCTGCCGGTGCTGCCGATCGCCGACGCCCGCCACGACCGCGCCGCACTGGAGCTGCTGCGCCGCTCGCTGCTGGCCCAGGGCGTGGAGACCAATCCGATCGCCGGGCGCCGCACGATGTGGGGCTGGGAGCTGGAAAGCCAGATCGTCGGCGGCTCGGGCAAGCGGCCGGCCGACGTCATCAAGAAGCTGGAGCAGATCGAAACCGACCTGGACGTGCGGCAGAACGGCGTCCTGGTCCAGCCCCACACAGACCGCCGGGCGCGGTTCACCACCCGCATCATCGAGTCCGACCCGTGGGCCAAGATGCCGCCGCTTCCCGTGTACGGCAACGGTTCCCGGCGGCTGGCCGACCCGATCGAGCTGGGTATGCGGCTGGACGGTCGGCTGATGTCCGCGTCGTTCCTGTCCACCCACGCGATCATCCTGGCCGCCTCCGGCGGCGGGAAGTCCGGACTCATCCGCGCCATTGTGGACGGTCTGGCCCACACCACCGACGCGATCCTGTGGGACCTGGACCCCTCCGGCGTCGGCCAGGCTCCCCAGGCCGCCGCCATGGGCCTGCGCGCCCTGTCGCCGGAGGACTGCGAACAGGCCCTCAGTATCGCTCTGGGCATCGCCAACGCCCGTACTCGGATCAAGGACCGCTTGGGCATGGGTGACGAGTGGCAGCCCTCGCCCGAGTACCCGGCGCTGGCGGTGGTGCTCGACGAGTTCCCGCGCTTGACCAAGGACGCGAAAGCGCTGGCAGTGGCGCTGCTGCGGGTGGCGCGCAAGGCCGGTGTGGTCATCATCTTCGCGTCCCAGTCGGCGAAGAAGGACTCCCTCGGCGACTCCGTGGCCGCCGAGGTGGCGTGGAAGGCCGCCGGGCCGGGTTTGGCCGACTTCCAGACCCGCCTGTTGTTCGGCGACAACGCCATCAGCGAGGGCTACACCCCGGGCAACTACCGGCCCAAGCGCGGCTCGCGGCTCAACGACACCGGCACGTTCTTCCTGGAAGGCTGCGCCGAAGGCGACGAGCCGATCCCCACCCGCGTGACGTGGTTCGACAACCAGGTCGCCGAGCAGCGGGCACGCCGCGCTGCCCAGGCCGGCCGCCCCCAGTGGGACACCGCCACCTTGCAGGCGGCCGGGGTCGCCGCCGCGCAGCTGTGCGGCTCCACGAGTCCGGAGGACGCGGCCGTGGCGCAGCGGGCCGCGTTCGAGGACGAACAGCGCCAAGCCCGCCTCGGCGTGCTCGGCGAGATCGTCGACTACCTGGCCGACGACCTCGCCGCCTGGCAGGCCGGGGACGTGGACGCCCGCGCCGCGGTGTCCTCCGGCGAGCTGGCCGAAGCCCTCGGGCGAGGCTCGGGCAAGGCGCTGGCGCACGCCGTCGCCGACTTCGGGCTCAAGCCCGACCAGGTCCGCATCCCGGGCGAGGACGGGGAGGACAAGCAGGCCCGCGGCTACCGCTTCGCCGACATCCTCGCCGCCGTCCAGGCCGCCGAAAGCCGCACCGAGATCAACACACAGTAACCGCCGGGGTTGTGACGGCACGGCGGGCGCGGCCCGGCGCGCGCCGCGAACCGTCACAACCCGCGTGACACAACAGAACGTCACCTGACCAGCCACGACGACACTTGTGACACTTGCGGACGTTCCCGCAGGTGACAGCCTCACCCCGCCCCAGACCCCACCCCCAGGGGGCGGCGCGGCAAGTGTCACAGCCCCCGCACGCCCACACGTCACCACGCACGGTAATCAAGACTTTGGGAGGCCGCCATGGCGACCGACACCGCGACCGACGCCCTGACCGACCCGCGACGGCAGTTCCTCGGCGCGCTCATGCAGCTGTCCGCGCCCGCCGCGCGGGTGGCGCTGGCCGGGATGCGCGCCGACGACTTCGGCCACGGCATGGCCGCCCACGTCGCCCAGCTGGCCATCGAAACCGTCGCCGCCGGGCACGCGCCTGCGCCCGTCGCGCTGTACGCCCACGCCGTCACCACCGGGCAGGCACCGGGCGAGCACCGCCGCCACTGGCTCACGGGCTGGCTGATCGACACCTACCGCGACGCCCCGCCGGCCGCGCTCGGCCCGCACCTCAAGGCCGTCGTGCTGGAGGCCGCGTGGCGCGCCGCCGTGGCCACCCACGCCCGGCGGCTGGCCCAGGCCGCCGAGGACGCGCCCGCCGAGGTGCTGCGCGAGCTGACCGACGACACCACCGTCGACGAGCTGTGGACCCGCTACCAAGCCGCCTGCATCACCGAACCTGCTCCGTTGCGGAAGGCGGCCTGATGACCACACAGGAGGGACCCCTGACCACCGTGGAGGACACCGTGTCGGCGATCGACGCCACGATCGGCACACCGGAGCACGCGGGTACGTGCTGCCAGTGCGGACGCTCGCTCACCGGGTCGCCGTCGGACGACTTCTGCACCGAGAACTGCCAGACGATCTGGCGCGCCGAACACGCCACCGTCCTGCCCGGACACGAAGTACTGGACCGGGTGACCGCGTTCGTCGCGCGGTACAACGTGTTCCCGTCGAAGCACTGCGCGCCCATGCTCGCGCTCTGGTACGCCCACACCCACGCCGCGGACCACTTCTACGTCACCCCGCGCCTGATCCTGTCCAGCGTGGAGCCGGGCAGCGGGAAGACGCGCGTGCTGGAGGTCGCTCAGTTCCTGGTCCGGGCGCCGGAGATGACCATCTCCGCCACCACGCCCGCGCTGTTCCGGATGGTCAACGAGGGACCGATCACCATTCTGTTCGACGAGGTGGACACGATCTTCAACCCGAAGAACGGTGGCAACAACGAGGACCTGCGCGGCCTGCTCAACGCCGGGTACAAGCGGTCCGCCACCATCGCCCGTTGCGTCGGCGACGCCAAGGCCATGAAGGTCCAGCGGTTCCCCGTCTACGCCCCGGCCGCGCTCGCCGGGATCGCCGGGAACATGCCCGACACCATCACCACCCGCGCCATCACCGTCCACATGCAACGGCGCCGCGAAGACGAGGAAGTCGCCGAGTTCTGGGAAGAGGAAGTGGAGGCCGAAGCCGCGCCGCTGCGGGAACAGCTCGCGGCGTGGGTGTCCACCGTCACCGACAAGGTGGCCAAGGGCCGTCCAGTCATGCCCGAGGGCGTCCGCGACCGGTCCGCGGAGATCTGGCGTCCGCTGATCGCCATCGCCGACGCCGCCGGGGGCGACTGGCCGGACACCGCTCGGGCGGCCTGCGTCCACTTCGTCACCGTCGCAGCGGCCAGCCGCAACAGCGGCGGCCTGCGCATCCGGCTGCTGGCAGACCTGCGGGACCTGTTCACCGCCCGAGGTGCCACCGACCTGACCACCGCCGAGATCCTCGACGCGCTGTGCTCGCTCGACGAGGCACCGTGGGGCGACCTCGACGGCCACGGCAAAACGCTCGACGCCCGCCGGCTGGCCAAGGAACTGGAGCCCTACCGGGTCACGAGCAAGAACCTCAAGCGCAAGGACCCCGGCGGCGGCAAGGCGAAGGTCTCCAAGGGCTACTACGTCCACGGCGAGGGCGGGCTCGCCGACGCCTGGGGCCGCTACCTGCCTACGTCCGCTACTGCCGCTACCGCCGCTACCCCGCAGGTCAACGCGGTAGCGGACACCGAAGCGGTAGCGGATACGAACGCTACCGCCCGCCACCCGCCACCCGGCCCCCCGGACTAGGTAGCGGATACAGCCGCTACCGCCCAACCATCCGCTACCACTCTGACCAGGCAAGTAGCGGCGGTAGCGGCAGTAGCGGACAAGTCCAGCCACCCGGTAGCGCCACCCGGCGCTACCGGCTCCCCACACCCCCTCCTGCCAGCTTGCGACCCAGCCACCTCGCCACGGCTGGCAGGAGGGGCAGCAGCAACCGAGCAGGTCCACACCGCAGCGTGCGTCCCCACCTGGCCCACGCATCCGCACAACCCCCGCAACGCTCCGGCCCCGGCCGGAGCAGAAGGAGAAACCGTCATGACGACCCCACCCGACACGACCATGCAACCGCGCGAGCTGCTCAAGGTCGAAGCCGCCGCCAAACGCCTCAGCGTCGGCCGAACCACCATGTTCAAGCTCATCAAGGCTGGCCATATCGAAACCGTTCAGGTTGGCCACCTCCGGCGCGTTCCCGACACCGCCATCGCTGACTACATCGCCAAGCTCACCGCGGCCCAGCGCGCCGCATGATCGGAAGGAAAACCAATGCCACGCAAGCAACGCCCCGAAGGAACCCGTGCGCCGAACGGCGCGAGTTCCATCTATCTCGGAAAGGACGGGAAATGGCACGGCCGCGTCACTATGGGAATCCGTGACGACGGTAAGCCAGACCGACGCCACGTGAAGCGAAAGACGGAAGCGGAAGTCATCGAAGCTGTGCGAGAGCTTGAGCGCCAGCGCGATTCCGGCCGCGTGCGCAAGGCCGGCCGAGGACTGACCGTCGAGCAGTGGCTAACCCACTGGGTCGAGAACATCGCGGCACCAACGGTTCGCCTCACGACGATGGTCGGATACCGCGCGTCGGTGTACAGGCACCTCATTCCGACCATCGGCGCGCACCGGCTCGACAAATTGCAGCCTGAGCACCTGGAGGCGGCTTACCGGAAGATCCTCCGAAAAGGACTCAAGCCATCCACTGTGCACCTCGCGCACCGGACCGTCCGCGCGGCGCTCAACGAAGCGGTACGGCGGCGGCACATCGCGGAGAATCCCGCGCGCATCGCGAAAGCGCCGCGCGTGGTGGAGGAAGAGATCGTGCCGTTCTCGCGCGAGGAGGCGCGGCGGCTGATCACCGCGGCCGGGGAGATCCGGAACGGCGCGCGGTTCATCGTGGCGCTTTCGCTCGGGCTCCGGCGAGGTGAAGCGCTCGGACTGAAGTGGTCCGACGTCACGATCACGTGGAAGCACGGGTGCGCGCGCGGCGAAGCCTGCCGCCGCAAGCTCACCGCGGCCGAGTGCCCGGCGCGACGCGGTGCCGGCACGATCACCGTCCGCCGCTCGATCCAGCAACTGAACTGGCAGCACGGGTGCACGCCGGACAAGCCGTGCGGGCACGAGCACGGCGCCTACTGCCCCGAGCGGTTCGGCGGCGGCCTGGTCGTCGGTGAGGTGAAGTCGCGGGCCGGGCGCCGCGTCATCGGCCTTCCCCGGCCCGTGATCGAGGCCCTGGAGGCGCACCGCGGCCAGCAGGAGGACGAGCGCGAAGCGGCGGCCAACTTGTGGGAGGAGGGTGACTGGGTGTTTGCCACGCCGATCGGCCGGCCGACGCACCCGACGCCGGACAACCGGGCGTGGAAAGCGTTGCTGCGCCTGGCAGGCGTGCGCAACGCGCGGCTCCACGACGCGCGGCACACCGCCGCCACGGTGCTGCTGGAGCTCAAGGTCCCGCTGCCCGCGGTGATGGAGCTGATGGGCTGGTCCAACGCGGCCGTGGCGAAGCGGTACATGCACGTCAACACCGAGCTGGTGACGTCGGTGGCGGAGCAGGTAGGTGCCCACATGTGGGCCGCTCCGGACGACGAAGACGAGGACGAAGACGGCCCAGAAGGAGCCCTGGTACCCGCCTGATCAGAGGTCAACTGAGACCCGAACTGAGACCCTCAGCGAAAACGCCGGACCTCCCTTCGCGGGAGGTCCGGCGTTTTCGCTGCTGAGAGCGGTGGCGGTGGGATTTGAACCCACGGACGGGGATTAGCCGTCACACGATTTCGAGTCGTGCTCCTTCGGCCGCTCGGACACGCCACCGCCGAGAACAATACCCGAGCGGCCGCGCGGCCCTCACCAGGGGTCGGCGGGGCGGTCCGGCCGACGCCTGACCTGCGCGTCTCGCATCAGGCCTCGGGCCTTCGAGCGCAGGTCGTGGGCCACCTCGGCCACCTGTGCGCGGCGGCGCTGCATGCGTCCGGAGGCTTCGAGACGGCGGTTGCCCGTCGCCGCGCCCAGCTTTTCGCGCGCGCCGCCCATGGTCTGGCGGACCTTGTCCTTCATCGTCATCACGTACCTCCTTGCCCAAGAGGTACCCGCTACGGGAGACAGCGACGCATCGCGAAGTACGTCTCCAGCACCGACGCGCACTCCGCGGCCAGCACGCCGCCGTGGACCTCCGGGCGGTGGTTGAGACGGCGGTCGCGTACGACGTCCCACAGCGACCCGACCGCGCCCGTCTTCGGCTCCCACGCCCCGAACACGAGCCTGGAAACGCGCGCCAGCACCAGCGCGCCCGCGCACATCGTGCACGGCTCCAGCGTCACCGCCAGCGTGCAGCCCTCCAGGCGCCAGCCGTCGCCCACCACGCCCGCCGCCGCGCGGAGCGCGAGGATCTCCGCGTGCGCCGTCGGGTCGCCCAGCTCGACGCGGGCGTTGCGGGCCGCCGCCAGGGGGAGGCCGTCGGGGCCGAACACGACCGCCCCGATCGGCACGTCCGAGCCGGGAGCGCGCGCGGCTTCGAGCGCGGCCTCCACGGCCTCGGTGTCGGACGGCCGTCTCAGAGCTCGTCCAGGAGCTTGGCGAACTCGGTGCCGAACCCGCAGCGCTGCGCGACCATCTGCAGCTGCTCGTCCGGGTACAGGTCGACCTCGCCGACGATGACCTCCAGTTCCGGCCCGGGCAGCCCGAGGTCGGCGAGGATCTCCAGGTCGCCCTCGGGCCAGACGGAGTCGTCCTCTTCGTCCGGCGGATCGACGCGCAGGACGTCGAGGACGTCCGCCGCGATGTCGTAGTCCAGCGCCGCCGCCGCGTCCGAGAGCAGCAGCGACGGCCCCCGTGGACTCGGCCGGACGATGACGAAGAACTCGTCGTCGACCGCCAGCAGCCCGAAGGACGCGCCGGTGGACCGTAGTTTGCCCAGTTCTGTGATCGCCGCGTCGAGCTCGGTCAACGCCCCCGGGTCGAGCGCGCTGCACCGCCACCGACCGTCTTCCCGGACCACGGCTACCGCGAAGCCCGTGACCGGCTCATCCACCGCCATGCGCACACCGTATTCCGCCGCTCGACCGAACGCACGCACGGTGCGCCCGAAGCGCCGCATGGGGCACTATCGGGACCATGACCGGCCCCACTGACCTGCCCACGCTGCCCGGCACGCCGTTCGCCGGCCTCCTCGACGACGCGCGGGCGCTGCAAGACCGCACGGTCGCGCTCCGGCGCGTCGTGCACCGCCACCCGGAGCAGGGGCTCCACCTGCCGCGCACCCAGGCGGCGCTCCGGGAAGCCCTCGACGGCCTGCCGCTGGAGATCACCGAAGGCAAGGCCACGACGTCGCTGACGGCCGTCCTGCGCGGCGCGCGCCCCGGCCCGGCGGTGCTGCTGCGTGGCGACATGGACGCGCTGCCGCTGACCGAGGAGACGGGGCTGGACTTCGCCTCCGAGGACGCGGAGTCGATGCACGCGTGCGGGCACGACACGCACGTCGCGATGCTGGCCTCGGCGGCCCGGCTGCTCGCCGAGCGCAAAGATCAGCTGGCGGGGTCGGTCGTGTTCATGTTCCAGCCGGGCGAGGAGGGGCACCACGGCGCCCGGTTCATGATCCACGAAGGTGTGCTCGACGCCGCCGGGACGCGGGTCGAGCGCGCGTTCGGCGTCCACATCCTCGCCAACCTCCGCAGCGGGCTGCTGTCGGTCCGGCCGGGCCCGCAGATGGCGTCGGCGGACTCGTTCACGGTGCACGTCACCGGCAAGGGCGGCCACGGCTCCGCGCCGCAGCACACGATCGACCCGGTGCCGGCGGCCGCGGCGATGGTCGGCGCGCTGCACACGATGATCAGCCGCCGGGTCAGCGTGTTCGACCCGGCGGTGCTCTCCGTGACGCGGATCCAGGCCGGCACGACGACGAACATCATCCCGGAGACCGCCGAGCTGCAGGGCACGATCCGCACGCTGTCCGAGCCGACGCGCGCGCTGGTCCGCGACGAGCTGTACAAGGTGTGCGAGCAGGTCGGCGCGGCGTACGGCTGCCGCGTCGTCGCCGACGTCGAGCCGGGCTACCCGGTGACCGTCAACGACGACCGCGTCGCCGCCGAGGTCCTGGGGCTCGGGGAGGCCGTGCTCGGCAGGCAGAACGTCGAGCTGATGGCGGATCCACTGATGGGTGCCGAGGACTTTTCCTATGTCCTCCAACGGGTTCAGGGCGCGTACGCGTTCCTGGGCGCGTGCCCGCCCGGCGTCGACCCGGCCGAAGCGGCGGCGAACCACTCCAACCGCGTGCTCTTCGACGAGGACGCGATGCCGAGCGGCGTCGCGATGCTCGCCGCGTTCGCGCTGGACGCCCTGCGTTAGGGGCCGGTCCGCGAGGGGCGGCCGTCCTCGAGGTGCCCGGCGAAGCGGCGCCGCCAGCCCGGTGCCTCGAACGTGACGTCGTACCAGCCGTTCTTCGTCGGCACCGGGAAGTCGTGCGAGGTTTCCGGCGCGATCGTGACGTCGTTCAGCGCGACCGGCGCGGGCCCGCTGTTGGTCACCGTGACGCGCAACGCGGGCTCCGGGGTGAACGTGACGGAAGCGTCGAGGCCCGCTTTGCCGGAGGCCTCGACGACGAAGCCGTTCGGGCCGTGGATCGCGATGTCGTAGGACTCGGCGTACGGGACTTGGCCCGCCAGCTCGGTGTTCGGGCCGACGTCGAAGCGCTGTGACGCCCCGCCCGCGTGGTAGGCGTACGCGGCCAGCTGCAGCGTCTGCGTGCCGTGGTTGGCCAGGTGCAGCTTCAGCGCGCCCGGCTCGGCCACGGCCCAGGCGACCGGCTGGTACGGCAGCGGGCGCGCCTTCGCCGTGCCGGGGTCCTGCACCAGCGCCCCCGGGCCCAGACCGGGCTTCGGCAGCCGGGGCTGCGTCCGGTCGGCGTCGGCGCGCAACGCGTTCGCGTCCGGCAGCAGCGGGATGGTCGTGTCGTGCGCGCGGAAGTCGAAACAGCTGGTCAGGTCGCCGCAGATGGCGCGACGCCAGGCCGAGATGTTCGGCTCGCGCACCCCGGTCCACGTCTCGAGGAAGCGCAGCACCGACGTGTGGTCGAAGACCTGCGAGTTCACCCAGCCGCCGCGGCTCCAGGGCGAGACGACGGTCATCGGCACCCGCGGCCCCAGCCCGATCGGCAGCGGCGGTCCGGACGCCGCACCCTTCTCCGGCCGGTTTCCCGGCAGGTACTCGCCCGGCGTTCCGGGTGGCGGTGTCGGCGGGACGACGTGGTCGAAGAAGCCGTCGTTTTCGTCGTAATTGATGAAGACGACGGTCGATTCCCACAGTTCCGGCTTGTCCCACAACGCTTTCAGCATCCGCTGGACGTACGCGCCGCCGTCGACCGGCCGGGCGGCGGGGTGCTCGCAGTAGCCGTACGGGGCCACGACCCACGACACCGCGGGCAGCGTCCCGGCCGCGCAGTCGGCGAGGAACGCGGCCAGCACGTGGTCGAGGTCCTTGCCCTGGCCGGAGTCGGGCAGCAGCTTCGTGCGCAGGTTCGCGCGCTCGGCCAGCCGCCGCTTCGCCGGGTCCATCGAGTACAGCGCGTCGTGGAAGTTCCGGAACAGCCACAGCGGGTTGTCGCCGTAGTCGCCGACGAAGTGCTCGGGGACGCCGCGTTCCTCGTCGTTCGCGTAGATCCGCCACGTGATCCCGGCGGACTCGAGCCGCTCCGGGTAGGTCGTCCAGTGGAACGACGGCTCGTAGTCCGGGAAGTTGTGGGTGACCGGGCCGCCCGCCACGCCGTCCGGGTCGATCGTGCCGGTCCAGTGGAACAGCCGGTTCGGCTGCGTCGGGCCCTGAATCGAGCAGAAGTAGTGGTCGCACAGCGTGAAGGCGCTCGCCAGCGCGCGCTGGAACGGGATGTCGTCGTGCGTGAAGTACCCCATCGTCATGGGGCCCTTCGCCGCCACCCAGGCGTCGTACGCGCCGCCGTTCCACGCGCGGTGCGTGCTGTTCCAGTCGTGTGGCAGCTCGCTGAGGTCCTGGCCGTCCACAACAGACGTGTCCACGCGGAACGGCAGCACTGGCGCGCCCTTGCCGCGCTGGCGGAAGACGTCGCGCAGGGCGGCGCGGTCGCCGAAGCCGCGCACGCCGGCCATGGTGCCGAAGTAGTGGTCGAACGACCGGTTCTCCTGCATCAGCACCACGACGTGGCGGACGTCGTCGATCGTCCCCTTCCGCGCGGGCACGGCGCACGAGGCCGACAGCGAGCCGGCGACGGTGGCCGCGGCCGCCCCGCCGAGCACCGTGCGCCGCCGGATCCGGCCCATGCCCACCTCCTCGGGCGTGAGCTTTCTCCACGTCAGCGGCCTGGACAAGGAGTACCTTCGCCGCCGAGAGAGGTGAGGCCCATGCTCAACTCAGCGGAACTGGTCGCCTTCGCACCGTCGACCGACTTGGAGCGCTCGCGCGCTTTCTACACGGATGTCGCCGGGCTCGAGTTCATCGAGCAGACCCCCTTCGCGTGCGTGTTCCGCAGTGGCGCGACCATGCTCCGCGTCACCGCCGTCGCGGAGTTCACGCCGCAGCCGTTCACCGTGCTCGGCTGGGCGGTCGACGACATCCGGGCGGCGGTGGCCGGGCTGCGCGACCGGGGCGTGGAGTTCCTCACGTTCGACACGCTGCCACAGGACACCGACAAGATCTGGACCACGCCCGGCGGCCGCATCGCCTGGTTCACCGATCCGGACGGGAACGTGCTGTCCCTGACGGAGTTCACTGGCAATTAAACAACAGTGTTGATTTAATAGTCCCATGACCGAAGCCGACCGCCTCGCCCAGCTCGCTGACCAGGAGGAACGCCTCCAGTTCGCCCGGTTCGACAACGAGACGGCCCTGGCTCTCGGCGCCCAGCTGCTGGCCGCCGCGAGGGAGCGCGGGCTGCCGGTGACGATCTCGGTCCGGCGCAACGGCCAGCGCCTCTTCCACGCGGCGCTGCCCGGGACGTCCGCGGACAACGACGCGTGGATCGACCGCAAGAGCCGCGTGGTGGACCGCTACGGCCACAGCTCGTTCTACGTGGGCACCCAGTTCCGCGCGAAGGGCGGCTCGTTCGAGCAGGACTCCCGCCTGAACCCGGACGAGTACGCGGCTCACGGCGGCGTGTTCCCGGTCTTGGTGCGCGGCGTGGGCCCGGTGGGGACGGTGGGCGTTTCGGGACTGCCGCAGGCCGACGACCACGCGTTCGTCGTCGAGCAGCTCGAGCTGTTCCTGGCTTCGTGAAAACGGCTGGCGGGCGTGGGTACCGTGGAAACCATGCAGCGCGCAGCGAACACGACGACGCCGGAAAGTGTCCCGGCGCGCTGAAGCATGCTCACCGAAGCCCGGGGCGGTCGCCCCGGGCTTCGTCTTGTGGTCACCCGCCTCGCCGTCCACGAGGAGTCCACAATGCACGACCACCGCAAGCTCGGCCGTGAGCTCGGCCTGTTCGACACCGACCCGCTCATCGGCGCCGGGCTGCCCTACTGGCTGCCCGACGGCGCGATCGTCCGCCACAGCCTGGAGGAGTACGTCCGCGGTCTCGAACGCCGCGCGGGATACCGGCACGTCAATTCCCCCGTCCTCGGCAAACGCGAGCTGTACGAGATCTCCGGCCACTGGTCGCACTACCGCGACGACATGTACCCGCCGATGGACGTCGGCGGCGAGCAGCTCGTGCTGCGGCCGAGCCTCTGCCCGCACCACGCGCTGATCTACCGTTCGCGCGGCCGCAGCTACCGCGAACTGCCGCTGCGCATCGCCGAAATCGGCGGGATGTACCGCAGTGAGCTTTCCGGCGTGCTCGGCGGGTTGAGCCGCGTGCGCGCGATCCAGCTCAACGACGCGCACATCTTCTGCGCCCCCGACCAGGTCGAAGCCGAGGCCGCCGCCGCGCTGGCCCTGATCCGGCAGGCCTACGGCGCACTCGGCATCAGCCCGGCCCGCTACCGGCTTTCCCTGCCCGGCGACGGCGGGAAGTACGTTCCCGGGAACTGGGACCACGCGGTGGGAATCCTGCGTTCGGTCCTCGACGGGCTCCCGTACGACGCGGTCGAGGGCGAAGCGGCCTTCTACGGGCCGAAGATCGACGTCCAGATCGTCGACGGCGCGGGCCGCGAATCGACCCTGTCCACCGTGCAGATCGACTTCCCCATGCCCGAGCGGTTCGGCCTCGAGTACGTCGGCGCGGACGCGGCGAAACACCGGCCGGTCATGGTGCACCGCAGCATCATCGGCAGCGTCGAACGCGCGGTCGCTCAGCTGGTCGAGGTGCACGGCGGCGCGTTCCCGGCCTGGCTGGCGCCGGTGCAACTGCGGCTGCTCCCGCTGTCCTCCGCCGAAATCCCTTACGCACAGGAAATCCTGGACCGGTGTGACGACCTGCGGGTCGAGATCGCGTCCGAAGGCAGCCTCGGCGCGCGGATCCGGGACGGCCGGCTGGTGCCGTTCCAGGCCGTGCTCGGGCCACAGGAGGTCGCCGCCGGGCAGCTTTCCCTGCGGCTGCGCGACGGACGCCGGGTCGACGCGCGGCCGGCGGCTGACGCGCTGGCGTGGATCAGGGCCGAGGTCAGGCCGTAGCCGCGGTCAGCCAGTCGAACGCCGGAGCCAGGCTGTCCGGCGCGGCCCAGCCGTTGACCACCGCGAGCAGCCGCAGGTAGCGCTCGCGCCGGGGATCGTTGACGAGGCGGAGCCATTCCCGCACCTGACGGGGGTCACGGCCGAGCCCGCCGACGATCGCCGTGGCCTCCGGCGACCTCGGCGCGACTCCGGCTTCCAGGGCCGGCGTGACGGCGTCGCGGACCTCGGCGGCCAAGTCGCGGCGCAGGCCACCTTCGTGCTGTTCCGTGAGCCGGCGCAGGATCGCGCGGAACTCCTTGTCCCGCAGCAGTTCGGCCAGCCCGATCCACGCTTCGAGCTGCTCGGGGCGTGGGTCCTCCGGCAGTTCCGGGGTCAGCGTGCGGGCGATGCCGTCGAGGTCGGCGCGGCCTCCCAGGGCCTCGGCGAGGAAGGCGTCGACCAGGCGACGTCGTTCCACTTCGGACAGTCGGGCCAGCTCGTGCATCAGGGTCGTCTCCTCCGGGGTCGAGCCGCGTTTCGCCACGGCCGCCAGCACCGCGTGACGCACGCGCAGCACGCGGATCTGCACTTCCAGGGCCTCGGCGTGCCTCGCCGCGACGTCGGCGACGGTCGCTTCGCCGTCGACGACCCGCCGGATCGTGGCGAGGTCGACGCCCAGCTCGCGGAGGGTGCGGATGAGGTCGAGGCGGGCGAGCGCGGCGTCGTCGTAACGGCGATGACCTGCGGCGTTGCGCCCGGACGGCGGCACGAGACCGCGGTCGGAGTAGAACCGGACGGCCTTGATCGTCAGCCCGGTGCGGCGGGCCAGCTCGCCGATCGAATACCGCATGCCGCCAGCGTGACACCTCCCCTCGGGGGAGGCGCAAGGAACCAGGTTCGCCCGATCGTGTCGATCACTTGTTCGACTTTCCGCGGTAAAGTCGAACACATGAACGAACGGACTAGGTCTCCTCCCGGATCCGGGTCACCAGCTGGGTCGGGTTCACGAACCGCAACGCGACGATGAGGAGCACGAGCATGGAGGCGGTGTAGATGGTCGCCATGGCGTCGACCGACTGGTTGGCCCGGATGCCCGCGGCGAACACGGAGTTGTAGAGCGCCACGACGAGGGTCGTCGAGTCCGGGCCGGCGGTGAGGAACGTCAGCTCGAACATGCCGACCGTCCGGACGAGCACGAGGATCGAGGCGGCCAGGATGCCCGGCAGCAGCAGCGGGCCCAGGATCCGGGTGAACACCGAGACCGTGCGCGCACCGGACATGCGCGCGGCGGCTTCGATCTTCGGGTCGATCTGCTCGATGAACGGCGTCATCGTCAGCACCACGAACGGCACCGACGGCACGAGGTTCGCCAGGATGACGCCGGTGATCGTGCCGGCCAGGTGGAACTTGTAGAGCACGGTGGCGAGCGGAATGCCGTAGGTGATGGGAGGGATCAGGATCGGCAGCACGAACAGCAGCATCACCAGGCGCTTGCCGGGGAACGAGCGGCGGGCCAGCGCGTAGGCGGCCGGGACGCCGACCGCCACCGACACGGCGATCACCACGAGCGCGACGATCGCCGTGGTGAGGAGGACGTCGGAGAGGTCGAACTCGCGCCAGGCGTCGGCGTACCAGTGGGTGGTGAAGCCGTCCGGGAGCCAGGTACCGAACCATTGGACGCCGAACGAGTCGACGACCACCGAGAGCACCACGCCGGCCAGGTTGACGAAGAAGAACGCGACGACGGCCCAGACGACCCAACGTCCGGGACGCGCGACCCAACCGGTCATCCCTTGCCTCCGGTGGCTCCGCGGTACAGCGTGGCGCGCCACGTCATGACCAGGCCGATCACGATCAGCATGACCACCGCCATGAGCATCGCGACGGCCGAGCCCATCGAGTAGTCGTACTCCTCGAACGCGGCGTGGTAGGCCGCGATCGAGATGACGCGGGTCTCGTTCGCGGGGTCGCCGACGAGCTGCGCCGAGGGGAAGACCGAGAACGCCATCACGAACGAAAGGCAGAAGGTGATCGCCAGGCCGGGAGCGAGCAGGGGCAGCGTGATCCGCCGGAAGCGCTGGACCCAGTTCGCGCCGAGCGTCGCGGCCGCTTTCTCCAAGGAGGGGTCGATGCCCGAGAGATAGGACAGCGTCAGCAGGAAGGAGAACGGGAAACCGGTGATCACCAGGGAGAGCAGCACGCCGGTGTAGTTGTGGATCAGCGGGAGGGGGTCGTCGGTGATGCCGAGGACGGTGAGCACCTTGTTCAGCCAGCCGGCCGGGCCGCCGTACATGATCAGGCCCTGGGCGGTGAGCACCGTGCCGAGCGTGATCGGCACGACGAGGATCGTCGTCAGGAGGCGCTTGCCGCGGACGCGGCCGCGCATCACGTAGGCGATCGGGATGCTGGCGAGCACGTTGACGAACGTCGCGGGCAGCGCGATACCGAGCGTCGTCCAGACGGTGTCGCGCAGGTACGGGTCGCCGAAGAACCGCGCGTAGTTGGCGAAGACCCCGCCCTGGCGCGGGGCGAAGGACAGCTGGAGACCGTAGAGGAAGGGGTACAGGAACAGGCAGAGGATGACCAGCAGACCAGGTACCAGGAGGAACAGGGTGCGGTCGATGCCGCGCTCCGCCAAGCGGTGACGCAGTGCGGGCCGGGCGCTCGCGACGGCGGTCATGGCGCGAACACCAGGACCCGCTCGGCCGGGACACCGATCTTGGCTGTGTCTCCCGGGGCCAGGCGCTTGTCCGTCCGGAAGTACACCGGCGTCCCGCTCTCGAGGCGGGCCGAGACCGACAGCTCGCGGCCGTGGTACTCGACGATCTCGACCGTCACGTCGAGGGCGTTGGCCGCGCCGTCGCCGACCTCGAAGTCCTCCGGGCGGATCGCCACCTTGGCCGGGCCTTCGGTGACTGACCCACGGCCCGTCAGCCGGACGCCGGCGCCCGCCACGGTGACCGACGAGCCCGTGGTGCCGGTGACCGTCACGTCCAGGAGGTTGCGGTAGCCCATGAACGACGCGACGTAGCTGTTCACCGGCTGGGCGTAGACCTCCTCGGGCGTGCCGACCTGCTGGACCGTGCCGTCGCGCAGGACCACCAGGCGGTCGGCCAGGGACAGGGCCTCCTCCTGGTCGTGCGTGACGTACACCGTGGTCAAGCCGAGCGTCTGGTGGAGGCGGCGGATCTCCATCCGCATCTCGAGCCGGAGCTTGGCGTCCAGGTTGGACAGCGGCTCGTCCATCAGGACGACCGGCGGCTCCAGCACGACGGCCCGTGCGATGGCGACGCGCTGCTGCTGCCCACCGGAGAGCTGCGCGGGGAACTTCGCCGCGTGATCGGTGAGCTGGACCAGGCGCAGGGCCTCGTCGACCCGCCGCCGGGCGTCGGCGCGGCCGACCTTGCGCATCTTGAGGCCGAAGCCGACGTTGGCACGGACCGTCATGTGCGGGAACAGCGCGTAGTTCTGGAAGACCATCCCGAACCCGCGCCGCTCCGGGGGCTGGCCGTCGATGCGGGCGTCGTCGAGCCAGATGCTGCCGCCCGTCAGGGGCAGCAGGCCGGCCAGGCAGTTCAGCGCGGTCGACTTGCCGCAGCCGGACGGGCCGAGCAGGGCCACGAACTCGCCGCGCACGATGGCGAGGTCGAGGCCGCTGAGGGCGTTCGCGGTGCCGAAGCTCCGGGACACCCCGTCCAGCCGGAGCTGCTCGAACGTCACTTCTTGCCGACCTTCGAGCCGCCGACCAGCTGGTTCCACTTGTCGAACGCCTTCACCTGCTGCTCGGCCGGCAGCGAGGTCTCCTTGGGGTACTGCGCGATCCACTGCTCGTACTCCGGGCGCCCGAACTGCTTGATCGTGTCCTGGCTCTTCTGCGGCGCCATCTGCAGCGTGACGTCCTTGACCGCCGGGCCGGGGTAGAAGTAGCCGTCGTCGTAGGCGATCGCCTGCTGGTCCGGCTTCAGCATCCACGCGATCAGCTGCAGGATCGCCGACTCCTGGTCGGGCGAGAGGCCCTTCGGGATCAGGGCGTACTGGGCGTCGGTGACCCAGTGCATCGGCTGCATGATCGCGGTCTTGACCGTGTTGGGCACCGTGCCGAGCTTGCGCGGGTTGATGTCCCAGCCGGTCGTCGACATGATCATGTCCACCGAGCCGGACGCGAGGTTCTTCATCGTCTCGGTGGTGCCGGACGGGTAGTACTTCACGTACTTGCCCAGCTCCTGCAGGTATGCCCAGGTCTTGTCCCAGCCCTTGTCCGGGTCCTTCGGGTCCTTGTCGCCGAGCAGGTACGGCAGGCCCATCAGGAACGTCCGGCCCGGACCCGAGTTCGACGGTTGCGCGTACTGGAACTTCTCCGGGTGCGCCTTCGCCCAGTCGAGCAGTTCCTGCGGGGACGCCGGCGCCGCCGGGACCGCTCCCGGGTTGAACTCCAGCAACGGACCGGACGGGTAGTAGACGACCTCGACGCCGTAGCCGTTGGCGAGCTCCTGCATCTTGGCCGCGGGCTCGAGGTAGTTCTGCATCAGGTTCGGGAACCGGCTCGAAAAGTCCGGGAGGACCTTCGCGAGCGTGCCGTTCGCGATGCCGGCGGACAGGCCGTCGGTGCCGCTGAGGACCAGGTGCGTCTGGGCGACGCCGCCGTCCTGCTCGGCCTTCAGCTTGCCCGCCATGCTCGGCGCGGGCGCGGTCGAGTACGTGACCTTCGAGAGCACTTCGGGGTGCGCGGCCTTGAAGTTCTCGATCATCTGCTTGGTGAGCTGGAGGTTGCCGGCGATGTCGAGGATGTTCAGGGTGACGGGCTTGCTCGGCTTGTCCGGCACGGCCGACGGGGCCGCCGCCTGGCCGCCGTCACCGCCGGGCGCGCCACAGGCCGCCAGCCCGGCGGCGAGGCCGGTCGCCAGGAGCACTCGTCGGAATCGGAAGCCGGTGCGACGCTGCATGGCTGCTCCCTGGGTCCATGATAATGTTGTATGTCGCATCGTATATCAGATCGGACATGCCAGTGGCGAGCACTTCTTCGGCCCGGAGGCCGCCGCCGCCCGTCTCGCGCACGGATTTCGTGCGCGACGCGATCAAGGACGCGATCTTGAGCGGGGAGTTCGGGCCGGGCGAAACGCTCGTCGAGACCGAGGTGGGCGCCCTGCTCGGGGTGTCGAAGACGCCGGTGCGCGAAGCGCTGCGGATCCTGGCCGGTTCCGGTTTGGTCACGATGAGCACGTACAAGGGGGCCGCGGTCCGGGTCATGGACGCGGAGAGCGCGTACGCGGTGTACGACCTGCGCGCGCTTCTCGAGCCCGAAGCCGTCCGACGCGCTGTCGAGCGCGGGGCGGATTTCGAGCCGGCGCGCCAGGTCCTGGCCGAGGTCGGCACCGGCAGGGCGGCCGCCGACCGCGCGAAGGCCAGCTTGACCAACCGGCTGTTCCACCGCGCGCTCTACTCCGGCTGCGGGAACCCGCTGCTGGTCGAAATCCTCGACGGGCTGCGCGACCAGGCCGCGCTGATCACCGTCACCGGCTGGGGCATCAGCCCGACGTGGCAGGGCGAAGCGGGCGAGCACCGGGCGATCCTGACGGCCGCCGAGAGCGGGAACGCCCGGCAGGCCGAGCACCTGCTTCGCAGGCACATCACCGATTTCATCGACCGGATCGCCTTCGGGCTTCCCGGCGAAAGCACCACAGAGACCGGCGATCCGAAGGGGGCCCGATGACGTTCGAGCAGCAGAGGCGGCGGCTTTCCGGGGTGGTGGCCATCCCGGTCACGCCGTTCGACGCCGAAGGCGCCGTCGACGGCCAGACGTACGCGAAACTCGTCGACCGCCTGATCACCGGTGGCATCGAAGTCGTGACGCCGAACGGGAACACCGGCGAGTTCTACGCGCTGGACGCCGCCGAAGCGCGGCAGTGCCTGGAGGTCACCGTCGAGGCCGTGGCCGGCCGGGCGAGCGTGCTCGCCGGGATCGGCCACGACGTCGCGTCGGCCACGCGGGCCGCCGCGCACGCGCGCGACGCCGGGGCCGACATGATCATGATCCACCAGCCGGTGCACCCGTACGTCTCCGGCGAAGGCTGGGTCGACTACCACGCCGCGATCGCCGCCTCGGTACCCGAACTGGGCGTCGTCCTCTACGTCCGCAACCCGGCGATCGGCGGCGAGCAGCTGCACGCCCTCGGCGAGGCGGCGCCGAACGTCATCGGCGTGAAGTACGCCGTGCCGGACCCGGTGCGGTTCGGGTCGGTCGCGCGCGACGCGGGCTTCGAACGGTTCGTGTGGATCGCCGGCCTGGCCGAGCTCTCGGCGCCCGGGTACTTCGCCGTCGGCGCCACGGGCTTCACGTCGGGCCTGGTGAACGTCGACCCGGCGATCTCACTGGAGATGTTCCACGCACTGTCCACAGGGGACTATCCGGCCGCGATGACGGTCTGGGAGCGGATCCGGCCGTTCGAGGAGCTGCGCGCCGCGAACGGGAACGCCAACAACGTCAGCGTCGTCAAGGACGCGCTGGGGCAGCTCGGCCTGTGCCGTCCGGACGTCCGGCCGCCGAGCCGGCTGCTGACGGGAGCCGAACGCGAACGGCTCTTCGGACTGCTTTCGTCCTGGGGGCTTTCGTGAAGGTGGCGGTTCGTCGGCGTGCCGGAGCGCGGTGACGCGGAAGTCCGGCTCGCCGACGAGCCACCTGATGACCGGAGTCGCGCCGGAAGAAACAAGCTGTAGCAACCCCATTGGGCGCCTCGGGCGTCGCTCTGCGCGACTACGGGCGGCTGCTCGCCGGCCGAACGGCCGACATGGTTGCCTACGAGCGGGTTCCGGACCCGGACTCGGCTCCTGTCCCCCGGTCGGAGCTGCCCGACCGGAAAGTTTCGGGTGTGTGGTAAGTCACCTTTCATCCCGATGTGGCTGACTGTACACCTCTTCGGCAGGCCGTGGGGAATTGCCATGACGGCGGCGGGATGGGAGGCTGGGGACAGGACGCGGTGCCTACCGCGACCAGGCCCCAGTGCCCTTTCCCGGACCGGACCCGGACCCCGTCGGGGCCGGAAACCGTTGCTGGACAAGCCTTTACGACTTAGCCAGAGCGGTGACGCCGATGACCTCCACCCAGGTTCCAGATACCCCCGCCACAGCCGGCAGTGACTTCGCCGAGCTGTCCCGCCTCGTCAAGGACGCGGGACTCCTCCGACGGCGACGCCGGTACTACGCAATCCGGATCGGCCTCAACCTCGCTGCGTTCGGCGGCGGCTGGGTCGCCTTCGCCTACCTCGGCGACTCGTGGTGGCAGCTGTTCCTCGCGGCGTTCTTCGCGATGATGTTCGCGCAGCTGTCGTTCATCGGCCACGACGCCGGGCACAAGCAGATCTTCCGCAGCCGCCGGGCGAACGACGCCACCGGGTTCGTCCACGGTGGACTGACCGGGCTGAGCTACGGCTGGTGGGTCGGCACGCACGCGCGGCACCACGCGAACCCCAACAACGAGGACGAGGACCCGGACGTCGACATCGCCGCGCTCGCGTTCAGCAAGGCGCAGAGCTCGCAGAAGCGCGGGTTCCTGCGCTGGGTGGCGAAGTACCAGGCGTTCCTGTTCTTCCCGCTGCTGCTGCTCGAAGGCCTGAACCTGCACGTCTCGAGCGTGAAAGCGGTGCTGCGCAAGGATCTTCGCCGGCGCAAGCTGGAGTCCGCGCTCCTGATCGCGCACCTCGCGGCGTACCTCGCGGCGGTGTTCATCGTGCTGTCGCCGCTGACCGGGATCATCTTCATCCTGGTGCACCAGTTCCTGTGGGGCCTGTACATGGGCTGCTCGTTCGCGCCCAACCACAAGGGCATGGAGATGCTGACGGCCGGGCACCGGCTCGACTTCCTGCGCAAGCAGGTACTGACCTCGCGCAACATCCGCGGCGGCCGGATCGTCGACTTCGCGCTCGGCGGGCTGAACTACCAGATCGAGCACCACCTGTTCCCGAGCATGGCCCGGCCGAACCTCAGGCACGCGCAGGTGATCGTCCGGGAGTTCTGCGAGCGGCACGGGATTTCCTACGCCCAGTGCGGCTGGGCCCGCTCGTACGGCTACGTGCTGCAGCACCTCCACGCGGTGGGCGAGCCGCTGCGGACGAAGGCGGCACCGGCATGACGGCCCCGGCGCCCGACGCACCCGAGGTACCGCGCACCGAACCGCAGTGCCCGAACTGCCCCCACCCATGGGAGGCGCACGACGCAATAGCCCGCCGCTACTGCGCGGCAACAGCGGCCGGCCAGGGAACCGACCGCGGCTGCGTCTGCGGCACGGCGGCGGACCACAAGGCAAGCTGACCAGAGCGGCCACGCGGCAACGGCCTTCCGTCGAACCGGGCGGCCGGCCTGACCCGCCGTCAGGCGAGCCAGTCGGGACGCGCCCGCGGCAAGCTCGGCCTCGTGTGACGACTGCCCCACGGAAATTCAGCTCTGCGCAGGTCAGCCGCGGGTGTGGCCGAAGTTACTCGCGCGTTAACAAGGCGTCAGCGGCGCCCCGGAACCCGTCAGGACGGCATTCGCGGGGGACGCGCGGCGAAGGAGTCGGCGGTGTCCTGACCGAGTCCGATCCGCGTGATGCCCGGAGGCACCTGTGACGCTCAGCGAGCTTCTTCCCAGCCTCGGCTGCGAAGCCGACGATCACCTCGAGCCCGGAGTCTGGCCGCGAAGCACCCGACTCGGCGAAGACGGCGAACTCCTCTTCGCCGGCGCGCGGGTCAGCCACCTCGCTGCCCGCTTCGGGACGCCGTCCTACCTCATCGACGAGCAGCAGGTCCGCGACATCGCGCGCGAGTACCGGCGCGCGCTGCCGGACGTCGAAGTCGCGTACGCGAGCAAGGCGCTGTGTACGCGGTCCGTACTCCGCTGGGTCGCCGAAGAGGGGTTGTCGCTCGACACGTGCTCCGCGGGCGAGATCGCCGTCGCGCGCTCAGTCGGCTTCCCCGCGGAGCGCATGCTGCTGCACGGCAACGCGAAGACGCCCGAAGACCTGAAGGCGGCTCTCGCGTACGGCGTCCGGCGGATCGTCGTCGACTCGCTCGACGAGATCGAGCAGCTCGGCGCGCTCGTCCCCGGTGCGCAGCAGGTGATGATCCGTGTGACGCCGGGCGTCGCGGCCGGGGCGCACACCGCCATCAGCACCGGGACCGAGGGCCAGAAGTTCGGCTTCTCGCTCCTCGACGGCGTTCCCGACAACGTCGACGCGGCCGTGAAGGCCGTACGAGGCCAACCGGGGTTGCGGCTCCGCGGCCTGCACTGCCACATCGGCTCGCAAGTCTCCCGCGTCGACCGGTACGAGGCCGCCGCGCGCCGGATGGCCGAGGTGCTCGTCCGGATCCGCGACACGCACGGCGTCACGCTGCGGGAGCTCGACCTCGGCGGCGGGCACGCGGTGCCGTACGTCGGCGGCGAGCCCGCGTTCGACCTGGGCGGCTACTCGCGACGGCTGCGCGTCGCACTGGCCTACGAGTGCGCAGCGCACGGCTTTCCCTTGCCACGCTTGACGATCGAGCCGGGCCGGGCACTCGTCGGGCCGGCCGGGATCACGGTGTACCGCGTGTGCGCGGTCAAGCGCGGCACCCGGACGTTCGTCGCGGTCGACGGCGGCATGAGCGACAACGCGCGGCCGTCGCTCTACGGCGCCCGCTACACGACCCGCCTGGTCGGCAGGCGGTCGAAGGCGCAGCGCACCCCGATGACCGTCGTCGGACGGCACTGCGAATCCGGCGACGTCCTCGCCGACGGCATCAGCCTGCCCGGCGACCTGCACGCCGGTGACCTGCTGGCCGTGCCGTGCACCGGCGCGTACCACCACTCGCTGGCGTCGAACTACAACCAGGTCGGCCGGCCGCCCCTGGTCGGCGTCAAGAACGGCGTCGCGACGCTGCTCGTGCGCCGCGAAACCGAGGAGGACCTCAGCCGTCGCGACTTGGGCTAGGCCTGGGCACTGACCGGCTGGCAGCACGCCCGCGCGGGCGCTCGAACCCGCCCCGGAATGACTCGTGAATTTCCTCCACAGCCACCGATTCCTCGGCAAATCACGATCCTCGCGCCGGATCACGTGAAGCTGGCGCGGGGGTCTCGCTTTCTGGTCAGGTCTCGATACGCTGCGCACTTGACAAATCACATGCCGAAACACAGGGAGGGACGGCATGGGTGACGATTCACGTGCGCGCGGACTGGACAACACGGACAGATCACTGATCGCCCTGCTGCAGCAGGACGGCCGCGCGTCGTTCACCGCGCTCGCGAAGGCGGTCGGGCTTTCGGAGGGAGCCGTCCGCCAGCGCGTGCAGCGGCTGCTGCGCGACGACCTCATGCAGATCGTGGCGGTGACCGACCCGGCCAACGTCGATCTGACGCGCCAGGCGATGGTCGGCATCAGCGTCGACGGCGCTGATCCGCGCGTGGTGGCGGACAAGCTCTCCGAGCTCGCGCACGTGCACTACGTCGTGCTGTGCGCCGGGCGCTACGACCTGTTGGCCGAACTCGTCTGCCGGGACGACGACCACATGCTCGAAGTGCTGGGCGAGGAGATCCGCAAGATCGACGGCGTGTCCGGGACCGAGCTGTTCGTGTACCTGAAGCTGGCCAAGCAGAACTACGCATGGGGCCGGCTCACGGCGTAGCCCGTCGTGAGTGAGAAACAGTGTTCTAACGCTGTTTCTCACTCACGAGCCGCTACAGGAACCGGCGGTGGCCGGACCGCGCGGGCGAGCCCGCTTCGGCGAGCCCGGCCAGCACCGCCGGGAGCGGATCCCGGTGCAGGACGCCGAGGCGCTGCGTCGCGCGGGTGAGCGCGACGTACAGCTCGGCCGCGCCACGCGCGCCCCCGGCCAGGATCCGCTCCGGCTCGACGACGAGGACCGCGTCGAACTCCAGGCCCTTCGTCGCCGACGGCGGGATCGTGCCCGGCACGCCGGGCGGCCCGATGACGACGCTGGTGCCCTCGCGGCCGGCCTCGTCGCGCTCGAACTCGTCGACGGCGTCCTGCACCTCGCCGTCCGCAACGCGCCGGGACCACGGCCGGACTCCGCACGCGCGCACGGATTCCGGCGGCCGCGCGGCCGGCGCGAACTCCGCCAGCAGCGCGCCGGCGACGGCCATGATCTCCGCCGGGGTCCGGTAGTTCACGGTCAGCTCCCGGTACGCCCACCGATCGGCGACGTACGGCGCGAGCATCGGCTCCCACGCCGTCGCTCCGGCCGCGCTGCGACGCTGCGCGAGGTCGCCGACGATCGTGAACGACCGGCTCGGGCACCGCCGCATCAGCGTCCGCCAGTCCATTTCGGACAGTTCCTGCGCCTCGTCGACGACGACGTGCCCGTACGTCCAGTCGCGGTCCGCGGCCGCGCGCTCGGCGAGGTCGCGGGTGTCGCGCTCGACGAACCGATCGGCCAGGTCCCCGGCGTCGAGCAGGTGCTCGGCGGCCAGCAGGACGTCTTCGTCCATTTCCTCGCGGTCCAGCTTGAGCAGCTCCAGGACCCCGGCGGAGTACTCGGCGTCTTCCTCCGTCTGACGTCTTGCGGCCGCGCGTTCGGCGGTGACGTCGCGGCCGAGCAGATCGGCCAGCTCGTCGAGCAGCGGCACGTCCGAGACCGTCCAGGCCGCGCCGTCCGCGCGGAACAGCGCCGGGTCGGCCCCGGCGGCTTCGAGCCGGCGCGGCGACATGTACAGCGGCGCCAGCAGAGTCTCTGGCGTCAGCTCCGGCCACAGCGCCGCGAGCGTGCCGTCGAGGTCTTCGTGCTCGGCCAGCTCGTCGAGGACGTCGGCGCGCAGGTCCGCCCATGCCCCGCGGTCCGCCCTGGTCAGCCAACCCTCGCCGATCTTCGCGACGGCCCGCTCGGCGACGGCCGCCGTGACGTGCTCGCGGAAGACCGCGCGGGCCTCGTTGTGCGGCAACCCGGACCGGCGCGCCTCCAGCCGGGCGCCGGCCGCGAGGTCGGCGTCGAGCTCCACGGTGACGTCGGCCAGCTCGACCGGCACCGGTTCGTCCGGCACGTTCTGCCGGTCGGCGACCGCCGCGCTGAGCACGTCGAGGATCTTCAGCGACCCCTTCAGCCGCGCCACTTCCGGCGGGTCCTCGGCGGTGACGTGCAGCCCGGGCACCAGGTCGCCGGGCGTCCGGAAGACGACGTCCGACTCGCCGAGCGAGGGCAGCACGCGGCCGATGTGGTCGAGGAACAGCGGGCTCGGCCCGACCACCAGGACGCCGGTGCGCGACATCCGCTCGCGGTGGGTGTAGAGCAGGTACGCCACGCGGTGCAGCGCGATGGCCGTCTTGCCGGTGCCGGGCCCGCCTTCGACCACCAGGACGCCCTGGTGGCCGAGCCGGATGACCTCGTCCTGCTCGGCCTGGATGGTCGCGACGATGTCCCGCATGCCCTCGCCGCGCGGCGCGTTGACCGCCGCCAACAGCGCCGCGTCCCCGCGTTCGCCCGCCTGCGGACGGCCGAGGACTTCGTCGGTGAAATCGACGACCTTTCGGCCCAGCGTGCGGAACTGACGGCGGCGGCGCATGTTTTCCGGCGTCGCCGCGGTGGCGACGTAGAACGGCCGTGCCGCCGGCGCCCGCCAATCCAGCAGGAACGGTTCGTAGTCGTTTTCCGCGTCGAACAGCCCGATCCGGCCGATGTAGCTGGTTTCCCCGGAAACGGCGTCCAGGCGGCCGAAACAAAGGCTGTTGTCGGCGACGTCCAGCCGGGCCGCTTCCCGCGACCGGCAGCGGACGTCGGTTTCCCGTTCTCCTGGGGTCAGCCCGGTTTGCCCGAGTGCGCCGTGGTAGCGGGCCTGCGCCACCGCGCGCTCGCGGTCGAGCCGCGCGTACAGCCCGGCGACGTAGGCCCGTTCTTCCCGCAATTCCTCGTCGTACCCCTGGTTTGACAAGTTCCCCTCACAGCGGCTAGACTGATGGAACATTCGGCGGGTTCTTCCATCCATTCTGGAGAGCACGCCGAATTTTCATTGTCCACCCGCTGTCAAGCCCGTCAGCCCAGCATGAATTCACGCGGGTTCAGCGGCCGGTCCACGACCCGCACGTCACCCAGCAGCCCGGCGAAACTGCGGTCGACCTTGCCCTCGTAGGAGGACGCGCCGACCAGCCACGAGCCGCCCGGGTTCGCGAGCCCGACCGCCGGCGTGGCCGGGTTCCGCACCACCGGGCAGCCGTCGACGAACACCGTCGTGCGGCGGCCGTCGTTGACCACGGCGACGTGCCACCACTTCTCGACCGGCAGCTCGTGGCCCCAGCTCGTCGAGATCCGGTTCTGGTTCAGCGGGAACACCGCCCACTGCAGCTCCCCACCGTCCGAAAGGGACAGTGTGGCGGCCGATTCCTTCGGGTCGTCGCCGGTCTTGCCCGCGGCCGCGCCGCTGCCCTGCCGGGCGAACAGGCCGCACCAGCCGTGGTGGCCGTCCTTGAAGTTCGCCGGCAGCCAGAAGAACGCCTCGACGGTGTAGCCGCGCTCGAAGGTGAGCTCGTTCATCGGCGCCGCGTCGACCGTGCGCAGGTACGCGCCGCGGCTCGGGTCGCGGCCGCCGTCGAAGCTCAGGCTCGCCCGCGACGGCTGCCGCGGCGAGAACCGGCTCGAGTACTTCAGCGCGTCCGGGCCACTGCCCGGCGCGGTGACGCGGGTGAGGTCGTTGCCGCGGCCGGTCTGGTCGCGCACGACGACGTCGTCGGGCACCACGACGCCGTCCTGGCCGCCTTCGAAGCGCCAGTAGGCGACGGTCCCCGGCACCAGCAGCTGCTTCGCGGGGCGACCGGGCGGGACCGGCACCGGCGCGAACCCCTTGAAGCGCTCGGCGAAGTCGATCTCCAGGCTGAAGTAGTCGGCGGCGCCGCTGCGTTCGACCTCGACCTGCTGCATTTCGGACAGGTGGTCCTGCGCGGCGAGCCACGGCGAGAACGTCCGGACGTCGACCACGCCGCGCGCGAGGTCGAACTGGTAGAGCCGGACCATCGCACTGCCGCCGTAGTAGCGGTCCTGGTAGTTGGCGATGTGCACGTGGACGTCATGGCCGGCGGCGTTCTTGCGGACCGTGCGCCCGGTCGGCCAGTAGTGCCCGTTCAGCGTCAGGAAGATCTGGTCGTTGCCGTCGACCAGCTCCTTCCAGACGAGTTCGCCGAACGTCGAGAACTGGGCCTGGTGGTCGTCGTCGGCCCAGACCAGCTCGTGGATGGTGAGGATCGCGGGCAGCGTCGGGTGCTGCGCCAGGACCTGCTTCGCCCAGTTCAGGCCGCCCGCGGACGGCCGCCAGTCGAGCGCGAGCAGCAGCCACTCCCGGCCGCCGCCGCGGAAGACGTGGTAGGTGTTGTAGCCGTCCTTGGACGCGCCCTTGAACGTCGGGGAATTGCGCTGGCGCTGCGGGCCGAACGCGTCGAGGTACGGCGACGGGCCGCGCTGGTCGTCCTTCGAGCCGTCGATGTCGTGGTTGCCCGCGAGGGTGCTGTACGGGAACCGGCGGCGGTCGAGGACCTGGAACGACTTGCTGATGCGCGAGAACTCGTCCACGCGGCCGTTCTGGGTGAGATCTCCGAGGTGAGCGAGGAAGACAACGTTGTCAGCCGACTCGTCGAGGACGTAGCGCAGCGAGGCGTCGAGCGGGGCCGCGTCACCACGGTCCTCGTCGAACAGGTACTGCGTGTCCGGCATGACCACGAGCGTGAAGCGCGGATCTTCGGCGTCGGGGCGGTGGTGGCCCTGCGCTTCGGCGGCATTGACGGGCGCGCCGAGGGCGACGGCCGGCAGGGTCGCCGCGGCGGCGGCGCCCGCGCCGAGGAGGAAGTTCCGGCGAGAGGTGTCAGTCACGCGCCGGAAGCTACGGGCGCCGGCCGACCGCCCCGGCAACTGCCGCCGAACTCGGGATGAACAGCGGTACTGTTCGCGCCATGAGCGGACCGCGGGTCTTCCGGCTGATCCAGCCCGTCGACGACATCGAGGTCGCGGTCGCCTTCTACGCGCGGGTGCTCGGGCACCCCGGCGAGCGGATCGCGGTCAACCGGCACTACTTCACCTGCGGCGACGTGGTGCTCGCCTGCGTCGAGGCGCCGCTGGAGCACCGCGAACCGCGCCCGCAGCGCGACCCGCGGATCGTCTACCTCGCGGTCGAGGACGTCGACGAAACGTTCCGGCTGGTGCGTGCCGCCGAGCCGCGCTGGATCGACGACGCGATCGAGACCCAGTTCTGGGGCGAACGGTCGTTCTACGCGGACGACCCCTTCGGCAACCCGCTCTGCTTCGTCCAGGAGGACACGCTCTACTTGGGTGGCCCGGTCGGCTGAGTGGCGGGTTTCGGGTTCAGCCGGAACGGCATGGCGAACCACAGCAGCCCGAAGAGCAGCAGCGACAGCACGCCCATGACGGTCATGGCGATCCCGCCGTAGACCACCTTGGCGATCAGCGCCACGGTCGAGGTGATCGCCAGGGCCAGGCAGACCAGCCCGACCAGCACGAGCCGGTTGCCGATGGCCAGGATCCGCTCCCGGCTGCCGGTGCGGAACAGCAGCCGGTGCCACGCGGCGGGCGCGGTCAGCGACGCCGTCGCAGCGACCGCGAGCACGACCGCGGACAGGTGCAGGGACTTTTCGAACCCGCTCGCGTCGTGGAACCGGTCGGTGAACACGACCGACAGCAGGAAGCCGAAGAGGATCTGCACGCCGGCCTGCGCGACCCGCAGCTCCTGCAGCAACTCCCCGACGTTGCGAGTCAGCTGCTCGTTCCGGGATTCGCCGGTGTGTTCCGCCACAAGAAAGAAGATACGTGGCCGATCCGGGTTCCACCCGCTGATCCAGCACCGCCCGGCCTCGGGTGGGTGCTCGGCCGCCGCTGTCGATCTAGGCTGCAGGACCATGACCGAGCCGGTTTCCGCCGTGACCGTCGTGCCCGCCAACGAGGCGTCGCGGGACGACCTTGTCGCGATCTTCGGGACCGCCGACTACCCCGGCCGCTGCCAGTGCCAGCGGTTCAAGGTCGCCGGCTGGATCTGGCGCGACTCCACGCAGGAGGAGCGCACCGCCATGCTGCGGACCCAGACGGCGTGCGGCCGGCCGGGCGCGCCCACCAGCGGGCTCGTCGCCTACGTCGACGGCGAGCCCGCCGGCTGGGTGGCCGTCGAGCCGCGGACCGCCTACCCCAAGCTGCGCGGCACGCGCGTCCCGTGGACCGGGCGCGCCGAGGACAAGGACGACGACGGCGTCTGGGCGGTGACGTGCTTCGCCGTCCGCAAGGGTTACCGCGGCCGCGGCCTCACCTACCCGCTGGCCCGCGCCACGATCGGCTTCGCCCGCGAACGCGGTGCCCGCGCGCTCGAGGCGTACCCGATGATCACCCAGCCGGGCAAGGAGATCACGTGGGGCGAGCTGCACGTCGGCGCCCGCCAGGTGTTCGCCGACGCGGGCTTTGCGGAAGTAAGCCATCCGACGCCTCGACGCGTGGTCATGCGCCTTGAGTTGTCCACTGTGGACTGACGGTCAGCCGGCCGATCTTCTCCCGCGTCAGCGCGAAGCGACGCGCCTGGCGTACCGCGTGCCGGCCGCGAGCAGCACCAGGCCCGCGCCGAGGAACGCGCCAACCCGCGCCAGGCCGTCCAAAGCCGCCAGGTCGAACAGCACCAGCTTGAGGACCGCCGCGCCGACCAGGACGAGCCCGCTCACGCGCAGGCCGACGACGTCGATGCCGCGCAGGAGCAGCACGAGCGCCGCGATCGTCCAGGACACCGTGATCAGCGCGTGGCCCAGGAGGAACCCGGCGCGGTCGGGCAAGGCCAGGAGCGACCCGCACAGCACGACCCCGGCGGCGCCGTACAGCGCGGCAACCCCGGCGACGAGCCAGATCGGCAGGTCGTCGACCGGCCCGCGGAAGACCTCCAGCCGCTGCGCCGCCCACGGCAGCACGACCGACGCCGCGAGGAGCAGCAAGGCGACCGCGAGCGCGCCGGCGACGTCGCCGGCCGGCCGGTTCCGGTACACCATCAGAAAAGCCGGCGTGACGGCGAAGAAGACACCGACCAGGCCGCCGATCGCCGCGAAGCCGAGCGCGGTGCCCAACGCGAACCGGTTGCGACCGCCCAGTGCGGCCACGACGAGCAGCAGCGCCTCGCCGAGCAGCACCGCGGCCCGGGCCGGGCCGTCGAACTGGGTGACCGTCGCCTGCAGGATCGCCAGCAGCCCGGCGAGCCCGGCCAGGTGCCCGGCGAGCCCCGGCCACCAGCGGCGGGCCGCCCAGACCGCCAGCAGGACGACCCCGGCACCGGCCACGACGAGCACGGCCTGGAGCTTGGGCAGCGGCAGCGCCGCGACGAGCGTCGGGACGATCGCCGCCGCCAGCACGGCGAGCGCGGCGGGGTCGTTTTCGCGGCGGCGAAGCACGATCAGCGCGAGCGTGCCGCCGATGGCTCCCGCACCGAGCGCCGCAGCCGGGTTCGCCCAGCCGCCGTGCCCGGCCGCGGTGCTGACGACCGAGGCGAGCAGCGGCGGCACCCCGGCGGCCGGCGTCAGCGACGACCAGTCGCGGCGCAGTTGCACCGGCGTCGTCGCGAGCTGGACCATCAGCAGGAACGTGACGAGTTCCGGCGTGCATCCGCGGGTGATCATCGGCGCGCAGATCGCACAGCCGACGACGACGACCGACGCGAGCAGCGGCGACCCCCAGCGCAAGGCCACGAGCAGGCCGCCGACGGCGACGGCGAGGCTCACGGCGAGCCCGGCGAGCACCGGCAGGAAGTCGTACAGCGACGTCGCGGCGACAGCGTCCAGGTAGAGCGTCGCGATGCCGGTCCACGCGAGGGCGAACGCCCCGGTGCGGCCGGCGGGCTTGCGGTGCAGCCGGCCGCCGGCGCCGGTCAGCGCGAGCCCGAAGGCGGCGCCGACCAGCACGCGCGGCAGCGGCCCGAGCCAGCCCCGCTGGACGGCCAGCACCAGCAGCAGGACGACCCCCAGCAGCGTCACGGCCCCGCCGACCCAAGCCAGCACGCGGCTGCCCGCGCCCTCCCTGCCGAGCTTTTCGCCCAGCGTCGGACGCGGCGGAGGCGGCAGGTAGGGCGACGGCGGCGGGACATGGCGCTGCTGGGGCGGCTGCCAGGGGTTCTGCGGCCACGGCGGCGGCATGTGCTGCGGCTGGGGCCAGGGCTGGGGTGGTGGCTGTTTGGCCTCCTGGCGCGGCTCGGCCTGCTCAGCCTGGGCCCGCGTGGCCCGCAGTTCGGCGCCCACCACGGCGAGACGACGCCCCAGGTCGTCGATCTCGCCGGCGAGCCGGAGGAGCACGTCCGCTTCGGTGGTCATACCGGACAGGGTCACCCACCAGGGGCCACCGGCGGATCCGTAGCACTACTCAACCGCGCTGAGTACCTGGTCCATGGTCGTCATGATCGAGACGGTCTCGTCGAGCGGCATGAGCGGGCTCTCGGTCTCGCCGGCGGCCAGCAACCGCGCCACCTCGTCGGCTTGATGCCGCAGGCCACGGCCCTCGTCGACGTACTCGAAGCGGCTCCGCTCGCCGTCGCGCGGGATGAGCGTGAAGGACGCGGGTGCGTAGAACGGCCCGTCGATCTCGATCCGCGCGTCCGTGCCGACGATCGACGCGGTGGTCGGCGAAACCGCGCTCAACGTGCAGGTCAGCACGGCCTGCGCGCCGCTCGCGTAGCCGAACAGCATCGACGTCTGCGCGTCGACGCCGGTGAACGAGGGAGTCGCCATCGCGACGACGCGCTCGGGCGTGCCGAGGACCATCGACGCGAACGAAACCGGGTAGATCCCCAGGTCGAGCAGGGCGCCCCCGCCGAGTCCGGGTGCGAACAGCCGGAAGGCGGGGTCTTCGGCGAACCACTGGCCGTGGTCGGCGGCGACGGTGACGACGTCGCCGAGGCTCGGCAGCAGCTCGCGGACGTGCCGGATGTGCGGCAGGAAGCGCGTCCACATCGCTTCCATGAGGAAGAGGTTTCGGTCCCTCGCCAGCGCGACGAGGTCGCGGGCTTCGGCGGCGTTCATCGTGAACGGCTTCTCGACCAGCACGGGCTTGCCTGCCTCGAGCGCGAGCCGCGCGTTGCCGTGGTGCAGGGGATGCGGCGTGGCGACGTAGACGACGTCGACGTCCGGATCGTTCGCGAGGGCTTCGTAACTGCCGTGCCGGGTAGGGACGCCTCGCGGCTCGGCGAAGGCAGCGGCGCTTTCGGCCGTCCGCGACCCGACCGCGGCGACGACGCCGGACCCGGTCAGCTTCAGGTCTTCGGCGAAGGCACGGGCGATGCCGCCGGTCCCCATGATTCCCCAGCGCAGGGGCTTCTCGGTCATGTCCGAACCCTACGGTCGTTCGGCTGCCCCTGGTCGACGTGATCGACACCACAGGCGACAATGGAGGACGTGACCGCCACCTTGAGCAAGCCCGCCCTGAAGATCGGCCCCTACCAGGTCGATCCGCCAGTGGTGCTCGCTCCGATGGCCGGCATCACCAACGTCGCCTTCCGGCAGCTGTGCGCCGAGTACGGCGCCGGTATCTACGTGTGCGAGATGATCACCGCGCGGGCCGTCGTCGAACGGCACCCCGGGACCATGCACATGATGACCTTCGGGGCGAACGAAAAGCCTCGGTCCATGCAGCTTTACGGCGTCGACCCGAAGACCATGGCCGAAGCCGTCCGGATCATCGTCGGGGAGGGGCTCGCCGACCACGTCGACTCCAACTTCGGCTGCCCGGTCGCGAAGGTGACGCGCAAGGGTGGCGGAGCGGCGCTGCCGTTCAAGCGGAAGCTGTTCGAGGCGATCGTCCGGGAGTCCGCGAAGGCCGCCGGGGACGTGCCGTTCACGGTCAAGTTCCGCATCGGCATCGACGACGACCACCGCACCTACCTCGACGCCGGCCGCATCGCCGAAGCCGAGGGCGCGGCCGCGGTCAGCCTGCACGCGCGCACCGCCGCGCAGCGCTACTCCGGCCAGGCCGACTGGACGAAGATCGCGGCGCTGAAGGAGGCCGTGACCAGCATCCCCGTGCTCGGCAACGGCGACATCTTCAGCGCCGCCGACGCCCTGCGCATGGTCGCCGAGACCGGTTGCGACGGCGTGGTCGTCGGCCGCGGCTGCCTGGGCCGGCCGTGGCTGTTCGGCGAGCTGGAGGCCGCGTTCGCGGGCCGCCCGCTGCCGACCCCGCCCAACCTGGGGGAAGTTTCGCGCGTCCTGCGCCGGCACGCCGAGCTGCTCATCCAGCACGATGGCGAGACCAAGGCCCTGCGCGACCTGCGCAAGCACATGGCCTGGTACTTCATGAACTTCCCGGTCGGTTCGGAACTGCGGCGCGGCTTCGCGATGGTGTCCAGCCTGACCGAACTCGACGACCTCATCGGCCGCCTCGACCACGACGCCCCGTTCCCCGCCAACGCCGACGGCCCCCGCGGACGCCAGGGCTCGCCGGGCAAGGTCACACTGCCGCACGGCTGGCTGGACGACCCGGACGACGACTGCGTCCCCGAGGCGGAAGACATGCACTCGGGCGGCTGAGCTGCAGGCCGATCGTGAACGCAGGAATGTCGCCATACCCGCACGACGACCCGGCCGTGCCGAACGTGAGGTCGTGACATCTGTCATCCCCTGATCGTGGCGGATCGCATCTCCGCGGAACCCCGTACCGCGCCAAGCTTTTCGCATGACGAATGACAACGCACCCGCCGCTCCGCTCAAGACCCTCGGCATCGAAATCGCGGTCCCGCTCGGCGTCTACTACGGACTCCACTCGCTCGGCGCGAGCGACTTCACCGCGCTCGCCCTCTCCGGGGTCTTCCCGCTGGCCCGGACCCTTTACCAGTTCGCCAAGAACCGCACCGTCAACGGCCTCGCGCTCGTGGT
Source organism: Amycolatopsis sp. NBC_01488 (assembly GCF_036227105.1). Classification (NCBI taxonomy): domain Bacteria; kingdom Bacillati; phylum Actinomycetota; class Actinomycetes; order Pseudonocardiales; family Pseudonocardiaceae; genus Amycolatopsis; species Amycolatopsis sp. NBC_01488. The sequence goes on along the minus strand of NZ_CP109434.1, from coordinate 2,761,081 downwards.
CCTCGTGACCAACGTCGCCGGGATGCTGCTGACCTTCGTCTCCGGCGACGCGCGCATGATGATCGCCAAGGACTCGATCGGGAGCGGGATCACCGGGCTCGTCATCCTGGTCTCCGCGTTCACCGCGCAGCCGATCATGACGAAGGCCCTGCGCCCGTTCCTCACCCACGGCAAGGCCGACCACGAAGCCGCCTGGGAACGCCTGCAGGGCAACCGAAGGTTCGCCACCGTCCTGCGGCGCAGCAGCATCATCTGGGGTGTCGGGTTCGTGCTCGAAAGCGCTGCTCGCGTCGTCGGCGCCTGCACCCTGCCCGTCTCGACCATGGTCTGGCTGAGCACCGTCCTCTTCGTGGGCTCGTTCGCGGTGATCATGCTGGTCGCCGGGGCGGTGGCGAAGGAAGCCGGCGAGCTGGTGGCCCGCGAGGCCGGAGCCGGCGTCCAGCAGCTCGTCGCCGCCTGACGTCAGCGGGGCCGCGCGCGGAGGAACTCGGCGTGCGGCCAGGTTCCGGTGAGGATCCGCTTGAACGCCTCGTCCGCGCTGTCGGTCACCCGGGCCAGCGTCCGCTCTTCGGAGGCGACCGCGGTGATCCGCGAGTAGTACGTGTCCGGGAACGGCGGGACGTGGTTGAGCAGCGTCCCGTCGAAGGTGCACCCGATCCACGCGGCACCACCGTCACGGGCGGCGCTGTTGACCCGGTTCGCGTCCTCGCCGTCCAGCCCCAGCCAGACACCGAGCGTCGCGGTGTGCCCCGAATCCAGGTGGATCGGCAGGATGACCCGGATGGCCGCCCCGAAGCCGTCGGCGACGAGGAACGCGTCCGAATGGAACCGCAGCGCCTTCTTGCGCTCGCGCTTGGCGAGCACGGCGAGCAGATCGGGCCAGACGTAGTTCCACGCCAGGTGACCGGGATCGAGCTTCTTACCGCAGCAGTAACAGCTCGGCTCAGCCCTGGTTCGCATCCTCACCAGCGGACCTTATCCGGCGGCGAGCACGACCACCGCCGATTTCCGCGCTTGACCAGGACGAACGCAGCGTGTACAGGTATGTACATGTACAGCAAGCGGCAGCAGCTCGTCGGCGACCTCTCCGACCTGATCCGCTCGGGTCGCCTCGCGCACGGCGAGCGTCTCCCGGGTGAGAACCAGCTCGCCGAGCAGTACCAGGTCAGCCGCGGCACCGTCCGCAGCGCCCTCTCCGAGCTCCAGCAGCTCGAACTGATCTCCACCCAGGCCGGCGTCGGGTCGTTCGTCACCTTCGACGGCGTCCAGCTCGACCAGCGGCTCGGCTGGGCCCGCGCCCTCGCCGACGCCGGCGCGCCCGTCACCACGCAGCTCCTCGGCATCGAGACCGTCGAAGACCGGGCCCTCGAAGAGGAGTTCGGCGAGAAGACCTACGTCGCCGTCAAGCGGCTGCGGCGGGAGCACGACCGCGGCGTCTCGCTCGAAACCGCCACCGTCTCCGCCGCCGGTCCGCTCGCCGAGCTCCCCGAGACCGGCCTGCGGGACGGCTCCCTCACCAAGACCCTCGAAGCCGCCGGGCGGATCTCCGTCGGTGGCGACCAGTGGATCAGCACCGAACGCCTCGACGCCCACACCGCCGGGCTCCTCGGCCGCAGCATCGGCGAGCTCTTCCTCCGGGCCGAACGCACTTCGGTCGACGTCGAAGGCCGGCTCGTCGAGCGGGTCGTCAGCCTGCTGGACCCGGACCGGTTCCAGTTCCACCTCACCTTCGGACACCGGTGAACGCGCGGGACCGGGCGGTCGGCGCGTTCACCGGGCTCGCCGTCGGCGACGCGCTCGGCATGCCGACGCAGTCCATGTCCCGCGCCGCGATCGCCGCCGCCTACGGGCCGGTCACCGGCCTGCTCACCGCCGTCGCCGAGCAGCCGGTCGCGCCCTCGATGCCCGCCGGGTCGGTCACCGACGACACCGAGCAGGCCGTCCTGCTGGCCCGCCTCCTCATCGACGGCCGCGGCACCGTCGAGCCGCACGTCTTCGCCGACGCCCTGCTCATCTGGGAGGCGGACATGGTTCGCCGTGGCTCGGCGGACCTGCTCGGACCGTCGACGAAACGCGCGCTTTCCCTGCTGCAGGACGGCGTCCCGGCCGAAGAGGCCGGCCGGACCGGGACGACCAACGGTGCCGCCATGCGCGTCACGCCGGTCGGCATCGCGACGCCCGCCGAAGATCTCCACCGGCTGGTCGACGCCGTCGTCGCGACCGCGCGCGTCACGCACAACACCAGCCTCGGCATCGCGTCGGCCGCCGCGGTCGCGGCCGCCGTCTCCGCCGGGGTCGACGGCGCGAGCCTGCCCGAAGCGCTCGACGCCGGCGAGCGCGCGGCCGTCGTCGGCGGGGAGCGCGGGCACTGGGCGCCCGGCGGCGAGATCGCGGCCCGGATCCACTGGGCCCGCGGCTGGGTGCGGGGCATGAAGCCGGACGCCGTCGCCGACGCGGTCGCCCGGGTGATCGGGACGTCGGTCGCGTCGCAGGAGTCCGTCGTGGCCGCGTTCGCGCTGGCCGAGGCCATGGGCGACGACCCGCCGGCGGCGTTGCGCCTGGCCGCCGGGCTGGGCGGCGACACCGACACCGTCGCGGCGATCTGCGGCGCGATGCTCGGTGCCGCGCACGGCGTCGACGCCTTCCGCCCCGACGTCGTCGAGACCGTGCTATCGGTGAACCGGCTCGAATTCGGGCCGCTGGTCGACGAACTGCTCGCGCTGAGACGACGGACCGGGCAGAGTCGGAGCACCTACTGACCAGGGACGGGCCATGACCGAAACGGGCAGCCGGAAGCTCCAGGTGGAGACCAACGGCCTCGACGTGATCGACGACGCCGAGCGCCGCGGCCGCCCGCGGCAGCTGTTCTGGCCGTGGTTCGGCGCGAACGTGTCGGTCTTGGGGCTGAGCTACGGCTCGTTCACGCTCGGCTTCGGCATCTCGTTCTGGCAGGCGCTGGTCGCCGGTGTCGTCGGCATCCTGTTCTCGTTCCTGCTCTGCGGGTTCATCGCGATCGCGGGCAAACGCGGGTCGGCGCCGACGATGCTGCTCTCGCGCGCGGCGTTCGGGGTCCGGGGCAACCGGCTGCCGTCGGCGATCTCGTGGCTGCTCACGGTCGGCTGGGAAACCGTGCTGGCCGCGCTGGCGACGCTCGCGACGTCGACCGTGTTCGAACGCCTCGGCTGGGGCGGCGGGACGCCGACGAAGGTGATCGCGCTGGTCGTGGTCGCCGCGCTGACCGTCGTGGCCGGGGTGCTCGGCTTCGACGCGATCATGAAGCTGCAGACGTGGATCACCTGGATCACCGGCGTCCTGACGATCGTCTACGTCGTGCTGGTCGCCGGGGACGTGCACTGGGACACCGTCCGCGCGCTGCCGGCCGGCTCGGCGCAGCAGTGGGTCGGCGCGCTGGTGTTCCTGATGACCGGCTTCGGCCTCGGCTGGGTCAACGCGGCCGCGGACTACTCGCGCTACCTGCCGCGCTCGTCGTCGAGCCGCGGCGTGGTCGGCTGGACGACGTTCGGCGCGTCGGTGGCACCCCTGGTGCTGCTGGTGTTCGGGCTGCTGCTGGCCGGCTCGTCGCCCGACCTGAGCAAGGCCATCGCGGCCGACCCGATCGGCGCGCTCACGACCGTGCTGCCGCTGTGGTTCCTGGTGCCGTTCGCGATCGTCGCGGTGCTCGGCCTGGTCGGCGGCGCGGTGCTGGACATCTATTCGTCCGGGCTGGCGCTGCTGTCGGCCGGGCTGCGCGTGCGGCGGCCGGTGGCGGCGCTCCTGGACGGCGTGATCATGGTGCTCGGCACGGTCTACATCGTGTTCTTCGGCGGCGAGTTCCTCGGCCAGTTCCAGGGTTTCCTGGTGACGCTGGGCGTGCCGGTGGCGGCGTGGTGCGGCGTGATGCTCGCGGACGTCCTGCTGCGCCGGCGCGACTACGCCGAGCCGGACCTGTTCGACCCGGCCGGCCGCTACGGCGACGTCCGGGTCGGGCCGATCGCGCTGGTGCTGCTCGCGACGGCGCTCGGCTGGGGCCTGGTGACGAACACGTCCGCGGACTGGCTGAAGTGGCAGGGCTACCTGCTCGAGCCGGTCGGCCTCGGCGGCCGCGACGGCTCGTGGGCGTTCGCGAACCTCGGCGTCCTGGTGGCGCTGGCGCTCGGTTTCGCCGTCACTTTGCTCACGCGGCAACGCATCCGCGCGCAGGAGGCGGCGTGAGGTCGATCCTGGCGGTCATCGACCTGCAGAACGTCTTCGCCACCCCGGCGAGCGAGTGGTTCACCCCGCGCTTCGCCGAGGTGCTCCCGCCGATCCACCGCTTGGTGGACGCGTTCGGCGACGACGTCGTGTTCACGCGGTTCATCGCGCCGGCGCGCCCGGAAGGGGCTTGGAAGCAGTACTACGAGCAGTGGCCGTTCGCGTTGCGTCCGCCGGACGCGCCGCTGTACCAGGTGATCTCCGAGTTCGAGCCGAAGTCCACAGTGGACGCGACCACGTTCGGCAAGTGGACCCCCCGCCTGGCGACGCGCGTGGGCGGCGCCCGGCTGGTACTGGCGGGAGTGTCGACGGACTGCTGCGTGCTGTCGACAGCGCTGGCGGCGGCGGACGCGGGCGTGTCGGTGACGGTGGTGTCCGACGCGTGCGCGGGCGTGGACGACGAGAGCCACGCGAAGGCGCTGGACATCATGCGGCTTTACGAGCCGTTGGTGAAGGTCGCCACGACGGACGAGGTGCTGGGCTGACACCGGACGTTCAACCGGGCGAAGTAGATTCGGGCTCGTGATCGACCACATCAGCATCCCCACCGAGGCCGGTTCCTTCGACGCCATCGCCGCCGGGCCCGAAGACGGGCGGCCCGTGCTGCTGCTGCACGGCTTTCCCGAAGCCGCCGTCGAGTGGGAGCACCAGGTCGCCACGCTGGGGGTGCTCGGGTACCGGGCCGTCGCGCCGGATCAGCGGGGCTACTCGCCCGATGTCCGGCCGGAACAGGCGACCGACTACTCGATCGACCACCTCGTCGAGGACGTCGTCGCCATCACCGAACAGCTGGGGTGGCCGAAGTTCGACCTCGTCGGGCACGACTGGGGTGGCGCCGTCGCGTGGTGGACCGCCGACGCGCACCCCGAACGCCTGCGCAGCCTCACCGTCGTCTCGACGCCGCACCCCGCCGCGCTCGCCGATGCCATGAAGAACGACGAGGACCAGCACCTGCGGACGCGCTACATGACCGAGTGGCGGCAGACCCGCGTCACCGAGCGCCGGATGCTGGAGAACGACGCCCGCGCGCTGCGGAAGATGTTCGAGCGGCGCATCCCGCCGTCGAAGATCGACGACTACGTCGGACGGCTCACCGAGCCGGGCGCGCTCACCGCGGCGCTCAACTGGTACCGCGCGGGCCGGCCGGGTGGGAAGATCGGCAAGATCTCCGTGCCGACGCTGTACGTCTGGAGCACCGAGGACGTCTCGTTCGGTTCGACCGCCGCCCTCGACACCGCGAACTGGGTCACCGGGCCGTACCGGTTCGAAATGCTCGAAGACGTCACGCACTGGGTGCCGGAAGAGGCGCCGGAAGCCGTGACGTCGCTCATCGTCGAGCACCTCGACGCGCGGTAGCGGCCCGTCACCCGGCCGGGCGGACCGCCGGTAACCCACCCGGCTCGCGGTACGAGGCGGTCCGGCCGGTCGTGTTCACTGGGGCCGTGGATACCGCGACCGAACCCGAGACCGAGCAGGTCGTCTTCGTCACCGAGGACGGCGTGCCCACCGGCGAAACCGGCCCGAAGCTGGCCAGCCACCACGAGCACACCCGGTTGCACCTGGCCTTCTCCTGCTACGTCCTGCGCCGCAGCGACAACGCGCTGCTGATCACCCAGCGCGCGCTCCACAAGAAGGTCTGGCCGGGGGTCTGGACCAATAGCGTCTGCGGTCACCCCGCGCCCGGCGAAGCCCTCGAAGACGCCGTCCGCCGGCGCGCGGCCTACGAGATCGGGCTGCCGTCGCTGTCCGGGCTGCACTGCGTGCTGCCGAGCTACCGCTACCGGACGCCGCCGTTCCAGGGGATCGTCGAGAACGAGTTCTGCCCGGTCTTCGCCGCCTGGGCCGACGCCGAGCCCGAGCCGAACCCGGCCGAGGTCGGCGACTGGCGCTGGGTGAGCTGGACCGACTACCAAGAGCTACTGGTCGACGAAACGGCCAATGTGAGTTACTGGGCCAAGGACCAGTTCCCTCAGCTCAAGGGCATCGAGCCGTTCGCCGCGCTCTGACGGTACCGCTCCGGAGAGTCACCGTCGTAGTCCCGTTTGAGCGAAATTCACCTTCGCCCACGCCCACGTCTCAAGCGCGGCCTCCACTGCGACGACAACCAATGCGTGGTGGAGGTGGGCATGGTCGCCGGGGACGAAGGCGTGCTGCGCCGGAGCCCGCAGCCGCCGGACCTGCTGCGCCTGCACGAGGCCGTCGCGACCCTCTTCGCCACCCAGGGCGACTGGCGCCGCGCCTACCAGCACCTCCGCTCCGCGCTGGACATCGCGCGCGACGGCAGCCTGCGTGACGCGCTGACGTCGAGCTTCAACCGCCGGTACCTCGACGAGCGCTTGTACGGACCGTTCACCGATCGGACGGCCGCCCGGCCGCGGCCGGCGCTGGGCATCGCGCTCGTCGATCTCGACCGCTTCAAGCGCGTGAACGACACGTACGGTCACCTCGTCGGCGACCGCGTCCTCCGCCGGGTGGCGGACCTGCTCCAGGAGGAGCTGCCGCCGGAGGGCTTCTGCGCCCGGTACGGCGGCGAGGAGTTCGTGCTGTGGCTGCCGGGCGTCGACGCCGGGCACGCGGTCCGCATCGTCGACGCGGCACGCCTGCGCGTCGCCCGTCACCCCTGGTCAGAACTCCAGCCGGGACTGCACGTGACCATCAGCGCCGGGCTCGCCCACGAGGGGCCGGACGCCCCGACGCCGCCCGAGCGCCAGCTGCGCAGCGCGGACGATCTGCTTTACGCGGCCAAACGGGCCGGGCGGAACAAAGTCGCCTATCACGACGCACAAAGCACGCAGTTAATAACCCACTCTGAGTAACGTAAACCCCGCCTTACCCCGGAAAGCTGCGGGCAGCCTTCACCCGTTTGTCGACGGTGAGCGGCCGTTCGTCGACTCAAGGTGAAGAAAATTCCGGGAGGGTGTCGTCACGAACGGGGGATATCCGTACGATAACGAAAACCTCCGGGGGAACGATCACCTCTCGCGGGGGAAGACGGCCAAGTCACGAACCCGCCTTCGATCGCGCGAAAGGAGACCGAGTGCCGGACGAGCACGACAGCCCGGGAACCGGTCGCCGTTCGGACGGTCCCGCGCGGCCCCGGACCGGCCGACGCCGGTCGATGGAGGACCAGGGCGGGATCAGCGTCTCCGACGTCGTCGCCAAGTCCACCGGCGTCCGCCCCCTCCCGAGCCGCGAGGACCGTCCCGAGCAGCCAGGACGCCGGGCGCGGGCCGCCGAACCGCCTGCTCAGCCGGCTCCGGCGCGGAGCGCGCAGCCGCCGCGCTCGCGGGCACCGCAGCCGCCCGCCGAGAACCCAGTACCCACGGACGCCACGCATCAACCGCGCCCGCCGCGACCGCGTCAGCCGCGCCGCACGACGGCGGCTTCGCCGCTGCCCGAGGCACCGCTCCAGCGTCGCCCGCCGGCCCCGAACCCGGGCCAGCAGCAGACATCGGCCGCCGCCCAGCCGCCCCGGCGGTTGCGCCGCCCCGCGGCTACCCCGGACGGCGCAGCCCAGCGCCCCGCGGCCGACGACGGCACGCCCCGCCGCCCGGACAGCGCCCGTCAGCGCCCCACGGCCGACGACAGCGCGCCCCGACGGCGTCCCGTGGCCGCTCCCGACGGCGCCGTGCCCCAGCGCCCGGCCACCGACCCGCCTCGACGCCCCGCGGCCGTCCCCGACAATGCCGCACCTCGCCGTCCCGCGGCCGAGGCCGTGGCGCCCCCGGAGGCGCCCGCACGCAAGCGGCCCACCGCGGAATCGCCGGCGGCCAAGCGCCCCGAGGCCCCCGCGCCGAACCGGTCCGCGGCCGACGCACCGGCTCCGCAGCGCCCGGCTCCCGAGCCTCCGAAGCGGCGTCCGGGCGCGGTGCCCGCCCGGGCCGAGCTGGACCCGCTGACCATGACCGACGAGATGGAAGCGATCGACGAGGCGACGCAGTACCGCCGCAAGATCGACCACACCCTCGCCCGGTTCTCGGCCGCGCACGACGAGATGGAGGCCGAGGAGGCGAAGCGGCGCGAACGCCGTGAGCGCCTCTCGCCGACTTCGCTGATCGAGAGCACGCGTACGGCGCTTCAGCGCGTCGTCACGCAAGCGCCTTCGCCCGAAGAAGACGACGACGCCGAGAAGGCCGCGCAGACCCGGCTCCAGGAGAAGAAGGCCCGGAAGATCGAGCGCTCGGTCCGGTTCGGCCGGATCGCCGCGGCCGTCGTCGCCGGTCTCGTGTTCCTCGGCATCGGCGGCGCGTGGGGCGCCCAGACGTACTTCGACGCCAAGTTCACGCAGGTCTCCGCGCTCGACGAGAACTCGTCCGACATCCAGGACGCCGACGCGCAGGCCAACGACGAGAACTTCCTCATGGTCGGCTCGGACTCCCGCGACGGCGCGTCGGCCGAAGAGGGCGTCGGCACCGCGGACAGCACGCCGGGCGCGCGCTCGGACACCGTGATGGTCGCGCACATCCCGGCCGACCGGAAACGGGTCGTCGTCACGTCGTTCCCGCGCGACCTCGAGATCGACCGGCCCGAGTGCCAGCGCTGGGACCCCGCGCAGAGCAAGAACACCGACGAGAAGGTCCCCGAGCAGAAGATCGCGAAGCTCAACACCGCCTACGCGGTCGGCGGCCCGTCGTGCGTGACCAAGGTGATCCAGCAGCTCACCGGCCTGCGGATCAACCACTTCGTCGGCATCGACTTCAACGGCTTCAAGGAGATGGTCGACGCGGTGCACGGCGTCACCGTCCACAACGAGATCCCGATCGACGACACCGTCCTCGGCAAGGTGCTGCTGCAGACCGGCGACGTGACGATCTCCGGTGACCAGGCGCTGAACTTCGTCCGCGCGCGGCACGTCAAGGGCGACCCGACGTCGGACTACGGCCGCATCAAGCGGCAGCAGGAGTTCATCGGCGCGCTGCTGAAGAAGGTCATGTCGTCGGACGTCGTGCTGGACCCCGGCAAGCTGAGCGGCTTCATCACGGCGTTCGCGAAGGCCACCTTCGGCGACAACCTCGGCGTCAAGCAGATGATGACGCTGGCGCAGTCGATGAAGGGCCTCGACCAGTCGAAGATCTCGTTCCTGACCGTGCCGACGACCGGAATGGCCAACAGCCGCGGCAACGAGGTGCTCGTCCGCAGCAAGGCGAAGGCCCTCTTCGACGCGCTGCGCAGCAACGCCCCGCTGCCGGACCCGAACGCGCCGGTCCCGGCGGCCGAGCAGACGCCGCCGGCCGGCACCGGCACGTCGAAGTCGTCCTCGTCGTCGTCGTCGTCGAAGACGACCACCAAGACGACCACCAGCAAGACGTCGACCAGCAAGAAGACCGGCACCACGGGCTGATCCACGAGGATCGTTAGTCCGGGTTCACGTGCGGTTCACCCGGCGATGCGGTGTTTGGTCACGGTTGGCCGTAGGGTTGGGCCATGCGTGAGGCTTACCATGTCGAACTCGAACAGCTCGCCGACAACCTGGCCGGGATGTCGGTCCAGGTCGCCGACGCCATGGAGCGCGCCACGCGGGCGCTGCTGGAGGTCGACCTCGGTCTCGCCGAGCAGGTGATCAGCGACGACGCGAAGGTCGACGACGCCCGCGCGCTGTGCGAGGAGCAGGCGTACGCCCTGCTGGCCCTGCAGGCGCCGGTGGCGACCGATCTGCGCACGGTGCTGGCGGCGATCCACGCCGCGGAAAGCCTGGAGCGGATGGGCGACCTGGCACTGCACGTGGCGAAGGCCGCCCGGCGCCGTCACCCCGACCCGGTGCTGCCCGAGGCGGTGCGCCCGTACTTCGCCGAGATGGGCGAGGTCGCGGTCAAGCTGGCCCGGTCGACCGAAAAGGTCATCAAGTCGAAGGACGTCGAGGCGGCGAAGAGCCTGGAGTCCGACGACGACCAGGTGGACGACATCCACCGCCACCTGTTCACCGTCCTGATGGACCGCGAGTGGCCGCACGGCGTGGCCGCGGCGGTCGACGTGACGCTGCTGGGCCGCTTCTACGAGCGCTACGCCGACCACGCGGTGTCGGTCGCGAAGCGGATGATCTTCGTGGTGACCGGCAAGATGCCGGGCTACGGCTCCGACGACGACATCTGAGTCCTGGTACGAGAAAAGCCCCCGACCGGTGTCGGGGGCTTTCTTCGTCGATCCACAAAGGACACAGGAGCGGGACCACTCAGCCGAAACGCCCGGAGATGTAGTCTTCCGTGGCCTTCTCGTCCGGGTTGGAGAAGATCTTCTCCGTGTCGTTGAGCTCCACCAGCCGGCCCGGCTGGCCGACGCCGGCCAGGTTGAAGAACGCCGTCTGGTCGGACACGCGCGCCGCCTGCTGCATGTTGTGCGTGACGATGACGATCGTGTAGTCCTTCTTCAGCTCGCCGATCAGGTCCTCGATCGCCAGCGTGGAGATCGGGTCCAGGGCCGAGCACGGCTCGTCCATCAGCAGGACGTCCGGCTGGACCGCGATCGCGCGGGCGATGCACAGCCGCTGCTGCTGACCGCCCGACAGGCCGCCGCCCGGCTTGTTGAGGCGGTCCTTGACCTCGTTCCACAGGTTCGCGCCGCGCAGGGCGCGCTCGGCGATGTCGTCGAGGGTCTTCTTGCCCTTGGTGCCGCCCAGCCTCAGGCCCGCGACGACGTTGTCCTTGATGGACATCGTCGGGAACGGGTTGGGGCGCTGGAACACCATGCCGATCGTGCGGCGCACCTGGACCGGGTCGACGGCCGAGGCGTAGATGTTCTCGCCGTCCAGCAGGACGTCGCCCTCGACGCGGGCGCCGGGGATGACCTCGTGCATGCGGTTCAGCGTGCGCAGCACCGTCGACTTGCCACACCCCGACGGGCCGATGAACGCGGTGACGTTGCGCGGCGGCACCGAGAGGGTGACGCCGTCCACGGCGTGGAACTTGCCGTAGTAGATGTCCACGTCCTTGACGTCGATTCGCTTGGCCATGGCTGACAGCTCACTTCTTCTTCGGGGCGACAAGGCGCGCGAACACGGTGGCGAGGAGGTTGATCAGGGCGATGATGAGCACCAGGGTCAGCGCCGCGCCCCAGATCCGGTCGAAGCCGACCGAGCCCGGGTCCATCGGGTTGCTGACGCGTTCGTTGTTCATCAGCAGCGGCAACGCCGCCTGCTCGCCGCTGAAGATGTCCCAGTGCGTGTAGGCCGAGTAGCCGACGAGCACCAGCAGCGGCGCGGTCTCGCCCATCACGCGGGCCAGCGCCATCATGATGCCGCCGACGATGCCGGACAGGGCCGTCGGCAGGACGATCTTCATGATCGTCTTCCACTTCGGCACGCCCAGCGCGTACGACGCCTCGCGCAGGTCGTCCGGGACGATCCGCAGCATCTCCTCCGACGAGCGGACGACCACCGGGATCATCAGCAGCACCAAGGCGAGCGACACGGCGAACCCGCTGCGCGGCAGGCCGAGCGAGGTGACCCACAGCGCGTAGATGAACAGCGCGGCCACGATCGACGGGACGCCGGAGAGGATGTCGACCATGAACGTGGTGGCCTTGGCGAGCTTGCCGCGGCCGTACTCGACGAGGTAGATCGCGACGAGCATGCCGATCGGCACCGCGATGATCGCGCAGACGAGGCCCTGCAGCAGGCTGCCGATGATGGCGTGAAGCACGCCGCCGCCGACCTCGTCGGACAGGACGTCACCGAAGTCCTGGGTCCACCAGTTGCTGTACGGGATGCGCTTGATGCCGTTCGCGACGACCGTGTACAGCACCCACACCAGCGGGACGACGGCGATCAGGAACGAGAGCCAGACCAGCGTGGTCGCGAGGCCGTTCTTGACCTTGCGGGCCAGGCTGACCTGCTGGAACGCCGGCGTGGTCGCGGGCGCTTCGAGCGTGGAGGCGGTCATGGTCAGTCCACCTTCTTCCCGATGACCGAACGCGCGGCGAAGTTGACGAGGAACGTGAGCACGAACAGCACGAGACCGGCCGCGATGTACGCGCCGGCCGAGGTCTCGTTGTTGAACTCGCTGTAGTTCGCGGCGATCTTCGACGCGAACGTCGACCCGCCGTCGAAGAGGCTCCAGTCGAAGTTCTTGCCCTGGGGGATGAGCAGGATGACCGCCAGCGCGATCGTCTCGCCGAGCGCCCGGCCGAGGCCGAGCATCGACGCGCCGACGTAGCCAGCCTTGCCGAACGGCAGCACGGTCGTGCGGATGACCTCCCAGCGCGTGGCGCCCAGCGCCAGCGCGCCTTCGATGTGCGGGGTCGGCGTCCGCTCGAACACCTCGCGGGAGAGCGACGTGATGATCGGCAGGATCATCACGGCCAGCACGATGCCGGCGGTGAAGATCGTGCCGCGCACGCTCGGCGAGACGTTGCCGGGCGCCAGCAGCGGGAACCACGAGAACGTGTCGTTGATCCACTGCGAGAACGGCTCGATCGCCGGGGCGAACACGAGGATGCCCCAGAGGCCGAAGATGATCGAGGGGACCGCGGCGAGCAGGTCGATGACGTAGGCGAACGGGCGCGAGAGGCGGGCGGGCGCGTACTGCGTCAGGAACAGCGCGATGCCCAGGGAAATCGGCATCGCGATGACCAGCGCCACGAGCGACGTCGCCACCGTGACCTCGAGCAGGTCGAGGATGCCGAACGACATGTTCGCCGGGTCGTTGGTCGACCAGCCGTGGTTGGTGAGGAAGTTGGCCTTGTTGGCCTGCAGCGCCGGAATCGCCTGGATGAGCAGGAAGATCCCGATCAGGCCGATCAGGGCGACGACGAAGATCCCGGCCCCGGTGGTCAGGTTCTGGAAGATGCGGTCACCGGGTCGCACCTTCTTCGGTTTCTCGCTCGCGGGCGGCTGCGGCGCCGCCGAGGAGCCTGGTTGCTCCGAAATCGGGACCTCCGGGGGCGTCGTGGCGGACGACGAACGCCCACCGGGGTCGCCGGTGGGCGTTCGCGTCGAGGATGACTCGCTCATCAGCTAGTTCTGACCAGCCTCTATCACTCGGATCTCAGTCGCAACAGTCAGGAGATCGCCTGGACGGCGGTCAGGACCTTGGTCTGCAGCGACTGCGGGATCGGCACATAACCCTTGGCGGACAGCGGCTGCTGACCGTCGGTGGCGGCCACCGTCAGGAACGCCTTGACGGCCTTCGCAACGTCCGCGTTCGCGTACTTCGAGCAGACGATCTCGTAGGTCGTCAGCAGCAGCGGGTAGGCACCCGGGGTGTTGCTGGCGTAGATGCCGTTGAGGTCGAGCGCGAGGTCGTTCGTGCCGTCGTGCAGGAACTTGGCCGAGTCGAGGGACTTCGCCACGTTCGCCGCGTTGAGCTCGACACCGCCGGAGCCGCTGTCGATGAGGGCCGGGGTCAGGCCGTCCTTGGCGAACGCGCCCTCGACGTAGGTGATGCCGCCGTCGGAGGCCTTCACCGCGGTCGCGACGCCGTTGGAGCCCTGCGCACCGTTGCCGACGCCACCGTTGAACTTCTTGCCGGCACCCTTGGTCCAGTCGGCCTTCGCCGCCGCGCCGAGGTACTTCTGGAAGTTGTCGGTGGTGCCCGACTCGTCGGAGCGGGAGACGACCTGGATGGCCTTGTCCGGCAGGTTCAGGCTCTCGTTGCCCTTGACGCCCTTGATGGCCGGGTCGTTCCACTTGGTGATGCCACCGCTGAAGATCTTGGCGATGACCGACGGGGTCAGCGTCAGCTTGTCGACACCGGAAAGCTTGTAGGCGACGGCCACCGGGCCGACGACCATCGGGATGTTCCAGGCGGGGCTCGCGCAGCGTTTGGTGGCCGCGTCGAGGTCCGCGCCGGTGACCGGCGAGTCGGAGCCGCCGAAGTCGATCTGGTTGGCGTTGAACTGCTTGACGCCGGCGCCCGAACCGCTCGGGTTGTAGTTCACCTGCTGGCCGGAGCACTTCTTGCCGTACTGCTGCGTGAAGATGTCGATGGCGTTCTTCTGGGCCGACGAACCTTCCGCGGACAGCGGGCTCTTGCCACCGCAGGCCACGTCGGCGGTGCCGGTGGCAGCGGGCGCCGAAGCGGAGTTCGAGCTGCTGCTGTTGGACGCCGCGGGGTCGGAACCACAGGCGGCGAGCACGAGGGCGGCGCTCGCGACGATGCCCACCGCGCTCAGGGGCCGCATGATCTTCACTGCTGTTTCCTCCATCAGGAGCTTGACCGGGTCGTCGCGGCGTGCTGCCGCGCCGGATCCGGACATTAGGCAGCGCCGGTGGACGGTCGGCCCTCTCCAGATGAACGCAAAGTGAACAAGGCTCAGGATGTGAGCAGTGCTACTGCCCCGATAGCCGGCCGTGTCCCGGCCGTGACCTGCGCATTCGCGCACCGTGACGAAGTGTTCGCACGGCGTTGATCGTTGTCACCGACCGTATTGGACGTCGGTTTCGTGAGGCGTGAACCCGAGCTTGGTGTAGACCGCGAGCGCCGGGGCGTTGTCGCCTTCGACGTACAGGATGATCTGCCGCAGCCTGCGGCTCGCGAGGTACCGCAATCCGGCGAGCGTCAGCGCCCGGCCGAGGCCGCCGCCCTGCGCCGCGGGGTCGACGCCGACGACGTAGACCTCGCCGACGCGCTCGCCGTCGAAGCGGCCCGGCGTCGGCTCGTGGACCTTCGTCCAGTGGAAGCCGATGACCTCGCCTTTTCGCTCGGCGAGGAAGAAGCCTTCCGGGTCGAACCAAGCCCGCGCTTCGTCGGCGCGCAGGTCGTCGGCGGTCAGCGCGCCCTGCTCGGGGTGCCAGTCGAAGGCCAGCGCGTTGACGCGGATGACGGCGTCCTCGTCCTGCCCCGGCACGAACGTCCGCAGCGAGACGCCCTCGCGCAGCCGCGGCTCAGGCCAGTCCGCGTCCTTGACGTCGGCGTGCAGGATCAGCAGCTCGCGCTTGCGCTCCAGGCCGGTCTTGTGCGCCAGCCGCTGCGCCGCCGGGTGGTCGCCGTGCGCCCAGACGCGGAACCCGACCGCGGCCCGCTGGTCGACCGCCTCGAGCAGCTTCGCGCCGTAGCCGCGGTTGCGGTGGGCGGGGTGCACGAATAGTTCGGCGACCTGGTGGTCGAAGGAGTCGCCCGTGGTGTCGAGATGCGCGTAACCGACCACGTCACCCTCGATGCAGGCGACGAGGTGCTCACCGCCGTCGAACTCACCGGGCAGCGGCCCCTGGGCATCGACCTCGGGCCGCCCGTCGGCCTCACGCACGGCCAGCAGCAGCCCGCGGACGTCCTCGAGCTGTTTCTCGTCCAGTTCCTGGCGCCATTCGCCGTCTCCGCTCACCCCGTGACCGTACCCGCGGTCGAGGCAACGCGACGGCTTTCAGTGCGTCCTGGGAGGTGTGACGCGGTCAGTGCGCGAGTTCGGGGGTCTCCGCCGGCACCTCAGTCGGGGCTGGGGCCGGAGCCGGGGGGCGCGGTGCGACACCCTTGGCGGGCCGCTCGAACTTGTAGCCGACGTTGCGCACGGTGCCGATCATCTGCTCGTGCTCCGGGCCGAGCTTGGCGCGCAGCCGCCGGACGTGCACGTCGACCGTGCGCGTGCCGCCGAAGAAGTCGTAGCCCCAGACCTCCTGCAGCAGCTGGGCGCGGGTGAACACCCGGCCGGCGTGCTGGGCGAGGTACTTGAGCAGCTCGAACTCCTTGTAGGTCAGCTCGAGGGTGCGCTTGCGCAGGCGGGCGGTGTAGGTCGCCTCGTCGATGACCAGCTCGCCGACCCGCAGCTCGGCTTCGACCTGGGCGGAACCGCCGTCGCGGGTCGTGACCAGCCGCAGCCGCGCGTCGACCTCGGCCGGGCCCGCGGTGGGCAGCAGGATGTCGTCGGTGCGCCACTCGGCGCTCACGGCGACGAGCCCGCCCTCGCCGACGACGGCGATGATCGGCGTGGCCGCCTCCTCCTCGCCGGTGCCCTTGAGCAGCCGGCAGAGGCTCTTCGCCGAGGCCAGGTCGCTGCGGGCGTCGAGGACGATGACGTCGCGGTGGCCCGCGTCGAGCAGGGCGGTCACCTCGGGAGCGCGGACGCGTACGGTGTGCGGCAGCAGGTCCAGCGCGGGCAGCACCGAGGTGGCGTCGGCTTCCGCAGTCAGTACCAGAAGGTCCAGGCTCATCAGCCGCACCGCCTTCACAAGTCGTCGCCTCACAGGTGGCGTTTGCCGGTGCTAAGTGAGAATAGCGGTTGAACGGCCGGGCACCTAACCCTTGCTGGATCGATCACACCTGGAGAAACCCCCGGTGTCCCCGACGAACAGGAGTACGGACGCGATGGTGAGCAGGCCCGTGACCCGGGACGACCGACCCGCACCGAGGCCGGACGCGCGGCGCCGCGGACGCCGGGCCCGGCGCTGGGTGATCGCCCTCGTCGTGCTGGTGCTGCTGCTGGTCGGCGCCGATTTCGGGGCCGCCGCGTACGCCGAGCACATGATCTCCCAGAAGGCCCGCACGCAGCTCCAGCTGACCGACGACCCGTCGGTGACGATCCACGGCTTCCCGTTCCTCACGCAGGCGCTCGGTGGTGACTACAGTCACATCAGCGTGTCCGCCGCCGGCGTGCCGGTCGGCGACAAGCTCCAGGACGTCGCGCTCAACGCCGAGCTCGAAGACGTCACCGCGCCGCTGTCGGACATCACGAACGGCAACACGAAGGCGATCACGATCGGCAAGCTGACCGGCTCGGTCACGATCAAGGCCGCCGACCTGGCGCGGATCTCGCCGCTGGACAAGATCAAGGACCTGCGGATCGAGCCGGCGACCACCGACTACGTCGAGAACGGCGACAGCGGGCAGAGCGAGCCGACGCCGACCACGACGACCACCACCGGAGGCCAGGCCGACCAGGACCAGTCGAGCACCGGCGTCCGCATCTCGGGACACCTTCAGTTCGCGGGCAAGGATCTGGAAATCTTCTGCTTCGCGATGATCGAGGCGGACGCGAAGGGCGGGACGATCAACTTCCTCCCCAAGCGGCTGCAGTTCGGGAATGACCAGGAGACCACCGTCGTTCCCCAAGCGGTGCAGAAGGCGCTGATGCCGAACTTCAACGCGTCGATCAACACCAAGGACCTGCCGCTGTCGGTCACCCCGACCGGCGTGCGGGTGCAGAGCGGATCGGTGACGATCAAGGGCGAGGCGACGAACGTGTCGTTCGCGCAGCTGAGCAAGTAGGAGGCGGCCGGTGACGGGGCTGTGGGTGCTCGTGGCGGTGCTGGTGGCCGGCGTGGCCGTCGGCGCGCTGCTGAAGGCCCGCAACGGCCGGGTGCGGACCGCGCGCACCTCGCCCGCCCGGGAGCTGCCCGGCCCCGTCGCCGCCGCCCTCGACCCGGCGTCCGCCGTGACGCTGGTCCAGATCTCCACCACCTTCTGCGCGCCGTGCCGGCACGCGAAGGCGGTGCTCGAGCCGCTCGCCGAGCGGACCGACGGCCTGCACCACGTCGAGCTGGACGTCACGAACCAGCCGGAGGTCGCGCAGTCGCTGTCGGTGCTGCGGACCCCGACCACGATCGCGCTGACCCCGGATGGCCGGGAGCTGCTGCGCGTCGGCGGCGTCCCCAAGGGCCCCGAGCTGCTGGCCGCGCTGAAGCCGCATCTCACGACTCGGACGTCCTGACCAGGGCATGTCCCACGTACCGGGAATCGTCCCAAGGTATGAACGTGGTTCCCACTCTGAGGGAGCTCTGGGTACCCTCGCACCCGTGACCGGGCTGACCACCTTCTTGACGCAGCGACGCGCAGTCGACCTCTGCCGCGTCCGCAGCAGCCTGTGTCGCACCCACGCCGACCGGCGCTGAAGCACGTCCGGTCCTGCCCCAGCCCTGATGCCGCTGCCGCGTGCCGTTCGCACGCACCCCCTCTGCTCCAGCTGGAGGAACCATGTCCGCCGGACCGGCCGTCGACCCGCGGGGCCCGCGGTTCGCCGCCATCCTGACGACGATCGTGCTCGCGGTCGTCCTGGTCACCCAGTGGTGGCCGTTGCTGGCGATCCAGACCGTCGTGTTCGCCATCGGCGCGTTCGTCGGCCTGAAGCCGGCGCCCTACTCGATCGTGTACCGCACGCTCGTGGCCCCGCGCCTCGGCCCGACCGACGAGCGGGAGGACGCGGCGCCGCTGCGGTTCGCCCAGGCCGTCGGGTTCGTCTTCGCCATCGTCGGCACGATCGGCTTCGCCGCGGGGATCGCCCCGCTCGGCATCGTCGCGACGGCGTTCGCGCTGTTCGCGGCCTTCCTCAACGCGGCCTTCAACTTCTGCCTGGGCTGCGAAATGTACTTGCTGATCAAACGCTTCACCCCCGCCCGCGCGTCCTGAAGTTCAACCCCAGAAAGAGAGTCCGTTTCATGAGCCGTGAAGACGTCCTGGTCACCACCCAGTGGGCCGAGGAGAACCTGGACACCCCCGGCGTCGTGTTCGCCGAGGTCGACGAGGACACCACCGCCTACGACGCCGGCCACATCCGGGGCGCGGTGAAGTTCGACTGGCGGAAGGACCTGCAGGACGGGGTGCGCCGCGACTTCGTCTCCAAGGAGGGCTTCGAGAAGCTCCTGTCGGAGAAGGGCATTTCGAACGACGACCTCGTGATCCTGTACGGCGGCAACAACAACTGGTTCGCCGCGTACGCGTACTGGTACTTCAAGCTGTACGGCCACGACAAGGTCAAGCTCCTCGACGGCGGCCGCAAGAAGTGGGAGCTCGACGGCCGCGAGCTGAACTCCGACGAGGTCAAGCGCGACCGCACCGAATACCAGGCTCAGGACCAGGACCTGTCGCTGCGCGCGTTCCGCGACGAGGTCGTCCAGTCGATCGGCGCGAAGAACTTCGTCGACGTCCGGTCGCCGGACGAGTTCTCCGGCAAGCTGCTCGCCCCGGCACACCTGCCGCAGGAGCAGTCCCAGGTCCCCGGCCACATCCCCGGCGCGCTGAACGTGCCGTGGGCGAAGGTCGCCAACGAGGACGGCACCTTCAAGACCGAGGACGAGATCAAGGAGCTCTACAAGGACGAGGGCATCGACGAGGGCAAGGGCACCATCGCCTACTGCCGCATCGGTGAGCGGTCCTCCATCGCCTGGTTCGCGCTGCACGAGCTGCTGGGCTACGAGGACGTCAAGAACTACGACGGTTCGTGGACGGAATACGGCTCGCTGGTCGGCGTGCCGGTCGAGTTGGGAGCGAAGTGATGGCGGTTGACGACAGCTGCGGCGCACCGGCCCAGGAGGCCACGCCCGCGGACTACGACACGCGCGGCCAGGTCGTGCTGGCCGGCAAGGTGACCGGCGCGAACGGGCCGGTCGGCGGCGCGTTCGTCCGGCTCCTGGACGGCGGCGGCGACTTCACCGGCGAGGTGGTCTCGTCGGCCGACGGCGACTTCCGCTTCTACGCGGCCCCGGGCGAGTGGACGGTCCGCGCGCTGCACCGCACCGGCAACGGCGAGGCGTCCGTCACGGCGGACGGGCCCGGCCTGCACCAGCTGGCCATTTCCGTCGGCTGAGTTCGTTTCACCCGTGAAGGCCTTCCTGCTCCGGCAGGGAGGCCTTCACGGCGTTCCGGCCGGGTGACCGTGCTCACCGCGGCGACCCTGGGCCGGGCCCCGCGGCGGGTCGCGGACTAAGCTGCCAGCCGTGGAAGCCTTGTTTACGACCCTCTTGGTGCTGGCGGGCGTCGCGATCACCTGGTTCGCCGTGTACGTCGTCTACCGCCTGTACGCGGACCAGCGCTGACCGATGAGCGCCAGCGGCGACGAAGCCATCGCGGCAGCGGAGATCCGCGCGGAGAGCACCCGCGTGCGCAACCTTCCGCTGTGGGACGACCTGCCCATCCCCAACGACACCGCGAACCTGCGTGAGGGGCCGAACCTCCATGACGCCTGCCTCGCGCTGCTGCCGCTCGTCGGCGTCTGGCGCGGTGAGGGCGAGGTCGACTACCCGACCATCGAGGGCCCTCGCAAGTTCGCCCAGCAGCTGACGATCTCCCACGACGGCCGCCCGTTCCTCATCCACGAGTCCCGCTCGTGGCTGCTGGCCGAAGACGGCTCCGTCATCCGCCCCGCCGCCCGCGAGTCCGGCTTCTGGCGGCCGCAGGAGGACGACACGATCGAGCTGCTGCTCACGCACAACACAGGCATCGTCGAGCTGTACTACGGCAAGCCGCGCAGCCAGACGTCCTGGGAGCTCGGCACCGACGCACTGATCCGCACGGCCACGGCCAAGGACGTCACGGCGGCCCAGCGGCTGTACGGCCTGGTCGAGGGCTCCCTCGGCTACGTCGAGGAGCGCGCGATGATGGGCCAGGAGATGCAGCCGCACACCTCGGCCCTGCTGCGCCGCGTCGTCGGCTGACGCCGTGCGCTGGCGGCGGTGTGGCGAGGACGCCGCTCTGCTGGACTGCGACTCCCTCGACCAGATGCGGGCGGCCCACGCCACCGTGTCCGCCGCCCGCCCGCCCGGCGTCGTCGAGCTGGTGCCCGGCGCTCGGAGCCTCCTGGTCGTCGGCGGGGTCGCCGACGTGAAAGCCCTGCTCGCCGACGCCGATCTGACGCACCCGCCCGCCGGCGAGCCGCGCGAGGTCACGCTCGACGTCCGCTACGACGGCGAGGACCTTTCCCTGATCGCCGACGACGCCGGGCTGTCCACGGACGCCGTCGTCGAACTGCACACCGAGGCCGCGTACACCGTCGCGTTCACCGGGTTCGCGCCCGGATTCGGCTACCTGACCGGGCTCCCGGCGCCGTTGCGGCAGCCGCGGCTGGAGTCGCCGCGGACCCGCGTCCCGGCCGGGTCGGTGGGGCTGGCGGGCGAGTTCACCGGCGTCTACCCGCGCGAGTCGCCGGGTGGGTGGCGGCTGCTCGGGCACACGTCGGCGACGCTGTTCGACCCGCACGCCGACCCGCCCGCGCTGTTCGCGCCGGGCGACCGCGTCCGCTTCCGGGCCGTCCGATGAGGTCGCTCGAGGTCCTCGACCCCGGGCGGTACGCGCTGGTCGAGGACCTGGGGCGGCCCGGCTACGCGCACCTCGGCGTGGCGCCGTCCGGCGCGCTGGACACCGTGTCACTGCGGCTGGCGAACCGGCTGGTCGGCAACACTCCGCCGGCCGCCGGCATCGAAGCCCTGCTGGGCGGCATCGAGGTGCGGCTCACGGCCTCGGCGACGGTGGCGGTCACCGGCCCGGCGGTCCCGGTGGCCGTCGACGGCCGTCCGTTCGGCTCCCACGTGCCGGTGGTGGTGCGAGCCGGCCAGACTTTGTCGGTCGGCACGCCCACGACCGGCCTGCGCTGCTATCTCGCGGTCTCCGGCGGGATCGCCGTCGAAGAAGTGCTGGGCAGCCGCTCGCGCGACGTCCTGTCCGGCATCGGCCCCGCGCCACTGGAAGCCGGTGACGTGCTGCCGCTCGGCGCCCCGGCCGGGATCCCGGCGGGCGCGGACGTCGTCGTCCCGGCGGCGGCGCCGGCGAACCTGGTCGTCCCGGTGACGCTCGGCCCCCGCGACGACTGGCTCGACGACCCGGCCCGCGGTCTGTCGGCGTGGTGGACGGTCACGGCGGAGTCCAACCGCGTCGGCCTGCGCCTGGACGGGACCCCGTTGCGCCGCTCGATCGACGGCGAACTGCCCAGCGAAGGCGTCCTCACCGGCGCGATCCAGGTGCCGCCCAACGGGCTGCCGGTGGTGTTCCTCGCCGACCACCCGACCACGGGCGGGTACCCCGTCGCGGCCGTCGTGCGGCCGGCCGCGCTGAGCGCGCTCGCGCAGGCCCGGCCGGGTACCCGTATCCGGTTCCGGCCGTCCTGACCAAGGCGTACCGCCACGCGGGTGAGACCCCGATCACCCGGTGCACCCGTCCGCGTGAGAGCTGGAACCATGTCGCGCCGTCACCCGTCCTGATAGGCGTGGAACAGGTGACGATCAGCGGTGGCACGGGTTTCCTCGACGTGAACACGCGGGCGCGGGCGGAGCTGCCGCAGTCGCTGCGCATCGCCCTGGCCACCGGTCAGCTGCGCCGCCCGCTCGCCACCACGCTCGGCCCGGTCCTCGACCTGCTCGTCGACGGCGACTACCACGTCACCGGCCCGGAACGGCTTCCCGACGACCAGCTGCTCACCCCGACCGACGTCTGGCCGCCGTCCGACGAGGCCCGCGTCGGTTACTACCGGACCGCCATCCGCACCGGCCACCGCCCGGTCGCGGTCGTGCTGGCCGACGGCGACCGCGAGCTGATCATCGACGGCCACCACAAGATCGCCGCCTACCGCGCCGAAGAGGTCGCTCCCGCCGTCGTCCGGATCAGCCTCGGTCAGGCGTACTCGGCCTCGTAGGCGGCCACGAGCTCGGCGTACGCCGCCGAGGAGTCGGGCAGCCGTTCGCCGTCCAGCGTGTGCACCCGGGTCAGCTTGCGCACGCTCGACGCCATGAAGACGCCGTCACCCTCGACGAGGTCACGCACGGTCAGCGGCTCCACCTTGACCACCCAGCCGGCCTTCTCCGCGCCGCGGAACAGCGCGGCCTGCGTCGTGCCGGGGAGGATGCCGATGCTCGACGGCGGTGTGTAGAGCGTGCGGCCCTTGGCGAGCACCACGGTCGACGTCGGCCCTTCGAAGACCGAACCGTCGGCGGCGGTGAAAATCACATCTTCGGCACCGCGGCGCCTGGCCTCGCGCACCGCGGCCATGTTCACCGCGTACGACAACGGCTTCGCGCCGAGCAGCAGCCAGGGCGCGCGCTCGGCGAGGTCCGGCGGGAAACCGCGGTCGAGGGTGATCGCGGCGACGCCTTCGGCGCGTGCCTTCAAGATCGACGGCGGAACCTCCGAGCCGAGCGCGAACCCGGTCGGCGCGGCGGCCGGATCACCGTCGGAACCCCTGGTGTACACGAGTTTCAGCGTCATTTCGCGGCTGCCGGTCCACCGCTCGAGCACCTGCGTGACGACGCTCTCCCACGCGGCGAGGTCGGGCTCGGGGAGGTCGAGCATCGCCGCCGAGCGGGCCAGCCGCTGGAGGTGCGGGCGCAGTTCGCGGGGCCTGCCGTCGACGACCAGGATCGTCTCGAAGACGCCGTCGCCGCGTAGCAGGCCGAGGTCGTCGACCTTGATCTGGGCGGTGTCGGGGTCGGCCGGGGTTCCGTCGAGGAAGACGAGCACGCGCATGCCGACACGGTACTGCGCCGGCCGGTGCCAATCCGACCACAGCCACGGCCGAACGGCTTTGCGATAACGGTTGCGTACCGCACGTGGGTGTCGGCCTACTTTTGGCCGGATTGGCACTCACCTAGGCTGGGCGGTATGCCGTACCGCTCGCCACTGCTGGACGTGCCCGGATCGATCCCCGCCCCCGACGATCATGCCGAAGCCGGTATCTCTTGGCATTGGGGAGACCCCTTCGCGGAGCAGCGCACGGCCGCGCGCGGGGTGGTCGTGATCGACCGCTCGCACCGCGAGTTCCTCGCCGTCACCGGCGAAGAGCGGTTGTCGTGGCTGCACCTGGTGATCTCGCAGCACGTGACCGAGCTGGCCGAAGGTTCAGGCACCGAAGCGCTGGTGCTGGACAGCCAGGGCCGCGTCGAGACGCACATGGTGCTCGCGCACCTCGACGGCACCGTGTACCTCGACACCGACCCCGGCACGAGCGTGACCAGCGCGCTCCCCAAGGGCGGCCCCCAGACGCTGCGCGAGTACCTCGAAGCCATGAAGTTCTGGTCCAAGGTGGACATCCGCGACGCGACCGGCGAGCTCGCGTTGCTCACCGTGCTCGGCCCGGACGCCGAACGCGTGCTGAGCGCGGCCGGTGCCGAGGTCGGCCCGGAGCCGTACGCGGTCTCGGCGCTCCCGGGTGGCGGCTTCGCGCGGCGGATGCCGTGGCCGGGCCGGAACAGCGTCGACCTGGCGGTGCCGCGGGCCGCGCTGCTGGACTGGTGGAAGCGGCTCACCGACGCGGGCGCCCGCGCGGCCGGCAGCTGGGTGTTCGACGCCCTGCGCGTCGAGTCGCTGCGGCCGCGGCTGGGCATCGACACCGACGACCGCACGATTCCGCACGAGGTGGGCTGGGTCGGCTCGGCCGCGCACGTCGCGAAGGGCTGCTACCGCGGCCAGGAGACGGTGTCGAAGGTCCACAACGTGGGACGCCCGCCGCGCAACCTCGTCCTGCTCCACCTGGACGGTTCGCCCGAGGTCACGCCCGAACCCGGCGACCCGGTGCTGCTCGACGGCCGGACCGTCGGCCGGATCGGCACCGTGATCCAGCACCACGAGCTGGGGCCGATCGCGTTGGCGCTGGTCAAGCGCTCGACGCCGGTCGGTGCCGAGCTGCTGGCCGGGTCCGAGGACAACCTCGTCCAAGCCGCGATCGACCCGGATTCCGTCCCGTCCGAGCAGCCCGCCCCCGGCCGTGCGGCGGCAGCGCAACTTCGTGGCTGAAGGAAAGCCCCTGACAGCGAGATCACGCTCAACCGGGATAAACTGCGCTGTGATCGAAGTGCGGCCCGGCGGCAGGCGGCGGATCGACCGCGTGCTCGGCCCGGGGTACCTCAGCGGCCTGGGTGAACTGCCGCTGAAGGTGCTGCGCGAGCGGCGCGACGAAGCCGCGCAGGAAGAGACGGATCTGTCCTACCTGCGCCGTCTCCTGCACGCCCGGATCGACATCGTCCGAGCCGAGCAGGCGCGGCGCAGCTCGGGCGGCGAGTCGAGCATCGTCGACCAGCTGGCCACGATCCTGGCGGACAACGCGCTGGGCCCGGCCGCGGGTTCCGGGCGCCACCAGCAGCTCGAACCGTCGCGCGCCGGCGAGCACCGGCGGCACGCCGAAGCCCTGATCGGCGACACCGACCTGACCGACGTCGAGTCCTTGACGGACGAGAAGCTCGCCTCCGCTTTGGACACCTACGCCAGCGAGGAGCTGTCGGTGTCCTCCTTCCGGCGCGAGGTCCAAGGCGTGATGGACACGCTGAACGCGGAGATCGCGAAGCGCTACCAGCAGGGTTCGGCCACTGTGGACGAACTGCTGGAGAACGAAGGCGGGCGCGGCGAGCAGTGACGAACCCGGTCCTCGCCGAAGTCGTCCGATCCGGTTTCGTCGAAAGCGTCCACCGCGGCGCGCTCGTGATCACCGGCCCCGAAGGTGACGCCCGCCTCGCCCTCGGCGACGTCACCTCGCCGTTCTTCCCGCGCTCGTCGAACAAGCCGCTGCAGGCCGTCGGGATGCTCCGCGCGGGCCTGGACTTCACCGGCGAAGACCTCGCCCTGGCGTGCGCGTCGCACTCCGGCGAGCCGGGTCACGTGAAGCAAGTCCTCGAGCTGCTCGCCGCGGCCGGACTTCAGGAAGACGACCTGGCGTGCCCACCCGACTTCCCGCTGCACGTCCCGAGCATGCGCGACGCCGCCGAGCCGCGGCGCGTGATGATGAACTGCTCGGGCAAGCACACGGCGATGCTGACGACGTGCGTCCGCGCGGGCCGGCCGACCTCGGGGTACGAGGCCCCGGACCATCCGCTGCAGCAGGCGATCGCGTCGGCGGTGTCCGAGCTGACCGGCGAGCCGATCGCCCACACGGGTGTCGACGGCTGCGGCGCGCCGCTGTTCGCGTTCTCCCTGACCGGGCTGGCCCGCGCGTTCGGGCGGGTGGCGCTCGCCTCGTCCGGACCGGAGCATTCCGTGGCGACCGCGATGCACGCGCACCCGTGGCTGGTCGCGGGAACGGGCCGCGAGAACACGGAGCTGATGTCCGCCGTGGACGGTCTGGTGTCCAAGGGCGGCGCGGAGGGCGTCCACGCGTTCGCGCTCCCGGACGGCTTCGCGGCGGCGATGAAGATCGACGACGGCAACAAGCGGGCCTGCGCGCCACTGGTGGTCGAGGCGTTGCGGTACTTGGGCGTGGACGTTGCGGGGCTCGAGGGTCTGGCCCTCGGCTCGGTGCTCGGCGGCGGGCGCCCGGTGGGCGAAGTGCGAGTGCCGGAGCTGCGCGGCTGAGCAGCCCCCGTTTTCCACGCTATCGGTACGCACCGACAGTTTCGGGGACGGAAAGCGTCGCCCCGGCTAGTTCGAGCTTTCCTTCGCTGCCAGGTCGCCCCAGAACTCGCGCAGGTCGGAGAACAGCTCCGCCAGCTCCTCGACGTTGCCCGAGCGCAGGGCGTCCAGGATGTCGTGCACCTCGTCCGCGGTGTTGTCGGACTCCAGGATCGGGTCCGCGAACAACTGCACCAGCCCGCCGTAGTCGAGCTCGACCACCGAGTCCGCGTGGAAGTTGTCCAGCCAGCGGCGCGTCTCGAACAGCACGCGTCCCGGGCCCGAATCCCCGAACGTCTGCTCCAGCAGCTCGCCGGCCTCGCGGGCCCGGTGCTGCGCGTCGGCGAGGGTGGTGCGCCACGAGAGCTCGCGCTTCGGGTCGTCGCGGCCGCTGCCGAGCACCAGCCGACGCTCGTCCGGGTCGATCAGCACGAACCACGGCAGCGGGACGGTCCAGGTCGTCGACAGCGTGTGCGACGCCGACGTGCTCAGGTCGGCCATCGCCGACTTCGTCCGCGCGCGGATCGACTCCTGGGTGAAGCCGCCCTCGTCGAGGACGACGTTCTTCAGCGCCGGGTGCGCGTCGCCGAGGAAGGTGACCAGCGCGGCGGCCGACCGGGCCCGCAGTTCGAGCGGGCAGACGAACGGCCCGTGCTCGCCCTTGCCGTCCGGCACGTCTTCGGCGGCGAGCACCAGGACGTCGGTCTGCAGGCTCGGCGCGGGACGTCCGTCGGCGAGCTCGGCGGGCAGCAGCCGCCGTGGCGCGGCAACCTGTGACTTGAGCCACATGGCCTGCTCGCGCGCGCCCGCGTCCGTCGGCCGGAGCTTGGCCGCCGCGACGGCCGCACGCAGCCGTTCGTCCGGCGGGTCGCCCAGGGCGAGCAGGGGTTCGTACACCCGCAAGTAGGCCACGAAGGGACGGAGCACGAGTAGATCGTGGCACGCCTACCTGCACCGATCGCCACCGACCGGCCGGTAACCGGTGTCCGGCGGACACTGTCACCACCGGCACACCGTGCCACGTCGCATCGAACCCCCCGGACACGGTACGGTGTGAGCAGGAAAGAATTGTCGAGACGATGCGGGGCCGCCGATTCCCCCGGCCGCCCCGCCCCTGTGCGAGGGGGTCGAGCCATGGGGCGCGGCCGGGCTAAGGCCAAGCAGACGAAGGTGGCGCGCGAGCTCAAGTACAGCTCGCACGAGACCGACTTCGATGCTTTGCAGCGCGAGCTGTCGAGTAACTCCTCCAGTGTCCACCACGAGGAGTCCGACAGCGATGATCAAGACCCGTACGACGACGGGTACGACGAGTACCGTCGTTGAGCACGCGTAACCGCGCGAGGGCGTAGCCGGGACACATCCGGCGACCGCCCTCGCGTGCTGCGTGCTGCCCACAATCGTGTCAAGAGCGCGGGTCTGCGAAGCGGATGAAGGAGTGAGCCGGTGGTAAGTCGGGTTGGAGTCGTCGGGGCGGGCCTCATGGGGTCCGGCATCGCCGAGGTGCACGCGCGGTCCGGATTGGACGTCGTGGTCACCGAGGTGAACCAGCCGGCGCTCGACGCGGGCAAGGCCCGGATCGAGAAGTCGCTGCAACGCGGCGTCAAGAACGGCAAGCTCTCCCCGGAGGACGCCGACGCGGCGCTGAGCCGTCTCCGCTTCACGACGGACATCGCCGAGTTCGCCGACCGCGAACTGGTCGTCGAGGCGATCCTCGAGCAGGAGCAGGCGAAGGTCGACGTCTTCCGCCAGCTCGACAAGATCGTCGAGGCGGAGGACGCGCTGTTCGCGTCCAACACGTCGTCGATCCCGATCATGAAGCTGGGCATGGCGACGAGCCGGCCGCAGCAGGTGGTCGGCATCCACTTCTTCAACCCGGTGCCGGTGCTGCCGCTGGTGGAGCTGGTGCCCTCGCTGCTGACCAGCGAGGAGACGGCCCGCCGCGCGGAGGAGCACGCGACCACGGCGCTGGGCAAGACGGTCATCCGTTCCCAGGACCGCGCCGGGTTCATCGTGAACTCGCTGCTGGTGCCGTACCTCCTTTCGGCGATCCGCATGATCGAGTCGGGCTTCGCGTCGGCGGAGGACATCGACCGCGGCATGGAGCTGGGCACCGCCCACCCGATGGGGCCGCTCAGGTTGTCGGACCTGATCGGGCTGGACACGATCAAGGCCATCGCGGACTCGATGTACGCGGAGTTCAAGGAGCCGCTGTACTCGTCGCCGCCGTTGCTGCTGCGCATGGTGGACGCGGGCCTGCTGGGCAAAAAGTCCGGCCGGGGCTTCTACTCCTACAGCTGAGTCTCGTCGAACCGCACGGGCGCATCGAACGCGGCCCGCCTGGCGGCGCGCCTCAGCACCGCCAGGACGGCCGGCCCGAGCAGGACGATCGCGACCGCGTTCGTGATCGCGCGGCCGGTGTCCCAGCCGAGCGTCGAAGTCAGGACGGTGAACACCGCGAACCGGTGCAGGTTGTCCAGCAACGGCGCACCGGCCACGAACGCGAGCTGGGTGTCGGCGCTGGCGAGGAACGGCCACGACCACAGGCTCATGAGGAGCCCGAAGAAGTAGGCCGCGAAGACGCCATACGCCACGAGCAGGACGATCTCCGCCTTCCCCCGCGGTTTCCGCGGCAGCAGCCCGGCACCGAGCCCGATGAGCGAGGACGCGAGCATCTGGAACGGCAGCCACGGCCCGACGCCGGCGGTGAGCAGCGCGCTCGTGAACAGCGACGTCGAGCCGAGCACGAACCCGAAGCCCGGCCCGAACACCCGCCCGGCGAGCACGAGCAGGAAGAACACCAGCTCGATCCCACCGGTCCCGGCCCCGAGCGGCCGCAGTCCGGCATTGACTGCCGAGAGCACCCCGAGGAGGGCGAGCGCTTTGGCGTCGATGCCCCCGCGGGAGATCTCGGCGAGGACGACGAGGATCAGCACCGGCAACGTCGCCATGAAGACGAAGGGCGCGTCGACGGTGTGCGCGGCTGCCGTCGGCGAGGGGTGCGCGAAGAGCGGCCAGCAGAACATCGCGAGGCCGAGGACGGTCGCGGTGCCGAGGACCAGCGCGGGCTGAAGGGTGACGCGGACAGCGCGCGACGGGCCGAGGAAGTCGGTCATGCCGCCGCCCCAGCCACGCTCGGCGGGCCGAGGACGGTCACGACGCCACCCAAGCCACGCGCGACGGGCCGACGGAAGCCGATCACGCCACCACCTCCCAAGCTGAGCGCGACGCGCCGAGAGAGTCGGTCATGCCGCCGCCGCGGCCGCGCGTGGCAGGCCGACGAAGCCGGTCACGCCACCATCTCCCAAGCCGCGCTCGCCAGGCACCTCGGCCGGCGAGCCCGCGTGGCAGGCCGAGGCGGCCGCTGAGCGATCCGAGGCACCAGGCACCCGCCCGCACCTCCGCAGTCGGTGTCCCCCGCCCCGCCCCCACCCCCTCCGCCTTCGTCCTCATGCCAACGCCTCGGCGACCTCGTCCACCGTCAACCACCGCTCGGGCGCCAGGATCTTCGCCACCTGGGGCGCGAACGCCGGGGAGGCGACGATCACCTCCTTGGTCGGGCCGTCCGCGACGATCTCGCCCTCGGCCATGACCACCACGCGGTGGGCCACCGTTGCCACGAACTCGACGTCGTGGGTGGCCAGCAGCACCGCGTGGCCCTGCGAGGCCAGCTCTCGCAGGGTCGCCGCGAAGCGCCGTTTCGCGTGGTAGTCCAGGCCGCGGGTGGGCTCGTCCAAGAGCACGACCGGCGGGGCCGACGCCAGCTGGACCGCCAGCACCAACGCCAGTCGCTGCCCTTCGGACAGGTCGCCGGGGTGCGCTTCACCGGCGATCCCGGGGGCCAGCCGGTCCAGCAGCGCCCGGGCCGTGCCCGCCGCGACCTCCGATTCGGTGTCGGCCTGTGCGCACTCGGCGTCGACCGAATCGAGGTACAGCAGGTCGGCCGGGGTCTGCGGGACCAGCCCGACGCGCTGACGGGCCACTCGTGGCTTGAGCGACGCGGGGTCCGCGCCTCCGACGTCGACCTTCCCCGCCGACCTCGGGCCGCTGCCCTGCACCGCCCAGAGAAGCGACGACTTGCCGGAGCCGTTGCGTCCCATCAGCGCGACCACTTCCCCCTGCCCGACGCGCAGGTCCACCCCGCGCACCGCCAGGACATCTCCGTATCGGACCACCACCCCTCTCACGTCCAGTGCTTGACCGGTCACCGAGAGAGTAGAACCCACCACCGACAATTTCTGGAGGCGCGAGCGCAGCGGCCCCGCGACCCGCCGCGCGTCCCGCACCGACAACGGCAGCGGCGACCATCCCGCCAGCCGCCCCAGCTCGGCGATCGGCGGGGCGATCGACGACGTCGCCAGGATCTCGGCGGGCGGCCCGGACCGCACCGAACCGTCGCCCGGCAGGTACAGCAGCCGGTCCGCGTACTGCGCTACCCGCTCCATCCGGTGCTCCGCGACGACCACCGTCGTCCCGAGGTCGTGCACCAGCCGGGTGATCGCCGCCAGCACGTCCTCGGCCGCCGTCGGGTCGAGTGCGGACGTCGGCTCGTCGAGCACGACCACCGCGGGGTGCGCCGTCAGCACCGAGCCGATCGCGACGCGCTGCTGCTGCCCGCCCGACAGAGTCCGAAGTGGACGGTTCCGCAGTTCCGCGATCCCCAGCAGGTCGAGGGTCTCCTCGACGCGCTTGCGCATGACTTCCGGCGCCACCGCGAGCTGCTCCATCGCGTACGCCAGCTCCTCCTCGACGGTGTCCGTCACGAAGCCGGCCAGCGGGTCCTGCCCGACGACGCCGACGACCGAAGCCAGCTCACGCGGTGGGTGAGAAGCCGTGTCCAGCCCGTTCACCAGCACCCGCCCGGCCAGCAGGCCGCCGGTGAAGTGCGGGACGAGCCCGTTGACCGCGCCGAGGAACGTCGACTTGCCGGCCCCGGTCGGCCCCGCGACCAGGCACAGCTCACCCTCCTCGACCTGCAGCGAGACGTCCGAAAGCACCGGCCGCGAGGCGTCCGGGTAGGTCACCGTGACCCGCGAGAACTCGATCACCGAACCACCTCCGACGAAGGCGGGCGAGGCGCCACGAACGCCGGCAGGACCGCGACGAGCAGGGACACCACGTGCACCAAGGAAACCTCCGGCCACCGCAACGGGCTCAACGAGGGGTACAGGTTCGCCGGATCGACCCGCGCCGAGACGAACAGCAGGACACACGACCCGACGCCCGCGAGCACGACGAGCGTCTCCGGCCACCGCCACGGATCGGGCCGGTACGCCGTCCGCCGCACCCGCCGGCCGCCGAGGACGAACCCCGCGACCGCCACCGCCAGCCCCACCGCCAGCAGCGGCACGCCGAGCCACGACGACGTCCCGTCGAGCACGCCGTAGACGCCGACGCACACGCCGACCAGGCCGAACAGGACGCAGGACGCGATCAGCACCCGCACGCCAGGGCTCAGGTACGCCCGGCGCCCGTAGCCCCGGGAGTCCATCGCGGCCGCCAGCCGCAGCGAGCGGTCCATCGCGTCCTCCAGCACCGGCACCACGATGCCCTTGACCGCCCGCGGCCCGCGCGTCCGCCCGGCCCGCAGCCGCCGGGCCCGTCGCACGCGCTGGACGCTTTCGACGAGCTGCGGTGCCACGGTCAGGGCCACCGTCACCGCCGTGCCCACCTCGTACAGCGCGCCGGGAACCGCCTTGAGCAGGCGTTTCGGGTTGGCCAGGGCGTTCGCCGCACCGACGCAGACGATCATCGTCGCCAGCCGGAGACCGTCGTAGAACCCACCGAGCAGCGCCTCCGCCGACGTCGGCCCGAGCAGGGACAGCCCGGCGGCCAGCGGGATCCGCGGCAGCGTGAAGAGCACGTGCCCGCCGTCGCCGCCGTCGACCAGGATCCGGAACAGCACGCGAGAGGCGACGATCAGCGCGCCGACGTACGCGTACAGCCGGAACGCCAGCGCCCAGGGCGCGTCACCCCGCCGGTTCGCGACGACGAACCCCGCGACGGCGATGATCAGGCCGAGCAGCAGCGGGTTCGTCGTCCGGCTGGCCGCGACGGCCAGCGCGAGCGCCCAGACCCACCAGGCGCCGGGGTGCAGCGCCCTACTGCGCACGCCGGCGGCGCATCGCGACGACCACGCCCGCGCAGCCGACCAGCACGATCACGACGGCCCCGATGACCAGGCCCCACGGGAACGAACTGCCTTCGCTCGCCGGAGCGGGCGCCGGAGCAGCAGTCTGCCGCACCGGGGCGACGCGAGGCGGGGTCGGCAGGTCGTTCGCCGACTTCGGCCGCGCGAACGCCCAGCCCTCGAAACCGTTCGGCGCCGGCTTCGACGTCTGCGCGCCCTCCTGGCTCGGCACCCAGGCCCCGCCCGCCGACGCGTGCCAGTAGCTCCAGTACGCCGTCGCCGACGGCATCCCCGCGCACGACTCGACGTCCGGCCCGGGCTTGCCGTCGATCCGGCAGGCCACGGCCAGGCCGTACTTCTGCGAGCCGGCGACGTCGATCCCGGCCTCCTGCAGGGCCGCGATGCCGTTCGCGGGCGTGCCGGGCGCGCAGCGGACGAGCGGCTGCGGGCCCAGGTCGCCGAAGTCGACGACCACCGTCACCCCCGCGCCCTCGGCGCAGGACCCGTCGGTGCCGGTCGCCGAGGCGGGCGCGGCGCCCGCGAAGGAGGCGCCCAGGAGAAGGACACAGACGGCGGAGAAACGGGCGAAGCGAGCGGCGATCATGCAAGAACCTTAACCAGCGGCGGACGCGGTTCCGGCGCGACTGGCGACACACCTAGACTGCGGCCCGTGGGACAGCTCATCGCGGACGGACAGCTGCGGGTCGGCCTGATCGGCGCCGGCCCGTGGGCGACGACCATCCACGCGCCCGGCCTGGCGGATCACCCGGGCACGGCGCTGACCGCGGTCTGGGCCCGGCGGCCCGAGGCCGCGCAAGCGCTTGCGGACACGCACTGCGCGGTCGCCGCGAGCAGCGTCGAGGAGCTGTTCGAGCAGGTGGACGCGGTCGCGCTCGCGGTTCCACCGTCGATCCAGGCCGAGTTGGGCGTGCGCGCCGCCGAAGCCGGCAAGCACCTGATCCTGGAGAAGCCGATCGCCGCCGACCTCGCCGGTGCGCGGCGGCTGGCCGACGCCGTCGCGGACGCCGACGTCGCCGCGCTCGTCGTGCTGACGCTGCGGTACTCGGCGCAGACCCAGGAGTGGCTCGCCGGGCTCGCCCAGGCGGGCGGCTGGGCCGGAGGCGGCGCGCGGTGGCTGTCCGGCGCCCTGCTCGGCGGCCAGTACGCGGCCTCGGAGTGGCGCCAGGACGACGGCGGCGCGCTGTTCGACATCGGCCCGCACGCGCTCGACATGCTGGACGCCGCGCTCGGCCCGATCACCGAGGTCGTCGCGGCCCGGCAGAGCCCCGGCGACCTCTGGCACCTGATGCTCGCGCACGAAAACGGCGTGGTCAGCACCGCGACGCTCTCGCTGCGGCTGCCGGTGCAGCCGACCGTGGTCGAGGTTGCCGTCTGGGGGCAGCACGGCTACCGGACGCTCGGGCGCAAACCGGGCTCCGCGCAGGAGTCCTACACCGCGCTCCTGGACGACTTCGCGGCGATGATCGCCAGCGGCACCACGAGGCACCCGTGCGACGTCCGGCGCGGCCTGCACCTGCAGAACCTCCTCGAGCAGGCCCGCAAGCTCGCCGAGTAGTACACAGGCCCGGTTCCCGGGTTTGCGTTGTGAAGTAAGAGTTCCTCACAAACTCTCCGATTTCTTCCACAGGGTTGTCCACATGCTCCACTGTGGACAGTGCGCCTCCCGACCGAACCACGGAAAGACAAACGCCGCCACCGGAAAGATCACCGAATAGTGCGGCCTGCTCGGACTGCCGAGTTGATCTTGCGATGCGAAGGTGATCTTGGGAGGGCACGCGCATCGAAGGTTCTTGAGGGGTTCGAGAGAGGAAGCGCATGGAAGCCCTGCTGCGCGCCTTCTGGGGGATGATTCCGATTTCGGCCATCGCGCTGCCGTACGCGCTGCTCGGCTGGCCACTGCTCGCGGCCCGGCGCCGCCGACGGCTCCCCGCTCGCTACGCGACCGCGACGGCCGGTGTCGACAGCGCCGTCCTGCTCATCGCCTTTCTGGTGCTTTGCCTGGTCACGATGCCTGTCGGCGACTCCGGCGAGAGCACGCTCGACCTCGTTCCCGGCGCCGACATCACGGCGGCCTTCGCCGACGACGGCTCACTCTGGCAGGTGATCGGCAACGTCCTGCTGCTCAGCCCGCTCGGTGCCCTGCTCCCGTTGCGCATGCGCCGCCTGCGCACGCTGCTGCGGGTCGCGCTGGCGGCGTTGATCGCGTCCGTGCTGGTGGAAGGTACGCAATATCTGATCCACACCGGCCGGGTGACCTCGACCGACGACGTCCTGCTCAACACCGCGGGCGCGACACTCGGCGCGGCGTTGAGCCGGCGCGGCTGGCGTTCGCTCGACCTGCCACCGTCGCCGGCCCCGGTCGTCATCCCGGTGCAACGCCGGACGATCTGCGAGGCACCAGCGCTCCGGATGCGGGTCCCGCGCTCGGTCTGGGACACGCGCTACGCGGCGATCGCGCACCAGGAGCGCCAATAACCGCTTGCCCGCCATGCCAAGCTGGGCGGGAAGAGCCCCTTCGAGTCAAGGACTGACCGCCGATGACTGACGCCGCCTCCGGCGTCGGCCTCCGCTAGGCCCGACGCCCAGCGTTCCGCCTGCCCATCCCGGGCCGCGGTTCCTTGACGTGCTTTCGAAAGGCTCGAATGTCTGCCATCCAGGCCTGCGTCCGCAAGACGGCGCCGCGCGGCCGCGAAACCGAGCGGGTCGGCCCGTTCCTGGCCACCTACTCGCCCGGCACGGCGCACCCGATGCTCAACTACGCGATCCCGGACGACGGCGCGCGGCCGACGGCGGCCGAGATCGACGCGCTGACCGAGGCGTACCGGCGGCGGGGCCTGCTCCCGCGGCTCGAGTACTTCACCGACGCCGCTCCCGACCTGGAGAACCTGCTGGTCGCGGCGGGGTACGGGCTCGAACGCCGGGTGCCGTTGATGACCTGCACGCCGGCCGGGTTCGTCGACCGGCCCGCGCCGGCGGGGATCCGCCTGCGCGCACCGGAGTCCGGCGAGGACATCCGGCGCATGCGGTCGGCGCAGAACACGGCGTTCGGCGAACCCGCGGAGATCGGCGACGAAGAGGTCGAGCGACTGAAGTCCGCGACCCAGACGCGGCACCTCCTGGCGGAGGACGTCGCCACCGGGGCCGTGGTCGGCGGCGGCCTCGCGCTCGAAATCATCGACGGCACCACCGAGGTCGCCGGCATCGCCATGCTCGAGCCGTACCGCGGGCGTGGTATCGCCGCGGCGCTCACCGCGCGGCTCACCCGCGAAGCGCACGAAGCCGGTGCGCACACGGCGTTCCTCACCCCCCGGTGACCTGGGGATCGGGAACGTCTACGCCCGCGTCGGTTACCAGCCGGCGGGCGAATGCGTGCACCTGGCGCTGAGCTAATCGTCGAAGCGGCCGGCGCGGCCACGCTTCACGTCGCTCCGGCGCTTCTTCGACGCCAGGCGGCGTTCCTTCGAACCGCGGGACGGCTTCGTGGGACGCCGCTTGGCGGGCGGCGGGGCCGACGCGTC
The DNA here is from genome assembly GCF_036227105.1 of Amycolatopsis sp. NBC_01488. Taxonomy (NCBI): domain Bacteria; kingdom Bacillati; phylum Actinomycetota; class Actinomycetes; order Pseudonocardiales; family Pseudonocardiaceae; genus Amycolatopsis; species Amycolatopsis sp. NBC_01488. The sequence continues at coordinate 2,725,226 of NZ_CP109434.1, read as the reverse complement.
GAGCAGGAGGTTCGCCAGGCGGCCGCGCGCGGCTTCGCGGTTCTGCAGCTGCGAGCGGTGTTCGCTCGCCGCGATCGTCAGGACGCCGTCGACCAGCCGTGAGCCGAGCCCGGCCAAGACGCGGTCACGCAGGTGTTCGGGGATCGACGGCGACGAAACCACGTCGAAGGACAGCTCGACCCGCGAGTCCGTGGTGTTGACGCCCTGGCCGCCCGGGCCGGACGAGCGGGAAAAGCGCTCGCTCAACTCGGCTCCCGGGATCACGAACCGGGAGCCGACCACCACGTCTTCGGCTGCCACATCCTCAAGTGTGCCAGCCGCACCAAGGGAGTTTCAGAACCGCGGGTGATCGCCCGAAAGCACCGCGCGCGGGCCGTCGACGTCGCCCGCGGGCTGGACGTCGCCGAGGATCCACGCGGGGACGTGCCGCGCGGTCAGCATGGCCAGCGCCCGGTCGACGTCCTCGGCACCGACGATCGCGACCATGCCGACGCCCATGTTGAACGTCTTCTCCAGCTCGGCCCGCTCGACCTTGCCGCGCTGGCCGATCAGCGCGAACACCGGCGCCGGCGTCCAGGTGCCGCGTTCGAGCCGGGCAACCAGGCCGCGCGGCATGACGCGGGCCAGGTTGGCCTCCAGGCCACCACCGGTGATGTGCGCGAACGTCCGGACCTCGGTCTCGGCGGCCAGCGCGAGGCAGTCCTTCGCGTAGATCCGCGTCGGCTCCAGCATCTCCTCGCCGAGGGTGCGGCCGAACTCCTCGACGTGGCCGCCGAGCGGCATCCGCGCGATGTCCAGCAGCACGTGCCGGGCCAGGGAGTAGCCGTTCGAGTGCAGGCCCGACGAGCCGAGCGCGAGCACGACGTCACCCGGGCGGACCTTTTCCGGCGAGAGCAGCTGCGACGCCTCGACGACGCCGACGCCGGTGGCCGACATGTCGTAGTCGTGCTCGCCCATCAGGCCGGGGTGCTCGGCGGTCTCGCCGCCGAGCAGCGCGCAGCCGGCCCGGACGCAGCCCTCGGCGATGCCGCCGACCAGCGCGGCGATCTTCTCCGGGTGCACCTTGCCGACGGCGATGTAGTCCTGCAGGAACAGCGGCTCGGCACCGGTCACGACCAGGTCGTCGACGACCATGGCGACCAGGTCGATGCCGACCGTGTCGTGCTTGTCCAGCGCCTGCGCGACGGCGATCTTGGTGCCGACGCCGTCGGTCGACGACGCGAGCACCGGCTCCTTCCACTTGTCGAGCTTCAGGGAGAAGAGCCCGGCGAAACCGCCGACGCCGCCCAGGACCTCGGGGCGCGTGGCCCGCGCGGCGTGCGGCTTGAGCAGCTCGACGGCTTGGTCGCCGGCGTCGATGCTGACCCCGGCGGCGGCGTACGTGGCGCTCGTGGACTCGCTCACGGTGGAAGGACTCCCTACTGGAAGGAACTGCTAGGGACGCCGGACGGCGTCCTCGGCACCGTACCCGGCGGGGCTGACCGGGGTCGCCGCGCCATTGACCGAGTCGAGGCTCTCGAGCAGGTGCTTCCCGATCAGCGCGTCCTCCGGCAGCGGGATCGGGTACTCGCCGGAGAAGCACGCCGTGCACAGCCGCGACTTCGGCTGTTCCGCGGCCGCGACCAGGCCGTCCAGGGAAATGTAGCCCAGGGAGTCGGCTCCGATCGAGCGCCGGATGCCGTCGAGGTCGACGCCGTTCGCGACCAGCTCGGCCCGCGACGCGAAGTCGATGCCGTAGAAGCACGGCCAGCGCACGGGCGGCGACGCGATCCGGACGTGCACTTCGAGCGCGCCGGCCTCGCGCAGCATCCGGACGAGCGCGCGCTGGGTGTTGCCGCGGACGATGGAGTCGTCCACGACCACCAGGCGCTTGCCGCGGATGACGTCGCGCAGCGGGTTCAGCTTGAGCCGGATGCCGAGCTGGCGGATGGTCTGCGACGGCTGGATGAACGTGCGCCCGACGTAGGCGTTCTTCACCAGGCCGGTGCCGTAGGGGATGCCCGAGCCCTGCGCGTACCCGATCGCGGCGGGCGTGCCGGACTCCGGCACCGGCATGACCAGGTCGGCCTCGACGGGCTGCTCGTGGGCGAGCCGCCGGCCGATCTCGACGCGGGTGGCGTGCACGCCGCGGCCGGCGATCGTCGTGTCGGGGCGGGCGAGGTAGACGTACTCGAAGACGCAGCCCTTGGGGTCCGGGTTCGCGAACCGCGAGGAACGCAGGCCCGCGGCGTCGATCGCGATGAGCTCGCCCGGCTCGACCTCGCGGACGAAGGACGCGCCGACGATGTCGAGGCCCGCCGTCTCGCTGGAGACGACCCAGCCGCGTTCGAGCCGGCCGAGCACCAACGGGTGTACCCCGTGCGGGTCACGCGCGGCGTACAGCGTGTTCTCGTCGGCGAAGACCAGGCAGAAGGCGCCCTTCAGCGTCGGCAGCAGGTCCATCGCGGCGGCTTCGATGCCCTTGTCGGCGGCGTTCGCGGCGAGCAGGCCGCAGATCAGGTCGGAGTCGCTGGACGAGCCGGTGAGACCCGCGTGCGGCTTGAGGCCCGCCTCGATGGTGCGTTCACGCAGCTCGGCCGTGTTGACGAGGTTTCCGTTGTGCGCGAAGGACAGGCCGCTGCCGGTGTCGGTGGTGCGGAAGATCGGCTGGGCGTTCTCCCAGATGGTCGCGCCGGTGGTCGAGTACCGGCAGTGGCCGACGGCGATGTGCCCCTGCAGCGACTGCAGGATCTGCTCGTCGAACACCTGGCTGACCAGGCCGAGGTCCTTGAAGACCACGATCTGCGAGCCGTCGGAGACGGAGATGCCGGCGGCCTCCTGCCCGCGGTGCTGCAGGGCGTAGAGGCCGTAGTAGGTCAGCTTCGCCACTTCTTCCCCGGGAGCCCAGACGCCGAAGACGCCACACTCCTCGCGGGGTTCCGGGTCGGGCTGGTCGGACACGACTTGCGGGTCGGAAACCACCGAGGAGCTCCTGGGAAGACGTGGTCAGGCCGGCTTCAGTGTAGACGGTGCGGACATGGGTCAGGCCCCGCCCGACGTGGTACTGACCACTTCGGACAGGGCCTGGAGCCTTCAGGTCTGGGTCTAGCAAGCATCCGGCAGCGAGAGGATCTCCGTGAGCACTTGGGCGCCTTCGCCGCGGCGGCGCCACAGCCAGCGCTCCGGCTCGAAGATGTTCTCCTCGGTGCCGGGCATCCGGGTCGCCACGACGTCGTCTTCGGCGTTGAGTCGGACCACGTCCACCACGTCGTCGTGCACCCGCACACCGACGACGGCGAGGACCTCGCCGCGGTCGTCGGCGGGGTGGACGAACTGGTAACCGCGAGCCACCAGTTCCTGCAGTCCGGTCTCGATGTCGTAGACGGGGGCGACGGCCTCAGCCGAGGACATCGTCGAATTCACCGTCCTTCGCGCCGGCCAGGAAGGCCGCCATCTCCGCGCGCGTGTAGACGAGCGCCGGGCCGGTCGGGAAGCGCGAGTTGCGCATCGCGATCTCGCCGTTGGAAAGCGGCGCGACCTCGACGCAGTTGCCGACGGCACCGCTGTAGCTCGCCTTGCGCCACTCGGCCTCGGACAGCCGATCGGCCGGGATGCCGTTCTCGAATCGCTCAGCCATGGTCCCACCTCTCGATGCGGAAACTTCGAGCAATGCATCTGCATGTGCATTTGCCCGCGTATCGAAGGCTAGCACGTGTGCCTGCAGCGGTAAATGCACGTGCAGAATTTCTTGCAAAGTTCTCGCACGGTAAAGAATCACGAGGTCACGGTTAACCTATCGGGTGATAGTTAGTGACCCTAACGGGTTAACCACTACGAGTAGTTACCGTTCATCGGGACATGAAGAGACCGTTCACCGGGCACACGTCACCACCGGCGAACCGGTTCACCAGGGCGTTCTCAGATCTCGGCGCGCCGCTTCGCCAGCAGGGAGCGGCTGCGCTCAGGCGTCTCGGCGTCGACCGCCAGCATGTCCAGCGCGCGGCTGTACTTCTCGATCTCTTCGCGCTTCTCGATGTAGTGCGCGCCGGTCAGGTACTCGACGTAGGCGATGTTCGGCAGTTCCGGCTCGCCGAACCGCAGCAGCGAGAACGCGTGCTCCGCGGACAGCCCGCTGCGCGCGTACGGCAGGACCTGGACCGACACGTGCGGCAGCGCGCTCATCTCCAGCAGGTATTCGATCTGCTGCTTGAGCACCTTCATCCCGCCGATCGGGCGGTACAGGACGGACTCGTCGAGCACCATCCACACGCGGGGCGCGTCCGGCCTGCTGAACATCTTCTGCCGCCGCATGCGCAGCGCGACCAGCTGGTCGACGCGCTCGTCGGCCATCTCCGGGCGGCCGTGGCTGAAGATCGCCCGCGCGTACGCCTCGATCTGCAGGAGGCCCGACACGTACAGCGGCTCCCAGATCTGGATTCGCGCGGCAGCTTCTTCGAGGCCGACGAGGTCGGTGAACCAGTTCGGCATCGTGTCGCCGAAGCGCCGCCACCAGCCCGGCTCGTTCGACTGCTTGACCATGTCGAGGAACGTCTGGCGCTCGGTCGAGTCCTCGACGCCGTACATCGTCAGGAGGTCGGTGACGTCGCGTTCCTTGAAGCCGACCCGGCCCAGCTCGAGGCGGCTGATCTTCGATTCGGAGCCCCGGATGTTGTACCCGGCCTGCTGACGGGTGATGCCGGCCTCTTCGCGAAGTCGGCGAAGCTGCGAGCCCAGGATCATCCGGCGCGCCGTGGGGCCGATGTTCTGTTCACCTGCGGACGCGTTCACCGCGTTCATTCCCGGACCTTCCGCGCTCACGTCACCAGGGGGTTCTAGCCCGACTACCGAAAGTACACGCTAGGCCGTCCTGCGCAAAGAGGTGACCCGGTTTACCGCATGCGTGTGGAGCCCTACTCTACGTAGAGTACGAGACTTTCAACACAGAACTTGCGAGGTTCATCATGCCCGACGCCGCGACCCGGACCGAACGAGTTCCCGTGGGGGTCGACCCGACTCGAGCGAGCATCGCGCGCGTGTACGACGCCTTCCTGCTCGGGAAGGACAACTACGAGATCGACCGGGAGGTCCTGCACAAGGTGCAGCAGGCCGCTCCGGAGGCACAGGACCTCGCGTTCGAAAACCGCGGTTTCCTCATCCGCGCCTGCCGCTTCCTCGCCAGCCAGACGGGCATCACCCAGTTCCTCGACCTCGGCTCCGGCCTGCCGACCGCCGAGAACACCCACCAGGTCGTCCAGCGGATCAACCCGGAGACCAAGGTCGTCTACGTCGACAACGACCCCGTGGTCCTCGCCCACGGCCGGGCGCTGCTCGAAGAGAACGAGCACACCCACTTCGTCGCCGAAGACATCTTCGAGCCGCAGCGGATCCTCGAGAACGAGGTCGTGCGCGAGCACATCGACTTCACGCAGCCGCTCGTGCTGCTGCAGATGGGCACCCTGCACCACTTCAAGGGCGACCACGACCGGCCGGCGCAGATCATGCGTGCGTACGTCGACGCGCTGCCGTCCGGCTCCTTCGTCGGGCTCAGCCACTTCTTCGACCCCGAGAACGAGGACTCCAAGACCGCGCGCCGCATGGAGGACTTCTTCGTGCACAGCCCGATGGGCTCCGGCACGTTCCGGACGCAGAAGGAGATCGAGGCCCTGTTCCCCGGCCTCGAAATGGTCGAACCCGGCGTGACGCTGTGCGCCGACTGGTGGCCGGACGGCCCGCGCCTCAAGGAGCTGAACGTCGCCCAGCGGACGATCGCCGGCGGCGTCGGCCGCAAGCCGTAGGCACCTCGTCCGTCACAGGCGGACGAGGGGGAGCCAGTGGGACAGGTCGGCCCGGGTGCCCGATGCGGTCACCCGGCCGTCCGCCACCGCGGTGGTCCAGTCCAGTAGCCCGGTGGCCAGTTCGAGCCACGTGCGCGGGTCGGTCTCGATCACGTTCGGCGGGGTGCCGCGGGTGTGCCGCGGGCCTTCCACGCACTGCACCGCCGCGAACGGCGGCACGCGGACCTCGACCGTGCGGCCCGGCGCGTCGGCCGCGAGCGCGCGCAGGCTGAGGCGGACCGCCGCGGCGAGTTCCGGCCGCGCGGGATCGGGCGCGTCGCCTTGCAGCCACGCGGAAATCGCCAGCACCGCCGCACGTAACTGTCCGGGGTCGACCGAACGCGAAGAGGCCATGGGCAAACAGTAGAGTGGCGCACCAAGAGTCTTCAGGCACACCCGAGAACGTGGGGATGAGATGGCGCAGCGGGACGAGGCGGATCGGACGGTTTCGCAGCAGCCCACCGGAAGCGGGCCCGATCGCCCCGGCAAGCACAGCAAGCACAACCGCGCCGCGCGGCGCGGCCAGCAGGCGCGGCGCTCCGGCAAGCACGGCACGCCGGAGATCACCGCCGAGATGCGCTCGAACGCCCGCGCCAACCCCAACAGCTGGCTCTACGTCATCGACGAAGCCTTCGACCCGAACGGCCCGGTGCCGTCGTGGGCGGTCGTCGGCGCCTACCCGGTGAACGGCGCGGGCGACGTCGCCGCCGACTTCCACCCCAACGACCGCTACCGGCCCTCGCCCAAGGCGCTCGGCTTCCCGGAGCCGTCGAACGACCTCGAGCAGATGCTGCAGCTCGTCCGCACCGAGCACCGGCCGCCGTCGGACCTGCCGAAGGTCGTCCTCGACTCGACGCTGTTCGTCTACGCGATGTCGCCGGTGCAGCGCACGGTGATCGGCTTCCACAACACCGACGGCCGGGTCATGGTGCCCGCCTACACCCGCAAGGCGCTCGTGCCGCGCGAGTGGCCGCACGCCCGCGCCGTGCTCGGCCGCGACATCGTCGGCCTGCTCGGCGGGCACCCCGTCGCGGTCAACCCGCACGACCTCATCACCGCCGTCGTGCCGGCCGAGCACCTGCTGAAGGCGCTGGCCGACGAACAGCGCTGACCTGCGGGTTTAACCCCATCGAGTGACCACCCGAGTCGCCGATCCGGCGACTCGGGTGCATCGTGAGGCTGGAGAAGTCTCACGAGACGGGTGGGGAGCATGAGGGTGATACGTCCTGCGCTGCTGCCCTTGGCCGCTGCCGTCCTGCTCGTCGCCGGGCAGGCGCCGGCGAAGGCCGATGACAACTACGCGGGCGCCGAAGACCACTTCGCCGGTTCGCAGATCGCGAAGGTCGAAGGCGTCGACGCGGTGCCCGGCGTGCTCTACGCGACCGACGACCAGCAGCTCGGGCACGACGTCAGCGGTCACCAGGGCGCCGTCGACTGGCCCGGCGCGGCGCGCACGGGCGCGAAATTCGTCTACGTCAAGGCGACCGAGGGCACCGGCTTCGTCAACCCGCAGTTCGCCCAGCAGTACAACGGGTCCTACGCCGCCGGCCTGATCCGCGGCGCCTACCACTTCGCCCGGCCGGACATCTCCGACGGCGCGTCGCAGGCGGGGTACTTCCTCGCCCACGGCGGCGGCTGGTCGGCCGACGGCCGGACGCTGCCCGGCGCGCTCGACGCGGAGTACAACCCCTACGGCGAAACCTGCTACGGCAAGGACGCCGCGGGCATGGTCGCCTGGATCCACGACTTCTCCGACACCTACCACGCCGCGACCGGCCGCTACCCGACCATCTACACGTCGACGAGCTGGTGGAAGCGCTGCACCGCGAACGACGGCGGCTTCGGCGGCAATCCCCTGTGGATCGCCCGCTACAACACCTTCATCGGCGAGCTGCCCGCCGGCTGGGGCGTCCACACGATCTGGCAGTTCGCGGACAGCGGTTCCCTGCCCGGCGACCAGAACTGGTTCAACGGCTCGGCCGACCGGCTGCGCGCCCTCGCGCTGGGCTGAACGGTCCCCCGCTCGAGTAATAGGTGTTAACCAGTCACCAATTGACGATCGGCTTCCCGGGAAAATCACCCACGCGTATACCCAATTTCACGGAACTGAGTGACAAGAAGCCATCTCGTCCTCAACAATCGTGCACGGACGGCTACCTGCAGTAAGCCGTCCTCAGCGAGGGTATCTGTGAAGGGATTCAACGATGTCCACTTCCCGAAGAGGGCGGCTGCTCGCTGCCCTGATCGTCCCGGCCACGCTGCTCCTGCTCGGCAGCACGGCCCAGGCGAGCACCTTCTCCCCCGAAGTCGACCCCGCGGCCGCGATCAACGCGGACATCGCACAGCACGACCACGAACTGGGGTCGCAGATCCGGCGCGTCGAAGGCGACAAGTCGACGCCGGACACGCAGAAGGCGGCGCAGCAGCCGCAGCCCGGCCAGGCCATCCCCGGCCAGGTGCTGGCCACCGTGGCCGGCATGGACGTCGCCGGCTACCAGGGCAACGTCGACTGGGCGAGCTGGTGGAACCAGGGCAAGCGGTTCGTCTGGACCAAGGCCACCGAGAGCACCAGCTACACGAACCCGTACTTCGCCCAGCAGTACAACGGCTCCTACAACCAGGGCTTCATCCGCGGCGCCTACCACTTCGCGACCCCGAACACCGCGAGCGGCGCGGCGCAGGCGAACTACTTCCTCGCCCACGGCGGCGGCTGGTCCCCGGACGGCCGGACGCTGCCGGGGGCGCTGGACATGGAGTACAACCCGTACGGCGCGACCTGCTACGGGCTGAGCAAGGCGGCGATGACGGCGTGGATCCTCGACTTCCACGACACCTACCACGCCAAGACCGGCCGCTACCCGGTGATCTACACCTCGGCGGACTGGTGGGGCCAGTGCGTCAGCGGTGACTTCTCCAGCACGGCGCCGCTCTGGGTCGCGCGGTACTCGTCGTCGGTCGGCGCACTGCCCTACAACTGGGGCTTCTACACCGTTTGGCAGTACACCTCGAGCCCGCTCGACCAGGACACCTTCAACGGTGCCTACGACCGGCTCCAGGCCCTCGCCAACGGCTGATCCCCGACCGGCTCCCGGACTGTGACGACTTCGCGTCGTCCGGCCCGGGAGCCGGTTTCATGCCGTACCGTCCGAGCTTGCAGAATGCTGCTCACCACGTCCTGGGGGAACCGCACGGGCCTTGCGGACGTCGGAAGCGCACGAACACCCAGCGCCCGGAAGGCACGAAAGATGACGTACCCGCCTCAGCCGGGCCAGCCCGGCCAGCCCGACCCGTACGGCCAGCAGCCGCAGTCCGGTGGCTTCCAGCAGCCGTACCCGCAGCAGGGTGGGTGGGACCCCAACCAGCAGCAGCCGTACCCGACGCAGCAGTACCCGCAGGGCTGGGACCCGAGCCAGCAGCAGGGCTACCCGTCGGGCGGCTTCCCGGCGAGCCCGCAGCCGCAGTGGGGTGACCCGAACGCCCAGCAACAGCAAGGGTGGGCCGACCCGAACGCGCAGCAGCAGTCGGCGTGGGCGGACCCGAACGCGCAGCAGTACGGCCAGCAGGCCTGGAACCCGAACCAGGGCGGCCAGATGTCGGGCTGGGAGCAGCCCGGTGGCTACGGCCAGGGCTTCGGAGGGCCGCCGGCGCCGCCGAAGAAGGGCAAGACCGGGCTGTGGATCGCCGTCGGCGTCCTGGTCGTCCTGCTCGCCGGCGTCGGGATCACCGGGTTCGTCGCGCCGGGATTCTTCCTGTCGAAGGACAACAACACCGCGGCCCCGGCCAGCACGTCGGCCAAGCCGACGGCGCCGAAGACCACCCCGAAGACCACGCCGACCACGAAGCCGTCGTCGCCGAGCGGGTCGGGTGGGGGCGCCGACGCCAAGGGCGTGCTGCAGGGCTTCATCGACAAGCTGAACGCGGGCGACAACGCGGGCGCGCTGGCGCTGGGCTGCGCGGACTCGAAGGACCTGCTCGACTCGTGGCTCAAGACGTTCCTCAAGCCGCCGCTGCAGCTGACGCTCGGCGAGGTGCCGGACGACCAGTTCCTCGTCGAGGGTCAGGTCACCGGGACGTCCGCCGGCAAGAACGTCAAGGGCACGCTGAGCGCGACGAACTTCGACGACAAGGGCTTCTGCGTCAGCACGATGCTGGTTTCCTGACCCGGTGAAGCTGTGGCGATCACCGCTGGCGTGGACGTTCCTCGCGTCGGTGGTGCTGCTGGTGGGGGTCGGCGGCTGGTTGCTGACCGACCCCGCCACCAGCCGCAGTGACGCGCTGAAGACCGGCGGCCTCGCCGGCGGCGCGGTCGTGGCGCTGTACGCGCTCTGGCTGAACGACCGGCGCCGCCGGGTCGAAGAACGACGCCAGGACATCGAGCGACGCCGTCACGAACTCGAGTCGCAGCGCGCCGAGCAGGACCGCGAGCGGGTGGCGGACGAGCGGTTCGCGAAGGCCGTCGAGCTGCTCGGGCACGCGGCCGACCAGGTGCGTGTGGGAGCGCTGCACGCGTTGGCGGGGCTGGCGCGCAGCCGGCCGGACTACACGCAGACGGTGCTGGACGTGCTGTGTTCGTACTTGCGGCGGCCCTTCCGGCGTCCCGAACCGGATTCCGGAGATCCGGAACCGGAGCGTGAGCTCACGGTCCGGCTCACGGCGCAGCGCCTGATCACGGACTTGCTGCCGGCACGTGACGCCGAAGGCCCGGCGTACGACCTGGACCTGACCGGCGCGACGCTCGAGTACTTCGACCTCTCCAAGCGGCGGGTTCGCGATCTTTGGCTGCGCTATGCGAGCCTGTACAGCAGCACGAACCTCAGCGGCACGGTCTTCACCGGTCAGGCCTATTTCACCGGCGCGGGCACGGGATCCGGCCGTCTGGCGGGGATGTTCCGGTGCCGCGGCACGCGCTTCCTCGGCCGCGCCTGGTTCAGCGGCACGCACTTCGCCGAGCTCGCCGACTTCACCGAGACGACGTTCGCCGGGCCGACCACGTTCAAGGACGCGGAGTTCGCGAACGACGCGCTCTTCACCGGGGTGAACGCAACCGGGTCCCTGGACCTGCGGCGAACTTGCTTCCGAGGTCAGACGGACCTGCGATTCGCCGAACTGCCATCGCAGATCTCCTTGTACAACACGAGAGTGCTCGTGGAGAAGGACCTCCGGCTACCTGCGAACTGGACGACCGAAGAGCTGCGCGACGGCGAATCCCGGATCGTCGCCGAGGCCGGCTAGCCGATCAGCAGGACGAGCTTGCCGCGGGCGCGTCCTGACTGGCTCAGCTCGACGGCCGCGCGCCAGTCGTCGAGCGGGAACGTGCGGGCCACGGGGACGGAGAAGCGTCCTTCGGCGGCGAGTTTCGCGTACTCGCCGATGACTTCGGGGCGGATCACGCCTTCCCCGCCGGGGCCGCTGAACCGCACGCCCACTTCGCGGGCGGTGGCGAAGTCGCTGAGGGTCAGGACGTGTTTCGGCGTCTCGACCGTGGCGACGAGCGCGGGCAGCGCGTTGCTGGGCGGTGCGGCGTCGAGGGCGAGGTCGACCAGTCCGCCCGCCAATTCCGTTACGCGCTCGGCCATTCCGTCGCCGTACGCGGTGACGTCGGCGCCGATCGCACGCAGGGCATCGGCGTAGGTCTCGCCGGCGGTGGCGATGACGCGCGCCCCGCGCTCGATCGCGATCTGCGTCGCGGCGTACCCGACGGTCGTGCCCGCGCCGTGGACGAGGACGGTCTGGTTTCCGCGGACGCCGAGGGTGTCGATGCCCCGGTAGGCCGTCTCGACGGCCATCGGCAGTGCCGCGGCCTGGACGGCGTCGAGTCCCTGGGCTCGCGCGAACCAGACGTCGAGGAGGGCCTGGCCGGACGCGCCGGCGGTCGGCCCGGTGAAGGGAGCGGGGCCGAGCACCGGGTCACCGACCGCGACGCCGGTCACGCCGTCGCCGAGCGCGTCGACGATGCCGGACACCTCGAGCCCGACGCCGCGCGGCAGGCCGCCGGCGAAGAGCCCGTCGCAGAGCGCCCAGTCGGCCGGGTTGAGCCCGCAGGCCTCGACGTTGACGCGGATCTGCCCAGGTCCGGGCGTGGGCGGCTCGGCGTCTTCGAGGCGCAGGACATCGAGCGCGGCGCCGTACTCGTGGAAGCGGAGGGTGCGCATGGAGTCTCCTCGTCGGAGGTGATGACAGCAGATGCTGTCGTCGCTCACGCTACCAGAGTGACGACAGCATCTGCTGTCGCTAAGCTCGGGGCATGGCTCGCTGGGAAGGCAACGCACGCGGCCGGCTCGAGCGGGCCGCGCTGGAACTGTTCACCGAGCAGGGCTACGACCGCACGACGGTCGCCCAGATCGCGCAGCGGGCCAACCTGACGGAGCGGTCGTTCTACCGCTGGTTCAGCGACAAGCGCGAAGTCCTCTTCGGCGACGACGAGCTGGTTTCCCGGTTCGTAGCGGAGATTTCCGCGGTTCCCTCGGGAACGGGCGCGTTGCCAACGCTGCTGGCGGCGTTCGCGACCGCGCCGGAGGTGTTCCGCCCGCGACCGTTCCTGCGAGAGCGGGCGGCGGTGGTGGCCGCCAATCCGCCGTTGCAGGAGCGGGAGCTGATCAAGGCGACGAACCTGTCGGCGGCGCTGACTTCGGCGTTGGCGGAACGCGGCTGCGATCGACAGACGGCGCGACTGGCAACCGACGTCGGGCTGGCGGTGCTACGGGTGGCGAGCGAGCGGTGGGTGGCCGACGAGGAGGCCGACTTCCGGCAGCTGCTCGCGGACGGCGCGGCGGACCTCCTCGCCATTGCCGCAGAAACCGGCCCGGCCGAACATCCCCCGCCCATCCCTGGGGGGCGTCCCCGAGTCCAGTCTACCGGCGGGGTGCGACGAAACCCTTGAAACCGCGGGGCAACCCCCGACCTGTCCACAACCGAACCAGGCTGTGGACAGATCGAGGTGAAGCCTCAATCGAACAAAGCAGGGAGCGTCCTCTCCCACACCTCACGCAGTTCGTCCAGCGTGAACTCCGTGATCCCCTGCAGCTCCAGCTTCCCCGACTCCGGGTCGACCACACCGGTCTTCCGCCACGGCAACCCACGCGCCGTGCACATCTCGGTGAACCGCAGCTCCTCGGTGCGCGGGACCGCCACCAGCACCCGGCCCGACGACTCGGAGAACAGCTGGACGAACGGGTCCTGGGCGTCGTCGAGGAACACCCGGGCGCCGCACTGTCCGATGAGGACGGTCTCGACCAGGGTCTGGATCAGGCCGCCGTCCGAAAGATCGTGCGCCGCCGAGATCATGCCGTCGCGGGAACCCGCCACCAGGATCTCGCCCAGCAGCTTCTCGCGGGCCAAATCGACCCTTGGCGGAACGCCGCCGAGGTGGCCGTGGAGCTCGCGGGCCCACGCCGAACCGTCCAGCTCGTCGTGCGTTTCGCCCAGCAGCAGCAGGGTTTCGCCCGCCTCCGCGCCGATGCCCGTCGGGATGCGGCGGGTCACGTCATCGATCACGCCGAGGACGCCGATCACCGGCGTCGGCAGGATCGCCGTCGAGCCCGTCTGGTTGAAGAAGCTCACGTTGCCGCCCGTCACCGGGATGCCCAGCTCGACGCAACCGTCCGCGAGGCCGTGCACCGCCTGCTCGAACTGCCACATCACGCCCGGGTCGGTCGGGGCGCCGAAGTTCAGGCAGTCCGACACCGCCACCGGCGTCGCGCCGCCCGTCGCCACGTTGCGGTACGCCTCCGCCAGCGCCAGCTGCGCGCCGCGGTACGGGTCCAGGTAGACGAACTTGCTGTTGCAGTCCGTCGCCACCGAGACGCCGCGGCCGGACGACTCGTCGATCCGGATCATGCCCGAGTCCGACGGCTGCGCCAGGACGCTGTTGCCCCGCACGTACCGGTCGTACTGCGACGTCACCCATTCCTTCGACGCCTGGTTCGGCGAGGCGATCAACCGCAGCACGTCCGCGCGCAGTTCGTCCGGAGTGGACGGACGCGGCAGCGACGCCGACGTGTCCGCGATCAGCGCGTCCTGAGTGGACGGACGCTCGATCGGCCGGTCGTACACCGGGCCCTGGTGGGCCACCGTGTGCGCCGGGACGTCGACGACAACCTCGTCGTTCCAGGTGATGACCAGGTGCTCGCCGTCGGTGACCTCGCCGATGTCGGTGGCGATGACGTCCCACTTGCGGCAGACCGCCATGAACGCCTCGACGTTCTCCGGCGAGACGACCGCGCACATGCGCTCCTGCGACTCGCTCGAGAGCACCTCGGCGGGCGTCATCCCGGTGGCGCGCAACGGAACGCGGTCGAGGTAGATGTGCATGCCGCCGTCGCCGGCCGCGGCCAGTTCGGACGTCGCGCAGGACAGCCCGGCGCCGCCGAGGTCCTGGATGCCGACGACCAGCTTCTGCGCGAACAGCTCGAGGCAGCACTCGATGAGCACCTTCTCGGTGAACGGGTCGCCGACCTGGACGCTCGGGAGCTTCTTGCGGCCGGACGCCGACTCGTCACCCGAAAAGGTGTCACTCGCCAGGACGGAAACGCCGCCGATACCGTCGAGGCCAGTGCGCGCGCCGAACAGGATGATCTTGTTGCCGGTGCCGGACGCGAACGCCAGGTGCAGGTCCTCGACGCGCATCGCGCCGACGCAAAGCGCGTTGACCAGCGGGTTTCCGGCGTACGACGGGTCGAACACGAGCTCGCCGCCGACGTTCGGCAGGCCGAGGCAGTTGCCGTAGCCGCCGACGCCGGCGACGACGCCGGGCAGCACGCGCTTGGTGTCGGGGGCGTCGGCCGGGCCGAAGCGCAGCGCGTCCGAGACCGCGAGGGGCCGCGCGCCCATGGCCATGATGTCGCGGACGATGCCGCCGACGCCGGTCGCGGCGCCCTGGTAGGGCTCCACATAGGACGGGTGGTTGTGGCTCTCCACCTTGAAGGTGACCGCCCAGCCCTCGCCGATGTCGACGACACCGGCGTTCTCGCCGATGCCGGCCAGCATCTTGGCCTTCATCTCGTCGGTGGCGGTTTCCCCGAAGTACCGCAGGTGCTTCTTCGACGACTTGTAGGAGCAGTGCTCGCTCCACATCACCGAGTACATGGCCAGCTCGGCGTCGGTGGGCCGGCGGCCGAGGATTTCCCGGATGCGGGCGTACTCGTCGTCGGCGAGGCCCAGCTCGCGGTAGGGCTGGTTGTGGTCCGGGGTCGCCCCGGCGCGCTCGGTGGTGTCAACGGTGCTGGTCACGGTGTCCGTGTCAGGGTTCGCCACGGCCGCCAGGATACGGGGCGCACCCGGTCGCCCCGGACGGTGGGCCCGCCGAAAACGGACAGGTGCGGGCGGGTGTGAGCGAGGCGACATCGAGGGCGGCGGAAGCGCCCGATGCGGCCTGGGGACAACTCCGGTGCGCAGGCACGGAATTGTCGGTCCCCACGAGTAACGTTGAAACCGGGGGGTCCCCCCACGAGCCGGGGTGCTGGGTGGCTGGGGCGCCACGGCAGCGAGTCCCCACCAGCCGGGGAACTGAACCGGCGGAGGCCCAGGGGCGCGGGAGCGGGCGACCCGGGCGTGGAAAATCGGTCGCCTTCCGCTGGTCGGCGGCTTACCGTCGGGAATCGTGCTTTCCGCCACGTATCCCTTTCCGCCGCTGCGGCTGCCCGCGCGGCCGAGCGCGAGCCGCTTCCTGCTAGCCGTGTTCCGAGCCCGGCTCGGCACGGTGCTGGGCGCCGCCGCGCTCGGCGTCGTGTGGGCGCTGCCGGGTGCGCTGGTGCCGCTGGTGATCGGCCAGGGCATCGGCGCCGTCAGCGCGCACGACGGCGCCGCCGTCTGGCGCTGGGCGCTCGCCGCCGCCCTGCTCGGGGTGGTGCAGACGCTGACCGGGACCTGGCTGCACTTCATCAACTACGGCCTGTGGCTGCACGGCGCGGGCTCGACGCAGCGCGCGGTGTCGGCCCACACCACGCGCGTCGGCGCCGGCCTGCGCGAGAAGACGACCACGGGCAACCTCGTCGCGATCTCGACGACCGACGTCAACCACATCGGCAACACCATCGAGATGACCGGGCGGGCGTTCGGCTCGCTGCTGGCGTTCGTCGTGGTGGCGGTGTGGCTGGTCTCGACGTCGACGCTGCTCGGCGTGGTCGCGCTCGTCGGCGTGCCGGTCGCGGTGCTGGGCATCGGGCCGCTGCTGGCGCCGCTGCAGAAGCGCAAGGCGAAGCAGCGTGAGAAGCGCGGAGACGTCAACGCGCTCGGCGCGGACATCGTGTCGGGCCTGCGGATCCTGCGCGGCATCGGCGGCGAGCGGCGGTTCTTCGCCCGCTTCCGCGAGACGAGCCAGCGGGTCCGGCGGGCCGGCATCGAGGTCGGCAAGGCCGAGGCGTGGCTGGCCGCGGCCGAGATCGCGATGCCCGGCCTGGTCACCGTGGTGATCACCTGGCTGGGCGCGCGGCTGGCCGTGTCCGGGGAGATCGGCGTCGGGCAGCTGGTGGCGTTCTACGGCGTTTCGGCGTTCCTGATCTGGCCGGTCACGGCCGCGACCGAAGCCGTCGGGGCGATCACGTCCGGCCTGGTCGCCGCGCGGAAGGTGGTGACGCTGCTGGCGATCCGACCGAAGCTGGCCGACCCGGAGACGCCGGTGCGGCTGCCCGACGGGCCGCTGGAGCTGGTCGACACCGAGTCCGGTGTGCGGGTTGCGGCCGGGCGGCTGACGGTCGTCGACTTCGGCGCCGACGGCGAAGCGGTGGCCGACCGCCTCGCGCGGTTCGCCGACCCAAGTGAAGAGGAAGAAGTGCTGGTCAGCGGCGTTCGGGCGGACCAGGTCGCACTCGCGGAACTGCGACGGCGGGTCGTCTTCGCGCACAACCAGGACATCTGGTTCTCGGGCGTGCTGCGCGAGCAGCTGGCACCGGCACGGCCTAGTGGCGTCGGGATCACCGAAGCGCTGTACGCGGCCGATGCCGACGACATCGTCGAGGCGCTGCCCGACGGCGTCGACGAGGTGATCGGCGAGCGCGGCCGCGAGGTGTCCGGCGGCCAGCGGCAGCGGCTGAACCTGGCCCGCGCGCTGGCGACCGACGCCGACGTGCTGGTGCTGGACGAGCCGACCTCCGCGGTCGACGCGCACACGGAGGCACGCATCACCGAGCGCGTCGCGGCGCTGCGCCGCGGCAAGACGACGGTGGTGTTCAGCCAGAGTCCACTATGGACACATGTGGCCGACGAGGTTTTCACGACGAAGGCAGTGACGGTATGAAACGGCTCCCCACGGCGTCCCGGCGGGACGTCCGGCGCTGGGCGCTGAAGACGGCGGCGGCCCACAAACGCGAGTTCGGACTGCTGCTCGGCGCGCTGTGCGTGGCGACGCTGATCGGGCTGGCCGGCCCGCAGCTGCTCGGCTCGCTGGTCGACGACGTCGCGGCCGGCACGACGACGGGCCGCGTCGACGTGCTGGCGGCGGTGTTCGTCGGGATCCTGGTGCTGCAGGCGGTCGCGCGGAAGATCGCGCGGATGCGCGGCGCGGTGTTCGGCGAGCTGGTGCTGGCCGAGACGCGCGAGGAGTTCGTCGGGACGGCGTTGCAGCTGCCGCTCGGCACGGTCGAGGCGGCCGGCACCGGCGACCTGCTCAGCCGCGCGACGACCGACCTCGGCCGGATCGACCACGCCGCGCGGTTCGCGGCGCCGGAGATCCTGATCGCGGCGGTGACCGTCGTGTTCACGGTCGTCGCGATGGTGCTGACGTCGCCGCTGCTCTCGCTGGGGCTGCTGGTCGCGGTGCCGCTGCTGGTGAGCGTCAACGTCTGGTACCAGCGGCGGATCCCGTCGGTGATGCAGTGGATGCTCGACCGCTGGGCGGACCTGACGACCAGCGTCCACGAGACGGCGGAGGGGGCGCGCACGGTCGAGGCGCTCGGGCTGACCGAGCGGCGCGTCGGCGCGGCGTACGACGCGCTGGACCGCAGCATCCTCGGCGAGCGGCGAATGCGGGCACTGCAGTTGCGGTGGCTGCCGTCGCTGGAGATCAGCTACGTGCTGCCGCTGGCGGTCATGCTGCCGCTCGGGCTGCTCGCGTACACGCGCGGCTGGGCCGGACTCGGCGAGATCACCACGATGCTGCTGTACGTCCAGGCGATGTCGGCGCCGCTGAACGAAGCGCTGTTCTGGCTGGAGGACCTGCAGGTCGCGGCGGCCGCGGCGCGCCGGATCCTGGGCGTCCGCGAGGTGGCCGTCGAGGAGTCGCCGAAGGTGACGGAGGTGCCGCGCGGGCGTGACATCGACGTCCACGGCGTCCGGTTCGCCTACACCGCCGACCGCGAGGTCCTGCACGGCATCGACCTGCGGGTTCCGCGCGGCGAGCGGCTGGCGATCGTCGGGCCGTCCGGCGCGGGCAAGTCGACGCTCGGCCGGCTGCTGGCAGGCATCGCGGCGCCGTCGGCGGGCTCGGTGCGCATCGGCGGCCAGGACGTCTCGTCACTGGCCGACGACGTCCTGCGCGGCGAGGTCCTGCTGCTGACCCAGGAGCACCACGTGTTCTCCGGGACGCTGCGGCAGAACCTGGCGCTCCCGGCGCGTCGTGCGGACGGCGACTGGACGGACGACGAGCTGCTGGCGGCGCTGACGTCGGCGGGCGCGTCGGACTGGGTGGCGTCGCTGCCGTCCGGTCTCGACACGAAGCTGGGTTCGGGTGAGCACCCGGTCCCGGCGGCGATCGCGCAGCAGCTGGCGCTGGCCCGGGTGGTGCTGGCGGACCCGCACACGCTGGTGCTGGACGAGGCGACGTCGCTGCTGGACACGGGCTCGGCGCGCGACTTGGAGAAGTCGCTGAACAGCGTCCTGGCCGGCCGCACGGTGATCGCGATCGCCCACCGCCTGCACACGGCGGCCGCGGCCGACCGGGTCGCGGTGGTCGAGGGCGGCCGGATCACGGAGCTCGGGCCGCACGACGAGCTGTTGTCGGCGGGCGGCTCGTACGCACGCCTGGTGGCCGCGGCTTCTTGATCCGGACCGCTTCGGCGCTCCCCAGGTGGAGATCTACCGGTGAGCGACTCGGCGTCGGGCAAGCGGTCAGTGCCGGCGCGGGTCGGCACTGACCAGAACTGGCGGGGCTCCGGGGCTGTGGACAACTCACGTCCACAGCCCCGGAACTGTCGGTGGCCCCCGGTAAAATGGTTACCGGGGGCCGAGGGCCGCCCTCAAGCCTTGACCAGCGCGTCCACCGCGCTGAAGAACATCCCGAGCCCGTCGTCCGACGGCCCCGTCAGAGCGTCGATCGCGTGCTCCGGGTGCGGCATCAACCCCACGACCCGCCCGTTCTCGCTCCGGATCCCCGCGATGTCGTTGCGCGACCCGTTCGGATTCCCGCCGACGTACCGGAACACGACGCGCCCCTCGGCCTCCAGTTCGTCCAAAGTGGACTGCTCGGCCACGTAGCACCCGTCGATGTTCTTCATCGGGACGAGGATCTCGGCGCCGGACTCGTACCGCGTCGTCCACGCGGTCGCGTTGTTCTCCACGCGCAGCCACTGGTCGCGGCAGATGAAGTGCAGGCCCTGGTTGCGGATCATCGCGCCGGGCAGCAGCCCCGCCTCGCACAGGATCTGGAACCCGTTGCAGATGCCGAGCACCGGCATGCCCGCGCGCGCCGCCTCGATCACCGGCGTCATCACCGGCGCGAACCGGGCGATCACGCCCGCGCGCAGGTAGTCGCCGTAGGAAAAGCCGCCTGGGACGACCACCGCGTCGACGTCGTGCAGGTTCTCGTCCGCGTGCCACAGGGGCACGGCTTCCGCGTCGGCGTAGCGGACCGCGCGAGCCGCGTCGCCGTCGTCGAGCGTGCCCGGGAAGGTGATGACCCCGATGCGCGCGCTCACGCGTCCGCCCGCGTGATCGTCCACTGCTCGATGACCGGGTTCGCGAGGAAGCCCTCGGCGATCTTCTCGAGCGTCGCGTCGTCGACCGTGTCGTCGACCTCGATCTCGAAGTGCTTGCCCTGGCGGATCTCCTTGATCCCGGTGAAGCCGAGACGGCCGGCGGCGCCGAGCGCGGCCTGTCCCTGCGGGTCGAGGATTTCGGGCTTCGGCATGACGTCGACGACAACTCGGGCCACGGCAGGCTGCTCCTTATTCACGCAGGTCGTGGGTACCCCGCGAGCATAGTTCACCCAGTTCGGCACGCCGCGGGGGCCGCCGGGAAACCTAGACTGGCCGACGGCGCGCCGCTGCGCCATGATGAGTCGTTGACATCGCGCCAACAGCTGTGGAGGCACCGTGGACTCCTACGACTACGTGATCGTCGGCGCGGGCAGCGCCGGGTGCGTGCTGGCCAGCCGGCTCACCGAAGATCCGGCCGCCCAGGTCCTGCTGCTCGAAGCGGGCGGGGAGGACACCGCGGACGAAATCCACATCCCGGCGGCGTTCCCCTCGCTGTTCAAGACCAAGTGGGACTGGAACTACGAGACCGTCGAGCAGAAGCACACCGGCAAGCCCTCGTACTGGCCGCGCGGCAAGATGCTCGGCGGCTGCTCGTCGATCAACGCGATGATCTACATCCGCGGCAACCGCGCCGACTACGACGGCTGGCGCGATTCCCACGGCGCCGAGGGCTGGGGCTGGGACGACGTCCTGCCGTACTTCAAGCGCGCCGAGGGCAACCAGCGGCTCGATGGCCCGCTGCACGGCACCGACGGCCCGCTGCACGTCGAGGACCGCCGCTTCACCCACGAGCTGTCGCACGCCTGGGTCGACTCGGCCGTCACGTGGGGCCTCAAGCGCACCGACGACTTCAACGGCGAGAGCCAAGAGGGCGCCGGCGTCTACCAGGTCACCTGCAAGAAGGGCCGCCGCTGGTCCACCGCCGACGCCTACCTGCGCCCGGCACTCGACCGGCCGAACCTCACGGTGAAGACCTGCGCGCCCGCGACCCGCGTCGTCTTCGAAGGCACGCGCGCGGTCGGCGTGTCCTATTTGGACAACGGCGTCGAGCGCACCGCGCACGCTTCGGCCGAGGTGATCCTTTCGGGTGGCGCGATCAACTCGCCGCAGTTGCTGATGGTTTCCGGCGTGGGCCCGGCCGAGCACCTGCGCGAGCACGGCATCGACGTCGTCGCGGCGCTGCCCGGCGTCGGCGAGAACCTGCACGACCACCCGGCCTGCGGGATCATCTGGTCCACGCGCGGCACCACCGACCTCGTCGACGCGGCCACCCCTCGTGGCCTGGTTCGCTACCAGCTGACCAAGCGCGGGCCGCTGACGTCGAACATCGGCGAGGCGGGCGCGTTCTTCCCGACCACCGACGGGCTTCCCGCGCCGGACATGCAGATCCACGTCGCGCCGACGCTGTTTTACGACAACGGCCTGCGCGAGCCGACCGTCCCCGGCTTCACGTCGGCGGCAACGCTGGTGGACGTCGCGAGCCGCGGCCGGCTGCGACTGAAGTCGGCGAACCCGTTGTGGAAGCCCGAAATCGACCCGGCTTACTACGCGGAGTCCCGGGACATGGAGACGATGATCGCCGGGCTGCGCGCGCTGATCGAGATCGGTCGCGTCGGCCCGCTCAAGCGATTCCTGGACCAGCCGTTCCTGCCCGCGCGGCACGACCTGAGCGATTCCGAGCTGGCCGAGCACATCCGCGAGAACACGCAGACGCTGTACCACCCGGTCGGGACGTGCGCGATCGGTTCGGTGGTCGACCCCCGGCTGCGGGTTCAGGGGGTCGAGGGGCTGCGGGTCGTGGACGCGTCGGTGATGCCGGTGGTGCCGCGCGGAAACACGAACGCGCCGACGATCATGGTGGCGGAGAAGGCAGCGGATTTGATTCGCGGGCGGTAAGACGGTTTCGGGGCTGTGGACAACTCGCGTCCACAGCCCCGAAACTGTCGGTGCCCCGCACTAAACTGGATACCGGGGGCCGCGGCCCGCCCACTCAGCGCTTGCCGTGCAGGATCGTCACCAGCTTCGCCACCATCGCGTCCGTCGAAGGCTTGCGGCTGAACGACGTCAGCGTCAGCGGCGCCGTGAACCGCTGCCGCGCGATCGCCTTCGTGCGAGCGAACTCGCGCAGTCCTTCCGGGCCGTGGATGCGGCCGAAGCCCGAGTCGCCCACGCCGCCGAACGGCAGGGACGCGATGCCGGCGAACGAAAGCGGCGCGTTGATCGCCGTCATGCCCGTACGCAGCTTCTCGGCCAGCTCGACACCGCGGGACTTCGAAAACACCGTCGAACCCAGGCCGTACTTCGTGCTGTTCGCCTTCTCGACCGCTTCGTCCATGTCGCGGACCTTCGCGATCGTCACCGTCGGGCCGAACGTCTCCTCGGTGACCGCTTCGGAGTCCTCGGGGACGTCGATGAGCACCGTCGGCTGGGCGTAGCGGTCGCCGACCGCTTCCTCGCCGCCGAGGACGGCCTTGCCGCCGCGGGCCAGCGCGTCCTGGATGTGGCGCTTGATCACGCCCAGCTGCGACGGCATCGTCACCGGGCCGTACTGCGCGGCCTCGTCCGAGCCCGCGCGCACGTCCTTCGACTTCTCGACGACCTTCGCGACGAACTCGTCGTGGACCTTCTCGTGGACGTACACCCGCTCGACGCCGATGCAGGTCTGGCCCGAGTTGGAGAACGCGCCCCAGACCGTCGCGTCGGCTGCCGCGTCGAGGTCGGCGTCCGCGTCGACCAGCACCGGGTCCTTGCCGCCTGCCTCGATGACCACCGGCGTCAGCGTCTCGGCGGCCGCGGCCATGATCCGCTTGCCCGTGGCTGTCGAGCCGGTGAACGCGATCTTGTCGACACCAGCTCGCACCAGCGCCGCGCCCGTCTCGCCGAAGCCGGTGATCAGCTGCAGCACCGGCTGCTCCGGCACGATCTCGGCGAACGCGTCGACCAGCCACTTCCCGACGCCCGGCGTGTATTCGCTGGGCTTGAACACCACGGCGTTGCCCGCGGCCAGCGCGTACGCGATCGAGCCGAGCGGCGTGAACACGGGGTAGTTCCACGGACCGATCACGCCGACCACGCCCAGCGGCTGGTATTCGACGGTCGCCGCCTGGTTCGACATCAGCAGTCCGGCCGAGCGCTTCTGCTTGCCGAGGATCTTCTTCGCGTGCTTGCCCGCCCACGCGATGTGCTCGATGGCCAGGACGCTCTCGAGCTGCGCGTCGGCGATGGGCTTGCCGGTCTCGTCGCGGACCACCTGGCACAGCTGCGGGAGCCGGCGCGTCAGCACGCCCTTCCAGCTCTTCAGCCGTTCCGCCCGGCCGGCGAACCCGAGGTCCTCCCACCACTTCGCCGCGACACGCGCCCGCGCGACGGCCGCCTGGACGTCCTCGGCGGTGTGCACGGGGTAGGTTCCGACCACCTCGTCGGTCGCCGGGCTGAGCGAGTCGAAGGTCTCGCCGACCGACGTCGGCTTCGGCTGGACGGCAGTCATCGGCGTCTCCCTGGAGGTAGCGGGTCAGCCCAGGTTACGACGTTACTGACATCGTGCCAATAGCTCTCGCGGGCTTCGCCACCAGCATTGCACCCGCGATCGCCGCGGCAAAGACACCGAACAACGGTGCGAGCCACAACGGCAGCACGCCGACGGCCAGCGAGCCGAGCCCGAACCCGCCCGCCTGCACGGTGAAGCTCAGCGAGAACCCCGCTGACCTGCGGTTCTTCGGTAGCAGTCGCTGCAGGTTGACCGAGGTCGCGGCCACCAGTGGTCCCGTGCACGCGCCGATCACGGCCACCGACCCGAGCAGCCCGGCCCAGCCGAGGTCGGCGGCGAGCGCGAGCCCGCCCACGACGAAGCCGGCGAGGAACAGCCGCGGGTCGCCGGTCTTGCCGCGCCACGCGTAGAGCGCGCTGCCCGCGATGCTCGCCCCGCTCAGCACCGCGATCACGACCGGCGCTGTCGTCTCCGGCGCGCCGAGCCGTTGGACCAGCGGGAGCGGCGCGACCTCGATCGTCGACAGCAGCAACCCGACGGTGAACGCGCAGCACAGCCACGGCAGGTAGCTGACGAGCCGCGCGGGCGGGACGTCGTCGCCGGATTCCACCCGTTCGCGCTCACCCGTGCGGCGGGGAACGAGCGCGGCGGCCGCGACGCAGGCGACGGCCATCGCGGCGAGCGGGACGAACGTGCCGGCCAAGTCGAGCAGCGCGACCAGCGCCGGGCCGCCGATGAGCACGCCTTCGAGGATCATCGCGTCGACGGAGATCGCACGGGGCAGCAGCTCGTCGTCGACGGTCTCCGCGAGCAGTGTCCGGAAGCCGCCGGACAGCGCCCCGCCCGCGATGCCGGGTAGCACGACCATCGCGACCAAGACCGGCGCGGGTGCGTCGGCGGCCAAGGCGACGGCAACGAACCCGGCCGCGGTCAGGAGCAGCAACGTCGGTAGTCCGCGGGCGGGGCCGACCCGGTCGAGCAGCCGCCCGACCGGCACCGCGCACACCATCTCGGCGGCGACGTAGACCGACATCAGCACGCCGCCGAGCCGGTAGGAGCCGGTCGTCGCGGTGGTCAGCAGGGTGAACGCGAGCGGCGCCATGGTCGCCGGGAGCCGGGCGAACTGGACGCCCGTCGACCAGCGCCAGTAGGCGCGATGGGTGAACAACGACATGCTCACACGCTCGTTCGGGGCTTGCTTGAGGCACACTGATTCGGGTGCGGGCGAATCTCCGATGATCGAGCTGGTCCTGACTGCGGCCGGCGCGCAGCGCGTCCGGTTCGCGATCTCGCCGCTGGAGGAGGTGCTGGGCGCCGTCCGGACGCTGCTCGGCGTCCGCGGGCACCCGGCCACCTTGCCGTGGACGTCCGGCGCGCCCGCGCTCGACGTGCCCGAGCTGGCGGCGGTCCTGGGCGCGCGCCACTACATCACCGAGTTCCTGAGCCCACCACCCGACGGCCCGGAGACGACGGCTTCGGCCCAGCTGCGGGCGGTGCGGGCGACACCACCTTCGCAGGTGGCGTTGGAACTG
Source organism: Amycolatopsis sp. NBC_01488 (assembly GCF_036227105.1). NCBI lineage: Bacteria > Bacillati > Actinomycetota > Actinomycetes > Pseudonocardiales > Pseudonocardiaceae > Amycolatopsis > Amycolatopsis sp. NBC_01488. The sequence goes on along the minus strand of NZ_CP109434.1, from coordinate 2,700,487 downwards.
GGGATGGTCGACGCCGACCTGTCGCTGCTGCCGGCCGACCCGGCGGCCGCGCGCGACCTGCTGGCCGACCAGCTCGAGACGGTGTGGACCGCGTTGCTGGCGCCGGAGTGGCCTCGCCTGCGTGAGCTGCTGGCGGCGGACATCGCGTTCCGGACGCGGCAGCTGGGTTCGGGCGGGATCGCGTCGATGCTGGCCGGGCTGCACCCACACGTGCGCCTGTCGGACACGTCGGTCCTCGTCGACGTCCACGCGCGTGAGCGGCTGGAGATCGATTCGCGCGGGTTGCTGCTGATCCCGGCGGTGTTCGCGTGGCCGGACGTCGGCGTGGTGACGGTGCCGCCGTGGCAGGTCTCGCTGCTCTACCCGGCCCGGGGCGTGGGTTCGCTGTGGACGTCCGCCACGGCACCGCCGGAACCCCTGGTCGAGGTCCTCGGCCGCACGCGGGCACTGCTGCTGGCCACCCTCGACCGTCCCGCGGCGACGACGGAACTGGCCCGCCGCCACGACTTGGCGCCGGCGACGGTTTCCGCGCACCTCACGGCGTTGCGCGGGGCGGGGTTGCTGGCGTCGGAACGTCGTGGGCACCGGGTGCTGTACCGGCGGACCGAGCTGGGCGACGCGTTGCTCACCGGCAAACTCTGACTCATGGACAGAGCAGTGGCGTGGGAAGGCTTCCACAACACCAGGGATCTCGGCGGCCTGCCGACCGGAGCGGGACGTACGACTCGTCACGGTGCCTACCTCCGAGCTGCGGACCTCCGGTTCGTCACCGACGCGGGCTGGGCCCAAGCGCGGGAGTCGGGCGTCCGGACGGTCATCGACCTGCGCAACGCCGACGAGATCCGGCCGACGAGGGATGCTCCGACGGCGCTGGCGGGCTCGGCGCGGTTCGCCGTCGCGGCCCGGGTGACCACGCCGACCGGCATCGACCGCGTCGAAGTTCCCCTCGACGACATCGGCGACATCGAGTTCTGGCGGCACGTCAACCGCGAGCGGCTGAACGGCACCCCGCTCTACTACCGCCTCTTCCTCGAGCGCAAAGCCGAGCGTTGCGCCGCCGTCATCGAAGCGATCGCCAGGTCCGCCCCGGGTGGCGTCCTGTTCCACTGCGGCGCCGGGCGGGACCGGACCGGTCTGGTCGCGCTCCTGCTGCTTGCGCTGGCGGGCGCCGCTCCGGACGCCATCGCCGCGGACTACGACCTGTCCACCGAGGCCGTGAAACCGCTGTTCGCCGAACTGGACACCGAAGACCAAGGCCCGGTCATCGCCGCTCTCCTCGCGGAGCGAGGCACGACGACCGCGGCGGCCATCCGGGCCACGCTCGACGGATTCGACGTCGAGCAGTATCTCCTCGGGGCGGGGGTCGGCCGCGAGCACCTCGACGACATCCGGCACCGGCTGACGAACCGGGACTAGGCTGGAATCGACCACCTGCGAAGGAGAACATCGATGCGTATCGTCCATTTCGGACACGCCTGCCTGTTGCTGGAGACCGGCTCCGAGCGGATCCTGATCGACCCCGGCGCGTTCTCCACCGGGTTCGAGGGCGAGCGGGAACTGTCCGCCGTACTGGTGACGCACCAGCACTTCGACCACCTGGACGTCGACCGGCTGCCGAAGGTCCTCGAAGGCAACCCGGACGCCAAGCTGATCGTCGATCCCGGCTCGGCTCCCGAGATCGAAAAGCTGGGCCTGCCGTTCGACGTCGCCAATGTGGGTGACGCGTTCGCCGTCGGGGACACCTCGATCAAGGCCGTCGGCGGGGAGCACGCCGTCATCCACGCGGACCTCCCGGTGATCCCGAACATCGGCTACGTCTTCGACGACGGCGCGTTCTTCCACCCCGGCGACTCGTTCTTCGTGCCGGAGCAGAAGATCGACGTGCTCGGCCTGCCGACGGGCGCGCCCTGGCTAAAGGCCGGCGAAGCGGTCGACTACCTGCGGGCCGTGGCGCCGCGGGTCGCCGTGCCGATCCACGAAGCCGTGCTGGCGAACCCGGCCTTGCACTACGGCCTGTTCGGCAACCTCGCGCCGGAAGGCACCGAGGTCAAGGTGCTCGACCGGGCCGAGCCCGCGAAGTTCTAGGCCGCCGGGCGTGCCGGTCACGACACCGGCGACGGACCGACCGGCACACCGCACAACGCTGCCGCTACCCGCCACAGCTCCTCCTCCCGCTCCTCGTCGTACGACTCATCCGAAGACGGCACGACCCGGCCGCGGTCGAGGTACGCCCCGGACTCGGCCGGCCGGGGTGCCGTCATGGCCGCGGCCAGCTTCACTCCCGCGGTCTGCGGGCTCGACGCGATCGGCGTCGCCCACAACAGCGGAAGCAGGCGTTGGAAGCCGAAGCGCTGGATCGCGCTCGCGTCGCGGGCGAGTCCGGTGCCAGGGACCAGCCCTGGGGTGTAGGCGTAGACGTCGACCTCGGGAAGCCGCCTCGCAAACGCGTGCACCAGGTACTGCACGCCGAGCTTGCTCGTCGAGTAGGCCCGGCGTCCCGCGGTCACTGTTTCGGCTTCGGGGCCGCTGCCCGGCCTGGCCAGGCTTCGCGGATCGGTCCACCGGGGCGCCGGAACGAGGCCGAGGTTGTGCCGGACGTCGCCGAAGTGCGACTCGCTGCCGGTGACCACCACGCGCGCGCCCGGCTCGAACCGGTCGGCGAGCATCCGGAGCAGCAAGTAGTTCGCCAGGACGTTGATCCCGAACGTCGCTTCGAAGCCGTCCGCCGTCGCCTTGGTAGCCGACGCCATCTGCGCGCCCGCATTGGCCAGTAACCCCGCCAGCGGCGGGATCTCCCCCTCGTCGAGCATCTTCCGCACGGCTTCCGCGGCCGCCCGCACCTCCGCCAGGGAACCGAGGTCGCCCGACACCGCCCGGACGTTCGCGTTCCCCGTGTGCGCGGCCAGTTCCCGCGCGAGCCGGTACCCCGCCTCTTCTTCCCGCACGACGACGAGCAGCAGCTGGTCCGGCCGGTCCCGCAGCAGCCGTTCCGCCGCGGCGCGGCCGAGACCTCGGCTCGCCCCGGTCATGAGCAAGGTCTTCGTCGGTTCGGTCATGGTGTCGCCCTTCATCCGATCAGGTACTCGATTCGATCTGGTACTCAGTACCGTAGCGGACTCGATACCGGTTCCGCTACTGTGTAGCCATGGGACAACGCCCCTCGCTGCGGGAACGGAAGCAGAAACAAGCTCGCGAGCAGATCGTGGAGGCCGCCTTCGAGTTGTTCGCGGAGCGTGGCTTCACCGAGGTCACGGTCACGGACATCGCCGAGCGCGCGGAGGTGGGGCGTACGACGTTCTTCCGGTATTTCGGCGACAAGCAGGAGGTGGTGTTCTCAGACGAGCAGCAGCTGCTGGATCACCTGGCGGAGCGGCAGCGGGCGTTGCCGGGCGAGGCGCCCCAGAACCTTCCGGCAGCACTGGAGCAGGTCCGCGCCCTGGTGCTGGAGGTGTGCGCGGAGGCGACGGCGGATGCCGCGCACTACGAAATGCACCAGCGCCTGCTGGAGCAGAACCCGGAGCTCAAGGACCGCAGCGCGCGGAAGCTGCAACGGTTCGCGGAGCTGGGCGAAGCGATCCTGCTGGAGCGCGGTACGCCCCGGGAGGTCGCGGTGCTGGCGGCGCAGATCGCCGTGGCCTGTTACCAGGCGGGCAGCAGGCTGGCCGGTGCCGACGCCCCGGCACTCGCCCCGGCGGTCGACGTGGCCTTCGGACGACTCGACGTGCTCCTCGATCCGAACCCGGCGCACTGATCGGCACGGGCTCAATCCCCTTGAGGGACGATGTTTGACAACTCCAGAGTGAAGCTGTGTCCAGCGCGTCGTTCAGGCCGTGGCAGTGCGGCTTGTCCGGCCGTCGTGGCTGATGAGATAGCTCCGGTTGATCACCGGGCTAGCCGGAATAAGCCTCGGCCCGCAGCGAGCCGTAGGTGGCGCCGTACGCGCGGTTCTCCAGCGCCACGTCGACGGCGTCGAGGAGGGCCTGGCGGAGGCCGGGGCGGGTGAGGTCCGTGGCGTCCACCCCCAGCCGGACCAGCCCGCCCCGGCGGGCCGCGCGGGCCGCCGCCAGTACCAGTGTGAAGCAGCGCACCGTTTCCGTGCGGTGCGACTGGCTCGTGAACTCCTGGACGCGCGCCCGGCGGACCTCGCCCGTGACGAGGTCGCGGACCGCGCCGAGGTCCGCGCACAGGCGGAACCCGTGCTCCGCCAGCGCCTGCAGCGTGCCCTGGGAAGCGATCCAGCGCGGCGGCGCGAAGCCGTCGACCGTCAGGCCGGCGTTGTCCAGCGCGGCCTTCGCCGCGATCAGCCGGAGCCGTGCCTCGTGGGCCGGCAGCGTCGCGAACTCCGCCTTCTTGCCCAGGTACACCGTGCGGTGCGTGGGCGTGACGGTGTGGTCGTACCCGTGCAGCAGCACGGAATCGCCGGTCCGGGCGCGCGTGCGCACCCACTCCGTCACCGGGCCTCCGCCGGTGCGAGCGGCGTACAGCACCGACAGCGGCACCCGGCGGCGGTCGAGCTCGGCCGCGAGGTCGGCGCACCGGTGCAGCGTGCGCGGGGTGATTCCCGACAGCGAAACCAGCAAGCGAGCGTCCACGCCACCATTGGGACGCACGCGTCTGACGTCGCCGTGAACTGCGCAGAACGGGCGAGCGACCGTTGCCGGAAGGGTCAGACGCCCTCACGCAGGCGCTGCACCGCCACCGCGATCCGCCCTCGCAGGTCGGGGTCGGCGACCTGGCCGTCGGCGACGTCCACCCGGGAGACCGGGATCCGCGCACACGCTTCGTCGACGATCTTCGCGCCCGCGTACGTCAGCACCTTGCGCAGCGAGTCGTGCGCGTCTCGGCCACCCGTGGGCGCCGCCACCGAGGACGCGTTGATCCACGCCACCGGCTTGCCGTAGATCTCGCCACCGCCGACCGTCCAGTCCAGGAGGTTCTTGAACGAGCCCGGCAGGCCACCCGCGTACTCCGGCGTGCAGATCAGGATCGCGTCCGCCTCCTTGATCGACGCCCGCAGCGACGCGACGGCCGGGTGCAGCGGGTCGCGGTCGTCATCCGGGTTGAAGTGCGGCAGGTCGCCGAGGCCGGTGTACGTCTTGCTCGCGGTGAGGGTCGCGACGGTCCCCAGCACCGCCGCGTTGCCCGAGCCTGCCCGCAGGCTTCCGCAGATCAGCAGGATCACGCGGCCAGTCTGCCAGGGAAAGCCCGGTGACGCGGCGATATGCCTCGAGGTACCGGTCGCGCGTGGCGGTCACCACCTCGGGCGGCAACGGCGGCAACGCGGACACGCAGTCCCAGCCGGAGGCGGGGCCGACCAGCCAATCGCGCACGTGCTGCTTGTCGAACGACGGCCGCGGCCGCCCGGGCCGGTGCCCGTCGGCGAGCCAGTAGCGGGCCGAGTCCGGGGTCAGCAGCTCGTCGGCGAGCACGAGCTCGCCGTTGGGCCGGGTGCCGAACTCGAACTTCGTATCGGCCAGCAGCAGACCCTGCTCCGCCGCCCGGGCGGCGCCCCGGCGGTACAGCTCCAGGGATGCCTCGCGGACCTTTTCGGCGAGCGTGCGGCCGAGGATGTCCGCGAACGTGTCGAAGTCGATGTTCTCGTCGGGTTCCCCGGGACGGGCCTTGGTGGACGGGGTGAAGATCGGCTCGGGCAGCCGCGCCGACTCGGCCAGGCCGGGCGGCAGCGCGATCCCGCACACCGAGCCCGACTTGCGGTACTCCGCGTACCCGCGGCCGGCGAGGTGACCGCGGACGACGGCCTCCACCGGCAGCATCGTGAGCCGTTCGACCAGCAGGGCCCGGCCGCGGAAGGCCTCCGGGATGCGGGGGCCGTCGCAGGCCACCAGGTGGTTGGGGAGGACGTCGGCCAGCTCGCGGAACCAGAACACGCTCATCGCGGTGAGCACCCGGCCCTTGTCCGGGACGGCGGTGGGGAACACGTGCTCGAAGGCGGAAATGCGGTCGGAGGCGACGAGCAGCAGCTGGTCGTCGCCCACGGCATACAGGTCACGGACCTTGCCGGCGGCGAGCCTCCGGCGTGTGGGGAGGGGTGTCACGCGCTGAACCCTAACGGGCACCCTCCGCCACCATGGATGATGCTGGCATGGCGTACGACTGGATCTCGGTGACCACCGACTACGGCCTGCGCGACGGCTTCGTGGCGGCCTGCCACGGCGTGATCGCGCGGCTGGCGCCCGCCGTGCGGGTGATCGACGTGACGCACGAGGTGCCGCCCCAGGACGTCCGGCACGGGGCCATGGCGCTGGCCCAGACCGTGCTGTTCCTGCCGGAGGCGGTGCACGTCGCCGTCGTCGACCCGGGTGTCGGCACCGCCCGGCTAGGGGTGGTCGTCGTCGCCGAGGGCGGGCTGCTGGTGGGGCCGGACAACGGCCTCCTGCTGCCGGCCGCGCACGCGCTCGGCGGGGTCCTCGCGGCGTACGAGCTGGCGGAGCCGTCGCTGCGGCTGCCGGTGACGTCGGCGACGTTCCACGGCCGGGACGTCTTCGCACCCGCGGGGGCGCACCTGGCGCTGGGTGTCGCGCCGTCGGACTTCGGCCCTCCGGTGGACGACCTGGTCGAGCTGCCGGAGCCGTTCGTGGCGGCGTTCCCCGGGAAGCTGGTGTCGGAGGTGCTGACGGTGGACCACTTCGGCAACGTCCAGCTCGCAGCGACACCGGCGGACCTGGAGCTGTCCGGGTTGTCCGGCGCGGTCTCGGTCCACAGCGAGCGCATCGCGGTGACCACTGAGATCGGGCGCACGTTCGCCGACGTGCCCGCCGGTGCGAGCGTGCTCTACACCGACTCCGCCGGACGGCTCGCGGTCGCGGTCAACGGCGGTTCCGCCGCCGCCGTGCTCGGGCTGGGGCCGGCCCAGGAGTGCACGATCACCTCGTCGCCGACCGCCACCTGACCCGGGCGCACCACCGCGGCCTTCATCCCGAAGATCACACCGCCGTCCGGGTGCCGGCGGTAGCTCGCGAGCGTGCGGATCGGCTCGGGGCCGGCCTTCCGGCCCGTCTCCTGGTCGACCATCGGGACCGTGCAGCGCACGCACTGCTTGGCGTAGCCGAACTTCGCGGTGCCCGCGGTCATCACGCGGACCTCGTCCTCGGTGTGCGGCTCGGCCCAGCCCGAGATGATCACGTTGGGCCGGAAGCGATCCATCGGCACCGGCTCGCCACCTCGGGACGCGATCCGCTCGTTCAACGCGTCCAAAGAGGACTCACCGGCGACGAGCAGCGCGTGCCCGTCGGCGAAGGCGGCGGTTCCCGGAATCTCGCCACTGGTGACGCGCTCGTGGTCCGGCGCGACGCCGATCAGGACGGACGGCAGGCTGAGCAGCTCCGAGAACCACTCCGCGGCTTCGTCGCCCTGGTGGATGCCGGTGCCGTGCCAGGAGAACGTCGAGCCGGGGTGGCGCGGGCCGTCGCGCCGGATGTCGAGCTCCAAGTCGTCGAAACCCGGCGCCGACAGCGCGAGCCGGTCACCGCGGACCTCCGGCCGGACCGAGGCCAGTACCGGGTAGCGGCGCTGGCTGCGAAAGTCGCCGTCCGGCGCGACGACCTGGAAGACCCGGTCGTGCGCCAGCCCGGCGGGCCCGACCTCGGCGGCCGGCACCGAAGTCCCGGCACAGCCCTTGATCGGATAGTACGTCAGCCGCGCGATCCTCGCCATGTCCGCAGGCTACCGGGCACCAGCCGCCGGATCGTCCGGTTTCGGACGGACGGCGGCGGGCCGGGCTCGCGGCTGCCCACGGGCCGGAATCCATCACCGCACCACTGGTGGGGCCGAGCGAGCTGATTGGCGTCCGGGTCCGGAGGGTGGGGCATCTCGTTGTGCGATGGTCGTTGTGCGATGGTCGTTGTGCGCGATGGTCGTTGTATACGGCACCGTCTCCGTCGAGCGGGTCCGCTAGAGCACCTGGGACAGGAATCGCTGCAGGCGCGGGCTTTGTGGTGCGTCGAAGAGCTGGGCCGGCGGCCCTTGCTCCACGATGCGGCCCGCGTCCATGAACGCGACCTCGTCCGCCACGCTGCGCGCGAAGCCCATCTCGTGCGTCACCACGATCAAGGTCAACCCGCGCGAAGCCAAGCCGGCCATGAGGTCCAGCACGCCCTTGACCAGCTCCGGGTCGAGTGCGCTGGTGGCCTCGTCGAAGAGCATCACCTCGGGCTCCATGGCCAGCGCCCTGGCGATCGCGACGCGCTGTTGCTGGCCGCCCGAGAGGGCGCTCGGGCGGTACGGGGCCTTCTCCGCGAGGCCGACGTCTGCCAGGCGGGCGCGGGCGATCGCCGCCGCCTCCTCCTTGCTCAGCTTCTTCACGCTGCGCAGCGGCAGCACGATGTTGTCCAGCACGCTCCGGTGGCCGAAGAGGTTGAAGTGCTGGAACACCATGCCGACGCGCTGGCGCAGGGCGTCCGGGTCCGCCTTGATCACGGACTCGCCGTCGAGCAGCAGGTCGCCGGAATCGGGCTCCTGCAGGCGGTTCACGCACCTCAGCAACGTCGACTTGCCGGAGCCGGACGGCCCGATCACGCACGTCGTCGTGCCGCTCTCGACGTGGAGATCCACCCCGCGGAGGACCTCCAGCGTGCCGAAGCTGACGTGGATGTCGCGCAGTTCCACGCTGGACGAGCGCACCGCCGTGGTCACGAGCGCACCTTTCCACTGGACACCAGGTCCAGCTCACCGTCGTCGGGCTCGTCGGCGCGCACCTTGCGGCCGGTCCGGAGTTTCTTGTCGATGTAGTTGACCAGATGCGTCAGCGGCACCGTGATCACCAGGAAGAACACTCCGGCGGCGACCAGCGGCGACAGGTTGCCGGTGTTGGCCGCGAGGTCCTGGCCGATCCGGAACAGCTCGCGCTGCCCGGACAGCAGGCCGAGCACGTACACGAGGCTGGAGTCCTTGACCAGCGCGATGAACTGGTTCACCAGCGCGGGCAGCACTCGCCGGACGCCCTGCGGGATGATCACCAGCAGCATCGACTTCGTGTAGCTCATCCCGAGCGCGCGGCTGGCCTCGAGCTGTCCCTTGTCGACACTCTGGATACCGGCCCGGAAGATCTCGCCGATGTAGGCCGCGGCGATCAGGGACAGCGCCAGGATGCCCATCGGGTACGGGTTCGTGCCGACGACGTCCCGCGCGAGCGTGCCGAGGCCCTGGCCGATCAGGAGGATCGTCAGGATGGCCGGCAGGCCACGGAAGATGTCGGTGTAGACCCGCGCGGGCCAACGCAGCCACCACTTCGTGGACAGGCCCAGCACAGCCAGCAGCATGCCCAGCACGGTGCCGATCAGCGCCGACGACACCGACAGGATGAGCGTGTTCAGCAATCCGGTCTTCAGCAGGTCCGGCAGGACCTGCGAGATGTAGTCCCAGTCGAGGAACGTGTTGACGAAGTCACCCACCCGTCACCCACCCCCCACCCGCAACGGAAGCGCTTGGCGCTACTGATTCGTTCACAGTGGACTACTGCCCCGCCTTGAACTCCGCCGGCACCGGCGCGGTGGGCTCGAACTGGTCGTGCACCTTGACCCACGTGCCGTCCGCGATGACCTTCTTGAGGCCGTCGTTGATCTTGTTGATCAGGTCCGTGTTGCCCTTCTTGAACGCGAACCCGTGCGGGATGGTCGTGGTGATCGCCTTGGTCACCTTGAGCTTCGCGTCGGCGTTGTTCTTCGCGTAGTCCTCGGCGGTGGCCTGGTCGAACACCGCGCCGTCGATCGCGCCGGTCTTGAGGGCGTTGAGGGCGGCCGCGTCATTGGGGAAGCGGACGGCCTGCGCGGTCGGCGCGTTCGAGCCGAGCCAGGTGTCGGACACGGTGCCCTGGACGACGCCGATCCGCTTGCCCGCCAAGGAGTTCTCGTCGGTGATGCCGGCCGTCTCCTTGGCCTCGATGCCGAGCGACTGGTAGTTGTACGGCGCGGAGAAGTCGACGGTCTTCTTGCGGGCCTCGGTCTGGGAGATCGCCGAGCTGCCGATGTCGAACGTGCCGTTCGCGACCTGGCCGAGCAACGCCGAGAACTCCGTCGCTGCGAACTCCAGCTTCAGGCCTTCCTTGGCCGCGATGGCCTTCAGCAGCTCGTTGTCGAACCCGGTGTAGTTGCCGTTCTCCTGGTAGGCGTTCGGCTTCGAGTCGCTCAGCGTGCCGACGCGCAGGGTGCCCGACCCGCTGTCCGAGCCACCGCACGCCGTGAGCGCGGCCAGCAACGTCGCGGTGAGCGCCGTGACCAGTGTCTTCTTCATGCTTCTCCTAACCCTGGAACCCGGCCGGCACCGGAGCGGTCGGCAGGAACTGCTGGTGCAGCTTAAGCCAGGTCCCGTCGGAGATCACCTGCTCGAGCCCGTCGTTGATCTTGCCGAGCAGCTCGGCGTTGCCTTTCTTCACCGCGAAGCCGTGCGGCACGTCGGTGACGAAGCTCTTCACGACGACGAGCTTGGCGTCCGGGTCGTCGGTGACGTTCTTCTCGGCGATGCTCTGGTCCAGGATGTACGCGTCGACGGCGCCGCTCTTCAACGCGGTCAGCGCGGCGGCGTAGTCCGGGAACCGCACGGCCTGGGCGGTGGGCACCGTTCCGGTCAGCCAGTGGTCGCCGACGGTCGCCTGGATGACGGCGACGCGCTTGCCCGCCAGGCCTCGCTCGTCGGTGACGGGCGTGCCCTGCTTGGCCTGGATGCTCATGGTTTCGAAGTCGTACGCCGCCGAGAAGTCGACCGTCTTCTTGCGCTCGTCGGTTTGCGCGATCGCCGAGCTGGCGATGTCGTAGCGGCCCGAGGCGACCTGGCCGAGCAACGCGGAGAAGTCGGTCGCGGCGAACTCCAGCTTCAGGTTCTGCTTGGCCGCGATGGCCTTCAGCAGCTCGTTGTCGAAGCCGGTGTAGTCGCCGTCCTTGAGGAAGACGTTCGGCGGCGCGTCGCTGAGGGTGCCGACGCGCAGCGTCGAGGAAGCACTGTCGGAGCCTCCGCCGCACGCGGTGAGTGTCAGGGCGGCGGCCAGCACGGTGACGATCAGCTTCTTCATGTCACGCAGCCACGTTCTTGACGGGCAGGCCGGGCCCACCCTGCTGGAGTTCCTTCGCCAACGGCGTCGTCTTGTAGAACTGGCCGTAGATGCGGGCGACCGAGCCGTCCGCGATCGCCTTGGCGAGGCCGTCGTTCAGCTTCTTCAGCAGGTCGGGGTTGGTCTTCGCGACGGCGAAGGCCGACGGCGTGTCCTTGTCCTCGACGGTGTAGCCGAGCTCCAGCGGGACCGTGGGGTTCTGGTCCAGGTACTTCTGGCCGATGTCCTGCGGCACGACCCAGCCGTCGAGCGTGCCGTTCTTCAGCTGCGCGAAGCCGGCGTTGTAGTCCGGGAAGCGGACGACCTGCGCGCCGGCGGTCTTGCCCGCGAACTCGTCCTGCACCGAACCCTGGACGACGCCGAGCCGCTTGCCCGCGAACGCCGCCGGGGCCTTGAGGTTCGCGCCCTTCGCGGTCACGATCGTGGTGAAGCCGGTGTTGTAGCCGTTGGAGAACGAGACGGTCTTCTTGCGCGCCTCGGTACTGGAGATCGTCGAGCTGCCGATGTCGAACTTGCCGGTCGCGACGCCGGCCAGCAGGCTCGAGAACTCGGTGCCGACGAACTCGACCTGGAAGCCCTCACGCTGGGCGATGTCGCGCAGCAGCTCGTTGTCGTAGCCGGTGAAGCGGCCGTTCTCCAGGTAGATCGAGGGCGGGGCGTCGCTGAGGGTCCCGACGCGCAGGGTGGTCGACCCCGCGTCGGAACCACCGCAGGCGGCCAGGGTCAGCGTCAGCGCGCCCGCGGTGAGGACGGCGGCGATTGTGGACAGCGTGGATCTCATCGCTTCTTCCATGGTGAGGACTAGCGCTTCGCAGCGCTCCGTGGTCAGCGATCGAGACTAGGGATTTCGCCCGTTCGAGTGGATTCGTTCCAGTCCGTGGACGAGTGCGTCAGCTCACAGGATCGGCTGGGGCGCGTAGCCCGAAGCATCCGGGAACCGCTCGAGGACCCGCGAGACGCGCTCGGCCACCTGCTCCACCTGACGGCCGGCCGTGCCGGTGAAGGAAATCCGGTCGGCGAGCAGCTTGTCCAGCTCGCCACGGTCGAGGGGGATGCGCTCGTCGGCGGCGAGCCGGTCGAGCAGGTCGTTCTCGGCGAGACCGCGCTCACGCATCTCCAGCGCGACGGCGACGGCGTTCTCCTTGATGGCTTCGTGGGCCGTCTCACGTCCGACACCCGCGCGGACCGCCGCCATGAGCACCTTCGTCGTGGTGAGGAACGGCAGGTAGCGATCAAGCTCACGCTCGATCACCGCCGGGAAGGCGCCGAACTCGGCCAGGACCGTGAGGAACGTCTCCAGCAGGCCGTCGAGCGCGAAGAACGCGTCCGGCAGCGCGACGCGGCGGACGACGGAGTCCGAGACGTCGCCCTCGTTCCACTGGTCGCCGGCCAGCTCGCCGATCATCGACAGGTAGCCGCGCAGCACGACGGCCAGGCCGTTGACGCGCTCGCACGAGCGGGTGTTCATCTTGTGCGGCATGGCGGACGAGCCGACCTGGCCGGGCTTGAAGCCCTCGGTGACCAGCTCGTGGCCGGCCATCAGCCGGATCGTCTTGGCCAGGCTGGACGGCGCCGCGGCGAGCTGGACCACAGTGGACAGCACGTCGAAGTCGAGCGAGCGCGGGTAGACCTGGCCGACGCTGACGAACCGCTCCCGGAACCCGAGGTGCTGCATCACGCGGTCCTCGAGCTGGTCCAAAGTGGACTCGTCGCCGAGCAGGTCGAGCATGTCCTGCGCGGTGCCGACCGGGCCCTTGATGCCGCGCAGCGGGTAGCGCTCGATGAGGTTGTCGAGCCGGGCGAAGGCGACGAGCAGCTCGTCGGCCGCCGTCGCGAACCGCTTGCCGAGGGTGGTGGCCTGCGCGGCGACGTTGTGCGAACGCCCGGCCATGACGGTGTCGGCGTGCTCGACGGCGAGGGCGGCCAGCCGTGCCAGTACCGCGGCGACGCGGGTGCGCACGAGCTCCAGCGAGCGGAGCAGCTGCAGCTGCTCGACGTTCTCGGTGAGGTCGCGCGAGGTCATGCCCTTGTGGATGTGCTCCTGCCCGGCGAGCTCGCTGAACTCCTCGATGCGCGCCTTGACGTCGTGCCGGGTGACGCGCTCGCGGGCGGCGATCGAATCCAGCCGCACGTCGTCCAGCACTCGCTCGTAGTCCTCGACGACGCCGTCGGGCACCTCGACGCCGAGGTCCTTCTGCGCCTTGAGGACGGCGATCCAGAGCTGCCGCTCCAGGACGACCTTCTGCTCCGGCGACCAGAGCGAGACCAGCTCCGCCGAGGCGTAGCGGGCGGCGAGCACGTTCGGAATGCGGGGCTTGTCCGTCACGCCCTCACGATACCTGCGCAGGTCAGCAGGGTTGCACGTCGGACGCCTTCACGTAGACCACCCGGTGGTTGTAGGAGAGCTGGAGGTACATCGCCGCGCCGGTGACCAGCGTGTGGTTGGCCGGCACGCCCGCCGGGTCGAAGCGCGCGTAGTAGTTCTCCGCCCGGAACTCGCCGGTCACGACGTAGCTCTGGCCCGCGGGCAGCGTCCACGGGATGGCGCCGACCGTCCAGATCGGGTCGAACGGGATTTCGGCCGGGTATTCGGACTGCTCGGGGAACGCGCGCCCGTACAGCGGCACCGAAGTGGCCGCGGTCACGCGCTGGGCGCGAGCCGGCACGGTCGCGCGGTGGCCGGGGTTCTCGAACCACGCCTGCTGCCCGCCGTACCAGATCGCCGTCCAGTCGCCTTGCTCACCGGCGAGCACGTACGACCGGCCCGCGACCGCCTTGTCGCTCCAGTCGTCGATCGCTGTCGTGCCGGCCGTGCCGTCCGGGTGCACGACGCGGTCGGTGATCAGCGGGGACGCCGCGTCCGGCGCGGTGTGCAGGTAGACGAAGTTCGCGCCGTGCGCCGGCAGCGTCGTGCAGGGAGCGCTCGCGCAGTCGGTCAGCTCCGGCTGGTTGGTCGCGAAGTCGGGGCGGATCGTGACGACCTGGCTGTCCGCGGGACCGGTCGCCTTGGTCGGCGCGCCGAGCAGGTCCATGTAGTGGTTCCAGTCCCAGTAGGGGCCCGGATCCCAGTGCGCGGCCGCGAAGTTCGTCGTGCGCTCGCGGGAGATGTCCTCGTGGCCGAGGATGTGCCGGCGGTCCAGCGGGATGTGGTACTTCGCCGCCAGGTACTTCACGAGCTCCGCGGACGCGCGGTACATCTGCTCGGTGTACCAGGTGCCGCCCTGCGTCGCGATGCCTTCGTGCTCGATGCCGATCGAGTGCTCGTTCATCGTCCAGTTGCCCGCGTGCCAGGCGACGTCCTTCGTCGGCACCATCTGCGTCACCTGGCCGTCGGACGAGCGGATCACGTAGTGCGCGCTCGAACCGCTGGACGGCTTCTGGAAGGTGGCGATGGCCTGGTCGTACGGGCCGGCCGTGCTGCTCGGCAGGCTCTCGGTGTCGTGGATGACGATGTACTTGATCTGCTGGCCGTCGTCCGGCCGGTTCGCGGGGTCGTAGTTGCCGTAGTTGTTGGGGTTGCTGTGGTCCGTGCTCGACCAGTCGTAGGCCGCGGGCACGAACCGGCAGTCGAGATCGGCAGGACATTCCGGGGCCGGAGTGTCCTGCGCGCTCGCGGTGACGGGGACCGCGAACGGGATCACCAGCGCGAACGCGACGGCGACCAGGCTTCTGACGGTGGAGGTCATCAGGCATCTTTGCAGAGATTCCCCACCGTGGCACGGATGTTCAGGTTCGTGAACGCACCGGGCTCGAGCGCGGTCAGCGGGCCGAGCACCTCCAGCTCGACGATCCGCGCCGGCGGGTCCAGGTCGCCCAGCTCCGCGAGTGGTGCCGGCAGCGGGTGCTCCAGCCAGATCTCCAGCGGCGAGCCCTCGTCCGGGTACTCGCCCGCGGGGTCGACGTCGAACGCGAGGGTCAGCGGCCCGTACGTCACCCAGCCCGCAGTCCCCGGCACGCCGAGCTTGCCGACGACGTCCTGCGGCGGGACGACCAGGCGATCACCGTCCACTGTGTACTCCAGCGTGCCGGTTCCGGCCACCAGCGCGACGACGTCGGGCCGCCGGAGGCCCGCGACGACCGAGCCGCCGCCGGGGAGCTGGGTGACGTTCCACAGTGCCCAGCGCACCGGCCGTGAGCTGGTGTTCTCCGCGGACAGCCGCAGCTGCGGTCGAGCCAGGTCACCATTCGGCGAGACCGCCGTCGTCGTGGCGCCACACCGGCGAGCGCCAGGTGTGACCGACCTCGTCGGCACGCCGGACCGCCGCTTCGTCGACCTCGATGCCGAGCCCGGGCCCGAGCGGGCGGGCCGCGTAGCCGTCCTGGAAGGCGAAGACCGACGGGTCCGTGAGGTACGCGTGCTCGCGGCCCTCGTGGTAGTGCATGCCGACGCTCTGTTCCTGGATCAGGAAGTTCGGCGTCGCGAAGGCCACCTGCAGGGACGCGGCCAGGGAGATCGGGCCGAGCGGGCAGTGCGGCGCGAGCGACGCGCCGTACAGCTCGGCCAGCGCGCCGATCCGCCGCAGCTCGGAGATGCCACCGGCGTGCGACGGGTCCGGCTGGACCACCGCGACGCCCGCGTCGAGCACCGGCTTGAACTCCCAGCGCGAATAGAGCCGCTCGCCGACCGCGACCGGCACGGTGGACGCCTCGACGATCGAGCGCAGCGCCTCACCCTGCGTCTCCGGCAGCACGGGTTCCTCGACGAACATCGGCTGGACGTCTTCCAGCAGCTTGACGAGCCGCCGCGCCATCGCGGGCGAGACGCGGCCGTGGAAGTCGATCGCGAGGTCGCGGTGCGGGCCGAGCACCTCCCGCGCTTCCCACGCACGCGCCACCGCGGCGGCCGCCTCGGCGGGCGACGCGATCGCGGCCAACGGGCCGGCGACGTTCATCTTCACCGCCGTGAAACCCGCCTCGACCTGCGCGGACACGGCCTCGCGGATGCCGGACGGCCGATCGCCGCCTACCCAGCTGTAGACCCGGACGCGGTCGCGCACCGGGCCGCCGAGCAGCTCGTGCACCGGCGCGTCGCGGACCTTCCCGGCGATGTCCCACAGCGCGTGGTCGAACCCGGCCAGCGCGCTCGAAAGCACGGGGCCGCCGCGGTAGAACCCGCCGCGGCGCAGCACCTGCCAGTGGTCCTCGATGCGCAGCGGGTCCTGACCGATCAGCAGCTCGGACATCTCGTGCACGGCGGCGCGCACGGTCTCCGCGCGGCCCTCGACCACGGGCTCGCCCCAGCCGCTGACGCCCTCGTCCGTGCTGACCTTGAGGAACAGCCAGCGCGGCGCGACCAGAAACGTTTCAACCCCGGTGATCTTCACAGTGTCCCCCCTCTACGCGGAATCCTTGGCGGCGGACCAGCCGCCGTCGACGGTCAACTCGGCTCCGGTGACGAACGACGCGGCGTCCGAGAGCAGGAACGCGATCACGTTCGCGACTTCGTCCGGCCGCCCGAGCCGGCCGGCGGGGGTCGCCCGGGCGCTGCGTTCGCGGTCCTCCGGCGAGATGCGGTTCCAGGCCTCGGTGCGCACCGGCCCCGGCAGCACCGAATTGACCCGGACGTCCGGGGCGTATTCGACGGCGAGCTGCCGGGCCAGCGCGACCAGCGCGCCCTTGCTCGCGGCGTACGCGGGGTGGCCCGGCAGCCCGAAGTGCGCGTGCACCGACGAGACCAGCACGACCGCCCCCGCCCGGGCCCGCAGCGACGGCAGGCAGGCCTTCAGCGCCAGGTACGTGCCGGTCAGGTTGACGTCGAGCTGGCGTTCCCACTCGGCGCGGTCGATCTCGTGCAGCGGCCCGGTGCTCGGCACGTAGGCGTTGCTGACCAGGGCGTCCACCTCGCCGATGGCCGCCCAGGTCGTCTCGTCGCTGACCGAGCCCCGGACCGGCGTGACGCCCTCGGGGAGTTCGGCGATGTCCACGCCCAGCACGCGGTAGCCGTCGTCGAGCAGCTTCCGGGCCGTGGCCAGCCCGATCCCGGACGCCGCTCCGGTCACCACCGCCGTACGCGTGGACATCGCCTTCTCCTGATTCCTAGAACTTCGCTACGTGGACATGGTCGTCCGGCCCGCGGGCGGCGAACCACAGCGACGCGCCGTCGGACGCGGCGCCGAGGGTTCCCACGATGCTCCCGCTCGGGTACGCCGGCCGCTTGAACCAGCCGGCCCAGGAGCCGGACCACTCGTTGGCCCACAGCGAGTAGTCGCTCGCGGACGCGGTGAGCGCGACCTTCGCGCCGACCGCGACCAGCGTCGGGCTGCTGCTGACCGTCCCGCCGATGGACGTCCAGTCCGACCAGGTGTCGCCGGTCTTCGTGCGTGCCCAGACGCTGTCGTCGGCGGTGCGGACCGCGACGACTGTGCCGCTGGTGGACGTCGCCGCGCCGGGACGGCCGTAGATCGGCTTGCCGCCGGGTGCGCCCAGACCGGACCACTGACCGGCGCTGGTCCGCTGCCAGACCTGGCCGTCGGCGCCGCGGACGAAGACCGCGCCATCGCTCGTGACGGACGGCGAATCGGTCAGCGTCCCGCCGAGCCGCTTCCAGTTGCCCCACTTCTTGGTGAAACTGCGCTGGTAGAGAGCGTTGTCGAGACCGCGGACGTACACGTCGATGCCGGTGGCCGTGGCGACCGCGGCTGGCTGGCCGAGGAATTCGCCGCCGACCTGGCGCGGCCCGTCGAGGCCCTTGACCTGCAGGGACCCGCTCTGGTCACGGAAGAACGCCACGGTCTTGCCGCCGGCGCGGACGATCGCCGGGCTGGCGGACGCGGTGCCGCCGAGGTCGTCGCCCGGGACGAGGTCGGTGCCGTGCAGGCGGAGGAACGCGGTGCCGTGCGCGGGAACCGTGACGGTGTACGAGCCGGTCGCGCTGCCGCGGTCGGCCCTCGCTCGAAGGTCGCGAACGGACACCCGGCTCTCGAGCCCGGCGTCGGCGAAGTTCAGCGTCATCCGCGTCGGCGTCTCACCGCGGTTGAGCAGCACGACCGCGCGGTCGCCGTCGCGGGAGAGCACCTTGCTGTAGGTGTCGGTGGTCCCGGTCGTCGCGACGCGCACGCCCTGGACGCCGAGGCGGTCCTGGTTGACGCCGACGATTTCCGGGTTCTTCAGCGTGCTGATCATCGACGCCGGGAGCGTGCGCGGGTCCGAGCCGAGGATCAGCGGGGAGGCCATCTCCGCCCACATGACGAACTGGGTGGTCGACTCCTCCTCGTTCAGCTCGTAGGTGCCCTGTTCGGTCTTGCGCATCGGGATGAGGTAGTCGGGGTCGTTGTAGTGGCCCGGCCCGTTCGCTTCGGGGTGCGCGGCGTTGGCGTCCAGGTTGCGCAGGACGTCGGTCCAGATGCCCTGGTACGGCGTGCCGAACGCGATGTCCGTGCTGGTGCGCCAGGAGTCGGCGACGAGCGGGCCGTAGCTGTAGGCGATGCCGGCGACCTGGTCGGGCCCGTGCGGGACGCCCCACTCGTCGGTGACCGGGTTGCAGACGTTCAGCACCATCGGACGGCCCGCCTTGGCGAGGGCCTTGCTGAACTGCGTGAACGCGTCGGCGGGCTTGAGGTTCTGGGCGATGCCGCAGAGGAAGTCGACCTTGACGGCGTCGAACTTCCAGCTGGCGAACCGCTTGGTGTCCTGCGCGTAGTAACCACCGGAGCCGGCCGCGCAGTTCTTGCCGTCGGAGGCGCCCGCGTCGGTGTAGATGCCGGCTTTCAGGCCTTTACCGTGCAGGTAGGTGACCAAAGTGGACAGTCCACTCGGGAACTTGGTGCGGTCCTCGTGGAGGTTGCCCTGGGCGTCGCGCGGGTCCGGGGCGGTCCAGCCGCCGTCGATCCAGACGTAGCGGTAGCCGGCGTCGCGCAGGCCGCTGGAGACGAGGAAGTCCGCGACGGACTTGACCGACGCCTCACTGGGCGCGCCGAGGCCGTAGTAGGTGTTCCAGCCCATGTACGGGGTCTTCGCGAGCCCGCTGTCGTAGTAGTCGGGAGCGCCTTGGTCTACCGCCGGCGTGGCCTGCGCGGGAGCCGAGGTGAACGCGGCTGCGACCGCGGCGACCACCGCGAGGGATCTCTTCAGAAGCATGTTGCCGGACACCCTTCTTCGTTGAAACAGCGTCGAGCGAAGCCGGGAGCAGCATGCCGGGGTGTCTCGGCTTCCGTCAAGAATAAATCCTAAATTAAGATTTCACGCGCTATGCTCTCCCCGATGAAGACCGAAGTCGTCACCCTCGGCGAGACGATGCGGCTGCTGCTCGCCGAGCCCGGCGTCGCGCTGCGGCGCGCCCGCACCTTCACGTCGTCCGTCGCCGGTGCCGAGACGAACGTCGCCGTCGGCCTGGCCCGGCTCGGCCACCGCGTCCGCTGGCTGAGCCGCGTCGGCGACGATCCGTCCGGCGCGCACGTGCTCGCGACCCTGCGCGCGGACGACGTCGACGTCTCGCGCGTCGAAGTCGATCCGGACGCGTACACCGGGTTCCTGATCAGGGACACCGAGACGGTCGAATACCACCGAAGCGGCTCCGCTGCTTCGCGCCTTTCGGCTGCGTACGTGCGCGAAGCGGGTCTCGACGGCGCTCGACTCGTCCACGTCTCGGGCATCACGGCGATGCTGTCCTCCGACGCGCGCGAAGCCGTCGAGACACTCTTCGCGCTCGCACGCGCTTCGGGCGCCTGGGTGTCCTTCGACCCGAACGTCCGGCTGAAGCTCGCGAAGCCGGATCGCTGGCGCGAGACGGTCGGACCGCTGCTGACCAGGGCGGATCTGGTCTTCACCGGCGAAGACGAACTCGAACTGCTGGGGCAGGCCCCGGAAGCGCTGCTCGCCGGCCGGGCGCAGACGGTCGTCGTCAAGCAGCGGGACAAGGTCGCGCGGGCGGTGACGGCTGCCGGCTCATGGTCGCAGCCGAGCCTGGTCACGCGGATTGTCGACCCGGTCGGGGCGGGTGACGCGCTGACGTCGGGGTACCTCTCGGCGTGGCTGCGGGGCGCGTCGCCGGACGAGGCACTGCGGGCGGGCGCGGCCTGCGCGGCGCTGGTCGTCGGCACGCGGACCGACCTGGAAGGCCTGCCCGACCGGGGCGAACTCAGCAAGGCACTGCTCGGCACGGAGGTGGACCGATGACCTATCGCTGGGAGATCACGGCGAACGCGGTGCGCCAGGGCGTCGTCGGAATCGTGCGCACGCACGACGCGGAGTCGGCGGTTTCGGCGGCCCGCGCGGCTATCGAAGCGGGGCTGCGCTCGATCGAACTGCCGCTGACGAACCCGGGCGCGCTCGACGCGATTTCGGGGCTGTCCGCGGCGTACCCGGACGCGACGATCGGCGCCGGCACGGTGCTCGACGAGGCGTCGGCGGTGCTGGCGATCCGTGCGGGCGCGCGGTTCCTGGTGTCGCCTTCGGTGGACGCGGCGGTGATCCGTACCGCGCACCGGTACGGCGCGGCGGCGTTCCCGGGCGCGGGCTCGGTGACCGAAATCGTGCGGGCGCTGGAAGAAGGCGCCGACGCGGTGAAGGTGTTCCCCGCGTCCGCGCTGACGCCGTCGTGGGTGAAGGACGTGCGGGCGGCGCTCCCGCAGGCGCCGCTGGTGCCCACCGGCGGCATCGGCCCGGAAGACGTGCCAGGCTGGCTGGCGGCGGGCGCGGTGGCGTGCGGGGTCGGCTCCGCGCTGACCCGCGGCACCACCGCGGAGATCGCCGCCCGGGTCGAGACGCTGTTGAGGAGCGCGCATGGCTGAGCTGGTCTTCGTCGGGTGCTACACCGGCGACGCGGGGAACGGTACCGGGATCACGACCTTCTCCCGGTCCGCTTCCGGTTCGCTGACCGAAGTGGCTTCGCTGCCGCTCGAGTCGCCGTCGTGGCTCGTGCGGCACCCGTCGTTGCCGGTGCTGTACGCGGCGAACGAGACGGCCTCCGGCGCGGTCACGGCGCTTTCGATGTCGCCTTCGGGAGCGTTGTCGGTGCTGGGCACGGCCGAGACGGGCGGCGCGCACCCGTGTCACCTCGCGGTGACGCCGGACGGCCGGTTCCTGTTGTGCGCCAACTACACCGGCGGCAGTCTGGCGGTGTTCTCGCTGTCTTCTTCGGGTGCGCTGGAGTCTCGGACCGCGCTGGTGCAGCACACCGGCAGCGGCCCCGACGCCGATCGGCAGGAGGCGGCGCACGTCCACATGGCGGTCCCGTCGGCCGATTCGACGGTGGTGAGCGCGGTCGACCTGGGCACGGACGAGATCCGCAGCTACACGCTCGCTTCCGACGGTTCGCTCGAGGCGCTGGCGGTCTCGTCGCTGCCGCCGGGCACGGGGCCGCGCCAGCTGGTGCGGCGGCCGGGGACGGACCTGGCGTACGTCGTCGGGGAGCTGGCCGGGACGCTGGTGACGGTCCGGGAGACGTCCCCGGGCGCGTTCGACGTCGTCGCTTCGACCGCGTCGACGCTGTCTTCGGTGACGCCGAACCTGGTGGCCCACCTGGAGCTGGCCGGCTCACGCATGTACGTGTCGAACCGCGGCCCGGACTGCGTGACGGAGTTCGCCCTCGACGACGCGGCCGCGGTGGCCGACCAGCCGTGCGGCGCGAACCCGCGGCACTTCGCCCTGGTGGACGGGACTTGTTACGTCGCGGCCCAGTCGGAGGATGCGATCACGGCATTCACGCTGACGGCGTCGGGTGAGGCGGAGCTGCGCTACTACCCGACCGGGTCACCGACGTTCGTGTTGCCGGTCTCGCTGCCCTGACGCCGCAGGATCACGACGTCGGCGTCGTGGTCGGTGGTCCAGTCGAACGGGAGGCCCGCGTACTTCAGGTGCACCCCCGAGTACCGTGCCCCGGAATCGTCCACATAAGACGATTCCGGGCACACTCCGAGACGTACTCGCGTAGACCGGCCCGGCACCAGCGGTGCACCCGTGAGCGGTCCGGTGCTCCACGCCAGCACGACCACCGTGTCGCCGTCCGCCGAGGTGTACTGGGTCGCCGCCGTCGACTCGGAAGGGCCGTGCAGGACCCGGGCCTCGCCGTGGTGGAGCACGCCGCGGATCGACTTGTACAGAGAAATCAGCGAAGCCGCCTCCGCGAGCTGGTGGGTAGGCCAGCGCGAGAGGTCCGCGCCGATCCCCAGCACGCCCGCCATCGCCGTGACGAACCGGAACCGCAGCGACCGCGGCCGCGGGTCGAAGACGCCCGGGGAGTCCGTCACCCACGAACTCATCAGGTGCGGCGCGTGCATCAGCAGGAACCCGTCCTGGATCGTGAGGCGGTCCAGCGGACCCGTGTTGTCACTCGGCCAGACGACGTCCGTGCGGGCCACCGTCGCCAGGTCCGTGCGGCCGCCGCCGCCCGCGCACGCCTCGATCGTGACGTGGGGATGGTGCGAACGCAGGTGGTCCAACACCGAGATGTAGCCCGCGACGTGCTCGGCGTCCAGGTCCGCGAACGGCGAGCCCGGGCGGCCGCGTTCCGTGGGCGGCCGGTTCATGTCCCACTTCAGGTACGAGATCGGATACGCCGACAGCAGTGTGTCCAAAGTGGACTTGACGAACGCGACCACCTCGGGAAGACCCAGATCGAGCAGCAGCTGGTTCCGGATCAGCGTCGCCGGGCGGCCGTCGATGCGGTACACCCAGTCGGGGTGCGCGGCGTACAGACGTGACTTGGGGCTGACCGCCTCCGGCTCGACCCACAGCCCGAACTCCAGGCCCAGCTCCCGGACCGAGTCGACGAAGGAGCCGAAGGACTCCTCCGCGGGGGTCCAGTCGCCGAGGCCGCCGGTGTCGTCGTCGCGGCCGGTGAACCAGCCGTCGTCGACGACGAACAACTCGACGCCGATGTCCGCCGCCCGTTTCGCCAGCTCGAGTTGGTGCGCGCTCCGGACGTCGAAGCCGGTCGCTTCCCAGGAGTTGTAGAGCACCGGGCGCGGGCGCCGCCACCGTGCACCGGCCAGCACGCGGTCGTAGTGGTGCCACACGGACGCCAGCCCGGCGATTCCGTCCACACTGGACGCCAGCGCGACCGCCGGCGTCGTCAGCGAAGCGCCTGGTTCCAACAGGACCGGGCCTGGCGAAGGCAGCCGGCCCGCTCGGATGCGCGTCAAGCCCGAAGGTTCGACATCCGCCTCGATCGACCACGAGCCCGGCCACTCCAGCGAGACGCCCCAGGCGGGGCCGCCGGAAGCGTCTTGCACCGCGAGCCACGGCACGTGCGCGTGACCCGGGACGCCGAACCGGCTCTCCATCCGGAACCCGCCGGCCGGCAGCTCCAGCGAGCGCCGGGTGAACTCCTGCGACCACTGCCCGGTCAAGTACGTCAGCCGGGCGCCGGACACTGTCGGCACGCAGACGCCCGCCGAGCCCAGCCGGTCGAACTCCAGCGTCGACGAACCCGTGTTCTCGAACTCGACCCACCGCGTGAGCACATCCGTTTCGGGCACCGGGCGATAGCAGAGCACCGCGCGGAGCCCGGTCAGCTCGTCGAGGAAAGCCAACCTCAAAGAGTCGCCGGAAGACGCGGAGTCGAACCGCCACCACGAACCGCCGCGCACCGAGACGTCCGCGCCGGAGAACGGGCGCAGGCCCAGCGGGGCGTACTCCACCGGCGCCGCGTCGGCCTCGGTGATGAAGTGCACCGCGCCCGCGTTCGTGAACACCGACGGCCCGTCCTCGACCCCGGACGGCCCCCATGCGACGAGTTCCGCCCATCGAGAAGAGGGGTCCATCGCCACGGTGTACGAAGTGGACTTCATGGACAAGGTCCACGTCACTTGATCGCCCCGATCGCGAGTCCGGAGATGAAGTGCTTCTGGAACCGCAGGAACACCGCGACCGTCGGCACCGCGGCGATCACCGAGCCGGCCGCGATGACGTTCCAGTTCGACACGTACTGCCCCTGCAGCCCGAGCAGCGCCGGCGTCACCGGCATCACCGTCCCGGTGCGCAGCACGGTGATCGACCACAGCAGGTCGTTGAACGTCCAGGTGAACGCCAGCGCGCCGAGCGCGGCCAGCGCCGGACGCGTCATCGGCAGGATGATCCGCCAGAAGATCTGCGCGACGCCGGCGCCGTCGATCAACGCCGCCTGCTGGATCTCGCCCGGGATCGACCGCATGAACCCCTGCAGCACGAACGTGTAGAACCCGAGCCCGAAGCCGACCTGCACGACGATCAGCGCCGTCAGCGTGTCGTAGATGCCCAGCAGCTCGGCCAGCTTCGCCACCGGCACCAGCAGGATCTGCGGCGGCAGCAGGTTTCCGGACAGCATCACCAGGATGATCGTGCGGCGGAACGGGATGTCGTACCGGCTCAGCGCGAACGCCGCCACCGAACTCAGCAGCAGCGCGAGCAGCACGGTCGGGATGGTGACGAGCAGGCTGTTCAGCATCGCGTGCCCGCCACCGCCGTCGCCCCACGCCTGCCCGAAACCGTCCAAAGTGAACGACGCCGGCAGCGCGCCGAGGCCGTTCGACGCGATGTCCGAAAAGGACCGCACGCTCGTCGTCAGCACCAGCAGGATCGGCAGCAGCCACAGCACCGAGAGCCCGCCCGCGAGCAGGTGGAACCCGGCGGTCCGCGTCTTCACGAGTCCTCCCGGAACGCGCGCACGAGGTAGGTCACGATCACGCCGAACGCCAGCACGAAGATCACCACGGCCAGCGCGGACGCGTAGCCCAAGCGCAGCGACTGGAACGCCGTCGCGTACATGTACGTGCTCAGCACCTCTGACGAGTGGTACGGGCCGCCCTTCGTCATCGACCAGATGACGTCGAACGACCGCAGCGAGTCGATGATGATCACCGACAGCACGACGGAGTTGACGCTGCGCAGCTGGGGCCACGTCACGTTGCGGAACTGCTGCCACGCCGTGGCACCGTCCAATTTGGCCGCTTCGTACAGCGCCGGGTCGATGCCCTTGAGCCCGGCCAGGTACAGCACCATCACGTACCCGAGCTGCCGCCACAGCGCCGGGACGAGCACCGCGTACAGCGCCGTCTTCGGGTCGGCCAGCCAGGCGTGCTGCCAGCTGCCGAGGCCGACGGCGCCGAGCACCTTGTTGACGACGCCGTCCGGCTGGTAGCTCACCTGCCAGATCAACGACGTCGCGACCAGCGAAAACACCACCGGCGTGAACAGCGCGGCCCGGTAGAAGCCGACGCCGCGACGCTCCTTCTGCAGCAGCGTCGCCAGCGCGAGCCCGCCGACGGCCGAGAGGCCACCGAAGAGCACGAGCCAGATCACCGTGTCGAGCGCGGCGGTCTTGAAGATGTCGTCGGAGAACATCTCGGCGAAGTTCCCGGCGCCGACGAACGTGGGCGCCGAGACGCCGTCCCAGTTCGTCAGCGCGAGGTAGAACCCCTGCAACGCGGGCCAGAACACCCAGAACCCCTCGACGACCAGGGGCACCAGGACGAACGCCAGCAGCACCGGAGAAAATCGGCGAGGACGCTTGGGGGCCCGCGCCGCGGTCTTCGGCCGGTCGGCGGTCAGCACCGCCATCTCAGGACTGCCAGACCTTCTGCGCGGCGGTCTGCCAGTCGCTCAGGATCGAGTCCAGCTCGGTGGGCTTCTGGATGAACCGGATCAACGCGGCGTCGGCGGTCGGCTGCAGCGCGTCGGAGGAGTCGCGGTTGAAGAACTGCGTGATCTCCTTGGCGTCGGCGAGCATCTTGCGTCCCTTTTGGACCAGCGGGGTGCCGTTGTCCTTGGCGGTCGGGTTGGTCGGCAGGACCGTGCCGGAGGAGTTCTTGATGTAGAGCTCCTGCGCTTCGGCCGTCGCGACGTACTTGAACCATTCCTTGACTTCGGCGACGTGCGGGGTGCGCGCGCTGGCGAAGAAGCCGTCGGTCGGGCCCTCCTCGGCCACCGGCACCGCCGGGTCGAGGATCGGGAACTGGAAGAAGTCGAGGTCGCCGAGCGCGTCCTTCGGGGCGGCGTCGGCGAAGAACGTGCCGGTCAGGACCATGCCGGTGCGGCCCTGCAGCAGCACGGTCGTGGCGTCCTGGAACGCGATCGCGGTGCCGTTCGGGTCGAAGTACGGCAGCGCCTGGCGCCACGGGTCGAAGATCTTCTTGACGCGCGGGTCGTCGAACCGCCGCTTGCCGGCGAGCAGCTCGCGGTGGAAGGGCGCGCCGTTGATCCGGATGTTCAGGTAGTCGAACCACGCCGACGCGGTCCACGGCGTGGTGCCGCCCGCACCGAGGCCGATCGGCGCGATTCCCTTGCCCTTCACCGTTTCGCACAGCGCGAGGAACTCGGTCCAGTTCGTCGGCGGTCGCACGCCCCACTTCGCGAAGTTCGACTTCCGGTAGAAGAAGCCCCACCAGTAGTAGGACGTCGGGACGAAGACCTGGTGCCCGGCGCCGTCGCCGGAGAGGGCCCGGAACGCGGCGCTGTAGTCGCCCATCGTCTGCCAGACATCGCCGACGTCGAGCAGCAGGCCCTTGCGCGCGTAGCCGGACAGCAGCGAACCCGGGTACCACGTGTAGGTGTCCGGCGGGGTGGCCGCGGTGAGGTAGCTGGGCAGCTGGGTGCGGAAGGTCTCCGACGCGACGGTGTTGACCGTCGCCGTCGCGCCGCCCTTCGCGCCGAACGCCTTGGCCAGGGCCTCGATCGCCTTCTTCGCCTCGGGCGAGGACAGGTTCGACTGGACGGTGACCGCGCCCGCGGCCTGCTTGACCGGGCCGGTGTTCGCGGAAGTGGCGCAGGCGGCGAGGAAGCTGCCCGAGCCGACGGCGCCCAGCCCGGCCAGGCTCGCGTTGCGCAGGAAACGACGGCGGGACAGGCCTGCACTCGTCATGTCGTGACCCCTTTGTCGGTGGCGCCCGCTCGGGCGTGACTGCTGCCAAAGAGTGCAACCGGGCGACGCCGGTGTCAAGATGTATTCATAATTTATGACGACTTCGTGTGCGGCGTAGGATGGCTCCGATCACGACCTGCCAGCTGAGAGGGCCCCTCCATTGACCGAACACCGGCCACGCGGGTTGCACGGCCAGACCGTGGAGGCACTGGCCAGCCGGATCCTCTCCGACGAGTGGGGCGAGGGCACCGTCCTGGACCTGCCCGCGCTGCGCGAGGAGCTCGACATCAGCCTGACCGCGCTGCGCGAAGCCCTGAAGGTGCTGGCCGCGAAGGGGATGATCGACGCGCGGCAGAAGCGCGGCACGTTCGTCCAGCCGCGCGAGCTGTGGAACATGCTCGACGCCGACGTCATGCGCTGGCAGACCGCGGCCGCCGACGACCCGGGCCTGCTCGACGAGCTGACCGAGGTGCGCACCGTCGTCGAACCGGCGGCGGCGCGGATCGCGGCCGAGAGGGCGTCGGAGGAGGACGTCGAATCGCTGCGGGAGGCACTGGCCGACATGGCCGCGGCCGACGACGCCGAGGCGAGCGTCCAGGCCGACCTCGCGTTCCACCGGCGGCTGATGACCGCCACCCACAACAACTTCCTGATGCGGATGGAACGGATCATCGCGATCGGGCTGGCCGAGCGCGACAAGCTGGTGCACGGGGCGTCGGCGGCGGAGGACCCGGTGCCGAGCCACCGGAAGGTGCTCGACGCGATCGTCGCCGGCGATCCCACGGCGGCGGAGCAGGCGATGCTCGCCCTCGTCACGAAGTCCCGCGACGACCTGGCGAAGGCGCAGCGGAAGGACTGAGACAACTGCGCGGCGGTAACTCGTCGATTAAGTAGATTGCATTTGAATCAGGCTGCCGGTCGTGCCGTAATGGCTTCATGACCAACGACAACGTGCTGACGCTGATGGTTCAGGCGGCCGAGAAGGCCGGGCTGGCTTTGCTCGCTTCGTACGACCCGGCGAGCCGGCCGCCCGGCCGGGCGGCGATGTACGAGCTCGGCACCCAGCTCGAAGCGACCTCGACGACGATCGTGCGTGAGGCGCTCGACGGCGCCGTGCCCGGCGTGGACTGGTGGGACGAAGACGAGCGCGGCCGGGTCGTGCCGCCGGGGCGGTGGTGGGTGGTCGACGGCGCCGAAGGCGCGGTCAACCACGTGCACGGCCTGCCGGAGTGGGGCGTGACGATCACGCTGGTGACGGACGGGCAGCCGGAGCGGACCGTCGTCCGCCGGCCGATCGGTGACCTGACGTGGACGGCGGCGCGCGGGCAGGGAGCGCGTCTCAACGGAGAACTGTTGCGCGTGTCGGCCAAGACGGACCTTTCGGCGGCAGCGGTGACGGCCAGCCAGGCGGGCAACGACCGTGGTGTTTACGAGCGGTTCGCGAGTGCGTTCGTCGAGATGGCTTCGCGGGCGTTGCTGGTGCGCAACACGATCCCGACGGTGTTTCCGTTGCTGGGCCTGACTTCCGGGCAGTACGACGTGTTCTGGCAGTACGAACCCGACCTGCCGGGTACGGCGGCCGGGTCCCTGCTGGCCGGGGAAGCGGGCGCGATCGTCACGGACCTGGCGGGTTCGGCTTGGGACGTCAACGCGGCCGACATCCTCGTCGCCGCACCGGGTTTGCACGCCTCGGCGCTCGAGGTGCTGCGATGAGCCGGGTGGCGGTGCTCGGCGCTTCGGGCGCGGTGGGCAGCGAGCTGGTGCGGCAGGCGCTTTCGCGCGGGCACGAGGTGGTGGCCATCAGCCGTCGCCCTTCGCCGGCTCCCGCCGAGCGGCTGACGCCGATCGCGGCCGACGTCCACGACGCCACCGGGATCGCGGATGCGTTGCGGGGCAGTGAAACCGTGCTCGACGCGCTGGGCTTGCGGAAGGGTGACCCGCCGGGCGTGCTGACGGCCGGGGCTCGTGCGGTCGTGGCCGCGGCGCCGTCGCGTGCGGTGTCCGTCGGGGCGTTGGGGACCGGGCCCTCCGCGGGGGCGGCGGGCTGGCTGACCCGCACTCTGCTGGCACGCTTCTTGAAGGACGAACTGCCGGACAAGACGAGCGCGGACGCGGCGATCCTCGGCATGGGCGGGACGGTGGTCCACGTGGGCCCGATGAAGACCGGCCCGATCAGCCCGACCCGGCGCTCGGTGCGAGTCGGCGAAGTGCCCCGCCGCCTGTTCCCGTCGACGATCAGCCACGCGACGGTGGCGGCGGCGATGCTCGACGCGGCGGAAGACGGGCCGCGCGGGGAAGTGCTGGTGGCACTGCCCACCTGAGGTCGTGAGTGAGAAACAGTGTTAGAACACTGTTTCTCACTCACGACCAGCCGCGGCAGACCCCGTCAGCACGTCCGCCAGCGCCGTCCGGCAGTGGGCGCGCAGCCAGTCGTGGGCCGGGTCGGTGTCGTAGCGGCTGTGCCAGCTCACTACGACCGGGGCCGGCGGCGGGTCCAGCGGCAGCTCCGTCGCCGCCAACCCGATGTCCGCCCGCGCGAGCGCCGTGGCCCGGTCGGCCAGCACTCCCACGACGCCGCTGTGCGCGATCGCCTGCAGGGCCAGCGCCGCCGTCGGGAGGGCTGCCACCACGCGGCGGCGCAGGCCCAGCTCGGCCAGCGCCTTGTCCACGCCGTCGCGCAGCCGTCCCCGTCGCGACACGATCACGTGCTCGGCCGCCGCGAACTCCTCGACGTCCAGGCGCACGCCGGCTCGGCTCACCAGCACCAGGCGGTCCTCGCCGACCACTTCGTGACTGATTTCCGGGGTTGCCGGCACCGTCGCCCCGACCTGCAGGTCGACGTGGCCGCGGGCCAGGTCCGGCGTGTCCACCGGGGCCTCCGCCAGCAGCCGCAGGCCGATGCCGGGCGCCTCCGCCGACGCCGTGCGCAGCAACGCCGGGAACAGCGCCGCCAGCAGCGCGTCGTGACCCTGGATGGTGAACGTGCGCCGCAGCGTCGCCGGGTCGACCGTGCGGGCCGGGGCCAGGACGCGGTTCGCGCGGGCCACCAGCGCCCGCACCTCGTCGCGCATCGCCAGCGCGCGGGGCGTCGGGGTCATCGTGCGGCCGGTGCGGACCAGGATGTCGTCGCCGGTCGTCGCCCGGATCCTGGCCAGCGTGCGGCTCATCGCCGGGGGCGTCAGGTGCAGCCGGTCGGCGGCCGCCTGTACGGAGTTCTCCTCCAGCAGCGCGTCCAGGGCGGTCAGCAGGTTCAGATCCACTCGGCGACAGTAGCTAGGAACCGTCCAGGGCCGCCTGCAACATGCGCGACGCCGCGGCGCGCGGGGCCGGGTCGATCGCGATCAGCGCGTTGACGACCGCGCCGTCGACCAGCGCCACCAGCCGTTCGAGTTCGTCGGGGGAAACCGGCGTGCCCGAGCGCGCGAAGATCTCCGTCAGCAGCTCGTTGAGCTGGACCGACAACGTCCGCATCAGCGGCCGCAGGTACGGGCGGCGACCGGTCGCGACCAGGCGCTCGTACCGCAGCAGCACGGCTTCCGCGTCGGCCTCCGGGTCGTCGGTCTCCGGCCCCAGCAGCATCTCCAGCACCAGGTCGACGGTCGCCTGGACGCCGCGGTTGCGCGTCGCCAGCTCCTCCAGCCGGCGGCGGCCCGTCTCCAGCTCGGCGTTCGAGTGGTGCTCGACGGCCGCCGTGACCAGCTCTTCCAGCGAGTCGAAGTAGTACGTCGTCGAGGCGAGCGGCAGCCCGGCGCGCTCGGCGACCGCCCGGTGCCGGACGGCGTCGAACCCGCCCTCGACGAGCAGCTTCGCGGCGGCCTCGACGAGCGCGGTGCGCCGTCGTTCCCCCTTCGGGGTGGTCGCAGCGGTCATGACCGGTCATTCTGCCAACCGGGCGGACCCGGGCTCAGAACTGGGGCGCGAGAGCGTGCGCGAACGCGGCGACCTGGCTCGCGTACGGTGCCGTCGCCCCGGCCGAAGGCACGCTGACCAGCACCAGCACCCCACCGGACGCGGTGGCCACCTGGGCCGTGACCGCGCCGGCCGGCTGGGACTTGAAGACGACCGGGACGCCCTTCGGGTACAACGCGGCGGACACCTCACCGCCCGGGACCGGGAACCCCGCGGAGCGCGACACCGTCGAACAGGCGCCGCCCGGCACGGCCGGGGTACCGGCGACGTGGCCGGGGAGCTCGCCAGCGAGGGCGGTGGCGAGCTCCCCGTCCACCTGTTCGCACCCGGAGGCGCCTTCGGCCAGCTGGCCGGTCTTCCCGCCCTGGTCACCTCCCTGCCGAGGTGGTGCGGACGAGAAGTTCGGTGACTCCCCACCGACTTCAGGACGTGCCGGGCTCACGCCGGGTTGCCCCGATCCCGGCCCGGACTGCGACGACATCACGCCGTTGCTCGCGGACGTCAGCGACTCGGGGGTACCCCCGGACAGCACTCCGTATGCACCGAACCCGACGACCACCAGCGCCGCGGCGCTCACCCCGGCGGTGATCCGGTTGCGGCGGACGGTCTGGCGGCGGGATTCGCGGACGACGTCGTCCTGCGTGAACGTCGCCGAAGGCGCGTCGCCGGGCGCGGCGGAGAACAACGAGCGCAGCTCCTGCTCATCCATTGGTCTCCACCTCCCGTTCCAGCACCTGCTTGAGGTTCGCCAGCCCGCGCGCGGTCTGGCTCTTCACGTTGCCTTCGCTGCAGCCGAGCTCCGTCGCCGCGCTGGTCACGTCGAGTCCCTCGAAGAACCGCAGGACCAGCACCGCCCGCTGCCGGGGCGGCACTTCCTTCAACGCCGTGAGCAGGTCTTCCCTGGTCGCGACGAGCTCGTCGAGGCCGGGCGAGTCGTCCACCGGCTCCGGCAGCGTCTCGGTCTGCCACTCGCGCCGCCACGGACGCCGCGATTCGTCGATCGACGCCCGCACGAGCGTCTTGCGGACGTACGCGTCGGTCGCCGCGCGATCCCTGATCTTCTTCCACCTCCGGTGCAGCGCGACGAACGCCGTCTGCGCGAGGTCGTCCGCCCGGTGCCAGTCGCCGCAGAGCATGTACGCGGTCCGGCGCACGGCGTCCCGCCTGGCGGCGAAGTACTCCGCGAACTCCTGCTCGTCGCGCTGGTCCACGCGCAGTCGTGCTCCGCTCTGTCGTCGTCGGTGGGTAGGACGGAATCAGGGGCGTCCACGGTTG
The DNA here is from genome assembly GCF_036227105.1 of Amycolatopsis sp. NBC_01488. Taxonomy (NCBI): domain Bacteria; kingdom Bacillati; phylum Actinomycetota; class Actinomycetes; order Pseudonocardiales; family Pseudonocardiaceae; genus Amycolatopsis; species Amycolatopsis sp. NBC_01488. The sequence goes on along the minus strand of NZ_CP109434.1, from coordinate 2,668,466 downwards.
CACGGACCGAGTGGGTTCGACCACCCGAGGGCTCATTGATCCCCGCGAGGTGGGTGTGATGTGATCGCTCCGTGACCTTCACGCTGCCGCCGCTGGACTTCCGTTCCGACACCGTCACCCGTCCGGATGACACGATGCGCGCGGCGATGGCGTCCGCCGAAGTCGGCGACAACGTCCTCGAGCGCGACCCGACGGTCCAGGCGCTGGAGGAGCGCGCCGCGCACGTCCTGGGCATGCCGGCCGCCCTGTGGGTGCCGAGCGGGACCATGGCGAACCTCGTCGCGCTGAGCCTCCACCTGCAGCGCGGCGACCGGTTCCTGGCCACGCGCGGTGCCCACGTGCTGGCCAACGAGCTGGGCTCGGCGGCGTGGCTGGCCGGCGGGATGCCGGACATCCTGGAGCACGACGGCGGCCCGGGCCGCCCTTCGCCCGACGCCCTCGCGGCCGCGATCGGACAGCCCGGACCGTACTTCACATTACGGACATCTCTGCTCTGCCTCGAGAACACGCACAACGCCGCCGGTGGCGCGGTGACCCCGCCCGACGAGCACGCCCAGCTGCTGTCCGTCGCGAAGGAAGCCGGCCTGACCGTGCACCTCGACGGCGCCCGGCTCTGGCAGGCCGCGGTCGCGCTCGGAGTGCCGCCGGCCGCGCTGACCGTCGGCGTCGACACCGTCTCGGCCTGCTTCAGCAAGGGCCTCGGCGCGCCGGTCGGCTCGGTCGTCGCGGGCAGCGCCGCGTTCGTCGAACGGGCGCGCCGGATGCGGCAGATGCTCGGCGGCGGCGTCCGGCAGGGCGGCGTCCTGGCCGCGGCCTGCCTGGTCGCGCTGGACCGCGTCCCCGAGCTGGCCGAGTCGCACGAGAACGCGCGGCGCCTGGCCGAGGGCCTGGCCGAGTACGGCTGGGCGACGAACGTCCCCGACACCAACATCGTGCTCGCCCAGGTGCCCGACATCCCGACCGCGCTGGCCTGGCTCGATTCGCTCGGGATCCGCGCGGTGCCGATGGCGGGCAAGGTCCGGTTCGTCACGCACCGGGACCTGAGCGCGACCGACGTCGAAGAAGCCTTGCGCCGGATCAAGGCCGGCGCGTGAACTCCCTGGGGGAACCGTGAACTGGATCGTGTTCGACTACGGCGACGTGCTGAGCAAGCCGAGCGTGGCCCGCCCGGCCATGGCCGAGGCGATGGGCGCGCCGCTGCCGGAGTTCGAGAAGGCGTACTGGGACTACCGGATTCCCTTCGACGCCGGGAGCACTCCGCTCGAGTACTGGCAGGCGGTCGGCAAGGCGGTGGGCGTGTCCGTCGACGAAGAGCTGTCGGACGAGCTGACCCGCATCGACGTCGAGGGCTGGGGTCACCTGGAACCGTCGTCGCAGGCGCTGTTCGAAGCGCTCTCCGAGGCCGGCGCGTCGCTCGCGCTGCTGTCGAACGCGCCGGTGGTCTTCGGCGAATGGGTCCGCGAGCAGGAGTGGGCGCGCCACTTCCGCGTGACGCTGTTCTCGGGCGACGTCCGGTGCGTCAAGCCGGACGCGAAGATCTTCCGCCTGCTGCTCGACGAGCTCGGCGCGGAGCCGGCCGACTGCCTGTTCTTCGACGACCGTCCGTCCAATGTGGAGGGTGCGCGGGCGGTCGGGCTCAAGGCGCAGGTGTGGAACGGCGCCGACGCGGCCCAGGCGTGGCTCGGCTGAGCTCACCCGCACCGCACGTCCGCCTACCGGCGGTGATCCACCTTGGCCTAGGCTGCACGGACCCCGACCCCCGGTAGGCCGCCATGACGACGAGCGAACGACCGTCGGCCCGCGTCGACTTCGACCGGCCGAGCATCGCCCGCGTCTTCGACGCGCTGATGGGCGGGCAGGACAACTACGAAGCCGACCGCGTGGTGCTGCGGGAGATCCTGGAGATCGCGCCGGAATCGCAGGCGATGGCGCGGGAAGTCCGGCAGTGGCTCATCCGCGCCGTCCGGTACCTGACCGAACGGCTCGGCGTCGATCAGTTCCTCGACCTCGGCTCCGGTTTCCCGACGGTGGAGAACACCCACCAGGTGGCGCAGAAGTACAACCCGGAGGCGCACGTCGTCTACGTCGACAACGACCCGGTCGTGGAGGCGCACGGCCGGGCGCTGCTCGTCGACAACGACTTCACCCACATCTCGGGCAGCGACCTCCTCAGCCCCGAAGAGACCCTCGCGGATGTGAAGCGATTCATCGACTTCGATCGGCCCGTCGGGCTCGTGCTGTGCGCCATCGTCCACCACATCACGGACCTGGAACGCGCCCGGCAGGTCGTCCAGTCCTATGTCGGCGCGCTGGCGCCGGGGTCGTACCTGGTCCTGCTCCACCAGCACAACCCGGACGACGGCTCCGAAGCGGCCGCCGTTGCCACGTCACTGCAGAAGCGGCTCAGCGGCACCGGGCTCGACACGCTCTACCGCACGCGGGCCGAGATCGCGTCGTTCTTCGACGGCCTCGACCTGCTCGAGCCCGGGTTGACCGCGCCGCACCTGTGGTGGCCGGACGGGCCGCGCCTGACGCCGCTGACGCCGGTCAACTGGACGTGGCTGGGCGGCGTGGCGCGGATCCCGTAAGACTCAATAACGGTTGATGCGCCTGGGGTCCTTCTTGCCGCCGGTGATCGCGCGGTAACCGGCCGCGCCGAGGAAGGCGATGCCGCCGATAATGGCGATCCAGAGGACGGCCTTGAACACGAAGCCGATCACAGCGCCCAGCACCATGAACGCCACCCAGGCGACGATCAGGCCGCCGACGATCTTCCAGAACATGGCTTCCTCCGATTGCTCCCGTGGCCCCTCCGGCCCGATGACTCCACTCTGACATCCCGGCCGGGGAAACTCCCCTCGTCGAGCCAACGTTCAGGGATGAATCAGGGTTCCCCCTGGCGCAGCCACCCACCGAGCCGCCGGACGCCTTCGTCGACGTCCTCGGCGCTGCCGGCGAAGGAGAACCGGACGTACTTGCCGCCGTCGACCGGGTCGAAGTCGATGCCGGGCGTGATCGCGAGGCCGGTGTCGGCGAGCAGCCGCTGGCACCAGCTCAGGCTGTCGTCGGTGTACGCGCTGACGTCGGCGTACGCGTAGAAGGCGCCGTCGGCGGGGGCGAGCTTGCCGAGACCGATGCTCTCGAGGCCGGCGAAGAGCCGGTCGCGGTTGGCGCGGTAGTGCTCGACGTGTGCGTCGGCTTCCGCGTACGCCTCCGGCGTGAAGGCGGCGAGCGCCGCGTACTGCGACACCGCGGGCGGGCAGATGGTGAAGTTGCCGGTCAGGACGTCGACCGCGCGGTGGAGGCGCTGCGGAACGAGCATCCAGCCGAGTCGCCAGCCGGTCATCGCGAAGTACTTCGAGAAGCTGCCGAGCACGAGCGCCTCGCGCCCGTACTGCCACGCGCAGTCGAGCTCGGCACCGTAGGAAATGCCGTGGTAGATCTCGTCGCTGATCAGCTGCACGCCGTGCGACGAGCACCAGCCGGTGATCGCGGCGAGCTCCCCGGGCGGCAGGACGGTCCCGGTGGGATTGCTGGGGCTCGCGACGATCAGGCCGTCGATCGGCCCGAGCTCGTCGAGCAGCGCGACGGTCGGCTGGAAGTTCGTCTCGGCGGTGGTGGCGAACTCGACGACTTCGCAGCCGAGGACGGCCAGCAGGTTGCGGTAGGCGGGGTAGCCGGGCCGGGCCATCGCGACCTTGGCGCCGGGGTCGAAGGCGCTGAGGAACGCGAGCAGGAAGCCCCCGGACGACCCGGTGGTCATGACGACGTCCTGGGCGCTGACGTCGAGCTGGTATTTCCGCTGGTAGTGCCCGGCGACGGCCGCGCGCAGCTCCGGGATCCCGAGCTGCTCGGTGTAGCCGAGGGCGCTTTGGCCCAGCGCTTCGCGGGCAGCGTCGAGAACGGGCTTCGGCGCGGACGCGGACGGCTGCCCGGCCGCCAGCGACACGAGATCGCCGTGACTGCGCTGCCGGGCGCCGGCCGCGGAGAGGACGTCCATGACGTGGAAGGGCGGCACGGCGGCCCGCAGCGCGGGCCCGGCTCCGGGATCGACCATGCGGCCAGGCTAGTTGGCGCCGGGCTTCAGTACCCCTGGTAGGCACCGCCGTGGGCCATGGCCTTGATGCCGGGCACGTTCCCGAGGCCGCCGTAGCGGTCGAAGGAGTACCGGACACCGGCGATGATGTTGTCGACCGGGTTGTAGATGTTGTCGTGCCCGGGCAGCTTGTGCGCGTTGAACGTCGAGTCGATGCACTGCATGAGTCCCTTGGAGGGGTGCCCGGCAGCGGCGTTGGAATCCCAGTTGTTGATGGCGTTCGGGTTCCCGCCGGACTCGTGCTGGATGATCGCCCAGATGTTGGGGATGTCGGCATCCGTGACGGGCACCCCGGCGGCCTGCAGCTCCTTGATGGCTTCCTGGATCCACTGCTGGACGTTCCCGGGAGGCGGCGAGGACGGCGGGCCGCCGCTCGGGCCGAGGCCGCCACCACCACCGCCGCCACCACCACCGCCTCCGCCGTGGTGGGAGGAGCCGTTGCTGTGGATGCCGCCGGCGCTCTGGGGCGCGGTCGCGGAGCTGCTCGGCAGCGGGACCTGGTCGTAGCCGCCCTCGATTTGCTGGGACATCAGCGTCTGCGACGCTTTGATCGCGGTGTCGGCCTGGGTCTGCAGGCCGGTCACGTCACCGTCGAAGCCGGCGGTGATGGTGTGGATGTCGGTCGCCGCCTTCGCCTTGATCTCCGCGGAGGTCGGACTGGGCGCGGGCTTGTTCGGGTCTTGTTCGTGGGCCGCGGCCGCCTTGGCCGCCGCGTCCATTTCGGTCTGGGCCTGCTGGTTGCGGGCGTTGACCGCCTTCTCCGCGGCCAGCTGCTTGTCCCCGACGTTCTTCTTGATCTGCTCGAGGGTCGACGCGAGGCTGTCGAGGTCCTTGGCGACGTCCTCGAGGTGCGTCTGCACCTTGGTACCGGCGTCCCGCACCTGGCGGACGTAGGCGAAGAACTGCTCCGCCGCCGGGCCCGCCCACACGCCGCCGTTGAGCGCGTCCGTCGAATTCTTCAAGGACGCGGTGTGGTCGCCGGCGTTCTTGCCCGCCTCGTGGAACTGCGCCGCCGCCGCGGTGATCTTGTTCAGGTCGACCTTTTCGACCTGGTCGACCTTCTGCATGAAGGCGGCCCAGTTGTCCGGCGTTCCGGCGCCGTTCCCGTTCAAGCCCACTCTCGTGCCCCCTGCTCAGTTCACTTGTCGACGTGCAGCTTGAGGTCGCTCGCCCCGACCTGGTCGGTCTCGGTGATCAGGCCGGCGGCCTTGCGCATGGCGAACCCCAGCGCCTCCATGTGCTTGCCGGCGGCGTCGAACTGGCTGTGCACGCCGTCCTTGAACTTGCCGACCGCGCCGTGGGCCTCGCCCGTCGCGTCCATCCCACCGAAGGGGCTTTCCTTTTCGTGGTCCAGGCCGGTGACCTTGTGCTTGGACTTCTCGAACTCGTCCTTCAGTTTCTCCACCTGGCCGGCCGCGATGGCCATCGAGTCGGCGTCGTAGACAGGCACGGTTCGTCATCCCCTTCGGAAAGCTTGTGTCCGCCCGATCAGACGTCGTGATGACCAGGACGGTTCCCACGGTTACTTTATGACTTCCGGAGGGGTACGCGTACCGATCCCGGCAACTTCCACCCGGCGGGGCTCAGGCCTCCGCCATCAGCTCGCGGATCCGGGTCGCCAGCAGGGCGTTGTCCGCCGGGGTCACCGTCGCCCACTCGCGGCCGTCGCGGTCCGGGGCCACCTGGAACAGGTACCGGCCCGCGTCCGTGTCGAAGAACGCCAGCACGCGGCCCGCGCGGTGGACCACTCCGTCGCGGCCCACCCGTTCCGCGCCGAACTGGCCCCGGGCCTCTTGGCCCAGCAGCATGCCCGACAGCTCCTGGGCCTGGAACAGCTCCACGCCCTGATCCTCCAACGCCGTGACCAGCGCTTTCGCGTCACCGCGAGCGGCCGCGTCGGCGGATTTCAACGACGAATACGGGATGCTCACCGTCTGGCCGATGCCCGGGCCGAGGTCGCCCGCCACCGAGACCGCCGCCTCCGGGAGGCCGTCCTCGGTGGCCGGGATCAGCCAGACCTCGCCGTGGTCCACCACCGCCAGGACCGCCTGGCCGCGGACGCTCACCGCGCGGCCGCGGATCTCGCGCTCGGCCCACACCCACACGTCGATGCCGGACTGGGGGCGCGCCAGCAGGTTCAGCAGGTCCGCCACCTCTCCCGACACCCGGCCGTTGCGGGCCAGGCGCCGCTCGCTCAGCGACGCCCACGCCGCTTCCACGACCGCGGCCCGCTCGCCGCGGGTGGTTCCTTCGCTCGGCACGTCCAGCGCGACGTGGCGGCGGGGCAGGCCCAGCGACTCCCAGACCACGTCGAACTCCCGCGCGGACAGCACCAGCGACACGGTCAGCGCCCGTCCCCGCTGTGGTCGCCGATCACGTCGGGCGAAACCATCCGCTGGTCGGCGAACAGGTCCTGGTCGTCGACGCCGTAGCGGCGGACGTGCTCGGCGTCGTCCTCCTGCGGGGCCGCCTCGGACAGGAACCTCGACTCGCCGGGCTGCTGCTTCGGACTGATCTGCTCCGACTTCCGCAGCGCGACGGCCTCCTCCTCGGGCAGCTCGCCGACCGGCAGCGGCCGGACCGGGCCCTTCGCCTGGCCCTTCTCGCGCTTCAGACGCTCGCGATCGCCGCTCAGCGCGCCGCCGGCCGCGCCCGCACCAACCGCCGCCGCGCCCGCGCCGAGCTCGCCCGGTGTCGCGCCGGGCTTCGCCACGAACCCGCGTTCGGACGTGAACTGGCCGGGCGGGAGCGGCGCCTGCGGCATCGCGCCGACCGTGCGGCCCTTCGCCAAGACCCCGTCGGGACCGCGGTTGGTGCCGCCGAGCGACCCTTCGACACCCGTCGAGCCGGCGCCGGACGCCCCACCGCCGCCGAGCGACTTGATCGGTGCCGTCGCCGGCGACGAGCCGGGCGGCCCGGCGCCGGGCGCACCCGGCGGGACGAACTGCTCGCCGCCCCCGACCGAGAGACCGGGCGAGAAGTGGGAGGAGTCGCCGGAGGACGGGCCGCGACCGGGAGCGTTGACCCAGCCGGGGCCGGGCACCGATGCCGGCGGCTTCGCGCTCGCAGGCGTCGTCGACGAAGCCGTCGTGTGCTGCACGGGAGCCGTGCCACTGGTGCCGGTCCGACGTGGCGGCTGCGCGACGGACCGGGACGGCTGCTGCGCCGCGACGCCGTAGACCGGGGTCGGCGGGTCCGCGTGGACGGTGTGCGACACCGGCTGCACCACCGGCGGGTCGACGTGCACCGAGCGGACCTTGTCCGAAGCCGGCTTCACGCCGCCGTCCGGCGTCACCGCGACGGCGGCACCCGCGACGTCCAGCACGCCCGGCGCGATGCCGGGCGCGGCCAGCTTCAGCGACTCGGGATCGGACAGCGACTGCGTCGACAGCAGGTTGGTGCCGCTCTCGCTCGCGTAGTCGTTCAGCGCCTGGGTCGCCTGCGCCTTGGCGTCGTTCGCGGCCTCGACCTGCCGGGCGTGATCGGTCTCGAACCCGATCAGGCTGAGCAGCACGCCGTCGGTGAGCGTGTAGCCGCCCGCGCCCTTCCGGACCGTCTCGGCGTCCGGGAGCTTGTACTTGGTCCGGTTGAACGACTCGCCCTGCTCGAACACCATCTCCGCGGCGTGCGCGACCTTCGTCGTCGCGTCCTGGGAGAACCCGGCCTGCTCGGTGAGCACCTGGCTGGCGGCACCGCCGGCCTGGCTCTGCCACTCGACGCCGAGCTCGAGCAGCTGGGCGCGCAGCGTCTGGTCGGTGTGGGCGAGCGCGGTCGCGACGGCCTTCAGCGCGTCGACGGCCGTGCCGATGCTGCCGGTGCCGTCGCCGTTGACCATCCGCGTGATCTGGTCGGCGATCGCGGTGTTGGTCCAGCCGTCGAACCGGTGGTTCTGGATGCCGGCCGCGAGCTCGGAGAATTCCACGCGCCCTCCCTAGTTGCGTGCTTTCAAGGACTGCAGCGCGATGTCGGCGGCGTGCGCCGACATCTCGCACAGCTGCGGCTGCGTGAGCTTGCCGCGGGTGATGGCGAAGGTCTGGACGGCCAGCGTCTGGCCCCGCGCGACGCCGACGAGCGTCTCGCAGTCGGCGGGGTCGCCGGCCGCGCGGTAGTTCGTCAGCGCCGGGTAGCCGCCGATGGTCTTCGGCTCGGTGGTCATGCTGTTCTTCTTGCGGGACCCGGTGATCCACTCGTCGAGGTCCGCCGAAACCGCACGCACGTGGTAAGCGTGCACCGGCTCGGCGCCGTCCGCGTCGAACACGCAGGTCGGCCCGTCTTCCGGCGGTGCTTCGCGGGGTGCGCTGGTGATCTTCATGGCGTCGAGCTGCACCTGGGGGAAGACCTCGCACAGGTCGACGCCCTGCAGAGTCAGCTCGGCCGGACGCTGCGGCAGCTGGGCCGCCTTGGCGCTCTGCGACGCGGCGGTCGCGGCCGTCTCGACCGGGTAGGGGGTGCCGTCGGTGCCCGCCGAGCAGCCGGCGAGCGCCGCCGTCGCGAGCACGCCCCCGGTGATCCGCAGCCGCCGGCTACGCACCGTGCTTGCCGCGGTCACCGAACACCGCCGCCTTCTCCTCGTCGCTGATCTGGTAGTCCTTGGCGGCGTCTCGCAGCTGCGAAACCAGGCGCTTCAGGCCGGCGACGTACTCGCGGACCTGGCCCGCGTAGGAGCGGTCGCCGTCGGCGATGAGGGTGTTCCAGGCGTCGATCGACTGGGTGCTGATCACGTCGGCCGACGGCGCGTCGATCCGCAGCAGCCCGAGCTTGGTCAGCAGCTGGTCTTCGAGGGAGTTCGCCTGCTCCTCGACGATCCGGGCGACGTCCAGGAGCTTGTCCGGGTGGACCAGGACGTCCGCGGCCGCCGGTGCCACGGGGACCGCCGAGCTGAGGTCGTACGAGGGTCCTGACATGCGCTCCCCTGACGTCATACGGACAGTGACCGGCCGACTCCCGTCGAGGCTACCAACCCGGGTGTGACAGAAGGCTGAGTTCGGACGAACTCCGTCCCCCGCCGGTTCCCCGCATCAGGCGCGCTGCTTGGCCGTCGGCGCGCCGACTTCGCCGTTCGCTGCCTTGAGCGCGATGTCCGTGCGGTGGTGCGAGCCGGCGAGGTGGACCTTCTCGACGGTCTCGTACGCGTGCCTGCGCGCCGACTTGAGCGTCTTGCCGGTGCCGACGACCGAGAGCACGCGGCCGCCGGAGGAGACCACGGCGCCGTCGTCGCGGCGGCGGGTGCCCGCGTGCAGCACGCCCTCCAGCTCGGCCCCGGTGATGACGTCGCCGGTGCGCGGCTTGCCGGGGTAACCGTCGGCGGCGATCACGACGGTGACCGCGGCGCCGCCGGACCACTCCAGCGGCGGGTGCTCGGCGAGCCTGCCGGTGGCGGTGGCGTGCATCAGCCCCGCGATCGGGGTCCGCAGCAGGGCCAGCACGACCTGCGTCTCCGGGTCACCGAAGCGGCAGTTGAACTCGATGACCTGCGGGCCGTCGGACGTCAGCGCGAGCCCGGCGTAGAGCAGGCCGGAGAACGGCGCGCCCCGCGCGACCAGCTCGTCGGCGACCGGCTGGACGACCGTCTCGACCAGTTCGTCGACGAGGTTGTCCGGCGCCCAGGGCAGCGGCGCGTAGGCACCCATGCCGCCGGTGTTCGGGCCGGCGTCGTCGTCGCCGACGCGCTTGAAGTCCTGCGCGGGCAGCAGCGGGACGACCGTGTGGCCGTCGACGAAGCAGAACAGCGACGCCTCCGGACCGTCCAAAAAGGACTCCAGGAGGACCGGGTGGCCGCCGTCGAGGAGCATGATCGCGTGCTTGCGCGCGACGTCGTAGTCGGTGGTGACGACGACGCCCTTGCCGGCGGCCAGGCCGTCGTCCTTGACCACCCACGTCGGGCCGAAGCGGGCGAGCGCGGCGTCGAGGCGGGCCGGGTTGTCGACCACCTCGCTGCGCGCGGTCGGCACGTTCGCCGCGGCCATGACGTCCTTCGCGAACGCCTTCGAGCCTTCGATGCGAGCCGCCGCGGCCGAAGGGCCGAAGCAGGCGATGCCCGCCTTGCGGACGGCGTCGGCGACCCCGGCGACGAGCGGGACCTCCGGCCCCACCACGACCAGGTCGGCCTGCCAGCCCTTGGCGAGCGCGGCGACCGCTTCGGGGTCGGCGGCCTCGACGCCGAGCTGCTCGGCCATCGCGGCCGTCCCGGCGTTCCCGGGCGCGCAGGCCATGGCGGTGACCGCGGGGTCGCCGGACGCCGCGAGGACGAGTGCATGCTCACGGGCGCCGGACCCGATTACCAGTACGCGCACGCCGCACAGCGTATCCGCACCGGTCCGCGCCGGACATTTCGCCGTCCTCCGGCACCGGGTGTGAGCAGGAGTCCACTGGGCGTTCACCGCCCGGTTCGCCCGGATACGCACTTCGGACGCTTGCGACATCAAGGGTGACGCGGGTAGTCAGGGCACACCCTGTACGAAAAGAGGTCACCAGATGAAGCGCAACCGTGTCGGGGTACTGGCACTCGCCGGGCTGGCGTTGCTGAGCGTCACCGGGCTCGCCGTCGGTTCGGCGAGCGCGTCCGCAGCGTCCTCCGAAAGCGGGGGGTCCGCCGGTGCGGCCGCGCACGGACGGGGCCACGATGACCCCGTGATCATCGGACACCGCGGCGCGCCCGGGTACCGGCCGGAGCACACCCTCGCCTCGTACGAGCTCGCCTACCGGATGGGCGTGAGCTACGTCGACGTCGACCTCGTGCCGACCAAGGACGGCCGGCTCGTCGCCCGGCACGAGCCGGAGATCGGCGGGACCACCGACGTCGCGCAGCACCCCGAGTTCGCGAACCGCAAGAAGACGCTGGTCATCGACGGCGTCTCGACCACCGGCTGGTTCACCCAGGACTTCACGCTCGCCGAGCTGAAGACGCTGCGCGCGGTCGAGCGGATCCCGGCGAACCGACCGCACAACACGCTCTACAACGGCCGCTACCAGATCGCCACCTTCCAGGAGGTGCTCGACCTGACCCAGCGGCTCGGCAAGGAGCTGCACCGGACGCTCGGCACCTACCCGGAGGTCAAGCACTCGACGTTCTTCCAGTCGATCGGCAACCCGACCGAGCCGAAGCTGGTCTCGATCCTCAAGCGCAACGGCCTCGACCGGCCGGACGCGCCGGCGATCATCCAGTCGTTCGAGGTGTCGAACCTGATCGACCTGCACAAGCAGCTCCGCACGCCGCTGCTGCAGCTGACGTCGGCTTCGGGCGCTCCGGCGGACTTCGTCGCGAAGGGCGACAAGCGGACGTACGCCGACCTCGTCACGGCGCAGGGGCTGCGCGAAGTCGCGAAGTACGCGAAGTACCTCGGGCCGGACAAGGCGCAGATCATCCCGCGGGACAAGAACGACAACCTGGGTACGCCGACCGCGATCGTCGCGGACGCGCACAAGGCCGGCCTCAAGGTGCAGCCGTACACGTTCCGGAACGAGAACCCGTTCCTGCCGGCGAACCTGCGCTCGTCGGCCGAGCCGGACGCCTACGGTGACGTCTTCACCGAGGAGGCCGCGTTCTTCAGGGCCGGCGTCGACGGCTTCTTCGCCGACCAGGCGGACACCGCGCTCGAGTCGCTGCACGCGTTCCTGGGCCGGTAATCGCTTTGCCATGAAGGGCACCTGCACGGACGCTGTGTCCATGAAGGTGCCCTTCACGGCATTCGACGGCTTCTCCGGTGTCGTGCTGGTCAGCCGCGGTGACGAGACGTTGCTCGCCGAGGCTTCCGGGTACGCCCACCGCGCCCACGGCGTGGCGAACACCGTCGACACGCGGTTCGCGATCGCCAGCGGCACCAAGGGGTTCACGGCGCTGGTCGTCGTCGGCCTGGTCGCCGAGGGACGGCTCGAGCTGCGGACCACGGCGAGGGAAGTCCTCGGCGACGACCTGCCGCTGATCGACGACCGCGTGACCGTGGAGCACCTGCTGACCCACACGTCCGGCATCGGCGACTACTGCGACGACGAAAACCCGCCCGAGACCCCGCCCGGTCTCGTCACGTCGGCCGACTACCTCGCCGCGCTCGACGGGTTCCCGCAGCAGTTCCCGCCCGGCGAGCGGTTCCACTACAACAACGGCGCGTTCGCCGTCCTGGCCCTGATCGCCGAACGGGTCGCGGGCATACCTTTCCCGGACCTGGTCCGGACGCGCGTCACCGAGCCCGCCGGGATGACCGACACCGCGTTCCTCCGGTCGGACGCGCTGCCCGGCCGGACGGCCACCGGCTACCTGGAAGACGGCCGCACCAACGTGTTCAGCCTGCCGGTCGCAGGCTTCGGCGACGGCGGGATCTACAGCTCCGCGCCGGACTTCCGGAAGTTCTGGCCCGCTCTGTTCGACGGCCGGATCGTGCCGGGCGAGTGGGTCGGCCGGATGCTGCGCGCGGACCACTACGGGCTCGGTTTCTGGCTGCCCGGCCCCGGTCTGGTGCGGTTGGAAGGTGGCGACCAGGGCGTCGCGTTCCGGAGCACGCACGAGCGGTCATCGGGGGTCACCGCGACGCTGATCTCGAACGACCACCGAGGTGGCGGGCGCCTCCTGCGGCAGCTGGACGAGTTCTTGACGAAGGCTTGACACCCCCTCGCACCGGGGCTACTTTCGGCGAATTCAATGGTCTGGCCGCATACCTTTCAAGAGGTGCCCGATGGACGTTTCCGACCAGCAGACCACTCCCGAGCACGCCGACGACGACAGCGCTCGCCTCCACCAGCTGGGTTACGCGCAAGAGCTCAAACGGACGATGTCGGCGTTCTCCAACTTCGCCGTCTCGTTCACGATCATTTCGATCCTCTCCGGCTGCCTGACCCTCTACGGCTTCGGCATGAAGACCGGCGGGCCGGCCGCGATGATCTGGGGCTGGCCACTGGTCGGGGTGTTCGTGATCCTGGTCGGCCTGGGCATGGCCGAAGTCTGCTCGAGCTACCCGACCGCGGGCGGCCTCTACTACTGGGCGGCGAAGCTCGCGCCGAACAAGTCCGGTCCCGTGTGGTCGTGGTTCACCGGCTGGTTCAACCTCATCGGGCAGATCGCGGTCACCGCGGGCATCGACTTCGGCGCGGCGCTGTTCCTCAACGCGTTCCTCGACCTGCAGTGGGGCTACGCCGCGACGCCGGGGCACACGATCCTGCTGCTCGCGATCATCCTCGTGGTGCACGGCCTGCTGAACACCTTCGGCGTCCGGATCGTCGCGATCCTCAACAACGTCAGCGTGTGGTGGCACCTCGTCGGCGTGCTGGTGATCGTCGGCGTGCTGATCTTCGTGCCGGCCAAGCACCAGGACGCGTCGTTCGTGTTCGGCAGCTTCGTGAACCAGACGGGCTGGGGCTCGACGTTCTACGTCTTCGCGCTCGGCCTGCTGGTCGCGCAGTACACGCTGACCGGCTACGACGCGTCGGCGCACATGACCGAGGAGACGAAGAGCGCGGCGACGGCCGGACCACGCGGGATCGTCATGTCGATCGTCGTCTCGCTCGTCGCGGGCTGGATCCTGCTGATCGGCCTGACGTTCGCGATCCAGGACTACGACGGCGCGGTCAACTCCGCCACCGGGGTGCCGCCCGCGCAGATCTTCATCGACGCGACCGGCGCGGTCACCGGCAAGTTCCTGCTGCTGATCTGCATCGGCGCGCAGCTGTTCTGCGGCATGGCGTCGGTGACGGCGAACTCGCGGATGATCTACGCGTTCGCCCGCGACGGCGCGATCCCGGGGTCGGGGTTCTGGCACAAGATCAACAAGCGCACGCAGACGCCGACCAACGCCGTGTGGCTCGCGGCCGGCGGCGCGCTGATCCTGGCGCTGCCGTACCTGTGGAGCGCGACGGCCTACGCGGCGGTGACGTCGATCGCCGTCGTCGGGCTCTACGTGGCGTACGTGATCCCGGTGTTCCTGCGGGTGCGGCGCGGGGATTCGTTCGAGCCGGGACCGTGGACGCTCGGCAAGTGGGGCAAGCCGATCGGCATCGTCGCGACGGTGTGGGTCGTGCTGATCTTCGTGCTGTTCATGCTGCCGCAGGTCTCGCCGGTGACGGTGGACTCCTTCAACTACACGCCGATCGCGTTCCTGGTCGTGCTCGGCGGCGCGGCCCTGTGGTGGGTGCTCTCGGCCCGCAAGTGGTTCACGGGCCCGAAGGTCCAGGGCTCCGAGGCGGAACTGGCAGCTGTCGAGCAGGAGCTGAAGGAACTCGGCTGACGCTCGGCGCAAGTGGTCGTGAGTGAGAAACAGTGTTCTAACGCTGTTTCTCACTCACGACCTCGCCGCGCCGGGAAGCCGAGCGCGCGCTTCCCACCTGGGGAAGGATCACGCGCGTGGAGATCCTGACGCTGATGGGCGTGCTCGCGGGCTCGCTGGCGCTGACCGCGCTCGCCCGGCGCTACAACCTGTCCGCGCCGCTGCTGGTGGTGGTCGTCGCGCTCGGGGTCGCGCTGATCCCCGGCGTGCCGCGGTTCGAGCTGGCACCCGAGCTGGTGCTCACCGTCGTGCTGCCACCGCTGCTCTATTCGACGTCGCTGGAAAGCTCGCTGACGCACTTCAAGAACAGCCTGCGCCCGATCGTCGCGCTGGGCGTGGTGCTGGTGGCGGTGACCGCGGTGGTCGTCGCGGTCGTCGTGCACCTGCTGCTGCCGGAAGTGCCGTTCGCGTCGGCGCTGGTCCTCGGCGCGGTGGTGGCGCCGCCGGACGCGGTGACGGCGGTGGCGATCGGGCGCAAGCTCGGGCTGCCGCGCCGGCTGATGACCGTGCTGACCGGGGAAAGCCTGGTCAACGACGCCGCCGCGCTGACGCTCTACAAGGTCGCGCTGGCCGCGGTCGCGGGGACGGCGGGCTCGGCCGGGCACGGGTTCGCGGTGTTCGGGGTGGCGACCGTGCTGGGCATCGCGGTCGGCCTGGCGATCGGCGCGGCCGTGGTGCTGGTCCGCCGGCTGCTCGACGACCCGCTGCTGGAGTCGGCGTTCGGGATCGTCGTGCCGTTCGGCGCGTACGTCACCGCCGAGCACCTGCACCCGTTCGGCGCGGAGTTCAGCGGGTCGGGCGTGCTCGCCGTCGTCGCCGCGGGGCTCTACCTGGGGCACCGCTCGCTGTACGCGTCCCCCGCGACGCGCATGCAGGACAGATCGGTGTGGGCGTCGATCGACGTCCTGCTGGAGGCGCTGGTGTTCGCGCTGATGGGGCTGCAGCTGCCGTTCGTGCTCGACGGCGCCCAGCACGCGGCCCGCGACAACGGGACGCTCGCGCTGGTCGCGGTGGTCGTGCTGGTGGTGACGATGCTGGTGCGGATCCCGGCGGTGTTCGTCTTCGCGTTCCTGCCGCGGACGTTGCGGCTGTTCGGCCGCGGCCGGCCCGCCCCGCCGTGGCGGTCGCTGGCGGTGCTTTCGTGGACCGGCATGCGCGGCGTCGTGACGCTGGCCGCGGCCGCCGGTGTCCCCGCCGGTACGCCGGGGCGCGAGGAGATCCAGCTGTTCGCGTTCGCCGTGGCGATCGGGACGGTGCTGATCCAGGGGCTGACGCTGCCGCCGCTGATCCGCGTGCTGAAGGTGCAGGACCCGTCGGAGGCGTCGCGCGACGAAGCCGAAGAGCTGGCCGCCCGCGAGGTCGCCCAGAAGGCGGCGCACGAACGGCTGCGCGAGATCAGCCGCGACCGGCTCGCCGCGCTGGACCTGCCGCCCGAGAAGATCGACCGGCTGAAGCAGCGCCTGGAACGGCTCGTCGACACGCGCTACCGGTTCGCGAAGGCGGCGATCACGTTGACGGGCGAGGAGCGGTCCGGAAGCCCGCAGGCGCAGTACGCGAAGGCGCGGCGGGAGCTCCTGATCACGCAGCGCAAGGCAATGCTCCAGGAGAACCGCGCGGGCCGGCTCGACGACGAGATCCTGCGGAAGGTGTTGCGGGAGCTGGACCTCGAGGAGCTCTCGGTGACGACGAACCTCACGAACCGGATGAGCTGACTCCGTGGAGAGTCAGCGTCGGCGAGCCAGAAGCCTTGTCAGGGAACGAAGACGGCTTCGCGGCTGAGTGGTCCCCGTCTGCAGGACCAGTTCGAGCACCGCGGCCTGCTGATCGACGTGCGCGCGGGCGAAGCCGGGCGACGCGGTGACGGCGCGCCGCAGATCGTCGGGATCGGCGGTGGCGGTGCGGAACCCGGCGACCCGGGTCACGTCGATCGGACCTCGGCTGGGCGGCTCCACGCTGTGCCTTTTCACTAACGGCTCTCCTGCTGTCCGGCTGCGGGTCTGTCCTCTCGTTATCGCTCCGTTACCGCCGGCGTTACCGTTCTCGCGTCCCCCGGTCGAGTGCTTCCGCATCGCGGGCACCCGTGCTCCCAGGACTTGAGAACCCGAGCGCCCCTCGCGAGATTCGCCCACCCTGTGGCGAAATGCCGATCATCGAGGAGAGCCCCATGTCGCTGACCGACGTCATCGAAGGCACCCGCAAGGCCGTCGACGCGGACCCGCACAACGCCGCCGTCTCCTTCAGCGTGGCCAACGACCTCAAGCCCGGGACCAAGACCGAGGTCGAGGTCAAGGTGCGCGACCACAGCTTCACCGTCGACGAGCCGCCGGCGCTCGGCGGGACCGACCACGCGGCCAACCCCGTCGAGTTCGCGCTCGCCGCCCTCGGGTCCTGCCAGGTCATCACCTACCAGTTCTGGGCGGCGAAACGCGGCATCCCGCTCGACTCCGTCAAGGTCACCGTCGACGGCGACCTCGACCTGCACGGCTTCTTCGGCTTCTCCTTCAACACCCGCCCCGGTTTCGGGGACGTGCGGGTGTCCGTCGAACTGGAGGGTCCGGCGAGCCGGGAGCGCTACGAAGAGCTCAAGCGCGAGGTCGACGAGCACTGCCCGGTGCTCGACCTCTTCCGCAACGAGACCCCGGTCAGCACGAAACTGACCTGAACGTCAGACGAACTCGTGGCGGACGATCGTCTGCTCGCGGCCCGGGCCCACACCGATCGCCGAGATCCGGGCGCCCGACAGCTCTTCCAGGCGCTCGACGTACGCACGCGCGTTCGCCGGGAGCTCCTCGAACGTGCGGCACGCCGAGATGTCCTCGAACCAGCCGGGGTGCTCTTCGTAGATCGGGATCGCGTGGTGCACGTCGGTCTGCGTCATCGGCATGTCCTGCGTGCGGAACCCGTCGACTTCGTAGCCCACGCACACCGGCACCTTCTCCAGGCCGGACAGCACGTCCAGCTTCGTGAGGAAGTAGTCGGTGATGCCGTTGACGCGCACCGCGTAGCGCGCGATCACCGCGTCGAACCAGCCGGTGCGCCGCGATCGGCCCGTGGTGACGCCGAACTCGCCGCCCTGCTTGCGCAGGTACTCGCCGGACTCGTCGTGCAGCTCGGTCGGGAACGGGCCCGAGCCGACGCGGGTGGTGTACGCCTTGAGGATGCCGAGCACCGTGGTGATCCGGCCCGGGCCGATGCCGGAGCCCGCGCTCGCGCCGCCGGACGTCGGGTTCGACGACGTCACGAACGGGTAGGTGCCGTGGTCGACGTCGAGCAGCGTGCCCTGTGACCCCTCCAGCAGCACGGTTTCACCGCGTTCGAGGGCCTGGTTGAGCTGCAGGCGCGTGTCGGCGATGCGGTGCGCGAACTTCT
The DNA here is from genome assembly GCF_036227105.1 of Amycolatopsis sp. NBC_01488. Taxonomy (NCBI): domain Bacteria; kingdom Bacillati; phylum Actinomycetota; class Actinomycetes; order Pseudonocardiales; family Pseudonocardiaceae; genus Amycolatopsis; species Amycolatopsis sp. NBC_01488. Next base: position 2,650,748 of record NZ_CP109434.1, on the reverse strand, counting down.
CGCCGGCCGCCAGCACCTCGTCGACGACCTCGTTCGCGTCGAGGGCCTTGCGGTTGTAGACCTTCACCAGCACCTGGTTCTTGAACTCCAGCGCGGCTTCGACCTTCTGCCGGAAGATCTTCTCGTCGAGCAGGTCCTGCACGCGGACGCCGACGCGGGCGATCTTGTCCTGGTAGCAGGGGCCGATCCCGCGGCCGGTGGTGCCGATCTTGCGGCTGCCGAGGTAGCGCTCGGTGACCTTGTCGATGGCCACGTGGTACGGCATGATCAAGTGCGCGTCGGCCGAGATCAGCAGCTTGGACGTGTCGACGTCCCGCGCTTCGAGGCCGGACAGCTCGTCGAGCAGCACGCCGGGGTCGACCACCACGCCGTTGCCGATGACGTTCGTCACGCCGGGGGTGAGGATGCCGGACGGGATGAGGTGCAGGGCGAAGTTCTCGCCGTTCGGCAGGACCACCGTGTGACCGGCGTTGTTGCCACCCTGGTAGCGGACGACCCACTGGACCCGGTCACCCATCAGGTCGGTGGCCTTGCCCTTGCCTTCGTCCCCCCATTGGGCACCGATGAGCACGATGGCCGGCATGTGACACTCCAAGGTGTTCGACGACGTGAGGTTTAGTGTCCCGGACGGACACCGGTGGCGCTGAGGAAATGCCGGTGCATGACTGTAACGGAGGTCCTGCGGGTGCGCGGACTAGTGGTGGCCTGTGGTGAGGCCGCGGCCGGCTTCGAAGATGTCGATGACGTCGAATCGATCCGCGTGCCCAGCCGCCCCGGCAAGACGGAAATCGACCCCTTGCTGGGCGAACACGATCACCTCGTCGTGTCGGGCACCGACGCGGACCTCGCCGCGGTCGTCGTGCGCCTGCTCCGCAAGGACGCCCTCTCCGGCGTGTCGGTCGGGTTCGTGCCGTCGTCGCCGGACTCGGCCGTCGCGGCGCTCTGGGGACTGCCGAAGACGCCGCTGCAGGCCGTCGCGCTGGCCCTGCGCGGCGAGGTCGACCCGGTGCCGCTGATCCGCGACGACGTCGGCGGCGTGCTCGTCGGGCGGGGGGTGCTGCGGCTGGTCCGCGGCGTGGCCTACGCCGACGAGCAGGTGGCGCTGCGCGGGCCGGCGTCGTCGATCGAGGTGGTCCCGGATCCGGAGGGGCCGGGCCTGGCCGTCCGGGTCGTCAAGGGGACGCTGTTCAAGCGGCCGACGACGCTCTACTCGCGCGCGTTCCAGATCGGCTGCATCCCGACGCGGCCCGTCAGCGACGACGTCGTCCACGAGCGCGCGGTGACCAAGTGGACGTGGTACCGGCACACGCAGGACCTCCGGCTGGTCCGCGGCGCGGCGTGAACCCCGCGACTTTCGGATGAAAGTTCTTCATCCGGGCTGACCGCCGCCAGGTAAGCGTCATACGGCGCATATCGGGGCAATCCGGCGGCGAATTGCCCTTTTTGACAATGTTTCCCGCTGCATCGGCAACGCATTAACCGCACGGGTGTCACCTGGCGTTAACTAAGTGTCACCCACAAGTGTTGCTTACTGCCACTTCCGTGTCTGATGGTTATTCGGTCCCCACCGATGACACGGAGGCAGTCAGATGCCCACCATTCGCGCGTTTTATTGTTCCTTTACCACGATCGCCGTGGTCGCCGCTTTGTCCGGCGGCGTCACCGGCGTCGCCGGCGCGGCCACCGCGACCACCGAAGCCACCTGCTCACAGGCGGATCTACCGCTGCCGGACCCGACCTGCACGCCCGGCGCGCTGAACCCGGACGTCACGCAGTCGACGATCGGCTCGACCATCTGCGTTTCCGGCTGGACCGCGACGATCCGGCCGTCGACCTCCTACACCAACAAACTGAAGGTGCAGGGGATCACGGACTACGGGTATTCCGACACGAGCCTTTCCGACTACGAAGAAGACCATTTCCTCCCGCTCGAACTCGGCGGCGCGCCGAAGGATCCGAAGAACCTTTGGCCGGAGCCGCACTCGGGGAGCGAGAATTCGTATTCGAAGGACAGCGTGGAAAACGCGGTGAAGAAAGCCGTCTGCGCGAAAAAAGCCACTCTGACGGCCGCGCAGCACGCCATGCTGACCGACTGGACGACGGCCGAGTCGGTGCTGGGAATCGGCTGACCAGGGCGGATGCGGTCCGGGCGGGCAGGCCGACCGCCCGCCCGGGCTCCGTCGAGAACGACAGCGCAATTCCGCGATGGCGAAGTCATGAGGAATTAACCCAGCTGCGTCAGTATGTCACCCATACGTGTTGCACCAGCCACTCCGATGTATCAGGGTTAGCTGTCCCCACACCTGACACGGAGGCAGCAAAATGCCAACCAGGCGTGCTGTTCGTCATTGCTTGACCGTCGTCGCGGCCACCACCGTGCTTTCCGGGACGCTGATCAGCGTCGCCGAGGCCACTCCGCCGGGCATTCCGGCCACGACCACGGCGAAGTCGGAGCTCGCGGCCCTCACCGTCAAGGCCGACGGTTCGCAGACCGGCTACAGCCGGGACAAGTTCCCGCACTGGATCGACCAGGGCAACAGCTGCAACACCCGCGAACTGGTCCTCAAGCGCGACGGCACGAACGTCGTCACCGGTTCGGACTGCGCCCCGACGTCCGGCACCTGGAAGAGCCCGTACGACGGCGCGACCTGGACGGCCGCGTCCGATGTGGACATCGACCACGTCGTGCCGCTGGCCGACGCGTGGCGCACCGGGGCGTCGGCGTGGACGACCGCGCAGCGCCAGGCGTACGCGAACGACCTCACCGACCCGCAGCTGATCGCCGTGACGGACAACGTCAACCAGGAGAAGGGCGACAAGTCGCCCGACCAGTGGAAGCCGCCGCTCACCAGCTACTGGTGCACCTACGCGAAGATGTGGACCGCGGTGAAGTACAAGTTCAAGCTCACGGTCAACACCGCCGAGAAGAGCGCGCTGACGGACATGCTCGGCCGCTGCTGACCGGCGGGACGTCCGCGCCGCGGCAGTGGGCGCAGCAAATCGCTCCGGTCGGCAAGGGCTGCCGAGTACGCTCAGGGCGGTGCGGATCCTCTTCACGTGCCGCCCGGCGTACGGCCACCTGTTTCCCTTGCTGCCACTGGCGAACGCGGCCGTTGCAGCGGGCCACCAGGTCGTGTTCGGCACCGGCGAAGCGTTCGTGCCCAAGGTGCGCGACCTCGGTTTCGACGTCCATCGCGCCGGCATCGGCATCGGCGAGGCGGAGACCGAAGCCAAGAAGCGGCACGGCGAGGACGCCGGCTTCCTCGACGTCGGCGTCACGATGTTCGCCGAGTTGCTGCCGAAGTCGCTGCTCGAGGACCTGACGCCGCTGCTTCCGGGCCTGCGTCCGGACCTGGTCGTCTACGAGATGAGCGACGTCGGCGCCGGGATCGCCGCGCGCCGGGCGGGGATCCCGGCCGTCTCGGTCGTGATCGGGCGGTCGATGCCGCCGGAGATCCTGGCCGTCGCGACCGAACGACTGCGGCCGCTCTGGGGCACCCTCCCCGCGGACGCCCTGTTCGGCGACGCGTGCGTGGACGTCTGGCCCGACAGCGTCCGAGACCCGGGCACGGCGGCCGTCCCGACGGTGTTCCGGATGCGCCCGACGCCGTTCGACCCGGACGTCCCGCTGCCGCCGCTCCCGGAAGACGGCTTCGTCTACCTGACGCTCGGCACCGTCGTCTTCGGCGCGACGCAGGTGCTGCGCGGCGCGATCCGCGCGCTGTCACGGCTGGACGCCGACGTGCTGGTGGCGCTCGGCCCCGGCGATCCCTCGCTGCTCGGCTCGGTGCCGGACCGCGTGCGCGTCGCGGGATTCGTGCCGCAGGCCGAGGTCCTGAAGCACGCGGGCCTGGTGGTGCACCACGGCGGCACGGGCACGGTGCTCGCGTCGCTCGCCGCCGGGCTGCCACAGCTGATCCTGCCGCAGGGCGCCGACCAGTTCGCCAACGCCGAGCACCTCGAAGCGCTCGGCGCGGCGAAGTCCTTGACAGGCGAGGCGATCCGGATCCCCGCGATCGAAACGGCGGCGCGCGAACTGCTCACCGATCCGAAGCCGCGCGACCTCGCGCGAAGCACCGCGGCCGAGATCGCGGAAATGCCCCCGCCGTCGCGAGTGCTGGCCGAGATCGTCAGCTGGGCGAGCTGACCAGCGCCAGGATCTCGCGTGCCACGGCGTCGTTCTGGCGGAAGCTCGCCGCGTTCGTCCGCGGGCGGGTGAACGCCGCCGCCGAGCGGGCGCTCGTGTGCGGGCCCACGGCGAAGCGGTGCGGATGGGGGCGGCCGGTGCCGTCGAGCAGGCGGGAGTCCGACACCCGCGTGTGGATCCGGCCGGACGGCAGCAACGCGCCCGTCACCGGGTCGGCCACCGTCTCCTCGGCGAGCTCGCCGGTGTCGCGCAGCTGCCGGAGCAGGCCGTCCGCCGCGCGGGTCACGCTCGGGCCCGGCAGGCGCGCCTCGACCAACGTCCGCGCCGAAACCGTCCCCGGATAGCTGGCACTGGACGCGACGAACGCACCCGCGTCCGCCGTCACCTGCATGTCCGCGCCGGCGAAGGAAACCACACCGGCCTGGTGCAGGGCCAGCAGCTCCTCCAGCCGACGCGGCGGCGGCCCGCTGGCGTAGTACGAGAAGAAGCCGTGGAACCAGCCGTCCATATCGGACACCTGCGACGACGCCGCCAACCGTCCTTTTTGGACGAGCGTGGGCAGCTGGCCGTAGACCGAGAGCAACGCCATGAACGCGCCGAGGTCGGCGCTGAACTCCTGGTCCGCCCGGCGCGTGAGGTCGGCTTCGACGTACTCACGCAGTCCCTTGCCGAACTCCTCCGCCGAGCCGAACTCGCGGTCCGCCAGCGGCCGGTCGAGCCGGTCGAGGTCGAGGCGGTCGGCCTCGGCGGGGACCGCCCGCTCGACGAGGTCCCGCATGCCCGGCGAATCCCAGGGCAGGTCGGCGAAGGCGTCGGCGAACACGACGAAGTCCAGGCGCACGCGGTCCGGGTGCCCGGTGAACAGCTCGCTGTAGTAGCCCCAGGCAAGCTCCTTGGCGATCAGCGGCCAGACGTCCGTGCGGAAGTCGAGGGCCTCCCCGGGAAGCCCGTCCATGGCGTAGGCGTCGAAGAACCTGGGCAGCCGCAACGGTTTCCCGCGCAGCCGGTAGCCGATCTTCGCGTGGTAGGGCACCCCGCGCCGCGAGCCGACGTGCAGCACCGGCTCCGCGCCGCTCGGGTGGTAGCGCAGGCCGCCGGACGGGAGGTCCTCGAACCGGCCGCCGCGGCCTTCGGTCAGCAGCAGCATCAGGTCGACGAACGCCAGCCCGAACCCGCGCACCAGCACGGTTTCGCCGGGCGCGATGCCGGAGTAGTCGACGTCGGCGGTGTAGCCGGCCGGGTAGTACGCGAGCCCGTGCCGCGCGGCGAACGTCACGAGCTCGCGCTCCCGCTCGTCCGGGTCCGCGTCGAGGTGCCCGACCGTGAACACGACGGCGTCCGCCGCGACGGCCGTCCCGTCGGACAGGCTGACGGTATGACCGTCGACACCGACCGCCCGCGCGGCGTGCTCGACGACGGCGATGCCGTCGGGCAGATCGCCGAGGACCGTGCGGTAGAACCAGGTCAGGTAGGCGCTCTGCAGCCGCCGGGTCGGGAAGTCGAAGCTGTCGAGCGCGGTCAGCTCGGCGACGACGTCGGGCGGCACCTCGGCGTCGAGCGAGCCGTCACGCACCTTCCGCGCCCACTCCAGCAGCGTCGGCCCGGGCCGCACCGGGCCCGCCATCTTCACCGAGTCGTCGGTGAACATCGTGACGTCTTCGGGCATGGAGTTCATCCGCAGCAGCGGTGACTGGTCGTAGCGCCACACGCGGCCGGGTCCCGGCGGGAACGGGTCGACCAGGTGCACCTCGAGCCGCCGGTCGCGCAGGAGGTCCGCGTTCGCGCCGAGCCGCTCGAGGACGCCGACCCCCCGGGGTCCGGCGCCCACGACAACGAGGGTGAACGGCGCGCGCTCGGCCATGGAGCCGAAGCTACGCCGGGGCCCTGGACCAGGGCGTCCTTCCCATACTCCGGAATTCCGGGAATAAAACCAAACACTCCGGCCCGCGGCGCCGAATCCCCGGGGCACGTCGGCGAGAGGAGCGGAATTGTCCGTTGTCCACCCAGGCGCCCGGGCCTTCGCAGCTGTGCCGCGACGACGAAGACTTGGCCGCTGAGATAGGTCCGCCGCACCGCGTCCACACCGCGCAGGACGTGGTCGGCACCCTGCTCAGGGGCAACTGGGCGATCTTCGCGCACGAATGGGCCGACCCCGACGGGATCGACCCGAAGCACTGGCGAGACGTCGTCGAAGCCGCGTCGGAGGCGGCCGGGGTCGACGTCGAGTTCGTGATCATCCCCCGCCGGTCCCTGACCGTCGTGTTCAACCGGGCGGCCCCGCCCACCTTCGAGCAGGTCCGCGCGTCGATCGAGGTGATCGAAAAGCACCGGGCCTGAGTTCCACCCTGCGGACTTCGCCAACGCGAGGTGGCTACTTTTGCCTCTGGTCCTCCGGCCATCGGGTACGGAATGATCCATTGGTGACTCCTGGGCGACCGGCCAGACACTGCGGGCTATCGTCTGACTCGTTCAGGAAAGCTCCGTGACACCTTGGATACCGGCGAAAGAACCTAGAGATTTACCAACAGTCACGGGACACTGGCTGAGGCAACTCACGTACCGTGACTGCCTCATGACCGATCGGCCTTCTCGTCACCAGCGGTCATGAGAACGGCACGGTCTGCACAAGAGGTCGGGAGAAAGCGCATGGCAGCACCGCGGGATCGCGTCACGTTCCGCGAGGTGTTCGGGGTCGCCGAGTTCCGCGCGCTGTGGTTCGGGGAGCTGCTGTCGATCGCCGGGGACCAGCTGGCCAGAGTCGCGCTGTCCATCCTCGTCTTCACCGTGACCGGCTCTGCCACGCTGACCGGCCTCACCTACGCGCTGACGTTCGCGCCCTCGCTGCTCGGCGGCATCTTCCTGACCGGCCTCGCCGACCGGTTCTCGCGGCGGACCGTGATGGTCACCGTCGACCTGGTGCGGGCCGGCCTGATCCTGCTCGTCGCCATCCCGTCGCTGCCGTTCTGGGTGGTCTGCGTCCTGGTCGCGTGCGTCTCGCTGCTGAACCCGCCGTTCAAGGCCGCCCAGCTCGCCCTGCTGCCGCAGATCCTCGAGGGTGACCGGTTCGTCGTCGGCATGGGTGTGCGGAGCATGACCGTGCAGTCGGCGCAGCTGCTCGGGTTCGCCGGCGGCGGCGCGCTGCTGCTGGCCCTCGACCCGCACGTGGCCCTGGTCGTCGACGCGGCCACGTTCCTGCTCTCCGCCGGCTTCGTCCGGTTCGGCGTGCGTTCGCGGCCGCCGGCCGCGAACGCCGAAAAGCGGAAGTCGTTCTTCGCCATGATCAGCACCGGCGGGCGGGTGGCGCTCGCCAACCCCGCGCTGCGCGCGCTCGTGCTGTTCACCTGGCTGATGGGCCTGCTGCCGGTCTACGAGGGGATCGCGGCCCCGTACGTCTCATCGGCGGGCGGCGGCCCCGAACTCGTCGGGCTCCTGCTCGCGGCCGACCCGGTGGGCAGCGTCATCGGCACGTTCATCTTCACGCGGTGGGTGCCCGCGGACGCCCGGCCGAAGCTGATCGGGCCGCTGTCGGCGCTGTGCGCCGTGCCCATGCTGGTCGGCTTCGCCCAGCCGAACCCGTGGGTGTCGATCATCCTGTTCGTCCTGTCCGGCGCGTTCGGCTCGGTCGCGCTGCTGCAGGCGACGGCGTCGCTGACGCTCGCCGTGCCCGACGAGAACCGCGCGCAGACGATGGGCCTGTCCAACACCGGCCTGACGACGATGCTCGGCGTCAGCCCGCTCATCGGCGGGGTGCTGACGGACCACTTCGGCGCGCAGACGACCGTCGGGATCTTCGGCGTTGCCGGATTGATACTTACGGCGCCGCTCGCGCTCGCGTGGCGGCGCTCACGGCCTTCGGGGGCGGGCGAAGGTGGGCATGACTTTGAGACCCAGCGCGCCGAACACGCCTGAGCACGCTCGACACGCTGGCTTCGTCATCGCGACCTTGCGGCGCGGCTCCGGCTCACTGATCTCTGGAACGCATCGCTGGCCACCCTTCGATCCGGCGTCCCGGAAAATGTACACACCTAAGGCCCTTGTGGACAGACGGCAAACGGGCTGAAACTGTCCGTGAGTGGTTCATCACCACCACCGAGCGCAAGGGTTTGGGGGAAGAATGGTCACATTGGGGGAACGGTCTGGACAAGGCGTGATTTCTGGTGTTGCGGGCTGGGCGCTGTGGCGGCGGCCGCCCCGCTGGATCGCCGTCACGCTCGCGGCGATCGCAGTACTGGTGGGCTGGACGGCCGTCGCCACGGTCACCACCACGATCACGCTGAAGCACGTGGGCATCCTCGGCCTGCTGGGCGCGCTCGCCCTGGCCCAGACCGAGGTCAGCCGTCGGATCGAGCGCCAGCGGCGCATCCTGAGCGACGGCCCGCACATGAACATGACGTCGGTGTGGCTGCTGCCCGCCGCGCTCCTGCTGCCGACGCAGCTGGTCACCTTGCTCGGGGTGACGCTGTACGTCGGCCTGGCGCTGCGCAGCTGGTCGGGCACCCGCCCGGGCCAGCCGCACCGGGTCGCCGCGAACGCCACCAGCGCGACGCTGTCGGCCTGCTCGGCCGGGCTGGTCACGCACTTCTCGCCGGGGCTGAGCGTCCTCGCCGTCTCGCTCGCGGTGGCGGTGTACTTCGTGGTCAACGCGGCCCTGACCGGCCTCGGCCTCTACCTCGCCAACCCGGAGGAGGCGACGGTCGAGAGCTGCCTCGGCGGCATGGACGACAACCTGCTCGAACTGTCCACGCTGTGCGTCGGCGGGCTGCTGGTGATGGTGCTCGGCCAGGAGGCGCTGCTGTCGGTGCTGGTCATCCTGCCGCTGTACGTGCTGCAGCGGTCCGTGCTGGTCAAGCGGCTCGAGGAGCTGGCCACCACCGACCAGAAAACGCAGCTGCTGAACGCCACCACCTGGCAGGACGGCGCGCAGCGCGAGATCTCGCGCGCCGAGCGCGACAAGGGCAGCTTCGGCGCCATGATGATCGACCTCGACCACTTCAAGCGGATCAACGACACCTACGGGCACCTCGCGGGGGACGACGTGCTCAAGGCGGTGGCCGCCGTGGTCAAGCAGGAGACGCGGGCGCACGACCTGGTCGGCCGGTTCGGCGGCGAGGAGTTCGTGGCGCTGCTGCCGTCGACGTCCAAGGAGGACGCGATCGTCACGGCGGAGCGGATCCGGCAACGGGTCAGCGAGCTGATCATCAGCACGAAGACCAACGAAGGCGCCTTCGTCGACATCGAACGGCAGACGGCGTCGATCGGCGTCGCCGCCTACCCGCTCGACGGGTCGTCGATCGAGGAAGTGATGGCGTCCGCCGACGCGGCCGTCTACGCGGCCAAGCACGGCGGGCGCAACCGGGTGGTGGGGTCCGCCGAAGTCGCCTTGGCCGCGGCTTAGCCGGCCTACCGCAGCCGCTCGATGACGTCGCTCGCCTTCGTCTGGAGGCGGGCGACGCCGCCGACCGTGAACTCGGTGAGCAGGTCGATCAGGGCTTCCTGGTCGGGCGGCTCGCCGTCCCAGGTCGCCTGCACCAGTGATTCGGTCATCGCGAAGAAGAGCGTGACGAGCGCGCGGTCGGCGCGGCCGGAGTCGATGCCGTGCGCGGCCCACCGCTTGCGGGCCGCGTCGGCGTAGACGACCGCCAGCCGCTCCCTCAACCGGGTGAGAGCGGGGTCGCCCGCGCGCTCGGCCGCGCGGAGCACGCCGTAGGCCTCCGGGCGGTCCGCGACGAAGGTGACCATGTTGGCGTAGTTGGCGCGCGCCCAGGCCCGCAGGCCGGGCTGCGGGTCGGTCACCGACGGGCCCGCGATCGCGGCGAACGCACGGTCCTCGGTTTCGGCCACGACCTCGGCGAACAGCGTCGCGCGGTCGCCGAACTGCTCGTAGACGGCCTGGCGCGAGACGCCGGCCTCCCGCGCGATCTGCTCGATCGTCGCGCCCTGCAGCCCGTGCTGCGCGACGACCTTCGCCGTCGCCTGCAGCACGCGCGCACGCTGCTCTCCGACGGGGAGCTTGCGCGGCCGACCGCGCGGCGCCGGGCTTGACATGGTGGCCCACCTCACGTGATTCTTTTTCCGACACCTCTGTCCAAAAAGGTGTTCCCCGCGCACTAGTCCTGCTCAACGAGGAGCAAGCATGCGTATCTTCTCTCGCCGCGCCCTCTCCGCGGCGGTCGCCACGGCTTCCGTACTGGCCCTGGTGGCACTCGGCCCGCCGCAGGCCTCCGCCGCGTCCTTCTACGACCCGCCGTCGCCGTTGCCCGCCGGCCGCAACGGCGACGTCATCCGGCACGAAGCGTCGACGTTCTACGTCGACCCGATCCAGCTGATCAAGGCTGACGCGAGCGTGCAGCGGATCATGTACCTCAGCCGCGACACGCACGACGCGCCGATCGCGGTCACCGGCACGGTGCTGACCCCGCACGCGGTGTGGCACGGCTCAGGGCCGCGCCCGATCGTCTCCTACGCCGTCGGCACGCAAGGCGAGGGTGACGACTGCGCGCCGTCGAAAGCGCTTGCCGCCGGGTTCGAGTACGAAGGGCCGTTCATCGCCGGGCTGCTGGCGCGGGGCTACGGCGTCGTCGTCACCGACTACGAGGGCCTCGGCACGCCGGGCGACCACACGTACGTCAACCGCGCTTCGGAGGGGCACGCGGTGCTCGACGCGATCCGCGCGGCGCAGCGGCTGCCGGAGGCGAGCCTGCCTGCCGACGGCCCGGTCGCGATCGCGGGCTACTCCCAGGGCGGCGGCGCGTCGGCCGCGGCGGCGGAGCTGCAGCCGAGCTACGCACCCGAGCTGAACCTGAAAGGCGCGTACGCGGGCGCGGTGCCGGCGGACCTCGCCGCGGTCGCCAAGAACCTCGACGGGCACTACGCGGTCGGCTTCCTCGGCTTCGCGCTGGTCAGCATGAACTACGCGTACCCGGAGCTCAACATCCCGGCCCTGCTCAACGCGCGCGGCAAGCAGCTGTTCGAGCAGGTCCGGACGGAGTGCACGGTGGCGGCGATCGCCGCGCACGCGTTCACGCAGTCGTCGACGCTCACCAACGACGGCCGCTCGCTCACCGCGTACCTCGGCGAAGAGCCCTACGCGTCGCGGGTGGCCGAGCAGAAGATCGGGACCCTGAAGCCGACGGTGCCGGTGCTGATCGTCCACAGCGCACTCGACGACATCGTGCCCTACGCCCAGGACCGCGACCTGGGCCGGACGTGGTGCGGCAAGGGCGTGCAGGTGCAGTTCAGCACGACGCTGGTGCCCACGCACGTGCTCGCGGCGGTGCGGGCGTACCCGGAGGCGTTCGCGTGGCTCGAGGGCCGCTTCGCCGGCCTCCCCGCGGTCTCCGACTGCGGCCTCTTCTGAAAGTCGTGAGGGGCACCTTCCTGGACTCAATGGCCAGGAAGGTGCCCCTCATGGCACTACTTCAGGCCGGTGGCTTCCGCGGCCGCCGGGTCGGAGTCGGCGAGGAACGTCCGGCAGCGGTCGTACTCCTCGGTCTCGCCGATCTTCCCCGCGGCCTTGCCCAGCACGGCGAGCGCGCGCAGGAACCCCTGGTTCGGGCGGTGCGCCCACGGCACCGGGCCGAAGCCCTTCCAGCCGGCGCGGCGCAGCTGGTCGAGGCCGCGGTGGTAGCCGGTGCGGGCGTAGGCGTACGCGGCGACGGTCTCGCCCGCGTCCAGGGCCTTCTCGGCCAGCGAAGCCCACGCCTCGCTGTAGTCGGGGTGTTCGGCGGCCACGGCGGCCGGGTCGTTCCCGGCGTCGAGCGCGGCCTGGGCGGCGGTGTGCTCGGGCAGCAGCGTCGGCTCGGGGCCGAGCAGGTTGTGCGTCATGCCGCCCATTCTGCCCACGCCCGCGGGTCAGAAGAACAGGCCCGCGAGAACCCCGCCGCCGGCCAGGACCAGAGCGCCGACCAGGACGGCGGCCACAACTCGTTTCGGCATCATGGCGGCACACCCTGCCAAGCCACGCACGCCCGAGGCAAGTCGTCCACCCCTAAGGGTGACAGCGGCGCGAAGCGCCTCCGCTGAGGGTGGTGGTGGGGAAGAAGGTCGGGGGGAATCCCGATTTTGGCGGTCTTTGCCACGGTCCTGACCCGCTCGTGACCATGACCGGCCATGATGTCCGGCATGGCCAAGGCAGTCGACGTCCCGGTGGACGTGATCCCGCGCAGCCCGATCGGCAAGACGCGGCTGTTCTTCACGCGGCACTGGCACCGCGGCGCCCCCGGGCAGCCGACGCCGGACTGGGTGCTCCGGTTCTGCTACGGGATGTGGCTGGCGGCGTTCGCGTTCAAGCTGGTCGGCTCGTCGTGGGACATGTCGTGGCACTTCAAGTGGCTGCGCGACGACCTGGCGCCACCGCACCTGATCAACACCGTCGGCACGGTGATCATCGTGGTGCTGGTGGCGATCCACAGTTACACGGGCCTGGGCGCCGACAAGACGTCGCTGCGGCTGATGCAGATCGGCCTGCTGACGTTCCTGGTGGCAGCGCCGCTGGACGTCATCAACCACCGCGTCAACGGCCTCGACCTGACCGCGTGGAGCCCGTCGCACATGATGTTGTACCTGGGCACGGGCATCATGCAGGCGGGCGTCCTGCTGGGCTGGCTCCGGTCCGCGCCCGCGGGGAGGTTCCGCACCGGCGTGTTGCTCGCGCTGTGGGCGTTCTTCCTGGAGAACACGTTCTTCCCGAACGGCCAGCAGGAGTACGGCATCCTGGGGCTGCGCGCGTGGGAGCGCGGGGCTCCGGAGGCCGAGCCGTCGCTGCTGTCGTTCGCGGCGAACCAGATCGGCCACCCGGTCGACCGGACCGCGATCCTGCACTTCACGATGCCGATCCCGGAGTGGGTGTACCCACTGTGGGGCATCGGGGTGATGGCGCTGATCCTGGCCTTGGCGCGCAAGACTTTGGGGTTCCGCTGGTCGGCGTCGCTGGTGGCGTTGGCGTACGTGGCTTATCGGTCGGTGATGTGGCCGCTGCTGCTCGGGCTGGGGTTCCCGGTGTCGACGGTGCCGTTCTACCTGCTGTTCGTGGGCCTCGCGGTGGACCTGGCGTTCGCGATCGGCGTCGGCGTTGTCCGGGCAGGCGCGGGGGCGCTGCTGGTGACGGCCTTCGGGTTCGGGGCGCTGTGGGTGCAGTCGCAGTTCCGGCCGTGGGTGCTGGGTGACGCGCACACGGAGTCCGCGCCGCCGGTCGCGTACTGGACGGCTTTGGTCGTGCTGGGCGGGGTGTTCGTGCTGTGGGCCGCGGCCGGCCCGGCGTCGCGGCGGTGGACGGCCCGGCGTTCGGTCGCCGAATCGGTGTGAACACGACGAAGGGCCGCCACGAAACCTCCGTGGCGGCCCTTCGCGCGAACAGCCTTACTTGACCTTCGTGCCGGCCGAGCCGAGCGCCTGGCAGGCCTCGACCACGCGCTGCGCCATCCCGGCCTCCGCGGCCTTCAGGTACGACCGCGGGTCGTAGACCTTCTTGTTGCCGACCTCGCCGTCGATCTTCAGGACGCCGTCGTAGTTCTTGAAGAAGTGGTCGACGATCGGGCGGGTGAACGCGTACTGCGTGTCCGTGTCGACGTTCATCTTCACCACGCCGTACGACACCGCCTCGCGGATCTCCTCCGGGAGGGAACCCGAGCCGCCGTGGAAGACCAGCTCGAACGGCTTCGAGCCGGCGTCCAGGCCGAGCTTCTTCGACGCCGCCTCCTGGCCGCCCTTCAGCACGTCCGGGCGCAGCTTGACGTTGCCCGGCTTGTACACGCCGTGGACGTTGCCGAACGTCGCCGCCAGCAGGTAGCGGCCCTTCTCGCCCGCGCCCAGCGCGTCGATCGTCTTCAGGAAGTCGCCCTCGGCGGTGTACAGCTTCTCGTTGATGTCGTGCGCGACGCCGTCCTCCTCGCCGCCGACGACACCGATCTCGACCTCGAGGATGATCTTCGCGGCCGCCGTCTTGGCGAGCAGCTCCTGCGCGATCTCGAGGTTCTCGTCGAGGTCGATCGCCGAGCCGTCCCACATGTGGGACTGGAACAGCGGGTTCTGGCCGTTCTTGACGCGCTCCGTCGAGATCTCGATCAGCGGGCGGACGAAGCCGTCCAGCTTGTCCTTCGGGCAGTGGTCGGTGTGCAGCGCCACGTTCACGTCGTACTTCGCCGCGACGACCTGGGCGAACTCCGCGAGCGCGGTCGCGCCGGTCACCATGTCCTTGACCTTCTGGCCCGACGCGAACTCCGCACCGCCCGTGGAGAACTGGATGATGCCGTCGCTCTCCGCCTCGGCGAAGCCGCGGATGGCGGCGTTCACGGTCTCGGACGAGGTCACGTTGATGGCCGGGTAGGCGAACTCGTTCGCCTTGGCCCGGTCGAGCATCTCCGCGTAGACCTCGGGGGTGGCGATGGGCATCGTTACTCCTCCTTGGCACAGGGTGGTCCCGACCGCATCGTACGAGGTGGACCGCCGCCGCACACCGGTCCCCGCGCAGAAACTGCTCCGCACGTCGAATCGGTTCAGAAGGAGTGCATCCGGCCGCCGCACGAGCGGCGGCCGGACGAGGATCACAGCAGCTCGGAAGCCAGCGCCCGGTAGCCCGGCCACGGGTCTTCGTTCAGCACCTGGACCACCACCTGGTCCGCCCCCGCCTCGAGGTGGGCCGAAAGCCCCCGCGCGATCGTCGACGCGTCGCCGTGCAACGCCAGCGCGTCGACCAGCCGGTCGCTGCCCTCGCCTTCCAGGTCGGCGTCGGTGAAGCCGAGTTTCCGCAGGTTGGCGACGTAGTTGGACAGTCCCAGGTAGTACTTCACCGTGTTGCGGCCGATCGCACGCGCCTCGGCGACGTCCGTCGAGAGGACCACCTTGTGCTCCGGGGCCAGCAGCTTGCCCGCGCCGAGGATCTCGCGGGTGCCGCGGGTGTGCTCCGGCGTCGTCAGGTACGGGTGTGCGCCCGCCGTGCGCTCGCCCGACAACGCCACGACCTTCGGACCGAGCGCCGCCAGGGCGCGACCCGAAACCGGGACGCCCGCCGCGTCGAGGCCGTCGAGGTAGTCGACCAGCGACGCGTACGGTTTCTTGTACTCCGTCGTCGCTTCGCGGTGGCCCGCGCCGACGCCCAGCAGGAAGCGGTCCGGGTACTTCGCCGCGATGCGCTCGTACACCTTCGCGATGTCCGCGGGTTCGTCCTGCCAGATGTTCACGATGCCGGTCGCGATGACCAGCGAGTCCGTCGCCGCGAGCAGGTCGTCCACCGAGGCGAGGTCCGCGCCGCTGGGTGAGCCGCCCAGCCAGATCGCCCCGTAGCCGAGCTTCTCCGCTTCCGCCGCGAACTTCGCGTCGACGTTCCCGTGGTACCGCCAGATTCCGAGCTTGCCCAGTTCGATAGCCATGGAACACTCCAACGCTTGGGACGGCGATTTTCCTCCCGGGTCCGGCGAACTAACGTCGAAGGTATGACCAAGCTGGGAAACACCGACCTCGACGTGTACGGGCTCAACCTCGGCGGCAACGTCTTCGGCTGGACGGCGGACGAGGCGCAGTCCTTCACCGTGCTGGACGCCTACACCGCGGCCGGCGGCAACTTCGTGGACACCGCCGACCTCTACGGCGGGGGCGGCGGCTCCGAGGAGATCCTCGGCAACTGGCTGGCCGCGCGCGGCAACCGCGACGACGTCGTCATCGCGACCAAGGTCGGCATGTGGGACGGCCGGCCGGGCCTGTCCGCGAGGAACATCCAGGCCGCGGCCGAAGACTCGCTGCGTCGCCTCAAGACCGACCACGTCGACCTTTACTACGCGCACCGGGACGACCCGGACACCCCGCTCGAGGAGACGCTGGAGGCGTTCGACGCGCTGGTCCGGGCGGGCAAGGTGCGTCACCTCGGCGCGTCCAACTACAGCGCCGAGCGGCTCGCCGAAGCACTGTCCATTTCGGACCGGAACGGCCTCGCGCGGTACGCGGTGCTGCAGCCGCACTACAACCTCGTCGAGCGCGACTACGAGCGCGACCTCGCCCCGCTCGTCGCCCGTGAAGGCCTCGCCACGCTGCCGTACTTCGCCCTCGCGAAGGGCTTCCTGACCGGCAAGTACCGCACGAAGGGCGACGTCACGAACAGCCCGCGTGCCGCCCGCGCGGAGTCCTATTTGGACAAGGGCGGCGAGCGGGTCCTGGCCAAGCTCGACGAAGTGGCGGCGGCGCACGGCGTCTCGGTCGCCACGGTGGCACTCGCCTGGCTGCGGCAGCAGCCGACCGTCGCCGCGCCGATCGCCAGCGCCCGGACACCCGAGCAGCTCACCGACCTGATCGCGTCGGTCGACCTCGAACTGACCGACGCCGAAGCCGCCGCGCTCAGCGAAGCCTAGAACCTACTTATGGGTAGCTTACTCGCAGTAAGGTGCGGTACGGTGCCCTCCAGAAGCGACGTGCGACGTCCAGGAGGGCACCGTGGCCAACCCGTTTTCGCTGCTGAGCGGCACCAAGAAGGTCGACGGCAAGGTCGTGCTGATCACCGGCGCCGCCCGCGGCATCGGCGCCGGGCTGGCCGAACGCCTCGCTGCGCGCGGTGCGAAGGTCGCCCTCGTCGGCCTCGAAGCCGAAGAGCAGCAGAAGGTCGCCGACCGGATCGGCCCGAACGCCCGCGCCTGGGAAGCCGACGTCACGAGCTGGGACGCGCTCGAACGCGCGACGAAGGGCGTCGTCGAGCACTTCGGCGGTATCGACATCGTCATCGCCAACGCCGGCATCGCGACCGCGGGCTTCGTCCGCTCGGTCGACCGGGCCGCGTTCGAGAAGGTCATCGAGGTCGACCTGCTCGGCGTCTGGCGCACGTTCCGCGTCACGCTCCCGCACGTCATCGAGCGCAAGGGCTACCTGCTGGCCATCTCGAGCCTCGCCGCGATCACGCACGCGCCGGGCATGGCGAACTACGCCGCCGCCAAGGCCGGCGTCGAAGCCTTCTCGAACAGCCTCCGCGCCGAGGTCGCGCACCTGGGCGTCAAGGTCGGCGTCGCGCACCCGACGTGGATCCGGACCGACCTCGTCGAGAGCGCCGACGCGCACCCGGTGTTCGGCAAGCTCCGTGCGTCGATGCCCGGCCTGATCGGCAAGACCTACCCGCTCGACGTCGCCCTGGACGACCTTGAAGCCGGCATCCTCAAGCGCGCCCGGACCATCCACGTGCCGCGCTGGGTCGGCGGGCTCAAGCTGCTCCGCGCGTTCCTCCCGCCGATCATCGAAATCGGCTCCCGCAGCCGGGTACCTTCGGCGGACAAGGCCGCGCTGGCCGACATCGAGGCGCGCGGCGCGTTCGAGTCGGCGGTCACCGGCCACGGCGGCCGGGCCGCCACCAAGGGGTGAAGATGTCCCGTCGTGACCAGATCCGGATGACCGAGGACGAAGTGCGGGCGTACTTCGCCGAGCAGAAGGTCATCAACGTCGCCAGCGTCGGCCCGAACGGCCGTCCGCACCTCGCGCCGCTCTGGTACTTCCCGCACGAGGACGGCGTCGCGACCTGGACGTACGGCACGTCGCAGAAGGCGAAGAACCTCCGGCGCCTGCCGGAGGCGACCGTGCTCATCGAAGACGGCGACAGCTACGAGAAGCTGCGCGGCGTCTCGCTCGAGGCCGACGTGGAGATCGTCGAGGACACGGCGGAAGTCACCCGGATGGGCATCACGCTCATGCAGCGGTACGCGGGCGCCAAGCCCGGCGACCCGGTTCCCGACGAGCTGAGCGCCTTCATCGCAGGCCAGGCGCCGAAGCGGATCGGGCTGGTCTTCCACCCGACGAAGATCGTCAGCTGGGACCACACCAAGCTCGGCGGGACGTACTAACCAGTAGGGAGTACTTCCAAGTAACTGTTACTTGAGGTAACGTCATCTCCGTAGTTTCCTCGAAGCAGCGGAGGCCGACAGATGACCGAGCGGTTCAAGGTCGTGATCGTGGGCACCGGGTTCTCCGGGCTCGGCCAGGCGATCCAGCTCGAAAAGGCCGGCATCCGGGACTACGTGATCCTGGAGAAGGCCGACGAGGTGGGCGGCACCTGGCGCGACAACTCCTACCCCGGGTGCGCGTGCGACGTGCAGTCGCACATGTACTCGTTCTCGTACGAGCAGAACCCGGACTGGTCGCGGTCGTTTTCGCCGCAGCCGGAGATCTTCGAGTACCTCAAGGGTGTCGCGGACAAGTACCGGCTGCGCGAGAAGATCCGGTTCGGCGTCGAGCTCACCGGCGCGCACTGGGACGAGCGGGAACGCCGCTGGACGGCGACGACCAAGGACGGCCGCGAGTTCGTCGCGCAGTTCCTCGTCTCCGGCGTCGGCGGCCTGCACATCCCGCAGGTGCCCGAGCTGCCCGGGATCAAGAAGTTCAAGGGCCAGACCTGGCACTCCGCGCAGTGGAACCACGAGTACGACCTGCGCGGCAAGAAGGTCGCCGTGGTCGGCACCGGCGCCAGCGCGGTCCAGTTCGTCCCGAAGATCGCCCCGGACGTCGCCGAGCTGACGCTGTTCCAGCGCACGCCGCCGTGGATCATGCCGAAGCCCGACCACGCGATGCCGTCGTGGGCGCAGACGCTGTTCAAGCGCGTCCCCGGCACCCAGCGGGCCTACCGCAACGCGCTGTACTGGTTCCTCGAAGTCCGCGCCGTCGGCTTCAACGGCCACCCGGCGATCATGAAGGCCGGCGAGCTGATCGCGAAGCGGCACATCGCGAAGGGGGTCAAGGACCGCGCGCTGCGCAAGAAGGTCACGCCGGACTACACCATGGGCTGCAAGCGCGTCCTCATCTCCAACGACTACTACCCGGCGCTGAACCGCCCGAACGTCGACGTCACCACCGCCGGGATCACGGAGGTCAAGGCGCACTCGATCGTCGACTCCGCCGGGGTCGAGCACGAGGTCGACGCGATCATCTACGGCACCGGGTTCAAGGTGACCGACGCGCTGGAGTACCTCGACATCACCGGCGTCGACGGCCGCGACCTCGCCAAGGAGTGGGCGGCCGAGGGCATGCGGACGCACAAGGGCATCACGGTGTCCGGCTACCCGAACCTGTTCTTCCTGCTCGGCCCGAACACCGCGCTGGGCCACAACTCCGTGGTGTTCATGATCGAGTCGCAGTCGAAGTACGTCGTCGACGCCATCAAGCTCGCCGACGCCCGCGACGCCGCCGCGCTCGACGTCCGGCCGGGCGTCCAGGAGAGGTTCCAGCAGGAGATCCAGGACAAGCTCGTCAAGGGCGTCTGGACGCAGGGTGGCTGCAAGAGCTGGTACCTCGACGCCAAGGGCGTGAACCGGACGATCTGGCCCGGCTTCACCTGGCGGTACTGGCTGGAGACGCGCAAGGTCGACCCGGCGGACTACGAGCTGTCCGGCCGGGCGTCATGACCGACGAGCAGCTCGTCCTGCACGCCCGGGACGTGAAGTTCGACTGGGCGGCGCTGCCGATGCACTGGCTCCCCGGCGAACCGCAGGCCACGCACACCATCAACGTCCTGCACCTGGCGCTGCCCGAAGGCGAACGCTGGTTCGTCGAGGTGTTCAAGCAGGCGGTGCCGCTGATCCGGGACGACCGGCTCAAGGCGGACGTCCTCGGGTTCATCGGCCAGGAGGCGGTGCACGCCGAGGCCCACGACGGCGCGGCGGCGCACCTCGAGGCTGCCGGCGTGCCGGTGCGGCCGTTCGTCGCGCAGATGGAGTGGCTCTTCCGCAAGCTGCTCGGCGACCGCGGCCTGACCGGCCGCGCGGCGGAGGAGTGGCTGGTCGAACGGCTCGGGATCGTCGCCGCGATCGAGCACTACACGGCGTTCCTCGGCCAGTGGGTGCTCGACGCGCCCCTGGAGGACGCCGGCGCCGACCCGGTGATGCTCGACCTGCTGCGCTGGCACGGCGCCGAGGAGGTCGAGCACCGCTCGGTGGCCTTCGACCTGTTCATGCACCTGGACGGGCGGTACCCGCGGCGGGTGCGCAGCATGGCGGCGGTGACGCCGGTGCTGGCGTGGGTGTTCGCCCGCGGCACGCGATATCTGATGCGTAACGATCCGACGCGCCCGGGCCGCGCTTCGCTGCGGGGCTATCGCCGGGCGGCGAAGCGGGGACTGCTGCCGACCGGACGTCAGCTGCTGCGGGAGATCCGGCCGTACTTCCGGAAGTCGTACCACCCGACGGAGACCGGGAACACCGAGCAAGCGGTGGCGTACCTGGCGAGTTCGCCGGCCGCCCGGGCGGCGGAGTGACGCTCGGCCGGCCCACCCGGCTGGACGGCAGCGGCCGGACCGACCGCCTGCTGTCCACTTTGGTCGGTGTGGTGGGCGTTTACCGCAGGATGTCGCAATTCAGCGCGAAACGGCGTCGGCCCGTGCGCGCGGTGGACCGGAACCTGCCGCTGGTGGTCGAAGACGTGCGGCCCGAAGCCGAGGGCGTCGTCAGCCTGCGCCTCGCGAACGGCACGTCCTTGCCGAGCTGGCGGCCGGGTGCGCACATCGACCTCGTGCTGCCGTCCGGCCTGGTGCGGCAGTACTCCCTCTGCGGCGACCCGGCCGAAAACACCCATTACCGGATCGCCGTGCGGAAGATCGGCGTCGCGTCCGGCGAGGTCCACGCCCTCACGCCCGGCACCCGGGTCACCGTGCGCGGGCCGCGGACGGCGTTCCCGTTCGTCGGCGGCGGGCCGTTCTTGTTCGTCGCCGGGGGTATCGGGATCACGCCGATCCTGCCGATGGTCCGCGCCTGCGCGGGATCGGGCGCGGACTGGCGGCTGGTCTACACCGGTCGCAGCCGCGCGTCGATGCCGTTCCTCGACGAGCTGCCGGGCGACGACCGCGTCCGGATCCGCCCGGACACGGAGTACGGCATCCCGGCCTCGGGCGCCGAACTCCTCGACGGCCTGCCGGCCGGCGCCGCGGTGTACTGCTGCGGTCCGGCGCCGATGATCACCGGCCTCCGCGTCGACTTGGCCCTGACCAGGGGCCCGGTGCACTTCGAGCGGTTCGCGCCGCCCCCGATCGTCGACGGTGAGCCGTTCCGGCTGACTCTCCGCAGGTCAGGGCAGCTACTGGACGTGCCGGCCGACCGGACCGCGCTCGACGTCCTCCTCGAGACGCGCCCCGGCACGCCGTATTCGTGCCGCCAGGGTTTCTGCGGGACGTGCGCGGTGCCGACGGCCGACGGCTCGTCCATGCGGATCTGCGTCGACCGCCGCACCGCCGTGCTCGACCTATGAGCCCTCGGGCAGCCAGGCGCCGATCACCGGCTTGAACTCGCGGATGCTGCGCTCGGCGATGACCCCCTCCAGGAAGTACGGGTCCTGGTCGATCGTCTCCTTGAGGTGCGCCTCGTCGTCGGCCTGGTAGAGCGTGAGGCCGCCGGTGCCGTCGCCGAGCGGGCCGGCGACCGCGACGCGCCCTTCCCCGGCCAGCTTGCCCAGGAACTCGCGGTGCCGCGGCCGGACCTCCGGCAGCTTCTCCTGGACGTAGGTGATTTCGACGAGGAACCAGGCCATGGGGGCTCTCCGGGGTCGCGCGGGCGGTACGTGTCCGAACCTACCCGTGTCTCGGCAGCCGATCTGTGGCAACGGGAGGCCAACCCGATAGGCTGGGCATGCGTCAGTACCTGTGTGAGCGCTGTGAATACCGTGAACCTGCTGACGCGGCACACCGTGCCCGATCCCACCCGGGACGACCGGCACGGCCGGACCGGGGTCGAGAACAGGCAGGGGTTCATGCTCGAGGGCAATGCGGAACGCAGCGTCGAGGCGACCCTCGGCCAACTGCGGGTCTTGGACGGTCCGGCCCCGGCGCAGACGCCGGTGCCACTGACCCTCGAAGACCTCTACCGGCAGCACCGCATGCGGCTGGTCCGGCTGGCGATCCTGCTGGTCGACGAGCCCGCGACCGCGGAAGACGTCGTCCAGGAGGCCTTCACCGGCCTGCACCGCAACTGGGGACGGCTGCGCGACGCCGCGGCCGCCGTCGGCTACCTGCGCACCGCCGTGGTCAACGGGTCGCGCAGCGTGCTGCGCCGGCGCAAGACCGCCCGCGAGTACGTGCCGCCGCACGCGGTCAACGCGCGGTCCGCGGAGAGCCTCGCGATGCTCTCCAGCGAGCACCAGGCGGTGGTCAGCGCGCTGTCCAAGCTGCCGCCCCGCCAGCGCGAAGTGCTGGTGCTGCGTTACTACGGTGGGCTGAGCGAGGCCGAAATCTCTGAGGCCGCAGGCATTTCCAAGGGTACCGTTAAATCGACCGCCAGCCGGGCGCTCGAGGCACTCCAGAAGGCCATGCAGGCCCCACAGTGACCCGGGTGGACCACTCCGATCACTGAGTCGTATCACCATGCTTGGTCCAGACCAATATATGCTGGGGTGCGTGAGAGGCGCCGGAGATTTCGTGATCATGGGCGGCCGGGTCGCTGCCCCGGACCGTGTACTCGATGACGGCTGGGTAGCCGTCTCCGACGGGCGGATCGCCGGCGTGGGTTCCGGGACCCCGCCGTCGGGCGAGCACGTCGACGTCGGCGGGGCACTGGTCGTGCCCGGGTTCGTCGACACCCACTGCCACGGCGGGGGAGGTGCTTCGTTCACCTCCCTCGATCCCGAGGAACTCCTGACGGCGGTGCGGGCGCACCGCCGTCACGGCACCACGACCATGCTCGCCAGCCTGGTGTCCGACCCGGTGGACGTCCTGCGTGAGCAGGTCGCGGCGCTGCGTGAGCTCGTCCAGGACGGCGAGGTCGCGGGCATCCACCTGGAGGGGCCGTTCATCTCGAAGGCCCGCTGCGGGGCCCACGACCCGGAGACGCTCCTGGAGCCGGACACCGGCACGGTCGACAAGCTCCTGCGCGCCGGCCAGGGCGCGATCCGGATGGTCACCATCGCCCCGGAGCTGCACGGCGGCGTCAAGGCCGTCCGGCAGCTCGCCGAGTCGGGCGTCATCGCCGCCATCGGGCACACCGACGGCATCGAAGAGCAGCTGCTGCCGGCCATCGACGCGGGCGCGACCGTCGCGACCCACCTGTTCAACGGCATGCGGCCGCTGCACCACCGCGAGCCGGGCCCGATCGGGGCACTGCTCGACGACGAGCGCATCACGATCGAGCTCATCTGCGACCTGGTGCACCTGCACCCGACCGTGGTGCGGCTGGCCGCGAAGCACGCGGGCCGCAACCGGACGGTGCTCATCACCGACGCGATGTCGGCCACCGACGCCGCCGACGGCCGCTACACGCTCGGCCGGCTGGAGGTCGACGTCCACGACGGCGTCGCCACCCTCGCCGACAACGGCTCGCTGGCCGGCAGCACGCTGACGATGGACACCGCCTTCCGCAATCTGGTCCGGGGTGCGAAACTCGGCATCCTCGACGCCGTGCACGCGACGTCGCAACGGCCCGCCGAGCTGCTCGGCATCGCCGACCGCACCGGGATGCTGTGCCCCGGCTACGTGGCCGACATCGTCGTCCTCGACCAGGACCTGCGGCCCGCGAAGGTGCTGCGCCGGGGTGAATGGGTCGCCGAGGTGGGTACGGCTACCTTGAGTACCTGATTTCAACGAGCGGACGGGCGGAGATGAGCGAGCCGAAGGACCCCGAGCAACTGCTGGCGGACGCCCTTCGCGCGCAAGCCGTCTTCGCCCCCCAGGCGTCACCCCCGGCTCGCGAGCCCGAGCCGGGTACGGACGCGGTCCCGACCAGCGCGATCAACGAGCTGCCGTCGGCGTACGGGCTGCTCTCGGGCGCGAGCGCGGACTCCCTGGAGCGCGAGCGCGCGGCCCTGGACCCGGCACCCGAAGCGCCCACGGCGTACGTCCCCCGTCCCCCCGAGCCGCCTCGGCAGGGCGCGCAGCTGCCCGCGTACTGGATCCTGTTGCTCGCGGTGCTGCTGGGGCTCGCGGCGGGGTCCGTGGTGGGCCTGCTCACGCTGGTCTGACCGGGTCTCAGTAACGACTCAGGGTGACCCTGTACCGTTTTTGAGGTGATTCTCGCCCAGAGCACGGTCAACACGATGTCCCTGCTGCCGTCATGGCTCGACCCGCAGCACCTGCTGAGCGGCCTGACCACGCCGGTCATCGCGGTGCTCTGCCTGATCATCTTCATCGAGAGCAGTGTCTTCCCGGTGCTACCGGGTGACTCCCTGCTGTTCACGGCCGGCCTGTTCATCGCCAACGGTACCCTCGACGCGCCGTTGTGGCTGGTCTGCGTGCTGGTGACGGCCGCGGCGCTGCTCGGCAACGTGGTCGGCTACTACATCGGCTACTTCGTCGGGCCCAAGCTGTTCAACCGGCCGGACTCGAAGTTCTTCAAGCGCGAGTACGTGGACAAGACGCACGAGTTCCTGGACAAGCACGGCCCCAAGGCGGTCGTGCTGGCCCGGTTCGTGCCGTTCGTCCGGACGTTCATCACGTGGATCGCGGGCATCGGCCGCATGGACCCGAAGCGTTACTTCACGTACACGGTCATCGGCGGCATCCTGTGGGCCGCGGGCATCACGGTGCTCGGCTCGCTGCTCGGCGGCGTGTCGTTCATCGCGAACAACGTGGACGCGATCTTCGTGCTGATCGTGCTGGTGTCGGTGGTGCCGATCGGCCTGGAGTACCTGAAGGCGCGTCGGGAGAAGAAGGCCACGGCCGCGGCCGACCCCGAGGTCACGCAGCGGATCCCGCGCATCAAGGACTGAGGTTTGCCGGACGAGAAGGGCCCCACCGGTCGGCGGTGGGGCCCTTCGTCGTCAGGTCATCGAGAACATCGAGCCGGGGTTGAACAGGTTGTCCGGGTCCAGCGCCGCCTTGATCTGCCGGTGCACCCGCATGCCCACCGGCCCGATCTCGCGCTCCAGCCACTCCCGCTTGATCTTGCCGACCCCGTGCTCGCCGGTCACGGTCCCGCCCAGTGACAGCCCGACCTCGAGGATCTCGTCGAACGCACGCTGGGCCCGGGCGAACTCGTCGGCGTCATCGGGCTGGTAGACGATCGTCGGGTGCATGTTGCCGTCGCCGGCGTGACCGACCACGGCGATGCGCAGCCCCACCTCGGAGCTGATCTTCTCGCAGCCGCGGATCAGCTCCGCGATCCGCGTGCGGGGCACGCACACGTCGTCGGTCAGCCACTGGCCGTACGTCTCCAGCGCCGTCAGGACCACCCGACGGGCCTGCAGGAGCATCCGCCCCTCCTCCAGGTCCTCGGTCGTGTAGGCCAGGTCCGCGCCGCAGTCGACGCAGATCTGTTCCAGGGCCGCCAGCTCGCGGCGGGCCACCTCGCCACCCGCGTCCGACTGGCCCAGCAGCAGCGCCTGGCATTCCGAACCCGCGCCGAGGTCCGTCTTCAGGTACGCCTCGGACGCCTTGATCGACGACGCGTCCATGATCTCCAGCAGCGACGGCACGAGCCCTTCGCGGACGACCCGCGCGACCGCCTCTCCCGCCGCTTCGGTCGTCGTGAAGCCCGCGACCAGCGTCGCCGGGGCCTGGGGCAGGGGCTTGAGCTGGACCGTCGCCTGCGTGATGACGCCGAGCGTGCCCTCGCTGCCGACGAACAGCCGCGCCAGGTCGTACCCCGCGACGCCCTTGACCGTGCGCCGTCCGGTCTTCAGCAGGGACCCGTCGGCCAGGACGACCTCGAGGCCGAGCACCGAGTCCGTGGTGACGCCGTACTTCACGCAGCAGAGGCCGCCCGCGTTGGTCGAGAGGTTGCCGCCGATCGTGCACCAGTCGTAGCTCGACGGGTCCGGCGGGTAGAACAGCCCGTGCTTCTCGACGGCGTTGCGGAAGTCCAGGTTGACCACGCCCGGCTGGACGACGGCGAGCCGGTTGCCCGGGTCGATCTCGACGATCTCGTTCAGCTTGGTCAGCGACAGCGTGACGCAGCCGTCGATGGCGTTCGCGGCGCCGGACAGGCCGCTGCCCGCCCCGCGCGGCACGATCGGCACCCCGGCTTCGGCGCAGGCCTTGACGACGGCCTGCACCTCCTCGACGTTCGCGGGCAGCACCACGGCCAGGGGCTCGCCGGAGGGCGCCAGCGGCATCATGTCGCGCGCGTAGGACGCAGTGACGTCGGAGTCGGTGAGCACGGCGCTCTTGCCGAGCAGGTCGCGGAGCCGGGTGACCAAAGCTTCGTCGCTCATGCGTTCATCGTAAGCCCGCGAAGTCCGCACTGCGGAACTTCTATTTCAAAATCGCCCCTACCGGACTTGCCCCAGCAGCTTGTCGACGTGCACCCGCAGCAGCACCCGCTGGTCGCTGACCATCGCGGCGCGGTACTCGTCCCAGTCGGGGTGCTCCCCCGCCGCGCGGCGGTAGTAGTCGACGAGGGCCTCGACGGTCTCGTCTTCCCGCGACGCGGCCGGCGCCGTGAGCGAAGCACGCCCTTCCGCGACGACGTAGCTCCAGCCGTCCTCGCTGCCCACGTGGTAGGTCACCCGCGGGTCGCGGCGCATGTTCTTCGTCTTGGCCCGGGTTTCGGTGACCGACGCGGTTATCGTGCCCGTTTCGGGGTCATACAGATGCGTGATCGTGGAGAGCTGGGGCCGGCCGTCCCGCC
Source organism: Amycolatopsis sp. NBC_01488 (assembly GCF_036227105.1). Lineage (NCBI taxonomy): Bacteria > Bacillati > Actinomycetota > Actinomycetes > Pseudonocardiales > Pseudonocardiaceae > Amycolatopsis > Amycolatopsis sp. NBC_01488. The sequence continues at coordinate 2,624,102 of NZ_CP109434.1, read as the reverse complement.
GGATCGTGGCGAGGACGCCGTGGCGGCGGCTCGCGAGGAAGTCCTTCAGCGCTGTGTCGTCGGTCATATCCGTTCCAACCGGCGGCGGCCGCCGTTGTTCCGGAAGCAGCCCGGAAGAAATCTGCTTGCATGCGGCAACTAAAGTGTGTTCCGACACATCGGCCAGCTCTCGACTTGCATAACCGCTAGTGAAGGCACATCCTTGCCTGAGGCAACTAGTTGCAGCCGCCAACCAACGCCGTTGAAGGATCCCTCATGGCACCGAACAGCTCCGCCACTCGGCCCACCGCCGAGCTGGATCTCGCCGACCAGCTCGGGCACGAGCTCGTCCGCCTGGTCCGCTTGATCAACAAGGCGAAGTCCCAGGTGTCCAAGCAGGGTCCGGACGGGATCGAGCGGGCGGCCTACGCGATCCTCTTCACCCTCATCCACGAGGGCCCGCAGCGCACCAGCCGGCTCGCCGAGTCGCTCCACTCCGAGATCTCCACGATCAGCAGGCAGTCGAGCTCGCTCGTCCAGCACGGCCTGGTCGAGCGTCAGGCCGACCCCGAGGACGGCCGCGCGTGCCTGCTCGCGCCGACCGCCGAGGGCATGCGGGTGTTCGAAGAGAACCGCAAGCAGCGAAACCGATGGCTGGCCGACGTGCTCGGGGACTGGACCGACGGGGACATCCAGACCCTGAACAAGCTGTTCGGCCGACTCAACACAGGTATCGAGAACCACTCTCCACAGCTGGCCGACGCCCACGCGTCCGCCAGTGCACCGGCCAAGGGGGCCAACGCATGAGTTCCACCACCGAAGCTCCGGCACTGCCCGAGGTGGGCCAACCACCCCGGCTGAGCCACCGCCAGATCGTCACGATCCTGAGCGGCCTGATGTGCGGCATGTTCCTCGCCGCACTGGACCAGACGATCGTCGGCACGTCGATCGTCAAGATCGCCAACGACCTGCACGGGTTCGACCTGCAGGCGTGGGCGACCACGGCGTACCTGATCACTTCGACGATCGTCACGCCGATCTACGGCAAGCTCTCCGACATCTACGGCCGCAAGCCGTTCTACCTGGCCGCGATCACGATCTTCGTGGTCGGCTCCGCGGCGTCGTCGTTCTCGACGTCGATGTACGAGCTGGCCGCGTTCCGCGCGGTGCAGGGCCTCGGCGCCGGCGGCCTGATGTCGCTGGCCATGACCATCCTCGGCGACATCGTCCCGCCGCGTGAGCGGGCGAAGTACCAGGGCTACATCCTGGCCGTGTTCGGCCTGTCGACCGTGCTCGGCCCGGTGCTCGGCGGCTTCTTCGCCGGCATCGACACCCTGGCCGGCCTGCACGGCTGGCGCTGGGTCTTCCTGATCAACGTCCCGATCGGCATCGTCGCGCTGTTCGTCGTCGCGAAGGTGCTGAACGTGCCGCACACGCCGCACAAGCACAAGATCGACTGGTGGGGCGCGCTCACGCTGATCGTCGCGGTCGTGCCGTTCCTGATCGTGGCCGAGCAGGGCCAGAAGTGGGGCTGGGGCGACGGCAAGGCGATCCTCTGCTACGTCGTCGGCGGCGTCGGCGTGATCGCGTTCATCGTGGTCGAGAAGCTGATGAAGGACGCCGCGCTCATCCCGCTGCGGCTGTTCAAGAACTCGACGTTCACCGTGGCGATCATCGGCGGTGTCATCGTCGGTGTCGCGATGTTCGGCGCGATCATCATGATCCCGCAGTACATGCAGGTCGTGCAGGGCTACACGCCGACCGAGTCCGGCTTGCTGATGCTGCCGCTGATGGCGGGCATCATGACCAGCTCGATCGTGTCCGGCCGGCTCACCGGGAGGACCGGGCGCTACAAGATCTTCCCGATCGTCGGCACGATCATGATCGCCGGTGGCGCGTTCTTCTTCGCGCAGGTCAAGTACGACTCGCCGCTGTGGCACCCGCTGGTCGCGGCCGCCATCATCGGCCTCGGCCTCGGCCAGTGCATGCAGACGCTGATCATCGCGGTGCAGAACGCCGGTCCGCGCAGCGACATGGGCGTCTCGACGGCGTCGGCGACGTTCTTCCGCCAGATCGGTGGTACCGCGGGTGTCGCGATCTTCCTGACGGTCCTGTTCAACACCCTGCTGCCCAACATCACGAAGGCGTTCGGCGGCAAGCTGCCGGCCGGCGCCGGCGCGGGCATCAGCAGCCTGTCCGGCGACACCAGCGGCATCCAGAACCTGCCGGAGGCGATCAAGACCCCGGTGCTGATCGGCTTCACCGAGTCGATCACCACGGTGTTCTACATCGCAGGCGGGGTGGCCCTGCTGGCCACGATCGTGTTGCTGTTCATGAAGGAAATTCCGCTGACCAACGCGGCCCCGGCCGCGGCGGCCATGGAGGGCGGCGAGGCGCTGCTCGAGGCGGACGACCACGCGGACGAGCCGACCGAGATCGTCGAGCCGGTGCGCCAGCTCGACCGCGAGCCGGCCCTGGTCGGCGGCGGGAAGCACGCGCTGAGCAACGGCCACGGTGACTACCAGGCCGTGTCGGGTGCGCTGCCGATCACGAACTCCCTCGCCGACGCCGAGCTCGACGTTCCCGTCGGCGCGGGTGGCGTGCCGGTGACCGGCCACGTCCGCCGTCAGGACGGCAGCCACGTCCCCGGCGCGGCGCTGACCCTGATCGACCAGCGCGGCCGCCAGGTCGCGCGGGCCACCGGCGCCGCGGACGGCAGCTACTCGGTGCCCAGCCAGGGCCCGGGTGCGTACGTCCTCATCGTGTCGGCCCACGGCCACCAGCCGCAGGCCTCCAGCGTCGTGATCAGCAACGGCCCGGCGACGGTCGACGTCACGCTCACCGGGTCCGGCGAGCTGACCGGCACCGTGCGGGCGGCCGTCACCGGTTCCCCGCTGGCGAACGTCACGGTGACGCTGACCGACGGCCGCGGCGAGGTGAACGGCGCGTTCATCACGACCACGGACGGCACCTACGCCTTCCTCGGGGTCGGCGCCGGGGCGTACACCCTGGTCGCCAGCGGCGCGGGCTACCGGCCCGTCGCGGTGACGCTGACCGTGCCGGACAGCGGCGTGCTGCGCCACGACGTCGAGCTGTCCAGCTCGGTGCAGCTGACCGGCGTCGCGCGGACCGAGGGCGACCGGGTCGTCCCGGACGCGCGGATCACCGTGCTCGACGCCGAAGGCAACGTCTCGGCCGTGGCCCGGACCGACGGCGAAGGCCGGTACGTGGTCAGCGACCTGCCCGCGGGTGCGTACACCGTGGTCGCGAGCGGTTACCCGCCGGCGACCAGCCAGGTGGAGCTGACCGGCGGCGAGGCGGACCACGACGTCCGGCTGAGCTACGACCAGGCCCTCGACGAGCTGGTCGACCGGTCATGACCGGCTTGCGCGCGACCTTCCGGACGACCGAGGGCTGGGCGGTGGAGCACGCGGTGCTCACCGTCACCGACCCGGCCGGGCGGCAGGTCGCCCGGCAGGCGGCGGACGTCCGCGGCGACGTGGTGACCGACGCGCTCGCGCCGGGCACCTACACCGCGGTCGTCACGGCGGCCGGGTACACCCCGGTCGCCCGGACGGCCCAGGTCGCCTCGGACGGCTCCGGCTCGCTCGGCGACGTCGTGCTGACCCCGGTCGCCGAGGCGATCGAGCTGCCGCCCGCCGGGCCGTGGGTGATCGACCCGATGCACTCGTCGGTGGTCGCGACCGCCCGGCACCTGGGCATCGCGAGCATCAAGGCGCGGTTCCCGGACGTGTCCGGCCGGATCGAGATCGGCCGCCCGGCCGAGCGGTCGTCGGTGCACGCCGAGATCAAGGCGGCGAGCATCGACACGAACATCAAGATGCGTGACGACCACCTGCGCTCGCCGGACTTCCTCGACGTCGACGTCCACCCGGTGATCACGTTCACGAGCACCGGCCTGCGCCAGCGCGGCGTGGACTCGTGGACGCTGGCCGGCGACCTGACGCTGCACGGCGAGCGTCGCGAGATCGAGCTGGAGCTGTCGTACGGCGGCTGGGGCCCGGACCCGTGGGGCGGCGTGCGGGTGGCTTTCCACGCGGAGACGACGCTGCACCGGAACGACTTCGCGATCAACTACAGCGCGATGGTGCGGGCGGGCGTCGCGGCGGTCGGCACGACGGTGAAGGTCGAGCTGGACATCGAAGCCGTGCAGGGCGAGTCGCTGCCGCAGTTCTGAGGTTCCCGGACGAAGGCCCTCTCACCGCTGGTGAGGGGGCCTTCACCGTTCGTAGCTCCGGATATCCGGGAGCGCTCGATTCGACCGTTCGCCGTGGGGCGTTCACCTCGGCCACGTAGGCTCCCCGTGTGAACGTCGTGAGCATGGAGGCCGCGGGCGTCGGCGTGAGCTGGCTGGACACCGCCGGTCCGCTGCTCGTCTGGGTGATCGTGCTGAGCTTCGTGCTGGTCGAATGCGCGCTGATCATCGGGCTGTTCCTGCCCGGTGACTCGCTGCTGTTCGGGGCCGGCGTGGTGCTGGCCCAGCACGGTTCGGACGCGAACGCGTGGTTCCTCTCGGGGGCCGCGCTGATCGTCGCTGTGCTCGGCAACCAGATCGGGTACTACATCGGCCGCGGCAGCGGCACCAAGCTCATCGCGCGCCGCGACGGCAAGGTGCTGAACCGGCACAACCTCGAGCGCGCGCAGCGGTTCCTGGACCGCAAGGGCTTCTTCGCGATCGTGGCGGCCCGCTGGATCCCGTGGATCCGCACGCTGGCCCCGCTGATCGCCGGAGCGGCCCGCATGGACCCCCGCCGCTTCATGGCGGCGACGGCACTGGGTGGCCTGCTGTGGGTGCCGACGCTGGTGCTGCTCGGCTACTACGGCGCGGGCCTGCTGGACGCCTTGCCGTGGCTGAAGACGGCGGCGCTGTGGATCAGCGTCGCGTTCTTCGTGTTCGGCACGGGCTACGGCGTGCTGCGCTACCGCCAGGAGATGCGCCGCCCGGTCGACGAGCGGGACGACGCGCGGGCTTGAGGGTCAGAGGACCGGGTCGGCCCAGATCTCCAGCTGGATGCCGTCCGGGTCGCGGAACACGACCACTCGCGAGCCCTCGAACGTCCGCGAGGGCGCGGCCGGCAGGTACGACACCCCGAACTCCGCGAGGCGGCACTCCCACTCGGCCAGCTCGGCCTCGGAACCGACCTTGAAGGCGACGTGGTCGAGCCCGGTTCTGCGTTCGTCGAACCCGCGTCTGCCGGTGTCCGAGTGCTGGACCAGCACCACGGAGAACTCGTCCCCGGCGGACCGGAGCACGACCTTGCGCAGTCCCGTGTCCGGCTCTTCGCGCCGGGTGACCTCCTCGAGGTCGAGGACGCGGACGTACCAAGGCACGCTGCGGTCCACGTCGGTCACGGTGAGCGCGAGATGGTGCACGGACATGAGTTTTGCCATGGCTTTCGAAGCCGTCCTTTCGCGTGGCGGCTCCCCAGAGTTGCACAGCGTTCGCCGGCCGAAACGAGGGTGACCAAGTTCCCCGTCCGATCGTGATCTCGCCGTCTCCGGGCGTCCCAGCAGGCGGACGCCGGTGACCCAAGGTCATTCCGAATTATCAGAGGGTGCCCGGACGGTCACCGGCCGCCACCGACGTCGAGCACCGCGCCCGTCGTGAACGACGACGCGGGCGACAGCAGGAACAGCACCGCTTCGGCGATCTCGGCCGGCTCACCGGCCCGCCCCATCGGGATCTGCCGCGCGAACTTCTCGAGCCGGCCCGGCAGGCCGGCGGCCTCGTGCAGGCCGGTGTGGACCATCCCGGGCGCGACCGCGTTGACCCGCACGCCCTCGCCCGCGACCTCCTGGGCCAGCCCGAACGTCAGCGTGTCGACGGCGGCCTTCGACGCCGCGTAATGCACCCACTCCCCGGCCGAACCGGTGCGCGCGGCGGTCGAGGAGATGTTGACGATCGCGCCGCCGTCGCCGCCGTAGCGCGTCGACATCCGGCGGACCGCCTCACGGCAGCACAGGAACACCCCGGTCACGTTGACGTCGAAGGTGCGCCGGACGACCTCGACGTCGTAGGAGTCGAGCCGCCCGGGCGTGTTCCCGGTGATCGCCGCGTTGTTGACCAGCGCGTTCACCGGCCCCAGCTCGGCGGCCGCGTCGAACAGCGCACGGACGTCGTCCTCGGCCGAGACGTCCGCGCGGACCGCCAGCGCCTGCCGGCCGACCGACCGCACCTCGTCGGCCACCGCGAGGGCCGGCGCGGCATCGCCGGAGTAGTTCACGACCACGTCGTGGCCGCGCGAAGCCGCCAGCGAGCAGATCGCCGCCCCGATCCCCCGGCTGCCGCCGGTGACGATGAGGGTCAAATCGCGAAGTTCGCCAGCGGCAGGTTCTCCAGCACCAGGTCCGCGCGGTCGCGCGTCTGCGAGATGAGGTCGGCGTTGCGCTGGTCCGAGCCGAGCGCGCGGCGCCGGGCCTCGACCAGGGAACGGCCGTAGCGGCGGTGGCGCGACACCAGCCGTTCGATCCGCTCGGGCTCGTCCGGCGCAAGGAACCAGGCCTCGGTGAGCAGCGGCCGGATGCCGCTCCACGGGTCGTCCGGCAGCAGCAGGTAGTTGCCCTCGGTGATCACCAGCTGGACCTCCGGCGGCACCGGGACGGCCCCGGCGATCGGCTCCTCGATCTCGCGGCGGAACTCCGGCGCGTACACCGTCTCGCGGCCTTCGGCGAGCCGGCGGATCAGGTGGTAGTAGCCGGCCGCGTCGAACGTGTCCGGGGCGCCCTTGCGCTCGGTGCGCTCCAGCCGCCGCAGCTCGACCTGCGCGAGGTGGAAGCCGTCCATCCCGACCACGGCCGCGCGCGAGCCGAGCGCGTTGGCGATCGCCCAGGCCAGCGTGGTCTTGCCCGACGCGGGCGCGCCGATGATGCCCAGCACGTTGCGCTGCCCGCGCACGGTCAGGCCCTCGGCCCTGGCCAGCAGGTCGTCGAACGCCGTCATGTCCTGTTCCTTCCTGCGATCGCGGTCGTCCATGACCGCGGTCCCACGTGCCGCACCCGTTCGGCGGCCACCTCGTTGGCGAAGCGGATCCGGTCCGTCACCGTCGGTTCGCGGGCCACGGCGACGGCGAAGGCGCCGTGCCAGACGTCGCCCGCACCTAGTGTGTCCCGCGCTTCCACGTCCGCGACAGGCACCTCACCCGAGCCGCCGTCCGCTGTGGACCACCGCACCGGCCCGGGGCCCGCGGTGGTGATGACGGTGGGGACGCCGCGCTCGTGCAGGCCCGGTTCCGGCGCGGTGAAGTGGGCGGAGCACGCGGCGATGTCGACCAGCGGGAGGAGTTCGTCGAGCACGGGCTTCCAGCTCCCGGCGTCGAGCACGACCGGCGCTTCGGTTCCCCGCGCAACGGCCAGCGCGAGTTCCGGGTAGTGCCCGTCGAGCAGTACCACGTCGGCCTCCGGAAGCGGCGCTTTCACGGGAAAGTGGCGCTCGGCGGCGTTGCGGGAGACGACCGTGCGCTCGCCGTCGCGGTCTCGCACGGCGACGGCGCTGACCGGCGGCGGATCGGCTCGTGTGGGGTCGAGGTCGACGACCTGGACGCCGCAGGCTTCGAGGTCGGCGCGGGCGAGCGCGGCCAGCGGGTGGGCACCGAGGACGGTCAGCAGGGTCGCTTCGGCGCCGAGCGCGGCGGCGGTCACCGCGGCGTTCGTCGCGGGCCCCCCGGCCGCGACGTCCACCCGCAGCGACTGGACCTTCTCGCCCGGCGCCGGAAGCTCGTCGACCCGCTGGACGACGTCCACAGTGCACAGTCCCGCCAGCAGCAGTCTCATTTCAATCCGGCGACGTGGGTCGCGGCGGCGGCTTCTTCGACTTCACCGTTCTCGTTGAGCCGCAACGCACCCGTGAGCAGGCCGACGACCTGGTTCATCGAGTGCGTCTTCGGCGAGACGACCGCGACGCGCTTGCCGAGGCGGTGCACGTGGATGCGGTCGGCGATGTCGAAGACGTGCGGCATGTTGTGGCTGATCAGCACCACCGGCAGGCCGCGGTCGCGGATCCGGCCGATGAGGTCGAGCACCTTGCCGGACTCGGCGACGCCGAGCGCGGCGGTGGGCTCGTCCATGATCACGGCCTTGGTGCCGAACGCGGCCGCGCGGGCCACGGCGACACCCTGGCGCTGCCCACCGGACAGCGTCTCGACGAGCTGGCCGATCGACTTGATGCTGATGCCCAGCTCGTCGAGGATCCGCTGCGCCTCCGACCGCATGGTCGCGGTGTCGAGCTTGCGGAACAGCCCGAACGGTCCTTTGAGCCGCTTTTCCCGGCCCAGGAACATGTTCGACGCGATGTCGAGCGCGGGCGCGACGGCGAGGTCCTGGTACACCGTCTCGATGCCGAAGTGGCGAGCGTCCAACGGGGACTTGAAGTGGACGGTCTTGCCGTCCACTTTGATCTCGCCTTCGTCCGGGATCACCGCGCCGGACAGGACTTTGATGAGTGACGACTTGCCGGCGCCGTTGTCCCCGACCACGGCGAGCACCTCGCCGGGGAGCAGGTCGAAGTCGGCGCCGTCGATGGCGGTGACCCGGCCGTAGCGCTTGACCAGGCCACGGGCCTGGAGGATCGGTTCGGTCATGACTGCTGCTGCCTCCTCGCGATCCGGTCCACCACGACGGCGGCGATCAGCAGGGCGCCGGTGGCGAGGTCCTGGTAGTTGCCGTCGACGTTCATCTGCGTCAGCCCCGACCGCAGCACGGCCACGACCAGCGCGCCCATCAGCGTGCCGAGCACCGAGCCGCGGCCGCCGAAGAGGCTCGTCCCGCCGAGGACGACGGCGGTGATCGAGTCGAGGTTGCCGAGCTGGAACTGGTTCGGGTCGGCGTTCGGCGTCCGGCCGAGCGCCTGCCAGGCGGCGATGCCGAAGGTCAGCCCGGCCACGATGTAGACCGACAGCACCGTGCGGTTGACCTTGATGCCGGACAGCCGCGCGGACTCCGGCGCGTTGCCGACCGCGTAGACGTGCTTGCCCCACGCGGTTTTCGTGAGCGCGTACCAGACGCCGAGGTACATCAGCAGCGCCAGCGTCATGCCGTAGGTGATCGGGATGCCGCCGAAGAGGTAGCGCTTGGTGCCGAGCCACTGCAGCAGCCCGTCGGTCACCGGGACGGCCTGGCCGCCGGCGATCAGTTTCGACACCGCGGTCAGCATGGTGAACGTGCCGAGCGTGATGATGAACGCCGGCAGCTTGATCCGCGTCGCGAGCCCGCCGATGAAGATGCCCACGATGATCGTCAGCACGACCCCGGCCAGCAGCGCGACGAAGCCGTTCGTGCCCGCCGCGGCGAGCTTGGCCATGATCAGCGTCGCGACGACCATCGACGACGCGTTGGACAGGTCGATGCCCGCGATGAGGATGACGAGCGTCTGTCCCAATGCGAGCGTCCCGACGACCAGCGACTGCTGGACCACCGTGGACAGGTTGTCGAGGTCGAAGAACGTGTCCGTGGCCAGCGAGAACACCACGATCGCGACGATCAGCGCGAGCGCCGGGCCGACCGCGGGGGCGCGAAGCAGGAACTCGCCGAGTGACTCCCGTTCCCGCGTGTCCCTTGTGGACACTGTCGCGGTCGTCGTGCTTGTGGTTGTCACTGCGTGCCTCCCCAGCAGTTCTGCAGGCCCCACGCCGTGTCGTGGCTTTCGATGCCGGGCAGCGGCTTGTCGGTGATCACGGCGGACCCGGTGTTGACGAAGCCGGTCGGCTTCTTGCCGGTCTTCGCGTACTCGACGGCGGCGAGCACGCCCTGTTCGGCCATCTTCTTGGGGAACTGCATGACGGTCGCGGCGTACTCGCCGTCCTTGACGTTCTGGACGCCTTCGCAGCCGCCGTCGATCGAGCCCATGACGATCCGGCCGGTGAGCCCGCGGGCCTTGAGCGCGGCGTACGCGCCGCGGCCCATCGGCTCGTTCATCGAGTAGACGGCGTTGATGTCGGTGCTGCGCTGCAGCAGGTTCTCCATGCCCTGCTGGGCGAGGCTCTGGTCGCCGTTGGCCGCGGTGTGGCCCTTGATCTCCGGCGAGCCGTCGGTCAGCCCGATGCCCTTGAGGAAGCCGCCGTGGCGCTGGGTGTCGACCGAGCTGCCGGCGGTCCCGTCGACCATCAGCAGCTTGGGCGTGGCGCCCTTGAGCGCGGCCTTGACGTACGCGCCCTGCTGCTCGCCGGCCGCGAAGTTGTCGGTGGCGAAGGTGGCGTCGACGGCGTCGGGCGGCTCGGTCGCGGTGTCGAGGGCGATGACGAGGATCCCGGCGTCGCGGGCGTCCTTGATCGCCTTCAACACGCCGGTCGACGAACTGGGCGTGATGAGGATGGTGTTCGCGCCCTGCTGCACGAGGTTCTCGATGGCGCGGACCTGGCCGTCGTTGTCGCCGTCGAACTGGCCGGCGAGCGCGCTGAAGTCCGCGCCGTTGGCCTGCGCGGCGGCTCTCGCGGAGTTGCGCAGTTCGACGAAGTAGGGGTTCGTGTCGGTCTTGGTGACCAGGCCGACCTTGGCCTTGCCGCTCCCGCCGGTGGTGGTGTTGCCGCCCCAGTGGCGTTCGACCGTGCACCCGGTCGTCGCGGCGAGGAGGGCGGCCAGCACGACTGCGGTGAGACTTCGCTGTCTCATGGGTTCCCACCCTTTGTTCGTGTCGAAGCTTGCCGATGGTCGGGAAGGTAGACAGACTGCACCGTGGACGCAAGCGTTTGCGCAAACGCTTGCCGGAAAGGATTGGCATGGCCCAGCCGAGATCATCGCGGCCGACCCAGCGGGACATCGCCGAGCTCGCCGGCGTCTCGATCACGACCGTCTCGCACGTCGTCAACGGGACGCGGGCGGTCGCCGAGGACACCAAGGCGGCCGTCCTGCGGGCGATCGAGACGACCGGCTACACGGGTGACGCCATCGCGCGCTCGCTGGTGACCGGCGGGACGCGGTCGATCGGGATGGCGATCTCGCTGGTGGCCAACCCGTACTTCGCGACGCTGATGCAGGCGATCGAGCGCGAGGCGTCGACCCACGGGTACACCGTGCTGCTGGCCGACACGCACGACACCGCCGACACGGAGCGTGACACGGTGCGAGCGCTGCGCTCCCGGCGCGTCGACGGCCTGCTGATCACCCCGGCGCCCGGCGACGGCCCGGTGATCGGCGAGCTGGTCTCGCTGGACGTGCCGACGGTGCTGATCGACCGGCTGACCACCCGCGCCGACGTCGACCAGGTGGGCACCGAGAACATCCAGGCGACCTCGGCGCTGACCGCGCACCTGGCGACGCTCGGGCACCGGCGGATCGGGATGATCAGCGGCGCGCCTGGGCTGTCGACGAGCGAGGAGCGCGTGCTGGGCTACCGGCTGGGGCTCGGCCGGTCCGGGCTGGCGTGGTCGTCCGAGCTCGTGGCCTGCGGGAACTCGTCGCACGAGGGTGGCTCGCTGGCGTTGAGCACACTGCTGGCGCTGCCCGATCCGCCGACGGCGCTGGTCGTCGGGAACGACAGCATGATGGTCGGGGTGCTGCACGAGGCGCGGCGGCGGGGCCTGCGCATCGGGCAGGACCTGCCGGTGGTGGTCTACGACGACGTCGAGTGGGCCGACCTGGTGGACCCGCCGCTCACGACGATGGCCCAGCCGATCGAGGAGATCGGGCGGCAGGCGGTGCGGCTGCTGCTGGCCCGGCTCAACGACCCCGCGCGCAAGGCCGAGACGGTCCGGCTGGCACCCACGCTGCGTCACCGAGAGTCGTGCGGTTGCCCGCCGGTTCACTCACATCAGTGATTCTGCGGGGCTAGCACCTCGGCGTGCCCGCTCAGCGGCTACCTTTCGGCTGAGCGTCTGCGAGGGCTTATGACGGCACTTTCGCCGGAGCTCCGGTTGTGGGACCCCCCGGTCACCTACCGGATCGGCGTCGCGATGGGTACGCACGCGAACCCGTACTCGGGTGAGCTGCTGCGCTCGATCAGGACAGCCGCGGCGCAGGCGGGCTGCGACGTCACCCTGGCCGACACCGGCGACACGGCGAGTGAGGAATCAGCGGTCGTGCGCGCGCTGCGGGCGGACCTCGTGGACGGCGTGCTGCTGGTGCCCTCGGCCGGTGCCGAAGCGGAGATCAACGGCCTGGTCCGGATGGGCGTGCCGACGGTGCTGGTCGACCGCGTCGCCGCCCGCAACGACGTCGACCAGGTGGGCACGGAGAACGTGCACGCGGTGGCGTCGCTGGTGCGGCACCTGACCGAGCGCCGGCACCGCAAGATCGGCTTGATTTCGGGCGACGAGGCCCTGGACATCAGCCGCGAGCGCGTCCGCGGCTACCGGCTGGGCCTGGACCAGGCGGGCCTGCGGTTCAACCGCGAGCTGGTGGAGTGCGGCTTGTCGACGTCGGGCGGAGCGGCCCGCGCGACGGCGAAGCTCCTGGACGGCTGGCCCTCCCCGACGGCGCTGGTGGTGGCGGACGAGTCGATGCTGGTGGGCGTCCAGTACGAGGCCCACCGCCGCGGCATCCGCATCGGCTCGGAGCTGGCGGTCGTCGGCTACGGCGACATGGAGTGGGCCCGCCGGGTGAGCCCGGCGGTGACGACGCTGGCCCAGCCGATCGCGGACATCGGACGGCGGGCGGTGCGGATGCTGCTGTCCCGGATGGCCGATCCGGACGGGCCACCGGAGTCGGTGTCGCTGACGCCGCGTTTCCTGCACGGCGCCTCCTGCGGTTGCTGACCGGACACTGGCCACTTCCGGACGCCACGGAGTGACAATTAGGCTAAATGCGTCACTTTGTTGCTACTCTCGGCGCGCTCGACGGCGAACGAATCGGGGGAAGTGGCGCATGAGCGGTCAGTACCTGAGCGGAAGCGTTTACTCGGCTTCCCTTTCGGCGGCGCTCAACGATTACTGGCAGACGCTGGAGCGCCGCTGGACCAGGGACGCCGGGCAGACTTTGCGCGGCGGCACGAGCCAGATCGACGGCGCGCCCGAGCCCGCCCGGTGGCAGGTCCCGCCCGAGTCGCGAGGTCATCTGACGACCTGCCCGGTCGTCGCCTGGGCCGTCACCGACAGCACGCAGGCCACCCGGCCGTCCGCCCCCTGCGACGGCTGGAGCGTCCCGGACGCGAAGTACGTCGAATGCCGGGCGGCCGACGTCCTTTCCCAGGTCGGCGACTGGGCGTGGGCGAAGCGGGAACAGCTGGCGGCCGCGATCCCGGATCTGGCGGGCGGACCGGAGCTCTCGTCCCTCGACGACGCCCGGCAAAGTCTCCTGAACGTCGACGGGACGATGCGACCGGAGGGCTCAGTCGACGCCTACACGCTGCCCGGAATGGTCGAGAAGCTCTCCGTCCGGGACGACGGCAACAACAACCGGGCGTGGCTGGCCGGCTGGACGGGGCTCGCCGCGAACAGCCTCAAAGGCGGCTTCCTGTCGACGGTCGGCCCCACGCTGAAGAACCAGAGCGTTCTCGTGCGGTGGCTGGCGAACTGCTACTCCGTGCGGGCCACGACGATCCACGCCACGCGGAACAACATCCTCCAGCTCATCGCCCAGGCCACCAGCGAGCTTTTCGAAGCCGCTCCGCCATCGGGCGACACCCCGAAGGAAAGGGTGGCGGTGAACGCCGCCGGCCAGGCATGGGGAATCGTCTCGACGGTCACCAAGGCATTGGGAGAAGAGGCTCCGGAGAGCATCGGCACGGCGCTGAGCCTGATCGACTTCGCGCTGAACCTCCGCGAGGGGAAGCCGAACGAAGACCTGCGGTTCCCGCAGCTGAGCGGCTTCTTCGCCCACTTGGATTCCGCCGTCCGCACCCTCCACAGTGATCTGGACGAGGCCGAAGCGGACTACCAGAAGGCCGTCACGGCCATCGGGCACCGGATCGCCGGCGTCGACCGCACGGTGCTGGAACTCTACGACTTCACGAAGAGCAGTCCCGACGGCGACGACAGCGATCCGTCCGCGTCCGGCCGGTTCGCCGTGGACGTCGTGGTGGTCATGGAGATCGCCCAGCACTGCTACGACGCCGCCGAGATCTACTCCGGCCTGCTGAGCAAGGTCGCCACGGCGTCCTACGCCGACGGGCAGCTCGTGGGCCGCGGCGTCGTGCCCATCGCGGCGGACACGGCGCTGATCGCGTTGCGGGAAGACGTCGAGTCGTTCTTCCAGAAGACGACCGCGCGGTACCTCATGGCGGCCGATCGCATCAAGAAGGCTGCGGAGAAGTACGCGGCGGGCGACGCGGAGCAGAAGGCCCGGCTCAAGGCCGCGATCGCCGATTGGCACGAGACCGGGGAGGACGGCAAGCGCGGCCGGATCGACCTCGACCCGCGCAAGGAAGGCGTCCAGAACTGACCCGCCCGCTCACAGCGTCGCCGCGGCTTCCAGGAGCATCCAGCCGCCCACCTGGACCGACATGTCCCGCTCCGGGGCGTCCGCCGGCAACGGCAACGGCGGCGCCGCGCGGTCCCAGAACGCGCTGAACACCGGGCCCGGCGCCGCGCCCGACCAGCACGCCTCCGCCGACTTCAGGACCAGCGAGCGTGCCACTTCCGCTTCCGGGCCGGGCAACGCGTGCGCCGCCAACGCCAGGTAGCGCGCCAGGATCGCCGCGAACAACCCGCCGTCGCCGCCGCTCTGGCCGCGGAGGACTCCTCCAGGGGCGCACTGCTCAGCCACCGCGCGGACCGTCCTGGCCGCGTCGTCCATTGAGGACAGTTCCAGGCACGCCCCGAGGTAAACCCCTTGGCAGTACGTGTAGATGTGCTTCACCAGCTCGCCCGTGTCCGTGCGAATCCCGTCCCACACCAAGCCGGACGCCGGATCGACCAGAGTGGACGTCATCCAGTCCAGCATCTCGCGGGCGCGAGTCGGGTTCCCCGACCGTGCGTGGAAGATCGCCGCCGGGCCGTTGGCCGGGGCGTTCTTGAACTCGTCGCCGACGCGCCACCAGATGCCGCCGCCCGCCGCGGCCGTCCAGCCCGACAGCAGCTGCGTGTCGATCGCCGCCACCGCCGGGCCGGTGTCGACCCCGAGGGCCGCAACCCGTTGCAGCGCAAGGCCGAGCCACGCGATGTCGTCGTAGTACTCGTTCGTCCAGCGGCCGAAGTTGCGCAGCCGCACCGAACGCACGAACGACCGGATCAGAGCCAAGCGCGACGCGGTGGGTGCGCGCAGCTGGGCGTCGACGAGCGTGTCCAGCAGGTGCGCCTGCCACCAGTAGTTCCAGTGCCAGTGCAGCCGCTGGTCGAGCGACGGGGGCCAGCCGCTGCGGCCGAGGACCGTGCCGGGCAGCGCCCACACCCGGCGCAGGTGCCGCGAAGTCACTGCGCGTTCGGCAGCGGAGACGTCCATGTCGCAATCGTGCCTTGCCCATCGACATACCGCTCGGTATGTTGGGTGGCCATGACGACCGCCCACGTGACCTGCCCGCTGTGTGAAGCCACCTGCGGCCTCGAAGTGACGCTCGACGCGAACCAGCAGGTCACGCGGGTGCTAGGCGACGAGAACGACGTCTTCTCGAAGGGCTACCTCTGCCCGAAGGGCGCGTCGCTCGGGGCGCTGCACCACGATCCCGACCGGCTGACCGCGCCGCTGCTCAAGCGGGGCGGCGAGTTCGTCGAGGTCAGCTGGCAGGAGGCGTACGACGAGATCGACCGCCGTCTGCCACCGATCCTCGAGAAGCACGGCCGGGACGCCGTCGCCGTGTACGCGGGCAACCCCGGCGTGCACAACATCGCGCTCACGCTCTACGGCCGCGTGCTCTACAAAGCCTTGGGCACCAAGAACTTCTACAGTGCGACCTCGGTCGACCAGCTGCCGAAGCACTACTCCGCCGGCACCATGTTCGGCGATCCGCTCGCGATCCCCGTGCCCGACCTCGACCGCACGCGGCACCTGCTGATCCTCGGCGCCAACCCGCTCGTCTCGAACGGCAGCCTGATGACCGCGCCGGACATCCGCGGCCGGCTGCGCGGGATCCGCGAGCGCGGCGGCAAGATCGTCGTCGTCGACCCGCGCCGGACGCGCACCGCGCAGTTCGCCGACGAGCACCACGCCATCCGGCCCGGCACCGACGCGCTGCTGCTGTTCGCGCTGGTCAACGTGCTGTTCGCGGAGAACCGGGTCGCACCCGGACGCCTGGCCGAGCACCTCAACGGCCTCGACGACGTCCGCGAGCTGGCTCAGCCGTTCACCCCGGAAGCCGTCGCCCCGCGCACCGGCATCGACGCCGGGGAAATCCGCCGGCTCGCGCGAGAACTGGCCGATGCGGAAAACGCCGTGGTCTACGGCCGGATCGGCACGACGACGCAGACGTTCGGCACGGTCGCGAGCTGGCTCGTCGACGTCCTCAACGTGCTCACCGGCAACCTCGACGCCCCCGGCGGCGCGATGTTCCCGCTGGCGGCCTGCCAGCCGACCGGGAACCGGCGGCCGTTCGCCGTCGGACGCTGGCACAGCCGGGTGCGCGGCTACCCCGAGGTCGTCGGGGAGCTGCCGGTCGCGACGCTCGCCGACGAGATCGAAACCCCGGGCGAGGGCCAGGTCCGCGCGCTGATCACGGTCAGCGGCAACCCGTGCCTGAGCACACCGAACGCCGGACGGCTCGCCGAAGCCCTGAAGAAGCTCGACTTCATGATCTCCGTCGACGTCTACCTCAACGAGACGTCGCGCCAGGCCGACGTCATCCTGCCCGGCCCGTCGCCGCTCGAACGGCCGCACTTCGACCTGGCCTTCTACCAGCTCTCGGTGCGCAACGTCGCGAACTGGACGCCGGCCACGCTGCCGTCGAAGCTCCCGCAGGAGTGGGAGACGATGCTGCGGCTCACCGGCATCGTCACCGGTCAGGGCCCCGAAGCGGACTTCGCGGCGCTCGACGACTTCGTCGCCGCCGACGTCGCGCGCCGAGCCAAGCTCGAGGTCACCCACGACCGCACCGGTCCCGCGCGGCTGGTGGACCTGATGCTGCGCGCCGGGCCCTACGACGTCACGCTCGCCGACCTCGAAGCCGCGCCGCACGGGATGGACTTCGGGCCGCTGCAGCCGCGGATCCCCGAGGTGATCTGCACGGCGTCCGGCCGGATCGAGCTGGCGCCGCCGGAGGTCGTCGCCGACGTCCCCCGGCTGCGTGCCGAACTGGCGAAACCGGCGGACGACGGCCTCGTGCTGATCGGCAGGCGGCACCTCAGCTCGAACAACTCGTGGATGCACAACCTCAAGCCGCTGATCCGCGGCGGCAACCGCTGCACGGTCCTGGTCCACCCCGAGGACGCCGCCCGCCTGGGCCTCACCGACGGCGCCCTCGCGTCGGTGACGTCCCGCGCCGGAAAGCTCGAAGTCCCGGTCGAGGTGACCGACGAGGTTCGGCCGGGCGTGGTGAGCATCCCGCACGGCTGGGGTCACGACGTCGACGGTTCGCGGACGCAGGTGGCACGCGCGAATCCGGGCGTCAACTCGAACCTGGTCACCGACGAGACGGTGCTGGACGTTCCGTCCGGAACGTCGGTGTTGAACGGCATCCCGGTCGAGGTCGCCCCCGTCTGACGCTTGACACCGGCGACGGTCCGAGCGCATTCTCGCCAGGCATGTTGACGTCAACATCGATCATCGGACATCGGAGTTCGCATGACCCGCCTTCGTCGCTGCCTGCGCGCCCTCCTGATCGCGGTCCTCGCCGCGCCCCTGCTCACGATCCCCCAAGACGCCTCCGCCGCCACCAACGCCTTCCGCGGCGTGAACTGGGCCGACGCCCGCGACAACTACGTGGACGGCTGGGTCATCCCGACCGGCCTCACGGCCGGTGACAGCTACGACGTCGTCCGCACCAAGGCCGACGGCATCATCAGCGGGTTCCAGCAGCAGCTGGGTGCCAACACCGTACGGCTGCCGATCAACCCGCAGAGCGTCAATTCGGACTGGTGGGCACGGTACAAGGGCGCCGCCGACTCCGCGCTGGCCCACGGCATGAAGGTCATCTTCGGCTACTGGGAAGCGAACAAGGACGGCCTCGTCGACGACGTCACCGCGTGGAACACCATGTGGGACAAGGTCACCGGCGACTACGGCGGCAACGGCAGCGTCTACTTCGAGCCGATGAACGAGCCGTTCGGCTACAGCCTGAACTCCTGGGTGTCGCTCTGCTCGACCTGGCTCTCGCGGCACTCGAACATCCCGCGCGGCCGGGTGCTGATCAGCGGCACCGGCTACAACGACAACGTCACGGGCGTCGGCGCGGCGAGCGCGTTGACCGGAACGCTGCTGTCGCTGCACTTCTACGGCTTCTGGGCCTCGGACACGACCCGCTCGGCGTGGACCACGAACCTCAGCAACCGGCTCGGCTCGTACTCCTCGCGCACGGTCATCGACGAGGCCGGCGCCCCGATGACGACCGGGCTGGACTACTCGGCCGGCCACCAGGACGGCAACAACTTCACCGCGTACTTCGCCGCCACCACCGACCTCGCGCGGTCCCGGCAGATGGGCGTCGTCTACTGGCCCGGCCTGCGCTCGGGCGACACCTACTCGATCACGCGGCAGAGCGGCAGCGGCCTGGCCACCAACAACGCGTCGGGCGTGGTCCAGCTGCGCTGGGGCTGGGGGCTGTAGTCACCAGGCGGTCGACAGATCCGCGTGCTGCCGGATCCACGCGTGCATGACGATCCCGGCCGCGACGCCCGCGTTGATCGAGCGCGTCGTCCCGAACTGGGCGATCGACACCACCAGGGACGCCGCCTCCTGCGCGCCCGGCGACAACCCCGGCCCTTCCTGGCCGAACAGCAGCACGCACTCGCGCGGGATTTCCGCCGTCTCGACGGGCTGCGCGCCGGGCGTGTTGTCGACCGCGACCAGCGCCAGCCCCTGCTCGGACGCGAACGAGACCAGCCCGGAGACGTCCTCGTGGTGACGGAGGTGCTGGTAGCGGTCCGTCACCATCGCGCCGCGGCGGTTCCAGCGGCGGCGGCCGACGATGTGGACCTCCGCCGCCGCGAACGCGTTCGCCGTGCGGACGACCGTGCCGATGTTGTGGTCGTGCTGGAAGTTCTCGATGGCGACGTGGAACGGGTGCCGCCGGCTGTCCACATCGGACACGATCGCCTCGCGGCGCCAGTACCGGTACGCGTCCACGACGTTGCGGCGGTCGCCGTCGCGCAGGAGGTCGGGGTCGTACCGCTCGTCGGACGGCCAGTCACCCGGCCACGGGCCGACGCCGACCTCTTCGCGGCTCACCCACTCGGTGGGTCCGGCGTCGGGGGAGGTGCTCACCCCCCGATTGTCGCCTAGCCCAGGCGGACCCGGTGCGTCCGGGCGTCCTCGTGGTCGCGGTGGCGCCAGCGGTGGTAGACGCCGACGTAGGAGTAGACGACCACCGCGATCGCGACGACGCCGATCGCCGGCAGCCACGACTGCGGGAACACCGTGCCGTACAGGTAGTAGGCGTTGAACCCGCCGGGCAAGTCACCGAGGCCCTGCTGGTGGCGGAAGAAGTTCTCCAACGCGGTGAACGGGCACGGCACCGGCGCGACGTTGACCAGGACGCCCCAGGCGACGCCGAGCAGGTGGACGTAGATCAGCTTCGGCCAGCGCCAGGCGATGAAGCCGCCGAAACCGATGAGGAGCAAGGCCAAGATGTGTACCGCGACAGTCACTTCCGCCAGGAACTTCGCCACCACACGCCCCCTTCACCGAACCCCCTACCAGCGACTTTACTCCGCTGATCGAGTTCGGCCGCCCCTGAGATTGCCCCGCTGTGTGATGTTTAACCCACCGGAGCAACCTGTTCACCTTGGCGGTGACGGAGGCGTCACGCCCGGTGGAAATTCCGGTGGGCGTTTTGCCGGGTACTTCGTCGGCTCTTCGTGCGGGTACTGCTCGGGCGGCTTCTTCCACGGTGGCTGGTGCCCCGGCCGCTCCGGCGGCTCGTCGGGCTTCGACGGCTCGTCCACGCTCTCGACGGTACGCCGGATCAGCTGACCCGGTCGGACGGCGCCGGTGCCTCGTCGCCGGGCAGGTGGACGTCGCTGACGGTGATGTTCACCTCGACGACCTGCAGTCCGGTCATCTGCTCGATCGAGGTGACGACGTTGCGGCGCACCGACCGCGCGAGGTCGGCGATGGCGACGCCGTACTCGACCAGGATCTCCAGGTCGACGGCCGCCTGCTTCTCCCCGACCTCGACCGAGACGCCCCGGCCGGCACTGGCCGACGCGCCCGGGATGCGGTCACGCAGCGCGCCGAACGCGCGCGCCGCGCCACCCCCGAGGTCGTGCACGCCGCCGACCTCGCGCGCGGCGAGCCCGGCGATCTTCTGGACCACGGTGTCGGCGATCGTGGTCGTGCCCTGCTTCGTGACGAGGGCAGCGGTCTCGTTCTTTTCGGCCGTCGCGGTCATCGGTGTCCTCCCTGGATGTCCTGAGCCCCAACGCTTTTCGTGGGTAAGGACCCGGAGGACGGGAGAGGGTCACTGTGACGTGGGTCTCGCGAACGCCGCGCCGTCGAGGTCCGTGACGACCAGCCGCAGCCGCGCGTCCGCCCACTCCGTGCCCGCCAGCACCGGGCGCACCGCCGCCGCGGCGCGGTCGAGCAGCGGCGGGATCGGCAGCCGCGTCGCGATCAGGCGGATCTGGACGACCTCCGGCGAAAGGTCGACCGCCAGGCCGGCCCAGTCGACCGGCAGCCAGGTCGTCTCCGGGGAAACCGGGGTCGCCAGGCGGAGACCGGCCACGGCTTCGAGGGCGCCGACGATCTTCTCGACGGCTTCGGCGCCGGTCACCGGGGCTCGATGTCCATGATGGACACCGAAACCTCGGCGACGGCCAGGCCGGTCTGCTCGGTGACGAACCGGCCGACCGCGCGCTGCACGGCCCGGCCCACCGCCGCCGCCTGGTCGGCCGCCGCCGTGACCAGGTCGATCTCGACCGTCACCCGGCCGTCGGCCGTGCGGGCCCGGACGCCGTCGGCCGGCGCCGGGTCGAGGCCCTTCCAGCGCTGCCGGGCGGCTCGCGTCCACGCCGTCACCAGGCCGCGCAGGCCCGGCTCGAGCCGCACGACGCCCGGCGTGCCGATCGCCGCCCGCGCCGCCACCGCGGTGATCACCGGATCGGCGATGACGTACTCCACGCTCATTCCCCTGGCTCCCCGACAGTGTCTTCCGCAAAGATGTCGTCCACCAGCAGGTCGAGCCGCGCCAGCGTCAGCCCCACCCGGGCCGCGGCCGCCGCGGTCACCCGCTCCCGCACCGAGGCCAACGCCGCACCGCCGGTAGCGTTCCGCAGACTCACCGCGAGGGTGAGTTCGACTTCGACGACGCCGTTCGCGCCAGTCCGCACCCGGCAGCGTCGCGCGCGGACACCGTCGACCGTGTCCGCCGCGTACCGCAGCACGGCCGCGACGGCCTGCTCGCTGATCTCGACGAACCCGGGTTCCGGGGTCGGCAGCGCCACCATCGAGCCGCGTCGCACCTCGGCGCGGACCGCGGACATGATCCGGCCGAACAGGGCAGGCGGGACGTCGTCCTCGGCCACCAGTTCCGCGGTGGCCTCGCGCAGGGCCAGCAGGCTTTCGCGGGCGGCCCGGCAGTGCGGGCAGGTCAGCTCGTGCTCGTCGGCCAGCCCGGCGCCGACCGCGTCGAGCCGCTCCCACACCTGCTCGACGTCGCGTTCGCAGGGCAGCTCGTAGTCCGTCATCGCCACGGCTTCAGCACCTCCGCCAGCTGGGCACGGGCCCGCGCGATCCGGCCGCGGACAGCCGTTACGTTCGCGCCGACGACTTCGCCGATTTCGTCGTAGGACCGGCCGTGCACTTCGCGCAGCAGCCAGCACGCCCGCTGTTCGGGCGTCAGCTGCACCAGGGCCGCGTTCAACGCCGCGAGCTGCCCGTTGACCTGCGCGGCCCGTTCGGGCTGCAGGTCCGCCCGCGGCGACTCGGCGGTGTCGAGGTCGACGTCCGCTTGGGGCCGGCGCGCGCGGATGGCATTGAGGCAGCGGTTCGTGGTGGCCCGGTAGAGCCAGCCGACGAACGCGGCGTCCTCACCGAGCTGGCCGAGCTTGCGCCAGGCGTTGAGGAACACCTCCTGCACGACGTCTTCGGCGTCGCCGCGGTGCGCGAGCATCTTCACGGCGAGCCGGAACATCGGCCCCTGGTAGCGCAGCACGAGCTGCTCGTACGCCCGGACATCGCCGTCCTTGGCGCGGCCGACGAGGGTCGCGTCGTCAAGCGGGGTAGCGGCGGTCGTCACGGCACCTCCTCGACAGGAGGACACCGGAGCCGCGGAAACGTCACGGGCTGATTGTCGGTGACCGCGGTCACCGCGGCCAATCAGTCGAGACCGAGGTCGTCCTTGCCCAGGACGTAGCGGTACTCCAGGCCTTCCTTCTCGATGGCCTCCCGCGCCCCGGTGTCGCGGTCGACCACCGTCACCACGCCCACCACGTTCGCGCCCGCTTCACGCAGGGCCTCGACCGCCGTCAGCACGCTGCCACCCGTCGTCGACGTGTCCTCGACGGCCAGCACGCGCTGGCCCCGGACCTCCATGCCCTCGATGCGCCGCTGCATCCCGTGTTCCTTGACGGACTTCCGGACGACGAACGCGTCGAGCACGACCCCGTCGGTCGCCGCGGAGTGGAGCATGGCCAGGGCGACCGGGTCGGCGCCGAGCGTCAGGCCGCCCGCCGCGACGTAGTCCCAGTCCGCCGTCAGCTGGCGCAGCAGCTTGCCGATCAGCGGCGCGGCGGCGTGGTGCAGCGTCGCGCGCCGGAGGTCGATGTAGTAGTCGGCTTCCTTGCCGGACGCCAGGGTCACTTTTCCGTGCACCACGGAAAGATCGGTGACCAGCCTGGCCAGTTCGAGTTTCGCCGCTTGATCCAACCCGGGGTTCGCCACGGCCGAGAGTCTTACACACGGCCGTTCTCACTCCCCGATGGATGTGGCGTCGACCGCACGCCCGCGCGTCGCTGCCCAGGCCGGGACGAGGATCGCGACGAGCGAAAGCACCACGGCGATCGCGAGCACCACCAGGTAGCTCGCCAGTGGCCCGGACGGCAGCACCGATCCGCTCACCACCAGGCAGAACGGCACGATCGCGCCCGCCGAGACGAGCGTCCCGAGCAGCACGGCGATGGCCGCGATCAACCCGCCTTCGACACCGGCCATCCGGAGCACCTGGCCGCGGGTGAACCCGCTCAGCCGCTGCAGCCCGAACTCGCGCCGCCGCTTGGCCGTGGCCATCACCAGCGTGTTCACCACGGAGATCACCGTATACGCGATGATCATCCCGACGAGCAGGTAGTTGACCCACGCGCCGATCTCGTTGCCCTTCGCGTGCGCCGCGATCAGCGCGTCCCGATCACCGACAGCCACCGGCAACCCCGCTGTCGCCTCGCGAAGGCGCGAAGTCAGCGTCGCCGTGTCGACGCCGGGAGCCGCCCGCACCAGCAGCTGCGGCGCCAGTCCGAGCGTCGTGTGCGGGGCCAGCAGCGACGCGGGCAGCACAAGCCGTTCGAACCCGGCGCGCTGGCTCACGACGGCGGACACCCGCACGTCCACCGGCGCGCCGTCGCCGAGCCGCAGCGACAGCGTGTCGCCGACGTGACGGCCGAGCGTGTCCGGCACCTCGACGGCGTTCCCGCTCAGCTCGCTGACGCCGAGCGCGGGCCAGCCGTCTTCGTCGTGGGTCGAATCGAACGGCTTCTCGACGAACACCGTGCTGGTGACGTACTCCGACGCACCGGCGACGCCCGGCGCCGAGCGCACGCGCCCCAGCACCGAACTGTCCAGCCCGTCCGGCCCGGCGACGACCGCGTCCGCGCGCAGGTCCTCGGTGTACGCCTGGTTCGAGACGGCTTCCTGGGTGGTCTGCAGGTAGATGTTGGCGGTCGCGATGCCGACCGCGAGCATGATCGGGGTGACCGCGCCGGCCGTCCGCACCGCACCGACGCGGGTGTTGAGCAGCGCGACCCGGCCGGTGACGCCGCTGACCGCCTGGACCGGCCAGCGCAGCAGCATCGCCGTCACCTTGGTGACGCCGGGGCTGATCGCCGCGAACCCGAACGCCCACAGCATCACCGCGGGGCCGGCCGTGCTGGCCGCGACCGGGCCGGCCATCACGGCGACCGTGACGATCACCAGTGCCGTCCCGCCCGCGAAGCACAGGATCGCGGTGATCAGCCGGATCGGCGTCAGCCAGCGTCGTTCGACGGCGGCTTCGGCCAGCGCTTCGGTCGGCCGGACCTTCGAGGCACGACGGCCGGCGACGAACGAAGCGGCGACGACGGCCAGCAGCGACGCGCCCGCGGCGACCGTCGCCGGGAGCCAGCCCTGCTCGAACCGCAGGACGTCCGGCACGACGTGGTTGGCCGCCAGCTCGCCGAACAGCCAGTCCCCGAGCACCGGGCCGAGCACGACCGCGACGGCCACCGCCAGCACGCCGACGACCAGCGCCTCGCCGAGGACCATCCGCCGCAGCTGCCGCGGGGTCGTGCCGATCGCGCGCAGCAGCGCGAGCTCGCGCTGACGCTGCTGGGTCGACAGCGTGAGCGTGCCCGCGACCACGAACACCATGACCGTCGCCGACAGCCCGCCCGAGACGGCGGCCAGCACGATGAGGTCCTCGCCGCTCTTGCCCACCTCGGGGAACTCGAGGAGACCGCGGTCGACGCCGGTCGTCACGACCCCGGCGTCGCCGACGGCCGCCGCCACCGCGTCGACGTCACCGCCGAAGACGCCGATGGCGTCGAACTGGCCCGGGTGCCCGGAGAGCTTTTCCGCGTCCGAAGCGGAGAAGAACAGCGCGGAGTCCCGCATGGACTGGGGCGCCTTCGCGATGCCGGACACGCGGTACTGACCGATGGTGCCGTGCGCCGCGACGGGCAGAGTGGTCCCGACGGCGATCCCCATGTCGGCGTCAACGACCACTTCACCCGGCTTCGGCGCTTCGCCTGTCAACGCGTACGGCGTCAGCGCGGCGGAGTCCCAGGCATGCCCCAGCGCGCTCAACGCCCCGGCCTGCGCCGCGAAGCTGACCTCGCCGACGACGTTCGTGACGCCCGGGACCGCGCGCAGGCGGTCGGCCAAAGACGCGTCGACGCGGACGCGCTCGGGCAGGGTCGCGTTCTTGACCTTGTGCTTGTCCTCGGGATCGGCGGTCGCCGGGTCTTCTTCCGGCACCGCAAGCGTTTGCTGCCCGCCGACGACGATCGGCGCCGCGGCCAGCCGCTGCACCGGCGTCTCGGACCGGATGCCCGTCTCCATCAGGCCACCGCACGCCGAGACGATCAGCGCGCCGAAGAACACGGCGACGAACGTCGCCAGGAAGCCGCCTTTGCGCAGGCGCAGCGTCCGCATCGCGAGCTTGAACATCACACCGCCAACCGGTCCCACGCGCCGAGACGGGTCATCCGCTCGGCGACGGCTTCGGCGGTCGGCCGGACCAGCCGTCCGGCGATCCGGCCGTCGGCCAGGAAGACGACCTCGTCGGCGTAGGACGCGGCGACCGGGTCGTGCGTCACCATGATCACCGTCTGGCCGGACGCCCGGACGGACTCGCGCAGCAGGCCGAGCACGTCGGCGGCGGTGCGGGTGTCGAGTGCGCCGGTCGGCTCGTCGGCGAAGAGGACGGCCGGGTCGGTGACCAGCGCCCGCGCGATCGCGACGCGCTGCTGCTGGCCGCCGGACAGCTGACCGGGCAGGTGCTTGCGGCGCCCGTCGAGGCCGACGTGCGCGAGGATCCGCGCGACGAGCCGCTTGTCCGGGCGCTTGCCGGCGAGTTGCAGCGGCAGCACGACGTTCTGCTCGACCGTCAGCGCCGGGAGCAGGTTGAACGCCTGGAAGACGAAGCCGACGCGGTCGCGGCGCAGCTTCGTCAGGTACGTCTCGCTCTTGCGGTCGAGGTCCTGGCCGTCGAGCACGACGCGGCCCGACGTCGGCCGGTCGAGGCCCGCCGCGCAGTGCAGGAACGTGCTCTTGCCCGACCCGGACGGGCCCATCACCGCGGTGAACCCGCCGCGCGGGAACGAGATCGAGACCCCGTCCAGCGCGACCACGCCGTCGTACTCCTTGCGCACGGCCTCGAGCCGAACCGCCTCATTCGTCATGGGGAAAACGCTATTGAGGCGACACCCCGGTCACCCTGGTGCGCACGCGCGTCTTCCAGGTAGGGACAGCCCTACTCAGGTGCGGCCCTTGCCGCCGAAGCCGCCACTGATCCGGCGCAGCACGGCGCGCGGCAGCAACCCGCCGATCGCGACGACGGCCTTGTACTGCAGGCTCGGCACCGAGATCACCTTGCCGCGCCGCAGGTCCGCCAGCGCCTCGCCGACCACCTGTTCGACACCCAGCCAGGCGATTTTCGGGCCGGGCTTCCCGATACCGGCCCGCTGGTGGAACTCGGTCGCGGTGAAACCGGGGCACAGCGCCATCATCCGGACACCCTTCGGCAGCGACGCGGCGATGCCTTCGGTGAACGACGTGACCCAGTTCTTGCTCGCGGTGTACGTCGAGCCGCGACCGCTGAAGAAGCCCGCGACACTGCTGACCTGGATGATCTCGCCGTGACCGCGCTGGATCATGCCGGGCAGCACGGCCCTGGTCAGCCGCAGCACGGCCGTGACGTTGACGTCGAGCTGGCGCTGCAGCGCGTCCGGCGGGATCGTCCAGAAGTCGCCGTTCAGCCCGAACCCGGCGTTGTTCACCAGCAGGTCGACCGGACCGGCGGCGAGCCGCTCCTCGACCGCCGCTCGTCCGTCCACTTCGGACAGATCGGCGGCGAGCACCTCGACGCCGACACCGTGCTTTTCCCGCAGCTCAGCGGCGTAGGCCTCCAGGCGCGCGGTGTCGCGGGCGACGAGCACCAGGTCGTACTTCTCGGCGGCGAGCGTGCGCGCGAACTGCGCGCCGATGCCCGCGGTGGCTCCGGTGATCACGGCGGTGTGACGTCCGGGACTTCGCCCCTGGCCGGGGGCTCCGCCACCCGGACCCCCGGCAAAGAAGTTGGTGGTGGTCATGTGGGTGAACGATACCCACAGGTCAGGGCCTCCGGGTGCAGCCGTTTCGGCCTCGGGTTATCGTCCGCGCATGGGTAAGCACAGCAGGCGCAAAAGCGGCTTCGTGCCCAAGATCGCCGCCGGCGCGGCACCCGTGGCCCTCTTGTTCGCGGCCCCCGCGGCGGCGTTCGCCACCCCGGCCGGGATCGCCCTGCCGGTGGGTTCGGACCACCACGACCTCCGCCTCGGTTCGACGGCGGTGGCGACGAACGGCGAGCAGCGGCTGACCCACGGCGTCGCCGAGACCCGCCACACCGGCGTCTGGCTCCCGGGTGACGCCGACGTGCTCACCGAGAACGCCGAGCGGGTCGACCCCGGCTCGGGCGGCTTCACCGGCGACCTCGGAGTGCACCGCTCGTCGGGGCAGGGCGTGGACCTGGGCGGGCTCGGCGCGATCGGCGCGACGTCCGCCCAGCACGTGACCGGCAGGCTCGGCGTCGGCCAGGAGCACGAGCTCGGCGGCGGGCTGGGCCCGGCGTCAGGAGTGCTGAGGACGACCCAGAGCGCGGGCTCGGGCGCGGTGAACTCGATCAGCGGCACCTTCGACGTCGACCACGTGGTGCACGTCGAAAACGGCGTGACCACGTCGGTGCGCGGCACCCTCGACCAGCACCAGTCGGTGTCGGCGAGCGTGCTGGACCAGCCGGTCCTCGACTTCTAGTCCTGCGTCGACGGGTCCGCGGGCGGCTGCTGGACCGGCGTCCCGGCGGCCGGGGTCGGCGGGTTGCCGCCGGTGGACGGGATCGGCGCGCTCGCCTGGTGGCGGCCCGCGTCGTAGTCCTCGTCGAACGGGTCGACGATGTCCGCGATCTCGCCGAGGTCGCGCAGCAGCCGCTCGAGGCGCGACGGGCCCGCGGTCGGGGCCACGCTGGCGAGCACCCACTCGTTCTCGAGCCAGGCCACGCCGACGTCGCCGCCGAGCTGGTCCGCGGCGTCGACGAGCTCCTGGGTGATCACCGCGCGAGCGCCGTCGGCGTCGTCGGCGAAGGCGTAGCGCGAGCCGATCGGGCCGAGCATCTCGGGCATGTCGGCGCGCTGGAACGGCACGCTGGACAGCCACATCTCGATCGGGATCCGGTGCTTCTTGTTGCAGCGCACGGCGACGACGACCGCCGGGATCTGCCCCTCGGACTCGATGTCGAAGATGAACACGGGACGGCGGCCGTCGGAGGTGAAGGTCGAGCCCGCGACGACGTTCACGGCGGCGTCCGCGCCGAAGTAGCCGATGGCGCCGCCTGCCCACTGCTGCGGCAGCCGTTCGTCCTCTTCGACGAACTGCCAGCCGCGCAACTGCGCCCAGCGCATGCGCTCGCGGTTGCGCGAGCCCTCCTTCGCCCGGTCGGCCGCGAGCAGCCCGAGGCCCGCCACCAGGGCGACGGCCGCGATGACGAACCAGATCCACGCCGGAATACCCACGACGTGCAGGGTATCGCCTGCTACGCCGAAGAGATGATCGCCGGTACCCGTGTCGCCGGGCCCGTTCGGACCATTTCCCCGCGCCCGGGTCGACAAATCGTCACGAACCACCACTGTGGACGCCCGCGAAGCGCCATGAGGGGCACCCCCATGGACGTGAAGACCATGAAGGTGCCCCTGATGACCCTGCGGGTCAGACGCGCTCGACGGTCAGCGCGTCCCCGGCTTCCAGTGCCGGGATGTCGACCCGGACCGTGTCGCCGTCGCGGACCTCGCCGGACAGCAGCTCCTTCGCCAGCTTGTCGCCGATCGCCGACTGGACCAGCCGCCGCAGGGGGCGGGCACCGTAGATCGGGTCGAAGCCGTTGAGCGCGAGCCACTCGCGGGCGCCGTCGGTGACCTCCAGGTTCAGCCTGCGCTGCGCCAGCCGCGCGGCCAGCCGCGCCACCTGGATGTCCACAATGGACGTCAGCTGCTCGGTGCCGAGCGAGTGGAACACGACGATGTCGTCGAGCCGGTTGAGGAACTCCGGCTTGAACTGCCGCTGCACCGTCGACAGCACCGCGTCCCGCCGCTGCCGCTCGTCCAGGTTCGGGTCGGCGATGGCCTGCGAGCCGAGGTTCGAGGTCAGGATCAGGATGGTGTTGCGGAAGTCCACCGTCCGGCCCTGGCCGTCGGTCAGCCGCCCGTCGTCGAGGACCTGCAGCAGCACGTCGAAGACGTCCGGGTGCGCCTTCTCCACCTCGTCGAGCAGCACCACCGAGTACGGCCGGCGCCGGACGGCCTCGGTCAGCTGCCCGCCCTGGTCGTACCCGACGTAGCCCGGCGGGGCACCGACCAGGCGCGCCACCGAATGCTTCTCGGCGTACTCGCTCATGTCGATGCGCTGCATCGCGCGCTCGTCGTCGAACAGGAACTCCGCCAGCGCCTTCGCCAGCTCGGTCTTGCCGACGCCGGTCGGGCCGAGGAACAGGAACGAGCCGGTCGGGCGGTCGGGGTCGGCGACGCCGGCCCGGCTGCGGCGCACCGCGTCCGAGACGACCTGCACGGCTTCCTGCTGCCCGATGACCCGACGGCCGAGTTCCTCTTCCATCCGGAGGAGCTTGCCGGTCTCGCCCTCGAGCAGCCGTCCGGCCGGGATGCCGGTCCACGCGCTGACCACGTCCGCGACGTCGTCCGCGCCGACCTCTTCCTTCAGCATGACGTTCTGCTGGCTGGCCTCGCTCGCCGCGGTGGCCGCTTCGAACTCCTTCTCCAGCGCCGGGATCCGGCCGTAGCGCAGCTCGGCGGCCTTGCCCAGGTCGCCGTCGCGCTCGGCGCGTTCGGACTCGCCGCGCAGCTGCTCGAGCTGCTCCTTGAGCTCGCGGACGCGCTCGATCGAGCCCTTCTCGTTCTGCCAGCGCGCGGTCAACGCGGTCAGCGTCTCCCGCTTCTCGGCCAGCTCGGCGCGCAACGCGTTGAGCCGGTCCTTCGAAGCCGCGTCGCTCTCCTTGGCGAGCGCCATCTCCTCGATCTCGAGACGGCGGACCGCCCGCTCGACCTCGTCGATCTCCACCGGCCGCGAGTCGATCTCCATGCGCAGCTTGGACGCGGCCTCGTCGACCAGGTCGATGGCCTTGTCCGGCAGGAAGCGCGCGGTGATGTAGCGGTCGGACAGCGTCGCCGCGGCGACCAGCGCGGCGTCCGTGATCCGGACACCGTGGTGCACCTCGTAACGCTCCTTCAGCCCGCGCAGGATCGCGATGGTGTCCTCGGGCGACGGCTCGCCGACCAGCACCTGCTGGAAGCGCCGCTCCAGGGCCGCGTCCTTCTCGATGTGCTGGCGGTACTCGTCGAGCGTGGTCGCGCCGACCATCCGCAGCTCACCGCGGGCGAGCATCGGCTTGATCATGTTGCCCGCGTCCATCGCGCCTTCACCGGTGGCACCGGCGCCGACGATGGTGTGCAGCTCGTCGATGAACGTGATGACCTCGCCCGCGGAGTCGGTGATCTCCTTGAGCACGGCCTTCAGCCGCTCCTCGAACTCGCCGCGGAACTTCGCGCCGGCCACCATCGACCCGAGGTCGAGGGCAACGACGCGCTTGCCGCGCAGCGACTCCGGCACGTCCCCGGCGACGATGCGCTGGGCCAGCCCCTCGACGATGGCCGTCTTGCCGACGCCCGGCTCGCCGATCAGGACCGGGTTGTTCTTCGTGCGCCGCGACAGCACCTGCACGACGCGGCGGATCTCGGTGTCCCGCCCGATGACCGGGTCGAGCTCGCCGGCGCGGGCGCGCTCGGTGAGGTCGACGCCGTACTTCTCCAGCGCCTTGAACGTGCTCTCCGGGTCCGCGCTGGTGATCCGGGCGGAGCCGCGGACCTTGGCGAACGCCTCCTGCAGCGCGTCCGGCGTCGCGCCGTGGCGCTTGAGCAGGTCGGCCACCTGGCCGCCTTCGGTGGCGAGCCCGACGAGCAGGTGCTCGGTCGAGACGTACTCGTCGCCCAGCTCGGTGGCGAGTTTCTGCGCGCGCGTCAGCGACTTGACGGCGAACGTGTCGAACTGCGGGCTCGACACCGTCGCGCCGGTCGCCGACGGCAGGGCCGCGATCAGCGGCTCGAGCTCCTTGTGCACCACCCCCGGGTCGGCCCCGACCGCGGTCAGCAGCGGTGCGGTCAGCCCCTCACCCTGCGCCAGCAGGGCGCCCAGCAGATGGGCGGCCGACACGTGCGGGTTGCCGGCCATGGTGGCTGCCTGCGCCGCGGACGAGATCGCCTGCTGGGTCTTCGTGGTCGGGTTGAAAGCGTCCATCCCTCACCTCATGCTCGATACACCAAAAGTCCAGGTGACAGGCCTGACCGAGACCTGACACTATCCTCAACGCAGGAAAACTTGAGTCTGTTCCGCTCAACTCTGACCGGGTGCGACGGCGTCCGCCGGCAACCGCGACCCGAGCATCCCGAGCCCGGCCACGGCGACGCCGGCACACGCCCCGACCAGCACCCAGGGTAACCAGTCGGCGACCGAGAACAACGCCACCACGGCGGGCGCGAGCACCTGCGCCATGGTGAACGCGTACTGGTACGCAGCGAGATAACGCCCGCGAGCCACCGGAGGTGCCGCGGCTTCGGCCAGTGCACCCGAACGCGGGCCGAAGACGAGATCGCCGGCGGCGAACACCAGCGTCGACGCCAGGAGGTACACCACGCGCCAGCCGTCGGGCACGAGGAGCACGCCGAGGCTGATCACGCACCACGCCGCGAACAGCGCCGAGCCCGCGCGCATCGCCGTGATCCGGGTCAGCCGGGCGGTGAGCCGCAGCGCGAGCGTGCCGCCGACGCTCGTCAATACGGTCAGCAGCGCAAGGATCGCGCCGGGCAGCCAGGCCGGGCCGTGCAGCCGGTCGAACACGAAGACCGGCGTGCCGATCAGGAAGAACTCGAGCGAGAGCCCGAAGAGCCCGCTGAACAGGATCAACGCGAGGTACGGCCGGTCGCGCAGCACCTTGACCGAGCGTTCGCAGTGCTGCTTGTGCGGCCGCGCGAGCTGGACGAACAGGGCGAGGATCGACGCGGCCACGACGAACGTCGCGGCGTCGAGGAGGAGCGCGATCCGGTAGCCGTCCGCGCCCAGCCAGGTCAGCAGCGCGCCCGCGACGAGCCCGCCGAGGCCGAAGCAGCCGGCCCGCACCATCCCCACCTCGGCGAACGGCCGATCCTTCGGGACGTCGCCCGCGACGTCGGCGATGAGCACGAACAGGGAGCTGTAGAACAGCTGCTGCCCGGTGGCGAGCAGGACCGCGGCGCCCACGACCGCGCCGGCGGCGTCGGCGAGCAGGTACGCGCCCGCGCCGGCGGCCTGCAGCAGCTGGGCCCCGACGACGACGGCCCGCGGCCCGACGCGGTCGACGAGCCGGCCGGCCAGCGGCGGCACGGCGAGGCCGCCGACGGTACCGAGCGTGACAGCTGTGCCCGCCATCGCGAGCGGCACGCCGATCACCTGTGTCACGTAGACCAGTGCCAACGGGAGGAAGAGACCTGAGCCGAAGTTGTCGATCCCCAGCGCGCACAGCAGTGCGACCCGGCTACGCGTCACCTATCGACGTTAACCCTGTGGCGCGCCGCCAAGTCAGGCCCGAACGGACACATTCCGGCGTGCAAAATGCAACTCCCGGTGTTACCCGTTCGCCAGGCGTCACTTGGTCGTGTCGGCCAGGCACGCGGCGCTGCCAAGAGCACGGCGCAGGTCGGCGTTCATCTCGGCGAGCCGTCCGGTGAGGTCGGTGACACGCTCGTCGTCCCAGCCGCCGAGCGCCCGCTCCATGAACTCCAGGTAGTTGGTCCGCCAGCGGGCGAGCTCGGACCGGCCCTTCTCGGACACGCTCACCAGGGATGCCCGGCCGTCCTCGGGCGCGGGACGGCGGTCGACGAGCCCGGCGTCCCGCAGCTGCGTGATCTGCCTGCTGACCACCGACAGGTCGACGAACCGGCGCTTGGCCAGCTCGGACGGCCTGGCTTCGCCGTTCTTCGCGAGGTCCGACAGCAGCATCGCGGCCGCCGGGTGCAACCCCGGCTGGTCCTGCCAGGCCTGCATGACCCAGGCGTGCTGGAGCTGCGACGCGGTCTTCAGCTCGCGCATGAGCTCGACCCGGACGTCGTCGTCGGTGTCGTCGAAGCCCATCGGCCCTCCTGCCACAGCCATTACTTGTGTAATACAAGTTTATTGCCGATCGCTTGCGCGAGCAAGGATCACCCCGGTGAGGTCGCCCACGCCGTGACAGCCGGCAGTACACCCGGTCGGAGCAACAATGCGGGCAAAAGGCTGCCTGGCGGCTACCCTGCGGACGGACCGCGCGCGCGGCGCGGACGAGTGACGAGGTGGCAGCAGTGACGACGGACCCAGGAGGCGGCTGTGCACGGAACCGCCGTCCCGGCGGTGGCTGACCGCGTGCCGCCGTTCACCCGTCCCCGACCAGCGAACCCACGTCCATGACAGCCGATTCGGTCAGCCCGCTCCCCAGGTCCTCGGCCCCGCGTGAAGCCCCCGCCGCCGTCGTCGCGATGGTCCGGCTCATCCGCGACAGCTGGGCGAAGTCGGAGCCCTACATCGCCGAGATCTCGCAGTTCTTCTACGGGATGCTGTTCACGCTCGCGCCGACCACGCGCGACTTCTTCCCCATCAACATGGAGATCCAGCGCGGCCGCCTGGTGCGCGCGCTGGTGCACATCGTGCAGATGGTGGACCGGCCCGACGACCTCGCGCCGTTCCTGCGCCAGCTGGGCCGCGACCACCGCAAGTTCGGCGTGGTGCCCCGGCACTACGAAGCCGTCGGCACGGCGCTGCTCGCGTCGCTCAAGAACCACCTCGGCCCGGAGTGGACGCCCCAGGTCGAACGGGCCTGGGCCGAGGCGTTCACCATCGCCGCGCGGGCCATGCAGGACGCCGCCGCGTCCGACACGAACCCGCCGTCCTGGCAGGCCACGGTGGTCGAGCACCGGCGGCTGACCTGGGATCTCGCGCTGGTCCGGCTGGTGCCCGACCAGCCCGTGCCCTACCACCCCGGCCAGTACGTGAGCGTCGAAGTCCCGCAGCGGCCGCGGCTGTGGCGCTACCTCTCGCCGGCGAACGCGCCCCGCGAGGACGGCGGCATCGAGTTCCACGTCCGCGCGATCGACGGCGGCTGGGTGTCCAGGGCGATCGTCAGCCACACGCAGCCCGGCGACGTCTGGCGGCTTGGCCCGCCACTCGGGCGGCTGACGGTCGACCGCGAATCGTCACGGGGCGTGCTGATGGTCGCCGGCGGCACCGGCGTCGCGCCGCTGCGGTCGATCCTCGACCACCTCGCGCTGTGGGGCGAGAACCCGAAGACGTGGCTGTTCTACGGCGGCCCGGCCCGTGAGGACCTCTACGACCTCGAAGAACTGCGCGCACTCGCGTCGGTCAACCCCTGGCTGACCGTGACGCCGGTGGTGGAGCGCGGCGGCGACGTCCCCGGGTTCGAGCAGGGCACGCTCGCCGAGGCGATCACGCGGTACGGCTCCTGGCCGGACCACGACATCCTCGTCTCCGGTTCGCCGGCGATGATCCGCGCGACGGTGTCGCGCATGCTGGTCGCGGGCAGCGCACTGGACCAGATCCAGTACGACCCGTTCACGATCGACTAGCAAAGGCAATCCGCTGTCCGGTGCGCATTTCCGCGCAAAACAACAACGGCACCGGATTAATCGGGCGGCGTGATCATTTTTACGCTGTGCCAGCCGGGGTTGACCGCGCGTGGCGAAATTGCTCCGTTCGAGCGGACCGCGCGGAATCACACGCATCTGCACGGGAATTCGCCTACAGTCGGAAACCCTCGGGGGCGGCACCGCACGGCGACGCCGCACGCACGGCGCAAAGAATCCCTTGCACGACTGGAGATTACCGTTCCCGATGAGCGCTGAATCCGTGAAGATCTTCGCACCGCCGCAGACCGTCCCCGTTTCGACCGTGGAGGGTCGCGAACTGGCTCGGCTGATTCGTGAAAGTTTTGCGGAGATCGAACCGAAAGCCGACGAAGTGGCACAGTACTTCTACGGCGTGTTGTTCGTGGTCGCGCCGGATTGCCGCGATCTGTTCCCGGTCACCATGACGAACCAGCGGAGCCGGTTGCTGCGCGCGCTCGTGTACGTGGTGCAGATGGTCGACCGGCCCGACGAGCTGGTCACCTTCCTCGGCCAGCTGGGCCGCGACCACCGCAAGTTCGCCGTCGTCGCCCGCCACTACGACGCCGTCGGCGTCGCGCTGCTGCTCGCGCTGAAACGGTTCCTCAAGCAGAAGTGGACCCACGAGGTCGAATGCGCGTGGACGACGGCGTACGGGCTCATCGCCAAGACCATGCGCGAGGCCGCGCAGGCGGAGACCGGGCCGGCGTCGTGGGCGGCGCGGGTGCTCGACCACCGCAAGCTGTCCCAGGACGTCGCGATGGTGCGGGTGCAGACCGAAGGCCTGCTGCCCTTCCGGGCCGGCAGCTACGTGAGCGTCGAGGTACCGCAGCGCCCGCGGATGTGGCGCTACCTCTCCCCGGCGACCGCGCCGCGCGGCGACGGCCAGCTGACGTTCCACGTGCGCACGGTGCCCGGCGGCTGGGTCAGCGGCGCCATCGTCAACCACACCAAGCCGGGGGACACCTGGCGGCTCGGACCGGCGATGGGCACGCTCACCGTGCGCCCGACCGCGACGAGGAAGCCGCTGCTGATGATCGCCGGCGGGACCGGGGTCACCCCGTTCGTCTCGATCCTCGACGACCTCGCGCACTGGAAGCACAACCCGCCGGTGCACCTGTTCTTCGGGGGCCGAAGACCGGAAGACCTGTACGCGCTGGACGACCTCCGGCGGCTGACCGCGGTGTCGAAGTGGCTGACGGTCACGCCGGTGACCGAGGAGGGCGCGGTGCCGGGCGGCGACCGCGGCACGCTCGCCCACGCGGTGACCCAGCGCGGCGAGTGGCACGACCACGACGTCCTCGTCGCCGGCTCGCCCGCGATGATCCGGGCGACGATCGCGCGGCTGCTGACCGCCGGCGTCGAGCTCGAGCGCATCCGCTTCGACCCGTTCACCCTGGACTGAGGAACTCTCAGCGCACCGCGCACACCAGCCGGATTCTCGCTATCTTCGCCGATATGGAGATGACTATTCCGGTTTCGGACGGCACGATCGGCGGCTACCTGGCGGAGCCGCCGGGCGAAGGACCGCACCCGGGCGTGGTGCTCATCCACGACGCGTTCGGGCTGAGCCAGGACACGAAGAACATCACCGACCGCTTCGCCGCCGAGGGCTACCTCGCGCTCAGCCCGGACCTGTACGCACGCGGCGGGATGCGCCGCTGCGTGCGACGCGTGTTCTCGGACATGTTCGCGAACCAGGGCCGGACGTTCGACGACATCGAGGCGTCCCGCGCGCTCCTGGCCGCCCGCCCGGACTGCTCGGGCCGGATCGGCATCGCCGGGTTCTGCCTGGGCGGCGGCTTCGCGCTCGTCGCGGCGTCACGCGGCTTCGAGGCGTCCGCGCCGTACTACGGGCAGCTGCCGAAGAACCTGTCGGTGCTCGACGACGCCTGCCCGATCGTCGCGAGCTTCGGCAAGAAGGACTTCTCGCTACGCGGCGCGGCGGCGAAGCTCGAGACGGCGCTCACCGAGCGTGAAATCCCGCACGACGTCAAGGAGTACCCCGGCGCCAGTCACGGGTTCGCGAACAAGATCGAGGTCGCGCCGCCGCTGAACCTGCTGCTCAAGGTCGTCGGGTTCACCTACCACCACGAAGCGTCCGAGGACGCGTGGCGCCGGGTGACGGCGTTCTTCGGCGAACACCTGCAGCAACCGGCCCGACCTTCGCACTGAGCCGAGCGGGCGAGCCTTTTCGCCGAATGGTCGTAGTTCGTTGACCGTTGTGCCCGAATCACCTTATGGTCTAGACCACATCTTTCCCGGATGTGCTCGTTCGTCCTCCCCTTGGAACAACGCTGTTCCCCCTCGAGGAGCCGAAATGACCTGGAAACGCAAGCTCTTCGCGGCCTCCGCCGGTGTCCTGCTCGCCCCGGTGCTGGTCGTCGTCCTCCCCGCCACCACCGCGAGCGCCCACGGCTACATCTCCGACCCGCCCAGCCGGCAGGCCAACTGCGCGGCCGGGAAGGTCCCGGACTGCGGCGACATCGTCTACGAGCCCCAGAGCGTCGAAGGTCCGAAGGGCCTGCGCAGCTGCGACGGCGGCAACTCCCGCTTCTCGCAGCTGTCCGACGAGTCCAAGCCGTGGCCTGCCAAGTCCGTCGGCACGACGGTGACGTTCAACTGGGTGTTCACCGCCCGGCACGCGACCGCGAGCTACGAGTACTACATCGGGAACACCCGCGTCGCGAACATCCCCGGCAACAACCAGCAGCCACCGGCGACCGTTTCGCACACGGTGAACCTGGCCGGCTACTCGGGCCGGGTGAAGGTGCTGGCGATCTGGAACATCTCCGACACGGCCAACGCGTTCTACAGCTGCGTCGACCTCCAGATCGGCGGAGGTGGCACGCCGCCGCCGACCACCACGCCGCCACTGACCACGACCCCGCCGCCCACCACGACCCCGCCCCCGACGACGACACCGCCGTCGAGCGGCACGTGGACGGCCGGCACGGCGTACAAGGCCGGTGACGTCGTGACGTACAACGGCGTGAGCTACCGCTGCCTCCAGGCGCACACGGCGATCGCGGGCTGGGAGCCGCCGAACACGCCTGCCCTCTGGCAGCGTCAGTGAGAGTGCTGATGGCCGTCGTCGGCCTGCTGCTGGCCGGTTGCAGCGCGACGGCGGCCCCGCCCGCCTACAACGCGGCCGACGTGATGTTCCTGCAGATGCTGATCCCCCAGAACCAGCAGGGCATCGACATCGTCCGCCTGGCGGCCGACCGGCAGCTCCCGGCACCCCTGAAGGAGCTGGCGGCGGCGATCGCGTCGACCCAGCAGACCGAGATCGCCGACATGCAGAACTGGCTGAAGGCGTGGGGCCAGCCTGAGACGATGGACCTGAACCCCCAGGCCCACGCGGCCCACGGCGGCATGAAGATGACGTCGCCGGACCTGGTGAGCGCGCTTCAGGCGGCTCCCGACGCGGAGTTCTCCCGCAAGTTCCTCGACGTCCTGTCCGGCCAGCAGCAGGGCGCGGTCGAGCTGGCCCAGACGGAGAACGGCACGAGCGGCGGGATCAACGCCCAGGCCCGCGACCTGGCGCGGCGGGTCATCGAGTCGCGGAGCGCCGAGGTCAAGCAGCTGTTGAACTTCAAGGTGTGACGTCCCCGCGGCGCGGACCGCGAGCAGCCTCTGCCCGGCTGCTCGCGGTCTTCGTGTATTCGATCGGCTGTGACGCACGAAGGCCTCCCCGAGAAGTTCGGGTAGGCCCTTCGGTGTGTCGAAACGTCAGCGGCGCTTGGGACGCCAGACCACCATCGCCGTCTGCTGGTTGAGCGGCACCAGGTCCCGGCGGTAGGACGCGTGCGCGGCCGCCACGCCCTGTTCGGCGGCCGCGTAAGCCGCGGCCAGCTCCTCGGTGATCTCCGACAGCCGGGCCCGCAGCGCGTCGACCTGGTTCTCCAGCTCGATGATGCGCTTGATCCCGGCGAGGTTGACGCCGTCCTCCTGCGACAGGCGCTGGACTTCGCGCAGCAGCGCGATGTCCCGCATCGAGTAGCGCCGCCCGCCACCGGCGGTCCGGCCCGGCGACACCAGGCCCTGCCGGTCGTAGGTGCGCAACGTCTGCGCGTGCATGCCAGCGAGCTGGGCCGCCACCGAGATGACGAACACCGGGGTCTCTTCGTCGCCCCCCTGGGGAATCCCGCCGAACATCCCACTCACCTGCCTTCGAGCAGCTCAGTGATCTCGGGCCGGGGGTCGTGCCCGGCCATCGACTCGGCGTACGCCTGCAGTGCTTCGCGCGCCTTGCCGTCCAGTTTGGCGGGGATCGCCGCCTGGAGGGTGACGAGCAGATCACCTTGCGAGCCGTCGCGCTTGGCGATGCCCTTGCCGCGCACGCGCAGCACCCGCCCGCTCGCGGTGCCCGGCGGCACCTTGAGCGAGACCTTGCCCTCGAGCGTCGGCACCGTGATCGTGGTGCCGAGCGTCAGCTCGGTGAAGTCGACCGGCACGGTGATCGTGAGGTCGAGCCCCTTGCGCCCGAACAACGCGTGCGGAGCCACGTGCACCCGGACGTACAGATCGCCCGCCTGCGCGCCACCCCGGCCCGGTTCGCCTTGGCCGGCCAGCCGGATCCGCTGGTCGTCGTCGACGCCCGGCGGGATCCGGACGGTCAGCGTGCGCGTCCTCGTGCTGACGCCTTCGCCACCGCACTCCGGGCACGGGTCGTCGATGATCGTCCCGCGGCCGCGGCAGTCGCGGCACGGCTCCGAGAACGCGAACGCGCCCTGGCTGCGGCTGACCAGCCCCGAACCACTGCAGGTCGGGCAGGTCCGCGGCGACGTCCCCGGCTTCGCGCCGTTGCCGCCGCACGTCGAACAGGTCGCCGGGCTCGACAGCCGCAGCGGCAGGGTCGCGCCCTTGACCGCCTCGACGAAGTCGATCCGGACGTCCGTCTCGACGTCGGCGCCGCGCTGCGGCCGGTTCGCCGTCGCGCCCGCCGTCGTCCGGCCGCGGTTGAACAGCCCGCCGAGGATGTCGCCGAGCCCGCCGAAGCCGCCCTGCTGACCGGCGCCGGCCTGGCCGAAGATGTCGCCGACGTCGAAGCTGCCGGTGCCGCCGCCACCGGGGAAGTTGAACCCGCCCCCGGCGCCGCCGAACATCCGCCGCGCTTCGTCGTACTCCTTGCGCTTGCTCGCGTCGGAGAGCACGCCGTAAGCCTCGGAGACCGCTTTGAACTTCTGCTCCGCCTGCGCGTTGCCGGAGTTCGCGTCCGGGTGGTTCTCCTTGGCCAGCTTGCGGTAGGCCTTCTTGATCTCGTCCGCGGTGGCGTCGGAGGAGACGCCCAGTTCACGGTAGAAGTCCTTACCGATCCATTCCCGTGCACTCATCGGGCGTCTCCTCCTCCCACTTGAGCCGGATAATGCTTACTGTTGCTGGTCATCGAGGCGTTCGCCGAGTGGCAGCTCGCCACCGGCGGACGGGTCCACCGGGGCCGCGCCGGGCTCGTGGTCGGTCACGCCGACCAGCGCCGCCCGCAGTACGCGGTCCCCGAACCGGTAGCCGCGGCGCATGACCACGGTGACCGTCGGGCCCGCCACGTCCGGCGAGGTGTTGTGCTGCACGGCCTCGTGCACGCTCGGGTCGAAAACCTCGCCTTCGGCGCCGAACGACTCGAGCCCCGCGCGCTGCAGGCCGCTGATCAGCTTTTCGCCGACGGCCTTGAACGCGCCGGTGAGGTCACCGTGCTGCTCGGCCCGCTCGAGGTCGTCGAGCAGCGGCAGCAGGTCGTTCACCACCGTCGCCTTGGCGCCGAGGACGACCGCCTCGCGGTCACGCTCGACGCGCTTGCGGTAGTTGGCGTACTCCGCCTGCAGGCGCTGGAGGTCGGCGGTGCGCTCGGCCAGCTCCTTCTCGACGTCGGAGACGACCGACACCGAATCGTCCACAATGGATTCGCCGAGCGAGGGGCCCGCGTGCTCCACGGGCGCCTCCTCCGGCTCCGGCGCCGCGTGGGCCGGACCGGGCGGGCGGACCTGCCCGGTCTGGGGGTCCACCCGCCGCCGATCCCGCACGACCACCGGCTCCTCGGGGCCGCGGCCCTGGTTCTCGGATTCGTCGTAGCTGTGGGTCACTTCTTCTCGTCCTCTTCGACGATCTCGGCGTCCACCACGTCATCGGCCTTGGCCTGGCCGCCGGCCGCACCGGCGTCGCCGCCGGCTGCCCCCGAAGCGCCGGCCGCACCCGCGGCAGCGTCAGCGTTCGCGTTGGCGTACAGGGCGGTGCCCAGCTCCTGCGAAGCGGTGTTCAGCTTCTCGATCGACTCGCGGATCTTCGCCGAGTCGGTGCCCTTGAGCGCCTCGTTCGACTCGTCGATCGCGGACTTGACCTTGCCCTTGAGGTCCTCGGGCAGCTTGTCGTCGTTGTCCTTGAGGAACTTCTCGGTCTGGTAGACCAGCGTCTCGGCCTGGTTGCGGGTCTCGGCCTCTTCGCGGCGGGTCTTGTCCTCCTCGGCGTGCGCCTCGGCGTCCTTGACCATGCGCTCGATGTCGTCCTTCGGCAGCGCGGAGCCACCGGTGATCGTCATCGACTGCTCCTTGTTCGTGCCCAGGTCCTTCGCGGTCACGTGCACGATGCCGTTGGCGTCGATGTCGAAGGTGACCTCGATCTGCGGCACGCCACGCGGGGCCGGCGGGAGACCGGTCAGCTCGAACATGCCGAGCTTCTTGTTGTGCGCGGCGATCTCGCGCTCACCCTGGAACACCTGGATCTGCACCGACGGCTGGTTGTCGTCCGCGGTGGAGAAGATCTCCGAGCGCTTGGTCGGGATCGTGGTGTTGCGCTCGATGAGCTTGGTGAACACGCCGCCCTTGGTCTCGATGCCCAGCGACAGCGGGGTCACGTCCAGCAGCAGGACGTCCTTGACCTCGCCCTTGAGGACACCGGCCTGCAGCGCCGCGCCGACCGCGACGACCTCGTCCGGGTTGACGCCCTTGTTCGGCTCGCGGCCGCCGGTCAGCTCCTTGACCAGCTCGGCGACGGCCGGCATGCGGGTGGAACCACCGACGAGCACGACGTGGTCGATGTCGCCGACGGAGATGCCCGCGTCCCGGATGACGTTGTTGAACGGCGCCTTGGTGCGGTCCAGCAGGTCCGAGGTGATCTTCTGGAACTCGGCGCGCGAGAGCTGCTCGTCGAGGAACAGCGGGTTCTTGTCGGCGTCGACCGTGATGTACGGCAGGTTGATGCCGGCCGAGTTCGAGCTGGACAGCTCGATCTTGGCCTTCTCCGCCGCCTCGCGGATGCGCTGCAGCGCCATCTTGTCCTTGGTCAGGTCGATGCCGTTCGTGGCCTTGAACTTGTCGACCAGCCACTTGACGATGCGCTCGTCCCAGTCGTCACCACCGAGGTGGTTGTCACCGGAGGTCGCGCGGACCTCGACGACGCCCTCGCCGATTTCCAGCAGCGAGACGTCGAAGGTGCCGCCACCGAGGTCGAAGACCAGGATGGTCTGCTCCTTCTCGCCCTTGTCCAGGCCGTACGCCAGCGCGGCGGCGGTCGGCTCGTTGACGATGCGGAGCACGTTCAGGCCGGCGATCTGCCCGGCCTCCTTGGTGGCCTGCCGCTGCGCGTCCTCGAAGTACGCCGGGACGGTGATCACCGCGTCGGTGATGGTCTCGCCCAGGTACGCCTCGGCGTCACGCTTGAGCTTCATCAGCACCCGGGCGCTGATCTCCTGCGACGTGTAGTTCTTGCCGTCGATCTCGGTCTTCCAGTCGGTGCCGATGTGCCGCTTCACGGACCGGATCGTCCGGTCGACGTTCGTCACGGCCTGGTTCTTCGCCGGCTGACCGGTCAGCACTTCGCCGTTCTTGGCGAAGGCGACGATCGACGGGGTGGTCCGGGAGCCTTCCGAGTTGGCGATGACCGTCGGCTCGCCGCCCTCAAGGACGGCGACGACCGAGTTGGTCGTGCCGAGGTCGATGCCGACCGCTCGCGCCATGGTGCTTTCCTCCTGTGTAAGCCTGCTCGGTTCGTGACCTGCACGTTCGTCCTCGCCTTGAGCGAGGCCGTGGCAAGTTTAGTCGGGCCTTCGTGCGTCCCGTCAAGTCGGACTTGAGTCGACTGCACTCAACCTTCGTACCCAGCCTAACGAGCCGGTCCGGGTTCTTGTTCCCGGGTTCAGCGGCAGATGTGACCCCGAGCCGGTGTGACGCCGCTCACCAGGTAGTTGACCTCGGCCTCGCGGGCGCACGCCGGGGTGAACAGCCCGGTGTGGCCGTCGTCGGCGCGGGTCAGCAGCGCCGCCGGCGCACGTCCATGATCTGGTTCCTCCCCCTGCACGCCGTCCTTCGGCGTGCCTCCTTCCTAACAGCGACCTCCGACAGTTCAGGAGCGGCGGCCGGTCCAGGAGGAGAGGAAGAAATCAGGGTTTCCTTGCTGTACGACGACTTCCGCCGGAGTACCAACCCAGGAAGTCACTCGATAGTGGGAATCCGCGGCGACCGGCACCCCCTGCGCCGGCGCCGCGGACCTCTCCCCCCGCGTGACCCCCACGATTCCGAACATCGCGACGGCGCCCAGCAGCGCGGCCGCCAGCACCCGCCGTTCGATCTTGCGCATGGTGAAATGCCCCCGTGGTAAGGAAAAGGTCAGGCCGCGCGGACCGTGACGCTGCCGCTCTCGGTCGTCAGGTCGAGCGTGTTCGGCGCGGAGCCGTCGGTCGGGACCTCGACGGTGCGGTGCCCGCTGTCGCTGTCGCCGACGACGCGGTACGGCCCGCCCGGCACCTCGACGTCGACGCTGCCGCTGTCCGCCTTGATCTTGACGTTGTTGGCCTGCTTCAACGTGAAGTCGACGCTCCCGCTCGACGACGTCACGTCGACCGGCCCGCGCACGTCGGACGCCTTGATGGTGCCCGAGTCGGCCTGCACCTGGACCTCGCCGACGTCCGACAGGTCGATCCCGCCGCTCTCCAGCCGCAGCTTCACCAGGCCGGGCACGTCTTCGACGCGGGCGTGGCCGGAGTCCGACTGGACGTCCACGCTCGCCACCCCGGCGACGTCGAGGCCGCCCGAGTCCATCCGGCCGGTCACCGGCACGCCCGCGGGCACGACCACCTCGAAGTCGGCCGAGCAGTTGTTCCCGCAGCCGGTCAGCACGAGCTGGTCGCCGTCGACGTGGAAGAACGTCTCGCCCGGCTTGCTGCGCCAGTGGTAACTGACCTTTTCGTGCACCGTCGACGGTCCCGTGCCGGTGCGGATCTTCACCGACCCCGAGTCGCCTTCGAGCTTCACGCTGTGGATGGCCTCCGAAAGGGTCTTGGTGTTCTCGAAGTCCGATCCCCAGCCCCAGCCGAACGCGGTCGCCAGGCCGACGCCGATCAGGACGATGCCACCCAGAGCCAGAAGCGGGCGCGCCATGGTCGTTGGTCCCCTCAGTGATGTTTCCTCTGCGTG
This sequence comes from Amycolatopsis sp. NBC_01488, assembly GCF_036227105.1. Classification (NCBI taxonomy): domain Bacteria; kingdom Bacillati; phylum Actinomycetota; class Actinomycetes; order Pseudonocardiales; family Pseudonocardiaceae; genus Amycolatopsis; species Amycolatopsis sp. NBC_01488. The sequence goes on along the minus strand of NZ_CP109434.1, from coordinate 2,580,118 downwards.
AGAAACGGTATGGCCAGGTGCGAGGACGGCACATGGGGGTAACCCCCCGAAAGACCCTGAGATCCGTCCCTGACACGCGGGGGTGGCTCAGGGGGCCTAGCCTGGCGCCAGGCTCCAGTTCCGTGATCAGGAGGATCCATGCCGCAAGCACCCGGCCCGTACGAATCCCTGCCCGACGTGCCGTCCTTCACCGTTCGCAGCAGCGATGTCGCCGACGGCGAAACCCTGGCCACGCCCCACCTCTCCGGCATCTTCGGCGCCGGCGGCGAAGACCGTTCGCCGCACCTGGCCTGGGCCGGCTTCCCGGCGGAGACGAAGAGCTTCGCGGTCACGTGCTACGACCCGGACGCCCCGACGGGCAGCGGGTTCTGGCACTGGGCGGTGTTCAACCTCCCGCCGTCGCTGACGGAGCTGCCCTCCGGCGCGGGCGACGGTTCCGGCCTCCCCGAAGGAGCGGTCACGCTGAAGGGCGACGGCGGGGTCAAGCAGTACCTCGGCGCGGCGCCCCCGCCCGGGCACGGCCCGCACCGTTATTACTTCGCGGTGCACGCGCTCGACGTCGACAGGCTGGACGTGCCGGAGGACGCGACGCCCGCGTTCCTGGGCTTCACCATGTTCGGCCACACCTTGGCTCGCGCGGTGATCACGCCGGTGTACGAGAACAAGGGCTGAGTTCCGTGAGCGGGCCCGGCACCGGGACGGATCGGTGCCGGGCGGCGCTTCAGCGCAGGGCTTCCTGGTTGACGCCCTCACGCTCCAGGTAACGGCCCTTGGTGTGCTCGCCGAAGCCGAACTGCCGGTACAGCCCGTGCGCGTCGGCCGTGTGCAGCATCCAACGAAATCCCGCGCCGGGCCCGTTGTCGATCATCTCCCGCACGATCTCCTTGCCGAGACCACTCCCGCGCGCCGAGTCGACGACGAACACGTCGGCGAGGTAGGCGGACGAAACGCCGTCGGAGAAGGCACGGGCGAACCCGACCATCGAACCACCGCGGTAGGCGCCGACGACCCGCCACGAGCCGTCGATCGCGGCCTCGACCTGCGAACGCGTGCGCCAGCGGCCCCAGTAGGCCTCGGTGGAGAGGAACTTCCACACCACTTCGAGGTCCAGCCGCGTGCGATCGTCGTCGAGTTCGTAGTCACCGAAGGTCCGCATGACCGGCAAGCTAATCCACGGCCCGGGTTCAGCCCCACTGATATTTCAGGAACTTCCCGTCCAGCGTGACGACCACGCGCTCGCCGCCCGGGTCTTCGCGGCGCGAGACGTCGAGCTTGAAGTTGATCGCGCTCATGATCCCGTCGCCGAACTGCTCGTGGATCAGCTCCTTGATCGTCGGCCCGTAGACCTGGAGCACCTCGTAGAAGCGGTAGATCGTCGGGTCGGTGGGCACCACGTCGGCCAGCGCGCCACGCGTCGGCTGCAGGCGCAACGCCGCCTCGGCGCCGTCGTCCAGCTCCAGGATCCGCGCGGCCTTCGCCGCCAGCTCGGCCGGCACCGGGTGCTGCCCGAGCAGCGCGGACGTCGTCCACGCCAGGGGCGCGTCCAGGGTCTGCGCGAGCTCGGCCCAGGTGAGCCCGAGGCGGGTCTTGGCGGCCAGGACGGCTTCGGCGGCTTCCTGTTTCGTCGTCATGCGCCGACGGTAGAGCTGCGGTGTTTCACCGAGGTTTCAGCAGGTAGTCCACGACCGGGCGCAGCTCGTCCGCGGACGGCGGCTCGTCGTCGATCAGGCCCTGGATCAGCAGCCCGTCGATGCCCGCGAGGAACACCCGGAACGCCACCTCGTCGTCGTGGCGGACCATCGACGTCAGGACGTCCAGCCAGCGACGCGCGGCCGGACGCAGCTCGGGCTTCCGCGCCGCCAGGAGATAGAGCTCGTACTCGGCCATCGTCCGCCCGCGCCGCGGCCCCAGCGCCTCCGCGAGCAGGCCCGCGACCTCCTCGGCGCCGCGGGAACCGCGTGACCGCGCCCGGTCGATCATCCAGTAGACCTCGGTCGCCATGTCGCGGGCGCACGAGATGAGCGTCGCGATCAGCAGGTCGTCCAGCGACGAGAAGTGGTACGTCGTGGACGTCGTCGGCACGCCGGCCTCGGCCGCGACGATCCGGTGCGTCACGCCCGCGACGCCGTCACGCTCGATCACCCGCAGCGTCGCCTCGATGATCTCCGCGCGCCGCTTGTCGCCGCGGGCCTTGCGGCCGTCGACCTGCAGTTTCACGTCGACGCACTCCCGATCTCGATCAGCACGACACCGCCGATGACCAGCGCCAGCCCGGCGATCATGGCCGCGTTGACCGGCTCCTTCAGGAACACGACGCCGACGATCGCCACCAGCGCGACGCCGGCCGCGGCCCAGATCGCATACGCGACGCCGATCGGCAACCCCATCTTCAGGACGTACGACAGCGCCACGAAGGCCACGGCGTACCCGGCCACCACGACGATCGACGGCCCGAGCTTGGAGAAGCCCTCGGAGAGCTTCAGCGACACCGTCGCGGAGACCTCGGCGGCGATCGCCAGCGCGAGCAGAAGGTACGCACCCATAGGGTGAAAACTACCTGAACGATCGTCCCGAAACAAAGAGCGACGTACACCACATCGGTGGGACTTAGGGCCACTCAACGGGTTACTCATCAGTAAGGAAGGTTAGTCTCCCGGCACCACCACAGTTCTTTCCGGACGAAAGGCACCCGAACGATGGGCGCTCTGCAACTGACGCTCGGCGGGATCTCCGTCGTGCTCGGCCTCGTCGCCTGGGGCATGTTCGCCGCGACGATCGCCCGTTTCGTGCGGGTGATCCGCCTCGGGCAGCCCGACTCGACGCGCAACGGCCCCTTCACGGCGCGCATGACGACGCTGATCAAGGAGTTCGCCGCGCACACGCGGATGAACCGCAAGCGCAGCGTCGGTCCGGCGCACTGGCTGGTCATGTGGGGCTTCCTGCTCGGCTCGCTCGCCCTGTTCGAGGCCTACGGCGAGGTCTTCGTCCCGACGTGGGGCTGGCCGGTCCTCGACGACTTCCCGCCGTTCCAGCTGCTCATGGAGCTGCTCGGGGTCGGCACGATCGTCGGCATCCTGGTGCTGATGGCGATCCGCCAGCGCAACCACCCGCGCCGCGCCGACCGCCAGAGCCGCTTCCAGGGCTCCAACTTCAAGTGGGCGTACTTCATCGAGGCCGTCGTCCTGATCGAGGGCATCGGCATCATCGGCGTCCGCGCCGCGAAGTCCGCGCTGAACACCCACGAAGGGCCGCTGTGGGCGTCCTTTGTCTCGAACCCGATCGGCCAGCTGCTGCCCGCCAGCCCGAACCTGGTCACGGTCTTCGCGTTCGTCAAGCTGATGAGCGCCACGGTCTGGCTGATCGTCGTCGCCCGCACGATGACCATGGGCATCGCCTGGCACCGGTTCAGCGCGTTCTTCAACATCTACTTCAAGCGCGAGGCCGACGGCGGCGTCGCACTGGGCGCGCTCAAGCCGATGATGAGCGGCGGCAAGGTCCTCGACCTCGAGGAAGCCGACCCGGACGAGGACACCTTCGGCGTCGGCAAGATCGAGGACTTCAGCTGGAAGGGCTGGCTGGACTTCTCGACGTGCACCGAGTGCGGCCGCTGCCAGGAGCAGTGCCCGGCGTGGAACACGGGCAAGCCGCTGTCGCCGAAGCTGGTCATCACGCAGCTGCGTGACCACGCCTACGCGAAGGCGCCGTACCTGATGGCCGGCGGCAAGCGGGACATGGCCGGTGACGAGGTCGGCCTGTCCGGCGACGACATGTACGCGGGCATCGACGTCCTGGCGATCGCCGAGTCGCAGAAGGCCCTGATCGGCGATGACGGCGGTGTCATCGACCCCGACGTCCTGTGGTCCTGCACCAGCTGCGGCGCGTGCGTCGAGCAGTGCCCGGTCGACATCGAGCACGTCGACCACATCGTCGACATGCGCCGCTACCAGGTGATGATCGAATCGTCGTTCCCCAGCGAGCTGAACGGCATGTTCAAGAACCTGGAGAACAAGGGCAACCCGTGGGGCCAGAACGCCAAGGACCGGCTGGCCTGGACCGAAGACCTCGACTTCGAGGTGCCGGTGTTCGACGGCGACCTCGGCGACACCGAGTACCTCTTCTGGGTCGGCTGCGCCGGCGCGTTCGAGGACCGCGCGAAGAAGACGACACGGGCGGTCGCGGAGCTGCTGCACATGGCGGGCGTCAAGTACACCGTGCTCGGTTCGGAGGAGTCCTGCACCGGTGACCCGGCGCGCCGCGCGGGCAACGAGTTCCTGTTCCAGATGCTGGCACAGCAGAACGTCGAGATCCTGAATTCGGTGTTCGAAGGCCGTGAGCGCAAGGCGCGCAAGGTCGTCGTGACCTGCGCGCACTGCTTCAACACCCTCGCCAACGAGTACCCGGAGCTGGGCGGCCAGTTCGACGTCGTGCACCACACGCAGCTGCTCAACCGGCTGGTCCGGGAGAAGCAGCTGGTGCCGGTGGCCCCGGTCGCCGAGGACGTCACCTACCACGACCCGTGCTACCTCGGCCGCCACAACAAGGTCTACGAGGCCCCGCGCGAGCTCGTCGGCGCGACCGGCGCGCGGCTGCGCGAGATGCCGCGCCACGGCGACAAGTCGATGTGCTGCGGCGCCGGTGGCGCGCGGATGTGGATGGAAGAGAAGATTGGCAAGCGGATCAACGTCGAGCGCGTCGACGAAGCCCTCGGCACCGCGCCGTCGAAGATCGCGACGGGCTGCCCGTTCTGCAAGGTGATGCTGAACGACGGCCTCACGGCGCGCCAGGCCGACGGCGGCGCGAGCGAGAAGGTCGAGATCGTCGACGTCGCGCAGATGCTGCTCGAATCGGTCAAGCGCAAGCCGGAGCCGAAGCCGATCGCTCTCGGGGTGCCGTCGCTCGCGCAGGAGTGACGCGGGAAGTGCGCACGGCCCCGGTCAGGACTTCCTGGCCGGGGCCGTTTTCATTGCCGGAAAACGCAGGCGGTGCCATTCACACCGCCGCTTCCCGTATTTGTAGCCGCCGAGCTACTGGTTGTCACCAGCCTTGACATACGACCGCTAGCTGGGATTTTGTCACGGCAATCGATTACCCGAATAATGTTCATGATATTCACCGAAATGGCCCATCACGCCAAGAACAAACGTTGGCCAAAAGCGTCCGCATCCGGCGTATCCTGGCCTTTCCTCGCCGCCACCGCTGCCAGCGAGGCCACTTCGACGATCACGGAATCAGGGGGCAGCGAGGATGCGCGAGGACCTGCGGACCACGGCGGCCGGGCGCGGGGAAGATCATCTCCCGTCCACCGGCCGGCACGCTCTCCGCGACGTCCCGCCCATCGAGGAACACCGGATCGCCGAGCCCGCCGGCCACGTGCCCACCCAGCGCACGCTCGTCCGCCCGTACGTCCTGACCCGCGGCCGGACGCAGTCGCGGCGGCACCTGGCGATCGAAGCGCTCGTCTCGACGCGCGCCGGCGCGCACTGGAACGGCGCCCGGCTGACCGGCGAGTTCCGCTCGGTGCGGACGCTGTGCCACCGCCCGCGCTCGGTCGCCGAGGTCGCGGCCACGCTCAGCGTGCCGCTCGGCGTCGTCCGGGTCCTGCTCGACGACATGGCCGAGCAGGGGCTGGTCACGATCCACGACACGCGTGTCAGCGCCGAGGGTCGTCCGGCGATGGCGCTCATGGAACGCGTGCTGCACGGCCTGCGCCGCCTCTGACCATTACGCTCGGCAGGGTGACCGAGGACAACGGGAACTCCGGCGGCGAAAGCACCCTGACCGTAGTGCTCGCGGGCGGCGTGAACCTGGCGATCGCCGTGCTGAAGCTGATCGCGGGTCTCATCACGGGCTCCGGCGCGATGCTCTCCGAAGCGGCGCACTCGGTGGCCGACACGTTCACCGAGGTGCTGCTGCTGACGGCGCTCAAGCGGTCGGCGCGTCCGGCTGACCGCGTGCACCCCTTCGGCTACGGCAAGGAGCGCTACTTCTGGGCGCTGCTCGCCGCCGTGTCGATCTTCGCCTCGGGTTCGATGTTCGCGCTCTACGAGGGCGTTTCGACCGTGCTGGGCCACGGCGAGGCCCAGAGCACGTCGATCTTCAGCTACATCGTGCTGGCGATCGCCTTCTGCCTCGAAGGCACGTCCTGGGTGCAGGCGGTGCGCCAGGTGGTCAAGGAGTCCAAGGCCGAGAACCGGTCGTTTTCGGCATACCTCCGCATGATCGACGACCCCACGCCGAAGACCGTGCTGTTCGAGGACTCGGCCGCGCTGATCGGCCTCCTGCTCGCGTTCCTCGGCATCCTGCTGCACCAGCTCACCGGTTCGGAGATCTGGGACGGCGCCGCGTCGATCGCCATCGGACTGCTGCTCGCCTTCGTCGCGTACTTGCTCGGCCGGACGAACCGCGGCCTGCTCATCGGGCGTCAAGCCGACCCGCAGATCGTCCGCGGCATTCGCGAGCACCTCTCGTCGGCGACGGAGATCGAGGCCGTCGTCGACCTGCAGACGATGCTGATGGGCACCGACCAGGTGCTGGTCTGCACCCGCGTCGACTTCGACGACGCGCTCGGCGCCGGCGATCTCGAGCGCGCCTGCGTCCGGCTGGCGGCCGAACTCACCGAGAAGTTCCACGACGTCACCGAGGTGTTCATCGAGCCGGTGCCGCGGACGGACCCGGAGCTTCGGGCGACGGTGCTGGCGCGCTACGGCGACATCGCCGAGCGGTGGAACCAGGCCCAATAGGATCCAGTAGGGCCCAGTACGGCTCAGTACCCGAAGTCCTGGACCCAGTACCAGCCCTTCGTGGTCACGCCGACGCCGATCTTGGTGAGCGAGCAGTTCAGGATGTTCGCGCGGTGGCCCTCGGAGTTCATCCACGCGTCCATGACCTGCGCCGCGGACGTCTGCCCCTTCGCGATGTTCTCCGCGCCCGGCTTCGAGTAGCCGGCGTTCTTGATGCGCTGGTCGAACGTGACGCCCTCGGGGTTGGTGTGGGCGAAGAAGTCCCGCGCCGACATGTCGTCGCTGTAGTCCTGCGCGGCCTTGGTCAGGTGCGGTTCCTCCGTCAGCGGCTGGCAGCCTGCCTGCGCACGCTCGCCGTTGACCAGGGTGATCACCTGCTCGGCCGTCGAGGACGCGACGCGGGCGGCAGCCTTGGTACTGGGCGGCGGGGCCGCCGCTTCGGACGTCGTCGACGGCGGGGCTTCGGAGGTCTCGGTCGGGGTCGGTGCCGCGCTGGACGTCGTCGGCGCGGGCGTGTCGGTCGTCGTCACCTGCTTCGTGGCCGGAACCCGTCCACCGGCGAGGTCGGTTCCACTGCCGCCACCGGAACCGGCCGGCGCATCGGGCAGCACGAGCGCCGCGGCGCCGAGCTCGGCGGTGTTTCCTTCCGCCGTGGCCATCCAAGTGCCCGCGGCGGCGGAAAACACGCCGAGCAGCACACTGAGTGACACCATCACCACGCGAGCACGTTCACCAATGGGGGACACGGCGCGAGAACGTATCACGGAACGATTACAGCGAGAACCCTGCGAACGCACTGGTCACATTTCTTCGGCCGCCATTCGACGACAGGTTCGGATTCCGCGGCAATCGGACGCTCCAGCGTTACTCCGTTCAGCCGCTGCGCACCGTGAAGGTGGCATCGCCGGACGCCGTCACCGAACGGCCCGTCGGGTCCTGGCCGGTGACGGTCGCCTTGCCCGTGAAGCCTTCCTTCCCCGCGATCGTCGTGCAGGTGTAAGAGATTTCGGCGTCCACAGCCAGGGCCGGCGCGGTGCGCGCGCACGCCGTCGTGTGATCGTCCACGACGGACACGGCGGTGAGCGGCACGTCGCCGGTGTTCTTGACCAGAATCGAAAAGGTCACGGTGTCGCCTTGGCGAACTTCGTACGGCGTCGCGTCCTTCATCAGGGCGATCTCGGGGTGGACGACGTCGATTTTCGCTTCGGCTTTCGATTGCACGGAGCGATGGGTCGGGTCCGTTGCCGTTACTTCGGTGGTGGTGGTGAAGTCGTCGCCGGGTGCTTTCCGGGTGCAGGTGTAGGTCCGGGTCGCCGCGACTTCGAGCGCGGCGTACTGCTTGGCGCACCTTCCGTCGTCCACAATGGACACGTTCGTCAGCGGGACGTCGCCGGTGTTGCGGACGGCGATGGTGAACGTGACTTCGTCGCCTACGCGGACTGTGCTGGGCTTGGCGTCCTTCGTGAGCTGCACTTCCGGGTGAATGACGTCGACCTTCGCGGTCGCGGTGGCGGTGACCGGCGGGCCGACGGGTGCAGTCGCCTTGGCCTCGACAGTGCTCGTGACGTCGTCCTTCGGGGCGGTCATCGTGCAGTCGTACGTCTGCGTTTGCTTCGCTTCGAGCTTGTCGAACGTCTTCGCGCAGGTGGGGGCGCGGTCATCGGTGAGGGTCACGGCGGTCAGCGGGACGTCGCCGGTGTTGGTGACGGTGACCGTGAACGGCACGTTGTCACCTTCGCGGAAGGGGCCCTTCGTGTCCTGCGTGAGCGCTAGTCCGGGGTGGACGACAGTGTAGGACGCGTCGTCGGTGGCACTGACCTGGCGGTTCGTCGGATCGGTGCCAGTTGCGGTGGCGGAGCTCACGAAATTGTCGGTGCCGGCGTTTACCGTGCAGGAGTGGTGCTGGAGAGCGCCGGGAGGGAGGGTGCCGATGGACTGAGCGCACGCCGGAGTGCGACTGTCCGCAATGGACACGTCGGTCAGTGGGACATCGCCGGTGTTCGCGACGACGAGGGTGAACGTGACGGTGTCGCCTTGCCGGACCTGCGCAGGCGTCGCGTCGTTCGTGATGGTGACCGCCGGGTGGATGACATCGACCGGTTCCCCGGCGGTGGCGGTCACCGGACGGTTCGTGGCGTCGGTGGCGGTGACGGCCGCGGTGGCGGTGAAGTCGGCTTCGCCGGCGACTTGAGTGCAGCTGTAGTGCTGCGTGGCTCGCGGTTCGAGTGAACCCAGGGATTTGGCGCATGCCGGTGCGCCGGGATCAGCCACGGAGACATCGCGCAGCACGCTGTCGCCGGTGTTGGTGACGGTGATCGTCGAGGTGACGGTATCGCCGGCGCGGACGGTTCTCGGGTCAACGGACCTGGAGACGGCAACGGCCGGATGAATGACGTCGACCTGCGCGCTGCCTCGGGCGGTGACCACCGGACCGACCGGTGGCGTAGCGGTGACCTGGACGGCGGCGGTGACGTCGTCGGCCGGAGCGGTGAGGGTGCAGCTGAAGGTCTTGGTGGTGCCGGGCTCGAGGGCACCGTCGAGGACTTGGGCGCAGCCGGTGGCCCGCGCCTGCGGGCCGGTGCTCCGAGACGCGGCGGTTCGAGTGTTCGCGACCTGCCTGCCGGGAGTCGGCGTCGCCTGAGCTGTCGTGTCTGTCGTGTCTGTCGTGCCCGCGCTCGGCTGACCCGTGCCTGCCGAGCCCGTGCCCGGCTGGCCCGCAGCCCGCTGACCCGGCCCTGGCGAGTCCGTGACCCGCACAGCGGTCAGCGGCACGTCGCCCGGGTTGCGCACGGTGATCCGCAGCGGCACCGCGTCGCCCTCGCGGAACGGGCCGCCCGTGACCTCTGCGGTGATCGCCACTGCGGGGTGCTGCACGGCGAACGCGGCCTCCGCGCTCGCCGTCACCGGCCGGGCGGTCGGGTCCAGGCCTGTCACCGCCGGCTTGTTCGTCAAGCCGGTGGCGCCCGCGACCGTCGTGCACGGGTACGCCGAAGTCGCGTGCGGCTGAAGCGTTCCGAGCGGCTTGGCGCAGCCCGCGACCTGGTCGTCCGTGACCGTCACGCCGGTCAGGGGCACGTCGCCCGTGTTGGTGGCGGTGATCGTCCACGTCACCGTGTCGCCTTCGCGGACCGCGGTGGGCGAAGCCTGCGCGGCGAGCGCCACCCCCGGGTGGATGACGTCCACCACGGCGTCGTCGGTGACCTTCACCGTGCGGCCGAGCTGGTCCTTTCCGGACGCGACCGCCGTGTTGGTGAAGTCGTCCGGCGGGGCCGGCGCGGTGCAGGTGTACGTCTGCCTGCCCCGCGGCGGCAACGCACCGATCGTTCGCGCGCATGCCGGCGTGCGGTCGTCGGTGACGGCGACCTCCGAGAGGGGCGTGTCACCGGCGTTGGCGACCGTGATCGTGAACGTGATCAGGTCGCCGGCGCGGACGACATCCGGCGTGGCGTCCTTCGCGAGCGTCAGGGCCGGCGTGATCACCGTGACCGTCGCCGGCGCGGTGGCGGCGACCGGCTGGCCCGCGAGGTCGGTGCCGGTGGCGGTGACGTGCGACGTCGTCGTCGTGGACGGGTTCGCCGTGCACGTGTACGTCTGCGTCGCGCCCGCGGCCAGGCTGCCGAACGTGCGGGAGCACGACGTCGTCGTGTCGTCGGTGAGCTTCACCGGCGCGAGCGGGCTGTCGCCGGTGTTCTTCACCGCTACGGCGAACGTGACGGTGTCGCCCGCGTGGATCACCGGCGGCTCGGCGGTCTTGGTGACTTCGACGGCGGGCGCGATCGTCGGCGCGGGCGCGTCCGCGGTGGCCGTGACTTCCTTGCCGAGTTCGTCGGTTGCCGCGGCGGTCGCGGTGTTGACGCCGTCGGCGATCGGGGCCTTCGCGGTGCACGTCGTCGTGCGGCTTTCGCCAGGCGCGAGAGCGCCCGTGAGTGCGCACGAAGGCGCCTTCGGGTCGGTGACCTGCAGGCCGGAAAGCCCGGTGTCGCCGGTGTTCGTGACCTTGATCGTGAAGGTCGCGGTGTCGCCGGTGCGGTAGGCGGGCTTGTCGGCCGTCTTCGTCATGCCCAACGACGGGTGTACGACGTCGACGGCCGCGGTCGCGGCGCCGTCGAGCGCGTCACCGAGCGCGCTCGTGCCGGTCACCTTCACCGTGGTGGCGAAGTCGTCGGCGGGGGCGGAGCCGGTGCAGTCGTAGGTGACGGTCTGGCCGGGGGCGAGCGTGCCGAGTTGCTTGGCGCAGGCCGGAAACGCCTCGTCAGCGACCTGTACCCCGGACGCCGCGACGCCACCCGGGTTGGTCACCGCGACGGCGAACGTCACCGGGTCGCCGGCGTGCGCCTTCGGCTGTGTCGCACGCACGGCGACCTGGAGTTCGGGCACCGGCACCGAAAACGCCAGGTTCTGCGCGAGATACGTGTCGCCGCTGGTGACGAAGCCGAGCTTTGCGCTGGTTGCGCCCGCGGGAATGTTGTCGACGTTGAACGCCTTGGCGTCCACGCTGAAGTTGTTCTTCACTCCCGGCGCCGCCGCGTTGTCGGCGTTGGAGATGAAGAAGTTCGACGTCCCGCCGGTGGCGGGCTCGGCGGCCGGCGTGCCGTCGACCAGGAACTGGTCGCCGGAGCCGCCCCAGTCGCCGTCGTAGGCGGTGACGCCGAGGTGCGCGTCGGCGGCCGCCGCGCGGAAGCCGGTGATCGTCGTCTCCGTGGGGACGTCCGAGGCCTGCCGGACGTGGCCGTCGTAGACGATGACCTTGCGCTTGTTCGGCGCGAAGTCGGCGTTGCGCTGCGGATACGCGTAGACCAAGGCGATCGACCAGCCGCCGACGCAGTCGAAACCCTTGGGGGCCCAGACGTTGCCGACCGTCACGTCGAGCGGGCCGCCGGTCGGCGCGCCCGCGAACTGGCTGGTCACGTCGGCGTGGGCCGAGTAGTACGGGCCGTCTTCGGCGAAGCCCGACGGCTTGACGTCGGCCGGCTTCGCGCTGCCCACCGAAAGCCGGACGTTCTGGGTGGCGGGGTTCCCCGGCGGCGGAATCGCGGGAGCGCCTTCGCGAGGACCGCATGTCGTCCCCGTCGTGTTGCCCGCCCAGTTCAACCGGGCGAAGGCGATGCGGGCGCCGGGCGGGATGCGCACGGACGCGCTAGCCGAATCGAACGTGCCCGGGTCGGCGTCGACGTCGGCCCACTGCATGAAGAAGTCGTCGTTGACCAGGGTGTCCTTGCGGTCCGCGGTGTTCGCGCACGCGGCGGGCGTGTCCACCGCGCCGGCGGCCGGCGCGTGATCGGCGGTGAGCGGGCACCGCAGGACGCCATTGCCCGCGTACAGGAAGTCGCCGTAGACGACGTCGTCGTAGCCCACCGCGAAGGGTGGGGCGCCGGCCGCGCCCGCCGCCGGCGTCACCGCCGCGGCGAGAAAAACCAATGCCAGAACGAGAATCAAGCGAAGCGGCCTATCGGGCAACCGCATTTATCGCTACCTCCGTGGCCGGGACGACCTTTCGGAGCCTGGCACGAACGAGGGGTTTACGCGTCAGTTCTCACCCGTCCGTGGAGCCGGTCAGCTTCACCGTCGATTCGTGGGTGAGGGCCGTGGCCGCCTCGACGAACCCGATCACCGTGCGGAGCTCGTCGTCGGTGTAGCGGTCGCACAGCTCGTACATGCGCTTGACGAGGTGGTCCCACAGGTGGACGCCGCTCGCGATGGCCTGCTCGTCCAGCGCGATGAGCACGCGGCGGCGGTCGTCCGGATGCGGACGCCGGTCGACGATGCCTTTGCGCTCGAGCCGGTCGATCATCGCGGTCACCGACGCGGGCGCCAGGCCGGAGAGCCGCGCCAGGTCCTTCGGCGTCTGCGGGCCGAACCGGGCGAGGTAGTCCAGGACCTTGCTGTCGACCGCCGACAGCCCCCGTGTCTCGGAGATCGCGGTGTGGAACATGACCGTCTCGGTCGACAGCTCCCGGGACCTGAACAGGACTTGTTCGACCAGTTGCGCTCGCTCGCTTGACACGCCGTCCAGCCTAGCCCACTCTTTAGTTCGACAGAATGAATTAGTTTCTAAGAGATTCGAGGGGACGAACGAGATGACACGGGCATTGATCATGGGGGGCGGCATCGCGGGGACGATCACAGCCATCGCCCTGCACGAAGCCGGGCACGAGCCGGTGCTGTTCGAGGCGTACGACCGGGGCGCCGAGGGCGTCGGCGCGTTCCTCACGCTGGCGGTGAACGGCCTGGACGCGCTGCTGCCGCTGGGCCTCAAGGACATCGTGAAGAGCGCGGGCTTCGACTCGCCCCGCATGTCGATCGGGCTCGGCAACGGCACCCCGCTGGCCGAGTTCCCGCTGGGCGGCGAGCTACCGGACGGCACGGTGAGCCAGACCGTGCTGCGCTCCGACCTCTACGTCGCCCTGCGCGACGAGGCCACGCGACGCGGCATCCGCGCCGAGTATGGCAAGCGCCTGATCGGCGCGAGCCAGACGTCTTCGCAGGTCAGAGCGGAATTTTCGGACGGCTCCCAGGAAACCGGCGACCTGCTGATCGGCGCCGACGGACTCCGTTCGCGCGTCCGCACGATCATCGACGCGGACGCGCCGGGGCCGCGGTATGTGCCGCTGCTCAACACCGGCGGGTTCGCCGAAGGACTGCGCCTGCCGGACGAGCCGGGCGTGCTGAACATGGTCTTCGGCAAGCGGGTGTTCTTCTGCCACGTCGTGAGCCCACGGGACGGCCGCGTCTGGTGGTTCGCGAACCCGCCCCGCAGGACCGAGCCGACCGCCTCCGAGCTGGCCACGCTCGCCGGCGAGAAGCTGCGCGCCGAGCTGCTCCACCTGGTCGCGCGCGACCGGACACCCGCGACGGAGATCATCCGCGCGACCCGCGAGATCTACCCGGCGTGGCCGACGTACGACTTCCCGACGGTCCCGGTCTGGCACCGCGGCCGCATGGTGATCATCGGCGACGCGGCGCACGCGACGTCACCGGCGGCGGGCCAGGGCGCGTCGATGGCCATCGAAGACGCCGTCACCCTGGGCAAATGCCTCCGGGACGTGCCGAGCGTCGAACAGGCGCTGGTCACCTACGAGGGTCTGCGGCGCGAGCGCGTCGAAGCGGTGGTCGCGGCCGGCAAGCGCAACGGCGACCAGAAGGTGATCGGCCCGGTCGGGCGCGTGGTCCGCGACTTCTTCATCAAGCGCGTGTTCGCGAAGCCGTTCGACGAGGACCCGAACGCCTTCATGTGGCAGCACCACATCGACTGGAACGAGAAGATCGCCGCTTAGCGCCAGGTGTCGACGCGGTGGAAGTTCTTGTACGCCCGGCTCGGGGTCGGGCCGCGCTGCCCCTGGTAGCGGGACCCGGCCTCGCTCGAGCCGTACGGGAACTCGGCCGCGCTGGACAGGCGGAAGATGCACAGCTGGCCGATCTTCATGCCCGGCCAGAGCGTGATCGGCAGGTTCGCGACGTTCGACAGCTCGAGCGTGATGTGCCCGGAGAAGCCCGGGTCGATGAACCCGGCGGTCGAGTGCGTGAGCAGCCCGAGGCGGCCGAGCGACGACTTGCCCTCGAGGCGGCCGGCGAGGTCGTCGGCCAGGGTGACGAGCTCGAAGGTCGAGCCGAGCACGAACTCGCCCGGGTGCAGCACGAAGGGCTCGTCGCCCTCCTTCTCGACCAGCGAGGTCAGGTCGTCCTGCTGCAGCTGCGGGTCGATGTGGGTGTACTTGCTGTTGTTGAAGACGCGGAAGTACCGGTCGAGCCGGACGTCGACGCTGGACGGCTGGACCATGCCGGCGTCGAAGGGGTCGATGCCGAGCCGGCCGGCGTCGAGCTCTTTGCGGAGGTCACGGTCACTGAGCAGCACGGCGGAAGCCTATCCGGTGTGCTCAGGCGGCCCGCATGTGCTGCGCGTAGCTCGTGTCGGGCGCGAAGATCTTCTCGAGCCGCTTCACGTATCCGCGGCGCCCGGCCTCGCCGATCCGTTCCTGCAGCGCGGTGGCCCCGGGGATGAACCGCCGCACGGTCTCGGCGGCGAAGTTGACCCCCGCCACGGCGACGATCGCGGCCTGCGCGACCGGGTCGTTCGGCAGCCCGAGGAAGTCGACGTTGGTCTTCCCGAGCACGAGCCGGCTGATCGACGAATGCACGGCGACCGAGACGTGCGAAAGCACCTTCCCCACGGCGCCGCGCCCCTCACCGACGGCGGCGTTGGCCTCGATCAGTGCCTTGGCGAGCCGCTTCGAGTCGTCGTCCGGGATGAATTCGGTGGCGGCGAGCAGCCAGAGCAGGCGCCAGGCGTCCTCTTCGGAGGTGGGCAGCAGCTCGTCGTCGACGCCCATGAGCCAGCCGATGTAGCGCCAGAGGTGCAGGATGTCGCCGCGTTCGCGGGCGAAGTAGCGGAGGCCGAGCAGCTGCGTGCCGAAGACGTAGACGAGGGAGAAGAGCAGGAGCGTGCCGGCGGTCTGGACCTGGTTGACGGGCCGGTCCCAGGCGTCGTAGTCCCAGTCGTCCCGCCGGTTCATGGCGGCGCGGACGTGGGCGTGCACGAGCCGGATCCGCAGGGCGGAGGCGTACCCCTGCTCGCCGTGCTCGAGCGCGCCGGGCGTGGTGACGTCGATCCACCAGGTGGCGGTCTCCACGAGCCGCCGCGTGGCCTTGTACTCGATCTCTCCGGTTCCGACCAGGGCTTTCGCGGCCCGCGACGCGAGGTAGCCGCCCATTAGCGACATGTCGCCGAGCGGGAAGAGCCCGAGCAGACCGGCCCGGGTGATGGCCTTGGCACCGCGTTCGAGGCGTCGGTCGTCGACCCAGTAGGGCTTGGCGTCGACCTCGTCGAAGAACGCCTTGAGCGGCCCATCGGTGGCCGCGCCGTTCTTCAGCGCGTCTTCGAACAGCCGGCGCCCCTGCCCTTGGGGTTGTTGCGCCATCCACGCGACGACGTCGTCGGCGCGCTGGTCCTGCACCTGGGCGAACTCCCGCAGCCGCGCGACCTGCCGTTCGTCGCCCCGGATGTCCCCTTCGATGAACAGCCGCTGGGCCAGCCGGAACCCGCCTTGTCGGAACAGCTCGGGATCGTCCACGCCGCTCACCTCCGAAGTCGACAACAAGTGTTGTCACTTGACGCGCGGACGTCAAGGAGGAGGGTCTGGACACCGGGATCACGGCGCCGTGTATGCTGGCGACGCACTGCGGATGTAGTTCAATGGTAGAACATCAGCTTCCCAAGCTGAATACGCGGGTTCGATTCCCGTCATCCGCTCTCGGAAAGGCCCCGGACATTTTGTCCGGGGTTTTCTTGTTGAATCCGGGCCCGCAAATGAGCCGCGTGCGCGGCCGGCAAACCCGTTTCCACCGCGCGTTCCAAAGCGTCGAAACCCGCCGGAGAACCCATGCGGTGCAACAACTCCGCGCGCGACGCGTGCCACCACGGGTAGTCGTCCAGCCCCGCCAAGGCGTCCACCAACGCCAACCCCGCCGCGGGTCCGTCCCTTTCCGCCACCGCCGCCGCGCGGTTCAGGCGGACCACTTCCGTGTCCTGGACCGACAACAGCACGTCGTACCAGGAGATCACCGCGTCCCAATTCGTCTCCGCGTACGACGGTGCCAGGTCGTGGCAGGCCGCGATCGCCGCCTGGACCACGTACCCGTTCGGTGCCGACGGGGTTCGGCGCAGGCCCACTCCCACCAGCGCCACGCCTTCCTTGATCAGCTCGCCGTCCCACGCCGAACGGTCCTGCTCGGCCAGCAGGACCGGCACGCCCGAGGCGAACCGGGCCGCGCGGCGGGCGTCCTGCAGCAGCACCAAGGCCAGCAACCCCAGCGCCGTCGGCTCGTCCGGCATCAGCTCGGCCAGCAAGCGCGCCAGGCGGACGCCCTCGGAAAGAAGTGAGACGCGCCCTGTGTAGCCCTCGTTGAAGATCAGGTACACCGTCGACGCGACGCCGGCCAGGCGCGAAGGCAGCTCTTCCGCAGGAGGCACCCGGTACGGAATGCGAGCCTGCGCGATCTTCTGCTTCGCGCGCGTCAGGCGCTTCGCCATCGTCGCCTCGGGGAGCAGCAACGCGCGCGCGACCTCCGCGGTCGACAAACCGCCCAATGTCCGTAGCGCCAAAGCGACCTGGGCCTCGAGCGACAACGCCGGGTGGCAGCACGTGAAGACCAGGCGCAGCAGGTCGTCGCGGACGGAGACCGGGTCCGGGAACGGGTCGAAGGCGGGCATCGCGTCCGCCTCCTTCCCGAGCCGCTTCGCTTCGCGGCGGACGACGTCCACCGCGCGACGGCGGGCCGCCACCAGGAGCCAGCCGCGCGGGTTGGCCGGGACGCCGTCGCGCGGCCACGTCTCCAGCGCGCGCACGACGGCGTCCTGGACCGCGTCCTCCGCCAGGTCGACGCTGCCGGTGACGCGAACCAGCGTGGCCAGTACCCGGGTGCCCTCGTCCCGGACCAGCCGCGCGATCGCGTCCCCGGCGTGGGTCACTGGCCGAAGTCGACGACCGGCCGGACCTCGATCGCGCCGTCCCAGGCGCCCGGGATGCGCGACGCGACCTTGACGGCTTCGTCGAGGTCGGCGCACTCGATGAGGTAGAAGCCGGTCAGGGCTTCCTTCGTCTCCGCGTACGGGCCGTCGCTGGTGACGACGTCGCCGCCCTTGCCGCCGGTGACGCGGACCGTCGTCGCGGTCGCCGTGGGGTACAGCGCCGCGCCGCCGCGGATCACGGCCTGGGCGCCCTCGCCGAACTCGTTGTAGTCCTTCATCAGGTCCGCGGCCTCGGGCTTGGTCGGGTCGATGTCGGTGGCGTAGATGATGGCGGCGTACTGGGGCATGGCTGCTCCTCACGGGTACTGGCCGGCGCCGATCGCCGGCTTTCACTGTAAGGACGAACGGGCGAAGCCGCGCCGGGACACTTGTCGCGGAGAATCTTTCCCAGGCAGGGTGGCGGCATGGGAGAGCCCGCGCTGTTCGGTCCGGACTTCGATCGCGACCCCTCGCCGGCCTACGCCTGGTTGCGCGGACGGCCACCGCACCGGCTCGCC
Source organism: Amycolatopsis sp. NBC_01488 (assembly GCF_036227105.1). Classification (NCBI taxonomy): domain Bacteria; kingdom Bacillati; phylum Actinomycetota; class Actinomycetes; order Pseudonocardiales; family Pseudonocardiaceae; genus Amycolatopsis; species Amycolatopsis sp. NBC_01488. The sequence continues at coordinate 2,562,356 of NZ_CP109434.1, read as the reverse complement.
TTCCCGACCGGCACGTGGGCCTGGCTGATCACGCGGTACGACGACGCCGTGCTGGCGCTCAACCACCCCGCCCTGGTCAAGAGCCCGTTCGCCGGCAACGAGGAGTGGCAACGCTCGGGCATGGGCCTGCCGCTCGACCACCGGCCGTCGCTCGCCTCCAGCATGATCAACGCCGACCCGCCCGACCACGTCCGGTTGCGCCGCGCCTGCGCCGGCGCGTTCGGCCCGCGCCGGATGGGGAACCTGCGCGAGCGCGCGCAGCGGGTGACCGACGAGCTGGTCGGCGCCATCGAGGCACGCGGGCACGGCGACCTCGTCACCGAGCTGGCCTACCCGCTGCCGATCGCGATCATCTGCGACCTGCTCGGCGTGCCGGAGCAGTACCGCGAAGACGTCCACGAGTGGTCGCTCGTCATCGACTCGGCCGACGACACCGACGGCTCTAAGGTCCGCGACGCCACCGACGTGCTGGAACGGCTGGTCACCGAGGTCGTCGACGCCAAGCGGGCGACGCCCGGCACCGACCTGATCAGCGACCTCGTCGCGCAGGAAGCCGCGGGCACGCTCTCCGCCGACGAGGTGACGTCGACGGCCTTCCTGATCCTCATCGGCGGCCACGAAACGACGGTCGGGCTCATCTCGACCGGCGCGCTCGCGCTGCTGACCCACCCGGACGAGGCTGCCAAGGCACGCACCGACCCGGCCCACCGGGCCGACGTCATCGAGGAGACGCTGCGACTGCACGCCCCGCTGCAGAACGCGACGTGGCGTTTCCCGACCGAGGACGTCGAGGTCGGCGGGCAGGTCATGCGGCCGGGCGACCCGATCCTCGTCTCGGTGCTGGCGGCCAACCGCGACCCCGCGGCGTTCGACGACGCGGACGCGTTCCGGCCAGGACGCCGGCAGGACGATCGGCGGCACATCGCGTTCGGCGCCGGGCCGCACCTGTGCATCGGCGCGGCTTTGGCCCGGCTCCAGGCCGATGTCGCCTTCGAGACCGTGCTGCGCCGACTGCCGACCGCGCGGCTCGCGGTGCCCGAAGCAGAACTCACGTGGTGGCCGAGCCCGATCACGCGCGGGCTCTTCCACCTGCCGATCAAGCTCTAGCCCTCGACGAGCTCCCACTCGGCGTCCGGGGTGGCGCGGTCGTACACCTGGCCCGGCGCGGCCTTCAGCACCGTCCGGACGTCCGGGTACAGGTTCGCGACGTGCTCCAGCTCCAGGCCTTCGACCTCGAAGTCCTCCGCCTCGGGGACCTCGAAGCCGACGAACAGCCAGGTGCCGTCCGGTTCGCGGACGACCTGGCGGACCGCGCGCACCGGCTGCTGCGGGCCGGTCGGGATCTCGGTGAGACCGGTGCTGATCTGGGCTTCGTCGTCCGGCGAGCCCTCGAACTCCCAGGCCGCGCGGCGCTGGGTGAGCAGCCGCATGTCCTCGTCCTCGTCGTCGGACCCGGTCACCGACGACAGCAGCCAGGTGCGGCGCTCGGGGTCCCAGTCGGCGGCCATGCCCGTCGGCAGGGTGGCCAGCGCGGCCAGCTGCGGCAGCAGCTCGAGCGCCTCCCGCACCGACATCTTGCCGAAGCTCTCGCGGTTGACCATGACGTCGTCGGACAGCTCGGTGCCGTCGCTGATGAACCAGTCGTCCTCGTCGTCCAGCACGACGAAGCCGAGCGCGTCGGGGTCATTCACCAGGGCCAGCGCGATGATGACCGGCGCTTCCGGGGCCTGGCGCAGCGGCCATGCGGTCGACATGCGCCATATCCCACCATCGGGCGACCCCGAGCCGGGAAGCGGGGTCATCCGGTCGATGAATTCATCGACCGTTGATATTATCGCGGTATGGTGCTACCCAAGGGACTCGCCCGCTTCAACCGCGTGGTGACCAACCGGATCAACAAGTACGTCGTGGGCTGGGCCCCCGGGTTCGGCATGATCGTCCACAAGGGACGGAAGTCCGGCAAGGAGTACCGGACGCCCCTGAACGTCTTCCGCACGGCCGACGGCTTCGTCGTCGCGCTCACCTACGGACCCGACACGGACTGGGTGAAGAACGTGCTGGCCGCGGAGAGTTGCACGGTGATCACGCAGCGGCGAAATTACCGCGTGCATTCGCCCCGGCTCGTGCATGATGAGTCGCGCCGAGCGATGCCGACGCCCGTGCGGCAGTTCCTCGGCCTGCTGAACGTCCACGACTTCCTGCTGCTGAAGCGGGACTAGGGGGAGAAGTGCTGCTCGAGGGGGAGCTCGTCCGGCTGCGCGCGCTCGAACCGGAGGACGCGGAGAAGATCCACGCGTGGGGGACCGATCCCGAGGTCGGGCGGTGGATGGAGAGCGGTCACCCGAGGTCGCTCGCCCAGGTGCGCAAGCGCGCCGAAGAACGCCCGGTCAACGAGTACAAGCTGGTGGTGCTCGGGATCGAGGCCAAGGCGGCAGGCGCCCTCATCGGCATCATCGACCTGCGCGACGCCGAGCCCGAAGTCGGCGAGGCCACGCTGGACGTCTACATCGGCGACGGCGAATACCGCAACGGCGGCGGCTACGGCACCGAGGCCGTGCGGCTGATGTGCCGCTACGGCTTCACCAGCATGCGCCTGCACCAGATCACGCTCTGGGTCGTCGCCGAGAACGAGGTCGCCCGGCACGTCTACCGGAAGGTCGGCTTCGTCGAAGAGGGCCGGCACCGCGAGTCGTTCGTCGGCCTCGACGGCGAGCGCCACGACATGATCCTGATGAGCATGCTCAAGGGCGAACTCACCTGGTGAGCCGGGAAGGCGCCTTCAACCGCCACGCCTCTTCGAGCAGCTCGCGCAGCTGATCGACGTCGACCTTCCCGAGGTCGACGATGATCGAGCCGGAACCGTCGTAGTGCGGTGTCGTGAAGAAGGCCGCGTCGCCGGAATCCAGCAACGCGGCCTTCTCGTCGAGCCCGCACATCACGACCAGGCCGCCTTCGGCCTCGGTGCGCAGCCGCGCGAAACCCTTGCCCGCGACCTTCAGCCCGGGCGTGCGGTACCAGGTCGACGCCTCGACCTCGGGCAGTTCCGAGGCCAGGCGTACGACGTCTTCCCAAGTCGGCATGGGTCCATTGTCGGCCCGGCGTCTTGGAAGAACCGGACTTACGGCAGCTTCGTGATCCGGTCCGCCGCGGGCGGGGCCAGGTTCGGGTGGGCGCCCAGGTACGCGACCAGCGCGTCCAGGTCGACCGGCCCGCCGGCCAGGTTCGTGCCCTTGGTGAACTCGGTGAAGCCGTCCCCGCCGGCGGCGAGGAAGTTGTTCACCGACACGCGGAACGTCGCCGCCGGGTCGACCGGCGTGCCGTTCACCGTGATGTTCGAGACCCGCGAACCCTGCGGCGCCGACGCCGAGTAGCTGTAGTGCAGCGAGCTCGAGATCTGCAGGAACTTCGGGTTCACGCCCGGCGCCCACTGCTGCTCCAGCACGTTCTTCAGGTTCGCGCCGGTCAGCGTGATCGTCTGCATGATGTTCGAGAACGGCTGGACCGTGAACGCCTCGCCGTAGGTCACCACGCCATCGCCCTCGCCGTTCGCGGACGATTTATACGTCAGGTCGGCGCGGATGCCGCCCGGGTTGGTCATCGCGATGACCGCGTTGTTGCTCTGGGTGCCCGCGAGCTGCGCGTCGGCGATGACGTCCCCGAGCAAGGACTCACCGGCCGCGTTGCCCGCCGCCGGCAGGTCCGCGGTGATGGTGCCGACCTGCTTGTTCGCGATCGGCGCCGACTTCGCTTTGGCGTCGGCGACCAGCGCCGCGACGGCCGGGTCCGGGGTGACCGTGCGCGTGACGATCTCGTTGTCCGCCTGCGTCGCCGAGCGGACGACGTCACGCGTCTTCAGGTCGATCTTCAGGTCCACGACGGACAACAGGCGGCCGAACGACGCACCCTGGATGACCGGGCGCGGCTGGCCGGCTGGGTCGTTGACGACGCAGTTGTACTGCTGGTGGCTGTGGCCAGTGAAGATCGCGTCGACCTTCGGCGTCACCGCCTTGGCGATCGCCGTGGCCGGGCCGGGCAGCACCCTGCAGTCGTTCGGGCCTTCGATCTCGGTGCTGTCGCCTTGGTGCAGCAGCACGACCTGGGACTTGACGCCGAAGAAGTCGAGCAGGTCGGCGGTGCGGTTGATCGCCTCCACCTCGTCGCCGAACTTCAGGCCCTTGATGGCCTCGGGCGTGACGACGGTCGGGAGGTCCTTCAGCGTGGCACCGATGATGCCGATCGGCACGCCGCCTTCGAACTTGACGGTGAACGGCAACAGCGCGGGCAGGCCGTTGGTGAAGTACACATTGGACCCGAGGAACGGGAAGTTTGCGCCCTTGAACGTCTTGTCGAACTGGCAACCGTCCGTCGGGTGGCAGCCGCCGAACTGCATGCGCTGCAGTTCCTGGTAACCCTCGTCGAACTCGTGGTTGCCGACGACGGACGCGCTCACGCCGAGCTGGTCCAGGAAGTCGATGGTCGGCTCGTCGTGGAACAGCGCCGAGGTCAGCGGCGACGCGCCGACGTTGTCCCCGGCGGACAGCACGAGCGAGTTGCGCACCTGCGAGCGGAGCTGCTTCACGTGCGTCGCCAGGTAAGCGGCGCCGCCGGCGTCCACTGTGGTCCCGTCCGACTGCGTCACGCGGCCGCTGGAGCCGGATGGCGGCTCCAGGTTCCCGTGGAAGTCGTTGAACGTGATGATCCGGACGTCGGTGGTGGGGTCCGGGCGCTGGCCCGCGGATGCGGGTGCGGTGGTGACCGCCGTCGTCGCCAGCGCGGCCGCGGCGAGCACCACGAGCCGGGTTGAAAGCTTCATGCGTGTTTCCTCCGATTCGCGCCCAACGTCCCCATAAGGGCGCACGGCGGAGGATTCTGCCTCGCGAGCGGATCAGCTGCCAGGGTCAAAAGACGGACGTAAAGCGAATGTCATCTAGCGGCTGCCCTGGAGCAGCACCCGCGCGACGAGCGCCGGGTCGTCGTTCATCGGCACGTGCCCGCAGCCCGGCAGCAGCCGGAAGGTCCCGTTCGGAGCGATCTTCCGCAGGTCGGCGACGCGAGGCCGGGCGAGGATCCGGTCGTGCTCGGCCCACGCGATCGTCACCGGGACGCCGGTGACCGGGCCGGTGAAGCGGAAGTCCCCGCGGGACTGCGCGGCGGTGGGCTCGAAGCCCGGCGCGGTCGCGAGCGCGTGGGCGTCCTCGACGACGGCGTCCGGTGTGAGCAGGCCCGGCTTCCCGACGATCATCCCGGTCAGCGCCTTGCGCCCGGCCGCCGTCGCGGCGATGCGGCGCACGACGTGCGGCGGCGTGCGCTGGGCGAGCGCGCGGTGCGCCTTGAGCGTGGCGATCGCGTACATCTTCTGCGTCCGGTTCCACAACCCGGCCGGCGACAGCGCCGTGACGCTGCGGACGAGCCCGGCCTGGCCGAGCGCCAGCGACAGCAGCCCGCCGAGGGAGTTGCCCGCGACGTGGGGGCGGTCGAGGCCCAGCTCGGTGAAGAGCTCCTTGAACATCACCAGCGCGGGTTCGATGCCGTACCCGCCGGCCGGCTCGGGCGACTCGCCGAAGCCCGGCAGGTCCACCGCGATGACGTCGCGATGCGGCGTGAGCAGCGGGAACACCGGCGTCCACGCCTGACGGCGGTGGCCGATGCCGTGGATCAGGACCAGCGGCTCGCCGTGGCCCTCGCGGTCATAGACAACGTCGTCCATCACCCGAGAGTAAGTCGGTGTTCGCGGAAAAGCTACAACCGCCGGTAACAGTTACTCTGCGTCCGGGTAGATCCGCGTCCCGGCGTCGGCCGACCGCTGGACGGCGTCGAGCACGCGGTGCACGCGCAGCGCGTGCGCGAAGTCCGGCAGGTCACCCTTGAGGTGCCGCGCGTAGGCGTGCGCGACGTTGTACGACGGCTCGGCGCTGCGCCCGGCCAGCTGCGGCAGCTCGTACCGGGTCGGCACGGTGAGCTTCTCCAGCGTGCCGGTCCGGCTGCCGCGCAGCGTCAGTTTCGCGATCCAGAACAGCGGGTCCGCGGCGGTGACGACCAGGGTGCCCTCGGTGCCGTTGATCTCCCAGTGGAAGTCCGTGGCGGGCGACGACCCGCCGCGCAGGTGCAGCGACACGACGGCGCCGCCGGTCAGCACGCCGGTGACGGCGATCTGGTCCGGCGCGGTCATCGGGACGGAGTCGCCGGTGACCTCGTCGCGCACCCGCGACCGGACGGTCGCCATCGTCGCCGACAGCTCGGCGAACCGGCCGAGCACCATGTCGAAGGCGTCGACGGTGTGCGCGAACGGGATGGTCAGCATGGTCGCCCCGCCTTCGGGGTGCAGCTGGTAGTCGCGCCCGGCCCGGACCGACGGCCCCCAGTTGCCGCCCGAACCGATCAACGACGTCGAGAGCACGCGGCCGACGTACCCGTCCTTGATGAGGTCGCGCAGGTAGCGCAACGCGGGTGCGGAGCGGCCCTGCAGGCCGACGGCAGTCGGTTTCCCTCGAGCGGCTTCGGCCAGCGCCTCGGTTTCGGCGAGGCTCACGCCGAGTGGCCACTCGCTGAGCACCTGCTTGCCCGCCGCGAGCGCGGGCTCGATCAGCGCCCGGTGCTCGGACACCTTCACCGCGACGACGACCAGGTCGACCTCCGGGTGCCGTGCCAGCTCCCCGGTGTCGCCGAAGGTCAGCGGCACGCCGTACTTCTCCCCGGCCACCCGCGCCGACTCGGCACTGCTCGCGCTCAGCGCGCGGAGCTCGTAGCCGTCCACGGCGGCCAGCGCGGGCACGTGCGCGGTGGCGGCCCAGCCGCCGTTCGCGCTGAGCCCGACGATGCCGACCCGGACCGGAGCCATGAGCGTTCCTTTCGTTGCCCCTGCACAAGACTTCGACGTGCCGAGCGTCGTGGTCATTCCCGGGTCAGCGCAAGCCGCATCCGGTTACGTCTCCCTTCTCGGTGATGACTTCGGACTCGCCGGTGAGGACGAAGCCGAGTCGCTCGTAGACCCGTCGCGCACGGTCGTTCCCCTCGAAGACGTGCAGTCCGATCGCTTCGGCGCCGGCTTCCTCGGCCGCCTCGCGGACGGCGTCGATGAGCCGCGCGGCCACGCCGCGGCCGCGCGCTTGTGGCGCAACCCACATCGAGAAGACCATCCGGGCAGGCTCGCACGCGCCGAGCGTTCGGTAACACCCATCAACTCGGACGCGATGAGGCGATCGATCCGGCAAGTGGGGGAAACATGGGCATCGAAGTCGTACTCGTGGTGCTGGCCGTCGTCGTGCTGATGATCGGCGGCACGGTGTTCAGCGCGTGGCGCTCGGAGCGTTCCGAGGAAAGCGAAGACGACTGACCGATCGGCCCGGCGCCGGTCGGCCGAGTGGCCGATGGCGTCGGGCTCTTCGACCGAAGCGGCTCCCGGGTCGAGATCCATAACGTCGATGGCATGACGAACGCACAGGTCACCGCCCTGCAGTACGGGTTCATCGGCTTCCTGGCGCTGTGGGCCGTGGTGCTGGTGCCGCAGCTGATCACGCAGCTGGCCCGGTACGGCGGCCTGCGCCTGCGCGGCATCGCGACCACGGCGGCGGTGCTGCTGTACGGCTGCATGACCCTGGCGGTCGTCTTCCTGCCGCTGCCCGGCCCCGGCACGCGCCGGCTGAGCCAGACGGTGCAGCTGCACCCGTTCCAGTGGATCACCGACATGCACACGGAGCTGCTGAAGCACGGCGAGCCGCTGTCGCAGTGGTTCACGACGCAGACGTTCCAGCAGGCGTGCTTGAACGTGCTGCTGTTCGTCCCGCTCGGGGTGTTCGCCCGGCTGCTGTGGCGCCGAGGCCTGACCGGAACGGTCCTGATCGGCTTCGCGGCCTCGCTGTCGATCGAGGTAACGCAGGTCACGGCCAACTTCGGGACGGCGCCGTACGCCTACCGCATCTTCGACGTGGACGACCTCATGAACAACACGTTCGGCGCGGCAGCCGGCTGGGTGTTCGGAGCGCTGCTGCTGGCGCTCCTGCGTTCACCGATCGGCGTGCAGCCGGCCCGGAGCGAGCGGGTCCACCTCGCCCAGCCGCGCTAACCGGGCTTTCCGCTGCAGCGCGGCCCGCTTGGCGGCCCGCCGGTCCTCGAGAACGACGAGGAGCGCGGCGACGGCGATGACCAGCGCGACGAGCCCGAGGACGATCGGAAGCTGCACGAAATCCTCCTCGGTACGGCGCTGTGCGGGAGATCACAACAGGTTACGCAGGTCCGTGGTGAATCCGCTACCCCCAGCGACGGTCGGCAGGTGAACCATCGGCGGACGGGGCGTGCCGGAAACTGGCCATGTGAGCATCCGACCCACGAAGGGCCAGCTGGCCGCCGCGCACAACACGACCATTCCGGACGTCATCGGCCCCGGCCTCGACGTCCTCTTCTGCGGCATCAACCCCGGCCTCTACTCCGGTGCGCTGAAACAGCACTTCGCCCGCCCCGGCAACCGCTTCTGGCCCGCGCTTCACGCCGGCGGGTTCACGCCGAGGCGGTACCGACCGGATGAGCAGGACCAGCTGCTCGACCTCAAGCTCGGCATCACGAACGTCGTCGCCAGGACCACCGCCCGCGCCGACGAGCTGACCGACGACGAACTCCGCGAAGGCGGCAGGCTCCTGGCGGCGAAAGTCCTCGAGTACCGCCCCCGGTGGCTCGCCGTCGTCGGGATCACCGCCTACCGGACCGCGTTCGGCTTCCCGAAGGCGCGCGTCGGGCGGCAGGACCACCGGATCGGGGACACCCGCGTGTGGGTGCTGCCGAATCCGAGCGGCCTCAACGCACACTGGACGCCGGCCGGGCTCGCGGCCGAGTTCGCGGAGCTGCGGACCGCATCGGACCATCGTCGAAATCGTTGAACGAGAGCGAGCCACCCTCAGTAGCGCCCATCGGCCCGTCAGGTCCTTTCCAGCCCGGTCGAGCCGGCTTCCCGCGAAGGTTTTCTACCCAGAGTTTGCTGTGACCGCGCGATTAGGCCATGAGGGGGAGATGGCGTCATGAGCTGCGCAATCGCGACTCGTACCAAGCAGGAGGAGTCACTTTTGGCCGGTCCCGGCAGGGGGGACCGGACGGTGCCGGACGCGTGAACCGAGGGGACGCGTCAGGCGTCCCAGGAGCGACGGCGCAGAGACGGAGGCCCACGATGCACGGCATCGAGCCCACCCGCAGGCCCACCGGGCCGATCGGACCCGGCGGGCGAAGTCTCGGCGTGGCGGTGGTCGACCCGGTCCCGATCTTCCGCGACGGCCTCGCCGCGCTCGTCCACCGCAGCCAGGGGCTGCACTGGGCGGGCCAGGCGGCCAGCCACCACGCCGCACTGCAGCTGTGCGAGCAGGTCAAGCCGGACGTCGTCGTGCTCGACTCGGCGCTCGACCCGAACTGCCACCTGACGAAGCTGCTCAACGCGGGCGACCCGGCGTTGATCCTGGTCACGCTGATCCGGGACACGAACCGCACGCAGCAGTACCTCGCGGCCGCGATCGCCGCGGGCGCGCACGCGATCGTGCCGCGGTCGATCGACTCACGGCGGCTCGCCGAAGCGATCCGGCGCGCACACACCGAGCGCCGGTACATCGACCCGGCGCTGGCCGCGCTCACCGCCCGGCCGAAGCGGTCGACCGTGCCGAAGGGCGACCTCGCTCACGACAGTCCACCGGCGCCGCGTGGCGGGATGCCGCTGTCCCGGCGCGAATACCAGGTGCTCCAGCTGGTCGCCGAGGGCCTCGAGAACTCGGCGATCGCGAAGCTGCTGTTCCTGTCCGTCGAGACGGTCCGCACGCACGTCAAGAGCATCCTGCGCAAGCTGTCCGCGCGGGACCGGACGCACGCCGTCACCATCGCCTTCCGCGGCGGGATACTCGTCGCCCGTGCGGAGGACGGCCACGTGCCGGTGACTGCCGACACAACGGCCCTGCCTGGCCAGCGCTGACCCCTGGATCCGCCCGGATTTCCGTACTCGGAAGTGCGGATCCGCTTGCTCCAGTTACCCGCAGGTAATATCCTGAAGTTACCGGCGAGTAAGGCGAACATGTGCCCGGCCGGGGAGCCGAACACATTGGAGTGACGACATGGGCCACTACAAGAGCAACGTCCGAGACCTGGAGTTCAACCTCTTCGAGGTGCTCGGCGTCCAGGAGCGCCTGGGCAAGGGTGTGCTCGCCGAGTCCGACGAGGAGACCGCCCGTGGGGTGCTGTCCGAGCTGAACAAGCTCGCGACCGGCCCGCTCGCCGAATCCTTCGCCGACGCCGACCGCAACCCGCCCGTGTACGACCCGAAGACCTTCAGCGTCAAGATCCCCGAGTCGTTCAAGAAGAGCTACCAGCAGCTCCTCGACGGCGAATGGTGGCGGCTCGGCCTCACCAACGACCTCGGCGGCTTCGGCCTGCCCCCCACGGTCCAGTGGGCCGCGTCCGAGCTCATCCTCGGCGCCAACGCCCCGCTGTTCATGTACCTGGCGGGCCCGAACTTCGCGATGATCGTGAACAAGAACGGCACCGAAGAGCAGAAGCACTGGGCCCAGCTCATGATCGACCGGGCCTGGGGCGCCACGATGGTGCTGACCGAGCCGGACGCCGGCTCCGACGTCGGCGCGGGCCGTACCAAGGCCACCAAGCAGGAGGACGGCTCCTGGCACATCGACGGCGTGAAGCGCTTCATCACCTCGGCCGAGCACGACATGAGCGAAAACATCATGCACCTCGTGCTGGCGCGCCCCGAGGGTCCCGGCATCGAGACCAAGCCGGGCACCAAGGGCCTGTCGCTGTTCCTCGTGCCGAAGTTCCACTTCGACTCCAAGACCGGTGAGCTGGGCGAGCGCAACGGCGCCTTCGTCACCAACGTCGAGCACAAGATGGGCATCAAGGCCTCGACGACGTGCGAGCTGACCTTCGGCCAGCACGGCACCCCGGCCAAGGGCTGGCTGCTCGGCGAGGTGCACGACGGCATCGCGCAGATGTTCCAGGTCATCGAGTACGCCCGGATGATGGTCGGCACCAAGGCCATCGCGACGCTGTCGACCGGTTACCTGAACGCGCTCGAGTACGCCAAGGAGCGCGTCCAGGGCGCCGACCTGCCGAACATGCTCAACAAGGCCGCGCCGCGCGTCACCATCACGCACCACCCGGACGTCCGCCGCTCGCTGATGCTCCAGAAGGCCTACGCCGAAGGCCTCCGCGCGGTGTACCTGTACACGGCGTCGTTCCAGGACCAGCTGTGGACCGGCGAGGGTGACCAGAAGGTCGCCCACGGCGTCAACGACCTGCTGCTGCCGATCGTCAAGGGCGTCGGCTCCGAGCGCGCCACCGAGCAGCTCGTGCAGTCGCTGCAGACGCTGGGCGGGTCCGGCTTCCTGCAGGACTACCCGATCGAGCAGTACATCCGCGACGCCAAGATCGACTCGCTGTACGAGGGCACCACGGCGATCCAGTCGCTGGACTTCTTCTTCCGCAAGATCGTCCGCGACAAGGGTCAGTCGCTGGCCTTCGTCGCCGGTGAGATCACCAAGTTCATCGAGTCCGAGGCGGGCAACGGCCGGCTCAAGAACGAGCGCGCCCTGCTCAAGCAGGCCCTCGAGGACACCCAGGGCATGCTCGGCTCGCTGATCGGCTACCTGACCGCGTCGCAGGAGGACCCGCAGAGCATCAACAAGGTCGGCCAGCACACGGTCCGCCTGCTGATGTCGGTCGGCGACCTGCTCATCGGCTGGCAGCTGCTCAAGCACGCCGAGGTCGCCATCGGCAAGCTCGACGCGGGCGCGTCCGCCAAGGACGTCCCGTTCTACGAGGGCAAGATCGCCGTGGCCTCGTTCTTCGCGAAGCAGGTGCTGCCGGAGCTGACGGCCCGCCGCGCGATCGTGGAGGCCGCCGACAACGCGCTGATGGAGCTCGACGAAGCTGCGTTCTGAGAACACGAAAAGGGCTCTCCCCGCGTGGGGAGGGCCCTTTTCGCGTTTCAGGGCTGCACAACGGGGGCATTCCGGTCACCGAGTCCGACGGACCCGAGTGGCCGGGTTCGCGGATCCTTGAGAGGAGAAAGTGATGACTGTTGCCGGCATCGTCAGCGCACTCATCGTCGGGCTGATCATCGGTGTTCTCGGCCGGCTGGTCGCCCCGGGGAAGCAGAACATCCCGATCTGGCTGACCATCGTGATCGGCATCATCGCCGCCTTCGTCGGCACGGCCATCGCCCGCGGCCTCGGCTACGCCAACACGCCGGGCATCGACTGGCTGGAAATCCTGACCCAGGTCGTCCTCGCCGCGATCGGTGTCAGCATCGCCGCCGGTGCGTATGGACGCCGTGGCGTGACCAGGTAACACTCGGACCTCGGCCCGGTCCGGTTCGCCGTCGGAGCGAACCGGACCGGGCTTTTCCGTGCTCACTCCTTCGGGGGTCTGCGCGGGCGGCGCGCCGGGATCGGTGCCACCGTGGCGCTTATTGCGCTATCCGAGGAGGCAGCCGTGCTCGGCGGACTTTGGGGCATCATCTCGACGATCATCGTGGGCCTGATCCTGGGCGTGCTCGGCCGGTTGTTCGCACCGGGCGACCAGAAGATCCCGATCTGGCTGACGATCGTCGTCGGCATCGTCGCCGCGTTCATCGGCAACTGGCTCGCCGGGGTGTTCGGCGTCCGCGACACCGCCGGCATCGACTGGATCCGGCACATCTTCCAGATCGTCGCCGCCGTCGTCGGGGTCATCGCGGCCTCGGCGATCTACGCCAGGGTCAAGGGCGGCAGCCGGTCTACCGCTTGAGCGCCAGGCCTGCGCCGACGAGCAGCAGCGCGGCGGCGCAGGTCATCGCCGTGGTCAGGGCGGTCGCGGACGACGTCACGGCCAGGGTCAGGAACAGGCTGCCGAACGTGGCCACGCCGACGACCTGCCCCAGCTGCAGCGTGGTGGTCAGCAGGCCGCTGACGTCCGCCGCGCGCTCGAGCGGGACGTGCGTCAGCGCGTTCACCATCAGGGAACCGAACGCGGGTCCCATCGACAGGCCGAACAGCAGCAGGGCCACGAAGAACAACGTCCCGCCGTCGCGGCCCAGCCCGAGCAGCGCGTAAGCGATCGCCGATCCCGCGTAACCGCACGGGGTCAGCCAGGCGTGCACCCGCCGCGGCAGCCGGTTCCAGAAGAACCCGCACAGGCCGAAGACGACGCCGCCGGGCGCCATCGCCAGGCCGGCGGCCATCGCCGTCTTGCCGAGGCCCGACTGCAGGTGCAGCGCCACGCAGAAGAGGAATCCGCCGTAAGAGGCGACTCCCGCCGCGAGGGTCGCCAGGCCGGGTGTGACACCGCGGATCTTGAGGACGGCCAGATCGACGAGCGGGTCCGGCACCCGGCGCTCCACGACCACGAACAGCACGGCCAGCAGCGCGCCCACGGCGATCGAGACGAACGTCCAGGCGGGCCAGCCGGTTTCGTGCCCGAGGACCAGCGGCAGCACGACGAGCACCACCGCCGGCACGGCGATCGCGAGCCCGGCGAGGTCGAGCCGGCGGCCCGCCTTCGCGGCGCCGCCGGGCACCAGCTTGCCGGCGAGCACGGCGACGAGCACGCCCAGCGGCACGTTCACCAGGAAGATCGGCCGCCAGCCCGCTCCGAAGAGGTCGGCGCCGACGAGCACGCCCCCGAGTACCTGGCCGCTCACGAAGGCGACGGAGATGACGGCGGTGTACGCGCTGAGCGCCTTCGCCCGCGCGGCGCCGGTGAACTGCAGCTGGATGACGCTGATGACCTGCGGCATCATCAACGCCGCCCCGGCGCCCTGCGCGACCCGGGCGACGACCAGCGTCGCCGGCCCCGGCGCGAGCCCGCACAGCAGCGAGCAGACGGTGAAGGCGATGACGCCGGTGACGAACAGCCGTCGCCGTCCGAACAGCTCACCGAGGCGGGCGCCGGTGATCAGCAACATCGCGTAACCCACGGTGTAGCCGGAAACGACGAGCTGCAGCGCGGCGCCGGACGCGTGCAGGTCGGTGCGGATGTCGGCCATGGCGACGTTCACGACGGTGACGTCGAGCAGCGCCATGAACTGGCCGAGCAGCAGGACGGCCAGCATGAACCACGGCCGCCGGTCCGGCCGGGCTTCCCGGTCCGTGGCCGGGACAGAGGTGGTCATAGTCACGCCACTGACCCTGCTTTTCGCCGGCCGCGCGCGGAGAGAGCCTGGTGGTGCTGGTGCTGGGAGTACCTCCTTCCCGGACTGATCCGGCCACTGATCCGGCCGCTGATCCGGCTAAAACTGTCGTACCCCTCGGGCACCATGTCCCCATGACCGACACGCAGGTCCACACGAGCCGGGAGGAACTCGGCCGCTTCCTCAAGGCGTGCCGGGCGCGGATCGGCCCGGAGGAGGTCGGGCTCGCGCCCGGCCCACGCCGTCGTCTCAGCGGGTTGCGCCGGGAAGAGGTCGCGCTGCTCGCCGGCGTCGGCGTCACCTGGTACACGTGGCTGGAGCAGGGGCGGCCGATCAACGCGAGCTCGCAGGTGCTCGACGCGGTGGCGCGCACGCTTCGGATGGACCACCCGGAGCGGGAGCACCTGTACCGGCTGGCGGAGCTGACCCCGTCGCGGCTGCCGTCGTCGGTCGAAGAGGTGCCGGACGCGGTGCGCGAGGTGCTGCGCGCGCTGGACCCGCTGCCGGCCACGGTGGTCAACGGCCGGTTCGACGTGCTGGCGTCGAACGCGGCTCAGGAGGAGTTCTTCTGGGAGTGGCACAGCATGCCGTGCCTGCACAAGAACCTGCTGTGGTGCTGCGTGACCGAGCCGAACGCGCGGGCGTTCCTGCTGAACTACGACGAGGAGGTCCCGCACATGGTCGCGCGGATGCGCGCCGAGTACGGCAGGCACGTCGGCGACCCGTGCTGGGAGGAGGACATCCGGCGGCTGTCGGCGCTGAGTCCCGAGTTCGTCGCGCTGTGGGAGCGGCACGAGGTGGCGGAACCGCGGGCTCGGCTGCGGCGGCTGCACCACCCGCAGGCCGGGCCGATGAGCTTCCGGCTGACCGAGCTGGCGGTGTCGGAGGTGCCTGGCCTGCGGATCCAGGTGTCCACTCCGGACGATCCGGCCACCTGGGCCCTGTTGCCGTCGACGCGGCGGCCGTCATGACGGCACTCGCTCTGAGCGGCCAGGGGCTGACCGAGTTTCCGGTCCTGCCGCCCGGTCTCACCCGGTTGGATCTGTACCAGAACTCGCTCTCCGCGGTGCCCGCGTCGTTGTGGGAGCACACCGAGCTGGAGGTGCTCAACCTCGCGACGAACCGGCTTTCTTCGCTACCGCCGGGGATTTCCGCGCTGAAGTCGGTGCACACGCTCGATCTGGCGCACAACGAGTTCGCGTCGCTGCCGGACGAGCTGGGTGAGCTGGCCGGACTGACCGAGTACCTGTACGTCGGCGACAACCGGCTGACGGCGTTTCCTTCAGCGTGGTGCCGGTTGGGCCGGTTGCGCTATCTGGGCTGCACGGACAACCGGATCACAGCGTTGCCTTCGGATCTCTCCGGATTCTCCTCGCTGCGCGAACTCCGGTTGTACCGCAACGGGTTGACCGCGCTGCCGGAGTCGATCGGCGCGCTCGGCGCGTTGCGGGAGCTGCACCTGCGGGGGAACCGGTTGACGTCGTTGCCCGCGTCGATCGGGTCGCTGGGTGAGCTGCGTCAGCTCGACCTGCGGGAGAACCTCTTGGAGACCCTGCCTGGGTCCGTCGCCCGGCTGTCCAAACTGGACAAGCTGGATCTGCGGTGGAACAAGCACTTCCGGGAGCCGGCGTGGTTGCGCGACTTCGAGGAGGCGGGGTGCATGGTCCTTCGCTGACGACTCAACAGAGGATGGTCGGGCGCGGACCGTAGGTCGCCGTGTGCGACGTCCGCTTGACCTCGGCGCCACTTGCGACGTCGTAGAGCACGCGGGTGTCGGTGACGCTGAAGCCGGGCGTCCCGATCGACGGTACGCACGGGTCGGTGCCCCCGAACTGGACCGGTGGCGCGTCGCCGGGAGTTTGCGCGCCGGTCAGGCTTTCGACGCGGTAGTGGCGGGTGCCCCAGATCCGGACCGTCACGGAGTCGCCGGAGACCGTGGCCTGGATGGCGATCCCGGTCGCCGAGTCGTTGGTCAGCTTGAGTTCGACGGGGCTGCCGTCGGCGTCGACGGCCTTGGCGTCGCGGCCGGCGGGGTAGCGGTCGAGGTAGTGGTCGTGCTCGAGGTGGCCGCCGTCGGCCAGGCCGGCGAGGTAGCCCGCGTTGTACAAAGTGGACGCGAGCTGCGAGACGCCGCCACCGACGACCGTCGCGCCGGTGCCGTCTTCGTCGACCGGTGCGGGCACGTAGCCGTTGTCGGCGGTACGCGGGCCGGAGCGGGCGCCGAGGCTGAACGTCTCGCCGGGCTTGACGATCGTGCCGGAAACGCGGGCAGCGAGCGTCCGGTTGTTCGTCGCGGCCGGGCCGGCCAGGCCGCCGGTGGTGAACTCGCCGACGACCTCCTTGATGCCGAGCGCGCCGGCGGCGTCGGTCGTCACAGCGGGCTTCGAGGCGCTGTAGACGACGGGGAGGTCCCGGCCGTCGGTCTTCTTGAGCACGTCGATGAGCGGCAGGAAGGTCTTCTCCCAGTTGACCTTCCGGGCGTCCTCGGAGGGCTCGACGACGGGCTGGTCGCCGGTGAAGACGATCTGGGCGTCCTTGCCGTCGGTCTCGGTGCTCGCCAGCGGATCCTTGAGGGCGGCCTGCAGCTTGCCCTGGTCGATGCGGACCTCGAGAGCCCCGCCCTCGACCGCGGCGAACTGGAACGACGCCGCGATCGCGGCCGGCGTGAGCGGCACGTCCTTGCCCTGCCCGTGCACGACGACCGGTTTCGCCACGGCGGGCACGACGATCTGCCGGAACGCCGCCTGCACGCCGGCCGCGGTCGCCTTCACGGGCGTGATCGCCATGGCGAGCTTGACCCCGCCGGGGTCGAGCCAGTGGTCGGTGACGGTGTGCACGGCACCGGCGAGGTCGGTCAGCTGCTGGCCCTGCCGCGGCAGGATCGGGTAGGGCGTGACCCCGCCATCGCTGCCGTCGACGGCCATGAACCCGACCGAGCCTTCGGTGGCGGGGTGGTCCAGCCTGCCCTCGGCCAGTTCGCGCACGGCCTGCGCGATCTGATTGGGATCGGTCTGCGTCGCGACCCCGACCTCGCGGCTGGTGAAGAACGACATGATCCGCGTGATCGGGCTCAGTGGCTGGTGCCCGGCGAGCCCGAGGGTGTTCGGCCAGTCGAGCCCGAGCCCGGACGTCGAGGGCACGAGTTCGGCCTGGACATCGCCGCCGTGGATGACCACGGGCCGGGTGAGCCGCGGCTCGAGTTCGCTGCGCAGCTTGGCTTCCGCCTCGGCATGAGTGAGCCCCCCGACCTCGATCCCGGCGACGGTCACCCCCCGCGGAACGTCCCCGGCGCTGGCGATGAGATCGATGGCGTAGAGGATGACGAACAGCCCGAGCGCGATCCCGATGGACATCATGGTCCGGGCGACGCCCTTGCGCAGCTTCCGCGCGGGAGTCTCGGGCGCCGGAGGCGGAGCAGGGGTTTCGAGGAGTTCGCCGAGGAGGTCATCGGCGAAGAGATCGGTGGTCACGGCGGCGGGATCATCGGCGGGTTGCTCCGCGACCGTAGTTTCATGCACGGCTGGCGAGCCCACGGCAGGCTTGGCCGCCGTACGCAGAACTTCGGGCGCGGGTGGCGACTCTGCGGCCTCCGGCTCGTCCCCGGCGGATTGCTCCACCGCAGCGATCGCGGCTTCGGGCTCGGCGGGCGGGATCTCGGCAGGCGACTCCGCGGCGGCCTCACCTACAGCACGCGGCTCCGCGGTCACGGGCTCGGCCTCCCGCACCTCGGCGCGCTCGTGCGCCTTGTCGTCCGTCACGCCCCCGCCCTCCGCGGGACCGGCCTACAGGTAGAGACCCGTCCCGTGCTCGGTGCGCTCGGTCGCCATCGCGTGGATGTCGCGTTCGCGCATCACCAGGTGCCCCTCGCCCTGGATCTCGACCTCGAGCTGGTCCTCCGGGTTGAAGAGCACGCGGTCGCCGGTCTTGACGTTCCGCACGCTGTTGCCGACGCCCAGTACATCACCCCACGCGAGGCGGCGCGCGACCTGCGCCGTGGCGGGGATCACGATGCCACCGCTGCTGCGGCGCTCGCCCTCTTCCGGCGACAGCCGCACGAGGACGCGGTCGTGCAGCATCTGGATTTCGAGTTTCGGCCCGGCAGACACGCCCCGCATGCTACCCGTCGGTCCGCGGCTCGCCCGCCATGACCAGGCTCAGCTCGCGCGCCCCGGCCGCCTCGATCCGCACCGGGACGCCCCAGTCCTGCCGCGTGATCCGGCACGCCGGGTGCTCGCCGCCGTCATCGCAGCTCGCCGCCTGCGCGACGACCTGCAGCACGCCTTCCGTCACGCCGGGAGCCAGCACGATCTTGCGTGACAGATCCGTGCCGGTGCCGACGCCGTCGGCCAGGAGCGAAGGCGGCGACGCGCTGATCTCCAGCCGGGTCGACGGGCCGAAGCGGTCGTCCAGCTTCTCGCCCGGCGGCGCAGTGAACACGACCGAAAAGTCGATCTCGCCGGGCGCGAGCACGGTCGGCGGGCGGCGCACGGCGTGCGCGTCACCCGCCACGAGCGTCGGCTCGGCCGCGGGCAGCGGGCCGATCCGGTTGCCCGCCGACTCGACGACCAGCAGCTCACCGTCGTGCAGCAGGAGTCCCTGCGGCTCCAGAAGCCCGGTGGCGATCGTGGTCACTTCGCGCGTGAAGACGTCGAAGCGGCGTACGGCGCCGTTGTAGGTGTCGGCGATCGCGACCTTGTCGCCCGGCAGCACGGCGAGGCCGAGCGGGTGCTGCAGCAGTGCCTCGTCGGCCGGGCCGTCGGTGTGGCCGAACGAAAACAGGTCGACGCCGATTGCCGTGTGCACGGTGAACGACTCGCCGTCGGGCTCGATCCAGCGCAGCGCCGACGTCTCCGCGTCGGCGAGCCACAGCTTGTCGCCGTCCGCGGCGAGGCCCGACGTCTGTGCGAAGAACGCTTCGCCGACGTCGCCGTCTCGGAGGCCTTCGACGGTTGTCCCGGCGAAGCGTCGGATGGTGCCGGAAACCGGGTCGAACACGCTCAGCGTATGGTTGCCGGCCATCGCGACGACGACCCCGCCGGCCGGGCCGTACCAGGCGACGTCCCACGGGCTCGTGAGGTCGACCTCGATGCCCTTGCCCGAGTCCGGCCCGGTGCGCCACTGCGCGCCGGTGCCGGCGACCGTGGTGACTTCGCCGGTGATCAGGTCGAGGCCGCGCAGCCGGTGACCGGCCGTGTCGGCGACGACGGCGTGGTAGCCGGCGCGCTCGGCGACGTCGTACGGCAGCAGCGCGATGCCCGACGGCTCGGCGAAGGTCGCGACGTCGAACGGACCGTCCTGACCACCGCGTTCCCCGCTGCCGAAGCGCCGGATGACCGTCTCGCCGTCCGAAGCGAACTCGACGACGGAGTGGTGCCCGGTGTCCGCGACGAGGATGCGCCCCTCGGCCGTCGCGACGGCCTTGCTCGGGAACCGCAGCTCGCTGACCTGCTCCTCGACCGGGACGTACGGGCTGCCGCCGCGGCGAAGCGTCCCCTTCGCTTCGTGCTTCGTGACGAGGTCCGCGATGACGCGGCGAAGTGCCTCTTCGTGCCCTTCGCCCGCCGCGACGTGCACGACGTACCCCTCCGGGTCGACGACCGCCAGCGTCGGCCACGCGCGGACCGCGTACTGCGACCACAGCTCCATCTTCGGGTCGTTGACCACCGGGTGGTGCACGCCGTAGCGGCGGACCGCGGCTTCGATCGACGCGCGCTCGCCCTCGTGCAGGAACTTCGGCGAGTGGACGCCGATCGTGACGAGCACGTCCGCGAACTCGGCTTCGAGGGGACGCAGCTCGTCGAGCACGTGCAGGCAGTTGATGCAGCCACTGGTCCAGAAGTCCAGCAGGACGACGCGCCCGCGCAGCTCGGCGAGGGTCAGCGGGCGGCCGCCGGTGTTCAGCCAGACGTCGCCGCGCAGCTCGGGGGCGCGCACGCGGGCCTGCGGTCGGGGTGAAGTCACGGCAAGAGTGAACTACACCCGCTCACGCTCTGTTCCGGAGTTCAGCCGATGAGAGAACAAACTCACCCCAAGGGGGTGCCCGTGAAGAGCGCGGAAAAGAACGCGCGGCGGGGTGAGCCGCCGCTTACGCTCCTGTCATGACCCCCGTCCAGCCGGCCGGCGCCCTCACCTTCGAGGAGGCACGGCACCTGCAGGAGAACCTCCGGGAACCCGTGCGTCCCGGGCTGACCGGACCCGAGCTCGACGACGTCGAGCGCCGCTTCGGCTTCCGCTTCGCCGCGGACCACCGCACGTTCCTGTCCGCCGGCGTCCCGATCGGCGACCGCTGGCCCGACTGGCGCTGCGGCAACCCGGAGCAGCTGCGCAAACGCTTGGCGTGGCCGGTCGACGGCGTGCTGTACGACGTCGAGCACAACGGCTTCTGGCTCCCGGACTGGGGCACGCGCCCGGTCGGCCCGGAGGATGCGGTCCGCGAAGCCCGCCGACGCCTGGCCGACGTCCCCCAGCTGGTGCCGGTGTGCGGGCACCGGTACCTACCGGGCGTTCCGGGCGCCGCGGGCTACCCGGTGCTCTCGGTGTACCAGACGGACATCATCGTGTACGGCTCTGACCTGCGCGATTACCTCCACCGCGAGTTCGCGACGGGTGGCATCAGCACCGCCCCACCCGACGGCCCGCGGTACATCGACTTCTGGTCCCGCTTCATCGACTAACCGACTCTGGCGCTCTCTAGGAGCAACGCCAGAAAGCCGGAGAAAGCTCAACTTTCCCGGCGCAGCATCCGGCTCACGCCCGCCGCCACCGTGGTCGCCAGGATCCAGCCCGACGCCGTGAAGCCGGCCGCCACCCAGTTGTCCGGGCCGTGCATGTACCAGCGCGACTTGTTGCCGAAGTCCACGATCGGCACCAGCAGGTCCGCCGTGTAGATCACCGGGTTCCACTGCAGCCCGGTGTCCTGCTGGTTCACCACGCACCGCGGGCCGTTCGCGATGATCTCGTGGGCCGGGTCGGCCGACTTCCAGTGGATGCAGTCGTCGGTGCCCAGGCCGAACCACAGGCTGCCCAGCACCAGCAGCGTGAACAGCCAGCCCAGCGCGCGCACCGGGCGGTAGCCGTAGCCGACCATCGAGCGCTGCAGCCAGCTCCACAGCCGCACGCCCGGCCCGAAGAACTTGAAGCCGCGGGCGAGTGCCTCGTACCGGAACTGCTGCTTGCGCAACGCCACTGTGGACGCGTGTTCTTCGTTTCCCGCCGCGCGGAGCATGTGCGCGAGCTGGTCGTACGGGCCCGGGCGGTAGCCGCGCATGGCCTTGCTCAGCAGCTCGATGCGGTGGTCCAGCGCCTTGTCGTCGGCCAGCGGGATGCTCTTGCCCAGCGCGTCGTAGCGGAAGTCCTCCAGCTCGATGCCCTCGGACGCGGCCCAGAACTCCTCGTTGTCGGTCAGCGTCCCGCAGTGCGCACGGCGCAGCACCACGTGACCGGCCGGCGGGATGCTCGGCGTCAGCGTGAACTCGTCCGCCGCGACGTCGCCGGCGTCGAGCGCCACCAGGAACGGCGGGAACGAGCTCAGCTGCGAACCCCGCAGGTCCACGCGCCGGGCGACCTGGGCGCCGTCGAGGTTGACGCCGCCCTCCGCGACGAACGGGCGGCCGTTGTTGTCCCGCAGGGTCAGGTCGCGGCCGATCCGGCCGGTGCGGATGTCGAGGGAGAAGCTGCTCGTCGCGCGCAGGCCCGGTTCCGTCAACCGCGTGCCCGCCAGGTTGATCGAGCCGCCGACCTCGACGCCCTGCAGGCGCAGCGTGCCGTGGATCGTCGCGTCCGTGAGCTGGAAGTTACCCGCGATCTTCGACCGGCGCGCCGAAAACACGTCCCGGCCCGGGTGGCGGAACATCGAGTTCCAGGCCAGGAAGTTGCCGCCGACCGTGACGTCGGCCAGCCGCAGCTGGCCGGTCGGGACGCGCAGGCTCGTCGCCTCGATGTCGCCGCCGATCTCGGTGCCGTCCAGGTGCAGCGCGCGGTCGTAGTACGGCTGCGACTTGCCGCGCACCACGCTGATCTCGGCGCCGGCCAGCCGCAGCGAGCCGCCGATCCGCGCGTTGACCATGCGCAGCGTGCCGAGCGCCTGCAGGCCGTCCGACAGCTCGACGTTCCCGTCGACGCGCATCCGGTCGGCGACCAGCGCGGGCCGCGGGTCCAGGTACGGGTCGTTCGACTTCCACGCGTCGACGGCGATCGGCCCCTGCTGGGACACCGTCAGCTTCGCCTCGCGCAGCACGATGTCGCTGTCGACCGTGGCGCTGGGCAGGTACATGATCCCGGTGGCGGAGAAGCGTTTTCGCTGGCTGGCGGGCCCGTAGTTGTCGACTTCGCAGAGCAGGCTGCCGCCGATGTGCAGGCCGTTGCCGTTGAGCGCGAAGCCGTCCGGGTTGTTCAGCGTGGCGCCGGAGAAGTTGACGTTGCCGCCGGTCCGCAGGCCGGGGAGCCGGACTTCGCCGTTCGCGACCATCCGGTACGCCAGCAGCGCGCCGGCGAGCACCAGCCGGTCGGCGTGGATCGCCTTGCCGTGCGGGTGGGAGATCACCGTGCGGGTGAGGACCAGCGACCCCTCGATGACGGCGTCGGTGAGGTTGACCGCGGCGTTCGGCATCCCGCGTTCACGGTCGTCACCGCGCTGGACGGTGGTCTCCTCGATCTCGCGGTCCGCGCCGTCGACCTGCACGACACTGCGGATCAGCCGGACGTCGTTGCGGCTGCGCATGTTGCGTGCCTTGAGCCCGGGCAGCCAGCACTTGCGGAACACGAGACCCAGCAGGTTGGCCTCACGCACGTCCGGCGGTTGCTCGAACCGGCAGCGCTCGAACCGGAAAAGGTACTTGAGGTCGGCGGCGCGCAGGTCGAGCGTGCCGGTGATGTAGGCGTCCTCGACGTAGACGATCGGCGCGTTCGTGGCCTGCCGCCGCCAGCGCAGCAGGCCGCCGTTGCCGGGTTTCAGCAGGTCGGAGGCCTTGACCTCGTAACGGCGGTCCGGGATGCCCGCGAACGGGTCGAGCGGAGGGAGCGCACTCTCGGTCGTCATGAGCGGCCCCCTCCCTCACCCTCCTTCAAAGTAGCGAACGCGAACGGTATTCGCAGGCGTTTCGCGGGTCCACGGCCGAATTCACGTCAGGCGTTGGGGTTGAGCACCCGGGCGAGGAACGACTTCGTGCGCTCCTCGCGTGGGTCGCCGATGACCTGGTCGGGCGGGCCCTCTTCGACGACAACCCCGCCGTCCATGAACAGGACCTTGTCCGCCACCTCGCGCGCGAACTGCATCTCGTGCGTGACGACGACCATGGTCATGCCGTCCTTGGCGAGCTGCTTCATCACGCCCAGGACGTCACCGACGAGCTCCGGATCCAGCGCGGACGTCGGCTCGTCGAACAGCATCAGCTTCGGTTCCATCGCGAGCGCCCGCGCGATCGCGACGCGCTGCTGCTGGCCGCCGGACAGTTGCGCCGGGTAGCTCTTCGCTTTGTCGCCGAGTCCGACGCGGTCCAGCAGCTCCAGCGCACGTTGCCGCACCTTGGCCTTCGGCTCGCGGCGCACCTGGATCGGCGCCTCCATGACGTTTTCCAGCGCGGTCATGTGCGGGAAGAGGTTGAAGCGCTGGAACACCATGCCGATGTCCTTGCGCTGGAACGCGACCTCTTTCTCACGCAGCTCGTGCAGCTTGTCACCGCGCTGCCGGTAACCGACGAGCACGCCGTCGACGTACAGCCGGCCGGCGTCGATCTTCTCGAGGTGGTTGATGCAGCGCAGCAGGGTCGACTTGCCCGAGCCGGACGGCCCGATCAGGCAGAGCACCTCCCGCTCGTGCACCTCGAGGTCGATGCCCTTGAGGACGTCGACGCTGCCGAAGCTCTTGCAGATCTTCTGCGCGGAAACGACCGGTGTCATCGGGCTGCTCCTGCTCCGCCGCGGCCGAACCGGAAGCCCAGCATCCGCGAGCGCCACTTGGCCTGGTTCGCGACGCCCCGCGACGTGCCGCGCGAGAACCGCTTCTCGATCTGCATCTGGATCAGCGTCAGGATCGACGTCATGAACAGGTACCAGACCCCCGCGGTCAGCAGCAGCGGGATGATCTTGTAGTTCTGGGCGTAGATCTGCTGCACGGACACCATCAGCTCGAAGTAGCCGATGACGACGACCAGCGACGTCGTCTTCAGCATCGCGATCGTCTCGTTGCCGGTCGGCGGGATGATCACCCGCATCGCCTGCGGCAGGATGATCCGGCGCAACGTCGTGGTGCGCTTCATCCCCAACGCGCTCGCGGCTTCCAGCTGCCCGCTGTCGACCGAGGCGATACCGCCGCGGACGATCTCGGCCATGTACGCGGCCTCGTTCAGGCCGAGGCCGAGCAGCGAAGCCGCGAACAAGTTGATCAGGTTGTTCGTGTTCCAGCTGACGAACTCCGGACCGAACGGGATCCCGAGGCCGACGCGCGGGTAGGCCGCCGCGAGGTAGTTCCAGACGAGCAGCTGCGTGATCAGCGGCGTGCCGCGGAACAGCCAGATGTAGATCCCGGCCGCACCCGACATCAACGGGTTCGGGGACAGCCGCATGACCGCGAGCAGGACGCCGCCGACGACCCCGATCACCATCGAGATGCCGGTCAGGATCAGCGTGTTCTGCAACCCCCGGAGGATCCGGTTGTCGAAGAGGTAGTCGCCGACCACGTCCCATTGCAGGTTGGAGTTGGTGACGACACTGCGCACGACGATGAAAGCGATGAAGACGATCACCGCACCGGCGACCCAGCGCCCGTAATGGCGCACCGGGATCGCACGGATCGGCTCCACATCCGGCGCCGCGGCAGGCTCCGGAGACGGCGCGGTGGACTCCGTCGACGGGCTCGACACGAAGATTCCCCTCAGCCCGCCGGGTTGATTTCCGACTTGGTGATCACGCCGACCGGGTTGAGGCCCCACTTGTCGAGGATCTTCCGGTAGGTGCCGTCGTCGATCAGCGCCTGAACGGCTCCCTGGATCGCCTGGGTGTACTGGCCCTGGTTCTTCTTCAGGGCGATGCCGTAGGGCGCGCTGTCGTACGGGTCGCCGACGACCTGCAGCGCGCCGTTGGTCTGCTTCACCGCGTAGTCGACCACCGGCGAGTCGGCCAGCATCGCCTGAGCGCGCTTCGCCGTCAGGGCGAGGTTCACATCGGTCTGGGCCGTGAGCTGCGACAGGGTGATCGCCGGCTTGCCCGCCTGCGTGCACTTGTCCGACCGGCCCTGCAGGTCGTCGACCTGGGTGGTGCCCTTCTGCACCGCGACGGTCTTGCCGCAGAGGTCGTCGAGGTTGATGTTGTCCGGGTTGCCCTTGAGCACGGCCAGCGAGGTGCCCGCCTTGTAGTAGGACACCATGTCGACCTGCTTGACCCGGTCGGCGTTGATGCTGAACGAGGACATCGCGAGCTCGTACTTGCCGGCGGCGATACCGGCGATGATGCCCGAGAAGTCGGCGTTCTGGAACTCCATCTGCAGGCCGAGCTTCTGCCCGATCGCGGTGCCGAGATCGACGTCGAAGCCGGTCGCCTTGCCGTTGTCGACGAATTCGTTCGGCGCGTAGCTCTGGTCCTGGCCGACCACGATCTTGCCGTCGGCCTTGATGTCCGCCGGCACCTCGGTCGCGAGCTTGTCGTCCTTGGCGGCCGCCGGGATCTCGCCGGCCGCGGCCGTCCCGGACGCCGCAGCCGGCGAACTCGTGGCGACACCGCCGGAGCCGTTGCCACCGGCACCGCACGCCACGGTCAGTCCGACCAGGGCGAACGCCGGCAGCAGGGCGAGCGCCTTGAGCTGGGATCCTCGGGCCACGTCGTCACTCCTCGTAGTTCTCAGTTCGTGAGAGCACGCATATTGCCACTCATCCATACCAAAGCACAGCACTGGCTAATTACGGCAACGTTTCGCACCGTGTCCATCGCCTTCGGAGTGTCGCGCACGAAGGGGCACGTGGGTGAGGATGTCGTTCATGAACGCGACCCTGCCCCGGCTGCCCCCGTCCGGTCGACGTGCGAGGAAGGCGACGACCCGCCGGATCACCCGGCCCGGGGCCCGGTTCGACGGGTACCTCTCGCCCGAACGGCCGCACGCCGGCGCCTTCGACGAGATGTTCGCGCCGGACGGGACGGTCCGCGGCCCGTACCGCGCGCTGTACGAGTCGATCGCCGCGCTCGACGCGCACGACCTGCAGTCGCGGTCGCAGGCCCTCGACCGGGCGATGGTCGACCAGGGCATCACGTTTTCGCTGTCCGGGCAGGAACGGCCGTTCCCGCTGGACCTGGTGCCGCGGGTGATCCAGGCGGCCGAGTGGACGAAGATCGAGCGCGGCGTGGCCCAGCGCGTCCGCGCGCTCGAAGCGTTCCTCGCCGACATCTACGGCGACCGCCTGATCCTGCGCGAGGGCGTGCTGCCGCGGCGGCTGATCACCTCGTGCGAGCACTTCCAGCGGGAGGCGTTCGGCATCAACCCGCCGAACGGCGTGCGCATCCACGTGTCCGGAGTGGACCTGGTGCGCGACGAGGAGGGCACGTTCCGGGTGTTGGAGGACAACCTCCGCAACCCGTCCGGGGTGTCGTACGTGATGGAGAACCGGCGGACGATGGCGCGGGTCTTCCCGGACCTGTTCGCCCAGCACCGGGTCCGGCCGGTCGGTGACTACGCGTCACACCTGCTGCGGGCGCTGCGCGCGGCGGCCGCCGCGAACGTCGCCGACCCGATGGTCGTCGTGCTCACCCCCGGCGTCTACAACTCGGCGTACTTCGAGCACTCGCTGCTGGCCCGGCTGATGGGCGTCGAGCTGGTCGAAGGCCGGGACATGTTCTGCCGCGACAACGTCGTCTACCTGCGGACCACCGAGGGCGAGCGCCAGGTCGACGTCATCTACCGGCGCATCGACGACGAGTTCCTCGATCCGGTGCACTACCGGCCGGACTCGGTGCTCGGCATCGCCGGCGTCCTCAACGCGGCGCGCGCGGGCAACGTCGTCGTCGCGAACGCGATCGGCAACGGCGTCGGCGACGACAAGCTCGTCTACACCTACGTGCCCGAGATGGTGAAGTACTACCTGAACGAAAAGCCGTTGCTGCCCAACGTGGACACGCTCCGGTGCTGGCTGCCGGACGAGTTCGACCACGTCATGGCGCACCTCGACGAGCTGGTCGTCAAGCCGGTCGAAGGCTCCGGCGGCTACGGGATCGTCTTCGGCCCCGAAGCCACCCCGGCGGAACTGGCGACGCTGCGGCGGAAGGTGCGCGCGAACCGGCGCGGCTGGATCGCGCAGCCGGTGGTCCAGCTCTCGACGGTGCCGGCCAAGGTGGAGGACCGGCTCGCGCCGCGGCACGTCGACCTGCGACCGTTCGCGGTCAACGACGGCAAGGACATCTTCGTCCTGCCCGGCGGGCTGACGCGGGTGGCGCTGCCGGAGGGCAGTTTGGTCGTCAACTCGTCGCAAGGCGGCGGTTCGAAGGACACGTGGGTGCTGGCGTCGCGGACGTCGAGCGCCGAACGCGAGCTGGAGCAGCCGGCGCTCGGCGCGGTGTCCGCAGTGGACGGTCTGGTCGCCGAGCAGGGGCCCGAGCTGTCGTTGTCTCAGCAACAGCAACAGCAGCAGCAGAGTTAGGGAGGTCCGATGC
The DNA here is from genome assembly GCF_036227105.1 of Amycolatopsis sp. NBC_01488. NCBI lineage: Bacteria > Bacillati > Actinomycetota > Actinomycetes > Pseudonocardiales > Pseudonocardiaceae > Amycolatopsis > Amycolatopsis sp. NBC_01488. Next base: position 2,534,581 of record NZ_CP109434.1, on the reverse strand, counting down.
TGGCACGCAACGCGGAGTCGCTGTACTGGATCGGCCGGTACGTCGAACGCGCCGACGACACCTCCCGGATCCTCAACGTCTCGGTCCACCAGCTGCTGGAGGACGCGACGGTCGACCCCGACCACGCGAGCCGCCAGCTGCTGGCCGTCCTGGGCATCGAGTCGGAAGGCACGGAGTCCCTCGACGTCTGGAAGCTGACCGAGCTGGTGGCGTACGAGAAGGACAACCCGGCGTCGATCGTCGGCTCGATCAACTCGGCGCGCGAGAACACGCGGGGCGCGCGCGAAGTCGTCTCGACCGAGCTGTGGGAATGCCTGAACGCGACGTGGAACGCGGTCCCGGACCGGCAGCGCTACGCGCGTCGAGCCGGCCCGCATGCGTTCCTGTCGTTCGTCGAGGAGCGCGCGGCGATGTTCGCGGGGCTCGCCGACTCGACGATGTCGCGGGACGACGGCTGGCTGTTCATGGTCCTCGGCCGCTCGATCGAACGCGCCGACATGGTCGTCCGGCTGCTGCTGTCGCGGGTCGCGGACCGCGCGTCCTCACCGGGGTGGATCACGGTGCTGCGCTCGGCCGGCGCGCAGGACACGTACCTGCGGACGTACCGGGGCGCGCTGGACGCCGGGCGCGTCGTGCAGTTCCTGGTGCGGGACACGCTGTTCCCGCGTTCGGTGTTCCACGCGCTGCGCCAGGCGGAGGAATGCCTGCAGCGGCTCGACCCGGGCGGCGGCACGCGCAGCAACGAGAAGTCCGAGGCGTTGCGGCAGCTCGGCCGCGCCCGCAGCGAGCTGGAGTTCCTGCGCCCGGCGGACCTGCTGACCGACCTGCCGCGGCGGCTCGGGGCGTTGCAGACGACGATCCGGGAGATCGGGGAAACCGTGTCGTTGCAGTACTTCAGCACGTCGCCGTGGGTGGCGTGGAGCGGTGCGGAGGTTTCGCTGTGACGTGGCAGCTGCGGGTGGCGCACCGCACGGGGTACCGGTACGCGACGCCGGCGACGCAGTCGTACAACGAGGCGCGCCTGACCCCGCGTTCGGACCGCCGCCAGACGACGGTCGCGACGCGCATCGAGACGGCCCCGGCGACGCGGGCGTACCGGTACACGGACTACTGGGGCACGGTCGTGACGTCGTTCGACCTGCACGCGCCGCACACGGAGTTCACGGTGCTGGCGACGTCGGTGGTCGAGACGGCGGATGAGGCCGAGCCGATCCGCACGGCGTCGTGGAAGGATCTGCGTTCGGACACGGTCGTCGACCACCGCACCGAGTACCTGACCCCGACCGACTACACCCCGCACGACGCGACGTTGGCGCGCGAGGCCCGCGCGCTGCGGACGGGGTTGGATCCGGCGGAGTCGGTGCTGGCGGTGTGCGAGTGGGTCAACAAGCAGCTGAAGTACCAACCGGGCACCACCGGCGTCCACTCGACGGCGACCGACGCCTGGCAGGCACGGGAAGGCGTGTGCCAGGACTTCGCGCACGTGACGCTGGTGATGCTGCGCGCGATCGGCGTCCCGGCGCGGTACGTCTCGGGGTACCTGCACACGAAACCGGACGCGAAGCTCGGCGAGGTGGTGGAGGGCGAATCGCACGCCTGGGTCGACGTCTGGACCGGCGGCTGGTGGGCGTACGACCCGACGAACGCGATCCCGGTCGGGCCGCGGCACGTGTGGGTGGCGATGGGGCGCGACTACGCCGACGTGGCGCCGTTGAAGGGGATCTTCACCGGAGGTGGGCAGTCCACTTTGGACGTCTCGGTCCACCTGACCCGGCTGGCCTGAGCGGCGCTCTCCGGGAAAGCGCCGCTCAGGGGAAATCAGCCCCGGGCGTGGGCGTCCAGGATGTGCGCGACGGCCTCCGTGACCCGCTGCGCGTAGTCCAGGTGCAGCCACTCGTCCGGCACGTGGATGTTCGAGTCCGCGCCGCACGCGCCCGTCACCAGGAACTGCGCGTCCGGGTACTTGCGCGAGAGCAGGCCCATGAACGGGATCGAGCCGCCCATGCCGGTCGCGCGGTGGGGCTGGCCGAAGACCTCGTCGCCGACCGTGCGAAGGGCGTTCGTCAGCCAGGGCGACTCGGTCGGCGCGTTCCAGCCGTCCTCCGCCTGCGGTGAGCCGAAGGTGACCTTCGCGCCGTACGGGACGTCGGTGGTCAGGGCCTTCTTCACGGCTTCGAGCCCCTTCGCGGCGTCGGCCGTCGGAGGGAGGCGGAAGCTCAGGGTCAACGTCGTGCTCTCGCGCAGGACGTTCCCCGCGTCGGCCGGCTTCGGGAAGCCGTCCGCGCCGATCACCGACAGCGTCGGGCGCCACGCGTTGTTGAGCATCAGTTCCAGCGCGTCCTCGGACATCACGCGGCCGCCTTCGACCAGCGGGAACGCCTTCGCCAGCGCCTCGGGGAAGTCCTGCGAGACGGCCTTCAGCTCGGCCAGCCGGTCCGCCGGGACGTCCACCTTGAGCTCGTCGAGCAGCAGCTCACCGGTGGCACTGTCCTCGAGCCGCTCGATCAGGCGTCGCAGGATCCGGAACGAGCTGGCGACGACGCCCGAAGCGACGCCGGAGTGCTGCGCCGAGCTCAGCAGCTGGACCGTGACGTCGACGTGCAGCATCCCGCGCAGGCTCGTGACCAGCCACAACCGCTCGTAGTCGCTGCCGCCGGCGTCGAGGCAGACCACCAGGGACACGTCGCCGATGCGGTCGGCCAGGTGCTCGACGTACGCCGGGAGGTCGGGGCTGCCGGACTCCTCGCCGGTCTCCAGGAGCACCACGATCCGGGCGTGCTCGCCGCCGGCCGCGTGGACGGCTTCGATCGCCGTCGTCGCCGCGTAGCCGGAGTAGCCGTCGTCGACGGAGCCGCGGCCGTACAGGCGGCCGTCGCGGATCACCGGGGTCCACGGGCCGAGGCCCTCGGACCAGCCGCCGACCGGGGGCTGCTTGTCGAGGTGGCCGTACATCAGGACGGTGCCCTTGTCCGCCGCGCCCGGGGTCGCCGGGACGTCGACGAGCAGCAGGGGCGTGCGGCCTTCGAGCCGCACGACGTCCAGGGCCGCGCCGGGCAGGTCGCGCGCGGCGATCCACGCGCGGACGTGGTCGACGGCGGCGGCCAGGTGACCGGTCGTCGCCCACTCGGCGTCGAAGGCCGGGGACAAGGCGGGGATGGCCACCAGCCCGGACAGGCTCGGGATGACGTCGTCGGTCCACGACGCCACAACGGATTCACGAACGGATTTCTGCTCCACGCCGCCCATCGTGCCACGCACGTCCCAGCGTGCGGCACATCACAACGACGTCCCCTGACCAGGTGATCACGCAGGCGCACGGTCGCGTGCTCGTGCGGCCACTCCTGGTGAGCGCGCGGACCGACTACCTACTCTCGTAGGTCCGATGCTCGGGCTTCCAAGCGTTTTCCCTGTTCAGGGCCCCTTTCTCAGCAACAAATCAGCAACCGTGTCTGACCAAAGCGCGGGCCTTCGTGCCAGGATGTCGGCGTGAACCGTCAACGCCGACGGTGACCGAGCGCTTCGGAGACCCGAACCGCTGGTCCCCGCCGGTGCAGTCGCTGTGGTCGCCACAAGCGGCCGCCAGAGGCACCGACACGAGGAGTACCGCCCATGCCGTCCGAACAGTGGACGCACCCGGAGCCTGGAGACGGGCCGGCCGCCGTCGCGGCTCAGCCGTCCCCCGAGCAGGTGATCGCCGGATTGCGAGCGACCAGCGAAGGTGGCGCTGAGCTGACTCAGCTGCTCACCCCCGAAGGCGAACGGGTCCCGTCGCCCCAGTTCGACAAGTACGTCGACGACATCGACGACGAAGCCCTGCGCGGCCTGTACCGCGACATGGTGCTCGTCCGCCGCGCGGACCGCGAAGCCAACGCGATGCAGCGCCAGGGCCAGCTCGGCATCTGGGTCCCGCTGCTCGGCCAGGAGGCCGCGCAGATCGGGTCGGGCCGCGCGCTGAAGAAGAACGACATGGCCTTCCCGAGCTACCGCGAGCACGGCGTCGCGTACGCGCGCGGGGTCGACATGAAGGACCTGCTCGGGATCTTCCGCTGCACCGACCACAGCGGCTGGGACTACCAGGGCCACGGCTTCCACCCGTACACCATCGTGATCGGCAATCAGGTGCTCAACGCCGCCGGGTACGCGATGGGCCAGAAGTTCGAGGGCAAGGTCGGTGACGACGACGGCGAAGCCACGATCTGCTACTTCGGTGACGGCGCGACCTCGCAGGGCGACGTCCACGAGGGCTTCGTCTGGGCCGCGGTCTACGACGCGCCGCTCGTGTTCTTCTGCCAGAACAACCAGTGGGCGATCTCCGAGCCGACCGAGCGCCAGTCGCGCCTGCCGCTGTACCAGCGCGCCCGCGGCTACGGCTTCCCCGGCATCCGCGTCGACGGCAACGACGTCCTGGCCTGCCTCGCGGTGTCCCGCTGGGCGCTCGACGAGTGCCGCCACGGCAACGGACCCGTCCTGATCGAGGCGTTCACCTACCGGATGGACGCGCACACGACGACCGACGACCCGTCGCGCTACCGCCTCTCCGACGAGCTGGAGGAGTGGAAGCTCAAGGACCCGATCGAGCGCGTCCGGGCGTTCCTGGCCCGCAAGGGCGGCGCCGACCACGAGTTCTTCGACCAGGTCCAGGCCGACGCCGACGCCTTCGCCGCCGACCTGCGCGAGTACACGTTCAACATGCCGGAGCCGCCGCCGGAGCGGATCTTCAGCAACGTCTACGCCGAGGGCAACCCGGTGCTCGAGGCGCAGCGCGAAGAGTTCCTCTCCTACCTCGACGGCTTCGCAGCGGCGGGTGAGCACTGATGACCGACCTCCAGAAACTCACCATCGGCAAGGCGCTCAACCTCGGCCTGCGCCGCGCCATGGAAGAAGACCCCAAGGTCCTGATCATGGGCGAGGACGTCGGCAAGCTCGGCGGCGTCTTCCGGATCACCGACGGCCTCCAGAAGGACTTCGGCGAGCAGCGCGTGCTGGACACGCCGCTCGCGGAGTCCGGCATCATCGGCACCGCGGTCGGCCTGGCCGTGCGCGGCTTCCGGCCGGTGTGCGAGATCCAGTTCGAGGGCTTCATCTTCCCGGGCTTCGACCAGATCTCCTCGCAGCTGGCGAAGCTGCACTACCGGACGCAGGGCAAGGTCAAGATGCCCGTCGTGATCCGGGTGCCGTTCGGCGGCGGGATCGGCGCGGTCGAGCACCACTCGGAGTCCCCGGAGTCGCTGTTCGCGCACATCCCGGGCTTGAAGGTGGTGTCCATTTCGAACGCCGTCGACGCCTACTGGGGCATCCAGCAGGCGATCACGTCGGACGACCCGGTCCTGTTCTTCGAGCCGAAGCGGCTGTACCACTCGGGCGCGCTGCGCGCGGAGATCGACGTCGCGGGCACGCCGACGCCGGTGTTCTCCTCGCAGGTCGTCCGCGAGGGCACGACCGCGACGGTCGTCGCGTACGGGCCTTCGGTGAAGGTCGCCCTCGACGCGGCCGCCGCGGCGGAGGACGAAGGCAAGACGCTCGAGGTCATCGACCTGCGCACGCTCTCGCCGCTGGACCTCGGCCCGGTGTTCGAGTCGGTGCGCAAGACCGGACGGCTGATCGCGCTGTCGGAGGCGCCGTCCGAGTCGTCGCTGACCTCGGAGATCGCCGCGCGCGTCCAGCAGGAGTGCTTCTACTCGCTGGAAGCGCCCGTCCTCCGGGTGACCGGGTTCGACACGCCGTACCCGCCGGCCAAGCTCGAGGAGCACTACCTCCCCGACCTGGACCGGGTGCTGCACGCCGTCGACCGCTCGCTCGCCTGGTAAGGGGGATTTCCGCGCAATGCCTACGTACAAACAGTTCCCCTTGGCCGACACGGCGGAGGGGCTGACCGAAGCCGACATCCTGTCCTGGCACGTGAAGCCGGGCGACACCGTGACGGTCAACCAGATCGTCGTCGAGATCGAGACCGCGAAGGCCGCCGTCGAGCTGCCGATCCCGTGGGCCGGGGTCGTCACGGAGCTGCACGTCCAGCCGGGGCAGACGGTGGAGGTCGGCACACCGATCCTCACCATCGACGTCGACCCGGGCGGTGCCGCCGCTCCCGCGCCGACCGCCGCTCCGGCCGCGGCCGCGCCTGCTTCGGCTCCCGCCGAGGAAGAGGAGATGAAGCCGCTGGTCGGCTACGGCTCCAAGGCCGTCGTCACACAGCGGCGGGCCCGCAAGGGATCGGAACCTGCTCCGGTAGCTGCTGTCGCCGCGCCTCCCGCACCTGCTCCGGCCGCTCCGCGCGGCGGGTACGTCCCGCTGGCGAAACCGCCGGTGCGCAAGCTGGCGAAGGATCTCGGCGTTGACCTGCACGCGCTGACCGGCACCGCGTCCGGTGGCGTGATCACCCGCGAGGACGTCGAGCGGGCCGCCAACGGCACCCCGGTCGTCGAGTCCCGGGTGGACAGCGGAACGCGCGAGCGGCGCGTCCCGATCAAGGGCGTCCGGAAGATGACCGCGGTCGCGATGGTGCAGAGCGCGTACACCGCTCCGCACGTCACGGAGTTCCTGACCATCGACGTCACGCCGATGATGGAGTTCCGCGAGAAGCTGAAGAAGTCGCGGGAGTTCGCCGGGGTGAAGGTCACGCCGCTGACGTTCGCGGCGAAGGCCGTGTGCCTGGCGGCTAAGCGCACTCCGGACATCAACGCGGTGTGGGACGAGGCCGCCCAGGAGATCGTCTTCAAGGACTACGTGCACCTCGGGATCGCGGCGGCGACCCCGCGCGGCCTGATCGTGCCCAAGGTCCGTGACGCCGATTCGATGTCGCTGAAGGAGCTGGCGCAGGCGCTGACGGCGCTGACGGACACCGCTCGCGAGGGCAAGACGTCGCCGGCGGACATGGCGAACGGCACGATCACGATCACGAACGTGGGCGTGTTCGGCGTCGACACCGGCACGCCGATCATCAACCCGGGCGAGTCCGCGATCCTGTGCCTCGGCGCGATCAAGGACCAGCCGTGGGTCGTCGACGGCGAGATCAAGGTCCGCAAGGTGCTCCAGCTGTCGCTGAGCTTCGACCACCGCGTGGTCGACGGCCAGCAGGGCTCGGAGTTCCTGGCCGACGTCGGCGCCCTGCTGGCCGACCCGGCCATGGCGATGACCTACTGAGCTTTCGCCGGTCGAGGGCCGCTCCGGGGTTCCCGGGGCGGCCCTCGCTGCTTTCGCCGACAGCAAACCCGCTTGACGGAGTGAGCGCTCACTCCGCACACTGATCGCATGACACCAGCATCCGAAACCCGGCGAAGAGCGCCGGGCATGAGCGTCGAAGCCCGGCGCGCCATGATCGTGCACGCGGTGCTGCCGCTGCTCATGGAGCACGGCTCGAACGTGACGACCAGCCAGATCGCCCGCGCCGCCGGCATCGGCGAGGGCACCATCTTCCGCGCGTTCAAGGACAAGGACGAGCTGTTCGACGCCTGCACCGCGGAGGCGCTGCGGCCCGACCACGTGCTCGACGCGATCGCCGAAATCCCGGTGGACCAGCCCTTGGCGGACCGGCTCGTCGAAGCCGCCGAAGCGCTCGGCGCGCACCTCGAGCGGATGGGCGCGCTGATGGGCGCCCTGCACGCGTCCGGCCGGATCAAGCACCGCGACCCCGAACAGCGCCTCCGGGGCAGCTGGAAGGGCGGCCGCCGCGAGTCGATGGCCGCGATGCGCGGCGCGATGACCGAGCTGTTCGAACCCGAGAAGGATCGCCTGCGGCTGCCACCCGAGCACCTGGCCGCCCTTTTCCTGACCATGCTGTTCGGCGGCCGCCGGATGGCGCCGGACGACGACGCCCCCACCACGCGCCAGGTGGTCGACGTCTTCCTGCACGGCGCTGTGGAGGCCGAGTGATCCCGGGCGGTGGGGGCGGCATGGAGTTCATGCTTGCCCGGCGCGGAAAACGCAGGCACGCCACGACGGTCCCGGAAAGCGGGCTCACCGGACCGGTCGACATCCCCGAGCCCAAGCCGGAGGACCAGCCGAAGGACCTTCGTTCGCGACTCAAGCGGGCGAAGACGTCCGCGGCGGGCACGGTCCGCGGCCTGCCGAAGGTCGTGAAGCTGACGTGGCAGGCCAGCCCGGTCCTGACGATTCTCCTGGCGCTGATCACGCTGCTTTCGGGCCTCTTGCCGACTGTGACCGCGTACATCGCGAAGCTGCTGCTCGACTCGGTCGTCGCGGCGATCCAGCACAAGGGCACCACCGGCGACATCGTGAACGTCGCGCTGTTCCAGTTCGGCGTGCTCGCCGCGACCGCGATCAGCAGCGCCATGACGTCGATCGCGCAGTCGCTGCTGCAGGAACGCATGACACTGACCATCCGCCACCAGGTGATGGCGCACGCCAGCGAGCTGCACCTCGCGTACTTCGAGGGCTCGACGTCCTACGACATGCTGCGCCAGGCCGCGCAGGAAGCGCCGACGCGGCCGTTGTCGATGATGAACTCCGCGCTGGGCCTGGTCCGGACGCTCATCACGTTCGGCAGCATGGTCGCGCTGCTCGTCTCGATCAGCCCGCTGCTCGCGCTGGTCGCGCTGCTGGCGCCGATCCCGGCGTTCATTTCGCAGTCGAAGTACGGCTCACGCGCGTTCTGGCTGACGTTCCTGATGTCGCCGATCAAGCGGCGGATGGACTACCTGTCCTCGCTGGTCACGACGGACACGTACGCCAAGGAGACGAAGCTGTTCGGGCTCGGCCCGTACTTCGTCGACCGGTTCCGCCGGCTCGGCCTCGTCTCGTACGAGCGGCAGCGGAAGCTGACGATCAACCGCAACATCAGCTCGACGTCGTGGGGGCTGCTGAGCACGTTCGCGGGCTCGGCGATCGCGCTGTACATCGCCCTGGAGGCGGTCGGCGGCCGGCTGACGCTCGGCGACCTGGCGCTGTACACGGCCGCGGCGACGTCCGTGCAGACGTCGGTGTCCGGCCTGTTCACCGCGTTTTCCGGGATGTACGAGAACAACCTCTACCTCGACACGCTGTACCGCTTCCTGGACACGGAGCCAGAGATCACGGCGCCCGCCGAGCCGCGGCCCGTTCCCTCTGTTGTGGAGGGTCACATCGAATTCGATTCGGTCACGTTCGCGTACCCGGGTTCGGAGGAGCCGGCCCTGGAGGACGTCAGCTTCGAAATCCGCCCGGGCGAGACGGTCGCGGTGGTGGGCCGCAACGGCGCGGGAAAGTCGACGCTGTTCAAGCTGCTTTGCCGGCTCTACGACCCGACCGCCGGCCGGATTCTTCTGGACGGCGTCGACATCCGCGAGTACGACCCGGTGGAGCTGCGGACGCGGATCAGCGCGATGTTCCAGGACTACGTGACGTACCAGGGAACGGCGGCGGAGAACATCGGCCTCGGCGACCTGAACCGGCTGGAAGACCGTCCGCACATCGAGGACTCGGCCCGTCGTGCCGGAGCGGACGAGCGCATCGAGCGCCTGCCGCGAAGTTACGACAGCCCGCTCGGACGCTGGTTCGACCAGGGCGTCAGCCTTTCCGGCGGCGAGTGGCAGAAGATCGCTTTGGCGCGGGCGTTCCAGCGCGAGGCGCCGATCCTGATCCTCGACGAGCCGACGTCGGCGCTGGACGCCCAGGCGGAGCACGACCTGTTCTCGCGGCTGCGTGAGCTGTCCGAAGGCCGGACGACGCTGTACATCTCGCACCGGTTCTCGACCGTGCGGCAGGCGGAGCGGATCCTGCTGCTGGACCACGGGAAGGTGGCGGAGTACGGCACGCACGAGGAGTTGATGGCGGCGAAGGCGGGGTACGCCGAGCTGTTCACGCTCCAGGCGCGGGCGTACCTGGACGAGGTGCCGAGCTAGGCCGTGGCGTAGTGGCCGGGCAGCGAGGTGCCACCGCGCAGCTCGTTGTTCGGCCACGGGTGCGTCTGCGGGTGTTCGCCGGTGTCGGCGACGGTCACGGTGTCGAGCACGCAGTCCGCGAGCTTGACCCCCTGGCCGCCCCGGCCGAGTTCGATCCGGCACCGCTCGAACCGGCAGTTCTCGGCGAGCAGCGGCACCAGGGAGAACGGCTGGTCGTCGAGGCCGATCGAGAGGTCGAGTTCGAGGTCCGCGAAGTCGCACCGGTCGAACACCAGCCGGCCGAAGGTGAAGTCCAGCTGGGAGAAGTCGACGGCGGGCGCCCGGAAGCGGCAGCGGAAGAAGGCCACCGACGAGGACTGCAGGTAGCCGTCGGCGAAGTCGACCTTCTCGCCGACGAACTCGGCACCGACGAATTCGGCCTTGCCGGAGGTGAAGGTCATCCCGCCGAAGTTCGTTTCGGCGGCGGAGAACCGGGTGCCGTGACAGCTCAGCAACTTCCCGAACTCGGCGCCGGCGAACGAAGCGACTCCGCCCACGAAATTCGCCCCGTCGAACAGGACCTCACCACTGAACTTCCGCCGCGCGAAATCGGCGTTCTCGAAGGTGACGCCGGTGAAGTCGAAGTCGAGCGCGGACCAGGACAGTTTTCCGCTCTGGCGGGTGCGGTCGCGGATCACGCGCAGGATCGCCTCCCGCACCTGGTCTTCGCCGTCGGCTTCGCGGGTGATCCGGAGATAGCCGCACAGGACGTCGACGCAGACCTGGCGCTTGTCGGCCCAGTCGTCGCCCAAGCCGGCCATGGCGTAGACCCCGGCGAGCCGGACGGCAGCGTTGTCGTTGGCCAGCTGCTCGGCCGCGCTGCCGAACCGTTCGTTGAACTTCTGGACCGTTTCGCGCTCGGCCCGCTGAACGGCCAGGTCGTGCTCGTCTTCGGCGACCCGCTGCTTCCGGTAGTTGACGGCGAGCAGCACGACCCCGCCGAACCCGGCGACCACGGAGAGGGCGATCTTCAGCAGGTCGAGCACCTGGGCGACGTCGAACTGCCCGGCACTGGGCAGCCGGGGCCAGCCGAGGAACCAGAGCAGGCCACCCCCGGTCGCCCCGGCGACGAGCAGAGCGACGACGAGCCAGCCGAGGACGGACACGACCATCCCGCGCCGCCCGGCCTTCCGCGCCGGGCGAGTCCAGGTGACCCCGGGGAACGCCGAATTCCGCCGACGCCCCCGCCAGACGACCCACAGGGCCAGAACCAGGCACAACGCGATGAGAAGCCAGCGGAGCCAGTCGGACACGAGGGGTGAGACTAGCCGGTGCTCCCGGGGCGCGGGAGCAAATCGGACAGGTCGTTCGTTGTCCGGGTATGGCTGTCGCGTTCTTGCTCTACGTCTTCGCCGAGATTGCCGCGATCTGGGCGGTGGGTTCGGCTGTCGGCGTGCTCGGCACGCTGGGCCTCCTGCTGGCCGGCGCCTTCATCGGCTCTTGGCTCGCTCGCCGCGAAGGCGCCAAGGCGATGCGGGCGTTCATGGAGACGGCTCGGGCCGGGCGACCGGCGGAGAAGGAACTCACCGACGGAATGTTGGTGGGTCTCGGCGGCGTGTTGATCCTGGTCCCTGGGTTCGTCAGTGACGTCATCGGGCTGCTGTTGATGTTGCCGCCTTCGCGGGCGGTGGCGCGCAAGCTTTGGCTTCGCCGGTTGGAGAAGCGAGCTGTTCGGTTCGCCAACCAACGCCGGGGGCCGGTGATGGTGGTGGACAGCGAGGTGGTTCCGGAACAGCCAGAGCCTCGCCGCGACCAGCCGACGGTGATCGAGGGTCGCGTCATCGAGGGTTAGACCGGTCCTACAACTCGCGCTCGATGTCCGCAAGAGCCTTCATTCCTCGGAGAAGATGTTGCGTGCACGGCCGGTTGACGGCGCGTAGTTTGTCGAAGACCTTGCCGTCGATGAGGTAGTCGGGGTTTCTGCCGTTCGGCGACGTTGGCGGGTTTTGCTCGACGTCATAGCCCGCGCGGGAGAGTGTGGTCGCCGATCGCCTACAGCCCGGTCATGGAGGTAGTGTCAACGGACGCCGAAGACTAGTCAGTGCTTGGCTTGGGGATGTCGAAGTAGCTGGAGAACCGGACCGCCGGGGCGTACTCACCCTTCACCTTCACCCGCCCCGTCACGAACATCGCCGCCACCGCCGCATTGCCCGTGGCCATCCGGATGAAGTCGTCCACCGACAGCGTGATCGTCGTGTCCGGCGTTCGGGACAGGTCGGTCGATGAAACGCACAGACCGTCCTCGATCACCGTCTGGAAACGGTCGTAGCCGTCCTCTCCGGTGCCGTCCGAGAAGCGCCAGGAAACCACGAAATCGACGTGGCGGGCACGTTCCGGTAAGAAATGCTCGGACATTCGGCGGAATACCTCGTCCAGGAACACCGGACGCAGCTCCGGGTGGTCTGCGATGGCCTTCAGCTGGTCGCGGGACGCTCGGCGAACCACGTCCACCAGGACATCCGTCGACAGGGAGCTCAGCTCGATGCCCGCGCCGGACTCGCCCAGCATGTGCAGTGTTTCCAGGACCTGGATGAACTGCTCGGGCGTCAGGTTGGCGATGACCAGCTGGTCCGCGAACGCGTTGACCGCGTGGCCGGCGCGCACACCGCGGGGCCGGGAAAGGCGCCACTTCGCTTTTCGGGGCACGGACGGACTATACGGGGTGGGGGAGGTCGAAGAATCCGATCAGGCCCGCCGCGAAGGCCAGGTCGCCCTTGACCTTGATCCTTCCCGTGACGAACAGCACCGCCGGCGTCGCCTGGTGGGTGATCAGGCGGAAGAAGTCCGCGGGCGCGATCGTGATCGTGACCCGGGGAGAGGAGCGCGTGTCGCGGGTCACCGTGCACGAGCCGTGCGAAATCACCGTCTCGTAGCGGTCGTAGCCGCCTTCGCCGATGCCGCCCGACAGCCTCCAGTGGACCACCGCGTGCAGGTCGCGGGCCCGATCGGGGCGGATGTGCGCGCCCATGCGGGCGAAGATCTCGTCCAGGACGCGCTCGCGCAGGGGCCGCTCGGCGACGACGCTCTCGAGTTGCGCGCGCGACGCCGAGGCCACCAGGGAGGCGAAGCGCGCCGGGTCGACCTTGCTCAGGTCGAACGCCGGTGCGCGCTCGGCCAGCCGCAACAGCGTGCTCAGCAGGCGGCGGAAATCATCCTTGCCGAGATCGCGTGGGTTGACCGCGTCGGCGAGCGCGTTGACGTCGAGGGTGTGCGCTTCGGGGCCGAGCGGGTCGAGCCGCTCCAGTGCGTCCAGGAGCGCCGCCCCACGGAGCTCCGCGACCTGATCTGCGCTGGTCATCCCGGCGTTGTCGGCCATGGTCACTCCCTCTCAAGTTACTCACCCGTAGGCTACCCGCCAGTAGGTAGGCGGGCAAGCGTGCCGAAATCACCCTCCCGGGGCAGCGCCCGGTACCGTCTCCGGGCAGCAACAGGGAGGTCCAGCGTGTCAGAGGATGATCAGCGTCCGCCCGAGCGGGCCCGGCGGCTGCCGCGCGCGGTACGCGAGCGGCAGATCCTGGACGCCGCCGTCCAGGTGTTCTCGCGCCACGGCTACCACGCGGCCTCGATGGACGAGATCTCCGACGTCGCCGGCGTCTCGAAGCCGATGATCTACACCTACCTCGGGTCCAAGGAGGACCTGTTCGGTGCGTGCATCCGCCGCGAGGCGACGCGGCTGCTCGAGGCCATCCAGGCCGGCGTCCAGCCTGACCTGCCGCCGGACATGCAGCTTTGGCACGGCCTGCGGTCGTTCTACCGCTTCGTCGCGGAGTACCGCGAGTCGTGGACGGTGCTGCACCGCCAGGCCCTGACCGTCGGTGGCACGTTCGCCGCGGAGGTCACCGACATGCGGGTACGCGCGATCCAGCTGGTCGCGGCCCTGGTCGTGTCGGCGGGCACCCGCAAGGGCGTCGGCGAGCAGGCCGAGTTCTCCGGCGAAGGCCTGTCCGCGGCCCTGGTCGGGGCGGCCGAGTCGCTGGCCGACTGGGCCCTCGACCACCCCGACATCTCCGACGGCGTCCTCGCGTCCTGGCTGATGAACCTCGTCTGGCTGGGCTTCAACGACCTCATCGAGGGCGCGGTCTGGAAGCCGTCAGAGTGAGCTGATCGAGCCTTCCAGGTGCGGCTTCGACTTGCTCCACAGCTCGAACGCCCAGCCCTCCGGGGTGGCCCACGACGTGAACGACGCCTTGGCCGGCAGCAGCACCGGCTGCTTGAAGCGGACGTCGATCGTGAACGCCGACGGCAGCCGGCCTTCGAAGGCGGCCAGTGCGTGGGCCTTCGTCCACATGCCGTGGGCGATCGCCTTCGGGAAGCCGAACAGGCGGGCCGTCAGCGGGTGCAGGTGGATCGGGTTGCGGTCGCCCGACACTTCCGCGTACCGCCGGCCGATGTCGGCCGGGACGCGCCAGATCGCGTCCGGGGTCGGCGGCACCAGCTGGTCTCGCCGCGAAGAAGAACCCGAGGAAGAGCCGCGACGCAGGTACGTGCTGACGTCGACCCACACCAGGTCGTCCCCGGCCCAGGCTTCGCTGACGACGTCGAACTGACGGCCCTTCTCGTGCGGGCGCAGGTTCTCCGCGCGCACGCGCACGGTCAGCGGCTCGTCCAGGCGCAGCGCGCGGTGCTGGGTGATGCGGTTCGCCACGTGCACCATGCCGAGCAGCGGGAACGGGAACCCCGGCTCGGTCATCAGCGCCATCTGCAGCGGGAACGCCAGCATGTGCGGGTACGTCACCGGCAGCTCGTCGCTCAGCCGGAAGCCGCAGACCGTGTCGTACGCCGCCACGTGCGCCGGGTCGACGACGACACCGGTGCGCACCAGCTCGGTGTCCGGCAAAGCCGAGCCGGACGGCTTGCGCAGGACACCGCCGAGCAGGGCCTTCGGGTACAGCGTCGCCAGGCTGGGCGTGCTGTCGAGTTCGCGGATCGCCACGTCACGCTCCCAGCAGGGCCTGGCCGCAGACGCGGACCACGTTGCCGTTCACCGCGGCCGACGCCGGGTTCGCGTACCAGGCGATCGTCTCGGCGACGTCGACCGGCAGGCCGCCCTGGCCGAGGCTCGACAGCCGCCGCCCGGCCTCGCGGATGAACAGCGGGACCGCCGCGGTCATTTTGGTCTCGATGAACCCGGGCGCGACGGCGTTGATCGTGCCGCCGTACGCCGCGAGCTGCGGCGCGCCGACGTTCACCATGCCGATCACACCCGCCTTCGACGTCGCGTAGTTCGTCTGGCCGACGTTGCCGGCGATCCCGGCGATCGACGAGACGCCGATGATGCGGCCGTTCTCGTTCAGCACGCGATCGCCGAGCAGCTTGTCGTTCACCGCGAGCTGCGCCGCCAGGTTCACCGCGATCACCGAGTCCCACGCGCTCTCGCTCATGTTGCCCAGCGTCTTGTCGCGCGTGATGCCCGCGTTGTGGACAACGACGTCGACACCGCCGTGACGCTCCTTCAGGTACTCCGCGAGCTTCGCGGGCGCGCTGGGCGAAGTGATGTCGAGCTGCAGCGACGAGCCGCCGATCTTGTTCGCCACCTTCGACAGGTCGCCGCCCTGGGCGGGGATGTCGAGTGCGACGACGTGCGCGCCGTCGCGGGCCAGCACCTCGGCGATCGCCGCGCCGATGCCGCGCGACGCGCCGGTGACCAAGGCGACCTTGCCGTCGAGGGGCTTCTCCCAGTTCGACGGCGCGGACGCCGTCTTGCCCTCGGCGCCGATCCGGATGACCTGCGCGTCGACGAACGCCGACTTCGCGGAGAGCAGGAAGCGCAGCGTTGACTCCGTCGCCTCTTCGGCGCCTTCGGCGACGTACACGAGCTGAGCCGTCGCGCCGCGCTTCAGCTCCTTACCGACGGAGCGCACGAAGCCCTCGAGAGCGCGCTGGGCGATCCGCTCGCGGCCTTCGACCTGCTCCGGCGGCGTGCCCAGGACGACGACCCGGCCGGACGGCCCGACGCTGCGGATCACCGGGTGGAAGAAGTCGTAGACCTCACGCAGGCGCGCGGGGTCGGTGATGCCGGTGGCGTCGAAGACGAGCGCCGCGTGCCGGTCGACCGCCGAGGTGACGACCTCGATGCCGGCGTCGGCCAGCTGGTCGCGAAGGGTCTTTTCCAGCCGTCCGCCGGGCGCGGCGCCGAGAAGTGCGGGACCCTCGAGGGCGGGTTGCCCGGGCTGGTACCGGCGCAGCGTGGCGGGGTTGGGCAGGCCGAGCTTCGGCACCACGAACTTCCCCACCGGGGTTTTCGTGAACTGCTGGTACCTGTCAGCCATCGGTTGCCTCCCGTGCAGTCTGCGTCACGTCGCAGTCTAACCTACTCCCCAGTAGGTTACAGTGTGAGAGAGCCGACCAGAGAGGTGGAGTCATGCCGCCGAAGAAGACGCCTGCCGTTCGCAAGGTCGCGATCATCGGGGGCAACCGCATCCCCTTCGCGCGATCCAACGGCCCGTACGCGAAAGCGTCGAACCAGGACATGTTCACCGCGGCGCTCGACGGCCTGGTCAGCCGTTTCTCGCTGCAGGGCGAGGTGATCGGCGAGGTCGCCGCCGGCGCCGTGCTCAAGCACTCGAAGGACTTCAACCTGGCCCGCGAGAGCGTGCTGGGCAGCAAGCTCTCGCCCGCGACGCCCGCGTCCGACGTCCAGATGGCGTGCGGCACCGGCCTGCAGGCCATCGTCAACGTCGCGAACAAGATCGCGCTGGGCCAGATCGATTCGGCCATCGCCGGCGGCGTCGACACGACGAGCGACGCGCCGCTGGCCGTGAACGAAGACCTGCGCCAGATCCTCATCGGGCTGAACGCCGCCAAGACGCTCGGCGACCGGCTCAAGCTCGTCGCGAAGATCCGACCAGGACACATCGTCCCGGCGATCCCGCGCAACGAAGAGCCGCGCACCGGCCTCTCGATGGGCGAGCACGCGGCGCTGACAGCGAAGGTCTGGGAGATCACCCGCGAGGCGCAGGACGAGCTGGCCGCGAGCAGTCATCAGAAGCTCGCCGCCGCTTACGACCGCGGCTTCTTCGACGACCTCGTGACGCCGTTCCTCAAGCTCGCGCGTGACCAGAACCTGCGCGCCGACTCGACCGCGGAGAAGCTCGCCAAGCTCAAGCCGGCCTTCGGCGGTCCGGGCGGCACGATGACGGCGGGCAACTCGACGCCGCTGACCGACGGCGCGTCGACCGTCCTGCTCGCCACCGACGAGTGGGCGAAGGCGCACAAGCTGCCGGTGCTGGCGTACCTGACGTTCTCGCAGACCGCGGCCGTCGACTACGTTCACGGTGAAGAGGGCCTGCTCATGGCGCCCGCGTACGCCGTGCCGCGGATGCTCGCGCGGGCCGGGCTTTCGCTGCAGGACTTCGACTTCTACGAGATCCACGAGGCGTTCGCGTCGCAGGTGCTGGCCACGCTGAAGGCGTGGGAGGACCCGGTGTTCGCCAAGGAGAAGCTGGAGCTGGACGCGCCGCTCGGCGCGATCGACCGGGCGAAGCTCAACGTCAACGGCTCGTCGCTGGCGGCCGGGCACCCGTTCGCCGCGACCGGCGGCCGGATCGTCGCGACGCTGGCGAAGCTGCTGCACGAGAAGGGATCCGGCCGCGGCCTGATCTCGATCTGCGCGGCCGGCGGCCAGGGCGTCACCGCGATCCTGGAGAAGTAACGCGCACGAAAAGGGCCGCCCCTCGCGAGGGGCGGCCCTTTCGCGTCAGTTGGGGAGGGCCTTCTGGGCCCGCTTCGCGAGCTTGTTCGCGCGCTTCTCGGCCTTGCGGCTCAGCTTCCCGGCCGCGGCCCCGACGTCCTTCGCGGCGTGACGCGCGCGCCAAGCCGCCGACGGCTTTCCGTGCGTGTCGCTGACCGCGAGCAGCAGGCCACCGGCCAGGCTCGCGTTCTTGAAGAACTGGATCTGCTGATGCTGGCGCTCGCCCGGGTCCTTGATGGTCCAGAAGCTGTGCGTCGAAAGCGTCGTCGGCACCAGGCTGCCGAGGAGCAGCCCGGCCGCGAGCCGCGGCGCCTTGCCGGACGCGAGCGCGAGACCGGCACCGATCTTCACCGCGGCGTCGATCCGGACCAGCGTCACCGGGTCGCGGGGGACCTGCTGCGGGACGACGTCGCCGAACTTCTCGAACGCGTTGTTCAGGAACGGTTCCGCCGCCTTGGCGTGGCCCTCGGCCTGCCTCAGCGCATTGATCCCGCCCGTCACGAAGATCGTGGCGAGCAGGGGACGTGCCACTCGACGGAGTATCACGGTCATAGCCTTCCTCGTACGGGCCGCTGCCTGGTCGAACCTAGCGCTTGGGTGCCCGCTCCGCCCACGCTCGAATCCTCATCGGGGTTTCTGCGGAAATATCTTGGCTTCGCTAGACAGCCCTAGAAAGCTTTAGCGGTTGACCTTGACGCTGCGTCAACTTCTATCGTTCCGGTCATGGAGTGGTCGATCCAGGACATCGCCCGCTCGGCCGGGACCACGAGCCGGACGCTGCGCCACTACGGCGCGGTCGGCCTGCTCGAGCCCAGCCGCGTCGGCAGCAACGGCTACCGCTACTACGACGAGCAGGCACTCGTCCGGCTGCAGCGGATCCTCCTGCTGCGCGAACTCGGCCTCGGGCTCCCAGCCATCGCGCAGGTCCTGGACGGGCAAGGCGACAGCGTCGCGGCGCTCGAAACCCACCTGGAGCTGCTCGAACAGGAGCGGCGCCGGATCGGACGGCAGATCGACTCGGTCCGGACCACGCTACGGAAACTGAAGGGAGGTGAACGACTGATGGCAGACGAAGTCTTCGACGGCTTCGACCACACGAAGTACGAGAAGGAAGTGACCGAACGCTGGGGCGCTTCGGCGTACCGCACGGGCGACGAGTGGTGGCGCTCGCTGTCGGCCGAGGAGAAGCAGGCCCACCAGCAGGAGCAGGTGGACATCTCCGCCGCGTTCGGGTCAGCCCGCGCGGCCGGGCTCGCGGCGGACGCCGACGAGGTCCAGGCGATCACGCAGCGGCTGCACGCGTGGCTCCGGCCGGCGCTGTCGTCGGTGTCCGCGGGGTACTTCGCGGGACTCGGACAGCTGTACGTCGACGACCCGCGCTACGGGTTCGAAGGCGCGACGGCGGAATTCGTCCGGGACGCGATGAAGATCTACGCGGAACGGAACCTGGACGCCTAGCGCGACGTCGTAGTGCGCGCTGGGGGTAGGGACGAGCAGGGCTGCAGACCTGTTCGTCTCTATGTACGGCCATCCGGTCGAACCTCGGCGACACGCCCTAGCTGTCTATGGCGGAATATCGGGCTTGCGCTAGATACGTCGATAGCTTGGCAGAGTGGACCCCATCCGCAATCCCTTCGCGCCGGGCGCCGGGCAACGGCCGCCTGAGCTGGCCGGGCGCGAGCGTGAGCTCAAGGCGTTCGAAGTGGTGCTGGAGCGCGTTGCGCGGGGGAGACCCGAACGCAGTCTCGTCCTGACCGGGCTGCGCGGGGTCGGGAAGACCGTGCTGCTCGGGGAGTTGCGCGCGATGGCCGTGCGGCACAAGTGGGGCGCGGGCAAGATCGAGGCGCGGCCGGACGCCGAACTGCGGCGGCCGCTGTCGGCCGCGCTGCACCGGGCCATCCGGGACCTCGCCGTGCGGCACCGGGCGCCGGACCGGGTCGAAGAGGTGCTCGGCGTGCTGAAAGCGTTTGCGCTCCGGGCCAACAAGGCCGACGCGAAACTGCGTGACCGGTGGCAGCCGGGCATCGACGTGCCCGCCGCGCAGGGGCGCGCCGACTCCGGGGACATCGAGATCGATCTCGTCGAGCTGTTCACCGACGTCGCCGAGCTGGCCGCGGACGTCGGGACCGGCGTCGCGCTGCTCATCGACGAGATCCAGGACCTGCAGCCCGACGACGTCTCCGCGTTGTGCGCGGCCTGCCACGAGCTCTCGCAGTCCGGCGCGCCGCTCGTCGTCGTCGGGGCCGGGCTGCCGCACGTGCCCGCGGTGCTCTCGGCGTCGAAGTCCTACTCCGAGCGGCTCTTCCGGTACGCCCGGATCGACCGGCTCGAGCGCGAGGACGCCGACTTCGCCGTGCTGGCGCCGATCGAGCGCGAGGACGCCGGCATCGAACCGGAAGCCCTCGACGCCCTCTTCGACGCGTCCGGCGGCTACCCCTACTTCATCCAGGCCTACGGCAAGGCGGCCTGGGACGCGGCGCCGTCCGATCCGATCACGGTCAAGGACGTCCAGGTCGCGGCCCCCGAAGCGGAGTCGGAGCTGGCGGTCGGCTTCTTCGGCTCGCGCTACGACCGGTCGACGCCGGCCGAGCGGGAGTACCTGCAGGCGATGGCCGAGCTGACCCAGGGCCGCGACGAGCCGGCCGGTACCGCCGACGTCGCCGTGTTCCTCGGCAGGAAGCCGTCTTCGCTGTCGCCCGCTCGCGACAGCCTGATGAAGAAGGGCCTCGTCTTCTCCGCCGAACGGGGCCAGATCGCTTTCACCGTGCCGCACTTCGGCCACTACCTGCTCGGCCGCGACTGACCTGGACTTTTCCCGTCGTCTCGTGGTCTATGAGCGTCACTAGACCTATATCGGAAAAGTTCTATAGAACCTTAGCGAGCCGTAGCAGGTTGCTTCGGCATGACTGCCGCCACCCTCGATCCCTCCGGCCCTTACCCAAGTTTGCCGATGATTCATCGGCAAGTGCGCCGAGTCACCGGACATTCGTTGGATTCCTTGTGAAAAAAGGTGCATACTAGAGGCACAAGCCACCGAGACCCTCCGAAGGGGATGCAGAAACCGATGAACAACATCGCCGCCAAGCTCCGTGCCCGCCGCGCCGAGACTCGCACTCGCCGGGCGCTGAACCGGGCGATCGACACCGCCGCGACCGCGACGGTCCGTCAGGAACTCATCGCGATCGCGCAGGCTCGCTCGGCCTACATGCGCTGACCCTTCTTCACCCCGTGGCGGTCGCCCATTCGAGTGACCTATGCCACAAAGTGCTGAGGCTGTAACGCCACCCAAAGTGGTGTCGATACCCCCTACGACCCCGTGATGCTGGCGGACCCCCGACCTGGCAGCATCGCGGGGTTTCCCATGTCCGGGGTACAAAAATCCTCTTGCCGTCGCCGCCTTCCGCAGTATTCTTTGACTTCGTCAACGAACTTGTTGAGGTGGTCAATGAACGACGCTCAGCTGGCCGACCGGGTCGCCGCGGTCCGGGCCTTCAACCGGCTCTACACCGGGGTCATCGGCGTGCTCGACGAAGGACCGGCCGACGCCGAGTACTCGCTGCCGGAAGCCCGCGTGCTCTTCGAACTCGCCCACCAGGACCCGCTGCCGGTGACCGACCTGCGCAAACGTCTCGACCTCGACGCCGGCTACGCCAGCAGGCTCCTCGCCCGCCTCGAGACGCGCGGGTTGATCACGCGCGAACGGTCCGACGAGGACGCCCGGCGCCAGCTCGTGCGGCCCACCGCGGCGGGCCGCGACGCGTTCGCCGTCCTCAACGCGCGGTCCACCGAACAGATCGGCGGGCTGCTGCGCCGCTTCGCCGACGAAGACCAGCAGCGCCTTCTGACCGCGATGCGCACGATCAGCGATCTGGTCGGCGACCGCCGCCGCGACCCGGCCCTCGTGATTCGGCCGCCACGACCGGGTGACCTCGGCTGGGTGGTGGAACGGCACGGCGCGCTCTACGGCCGCGAGTACGGCTTCGGCGCCCGATTCGAGGGCTTGGTCGCCCGCATCGTCGCCGACTTCGCCGAGCAACACGACGACCCACGGCAGGCGTTCTGGATCGCCGAGCTCGACGGCGAGCGCGTCGGCAGCATCGCGTGCACCCGCGGCCCGGACGAAGACACCGCGAAGCTGCGGCTGCTGCTGCTCGAGCCGTCGGCCCGGGGGCACGGCGTCGGCAAGCGGCTGGTCACCGAATGCGTGGAGTTCGCCCGCGCGCACGGCTACCGGGCGATGGAGCTGTCGACGGTCTCCATCTTGACCGCCGCGCGCTCGATCTACCGCGCGGCCGGCTTCGAAATCGTCCACGAAGAAGATTTCGACGACTGGGGCCCGAACCTGACCGACGAGACCTGGCGCCAAGAGTTCTACCGCGGCACGCGGCCGAGCAGGTAGAACTCGGGGTTCGGGCGCAACGCGGTCAGGTGGGCGAGGCGGTTCGACATGGCGAACAACGCCGTGATCGCGCCGACGTCCCAGATTTCGTCGTCGGTGAGGCCGGCGTTGCGCGCGGCTTCGAGGTCGCCTTCGCCGAACAGGGCCGAGTCCTGAGCGAGGGCGAGTGCCAGGTCGACGATGGCGCGGCCGCGCTCGTCCAGCTCCACCTGCCACGGATTGCTCGACACGCGGTCGGCCAGCTCGGGGTCCTTGGCGCGGATGCGCAGGATGGCCCCGTGCGCGACGACGCAGTAGGTGCAGTGGTTGGCCCCGGACGTCGCGACGACGACCAGCTCGCGTTCGGCCTTGCTCAAGCCGTCGGAGCGTTCCATGAGCGCGTCGTGGTAGTCGAGGAACGCGCGCAGCTCGGCGGGGCGGTGGCCGAGCGCGCGGAAGATGTTCGGCACGAACCCGGACTTCTCCGCGATCACGCCGACGCGCTCGCGAAGGTCGTCGGGCAGGTCTTCGAGTTCCGTGATCGGGAACCGGCTCACCGCGTCGCTCATGGGCTTCACGCTAGTCGTGGTTGGCTGGTCCCGTGACGGACTACGTCGACGGGTACTGCGAACGCGTCGAACCCGGGCTCTGGGGTGAACCGCTCAACAGTCTCAGCAATCTGGCATTCCTCGTCGCCGCGGTGCTGGTCTGGCGGCTGGCCGCCGGGAACCGGGCCGGGCGGCTGCTCGCCGTGCTGATCGGGCTGATTTTCGTAGCCAGCAGCGTCTTCCACCTGGTCGCGACGCGCTGGGCCGCCGTCGCGGATTCGGTGAGCATCCTCGTTTTCGTGCTGGTGTACGCCGTGTTGTTCGCGCGTCTCTTCTACCGATGGCGGTTGGCCTGGCTCGCCGCGCCGGCGTTCGTCGCGCTCACCGTCGTCACGGCGTTGCTGGGCGGCGGGCTTTACCTCTCCGCGCTGATCGGTCTCGGCGTCTTCGCCGCGCTTCTCGCCTTCTCGCGCGACGCCTACTGGACGCACTTCGCCGTCGCAGGCGCGGTGTTCGCACTCTCGTTGAGCTTGCGCACGGTCGACCGGGACGTCTGCGACTACGTCCCGGTCGGCACGCACTTCCTCTGGCACCTGCTCAACGGGCTGGTGCTCTACCTCGTCTCGCGAACACTGGTGCTCAAGAACCGTCCTTAGTGGACTAGTGGACCCCGATGGGGCGCAGGTCCTTGTCGTGCTCGTCGACGTGGTAGTCCTCGGCGTTGGTGTCGTCGGTGCCGTTGAACACCTTCATCTGCCGTGCGATCACCGTGACGACGACTGTGACCACCAGGTTGGCGATCAGGGCGACGAAGCCGACGTAGATCTGCACCTGGGAGCCCGAGAACGGGTGCCAGCCGAAGATCGACATGTTGCCCAGGGCCAGCGCCGAACCACCGAAGTGCTGCTTGCCGTTGGCCGGGTTGGGGATGCCGTACAGCATGATCAGGCCCCAGCCGATGCCGACGACCCAGCCCGCGATCAGGCCCCAGCGGTGGAACCAGCGCGTGTACAACGCGAGCGCGACCGCCGGCAGCGTCTGCAGGATCAGCACGCCGCCGATGAGCTGGAGGTCGATCGAGAACTGCGGGTCGATCAGGATGATCACGGCCACCGCGCCGAGCTTCACGACCAGCGAAGCCAGCTTCGCCTGCTTCGCTTCTTCCTGCGGTGTCGCGTTCTTGCGGATGTACTCCTTGTAGATGTTGCGGGTCCACAGGTTCGCGGCGGCGATCGACATGATCGCGGCCGGCACCAGCGCGCCGATGCCGATCGCGGCGAACGCGATGCCGGCGAACCACGACGAGAACTGGCTGTCGAACAGCACCGGGACGATCGTGTTGCCGTCCGCCTTGCCGGTGGCCGCGTTCGTCAGTGGCTTGACGCCCGCCGTGATCGCGACGTACCCGAGCAGCGCCAGCAGGCCCAGCACCAGCGAGTACGCCGGCAGCGCGACCATGTTCTTCTTGATGACGTTGCGCCCGCGCGAAGCCAGCACGCTGGTCAGCGAGTGCGGGTAGAGGAACAGCGCGAGCGCCGAACCCAGCGCCAGCGTCGCGTACTGCAGCTGGTTGTTGGCGGTCAGCAGGATCGACCCGGCCGGCTTGCCGGTGGCCGGGCTCTTCGCACCCAGCTTCGTCGCCGCCGTGTCGAAGATGTGCGACCAGCCGCCGAGCTTCGAGGGCAGGTAGATGATCGCCACCAGGATCACGATGTAGATCAGGATGTCCTTGACGAACGCGATCAGCGCGGGCGCCCGCAGACCGGACTGGTAGGTGTAGAAGGCCAGGATGACGAAGGCGACCAGCAGCGGCAGGTGCCCGACGATGCCGGAGCCGTTGATGCCCATCGTCCGCAGCACGGCTTCGAGGCCGACCAGCTGCAGCGCGATGTACGGCATGGTCGCGACGATGCCGGTGATCGCCACCAGCAGCGCGAGGATCGGCGAGCCGAAGCGGCCGCGCACGAAGTCGGCCGGGGTGACGTAGCCGCGGACCCGCGAGACCGACCACATCCGCAGCGCCGGGAGCAGCACGATCGGGTAGACGACGATCGTGTACGGCAGCGCGTACAGGCCGAGCGCGCCGGCGCTGAACACCAGCGCGGGCACCGCGACGAACGTGTACGCCGTGTAGAGGTCGCCGCCGAGCAGGAACCACGTGACCCACGAGCCGAACTTGCGGCCGCCGAGGCCCCACTCGTCCAGGTGGTCCAGCGCGCCGCCGCGCTGCCAGCGCGACGCCATGAAGCCGAGCACGGTGACCAGCAGGAACAGGATCGTGAAGATGATCAGCTCCGGCCACTGCAGGTTGCTCATCGAGCGTCCCCCTCGTCCAGGTCGTCGACGCTCAGCTTGCCGGGTCGGTCGGTGGTCGGCAGCTTCCGCGTCATCAGGTAGACGATCCAGGTGCTGAGCACCCCCACCGCGACCATGAGGAACTGGAACCAGTAGAAGAACGGCATCCCGAACAGCCGTGGACCGTCCATGTTGAACAGGGGCGTGACCAGGACCAGCAGCGGGACGATCAAGAGCAGGTTCCACGGGTTGAACTGCATCCCGCGGACCTTCCCGTCGTGCTTCACAGTCGACATCGACCTCACCTAACACTCCCGTAACCGACCGCCTGACCTTAGAACCTGAGTGACAGCGAGTCACGTCTGTCCGATATCGATTTGATCGCCGCGTTCCGCGTTGCCGACCAACGTCGGTTGCCCTGCCCTGACCGGCCCGATAGGAATAGCCGACTCCGCACGCGAAAACCCAAGAGGGGCAACCGTATGACACGACTTCGCTACGCGGTGGTGATCCCGGCGATCGCCGGCACCCTGCTGGCCGGGTTCACCCCTGCGTTCGCAGGCCAGGAGGTCGCGGCGGCCAAGCAGCCGCTGAACTCCACGAACATCCCGGCGCAGTACGCGAACCAGAAGCTGGACTGGCACAAGTGCGCCGTCCCCTCCGAGCTGCCGACGGCCCCGCCCGCGGGTGCCGAGGACATGGAGTGCGCGACGTACCGGACGCCACGCAACTGGTACCAGGCGAACGCCCAGATCGACCTGACCATCGCGGTCAGCCGCCTGAAGGCGACCAAGGACGCGACCGCCAGCGTCGTCACCAACCCCGGCGGCCCGGGCGCGCCCGGGCGGAACTTCCCGGCCCGGCTGCGCAACCAGCCGAAGCTGCGGGAGCACCAGGAGATCGTCGGGTTCGACCCGCGCGGCACCGGCAAGAGCACGAACATCACGTGCGGCGGCGCCATCGGCACCGGCTCGGACCTGGACCCGCGTGACCGCAGCAAGCAGAACCTGGACCTGATCCTCCAGGCGACGAAGTACGCGGCGCTGTCGTGCCAGCAGAAGTCCGGCGAGCTGGGCCCGCTGATCAACACCGACCAGACGGTCAAGGACATCGACCTGCTGCGCGTACTGCTCGGCCGCGACAAGATCAACTGGGTCGGCTACTCGGCGGGCACCTGGATGGGCGCGCACTACGCGCAGGCCTACCCGACGCGCACCGGCCGGTTCGTGCTCGACTCCTCGACGGAGTTCACCACGACCTGGCAGAAGTCGTTCGACTGGCAGCCGCTCGGCTTCGAGCGTCGCTGGCGGCAGGACTTCCTCCCGTGGATGGCGAAGTACGACAAGCTCTACCACTTCGGCACCACCGGCGAGGCGGCCCGCCAGACCTACGAGCAGGTCCGCTACGCCCTGACCCAGGGCGCGGTCACCCTGCCCGACGGCTCGAGCGTGTCGGCCAACGGCCTGGACTCGTTCATCGCGTCGCAGATCTACTCGAAGCGCGCCTTCCCGGCGCTGGCCGACTACCTGGTCAGCGTCCGCACGCTGACCCAGGGCACCGCGTCGGCGCAGGCCAAGACGTCGGCCGCGCAGAAGGTCAAGGCCGCCGACAAGAGCACCGAGACCTCCGGCGCACAGCCGCTGATGGTCCCGACCGACGGCGACTCGTACGACGCGTCGTTCTGGACCATCCCGTGCAACGAGGGTCCGTGGACCGGCTCCACCCACAGCGCCATCAAGCAGTCGCAGAAGCTGATCGATCAGCAGCTGCCCCTGCTCGGCGCGGGCTGGTTCATCCAGCCGTGCCTGTTCTGGAAGAAGACCCCGGCGCCGCTGCCCGTGCTGGACGGCAGGGGTGTCCCGCCGGTGCTGATCGTCGAGTCGGAGCACGACCCGGCGACCCCGATCGAGGGCGCGCGGCGCGCGCACCAGGCGTTCGCGAACTCGCGGATGCTGACGATCACCGGCGAGGGTGACCACGGCATCTACGCCGGCGGCAACGCGGGTGTGGACAAGGTCGTGGAGGCCTACCTGGTCGACGGCGTCGTGCCGAACGACCAGAGCCTGCCGGGCGTGGCACTTCCGGTGCCTCCGGGCGCCTGACACCACAAGGGCTAGTGGGGCCCCGTCGGACTTCGGTCCGGCGGGGCCTTTTCCACACCTGTGCACAGAGTTGTCCACAGGCGGTGGACAACTAGTGGTATTAGAATCACGGTCATGGTGCGAGTGCCGCTGACGGACGAAGAGCGCGAACGGGGCGAACGCCTCGGCCAGGCACTGCGCACGGCGCGGGCCGGCCGGAGCATGGTCGACGTCGCCGGGGAGGCCGGGATCTCGGTCGAGACGCTCCGGAAGATCGAGACCGGGCGGATTCCGACGCCGGCGTTCTTCACGGTGGCGGCCATCGCGGACGCCGTGGGGCTGCCGTTGGCGGAACTGCGGGCGGCTGTCGCGCCGGCTGGGTCGCCGCTTTCGCAGGCGAGCTAGGCGCAGCTCACCGCCGCGCCGACCGCGACGGACGTCGTGCTGTTCACCGACCCCGCCCGGTCGCCGACTTCAGCGGTTACGACTTCTAGTGGAGCGGGCGCAGCTGGTTCAGGATGTGGTCGCGGTCGTTGAGGAACGCGCAGCCCGCGACCGGCAGGTCGTAGCTGTTCAGCAGCTTCTCGAAGTCCGAAAACTCGTCCGCCGAGAACCCGAAGCCCCGCTTGACCGCGTGCGCCGACAGGACGTCGGCCAGTTCCTCCCACTCGCCGGACCACAGCAAGGTCCGGTAGTGCGTGTAGTCCTCCGGGGAGAGCCGGTCCGCCAGGTGGGTCAGCACGCTGTCCGCGAAGAAGCTGATCCGGTTCTCCTTCAGGTCCGCCACCGTCGGGTTCGCCGGGTCGCGGGCCGCGTCCGGGTTGCGGGTCACGCCTGGGCCCGCCACCGGGTACGCCGTGTGGACGTGGCCGTTCTCCTCGACCAGTACGATCACGTGGACGTTGTAGCGCTCACCCGCGCAGCGCCAACGGCCGTTGAGCTGCTGCCGCCGGGCTTCGCTCGGGTCGTTCGCGACGTCCTTGACCACCGAGATGATGTGCTCGTTGCTCCAGCCGGGCGGGAACTCGCTGGTCGCCCTCCGCCCGACGCCCGGTGCGTGTCCGCCGCCCACAGGTGCTCCCTTCGTCGGAACGAGCGTAGGTCAAATGGCCGCCGACAGCACCACGATGCCCACCACCAGCAGGTCGAGGCCCCGGAAGAGCTGCCGGGTCAGGTTGGCGGGCATCGGGCCCATCGGCGTGTCGACGAAGCCCGGGTTCGCGTAGTCGACGGCCGTCCGCGTGACCGTGCGCAGGATCGACAGCACCGCCAGCGGCACCGCCGGCCACGCGCCCAAGGCGAACGACGTCCCGGCCGCGAAGGCCACCGCCGCGAGGACACCCGTCCAGAGCAGGCCCACGACGGCGAGCACCACGCCGTGCGCCAGCACCAGCTCGCGGTTCGTCGACCCCAGCCAGCGGCGACGGCCCGGGTTGCGCCACAGCTCGCCGAGCCCGGCGCCGAACGGCGTCAGCGCGACGTACGCGCCGATACCGACCAGCACCGCGCCCGGCAGGGTCGGCAGCGCGAGGTGCGCGACGACCACCGCGAAGCCGACCAGCACCGCCGCTCCCGCGTAGCGTGACCGGCCGAGCGTGCCCGCCAACGCCAGCCGCGCCACCGTCGGCCGCCGGAGGGAAAGGCCGATCGGCGCGGACGGCGGGAGCAGCATCATCGGGTCGAGGAAGGTGACGGCGACCGAGCGCAGCACCCGGCCGTCCCACCCGGCGAGCAGCGCGGACCGGCCCGCGCGCGCCACCGGCTCGCCGCCGAACGCCAGCGGCAGCGCCGCGACCAGTACGCCCGCGGCGCCGAACTGGACGGCCACCGGGCCGAGGCCGAACGCCGTGATCGCCAGCCCGAAGACCGCCAGCACCAGCGGGCCGGCCGCGTCGAAGCGCAACGACGTCCGCCGCGCCGAAGCGACCGCGACCACGGCCG
The DNA here is from genome assembly GCF_036227105.1 of Amycolatopsis sp. NBC_01488. Classification (NCBI taxonomy): domain Bacteria; kingdom Bacillati; phylum Actinomycetota; class Actinomycetes; order Pseudonocardiales; family Pseudonocardiaceae; genus Amycolatopsis; species Amycolatopsis sp. NBC_01488. The sequence continues at coordinate 2,505,773 of NZ_CP109434.1, read as the reverse complement.
TCGCGGCGACGACGGCGATGCCCGCCCGCCACTGGTCGAGCCCGGCCCCGCCGACGGCGAGCATCAGCGCGGCCAGGTAGCCCGTCACCGTCGCCACGCCGGTCCAGGCGCCGAGCAGCCGCAGTGTGACGACGCGACCGCGGTCCACCGGCGCGAAGTCGAGCCAGGTCAGCTCGGCCGGCTCGACCCAGACGAACCCGCGGCGCAGCAGGCCGCGCCAGGCCACCGCGCAGCAGAGCGTGACCAGGCCGAGCACGGCCGGGAAGTCCACGTGAGACGAGCCGTAGACGGCCTTGCGCCAGGCGTCGACGTGGAAGAACGCGGTGAACAGGAACCCGAAGCCGAACAGGAAGACGAACGACGCGGTGTCGCCGCTGAAGATCCCGCCGAACCGCTTCCGGCCCGGGATCCGCATCCGACGAGGTGCCAGGGTCACCACAGTTCGAGGACGCTGTCCGCGGCTTCGAGCAGCGGCGGGTGGTGCGTGGCCACCACGACCGCCGCGCCGGCCGCCGTCGATCGGGCGATCACCTCGACCAGCCACTCCTTGCCGGCCACGTCGAGCGCGCGCTCCGGCTCGTCGAGCAGCAGCACAGTGTGCGGCCGCGCGGTGACGCCGAGCAGGAGCAGCCGGCGGCGCTGGCCCGCGGAGAAGTGCCCGGACGTGACGCGCATGCGTTCGCCAAGGCCCGCGTCACGCAACAGCTCCTCGTGGTCGCCGAGGTCGGCACCGAACGAACCCGACAGCAGTTCGAGGTGCTGCAACGGCGTCAGCTCGGCGAAGAAGTCGGAGTCGTCGAACAGCACGGACACCTTGCGGCGGAACTCGACGTCCCGCTCGTCCGGCGCCTTGCCGTCCACCAGCACGCGGCCCCGCTGCGGCTTCTGCATGCCGTAGAAGCAGCGCATCAGGGTCGACTTGCCGACGCCGTTCGGGCCGACGATCGCGGCGCACTCGCCCGGGTCGACGGAGAAGTCCAGGTCGTCGAACAGCCACAGCTCGCCGGCGCGGACGCCGATGCCCCTCGCGTCGATCATCGGAGCGCTTCGAGCACCGGGGCGAACTGGTCCATGTTCTGCTCCAGGACGGTGTAGTAGGTGAGGCCGAACCGCTCGCGGTGCGCGTGGAGCTGCTCGGCGACCTCGGCGGGCGAGCCGACCAGCGCGGTGGGCAGCTCGGCGAGCTGCGCGAGGGACTGCTGACCGCCGACCAGCTTCTCGAGGTCTTCGAGCCCGGCCTTGCGGTCTTCGGTGACGTTCACGAAGTGGACGAGCAGGTTGAACTCGGCGTCGCGGTCACCGAGCTTCGACCGGACGAACCCGATGCGCTCCTCGATGTCCTCGGACGTGGCCAGGCCGAGCGGAGCGCCGTCCGCCGTCTTCGCCGTGCCGGTGAAGCCGATGATGTCGGCGTGCTCGGCGGCGAGGGTCAGGATCCGGTCGCCGCGGCCGCCGAGCAGCAGCGGTGGCCCTTCGGGACGCACCGGCGCCGGCTTGTGTTCAGGATCCGCATACAGCCGCTTCAGTCCGAGGATCGTCCGCTCGAGGTGGTCGACGCGCTCGCGTGCGGACGGAAACGGCATCCCGGCCGCCTCGAACTCCTCTTTGACGTACCCCGCGCCGAGCCCCAGCTCCAGCCGTCCGTCGGTGAACTGGTCGGTGCCGGTGACCTCGCGCGCGAGCAGCACCGGGTTGTAGAAAGGCGCGTTGAGCACGAAGGTGTTCAACTTGACGCGCGAAGTGACTTCGCCGGCGAGCACGAGCGCCGGGAACGGCGGGGCCATGCCGAGGTGGTCGGCCGCGGACAGCACGTCGTAGCCGAGATCCTCGACCTTGCGGCACTTCCCGACCCACGCGGCCCGGCTGTCCGGCACGACCATGTTGACGCCGAAGCGGAATTCCCCAGTCATACCGACAAGGTACTCAGCGGAGCTTTTCGATCACCGGGGCGAGCCTGGTCAGGTCCTCTTCGATCACCGTGAAATAGCTGACGCCGAGGGTTTCCCGCGTGCGCAGCAGTTGCTCGGCCGCCGCTTCCGCCGAACCGATGACCACCGTGGGCAGCTCGCCGAGCTCGTCGACGGCCAGGTGCGGCACGAGCCGGTGGGCCGCTTCGAGTGCCGCCCGCCGGTCGCGGGTGATCCGGATGAAGTGGATCAGCAGGTTGAGCTCGGTGTCACGGCCGCCGAGCGCCCGTTTCACGAAGCCGACCCGCTCGGCGAGCGCGGCGGGACCGGCCAGGGCCAGCCGCCCCTCGGCCGCGCCGGGCGCGGTGCCGGTGAAGGCGATGGTGTCGGCGTGCTCGGCCGCGAAGGTCAGCATGCGGTCGCCGCGGCCGCCGAGCAGCAGCGGCGGCCGGGGCCGGGACTCGTACGCGCGCTCGAGTTCCGCGACCGCGCGGACGACCCGGTCGAACCGCTGCCCGGGCGTGCCCCACGCGATCCCGGCGGCCTCGAACTCCGCACGGACGTACCCGGCGCCGATCCCGACCTCGAGGCGGCCGCCGGTGAACTCGTCGAGCCCGGCGAGGTCGCGGGCCAGCAGGACCGGGTTGTGGAAGCTCGCGTTGAGCACGAAGGTGTTCAGCCGGACCCGCTCGGTGGCCTCGGCGGCGAGCAGCAACGCGGGCACCGGTGCGACCCGCCCGAGGTGGTCGACCACGCCGACGACGTCGTAGCCGAGGTCCTCGGCCTGACGGCACTTCGCCACCCACTCGGCCCGTGAGCCGGGCGCCACCAGGGCCACCCCGAAGCGGAACGGTCTCATGGCGCGAACCTACCGGCAGACGCGGAGAAGGGAACGTCCACTCGGGACGTCCCCTTCTCGGTCAGGAGCTTCAGCCGAGGCGCTGGGCCAGCGCGTCGAGCTCGTCACGCAGCGAGGTCGGGACCTCGCCGATCTTCGCGAACCACTCCTCGATGAGCGGTAGCTCCTCGCGCCACTCCTCGGGCTTGACGTCCAGGGCGGCCTGGATGTCCTCGATCGGCTCGGTGAGGCCCTCGGTGTCGAGGTCCTCGGCCCGCGGCACGAAGCCGACCGGCGTCTCGACGGCGTTGCCGCGACCCTCGACGCGCTCGACGACCCACTTGAGGATCCGCGAGTTCTCGCCGAAGCCCGGCCACAGGAAGCGGCCGTCGTCGCCGCGGCGGAACCAGTTGACGTAGAAGATCTTCGGCAGCTTGTTCGCGTCGGCGTTCTTGCCCAGGGTCAGCCAGTGCTTGAAGTAGTCACCGGCGTGGTAGCCGAGGAACGGCAGCATCGCCATCGGGTCGCGCCGCACGTTGCCGACCGCGCCGGCTGCCGCAGCGGTGGTTTCCGACGACATCGTGGCGCCCATGAACACGCCGTGCTGCCAGTCGCGGGCCTCGTTGACCAGCGGCACCGTCGTCTTGCGGCGGCCGCCGAACAGGATCGCCGAGATCGGCACGCCCTTCGGGTCGTCCCACTCCGGCGCGAGGATCGGGCACTGCGACATCGGCGTGCAGTAGCGCGAGTTCGGGTGGGCGGCCTTCTCCGTGGACTCCGGCGTCCAGTCCTCGTGCTTCCACGACGTGGCGTGGGCGGGCTTGTTCTCCATGCCTTCCCACCAGATGTCGCCGTCGTCGGTCAGGGCGACGTTCGTGAAGACCGTGTTGCCCTTCTCGATCGTGCGCATCGCGTTCGGGTTGGTGTGCCAGTCGGTGCCCGGCGCGACGCCGAAGAAGCCGAACTCGGGGTTGACCGCGTAGAGGCGGCCATCCTCGCCGAAGCGCATCCAGGCGATGTCGTCGCCGAGGGTCTCGGCGCGCCAGCCCGGGATGGTCGGCTGCAGCATGGCGAGGTTGGTCTTGCCGCAGGCGCTCGGGAACGCGGCCGCGACGTAGTGGACCTTGTCCTCGGGCGAGATCAGCTTGAGGATCAGCATGTGCTCGGCGAGCCAGCCCTCGTCGCGCGCCATCACCGAGGCGATGCGCAGCGAGTAGCACTTCTTGCCCAGCAGCGAGTTGCCGCCGTATCCCGAGCCGTAGCTCCAGATCGCGCGCTCTTCGGGGAAGTGCGAAATGTACTTCGTCGTGTTGCAGGGCCAGGAAACGTCCTTCTCACCCGGTTCCAGCGGCTTGCCGACGGAGTGCAGCGCGGGCACGAATTCGCGCTCGCTGCCGTCCGGCGCGACGAACTTGTCGAGGGCCGCCCTGCCCGCGCGGGTCATCACGCGCATCGAAGCGACGACGTAGGCGAAATCGGTGATTTCGATACCCAGCTTGGGATTCTCGTCGGCGAGGGGACCCATGCAGAAGGGGATGACGTACATCGTGCGGCCGCGCATCGAGCCCCGGAAGAGCTCGGTCATGGTGGCCTTCATCTCGGCCGGGTCCATCCAGTTGTTGGTGGGGCCGGCGTCCTCAGGACGCTCCGAGCAGATGAAGGTCCGGTCTTCCACGCGGGCGACGTCGTTCGGGTCGGAAGTGGCCCAGAAGGAGTTGGGCTTCGACTTGAGCTGCACGAACGTGCCGGCCTCGACCAGCTCCTGGTTGATCCGGGCGGCTTCTTCGTCAGACCCGTCGACCCACACCACGCGGTCCGGGGTGGTCAGCTCGGCGACCTCCCGGACGAAGGACAGCACGCCACTGTGCGTCGTCGGCGCGGTGTCCAGTCCGGGGATGGCGACTGCGGTCATCTCTACTCCTGACTTCCGACGACAAATGAGCCCGCACCGGAACGACGCTGTCCCGGCGCGGGCTCCATTGCCGGCGACCGAATGGCTTCGCACACCGGCTGGCGAACCGGTGTGCGTGGTTTGGGATTCCTCGAGAGTAGCCGCATGACCGGCAGGTAACCGATAGCTGACGTGTACGTTCTCTCACAAGAACGATAAGGGAATCGATTCAGACGTCACCGGAACGGTGCATTCGCAGTAAATCTTCCGGTGACCGCGATCACGCCCGTGACCAGGTTGTTTTCATTGAAGACATGAAGAAAGCCCGGCGCTCGCGCACCGGGCTTTCAAACTGTGACCTGGGTTACTTTCAGTTGGGGGAGATCCACTGCCCGGTGCCGGAGTCGATCCGTGCGACGCCCTCGAGCGTCTGCGTTCCGGCCGCGCCCCACGCCGCGTCGTCGGCCGGGTCGCCGAGCTGCTGGTCGCTGCCGGAGTCCGTCAGTCCACTGGAGACCTCGGTCCACTGACCGGCTCCGGTGTGCTCGAACGTCGTGGTCGTGCCGTCCGATTCGGTCTGGACCGCGATGTCGGCTTCGCCGTCGCCGTCCTTGTCGGTGAAGGCGATCGTGCCGCCGCTCTTCGTCTCGACGATGGCGGTGTCGTTGTGCCCGTCGTGGTCGGTGTCGATCGTCGCGGCGCCCGCGTCGACCTCGCCGTCCGGCATGTCCGCGTGGATGTGGCCGCCGGAGCTGTCGTCGTGACCGCTGGTGCCGGAGTCGTCGTGGCCGCCGTGGCCGCTCTGCACCCATTCGCCGCTGGCCTCGTCGTAGACGGCCTGCTCGACGACGTGCCCGGAGTCGTCCAGCACGGTGTACTGGTCGGCCTGACCGTCGTGGTTCGTGTCGGTGAACGCCTGGGCGGTGCCGTCGTCGTGCTCGACGATCGCGGTGTCGTTGACGCCGTCCTGGTTCAGGTCGTAGTTGACCTCGGCCTGGTACTCCTGGCCGTCGACGTGGACGGTCATCGCCTCCGTGCCGCTGGCATCGGTGTCGCTGCCGCCGCTCTCGTCGACCCACATGGGAACTGCCCCCTTAGAACCGGATGATGCCGTCTCTGACCTGCTGTCGGAGGGTACGACTCACCGTAGGCCCGTTCGGTTCCGCTCCACAACCGGACGGGTGCTCAGGCCGTCTTGTCCCGCAGTGCCCGGATCCGGGTCAGGAAGGCTTCGGCCCGCTCACGGCCCTCGCTGACCTCTTTGAGCCGCTTCGAGACGATCGCGATCTTCTTGGCGCGTTCCTGCGCGCCCATCTTGATCGTCTTGTCGACTTCCTTCAGCTCGGCCTCGATCGCGTCGATGCGCCGGCCGAGCGCCTCGTCCAGCGCCATCGACAGCTGCTGCTCGGCTTCGATGAGCTGCTCGGCGACGAGCTGGTCGAGCATCGACCGCGCGTCCGCGATGGCCTCGACCAGCCACTGCTTCATGTGCTGCTTGTCGGCCGCGTGCTTGCGCGTGCGGGCCATCCACCAGCCGGCGCCGAGGCCGATGATGATCGTCGCGGGCAGCACGACGGGGTTGAGGATCGCGACGCCGGCCAGCGGCAGCGCGGCCACCTTGCCGGCGCCGACGCCGCCCGAGATGCCCATGAAGACGAGCAGCTTGTCCTCGGCCGTCGGCGGCTTCTTGTCGGGCGGGCGCAGTACCACTGGCGGGCCGCCGGCCCGGGCGAACTGCGCGCGGATGACGTCGAGCTCCTCGGGCGAGAACAGCTCCGACAGCGAGACGTTGGTGACCTGGTTGAGGCGTTGCGAGAGCAGCATCGAGATGCGCTGCGACGTCGTCTGCAACGCGATGTCGACCTGCTGCGGCAACGCGGCCAGCTCGTCGCGCTTCGCCGCGTCGATCAGCTGGCGGAAGTGGGTCTGCGCGTCGCGCATCTGCCTGCTGCTCTCGTGCAGGACCTCGACGCGGGTGCGCTGCACCTCGCCGCGCAGCTTCAGCTGCCAGCCGCGGGTCGACGTCCGGCGCTCGGCCTGCAGCTGGTCACGGCGGTCGCGCAGCTGCTCGGCCTCGGCCTCGCCCGCGGACAGCGCCCGGCTTTCGGCCTGCAGCTTGGCCTTCTGCTCGCCGAGCGCGCTGAAGAGTGCACGCAGCGTGTTCGCCTCGCCGAGCATCGCCGAGCGGCCGACGAGCAGCTCCTGCAGCGCCGTCTGCACCGCGGCGACGCCGGACTTCTCCCGCAGCATCGCGGCCATCTGCTCGTTGGGCGCCTTCGCCGCGGTCTCGAACATCCGCGCCGACACCGGGTGGAACACCGCGTCGGCGAAGCGCGGCGCGTGCTCGCGCAGCAGCTGCCGGTCGGCGTCGGCGACCTCGCGCCAGCCGCGGAACACGTCCACCTTGGTCAGCGCGAACACCACGGTCTCGACGCGCTCGCCGACGTCGCGCAGGAACTGCAGCTCGGTCGAGGTGAACGGCGCCGACGCGTCGACGACGAACAGCAGCGCGGTCGCGCCCGCGGCGGCTTCCTTGGCGAGCTCGCCGTGCAGCGAGTCGAGCCCGCCGACGCCCGGGGTGTCGACCAGCGAAAGCCGCGTCAGCAGCGGTACCGGCCCGGTGACCTCGACGTACCGCGGCGGGATCTGGCCCGGCGGCAGCTCGTGCGCCGCGGAGACCCAGTTGATCAGCTGGCCGAGGTCGATCGGCACCGGCGCGAGCTGGCCGGGGTAGCAGGCCTGCGCGCCCCACACGTCGGCGTGGTCGAAGACCAGGTAGGTCGCGGTGGCGACGTCCGCGTCCACAGGGGACAGTCCTGGCGTCGCGAGCAGCGCGTTGACCAGCGAGCTCTTCCCGCGGTTCGTCTCGCCGACGACCACCACCGCCGGCTTCTTCGGCCGGGTCTTCCGGACCTCCTCGACCCACTTCGCCGCGCTCGCGTCGGCGTCGCGCAGGAGGGTCAGCAGCTGGTCGCGCGCCGCCTGGACCTGCGCAGGCAGGCTCGGCGCGGTGGGTGCGCTCACGGGTTCTTCTTCGCGTAGACGGTGACGATCGGGGCACGCAGCAGCCGGTCGTGGTCGGCGAAGCCGGTGACCTCGGTTTCGGCGACGACGCCGTCGAGCGCCGGGTCTTCGGTGGGGATGGCGGCGCCTGCCTCGTGGCGGGCCGGGTCGAACCGCTGGCCGTCCGGCCGCAGGGCCTGGACGCCGATCGCGGCGAGGCCCGCTTCGAGGCGTTCGACGACACCGCCGCTGCGGGCGCGGTCCAGCGCGTACAGGCACATCTGGATCAGCGCCTGCCGATCGGCGAGCGCTCGGCCGAGGTCCGACACGACCGGCTGCTGCAGGGGGTGCACATCGGTGTCCGACGCCGCGGTCGCGCCGTCGGTTCCCTGTTCGGTGTCGGCTTCCTCGATGATCCGGGTGATGCTGACGGCCGCGATCTGACCGGTGGGGGTGTCGTCGGGATCGACGGAGCCGTCCTTGCGAAACCACGCCATGCGCACCACCCCGTCCCGGTTCCGCCAGATTCCACCAGTTTGGCGGATTCAGGCGTCATCCGGGGGCGGAACGGGACGCAGGAACCGGACCAGGATCGTCCGCAGGACCGCCTGCTCGGCGGCCAGGTCGAGGTCCGGGTCGAGGCCGGCCCGCGAAATCATCGCGTCGATCAGCCCGGCGACCCAGCCGGCCGCCGCGCGGGCGGGAACGCCGGGGTCGATCCGCCCGGCGTCGGCGGCCCGCTCGACCAGTACGGCCAGGCCGTCGCGGAGTGCGCCGTCGTTGCGCTGGATCAGTTCGGCGAATTCGTCGTCGCGGGCGGCCTGTGCGGCGGCCTCCAGGACCAGCCGGACGACGGCGGGGTGTGCGACCTGCCCGGCCAGCTCGGTTACGACGTCGAGCAGGGCGGCCAACGGGTCCGCCGCCTTCGCCGCGGTTTCGAGGCGTTCGGCCGTCTCGACGGCGTCGTCGGTGAAGATCGCCGTGAAGATCGCGCGCTTGTTGGGGAAGTAGTGGAAGAGGCTGCCGGAGCTGATGCCCGCGGCCCGGCAGATGTCCGCCGTCGTCGTCCGCTCGAAGCCCTTCTCGGCGAAGCAGCCGGCGGCGGCGTCGACGATCGACGCGCGCTTGGCCGCGTGCTTGGCCGGGTCGACCGTCCTCATCGCTCAACCGGGGGTTCGTCGCGCCAGGGGTAGCCGTGTTGGGCGAAGGCGGGCGCCAGCTCGTCGTTGCGCAGGTCGGTCTTCTCGCGGGCGATCTCTCGGCCGTCGGTGGTGCGCAGGACGAGCTCCTTGCCGTCCAGGTAGACGGCTTCGAGGTCGGCTTCGATGCGCCGCGTCCGGTCGCCGCGGACCAGCGTGACCCGCGTCGGCGACACCGTCACGACCAGGCGCTCGGCCGCCCAGATCACGGCGAACACCAGGCCGAGCACGAGCCCGCCGGCGACCGCGGCGACGGCCCAGACGCCCACGCCGAGCGCGCCGCCGGCCAGCGGGCAGCCGATCCAGGACGCGGTGCGCAGCCACGACGGCTCGTCGACGGTCGTCTCCATGCCGCTTATTATTAGACCGCGTGCTCGGTTTATGAAAGCCGGGGCTCAGACGAGCTGGTCGATCACGTCGCGGAGCACGGCTTCGAGGCCGGGGCCGTCTTCGGCGAGCCGGGACGAGACGAGCAGCTGGTCCTCGGCCGTGCGCAGCCAGATCGAGCCGGCGACGGAGATCTCGATGACGTTCAGCCGGAACGGGTAGGCGCGCCGGCCCTGCCGGACTTCGGCCTCGCGGACCAGCTGGCCGAGCCGCTCGCCGGCCACGATCTGACGCCGGTAGAAGCCGGGCGCCCACGGCGTGCCGCCCGACGGCTCGCCCGCGCCGCGCAGAGCGGGCCCGCGCGCGTTGGCGAAGTGGCGGGCCGCGGCCGGCCCGAAGAACTCGAGGGCCTGCCGCATCGCCGAACCCTGCGCGAGCGCGGGCCTGCCGTAGCGGGAGCGGGGGCTGCGCGGGTCGGGGTCCTCGCGGTTGCGGAGGAAGGCCAGCAGGTCGACCCACCAGTCGGCCCACTGCGCCTGGACGGCCGCGCGGTCGATCTCGGGCGGGACGTGCACCGGAACCCGCGGCTCCACCGGCGGCAGCACCTGTCCTTCGGAAACGGACAGGGCCAGGGCGTCACGGATGTACAGCGCGACGTCGATCTCGTTCTCGCTGCTCCAGCCGGCTCGCCAGGATGTCGTGTTTTCAAGGCGCACGTTTTCACAGTACGCGGGAAGAGCCGCCGCTCCGGCGAAGTCGGCAAGGAGAAACAAACTCGGGTTCTAGGCCTCGCGGACCTGTTGCCAGATCAAGAAGTAGGCCCGGTGCACGACGTGCGCGACGCGGCTCTGCGCGGGCGTCGCGCCGAAGGACGCGAAGGAGCGCCACCAGCCCGCGCGTTCGAGGGCGTGGGCGGCCAGTTCCGGCCGCGGCGCGCCGGGTTTGCCCAGCTGAGCGCCGATGTCGGCGTTGCTGCCGACCCGCAGCACCTCCTCCGACAGGTCCTCCGGCATGTCGACCGCGCCGGACGCGACCAGCGTCAGGGCTTCCAGCAGCCGCAGCTGGTGGGCCTCGGGCTTGGCGAGCAGCACCTCGATGGCGTCGTGGACGCGCTGGCGCTCGGCCGGGTCGCCCGAGGCGTGCGCGAGCGCGGTGACCGACGCCAGCGCCGCGGCCGCCTTGATGCCGTCGGCGCGGGCGGCGAACACCACCGACAGCCGCTGCCGCACCGCTTCCAGTCCGGACGCGTCGAGCAGCGCACGCCGCAGCGAACCCGCCGTGATCTCCGGTTCCTTGCGGAGCGCCTCGACGGCGTGCGAGACGCCGAACAGGTCGAGCTTCTCCAGCAGCCGCAGCCGGGTGCCCGACGGGACGTCGCACTCCCAGGTGGTGAAGATGTCGGCGGAGATCAGCATGGTCTGCAGGACGTCGTCGTCGAGGTCGGCGAGCTGCCGCAGCGCCTCGGCGTCGGCGGAGGTGAAGCTGCCGGACTCGGCGGACTCGGCGATCAGCCCGATCACCGGCAGCACGTCGGCGACGCGCGGCTTCAGCGTCGAGGCCTGCTTCTCCGCGAGCAGCGTCGCGGCCTTCCAGACGTCGCCGCCGGAGCCTTCGACCGACTCCGGCGCGATGGTGTCGGCCTTGTTCAGCACGGCGATGGCGTTGACCGGGCCGGCCTCGCGGCTCGCGGTGGCCGCGGTGAAGGCGGCGAGGGCCTGCTGGTCGTCGGCGCGCACGCCTTGGGTGACGACGTAGAGCACGGCCTCGGCACCGGCGACGGCGTTGCGCGAAGTGTCGTCCAGCTCGTCGGAGCCGTCGTCGTCCTTGGCGTGCTTCGCGGCGCCCAGCAGCTGCTCGGTGCGTGACACCGAAGCGGCGTCGAGCGAGCCGAGGCCGGGGGTGTCGATCACGGTCATGCCCTGCAGGACGGCGTTGGTCAGGTACGCCTCGATGTGCGACACCTGCTCGATGTCGACGCCCAGCTCCGCCGGGATCATCCCGTCGGCGGCGAAGGGGAGCACCTGCTTGCGGCCGTCGGTGAAGACGATCTCGACGCGGTCGACCGTGCCGTACTGGAACCGCGTCACCAGTCGCGTGCACTCGCCGATGTCGGTCGGCGCGACCCGGCGCCCGATCAACGCGTTGACCAGCGTGGACTTGCCCGACTTGATCCGCCCGGCGACGGCCACCTGCAGCGGCGCGCCGAGCCGGCGCAGCACCTCCGCGAAGCCGGCCGCGGTGCGCGCGGAGACCTGGGACTGCAGGCGGTGACACAGGTTGGCCACCGACATCGACAGCGGACCCGCGAGCCGGCCCTGCTCCGGTGACGTCACGGCCCCCAGCCCTCCCCGGTCGTACGGACAACCCCGGTGAATCGTGCCATGCACCTCATCCACAGGTCGCACCGAAGGTGGTACCGCCGACCGACGCGCGTTCTCCGCCCCGCGACCTAGTGTTGTGTGGTGCGACGGCTGAGCCTCTGGATGCGCGCCCACCCCATGGCGGGCGACACGGTGCTCGCCGTCCTGCTCGGCCTGGTCGACCTGCTGCTGTTCGTCGCCGACCAGTTCGCCGAGTTGCCGGAGCTGCCGCCGTGGTACGTCGCCGTGCCGGTCAACATCGCGATGGTGACGCCGCTGGTGTTCCGGCGAAGGTCACCGCTGTGGTCGGCCTACGCCGTGCTCGTGGTCAGCGTCGTGCACGCGACGCTGATGCTCGGCGTCGGCAGCGCCGCCGGGCTGGCGATGAGCCTCTACTCGGTCGTCGTCTACGCCGGCCGGCGGCAGGGCCTGATCTTCGTCGGCGCGGTCGTCGTCTCGTCGGCCGTGCAGCTGGCGTTCGCCCCGCCGGACGACGAGCTCCTCCTCGCGATCGTGTTCCTCGTGTTCGGCATCGCCCTGTGCTGGACGCTCGGCGAGTTCGTCGGGGCCCGGCGCGCCTACGACGTGGAAGTGGAGGCCAGGTTGCACCTGCTCGAGACCGAACGGGACCAGGCCACCCGGATCGCGGTGGCCGAGGAGCGCGGGCGGATCGCGCGCGAGCTGCACGACGTCGTCGCGCACGCGGTCAGCGTCATGGTGGTGCAGGCCGACGGCGCGTCGTACGCCATCGAGAGCAACCCGGAACTCGCCCGACGGGCCCTGCAAACGATTTCCGAGACCGGCCGCGGCGCGCTCGGCGAGCTGCGGCGCCTGCTCGACGTGCTCCGCAGCGACGACGCCGACGGCGAGCCCCGCGTCCCGCAGCCGGACGCGCACGCCCTCGCCGAGCTGGCCGACCGGATGCGCGCCGCCGGCGTGCCGGTGGAGCTGGAGACCGACGACCTCGGCGACCTGCCCGCCGGCGTCTCGCTGGGGATCTACCGGATCGTCCAGGAGTCGCTGACGAACACGCTCAAGCACGCCGGCCGCGGCGCGACCGCGGCGGTGCGGGTGCACCGCACCGGCGACCTGGTGGAGGTGCTGGTGTCCGACGACGGCGCTGGCCGGATCCCGCAGCTGGCCGCGACCGGTGCCGCGCAGCGGCTCCCGGGCGGCAACGGCCTGATCGGCATGCGCGAACGCGCGCACGTGTACGGCGGGACCCTGGACGTGGGCCCGGCTCCAGGTGGTGGGTGGCAGGTCCGCGCGGCCCTGCCGGTTAGGTTGGACAAGTGATCCGTGTCGTGGTCGTCGACGACCAGGAACTGATGCGCGTCGGGTTCCGGATGGTGCTGGGCGCGCAGGCCGACATCGACGTCGTCGGCGAGGCGGGCGACGGCGCGCAGGCCATCAAGATGGCCGAGGAGCTGCGCCCCGACGTCGTGCTGATGGACGTCCGGATGCCGGTGCTCGACGGCGTCGAGGCGACGAAGCGGATCGTCGCCGCCGGCACCGCGCGCGTGCTGGTGATGACGACGTTCGACCTCGACGAGTACGTCTACTCGGCGCTGCAGGGCGGCGCGAGCGGGTTCCTGCTCAAGGACACCCAGCCCGGCCACCTCGTGTCGGCGCTGCGGGCGGTCGCCTCGGGCGACGCGGTGGTCTCGCCGTCGGTGACCCGGAGGCTGCTCGACCGGTTCGTCGGCACCGGTGGCGCGCCGATGCGGGACACCGCGGAGCTGGACGTGCTCACCGACCGCGAGCGCGAGGTGCTCGTGCTGATCGCCAAGGGCATGTCGAACCTGGAGATCGCCGAGGCACTGTTCCTCTCCGAGGCGACGGTGAAGACGCACGTCGGGCGGATCCTGGCGAAGCTGGAGCTGCGGGACCGGGTGCAGGCCGTGGTGCTGGCCTACGAAACCGGTCTCGCCCGCCCCGGCCTCGCTTAGCGGTAGTCGTCCGGCGGAGTCGTCGCCGGGTCCTTGCCCGCGTTGCGGACTTCGGTGAGCCAGCGGCCGAAGTCCGGGCGGTCGCCGTCGACGTCGGTGTAGTCGTACTCCTTCATCAGCGTCCAGGACGCCAGCGTCCGGCCGGCGAACCGCGCGACGTCCGGATCCTGTGCCAGGGCGGCGACGCCGCGGGCGAGCAGGTACGGCGTCTCGGAGATCTTGAAGTCGACCGGCGCGAGCTTGCCGACCGCGTCGCGCCAGGTGTCCTCGGTGACCTCGAAGTGGTCCAGCATCGACTCCGACCGCAGGAAGCCCGGCGTCACGGCGAGTCCGACGCTGTCGTTCTTCTTCAGCTCCACGCCCAAAGCCCGGCCGAGCGCGCGGATGCCACACTTGGCCAGGTAGTACGGGATGCCCGCGCCGACGTAGTCGTCGTTGTCGCCGTCGGTCACCTCGATCACGAGACCGCGGCGCGCGACCACCAGCGGCAGCAGCTTGTGCAACGCGATGAGGTGGGTGTCCAGCGCGTTGTGCGTCAGGTTCAGCGCGTCTTCGAGCGGTGTCTCCCAGAACGGCGCGTCGAAGTGGAAGTACATGTCGCCGCCCCAGACGTCGTCGACCAGGATGTCGATTCCGTCCACTTCGGACTCGATGCGTGCCTTCAAGACGTCCACATCGGACACCGAGGTGAAGTCGCAGCGGACGACCACCGCGCGACCGCCCGCCGCCTCGACCAGTTCACCCGTCTCTTCGATCGTCTCCGGGCGCTTCAGCGGCGACGCCGTTTCGCGCGTCGTCCGGCCGGTGACGTACACCGTCGCGCCCGCGCGGCCCAGTTCCACCGCGATCGCCCGTCCGCAGCCCCGGGTCGCTCCCGTGACCACGGCTACCTTGCCCTGCAAACTCATGAGTCCTCCCGTCCCCGCCACGCGGTCAGCACCGCGTCGACGTCCTCCGCCAGCCGGTCGGCCAGCCGCCCGTGCGGCCGGATCGACCAGTCGATCGACACCCCGTTGATGACCCCGAGCACCGCCCTGGCCGCCCGCGGCACGCTCGGCGCGTGCGGCAACGACGAAGCCGCCGCCCGCACCAGCCGCCGCAGCTCGTCCTCGACCGCCGTGAAGTGCTCGCCCAGCAGCGACCGCAACACCGGGTCGCCGATGTCCACGCCGAGCTGGCCCAGGTGGTTCGCCGCCTCTTCGGCGTCGCCCAGCACCGCGTAGACCGACACCGCCGCCGCGCGCAGGCCGTCGACCGGGTCGTCCGCCCGCTCGGCGCACGCCCGCATGTGCTCGACCGCCCGCCGGGTGGCCCGCCGGCTCATGGCCTGCAGCAGGCCGCTCTTCGAGCCGAACCGCTGCGCGACCGTGCCGACCGAGACGGTCGCTTCCGCCGCCACCTGCGCGAGCGTGAAACCGGGGCCACAGCGGCCGATCACGGTCTCCGCCGCACCCAGCAGGCGCTCGTCGGTGATGCTCCTCGGCCGGGCCACGCCATTATTGAATCACAGTTCATTAATAGGCGCGAATCAGGGTCGGGTCAGGGTCATCACCCATCGCGCATCGGCCGAAGAGCCAGCAAGGTACTACCCAGGTAGGGGGCGCGGTTCGGCCTGCAGGGTGACGCGCGAACCGGCTCCGACCCGCGACGATGAACACGTCGTAAGCGAGGGGCGGAAGAGGAGCAGTCATGATCGAGGCAACCGGCCTCACCAAGCGGTACGGGAAGACACTGGCGGTGAACAACCTGTCGTTCTCCGTGGCCGCGGGTCAGGTCACCGGCTTCCTCGGCCCGAACGGGGCGGGCAAGTCCACCACCATGCGGATGATCCTGGGCCTGGACAACCCGACGGGCGGCCAGGTCACCATCGGGGGCAAGAAGTACCACCAGCTCAAGGAACCGCTGCGCACCGTCGGCGCGCTGCTCGACGCGAAGTGGGTGCACCCCAACCGTTCGGCGCGCGCCCACCTGCTGTGGATGGCGAAGTCCAACCGCATCCCGGCCGCCCGCGTCGACGAGGTGCTCGACGTCGTCGGCCTCACCAGCGTCGCGGGCAAGCGCGCCGGCGGGTTCTCGCTCGGCATGTCGCAGCGCCTCGGCATCGCGGCCGCCCTGCTCGGCGACCCGGAGGTGCTGCTGTTCGACGAGCCGGTGAACGGCCTCGACCCGGAGGGCATCCTCTGGATCCGGAAGTTCATGCACCGGCTGGCCGAGGAAGGCCGCACCGTGTTCGTGTCGAGCCACCTGCTGTCGGAGATGGCGCTGACCGCGACCAACCTCGTGGTGATCGGCCGCGGGCAGCTGATCTCGCAGTCCTCCACCACGGACTTCGTCTCCCGCGCCGCGGAGAACACCGTCAAGGTCCGCTCGCCGCAACTGGCCGAGCTGCGCCAGGTCCTGCAGCGCGCGAGCGCCGGAGTCGCCGACGAGGAGAACGCGCTCGTGGTGTCCGGGATGGACAGCGACAAGATCGGCGAGATCGCCGCGTCGAACCGGATCGTGCTGCACGAGCTGAGCCCGCAGACCGGCTCGCTCGAGCAGGCCTTCATGCAGATCACCGGCGACTCCGTCGAGTACCACACGGGCCTCGACGCCGAGGCGCAGCACGTGCTCGAGTCCGCCAAGTAACCGGGGAATCCAAGATCATGAACTTACTCGCGGTCGAACGCATCAAGCTGTTCAGCACCCGCTCGCCGTGGTGGTGCGCACTCATCACCCTGGCCCTGACCATCGGTTTCGCCGCCATCATCGCCGGCGCGACGCCGTCCGACTCGCAGCTCACGCTGTCCGCCACCCAGTTCGGCGGCTCCCAGTTCGGCATCGCCGTCGTCATGGTGCTCGCCGCGCTCGCGGTGACCACCGAATACCGCTTCAACACCATCCGCACCACGTTCCAGGCCGTGCCGCACCGCTCGCCGGCGCTGGTCGCCAAGGCGATCGTCGTCGCGGTCGTGGCGCTGGTCATCGGCGAGCTCGCCGCGTTCGGCGCGCTGGGCCTCGGCATGCTCATGCGGCCGCACGACGGCATCGGCCTGCACACGGCGCAGGACTGGATGAACGTCGCCGGCCTCGGCCCGGTGTTCGCCGTCAGCGCCGTGCTCGCCGTGGCACTCGGGATCCTCGTCCGGCACAGCGCCGGTGCCATCGCCCTGCTGCTCATCTACTACTTGGCCGTGGAAGAGCTGGTGCAGCTGATCCCGAAGATCGGGCACACCATCCACGAGTGGCTGCCGTTCAACGTGGCGAACAAGTTCCTGCGCGGCTCGGCGGTCGTCGACGGCCCCGCGCCGTCGGACTCGCCGCTGAGCCCGGGGTGGGCGCTGGCGTACTTCGCCGGCATCGCGGTCGTGTTCCTGCTCGTCGCACTCGGGGTTGCGAAGAAGCGGGACGCATAAAGGGGGATAAGGGGAAAACGGGAATCCGGGTCGCGCTGTCGGGGGGCGACCCGGATTCCCGTTTCCCGATAGGCTCCTCCGGTGATCGAAGCGAACGCACTGACCAAGCGGTACGGCGCCACGACCGCGGTCAACGAGCTGACGTTCACCGCGCGGTCGGGGCGCGTCACCGGCTTCCTCGGCCCGAACGGCGCCGGCAAGTCCACGACCATGCGGCTGGTCCTCGGCCTCGACACGCCCGACGCGGGCACGGTCCTCGTCGACGGCGTGCCGTACCGGCAGCTGAAAGATCCACTCAGGACGGTCGGCGCGATGCTCGACGCGACCTGGCGCCACCCCGGCCGCAGCGGGCGCGACCACCTGCGCTGGCTGGCCGCGACCAACGGCCTCCCCGAGAAGCGCGTCGACGAGGTGCTCGCCCTGGTCGGGCTGACGAGCGCCGAGGGACGCCGCGCCGGGCAGTACTCGCTCGGCATGCTGCAGCGGCTCGGGATCGCCGCGACGCTGCTCGGCGACCCGCGGGTACTGCTCTTCGACGAGCCGGTGAACGGCCTCGACCCCGAAGGCATGGCCTCGATCCGCCAGCTGCTGCACACGCTGGCCGCCGAGGGCCGGACCGTCTTCGTCTCCAGCCACCTGCTGCCCGAGATGGCGCAGACCGCCCAGGACCTGATCGTGATCGGCCGGGGCAGGCTGATCTACCAGGGCACGATGGACGACTTCGTCGCGCAGACCAGCCGGCACGGCGTGCGCGTGCGCACCCCGCACGCGGCCGAGCTGCGGGTCGCACTGACCGGGCAGGCGGAGTTCACCGAGGCCGACGGCGCCTTCGTGGTGTCCGGATTGGACAGTGACCGGATCGGGCAGCTCGCGTTCGACGCCGGGGCGACGCTGCACGAGCTGAGCCCGATCACCGGCTCGCTCGAAGAGGCCTACCTCGACCTGACCCGCGAAGCCACCGAATTCACCGCGGGAGCCGCCCGATGAGCACGACCGCCAACCTGCTGCGCGCCGAGCGCATCAAGCTCTTCAGCACCCGCGCGCCGTGGTGGTGCCTGGCCCTCGCGTTCGCCGCGCCGCTCGGCTTCACCGCGCTGTTCTTCGCGCTGGCCGGGCCGGAGATCCCGCCGACGGTCGGCAACACCCAGCTCGCGAGCGGCAACGGCCGGACCGTGCTGGTCGTCCTCGCGATCCTCGCGACGGCGTCGGAGTTCAACTGGGGCACCATGCGGCTGACGTTCCAGGCCGTGCCGAGCCGCGTGCCCGCGCTGCTGGCGAAGGTCGTCGTGGTCGGCGCGGTCGGCGCCGGGCTCGGGCTGGTCGTCGGCTTCGGCTCGTGGGGCCTGGCGACGCTGGTGCAGCCGGACGCCGACCTCGCGCTGCACTCCGGCGCGCAGTGGCGTTCGGTGCTCGGGCAGAGCCTGGTCTTCCTGCTGGCCGCGGTGGCCGGCGTCGGCGTGGCCCTGCTGCTGCGCAGCGTCGCGTTCGCCCTGACGGTGGTGCTCGTGTGGACGCAGGTGCTCGAAGGCGTGGTGGTCTTCATCCCGGGCGCCGGCAAGCACATCTACCAGTGGATGCCGTTCCACGCGGCCGACCAGTTCGTCGGCGCCGGCGGGCTGGGCGCGGGCGCGCTCCAGCTGCCACCGGCACCGCTCGGCCCATGGGGCTACCTCGGCTACTTCGCGGCGGTCTGCGTCGCCCTGTTCGCGGCCGGGGTGATCGTGACGGCCCGCCGCGACGCCTGAGCGTGACCGCGGTCTCAGCCCGCAAAAAATTCTTGTTAAGACGAGATGAAATGGCTGTGGCTTCTCTCACAGGGTCCGGACATACTGCTATGACCAGGCAATATTCGTAAGTGAGCACCGGAACCGTCTGCGCTCCCCTGGAGGTGATCCTTGACGGTGAACACCGGTCAAGAATTGGGCAACACGATTCCCCGCGCCCGCGTCGAAGACGACGCTCCCCGGCTCGAGCCCATGCTGGACCTCGAATGGTCCCGGGCGATCGAGCTCCCGCAGGCCGCCATGACGGCGGCGACGCCCGCCGAACTCCGCCGGGCGTGGGTGCACCGCGCGCCCGAAGACACCGTCCTGGCCTTGTTCCGCGCCTCGGCCGGGATGGCGGGGCCGATCCCCGCGCCGTGGTGGCTCCGCGCGATCGCGGACGGGAAGCTGGATTCGCGGGAACAGGGGTTCCGCGTCGAGGACCGCATCGCGCAGCTGCTCGGCAGGCGGCCGGGCTGGGAATTCGTCCCGTGGGCGGCGGACGGGGAGTCCGGCTACTGGGAGTTCATGCCGTCCGAACGCGGGAAATCGGGACACGCGATTCCCACGACGGTGATGAACACCGACCGGCACCCGGGCTGGATCGACGTCCTGCCGGCCCACAGCGGCCGGACGCCGAACCCGATCGCGATCGCCGGGCTCGCGGGACTGCGGTCGCGTCTCGGGGAGCTCGAAGCCGTTCGTTAGCCTCGGTGGGTGGAGAACCAGGACCAGCCCCGGCTGCGCAGCGTCGTCAGCTACGTGAAGCGCGGTGGCCGGATGACCGTCGGGCAGCAACGCGCGTGGGACGAACTGTGGCCGAAGCTCGGCCGCACGGTCGGTGAACTGCCCGACGGAAAGCTGGACTTCACCGAGTGGTTCGGCCGTGAGGCGCCGGTGCTGATCGAGATCGGCTCCGGCATGGGTGAGACGACGTCGCAGCTGGCCGCCGCCGCGCCGGAGCTGAACTACGTCGCGGTCGAGGTCTACGACCCCGGCCTCGGACAGCTGATGCTGCGCGCCGAAAAGCTGGGCGTCGAGAACCTCCGGCTGCTGCACGGCGACGCTGTCGTGCTGCTGACCGAGCACGTCGAGCCGGGGACGCTGCACGGCGTCCGGCTGTTCTTCCCGGACCCGTGGCCGAAGAAGAAGCACCACAAGCGGCGGATCGTCTCGCCGTCGTTCGCCGCGCTCGTGGCGTCGCGGCTCGCGCCCGGCGGCACCTTCCACATGGCGACCGACTGGGAGAACTACGCCGAGCAGATGCTGGAGGTCTGCTCCGCCGAACCCGCGCTGAAGAACCGGTACGACGGCTGGGCGCCGCGGCCGGAGTGGCGGCCGGTGACGAAGTTCGAGCAGCGCGCCGACGTCGAAGGCCGCGTCTCGCACGACCTGATCTTCGAAAAGCGGTCGTGAGTGCGTAACAGTGTTCTAACACCGTTACGCACTCACGACCTCCCTCTGTACCCCCGGTGCTCGCCCCTCCCCCGACAGAGGGGCGAACGTCCTATTCGTCGGCCAGCGGCTCGGCCTGGACCCGCTTGAGGGCGGGCGTGCAGACCGACGCGCCGAGCACGGCCACCCCGATCCCCAGCACCACCGGCGCCAGGAGCCACGGACTCAGCACGATCCCGCGTGGATCGACCATGCTGTACAGCCCAACACCGACCAGTACCCCGACGATTCCCGCGCCGATGGTGGCGACCAGCGCGGGCAGCGCGGCCTCCATCCGCAGCGCCCTCGCCAGCACCCGCACCGGCGTGCCGGCAGCCATCAGCGCCCCGAACGTCCGGCGGCGGTCCATCACCGAGCCCGCGGTCGTGACCGCGGCGCTGCAGCCGGCCAGGATCCCCGCGGCGACCAGCCCGATCACCGTGACGCGGCGCAGATCGCCGAGCTCGGTCTGCTGGTTGTACAGGTACTGGTCGCGGCTGCCGATCTCCTCACCCGCGGCCGGCCCGGCCAGCGCCGTCCGGACGATCTCGCGGTTCGCGTCGGTGGTCGGCGCGACCACCGTGACGTACTTCGGCGTGACGCCCGCAGGCACCGCGGCCGGGTCGATGATGAGCGTGCTGGACAGGTCCGAGTCCCGGGGCGGCACGGCTTCGGCCCGCGTACCCGAGGTCACGGCCACCGCGGGGCCCTCCCACTCGGTGGCGATCTTGTAGTTCGCCAGGTCCAGCTGCGTTTCCCCGAAGACGGCCGGACCACCGGTGCAGTTCGCCGGCGTCAGGCCGTACCGGGTCAGCTTGACGGCGTCGGCACAGGTCATCACCAGCGCCCGGTTGCCGTTGCGCGTCCGGCCCTCGCCCTGGACCAGGTAGACCTCGCCGACGGCGACCGCCCGCTCGGACTGCCCGTACTTCTGCAGCGAGGCGTTGGCCTGCTCGACGATCTTGCCCGCGTGCTGGGCGTCGGTGTCGGCGTAGAGCACCGAGTCCTGGAAGGACCGGCCGCCGCCCACCATCGACTCGAACGTCGGCAGCAGCGTCAGCGCCATCGACCCGGCGAACACCGCGAGCACGATCCCGGCGGAGGCGCGGTAGGCGCCCTTCGGGTCGTCACGCAGGCGGCGGCCGGCAAGCAGCGACGACGGCCGCCGCCAGATCCGGACGAACGTGCCGCCCACCGCCGACGTCACCCACGGCCCGACGATCGCGGCCGAGCCGACCAGCAGGAACAGCCCCGCCATGACCATCGTGATGCCGCCGGAGTCCTTCGCCGTCGTCACCGCGACGAGGAAGAACAGCCCGGCCGCGGGCAGCGCCAGCAGCCGCCACCAGTGCAACGGCTTCTTCGTGTGGCCGCCCGTCGCGAACAGCGGGTTCTTGAGCACGCGGCGCAGGCCGAGGATCCCGGCCAGCACCACCAGCACCGGAATCGCCACGACGATGAACACCGTCAGGCCGACCGGCAACGCGAAGTCCGACGCGAGCCAGGTGCCCCCGGCCCACGGCACGAACGACGCGAGGCCGTGCAGCGCCGGGCTGATCAGCAGGCCGAGCACGGCACCGATGCCCGCGGACAACGTCGTCTCGGCGGCCACCATGTTGGTGACCTGCCCCGGCGTCGCCCCGGCCAGCCGGAGCGCGGCCAGCCGCTGCTCCCGCCGAGCCGCGGTCAGCCGCGCCGACGACGCGACCAGCACCAGGCTCGGCACCAGCAGGACGATGATCCCGACCCAGGACAACAGCATGAGCAGCGGGTCCGGGCGGGCCTTCCCGCTCGGAAAACCCGCCACCTTGGCCGAGTTCTCCGGCATCGCGTCCGGCGTGTGCCCGGTGAGCGCGACGAGCTGCTCAGGGAACCTGAGACCCTCCTCGCCGAGCGCGCCGACGGGCTTGCCGAACCGGTCGCCGAGTTCCGCGGCGGAGTGGCTCTGCAGCAGGCGCCCCAACGCGGGCGAGACGACCGTTTCGCCCGGCCCCGGCAGCTGCGGCAGCCCCGGCGGCAGCTCGATGCCCGCGGTGGTGGCGCCCGGCGCCGGCGCGATGTCGACCCGGACGATCTGCTTGCCGTCGAAGTAGTCCTTCGAGGCGGAGTACAGCAGCTTGGCCGGGGCGTCGGAGTCGCGGCTGTAGTAGTCCTCGCCCTGCCAGAGTGCGCGCTGCTCACGGTTCTGCGTGGCGAACGGCAGCGTCGCCAGCAGCAGCACCAGCCCGGTCGCGACGGCCACCCCGACCGCGGTGAGGATCGCCGACGTCCGGGTCCGCCGATCGACCTTCAGCACCCGCAGGGCGATCTGGAGCGAGTTCACGCCGCCAGCCTCGTCGCAATCAGGCCGTCGCGGATGGCGACGGTCTTCGGCATCGACTCGGCCAGCTCGCGGTCGTGGGTCACCACGATCACCGCGGCGCCGGTCTCGCGGGCGGCGCCGAGCAGGGCGTCCATCGTGTCGCGGCCGGTGCGCGTGTCGAGCGCGCCGGTCGGCTCGTCGGCGAAGATCACCTTCGGCCGGTGGGTCAGCGCCCGCGCGATCGCGACGCGCTGGGCCTCGCCGCCGGACAGCTCGCCGGGGCGGCGCTTCTCCTTGCCGGCCAGGCCGAGGCGCGAAAGCCACTGGCGGCCGGCGTCGATGGCCTCCTTGCGGCCGAGCCCGGCCAGCAGCGACGGCAGCGCGACGTTCTCTTCGGCCGACAGCTCCGCGACCAGCATCCCCGACTGGAAGACGAAGCCGAACTCGGTGCGGCGCAGCTCGCTGCGCTTCTTCTCGCCGAGGTGGTCGATCCGCTGCCCGGCCAGGAAGATCTGCCCGTCGTCGGCGCGGAGGATGCCGGCCAGGACGTGCAGCAGCGACGTCTTGCCGGAGCCGGACGGCCCGACGATCGCGACGGCGTCCCCCGGCTGGATGTCGATGTCGATGCCGGCCAGGGCGTACTGCGCGCCGTAGCGCTTCACCAGCCCACGGCCGGAGAGCACCGGCCCATTCGTCCACTGTGGAGTGTTCGGGTCCACCACGTTCTCCCTGTCGGTTCGGATCTCGATGCCGACGAGCTTCGCGGAGATCACCGGGTGTCCACTTCGGGCAGACGGCCAGTCACGCCCGGTGCAGCATCGGCCGATCGGCCGAGGGAGCGCGGACCACTCGGCCAAGGTGCGAACCGGGGCGAATCCTCTAACGTCACGTTGTGACCGCCGCGCCCCCGCCGAAAACGCTGTACGCCCGCGCCACCGCCCTGGTGCGGCGCATCGGCGTGCCTTCGGCCGTCCTGTTCGCCGCGCTGCTGTTCGACGTCGTCTTCACGACGCAGGCAGCGCTCGACGACAACGGACCGCGCTTCGTCGACTTCGGGTTGTTCCCCGGCATCTTCGCGATGGCGGCGTGCGCGCTGTGGGCGCAGAAGCGCGCCGCCGTCGCCGGCACGGTCGGCGCCGGCGTGCTGGTGTTCGCCACCCTCTTCATCCACGCCTTCCACATCCCGCCGTACTCCAGCGTGCTGCCGAAGGTGACCATCACCGAAGTCGTCGCGGGCGTGCTGATGACCTACTACGTGGCCCGCCGGGCCCGGGCGGGCGTGGCGTTCTGCGTGGTCAGCGTCCTGGTCGCCGGCGGGCTCGTCGCGGTCTTCGGCCGGTACGCGGGCATCGGCGAGATCGACGGCGGCACGGGCACCCAGGCGCTGCTGGTCGGGGTCGTGCTGCTGGCCGGCGCCGTGGTGCCCGCCGTCGCCGCCCGGGACCGCAGCCCGCGGTCGGACCAGCAGAAGCGGCGGCTGCGCAAGCTGAACGAGCTGGCCATGGGCCAGTGGGTGCTGATGGGCGTGCTCGCCATCGGGCTGCTCATCGAGTTCGGCTACACCTACGACAGCGGCGCGCGCGGGTTCCCGGTGCTGTTCTGCTCGGTCGCCGCCGCCGTCGTCGCGGTGCTGTCGCCGCGCCGGCCCGCGGACGCGATGCTCGCCCTCGCCGGCGTCCTGCTGCTGTCCGCGCTCATCACCCCGTTCCTGCACCTGCGCTACGCCTACCCGATGCCGAGCGGGGTGCCGTTCGTGCAGGTCGCCGCGGGGGTGGGCGCGGTGGTGAACCTGACCAGGGCCCGCGGGCTGAGCCAGTCGTGGCCGCGGATCGGCGTGCTCTCCGCCGTCGTCGCGCTCGCGTCGATCATCAACTCCGACCGGCGGGGCGGCCTGCAGACCGACCCGCAGGTCCTCTCCACGCTGGCGGTCCCGGCGGTGCTGCTGCTCGGCATCTCGATCGCCACCGGCCTGATGCTGCGCTCGCGGGACTCCGAACGCACCACGGTCGTCAAGTCGGCGGTGGCCGACGCGCAGACCGCCGAGCGGATGGCGCTGGCCCGCGAGCTGCACGACGTCGTCGCCCACCACGTCACCGGCATCGTCGTGCAGGCCCAGGCGGCGCGGCTGATGGCCGAGAAGAACCCGCAGGTGGCGGTCGAGGCGATGGGCCGGATCGAGAACGCGGGGGTCGAGGCGCTCGCGGCGATGCGCCGGCTGGTCCGCTCGATGCGCGGCGACGCGCCGGCCGGGTCGAGCGAGTTCAGCGAACAGGCCACCACCGACCTCGGCGCCGACCTGCGGAAGCTGGTCGAGAGCGCCAACCACGGCGTGCCGACGTCGATGCACCTCGACCTGCCGCCGGACCTGCCGCACGAGGTCGGCCGCTCGGCGCTGCGGCTGGTCCAGGAGTCGCTGACGAACGTCGGCAAGCACGCCTCCGACGCGACGGACGCGTTCGTCCTGGCCGAAGTGAACGGCGACGAACTCCACCTGCGGGTGACGGACAACGGGCACGAGACGGCGCGCCGGCCGCCCGGCGGATCGGGCGGCTACGGTCTGGTCGGCATGCGTGAACGCGTCGCGCTGCTCAAGGGACGGCTGTCGGCCGGGCGGGGCCCGGACGGCGGCTGGCGGGTCGAAGCGTGGCTGCCGCTGGCCGCCGGGGAAGGGGACGAGTGATCCGGGTACTGATCGCCGACGACCAGGAGATGGTGCGGATGGGCTTCCGCATGATCCTGGAGTCGCACGACGACATCGAGGTCGTCGCCGACGTCGCGGACGGCGTCTCGGCGGTGTCGAAGGCCCGCGAGCTGCGCCCGGACGTCTGCCTGCTCGACATCCGCATGCCCGGCCTCGACGGGCTCGAGGTCACCCGGCAGCTGGCCGGGCCGGACGTGAGCGACCCGCTGAAGGTGGTCGTGGTCACCACGTTCGACCTCGACGAGTACGTGCACACGGCGTTGCGCAACGGCGCGTCCGGCTTCCTGCTGAAGGACGCGGGCCCGGCGCTGCTGATCGAGGCGGTGCGCGCGGCCGACCGCGGCGACGCGCTGGTCTCGCCGCAGATCACCGTCCGGCTGCTCAAGCACTTCGACGGCGGCACGACCCGTTCGCAGGTGGCGCCGCCTTCGGAGCCGCTGACGGCACGCGAGATGGACGTGGTGCAGGCCGCGGCGCGCGGGCTGACGAACACCGAGATCGGCGCGGAGCTGTTCCTGTCGCTGTCCACGGTGAAGACGCACCTGGCGTCCGTGCAGGGCAAGATCGGCGCGCGCAACCGCGTGGAGATCGCCGCGTGGGCGTGGCGGAGTGGAGTCGTCTCGTAATCCAGGGTGCGTAGTATCCAGAGATGCAACGCCGTTTCCACGCCCCTGTCGTTCTCCCCGCCGACGCGTCCTGTTCGCTCCTGCGTGACGCGGTCGTCGATGTGGACGCCGACGGGCGCATTTCCCACTGCGGACCGGCGGCCACCGCCCCCGAGTCCGCCGCACCGGTCACCACCCTGACCGGCATCCTGCTCCCCGGCCTGGTCAACACGCACGCGCACAGCCCGATGACGCTGCTGCGCGGCATGGGCGGCGACCTGCCGCTGTTGCCCTGGCTCAACGAGATCATCTGGCCCGCCGAAGCGAAGCTGCGGCCCGAGGACGTCCGTACCGGCATGCTGCTGGGCTCGGTCGAGATGCTGCGACACGGCGTCACGACCAGCGCCGAGATGTACTTCGAGGGCGAGCAGCTGGTCGACGCGGTCCTCACGACGGGCGGCCGGGTCCTGGTCGCGCCGCCGGTGATGGAGCTGCCGGGCCTCGACTGGCGCGCCCAGCTGGCCGCGATCGAGCGCTGGATCGACACCGACGGCCTCCGCTTCGGCCCGGGCGACCGCATCGAGCTGGGCTATGGCCCGCATTCGGCGTACATGCTCTCTTCAGAAGGCCTGCGGGCGACAGCGGAGTCGGCTGCTTCCCGGGGTGCGCTGGTGCAGATCCACGTCGCCGAGGCGGCCGCCGAAGACGCGGATGTGCGTGCCAAGCACGGTTCGGTACCGGCCTTGCTCGGCAAGTTGGGCATGCTGGACGGCCGGGTGCTCGCGGCGCACGCGATCCACTTGTCCGACGCGGACATCGCGTTGTTCGCGGCACACGGCGTCGGCATGGCGCACTGCCCGGGTTCGAACGCGAAACTGGCCTCGGGCATCGCGCGGATCGCGGACCTGCGCGCGGCTGGCGTGGCGGTCGGCCTCGGCACCGACGGCCCGGCGTCCAACGACGACATCGACCTGTGGGAAGAGCTGCAGCTCTCGGCGATGTTCGCCCGCCTGGCCACGGGTGACTCGACGGTCCTGACCGCGGCCGACGTCTTCCTGCTGGCAACCCGCGGCGGCGCGGCGGCACTGGGCCGGACCGACATCGGCGCGCTGGAGCCGGGCCGCTGGGCCGACCTGGTGCACATCGACCTGGACGACCCGGCGTTCGCGTGCGGCGTGGACGTGCCGGACGTGCAGCTGCTGTCGAACCTCGTCTGGGCGGCCGGGTCCCGCCGGGTCCGGGACGTGTGGGTCGCGGGCGAGCAGGTCGTCGCCGACGGCGAGTCGCTTCGCGTGGACCGCGCGAAGGTCCAGGCCGGGGTGGCCGAGACCGCGGCCCGGCTGCGGGCTTGATCCACAGCCTCGCGCGGATGTGGACAACTCCGGGCCGCCAGCCGCGACGAGTCCGTTTTGTCCGCCACCGTCGGTAGACTGGGCATGGGCACGCCCCCCAGGGAAGGGCGGGGGCCTGGCCTGGTCAGCGCGGGCGGAGGATGACCTCCGTCTGGTGGGCGTCCGGGGTGGCGGACACCGCCGTCACCACCGCGGTCGCCACTGAGTCGGCCTTCAGCAGGTGCGAGGTGTCGTAGTCGCGGCCTTCGCCCTTGAAGATCTCCTGCTGCATGTCGGTGTCGGTGCGGCCGGGGTAGACGGATGTCACGCGGATCTCGGGCTCCTCCTCGCGCAGGGCGTCGGCGAAGGCGCGGACGGCGAACTTGCTCGCCGCGTACGGCGACCAGCCCGGGCGGGCGGTGCGGCCGGCGCCCGAGTTGATCACGACCACGTGGCCGCGGGCCGCGCGCAGGGCGGGGAGCAGCAGGCGGGTCAGCTCGACCACGGCCAGGGTGTTGACCTCGAAGTTGTCCCGCCACGCCTCGGCGTCCGCGTCCTCGATGCGGCCGAGACGCGCAACGCCGGCCGAGTGGACCAGGACGTCGAGCGAGTCGATGCCCGCGACGGCCTCGGCGAGCGACGCGGGGTTCGTCAGCTCGACCGGCCACGGCTTCGCGCCCGGGAGCTCCTTCGCCAGCGCGGCCAGGGTGTCGGCGTTCCGGCCGCCGAGCAGGAGACGGTGGGTCGGGGCCAGCTGGTGGGCGACCGCCGCGCCGATCCCTCGGGAGGCACCGGTGACGAGGGCGAGGGGAAGATCCGTCATGCCCCCACCGTAACGGCCGGGCGGCGGGTGGCCCGGCGGCTCCGCGCCGGGCCGCCCCGGCAGTCCTAGGCGGGGAGCGAAACCCCGCATCGGCCACGCGGTGGAGCGGCCGGTCCTGCGGGAGCGAGCCGCGCCGGTGAATTCCGCTAGGCGGGTGCGAAGCCCGCGTCGACCGTCTGGTCGTCGCGCTTGCCCGGGCCGAGCCGGCGCGGGTCGGCGCAGCCCGTGGCCGGGTCCGCGTCGGAGTCCTTGGCGTCGTCTCCGGCGTCCTTCACCGTCGGGTGCTTGCCCTCGGCCGTGAAGCACACCTGGTAGGTGCCGTCCTCCAGGCCGGTGAAGGCGTAGGCGCCGTCCGGGCCGGTGACGACGCTCGTGCCGTTGTTCAGCACCGCCTTCACCCCGGCCAGGCCCGGCTCGCCCGCGTCCTGCAGGCCGTTGCCGTTGGTGTCCGACCAGGCGAAGTCGCCGATCCGGTTCGTCGGTGTCACCAGTCCCATGTCCACCGTGAAGTCCTCGCGCGCCGTGCCGCCCAGCGTGCGCGGGGCCGTGCAGCCGTCCGGGTCCGCGTCCGAGTCACGGTCGTCGGCCGCCGCGTCCTTGCGGGTCACCGTGTAGTCCGCCGGGACCGCGAAACACACCTGGTAGGTGCCGTCCTTCAGCTTGTCGAAGCCGTACTTGCCGCCGGCGTCCGTGGTCGCGGTGCCGACCGTGCCACCCGCGCCGTCCTTCAGGGTCACCTTGACCCCCGCGACGCCCGGCTCGTCCGGGTCCTGGATCCCGTCGCGGTTGCGGTCCGCCCAGACGAAGTCGCCGATCTTCGCGATCGCGGGCGGCGGCAGGACGGTGATCGTCGCCGACGCCGTCTTGTCGCCCAGCGTGCCGCCGGGATAGTGCACGCCCGTCACCTTCGCCGTGTTGACGTGCCCGGTGTCGGCCACCGTCAGGTTCGGGTGGTCGCAGGTCAGCTGCTTGGTCGCACCCGCGGCCAGCGCGAACGGCTCGAACGATCCGCTGCACCACGGGTCCTGGACGGCGATTCCGGACAGGTCCTGCGTGCCTTCGTTCGCCACGGTGACGCGGTAGTGCGCGGTCTCGCCCGCGGTGACCGTCGCGAACGGGCCCCACGCGCCGGTCGCCGGGTTCTGCACTTCCTTCTTCACCGAGTACGCCGCGAGCTGGAGGCCGACGCAGTCCCAGCGCAGCCGCTCGGCGCTCGTCGTGGCGAAGAACTGCACCGACGCCGCCTTCGCCGGGGCCGTCGCCGCTGGGAAGTCCTGCTTCGCGAGGTGGCCGTCGCCGGCGTCGTGGTCGGCGACCAGCTTGGTCTCCTGGACCTGGGCGCCGGTCACGTCGTAGAAGCGCAAGCCCGTCGCCGGTCCGGCACCCGGCGCGTACGAGCCGGTCGAGACGCTCAGCGTGTACACGCCGCCGGGGACGAACTTCTCGGTCGAGGTGGCGGTGCTGGCCTTGCCGTCCGGCGTCTGGATCACCGCCGACCGCCGCCCGTCGACGGCGAACGCCTGCTCGGTGAGCAGCCTCGGCGCCTTCGCGGCCGGAGTGCCGGGCGGGACCGGCGCCGCCGGGGTGAAGACGTAGCCGTCCGGGGCGCCGTTGCGCGCCGTCTCCTCGACGCTCGGGTTCGCCGCGATCCCGCCGCACGCCGGCGGCGGATCCGCGGCGGCCGCGGGTACGACCGCTCCCGAGAGCGCCACGACCGCCACTGCCACCACGCGTGCCGAACGGACCATGCCTCGACTATGGCGCGAGGCCGGGGCCCGCACCGGCCGAGAACCGTCCACTTAAGAGTGAACCTCGGCCGGCGCGGGCCCGGCGCGTCAGCGTTCGCCGATGCGGCCGGGCAGCCCGAAGCGGCCCTTCTTCCACACCGAGACGATCGACGGCCGCGGCTGCGCGGTGCCACCGTCGGGCCAGTGCGACGTCGGGTTCGCCGAGCTCGCCGCGTTCTCGCCCGGGTGCTGCACCGCGACGAGCACCAGGTGATCGGTGACGACCGGCCCGCACGTCTCGGCGCCGATCGGCACCGAGAGGAACTGCTTGACGTGGCCGCGTTCGGGCCCGGTCACCGGCACCGAGAACAGGCCGTCGTTCGCGCCGAGGGCGTTGCCGTCGGTGGCGATCCACAGGTTGCCGTGCCGGTCGAAGGCGACGTTGTCCGGGCACGAGATCGGGCTGACCTGGCTCTTGTCGAAGCCGCCGAAGTAGGTGTCGGCCGCGACGGGGTCGCCGCAGACCAGCAGCAGCCGCCAGGAGAAGCGCGTCGACGCCGCGTCGCCGCGGTCCTCTTCCCACTCCAGGATGTGGCCGTTCTTGTTGTTGACACGCGGGTTGATCTCGTCGACGCCGGCCTTGCCCGCCGCGCCACGATCGGTGTTGTTGGTCAGCGCCGCGTAGATCCGGCCGTTGACCGGGTTCGGCTCGATGTCCTCCGGGCGGTCCATCTTCGTGGCGGCGACCTTGTCGGCGGCCTGGCGCGTGAAGACGTAGACCTCTTCGGCGGTGAATCCGTCCACAAAGGACTTGTCGCCGCTGACCAGCGGCATCCACTCGCCGGTGCCGTCGAACTCGTGGTCCGCCGGCAGCTTGCCGGTGCCGTCGATCTCCGCCGCCGGGCTGTCGCCGGTGAAGCGGCCGACGTACAGCGTGCCTTCGTCGAGCAGCGCCGAGTTGTGCCGCCGCGCGTGCGCGCTGTTCCCGGGCTTGTACTTGCCCTTCGAGACGAACTTGTAGATGTACTCGAACCGGCTGTCGTCCCCGGAGTAGACGGCGACCCGGCCGTCCGCGGTGACCTTGATGTTCGCGGCCTCGTGCTTGAACCGGCCGAGCGCGGTGTGCTTGACCGGCGTCGAGGTCGGGTCGTTCGGGTCGATCTCGACGACCCAGCCGAAGCGGTTCGGCTCGTTCGGCTCCTGCGAGACGTCCCAGCGCTTGTCGAAGCGCTCCCACTTGCGGGTACTCGTGCCGGTGCCGACGGTGTAGCGCTTGAGCCGCGCGGCCGCGACCGGGTCGGTGACCTTGTCGGAGTTGGCGAAGTACTGGTCGAAGTTCTCCTCACCGGAGAGCACCGTGCCCCACGGCGTCACGCCGCCGGAGCAGTTGTTCTGCGTGCCGCGGACCTTGCGCCCGCTCGGGTCGGCCGACGTCTTCAGGTACTTCGACCCGGCGGCCGGGCCGCGGACCTCGAAGACCGTGTCGAGCGTGATCCGGCGGCCGTACCGGCTCGGGACGACCTCGAGGCCGCCGTGGACCGGATCGCGGCGGGTCAGCAGCACCGACAGGCCGTGCGCGGCCCAGGCGATCTTCACCTGCTCCTCGGTCGGGTTCGCCGGGTCGTACTGGCCGGCCGGGAACATGTGGACCTCGGTGGTGTACTCGTGGTTGACCACGAGCAGGTTCGCTAGCCCCAGCGGGTCCTGCGGGATCAGGCCGACGAAGTCGTTGTTGTAGCCGAACTGCTTCGCCTGCGCGGCCGCCGTTTGCTTGGTGAAGTCGAACTTCGGGGCGCCGGCGACGACCGGGTCGCCCCAGCGGACGACGACGCGCTGGTCGTAGGCCGCGGGGATGCTGACCTGGTCGAGCTTGTTCGGCGGCACCGGGTCGAAGTCGGTGCCGGGGACCGGCCGCGACTGCGGCTTCTGAACGGGTGCGGCGGCCGCGGTCCCCGACAGGGCGGCGAACCCGCCCGCGGCGGCGGCCATCACGGCGCCGGCCTTGAACACCCGGCGGCGGGAGATGTCCTTGACGACGTCGCCGAAGTACTCGTTGCGGGACTCGTTGGCCTCGGGGTGGGCGCACGCGTTGCCGCAGCGGTACTCGCAGGTCACCGGGGAGCGGCCGCCCGGGTGGGCGGGGAACAGCGGGAGCAGACGGTCGGGCACGAGGCCTCCATGGTGGGAGTTCGGGGAACGAACCGACCGTAAGCCCCTAAAACCAGCCAATCAGGACATTCAGGTGAACGTCAGATGTACTGGCGCCGGTCAGAACTCCTCGCCGACGAGCACCGCCTCCTGCGGCACCGCGTGCGGGTCCGCCTTCTTCTCCCGCAGCGAGAGCAGCCCGCCGGCGATCACGCACAGCACGGCCGAGGCGACGAACGGCGCCTGCGACGAGCCGAACCACTCGGCGACGTGCCCGACGAGCGTCGCGGCGACCGCGCCACCCAGCCAGCGGCAGAAGTTGTAGCCCGCGCTGGCGACCGGGCGCGGCGCGTCGCTGATCGACATCGCGGTGCCGGTGAACAACGTGTTCAGCAGCCCGGACACCAGCCCCGAGACGATGATGCCGACGACCAGGACCGGCTTGCTCGGCACGGCCAGCACCAGCATCAGCACGGCGTAGCCGAAGACCGCGGCCGCGGCGGCGTGCCGTTCACCCAGCTTCGCGGCCAGCCGCGGCGCGAGCGCGACCCCGGCGACCGCGACGCACAGGCCCCAGCCGCAGAAGATCAGGCCGACGGCGATCGCGTTCCAGCCGAGGACGAACGGCGACCAGGCCAGCACCGCGAAGAACGCGGCGGTGTACAGCGCCGACGCGACGGAGGTGCGCAGCAGGCCCTGGTGCTTCAGCGCGCGCAGCGGGTCCAGCAGCCTGATCGGCGCACGCCGCTCACCCTTGTCGCTCTTGAGGAAGACCGCGCACAGCACGAGCGCGCCGGCCATCAGGACCGCGGTGCCGAGGAACGGACCGCGCCAGGAGATCGAGCCGAGCAGCGCGCCCAGCAGCGGGCCGACCGACAGGCCGACACCCAGGGCGGCTTCGTAGAGCAGGATCGCGCCGGACTGGCCGCCGGTCGCGGCGCCGACGATCACCGAAAGCGCCGTCGCGATGAAGAACGCGTTGCCGAGGCCCCAGACCGCGCGCAGCCCGACGAGCTGCTCGATCGAGCCGGCGGCCGAACACAGGGCGGTGGCCGCGACGATCAGCGCCAGCCCGACCAGGACGGTGCGCTTCGGGCCGAACTTGGCGCTCGCCGCGCCGGTGACCAGCATCGCGAGGACCTGGACGCCGAGGTACGACGAGAAGAGCAAGGTGACCTGCGACGGCGTCGCGTCCAGGCCCTTGGCGATGGACAGCAGGATCGGGTCGACCAGGCCGATCCCCATGAAGGCGATGACCGCGGCGAACGCGGTGATCCAGACTTGCTTGGGCTGACCCTTGACGGCGTCCAGCAGGCTCGAGTGGTGCTCAGCGCTCATCGCTGATCAATTCCTCCTTCTTGGCGTCAACGAGCAATTTGGCGAGAGCCGGAAGGGCGGCTTCGATCGCAGCGCGGTCGGCGTCGTCCATCGCGATCAGTCGCTCGCGGAGGAACTCCTCGCGGGCGGCGACCATCTCGGCGTAGAAGCGACGACCCTCGTCGGTGACGTCCACGAGCACCGCCCGCCGGTCGGCGGGGTCCGGCGTGCGGGTGGCGAGGCCGAGGCGTTCGAGGCGGCTGACGACGTCGGTCATCGACGGCAGCTTGACCCGCTCGAACTCCGCCAGCGCGCTCATCCGCCGCGGCCCGCCGTTGACGAGCTCGCTCAGCACCGACCCCTGCGTGAGGGTCAGCGTCAGCTGCGGGGTCTGGCGGCGCACCTGGTGGTACAGCCGGAAGACCAGCGGCCGCAGCCGGTGGGCGAGATCGGCGATCGGGGAAGTCACTTAGCTATGCTAACAAAAATTAGTAAGGGTAGCTAAGTAAGTCGCCTCACAGGTTAGGCTCGGGGGATGGACGCGGTGATCTTCGACCTCGACGGCGTACTGGTGGACTCGGAGCGCATCTGGGACGAGGTGCGCCGAGCGGTGGTCGCCGAGCACGGCGGCACCTGGCGCGAGGAGGCGACGCGGGCGCAGCAGGGGATGAGCACCCCGGAATGGGCTCGTTACCTGGCGGAGGAGCTGGGGGCGCGGCTGTCGCCGCCGGAGATCGCGACGCTGGTGGTCAAGCGCATGGCCGCGCGGTACGCCGAGGAGCCACCGCTGATCCCGGGCGCCGTGGAGGTGGTCCGGCAGGTGTCGGCGCGGTGGCCGGTGGCGATCGCGAGCTCGTCGCCGGTGATCCTGATCAAGGGCTTCCTCGACGTGACGGGCTTGCCGGTGGGCGCGGCGGTGTCGTCCGAGCAGGTCGGGGCGGGGAAGCCGGCGCCGGATGTGTACTTGAGGGCGGCGGAGCTGCTGGGGGTGGCGCCCTCGGACTGTGCGGCGGTGGAGGACACGACGAACGGCCTGCGATCGGCGTTGGCAGCCGGGATGGCGGTTTATGCGGTGCCGAACCCGCACTTCCCGCCGGACCCGGAAGTGCTGAAGCAGGCCACGGCGGTGGTGGAGAAGATCACCGACTTGCCGGGTGCGCTGGGGCTCAGCTGACTTCGAAGCGCACCGGCGGCGAGTTCGGGTCGATGGTGGCGAAGAAAACCGTGTCCCAGCCCAGCGGTCCGACCGGTTTCGCCAGGCTCAGATCACCCGCCGCGCTGTAAAGCCGCAGCGCATGGACTTTCCGATCGACGAGGTAGACCGCCTTGCCCGCCGGCAGCGGACCACCGTTCTCCCCCACGTACCCGGTCCGCACGACGGTCTCCGACAGCGGGAGGCACGACGGTGACTTGATGCCGAACTGCGATTCCGCACCGTGATTGGCGCCCTTGGGGAGTGCCTCGACGCAGAAAAGGGCCCGCCCGGTCGGATCGAAGAACTCGGCCGCGTAGGAGGTCCAGGTGTCCGTCTGCCCAGTGAAGTCGGTGAGGGTCACCGGCTTGTCCGCCTCGCTCAAGGTCGTCCGGTCGGGCAGCTCGGGCTTGGCGAGCACCAGCGGCTGCCCGGGGAGCGCCGGCTGGACCGGCTGGTCCGACGGGGTCGGCACCCGGGTGGCCACCGAGACGCTGGTCAACACCACCAGCACCGCGGCCAGCGGGGCGAGCCACACCGTCGCCCGGCGACGGTGTGGCCGCCGCTGCCTTCGCATCTGTTCCGCCCAGGCCGCGTCGAGGTTCGGCGTGACCTCCTCGGCCTGTCCGCGCAGTGCTTCGGCCAGTTTGCGTTCGAGGTCGGTCATCGCTCACCTCCCAGGTCGTCCCCCCAGTGTTTACGCAGGTTCTCCATCGCGTGGTGGGTGGTCGCCTTGACCGTGCCCGGCGAGATGCCCAGCGTCTCCGCGATGCCCGCCGTGCTCAAATCCAGCCAGTAGCGAAGCACCAGCACCTCGCGCTGGCGCCGGGAGAGCTTCCCGAGCACCCCGCGCAGCTGCTCGTGCTCCCAGTTGGCCACCGCCCTGACCTCGGCCGACAGCTCGTCCGGCGGGCGGTCCTGCGGCGTGCGCCGGACGACCCGCAGGTGCCGTGTGCGCGAGCGGGACATGTTCACCACGGTCGTGCGGAGGTAGCCGGCCACTCGCGTGTGGTCCGACAGCGTGTCCCACCGCTGGTGGAGCTTGACGAAAGCCTCCTGCGCGACGTTCTCCGCGTCGTCCGCGCCGAGCAGGTGCGCCAGCCGGGTCATCTGGGCGAAGTACTCCCGGAACAGGTCGTGGAAGGTCGGCGCGCCCAGGTCCCCCGGCGCGCTCTCGCCCACGCTCGCACTCACACCCCGCCAACGCCCACCCCGCCCCACCGGTTTACCCATCCGGCCAAAAAGTAGGCCGCCCCTCGCATGACACGTAACCTCCACTCCCAAGCCATCGGCCGTGACTGTGGCCGGATGGGTAAAGATCGGCACAGTGTCCACCACGCGAAGAAGGCCGCCACCAGCGGTGACGGCCTTCGACGAGGACTGCTTTACCGCTCGACTTCGCCGCGGATGAACTTCTCGACGGCGTCGCGGGCGGTCGCGTCGTCGTACTGCTCCGGCGGCGACTTCATGAAATAGGACGACGCCGACAGGATCGGGCCGCCGATGCCGCGGTCGAGCGCGATCTTCGCCGCACGCACCGCGTCGATGATGATGCCCGCCGAGTTCGGCGAGTCCCACACCTCGAGTTTGTACTCCAGGTTCAGCGGCACGTCACCGAAGGCGCGGCCCTCGAGCCGGACGTAGGCCCACTTGCGGTCGTCGAGCCACTGCACGTAGTCCGACGGTCCGATGTGGACGTTGCCCTTGCCGAGGTCGCGGTCGACCTGCGAGGTGACGGACTGGGTCTTCGAGATCTTCTTCGACTCGAGCCGCTCCAGCTCCTTCATGTTCAGGAAGTCCATGTTCCCGCCCACGTTGAGCTGCATCGTCCGATCGAGCTGGACGCCGCGGTCCTCGAACAGCTTCGCCAGCACGCGGTGCGTGATGGTGGCGCCGACCTGGGACTTGATGTCGTCGCCGACGATCGGGACGCCGGCGTCAGTGAACTTCTGGGCCCACTCCGGGTCGGAGGCGATGAACACCGGCAGCGCGTTGACGAACGCCACGCCGGCGTCGATCGCGGCCTGGGCGTAGAACTTGTCCGCCACCTCGGAGCCCACCGGCAGGTACGACACGAGCACGTCGGCCCGCGCCTCACGGAGCGCAGCGACGATGTCGACCGGGGTCTCGTCGGACTCCTCGATCGTCTCGCGGTAGAAGCGGCCGAGCCCGTCGTGGGTGTGGCCGCGCTGGACGGTGACGCCGAGCGGCGGCACGTCGGCGATCTTGATCGTGTTGTTCTCCGAGGCGAAGATCGCCTCGGACAGGTCACGGCTGACCTTCTTGGCGTCCACGTCGAACGCGGCGACGAACTCGATGTCGCGGACGTGGTACCCGCCGAAGTCGACGTGCATCAGACCGGGGACGCGGGTGGCCGGGTCCGCGTCGCGGTAGTACTGGACACCCTGGACCAGCGACGCCGCGCAGTTGCCGACGCCCACGATGGCCACCCGTACGCGGCGGTTCTCGCCCATGGGGTTTCTCCTTCAATCCGTGTCTGTTCAGTAGGTCTGGTGCCGCGACGCTGCGGCCCGCACCGGGCGGCTCAGGTCTCGGGACCCTGCCGTTCGGCTTGTTCGTGCGCGATCAGCTCGTTGAGCCAGCGCACCTCCCGCTCGCTGGTCTCCAGCCCCAGCCGGTGCAGCTCACGGGTGTAGCGATCGATCTTCTCCTCGGCCCTGGCCAGCGCCGCCCGCATGCCTTCACGGCGTTCCTCGACGCGGCGGCGGCGACCCTCGAGGATCCGCATCCGCACGTCGGCCGGGGTACGCGAGAAGAAGGCCAGGTGGACGCCGAAACCCTCGTCGTCCCAGGTCTGCGGCCCGGCGTCGCCGAGCAGCTCGCCGAAGCGCTCCTTGCCCTCCGCGGTGAGCTTGTAGACCCGCCGCCCGCGCCGCGACCACGCCCGGTCGTCGGCCTCGTCCAGCTCTTCGACCAGGTACCCGGCCCGCAGCAGCTTCCGCAGGGTCGGGTACAGCGAGCCGTACGAGAACGTCCGGAACGTGCCCAGCGTCTCGTGCAGCCGCTTGCGCAGCACGTACCCGTGCATGGGCGCTTCGTGCAGAAGACCCAGGATCGCGAACTCCAGCACACCGCACCCCCTTCCGGGAACAAACCGAGACGACGGACGTTGCTCCGAACGATCGCCTCGATCCAACCTACTCAGCCACTATATCGCGCCGATACATCGAAGTGGCGAAGCTAACCTCTTCCGTGTACCCGCCGCGTGCGAAATTCACCGGAGAGTTATCGAACGTCCGGCGTGTCCCCATTGGCTCGGCCACCGGTCGCGCTAGGGGGCGTGGACGACACAGGAAGAGCCCGTACTCTGTCCTGGTGATTAACCAGCGGCAGGTCGTGGACTACGCGTTGCAGCGCCGTGCGCTGCTCGCCGAAGTCCGCTCCGGGCGCGTCGGCAGCTACGAAGCCTGCGACGCGAGCCCGTACCTGCTGCGGGCGGCGAAGTTCCACGGCCGGGCCGGTGACCAGCCCTGCCCGATCTGCCGCCAGGAGCCGCTGACCCTGGTGTCCTGGGTCTACGGTGACGAACTCAAGCACGTCGCGGGCTCGGCGAGGACTCCCGAAGAGCTGGCCAGGATGGCCGGCCGGTTCGCCGAGTTCACCGTGTACGACGTCGAAGTGTGCCGGGCGTGCCACTGGAACCACCTGGTCCGGTCGTACGTCCTCGGCACGGGGGAGCCGGCCGACGGTCCACGAAGGACCGCGGGCCGGTGAGCTGGATCACAACCGCTGAAGAGCGCAGAACGGTGCGACACCGAGCGCCGGTCTGGGAGGCCCATTCGTGAACGACGACCGCAACCGCTCCTGGCCCGGCCAGGAGCCCGATGCACCTCGCCGTGCCCAGTCAGGCCCGTGGCCGGGGGAAGACCCCGGACCCGCGTGGCCCGGCGAAGAGGCCCCCCGCCGGCCCCAGCGCGGGACGCCGCCCCGCGGCAACCCGCGTGCCGGCGGGTCGCCCGAGTGGCCCGCCGGCGACGAAGGCGGTCCCCAGTGGCCCGCCGGCGACGAGCCGACCCGGCGACCGCAGCGCCCGCGTCAGCAGGGTCAGCAGGGTCAGCAGGGCATGCCGCCGCGGCGCGCCGTCCCGCCGTCCGGCCAGCGCGCTCAGCAGGGCCCGCCCGGATCGCCGCCGCAGGGCTTCCGCCAGCCGCCGGGCGGCCGCCGGCCGACCCCGCCGCCAGGGCGTGAGCCGGACCTGATCACCCACCACGCGCACAACGGCACCGACGACGTCGGCCGCGACCCGTACGACGACGGCTACGACGACGCCGCCTTCAACGAGTTCGCCGACGACGTCGAACCCCAGGGCGAGCTCGACGAAAAGGGCAAGAAGGTCCTGACGCCGGCGCAGCGCAAGAAGCGCCGCTGGAAGATCATCCGGCGGGTGGCCTACGCGTTCGTCGGGCTGTTCTTCGTCGTCCCCGCGATCGCGTTCGTCATCACCTACTTCCTGGTCGACGTGCCGACGCCGGAGAGCATCAAGTCGCTGCAGAACCAGCCGATCACCTACTACGACGCCAGCGGCCAGGTGATGGGCCGCGAGCTGCCGCCGGGCGGCGACCGCCAGCTGCTCAAGCCGGGCGAGGTGCCCGAGGTCGTCAAGCACGCCGTGTACTCGGCGGAGGACGCGACGTTCGAGACCAACTCGGGCTTCGACGTCACCGGCATCCTGCGCGCGGTCTGGAACCAGGTCTCCGGCGGCCAGGGCGGTGGTTCGACCATCTCCCAGCAGTACATCAAGCAGGCGACGCAGAACGACGCCCCGACGCTGACCCGCAAGTGGACCGAGCTGGCCAAGTCGTTCAAGATGAACAACCAGGAGTCCAAGGAAGAGATCATCACTTCCTACCTGAACATCGTCTACTTCGGACGCGGAGCGAACGGCATCCAGGCGGCCGCGAAGGCCTACTTCAACAAGGACGCCAAGGACCTCAGCCCGTCGGAAGCGGCGCTGCTGGCCGGCCTGATCCAGGGCCCGGGCCGCTCGGAAAACCAGGCGTACGCCCAGAAACGCTGGGCCTACGTGCTCGACCAGATGGTCGCCAACAAGTGGCTCCGCCAGGACGAGCGCGCCACGGCCCAGTACCCGACGCCGATCCCGAAGAACGCCAACAAGGAGCAGAACTCGGGCAAGCTCACCTACCAGGTCCAGCAGCGGATCAAGGACGAGCTCGCGGCGAAGGGCTACGACGAGAACAAGCTGTTCTCCAGCGGCGCCAAGATCTACACCACGATCGACCCGGCGGCCCAGGCCGCGGCGGAACAGGCCGCCGCGGACGGCATGAAGGGCCAGACCGACGAGAACCTGCTGAACGCACTCGTCGCGGTCGACCCGAAGACCGGCGGCGTGATCGCCTACTACGGCGGGCCGGAGCTGGTGAAGGACGCCAACGGCAAGGACCAGATCGGGCAGGACCGGGCCAACCAGGCGAGAAACCCGGGTTCGTCGGTGAAGGCGTTCGACCTGACGGCGTTCCTCAAGATGGGCAAGGGCCTCGGCGAGGTCTTCGACGGCTCGAACAACCGGGTGCTCGGCGGCCGCGTCGTCCGGAACGCGGGTGACAGCGCCAGCTGCGGCAAGGACTGCACCGTCGCCAAGGCGATGGAGATCTCGGCGAACACCGTGTTCTACGACATGGTCCTGAACGTGACGAAGCCGTCGCGGGTCGCGGAAGCGGCGAAGGAAGCCGGGGTCAAGGTCGCGCCGAACGGCAAGAGCGTCCTCTACACCGACGACAACAACATCTCGCTCGGTGGTGGTGGCACGGCCGTGACGCCGGAGGACATGGCGGCCGCGTACGCGTCGTTCGCCAGCGGCGGCACATACCACGAGCAGCACTTCGTCGCGAAGCTGACGAACGCCCAGGACGAGGTGGAGTTCGACCAGAACAACATCAAGACCAACCCGGCGTTCGACGACGACGCGGCCAAGAGCCAGCAGATCGCGGGCAACGTCACCGAGGCGCTGGTCCCGGTCATCGACCACTCGAAGCTGAAGTGCCCGGCCGGCCACGAGTGCGCCGGCAAGACCGGTACCCAGCAGTACACGGCGAAGGCCGGCGACCCGCCGTCGTACGCGGACCGCAACGCGCAGACCTGGATGGTGGGCTACACCCCGTCCGTGTCGGCCGCGGTCTGGGTCGGCGGCGACGGCAACAAGCCGCTGCACGACCCGAAGGGCAAGCCGATCTTCGGTGCGACCGTCGCCGGTCCGACGTGGCAGAACTTCATGGACCTCTACCTCAAGGGCAAGC
Organism: Amycolatopsis sp. NBC_01488; assembly: GCF_036227105.1. NCBI lineage: Bacteria > Bacillati > Actinomycetota > Actinomycetes > Pseudonocardiales > Pseudonocardiaceae > Amycolatopsis > Amycolatopsis sp. NBC_01488. The sequence continues at coordinate 2,465,286 of NZ_CP109434.1, read as the reverse complement.
CGACGGAGAAGTTCGACAAGGTGCAGGCGATCGGCAAGGACGTCAACGACGTGACCACCACGCAGACGAAGCCGTCGGACACGCCGAGCACGACGACGACGCCCACCACGCCGGCGACCTCCGACAGCACCGAGCCGACCGACACCTCAACGAACACGTCGAGCCGGACGACCCGGACCCGGCCCGGACCGCCGACCACGATCATCAACCCCGGTGACGGCAACACCTTCGGTGGTGGTGGCGGAGTCGCTGCGCCACCGGGCGCCGGGCCCGGATAGCACGTCCTCCTTCAGGGCCCTCCGCACGCGCGGAGGGCCCTGAAGCGTTCCAGGAAGATCGTTTCGGCAACCTCTCCGCCGGCCGCGCGTCCCTTCCTAGAGGGGGGCGATCGTCGCTGCCCCGCACACTGGAGGACTGCCCCGTGCCCGACGATCGATCCCGCTCCTGGCCCGGCCAGGGTCCCGATCCGCGCCGTCGCGCACCCCAGGGTCCGCACGGCCAGGGTCCGCGCCACCCGCACCAGCCGTGGCAGCAGCCACCGCAGCAGCCGCCGCGCGGGTACCGGCCCGAGCCGCCGCCGATGAGCGGCGGCCCCGAGCTGATGACGCACCACGCCTACGAAGAGCCGTCCGGCCACGACGACGTCCAGCCGGACGACGACGGCAAGCCGGTCCTCACACCGGAGCAGCGCAAGAAACGGCGCTGGAAGATCATCCGGCGCGTGGCATACGGGTTCGTCGCGGTGTTCCTGGTGCTCCCCGCGATCGCGTTCGTCATCACGTACTTCCTGGTCGACGTTCCGTCGCCGACCGAGGTCGCGCAGAACCAGAGCCAGGCCGTCACCTACCTCTACGCCGACGGTTCGCCGATGGGCAAGGACGTCCCGCGCGGCGGCAACCGGGTGCTGCTGACCCCGGAGCAGATCCCCGACGTCATGAAGCACGCGGCGATCGCGACCGAGGACGACTCGTTCGAGACCAACTCCGGCTTCGACGTCGGCGGCCTGCTGCGCGCGGTCTACAACCAGGCCACCGGCGGCACCGGCGGCGGCTCGACGATTTCGCAGCAGTACATCAAGAAGGCCACCGACAACGACGCGCCCACGCTGACGCGCAAGTGGACCGAGCTGGCCAAGTCCTTCAAGATGAACCAGACGTACGAGAAGAAGGACATCATCACCGCGTACCTGAACATCATCTACTTCGGGCGCGGGGCGTACGGGGTCGGCGCGGCGTCGCAGGCCTTCTTCCACAAGGACGCCAAGGACCTCAGCTTCTCGGAGGCCGCCTTGCTGGCCGGGCTGATCCAGCAGCCGGGCCGCTCGGAGAACGACAAGGTCGCGCACGACCGCTGGAACACCGCGCTCGACCGGATGGTGAAGAACAACTACATCACCGCGGCCGACCGCGCGAAGGCGCAGTTCCCGACGCCGATCCCGCTCGAGGACAGCAAGCAGCAGGCCGGCGCGCCGCCCGCGTTCGTCGTCCAGCAGGTGAAGGACGAGCTGGCCGCGCACGACATCCCGGAGGACCGCTACTACTCCGGCGGCTTCCAGGTGCAGACGACGATCGACCCGAAGGCGCAGCAGGCCGCGGAACAGGCCGGCACCGAGGCGCTCGAGGGCCAGGTCGACGACAACCTGCTCGACGCGCTCGTCGCCGTCGACCCGAAGACCGGCGGCGTGCTCGCCTACTACGGCGGCAAGCCGATCGTGCAGGTCAACGGGCAGGACCAGGCCGGACGCGACTGGGCGAACACGCCGCAGAACCCGGGCTCGTCGATGAAGCCGTTCGACCTCACGGCGTTCCTCAAGATGGGCAAGGGCCTCGACGCGACGTTCGACGGCTCGAACAACCGCACGTTCGACGGCCGCGTCGTCCGCAACGCCGGTCCGGGCAGCAGCTGCTCGCAGGAGTGCACCGTCGCGGAGGCGATGAAGCGCTCGGCGAACACGGTGTTCTACGACATGGTCCTCAACCAGACCCACCAGGAGCCGGTCAAGGACGCGGCGCGGGAAGCCGGCGTGAAGACCAAGACCGACGACGGCGGCCAGTCGATCATCTCCACCAAGGACAACAACATCTCCCTCGGCGGTGGCGAAACCCAGATCACGCCGCTGGACATGGCGTCGGCGTACGCGACGTTCGCGGCGAACGGCCAGCAGCGCGGCCGGCACTTCGTGCAGAAGGTGACCAACTCGCAGAACGAGGTGGCGTACCAGGCTTCGACCGACGTGAAGGCGGCGTTCGACAGCGACTCGGACAAGAGCCGCCAGATCGCCGGGAACGTCACCGAGGCGCTCAAGCCCGTCATCGACTTCTCGCACCTGAAGTGCCCGGCCGGCCACGAGTGCGCCGGCAAGACGGGGACCCAGCAGCACACGAAGGTCGCGGGTGAGCCGTCGTGGGCGGCGAACGCGAACTCGCAGACGTGGATGGTCGGGTACACGCCGTCGGTTTCGGTGGCGGCCTGGGTCGGCGGCGACGGCAACAAGCCGCTGCACGGCAAGGGCAACTCGCCGATCTACGGCTCGACCATCGCCGGCCCGATGTGGCAGAAGTTCCTGTCGCTGTACCTGACCGGCAAGCCGGGCGAGCACTTCGACAAGGTCGACCGCATCGGCGGCGAGGTGCCCCCGCCGTCGTCCGACGTCGCGACGACGACGGACTCGACGCCGACGGACCAGAACACCGACAACGGCGACCAGGGCGACAACGGCGGCGACAACAACAACGGGCACGGCCACGGCCACGACCAGTCGTCGTCCTCGCAGGAGACGACGCCGAAGCACACGAAGGGCTCGACGCCGAAGGAGACGCCGACCGACACCGGCCAGCCGGGCACGTAGCCGACCGGGGTGAACCACGGGGGGCCGCGGTCCGTGTGTCCTGGCGACAGGACTGCGTCCGCAGCCCACCGTGGAGGACGGCCCGTGAACAACGACCGCACGTCACCCGGCCGGCGGCCTGACCCACGTCGTCGTCGCGCGCGACGGCCGGTGCCCCGCGCCGGGCTGCTCGGCGCCGAGCCGGAGCTGATCACCCACCACGCGCACAACGGCACCGAGCCGGACGACCCGCCGACCGTGCCGATCCTGCGGCCGCGGCCCGGCCGGCCGCCGAGCCGCCCGCGTCCGCTCACCGACGGCGACCTGCGGCGGCGACGCCGGCGGCGGGTCCGGCGGGTCTGCTACGTCGTCGCCGGGTTGTTCTTCGCCGTCCCCGCGGTCGCGTTCCTGATCACGTACCTGTCCGTCGACGTCCCCTCGCCGGAGACGGTCGCGCAGGCGCAGGGCCAGGCCGTGACCTACCTCTACGCCGACGGCACCGAGATGGGCAAGGACGTGCCGGCCGGCGGCAACCGGCAGATCCTGGCGGCGAACCAGATCCCGGACGTCGTCAAGAAAGCCGTGATCGCGACCGAGGACGCGACGTTCGAGACCAACTCCGGCTTCGACGTCGGCGGCATCCTGCGGGCGGCGTACAACCAGGTCACCGGCGGGTCCGGCGGCGGCTCGACGATTTCGCAGCAGTACATCAAGAACTCCTCCGGCAACGACGACCCGACGCTGGCGCGCAAGTGGGTCGAGCTCGCGAAGTCGTTCAAGATGAACCAGACCTACGAGAAGGCGGACATCATCACCGCCTACCTCAACATCATCTACTTCGGCCGCGGCGCCTACGGGATCCAGGCCGCCTCGCAGGCCTACTTCGGCAAGGACGTCGGGCAGCTCGACTACTCGCAGTCGGCGTTGCTGGCCGGGCTGATCCAGCAGCCGGGCCGCTCGGAGAACACCGCCGTCGCGACGAGCCGGTGGAACACCGCGCTGGACCGGATGCTGAAGAACGGCTACCTGACGCCGGCCCAGCGCGCGGCCGCGAAGTTCCCGGCGCCGATCCCGCTGCGGGAGAGCCGGCAGGCCGGCGCGCTGAACCCGTTCATCAAGAAGCAGGTCAAGGCCGAGCTGGCCGCGCAGGGCATCGACGAGAAGCAGTACTACTCGGGCGGGTTCCAGGTGTTCACCACCATCGACCCGCAGGCCCAGCAGTCGGCGGAGCAGGCCGTGGCCGAGAAGATGGCCGGGCAGACCGACGACCGGATCCTCGACGCGCTGGTGGCGGTCGACCCGAAGACCGGCGGCGTGCTCGCGTACTACGGCGGCGACGCGATCGTGAAGGGCCCGAACGGCGAGGACCAGGCCGGGCGCGACTGGGCCGACGAGCCGCACAACCCCGGTTCGTCGATGAAGCCGTTCGACCTGGCGGCGTTCCTCAAGCTCGGCCGCGGCCTCGACGCGCGGTTCGACGGCACGTCCCCGCGCACGTTCCCCGGCGTCGAGCTGCCGATCCGCAACGCGGGCGACAGCAGCAGCTGCTCGCAGCAGTGCACGGTCGCCGAAGCGATGCAGCGGTCGACGAACACGGTGTTCTACGACATGGTCCTGAACGTCACGAAGCCGTCCGGGGTGGCGGAAGCGGCGCAGGAAGCGGGCATCCGGACGGCCGGCGACGGCGGCCGCAGCAAGCTGTTCACCGGCGACAACAACATCTCCATCGGCGGCGGCGGAACCGAGGTCACCGCGGCGGACATGGCGTCGGGCTACGCGACGTTCGCGGCGGACGGCGTCCAGCGCGACCGGCACTTCGTGCAGAAGGTGACCAACGCGAACGGCGAAACGGCGTACGAAGCGAAGGACCACTCGACCGACGCGTTCGCCGACAACGACCCGCAGAAGAGCGCGCAGATCGCCGGCAACGTGACGGCGGCACTGGCCCCGGTGATCCAGTTCTCCAAGCTCAGCTGCCCGGCCGGCCACGAGTGCGCGGGCAAGACCGGCACCCAGCAGCACACCCCCCAGAACGACGAACCCGCGTCGGCGGCGAACGCGAACTCCCAGACGTGGATGGTGGGCTACACGCCCTCGGTGTCGGCCGCGGTCTGGGTGGGCAGCGACGGCGACAAGGCGCTGCGGGGCCCCGGCGGCGCACCGCTGTTCGGCTCGACGCTCGCGGGGCCGATCTGGGACCGCTTCATGCAGCTGTACCTGTCGGGACGGCCGGGCGAGCGCTTCGACCGCGTGGCGGCGATCAGCTCGCCGCAGGACCGGGTGCAGGTTCAGCAGGATCAACAAGACCAACAGGACCAGCAAGGCCAGCAGGACCAGCGCGGTCAGCAGCAGCCGGGGAACAACGACAACCGGCAACAGCAGAAGCTGGACCAGTTCCGCCAGTTCCAGCAACGGCTCCAGCAGCTGCAGGACCAGCAACGCGGAAGGAAGAGGCCGTGACGTCGGCGCTGGGGGTCACCGGCGTCACGGCCAGTCAGGGGAGGCTCAGAGCCTGATCACGGTTCCTTCGACGCCGGAGCGGTGCGCGGCCTCGATCACGCGCAGGGCTTCGACCGACGACTCGGGGTCGACCGGGAAGTCACCTTCGCCGCGCAGCGCATCGCGCACCTGGGCGTAGAACTGCTCGTAGCAGCCGATCTCGGTGGGCGCCGTCTTGAGGTCGTTGCCGACGCCGATCTTGCCCGCGTCCGACGCGGGCTCGACGCCCCAGCTGTCGTCGCCGGGGCGCATGCCCGACTTGATCTGGGGTTCCTGCACGTCGAGGCCGTACTTGGTGAACGTCGCCTGGTCGCCGAGGACCCGGAACCGCGGGTTCTGGGTGCCCGCGAGCGCCGAGGCCCACAGGTGCGACCGGACGCCGTTGGCGTGCCTCAACGCGACGAACACGTCGTCGTCGACCTGGACGCCGGCGCGGCGGCGGTCGACCTCGGCGTAGACCTGGGTGACCGGGCCGAACAGCTGCAGCGCCTGGTCGACGATGTGCGCGCCCAGGTCGTAGAGGAGTCCGCCGGCCTCGGCCGGGTCGCCGAACTCGCGCCAGTTGTCCTTGGGCTTGGGCACCCAGCGGTCGTAGCGGGACTCGAAGCGGAACACCTCGCCGAGCTTCCCGGATTCCAGGACCTTCCGGACGGTGAGGAAGTCGGAGTCGAGGCGCCGGTTCTGGAAGACCGTCAGGCCGACGCCCGCCGCCTTCGCCGCGGCGACGACCTGCTCGGCTTCCAGCGCGGTCGGCGCGAACGGCTTGTCGACGACCACCGGCAGGCCCGCCTCGATCGCGCGGAGCGCGAGCGGCACGTGTGTGCGGTTGGGCGTGCTGACCACGACGAGGTCAAGGTCGCCGCCCCGCTCGAACAGCGCGTCGGCGTCCGGCACCACCTCCGCGCCAGGGTGGTCGGTGCGCGCCTGGCCGGCGTTGCTCGACGTCGTGATCACCGCCGGGGTGAGCCCGGGCGTCGCCGCCACCAGCGGCGCGTGGAAGACGCGGCCGCCGATGCCGTACCCAAGGATGCCCACGCGCAAGTCACTCATGCGGCCCATTAAACAACACTGTTGCGTAATTGACCAGGCGTGGGAAGATCCTGTCCATGGCGGACACCGGGGTGAACCTGCGCGACGTGCGCGAACACAACCGTGCCCTGCTCCTCACGCACATCCTGCGCGCCGGCGGCCTCAGCCGCGTCGAACTCGCCGAACGCACCGGGCTCACCCAGCAGGCCGTCTCCAAGATCGTGCCCGAACTCCTCGAAGCCGGCTTGTTGGACGAAGAACGCCAGGCGTCGACGGGGGTCGGCAAGCCCCGCACGCAGCTGACCATCCGGGCCGGCGCCCGGCACGCGCTGGGTGCGCGTCTCGACCGCGACGAGTACCGCGTGCTGCGCACCAACCTCATCGGCGAGGTCGAGGAGACGGCCGGCGGCCCGCTCCCGGCCGGCTTCACGCCCGAGCAGGCCGTCGAGGCCATCGGCGCCACCGCACTCGAGCTCGCCGACGGCTTCGACGTGCTCGGCCTCGGCCTCGGCGCGGTCGGCCCGCTGGACCACCTCGCCGGCCTGGTCCGCGACGCGACGAACATGCCCGGCTGGCACGACGTCCCCCTGCGTGACCTGCTCGAGAAGCGCACCGGCCTGGCGGTGACGCTCGACAAGAACACCAATTCCGCCGCGTTCGCCCAGCTCTGGCCGCACGGCGAGCCGACGGCGACGGCGGTGGTGCTCGTCGGCACCGGCATCGGCGTCGGCCTGCTGATCGACGGACGGCTCTACCGCGGCCCGCGAACAAACGCGGGTGAGTTCGGGCACACCACGATCGCCTACGACGGTCCCGTCTGCGCCTGCGGACGACGCGGCTGCGTCGAGATCATGGCCAAGCAGGCGCCCGACACGCGGACCGCCGCCGGCTTCCTCGGGATCGGCCTCGCGGACCTCGTCCAGGTGCTCGACCTGGAGCGGATCGTGCTGGCCGGACGCGCCGTGCGGGACGAACCGGGCACCTACCGTGACGCCGTTTCGGAGCGGCTGGAGGAGCTGCTGCCGCTGCCGCACTGGCAGCGCATCGAGGTCGTCGAGGACGCCTTCGGCGAGGAGATCGTCACGCGGGGCGCCGCCGCGGAGGTCCTGGCCTCGTACTACGCGAATCCGGCATGATCACCGCCTTCACCACCGCCTAGGCCGATCACCGCTAACATCCGCAGTCGTGCCAGAGGAGACCACGCGCGAGCCGGACCCCGGCCCCGTGACGCTTACCCGGGCGGAACGGGTCGTCCCGAGCTGGAACGAGCCCCTCGCGGCCGCGGTCACCAGACCGATCGGCGGCCCGCTCGGCGAGCACGCGGCGGTCGGCAGGCACTGGTTCTGGTCGCCGCAGCGCGTCGGCCTGCTGCTGGCCACCCTCGCGCTGATGCTCTGCTGGTTCGGCAAGGGCTCCTGCATCCAGCAGTACCAGGACTCCAGCGGCGCCACCCAGCTCGACTGGCGCGCGGGCCGCCCGTTCGTCGCGATGTGCTACTCCGACATCGTGCCGCTCTACAGCTCGGAGCGGCTCGACCGGCCGGGCACCTTCCCGTACTACACGTCGTGGAAGGAGAGCTCGCAGACCGCGGAGAACGACACGCGGTACATGGAGTACCCGGTGTTCACCGGCCTCTTCCAGTGGGCGAACGCGAAGCTCGCGGCGGGCTGGGAGAACGTCGCCGAGAGCGGCTGGCTGCCCGGCGGGCTCCCGGTGGCGGTCTACTTCGACATCACGGCGTTCTTCCTGGCGCTGGCCTGGCTGGTCACCGTCTGGGCGACCGGCCGGACGATGAAACGCCGTCCGTGGGACATGGTGCTGGTGGCGGTCTCGCCGCTGGTGCTGGTGCACGCGTTCACCAACTTCGACGCGATCGCGACCGCGTTCACCGCGACCGGCCTGCTCGCCTGGGCGCGCAAGCGGCCGCTGCTCGCCGGGCTGCTGCTCGGCCTGGGCGCGACGGCCAAGCTCTACCCGCTGTTCCTGCTCGGCGTGCTGTTCGTGCTGTGCCTGCGCGCGGGCAAGCTCACGCCGTTCTGGAAGAACTCGGCCGCCACCGTCGTGACGTGGCTGGCGGTGAACGCGCCGTTCATCCTCACCGCCACCCGCGGCTGGTGGGAGTTCTTCCGGATGAACACGCTGCGGCCGATGGACCCGGACTCGCTGTACAACGTGCTCTCGTACACGACGGGCTGGGCCGGGTTCGACGGCGTGCTGCAGAAGAACCAGACGCCGACGTACCTGAACCTCACGGTCGCCGTGCTGTTCCTCGCCTGCTGCGCGGGGATCGCGTACCTCGCGCTCGCCGCGCCGCGACGGCCGCGCGTCGGCCAGCTCGCGTTCCTCGTCGTGGCCGCGTTCCTGCTGACGAACAAGGTGTGGAGCCCGCAGTACTCGCTGTGGCTGGTGCCGCTGGCGGTGCTGGCCATCCCACGCTGGCGGCTGCTGCTGAGCTGGATGCTGCTCGACGCGCTGGTCTGGGTGCCGCGGATGTTCTACTACCTCGGCGTCGACCACAAGGGCCTGCCCGAAGGCTGGTTCCTCGGCACGGTCGTGCTCCGCGACCTCGCCGTCGCCGCGCTGTGCGTGCTGGTGGTGCGCGAGATCTACCACCCGGGCACCGACCTGATCCGCGCCGACGGCGACGACGACCCGGCGGGCGGCTTCCTCGACGGTGCCCGGGACGCGATCGTCCCGAACGCCGTCCGGCGGCGCCGGAAGGTCGCGGCCGCCTAGCTTGTAATGACCTAGCCGAGCTTTTCGCGCAGGTAGGCGATGTCGGCCGCCTGGCTGCCGGCCGGGGTCTCGACGACGACCGGCGCGCCCGCGGCGCGGGCCACCTCGACCAGCGCCTCCGGGTCGATGGTGCCCTCGCCCTCGACGACGTTGGCGTGCCGGTCGCGGGTCGAGCCGAACTCGTCGCGGGAGTTGTTGAGGTGCACCAGGTCGATCCGGCCGGTGATGGCCTTGACCCGCTCGACGGCGGTGGCGAGGTCCCAGCCCGCGGCGAAGGCGTGGCAGGTGTCCAGGCAGAACCCGGCGCCGAACTCGCCGACCTTGTCCCACAGCCGGGCGATGACCTCGAGGTCGCGGGTGATCGCGTTCTCGCCGCCGGCGGTGTTCTCGATCAGGATCGGGACCTTGAAGCCGCCCTTCTCCTGCTCGCGCTCGAAGAGTTTGCGCCAGTTGTCGAGGCCGGCCTCGACGTCGTCGTTGTCGCCGACGTGCCCGCCGTGCACGATCAGGCCCTTCGCGCCGATGGCCGCCGCGCCGTCCGCGTGCTGCGTGACGTTCTTGCGGGAGGGAATCCGGATCCGGTTGTTCAGCGAAGCCACGTTGATGAGGTAGGGCGAGTGGATGAACACCTCGACCGGGTCGGCCGCGATGGCCTCGCCGTGGGGGTGCGGCTTCGGGGCCTTCCAGCCCTGCGGGTCCGAGAGGAAGAACTGGACGACGTCGGCTTTGCGCTCGGCGACCGCGGTCAACGGGTCGTCGTCACGGACATGGGCGCCAATCAGCATGCCGAGCACGCTACTCCGGCCTTTTCCTCGCCCTTCGGGACCTGGTGGTGACGCTCGTGGAGTACCGTGAGCGCGTTCCGTGATCCAGATTGGTCCGACTGCCGGAGGGCATCGATGGGGAAGCAGCTCGCCCGGATCACCGCACTGGGGTTCACTTTCGCCGCTTCGGCCGCTCTGGCGATGCCGGGCGTCGCGAGCGCGGACACCAGCCCGACTCTCGGCGGAGACTGCTCGGCCACGCTGCAGAACGGCCAGGCCCGCGACGCGAAGACCGGCCTCGTCCTCGACGCCGGCGCCCCGCTGAACGCTCCGAACCAGCTGACCGTCGGCCTCGACTCCAGCGCCAAGAACACGAACGGCTCGGCGCCGCTGCTCACGCTTCCGGTGGGGGACACCGTGCGCGCGCTCGGGATCGGGGACGTGCCGGTGGTCGGCGACGCGGCCGCCAAGACCGTCTGCCCGGCCGCGCAGGGTGTCGTGAACACCGTCGGCGGTGTGACGCAGGGTGTGGCCGGTGAGCTGCCGCCGCTGCCGCTCCCGCCGAACCCGAACCCGCCCGCGCCGCCGACGCCGCCGACGCCGCCGGGACCGCCGGGACCGAAGCCGCCGGGGCAGACGCCGCCCGGCGACAGCACCGGCCCGGTGATCACCGGCCAAGGCGGCGCCGGCCTGCCCGGTGACGCCATTTCGGGCATCTACACCAACTCCGCGCTGCTGCCCGGCAGCCTGGTGCAGGCGCCGGTGATCGCGCAGGTCATCCCCGGTCAGCAGGTCCCGACGGTCGACGAGCAGAAGTCCGGCACGGCCGAGGCGCTGCCCGCCGTCACACCGCCGGCGAAGCTGCCGATGCTGCTCGCGGTGCTCGCGCTGGCGATCGTCGCCGCGGCCCTCGTCCGGGCGTGGATCCGCCGCTCACCAGCCTGACTCTCACCGACGGTGACCCCCGCTTCCACTCGAATGCCGGACATTTCTGAGCGAGCGGGCGTCACCGTGCTGCCTTAACGTCGTTGTCCTGGGGAGAGGCGACGAGACAGAGGGTGGCGAGCATGCGGGATCGGACACGGAGGGCAACGGCGGTCGGTGCGACGGCGGTCGTCCTCGCTGGTTCGGCTGTGCTCGGCCTGCCCGGCTCCGCTTCCGCAGACACCAAGACCGTCCCCTGCGGCAGCACGGTCACCGCGAACCCCGGCGACCACATCCAGGGTTCGATCCTCGGCCTCCCCGCCATCGACCTCGGCATCGTCGGGCAGGCGACCACCGTGCTCACGAGCGTGGTCGGCGGCCTGATCAACACGGTCTGCAAGGTCACGGTGAACGTGGTCAACACCGTCGTCTCGCCGGTCCCGGTGATCGGCGCGCCCGCGGCGAGCGCGATCAACCAGGGCGCCGACGGCCTGAACTCCGCCGCGACCGGCGGCCTCGACACGATCAACGGCGGTGGCAAGCAGGCGTCGCCGCAGCCCGGCACGGGCGGCAACCCGCAGCAACCGCCGGCCCAGGGCGGGACCGGGGGCGCGCCGCAGGGCGGGACCCCGGCGGGCACCACGCCGATCCCGGACGCGAACAGCCCACTGCTGCCCGGCTTCTCGAGCAGCCCGGTGTTCGGCGGCTTCCCGTTCAGCATCGGCACGGGCTACGCGCCGATGCGCGACTACAGCGGCATCCCGTTCGCGACGGCCGGCCTGTTCACGCCGTCGCCCGCCATCCGGTACGGCAGCCAGATCCCGGGATACGCGCCGCAGTACGGCCTCACCGGACCCGACCAGCCGGCGGCCGGCAACTCGGGCATCCAGACGGCCGGGCAGGCCGAGGCGCTGCCGTCCGGGTCAACCGGCTTCACGGACGGGTCGAACCTGCCGCTGCTGATCGCGGTGCTGGCACTCTCCGGAGTCAGCGCGGGCCTCGTGCGGACGTGGGTGCTCCGCCGAATGGCCGCTGCGAATTGACCCGACTGCCGAGTATCTTTCGCGTATTCCCTTCGTTGATCCTGGTACACCTGGTGTTGCTGGTGCTTGGAACGACGCCCCCGTGATCCTCTGGAGGACAGAGCCCGTGCGGAAGACCCTGACTGTCACCGCTGTCGCCGCCTTCGTGGCCGGCGGTGCGTTCCTCTCCGCGGGCCCGGCCGCCGCCACCCAGCAGGTCGTGAGCAGCAGCTGCACGGGCACGGTCACCGCCCAGATGGGCGACCAGGTGGCGATCGACGGAGCTTCGGTCAAGACCCTCGTCACCAACGGCGCGAACAACGCCGGCACCCTCGCGGTCGGCAGCTGGGCCGGGGACTCCATCGCCAAGAACCACGCGATCCCGGTCGGCCAGGTGCCGAACTCCGCGGGCGGGGAGGCCACCGGCGCGGCGATCGGCAAGGCGGTCCGCACCGCGCTCGCCAACTCCGGCACCTGGGGCCTCGGCTTCGACTGGAACAAGACCCTCGACAGCGTGGAGAGCACCGTCGCCAAGGGCTGCAACCTGACCCTGCTCGCCGCCAACTACGTCGCCCCGAGCACGCCGGGCCAGCAGGGCACCGGCGGTACCGGCACGGCGGCGGGCGGCACCGGGACCGTCCCCGGCGGCGCGTCCGGCAACCTCTCGAACCTGAACCCGGGCACCGCGGGCGGCACCGGCGGCAGCGCGCCGATGCGCGACTACGGCGGCATCCCGACGGCGACCGCCGGCACGGCCGTCGCCCCGGGCGCGCGCTACCCGGCGAACGGCACCCTCCCCGGCGACGCCTCCGCGCCGCAGGCCGGCCAGGGCGACCAGGCCGGGCAGGGCGCCGACATCCGCGACGCGGGCAACGCGCAGTCGCTGGCTTCGCCCGGCTCGGCGAACGACGTCCAGCTGCCGATGCTGCTCGCGGTGATCGTGCTCGCCGGCGTCACGGCCGGGCTCGTCCGGACCTGGGTCGTGCGGCGCGCGAGCTGACCCCGCTGTCCGGCCCTGCCGGTACCCCCAGGTAGCCTTACCTGGACAAACCCTCCTGCCACGGACAGTCCGTGGCCGCGAGCCCATAGGAGGTGAGTGGTTGTGTCACGCCATTACGAGGTAATGGTCATCCTGGACCCCACGCTCGACGAGCGCACGGTCGCCCCCACGCTGGACAACTTCCTCAACGTGATCCGCACTTCGGGCGGTTCCGTGGAGAAGGTCGACGTCTGGGGCCGTCGTCGTCTCTCGTACGAGATCAAGAAGCACGCGGAGGGCATCTACGCCCTGCTCGACCTGAACTCGTCCTCGGACGCGGTGAAGGAGCTGGACCGCCAGCTGTCGCTGCAGGAGACCGTGCTCCGCACCAAGGTCATGCGTCGCGAGATCAAGCGCGCCGCGGCCAAGCCCGCTGCCGCCAAGGCCTGAGCCGAAGGGTATTCCCGATGGCTGGAGACACCGTCATCACGGTGATCGGCAACCTCACGTCCGACCCGGAACTGCGCTTCACCCCGTCCGGTGCGGCGGTCGCGAACTTCACCGTCGCGTCCACGCCCCGCACGCTCGACAAGCAGTCGGGCGAGTGGAAGGACGGCGAGGCGCTGTTCCTGCGCTGCAACATCTGGCGCCAGGCGGCGGAGAACGTCGCCGAGTCCCTGACCCGCGGCGCCCGCGTCGTCGTGCAGGGCCGCCTGAAGCAGCGGTCTTTCGAGACGAAGGAAGGCGAGAAGCGGACCGTCGTCGAGCTCGAGGTCGACGAGATCGGCCCCTCGCTGCGTTACGCCACGGCCAAGGTCAACAAGGTCAGCCGCGGTGGCGGCGGCGGTGGTGACTTCGGCGGCGGCGGTGGCGGCGGGAACCGCGGTGGCGGCGGTGGCGGAATGCCGGCCGACGACCCGTGGGGTTCCGCCCCGGCCGCCAGCAGCGGCGGTGGCGGCGGCTTCTCGGACGAGCCCCCGTTCTGATCTCGTACACACCCACACAGATTTGAGATTCCAGGAGTAACCAGTGGCCAAGCCACCCATCCGCAAGCCCAAGAAGAAGGTCTGCGTGTTCTGCAAGGCCGAGAAGAAGGGCCGCCCGGAACTGATCGACTACAAGGACACCAACCTGCTGCGGAAGTACATCTCCGACCGCGGCAAGATCCGTGCCCGTCGCGTCACCGGCAACTGCAGCCAGCACCAGCGTGACATCGCCATCGCGGTCAAGAACTCCCGCGAGATGGCGCTGCTGCCCTACACCTCGACCGCGCGCTAAGGGAGGGCACTGACATGGCGAAGATCATCCTCACCACGGACGTGGCCAACCTGGGCGGCCCCGGCGACATCGTCGAGGTCAAGGACGGCTACGCGCGCAACTACCTGCTCCCGCGGGGCTACGCGATCGCGGCCTCCAAGGGCGCGGAGAAGAACGTGCGCACCATCCAGCGGGCGCAGGAGAGCCGTCGCATCCGCGACCTCGACCACGCCAAGGAGATCAAGGCGACGCTGGAGGGCCTCGGCGCCGTCCAGCTCACCGGCAAGGCGGCCGAGGGCTCGAAGAAGCTCTTCGGTTCGATCACCGCCGGCGAGATCGTCGACGCGATCAAGGCGGCCGGTGGCCCGCTGCTCGACAAGCGCGTCATCGAGCTGCGCGACCACATCAAGACCGTCGGCAAGCACTCGGTCGGCGCCCGGCTGCACCCGGACGTCAAGGTCGACGTGCGGCTCGAGGTCAAGGCCTCGCAGTAAGGCGGTACGCCGCGACAGGCGGGTCGCTCCTTCGGGAGCGGCCCGCCTTCACGCGTTTCGGGGGAACGCCGGACACACCGGCGCCGTCGTAGGACAATGGAGCGGGACGCGAAGGGAGCGCACTCGGATGGGTGACCAGGTCAGCATGTCCGCGCCGGCCGGGGGTGGTTTCACGTTCGACGCCGACAAGATCGACGGCGTCATCAAGAAGTGGCAGGACCTCCAGGCCGACCTCAAGCGCGACTACGACGACGCCAACCTGATGGCGAACGTCAAGGCGCCCGGCAAGGAGTTCGCCAGCGGCGACTGGGAGAAGCTCGCGAACCCGTCCGGCAAGGCGTTCCTCGAGCAGAACCAGAAGATGCAGGAGTACGTCAAGAACTACATCGACGCGCTCACCGCGGCGAAGCAGAAGATCACCACCAAGGAGTCGGACACGCAGGCCGACCTTTCGCAGACGGGGAACCCGGCCACGTGAACCGACGACTTCTCGCCGTCCCGGCACTGGTCTTCGCCGTGCTCGCCGTCGGCGGTTGCTCCGCCAAGACGCGGGGCACCGCGAACCCGGCGGAGACGACGGACTCCAGCAGCAGCGAGACCTCCCGCTCCGCCGCCGACTCCGCGCCGCGGGTGCCGGAGCCGCTGAACGCCGCGAACATCACTTCGGACGCCTGCACCACCATCAACGCGGACGGCCGCGCCACGCTGAGCCTCGGCGACGGTACCTCGCGCAGCACGGCGAACGGCCCCAGCTGCACGTTCCAGGAAGCCGCCGACCCGGGCAACCAGATCGACGTGACCACGGTGACGGCGAACAAGAACGGCCTCCAGGACGTCTACGACACCAAGGCGAACGACGCCTACTTCGGCGAGACGCAGGCGGACGGGTACCCGGCCGTCTACGCCGCCGCGCTGGACGACCGCAAGGACGGCAAGTGCGGCCTGTTCGTCGGGGTGACCGACCAGCTGGCGGTCAACATCCTGGTCCAGTACGACCACGGCTCGGGCGCGTCGGACCCGTGCTCGGTGGCGCAGAAGTTCGGTGAGGCGATGATCCACACCTTGAAGGAGGGCTGAGATGCTGGAGCTGGTGCTGCTCGGCGGCTTCGCCGCCTACAACATGGCGACCACGCACTCGGACGACCACACGTCGCAGCAGGGTGACCGCAAGATCGACTGCTACGACATCTGGGACAAGATCACGCACGGGCCCGGCACCGGCTCGATCGAGAACGGGCAAGCGGCGGCCAGCCGGCTCAAGGGCGCCTACGCGGACCGGCTCACCACGATCGACAGCCTGGCCAAGGAGATGGACGCGGCCTGGACGGGCGGCGGCTCCGAGGCCGCGCAGAACGCGGGCGCGCACCCGCTGCGGGTGTGGATGGAGGACTCGGGCACCAAGCTCACCGACTCCGACAAGTACCTCGGCGAGCAGAACACCGCGTTCACCACGGTGCACGCGAAGGTGCAGGAAGTCCCGAAGGACCCGCCGAAGAACAACCTGCTCAACTCGATCACGCCGTGGACGACCGACACCGACCGGGCGATCCGCGACTACAACACCAAGGGCCAGGCCAACGTCGACGCCTTCAACACCTACTTCAAGGCGAGCAACGACAACGGCCAGAACATGCCGAAGTACTCCGCGCTCAAGGGGCAGCAGGAGAACGTCAACGTCGACGGCGGCAAGGACGGCAAGAAGAAGCCGGGTGACGGCACCGGGAACGGCACCGGCACCGGTCCCGGTGGGGTGACCATGCCGGGTGCGGGCGGCGTCCCGTCGTTCAACGCCCAGCCGCCGAACACCCCCGGCGGCGGCTTCGACCCGTCGAAGGTGCCGGGCGGTGGCTACGACCCGGCCAAGGTGCCGAGCTTCGCCCCCGGAAACGTCCCCGGCGGGAGCTACGACCCGTCGAAGCTCCCCGGCGGCGGCAGCTACCCCCCGCCGAACTTCAGCGACGGCACGCAGTCGTCGGGCTTCACGCCGTCGGACGTGCCGGGTGTGCCGGGCTTCGGCCCGGGGAGCACGCCGAGCTTCTCCGGTGGCGGAGGCAGCGGGTTCGGTCCCGGCGGCTCGGGCGGCGTCGGCGACCCGACGGCCGGCTTCGGCCCGGGCGGCGCGGGCTTCGGACCTGGCGGCTCGACCGGCGCGGCCCTGCCGGGCGGCGCGGGAGCGGCCGGCGCAGGTCGCGGCGGGATGGGTGCCGGCAGCGCGCTGGGCGCGGGCGGCGCGGCGGCCGGGCGCACCGGTTCCACCGGGATGGGCGGGATGGGCGGCATGGGCCACGGCGCCAAGGGCCAGGGTGGCGGCGACGAGGAACGCACGTCGAAGTACCTGCTCGGCGACGACCCGAACGACATCTTCGGGACCGACGAGCTGACCGCGCCGCCGGTCATCGGCGAGTAGCGCAGGCGGGACCACCGGGCGCGTGCCAAGATGGGCGCGCCCGGCCGTTCGCGGGTTCACGACCTTTTCACTGGGGGAAAGCGTGCTGGACAGGCAGGTCACCATCACGACCGCCACTCTGATCAACCTGATCCGGCGGCGCGGCGGCGAACCGCACACGGTGCTGTCGGAGACGCCGACCTGGTACGGCGAAGAGGCCCAACGCGCCGAGGACGAGCGGGTCAACGCCGAACTCGCCAAGGCCGGGCTGTTCGGCCCGCGCGGCATGCACCCCGGGTTCGTCGCGACGGTCGAAGCCGTCGCCCGGCCGCAGCTCGAGTACTACGGCTGGATCGACGGCGGCTTCCAGGGCAAGCCGGTGAGCTACCGGTTGCTCGCCGGCAGCGCCGGTGGCGAAGCGTTCGTGCTCGCCAAGCACGAGGAGCTGGACGTGGTCGTGCTGGAGTCCACGCGCCCCGGCGAGTTGCTCGACGACTTCCTCGGCCAGATCCCGAAGCTGGCGCCGGGGCGCGGGACGCCGCTCGCCGTGCCCAAGAGCCAGATCGAGGGGACCGCCCGCGGCGACGAAGGCGGGTACGCGGTGCTCCGCAACGACCGCCCGGCCGAGGGTTCGCACGAGGTCGACGAGCTCCGGCGGATCCTGGCGTTACGCCGAATGGGGAGTGGCAGCCTGTACGTCGCGGCCCGCAGCCGCAGCGGAGCCTGGCACCGCATCGAACGGCCGGTGAACTACATCGATACGTCGGAAGGCCGGTGGCTGACCGAAGAGGTGCCGGGCCGCGGCGAGAGCCGGATCGCGTTCACCCCGGCCGACCAGCGCGTTCTCGCT
Organism: Amycolatopsis sp. NBC_01488; assembly: GCF_036227105.1. NCBI lineage: Bacteria > Bacillati > Actinomycetota > Actinomycetes > Pseudonocardiales > Pseudonocardiaceae > Amycolatopsis > Amycolatopsis sp. NBC_01488. Next base: position 2,447,519 of record NZ_CP109434.1, on the reverse strand, counting down.
GACCGGTTACGCAGCGCACAGGCACGGCTCACCGCGGCCTGACCCGTTGGCCGTTCAGCCCACCGGGTTACGGCTCTACCCTCCGTGATTTTCATCCACAGGTCGCGCGGTTCAATGGTCTCCAGCTGGTCCACGACACGCCGAACAACGGATTTCGCGCGACACGCCGCACGAGTTTCCGGGAAGTTCTCCACACCTTGTTCACAGTCGTTGACCTGGGGATTCCCCGAACCCGAGCACGCTTGTCCCCAACTTGTCCACAGCTGTCGCGGCACCTGTGACTGGTTGCCCCCATTCATCCCCAGGTTGTCCACAGATGGGTCCCCATCCCGAATTGCCTTCGGCCTTCCGGGGGATCTAGCGTGCCCGCTCGGGCCGGTACTCACGGTGGCGCCCGGCGTGCCTCCCGGAGCCGGACGGCGATCTCGCCGATCATCAGGGGACGAGCCCGGCCCGGATCGAGCCGGGTGCTTCGAGAGCGAAGATCCGGCATACTAGAACAGATGTTCGACACGATGAGGGGGTGTCCGGGGCGGTGGCGCTGACCGACGACCGCAGTCCGATGTACGCGGAGTCCGACCCGGGTCCGAGCGACCCCGGCTCCGGCGGCGGGTTCGACCGCCAGCCACCGCAGGACATCGCGGCCGAGCAGTCCGTGCTCGGCGGCATGCTGCTGTCCAAGGACGCGGTCGCCGACGTCATCGAGGCGCTCGGCCCCGACGACTTCTACCGCCCGGCGCACCAGGCGATCTACGACTGCGTCCTCGACCTCTACGGCCGCGGCGAGCCGGCCGACCCGATCACCATCTCGGCGGAGCTGGAACGCCGGGGCGAGCTGGGCCGCGTCGGCGGCGCGCCCTACCTGCACACGCTGATCGCGACGGTGCCGACCGCGGCGAACGCGGGCTACTACGCGGAGATCGTCGCGGAGAAGGCGGTGCTGCGCCGGCTGGTCGAGGCGGGCACCCGGATCGTGCAGTACGGCTACGGCGCGGCGGCCGCGGACGGCGCGAACATCGACGAGGTCGTCGACCGCGCGCAGGCCGCGATCTACGACGTCACCGAGCGCCGGACCAGCGAGGACTACGTCGCGCTGGAAGAGCTGCTGCAGCCGACGATGGACGAGATCGACGCGATCGCCTCGCGCGGTGGCCAGTCCCAGGGCATCCCGACCGGGTTCACCGACTTCGACGAGCTGACCAACGGCCTGCACCCGGGCCAGATGATCATCGTCGCGGCTCGGCCCGGTGTCGGCAAGTCGACACTGGGCCTGGACTTCGCGCGGTCGGCGTCCATCCGGCACGGCCTGACCAGCGTCATCTTCTCGCTGGAAATGAGCCGGACCGAGATCGTCATGCGCATGCTCTCGGCCGAGGCGAAGATCCGCCTCGCCGACATGCGCGGCGGCAAGATGTCCGACGACGACTGGACGCGGCTGGCCCGCCGGATGAGCGAGGTGTCCGAGGCACCGCTGTTCGTCGACGACTCGCCGAACATGACGATGATGGAGATCCGGGCGAAGGCGCGGCGCCTGAAGCAGCGCAACGACCTGAAGCTCGTCGTCCTCGACTACCTGCAGCTGATGACCTCCGGCAAGCGCGTCGAGTCGCGGCAGCAGGAGGTCTCGGAGTTCTCGCGGCAGATGAAGCTGCTGGCCAAGGAGATCGAGGTCCCGGTGATCGCGATCAGCCAGCTGAACCGTGGTCCCGAGCAGCGGACGGACAAGCGCCCGATGCTGTCCGACCTGCGTGAGTCCGGCTCACTGGAGCAGGACGCCGACCTCGTCATCCTGGTCAACCGCCCCGACGCGTGGGAGCGCGACGACCCGCGCGCGGGCGAGGCGGACCTGATCATCGCGAAGCACCGTGCCGGCCCGACGGCGACGATCACCGTCGCCCACCAGCTGCACTACAGCCGGTTCGTGGACCTCTCGCACGACTAGCCGAGCGCGCTGTACCCGCGGACGAACGCCGTGAGGAGCCGGCCGAAGTTCTCGCGGTCGTCCTCCGGCCAGTCCGCCATCACCTCGGCGAACACCGAGCGCCGGAAGGCGTGCAGCTCGTCGAGGTGCGCCTGGCCGGCCTCGGTCGGCACGAGCACCGCACGCCGTCCGTCGCGCTGATCGGCTTCGCGGCGGAGCAGGCCCTGCTCGACCGCGCGCGCCACCAGCCGGCTGGCGCGGGGCTGGTCGACGCCCATCGCCGCGCTCAAGGCCGTCACCGTGCTGGGCTCGCCGCGTTCGGCGAGCTCTTCGACGACGTCGAGCAGTTCGTGCACCGGGTCGTGCGCGCCCTGGCCGCGGGCCTTGCCGATCCGGCTCAGCGCCCGCCGCTGCTGGCTGCGGCGGATGGCGATCATCGCGCGCTCGACGTCGGCCACCGCGTCCGTCATGGTTGCCCCACCTCCGAACTACATGTACTTTTACATGTAGTTGTTCATCTACATGGCTGGAGTATCCATGAAACCCCTCGGCTGGCACCTGCGCCACGTCCACGAGCTTCTCGAATCCTCCATGGGCCGGGTCCTCGACACGGAGTCGCTGACCCGGCGGCATTGGCAGGTACTCAACACGATCGCCCTCGGCGCCCGTACGCCGGAGGACGTCGACGCGGTCATGGCGCCGTTCGTCACCGCCGAGGGGTCGATGACCCCGAAGATCGCCGACCTGCGCGAGCGCGGCTGGCTCGCCGAAAACGGCGAGCTCACCCACGCGGGTCGCGCCACCCACGCCCGCGTCGAGGAGCGCATCAAGGCCTTCCGCGCCGCGGCGATGGACGGCATCAGCGACGACGACTACCGCGCGATGATCCGCTCCCTGGAGCGCTGCGCGGCGAACCTCGAAGCCGCCTGAGGAATATCCCGGCACGCGAGGGCGTCAGGTATTGTAGTAGTTGAACTTTCAAGCACTGGAGCCGTCGATGACCCGCACCCCGGTCCTCTATCTCAGCCACGGAGCGCCGCCGCTCGCCGACGACCCCACGTGGACCCGCCAGCTCGCCGCCTGGTCGGCCGACCTGCCCAAGCCCCGCGCGATCCTGGTCGTGTCGGCGCACTGGGAGGAGGCGCCGCTGACCATCGCGGCCACCACGACCGTGCCACTCGTCTACGACTTCTGGGGCTTCCCCGAGCGTTACTACCAGGTGAAGTACGCCGCGCCGGGTGCGCCGGAGCTGGCGGAGAAGGTGCGGAAGCTGCTCCGCTCGACGGAGACCCCTGTGCACGACGCGCCGGAGCGCGGCCTCGACCACGGCGCCTACGTGCCGCTCGTCGAGATGTACCCGGACGCCGACGTCCCGGTGCTGCAGGTCTCGATGCCCTCGCTGGACCCGCAGGAGCTGTTCGACCTCGGCCGCAAGCTCGCGCCGCTGCGCGACGAAGGCGTGCTGATCATCGGCAGCGGCTTCTTCACGCACAACCTGAGCGGCATGGCCCGCGCCACCGACGGGACGCCGCCCGCGTGGTCGGCCGAGTTCGACCACTGGGGTGAGGAGGCCGTGCGCGGCGGAGACGTCGACGCGCTCCTCGACTTCCGGCACAAGGCGCCGTCGGCCACGCTCGCGCACCCGCGGATCGAGCACTTCGCACCGCTGTTCGTCTCCCTTGGCGCGACCGCGGAGGAGAAGTCCGGCCGCACGGTGATCGACGGCTTCTGGCACGGCCTGGCGAAGCGGTCGCTGCAGTTCTCCTGACCGGCCCGGAACACGAACGAGCCCCAGGAACCTGATCGGTTCCTGGGGCTCGCCGTCTCCAGGGAAGGAGCGTTCTTTCGATCGTCAGGCGCTCCGTGCGAGGAGACCTCGCGGCGCGGTGGAGCGCCTGCCGGGGTTGGGGGCCGGGCGGGTTCTGGCTGAACCCGCCCGGCGTCACCGAACTACTTGCGCTTCACCAGGCCCAGCAGCTTCGCGAGGAAGCCGGTGGAGTCCAGGCCCGACATGGCCGGAACCTGCGCGGCCGGGGCGGCGCTGTTCAGCACCGGCAGCTTGGCGTTCACCGGCAGCGCCGGGGCGGCCGGCAGCGCCGGGGTGGCCGGCAGGGCCGGGGTCACCGGGAGGGCGACCGGCAGCGCCGGGACGCCACCCAGGGCGGGCAGGGCCGGCAGCGCGACGGGCAGGCCACCGGTCGGCAGCGCCGGCAGCGCGACGGGCAGGCCACCGGTGGGCAGGTCCGCACGCTCGGTGCCGGGCAGGGCAGCCAGGACCGGCAGGGCCGGCGTCGCGATCGGCAGGCCGGCGGTCGGCAGGTCCGCACGCTCGGTGTGCCCGGGCAGCGCACCACCCAGTGCCGACAGGCCGGTCACCGCGGGCAGCGCCGAGGCGTTGGGCAGGGTCGGCTTCGGCAGCGCCGGGACGCCGGAGACGCCGCCCGGGGTGGGCAGGTGCGCCAGCTGCGAGAGCCCGGCCAGCGGGTTGCCCCCGGTCGGCAGGTCGGCACGCTGGGCACCGATCGGCGCGGCGGTCGGCAGCGCGGTCGGCAGCGCGGGCAGGCCCTGGGTGGGCAGCCCCGCCGTCGGCAGGCCGCTGGCGAGCCCGGTCAGCGAGGGCAGCTCGTCGGCCGCCATCTCCGAACCGTCGACCGGGAACGCGATGGCGTCGTCGTTCCCGTCGATGCTCGTCATGTCGGTCGCGTCCGCGGTCGCGACCCCGAGCAGCTCGAGGGGCACCCCGAAGATCTGCACCGGCACGGCGAGCGCGTGGTAGAAGTTGTAGCCCGACAGGCTGGACCCGTCGCCCTCGGTGACGGGCTCGCCACCGTTCTGCGTGGTCAGCGTGTTGTCGCCGACGGCGTGCGCGACGCCGCCCACGGTCACCGCGTCGCCGAACAGCTGCGCGATCGCCGTGGCCGGGATGTCGAGGATGTTGCCGGAGATGGCGCCCTCGACACCGGAGGTGGTGTCGTCGCCCGCGTTGTGCACGGACGTCGTGTTGATCCCGGTGCCGCTGGCGACACCCGCCGCGCTGACGGCGTCGCCGAAGACCTGCGCCACCGGCAGCGCGTCGGCGCCGATGATGTTGCCGGCCACGCTGCCGCGGTCACCGTTGGTGGTGGCGTCGCCGCCCGCCTGCGACATCGTGTCGCTCGTGCCCAGGCCGTGGCCCAGGGCCGCAGCCGCGACCCCGTCGCTGAACAGCTGCGCGGCACCCGCGATGGGGGCCTTCACGATGTTGCCGGTCAGCGCACCGTCCTGGCCGTCGGTGAGGGCGTCGCCGCCCGCCGTGGAGTCGGTGATGTTGTTGTTCTCACCGGTGCCGATGCCCGCGAGGGCGGCACCGCTGCCGGCGGCCAGCACCGGGAGCGAGACCGGGGCCTCGACGATGTTGCCGGCGCCGGCGCCCGCGGGGCCGTTCGCCGTGACGTCGCCGCCCGCGTTGGACGTCGTGTCGGTCGAGCCCTTGCCGTGGCCCTGGCCGACGAACGCGCCGCCGATGTTGGCGACCTGCACCGGCAGCGAAGCCGGCACGGTGCCCAGGTTCGAGCTCAGGAAGCCGTTGTCGTCGTGGGTGCTGCCACCGCCGCCACCGGAGACGACCTTGGTCTCGTCGGCCGAGCCGGAGCCCTGGCCGATGAACGAGCCGCCCACGCCGAAGACCTCGGCGGGCAGGCCGACCGGCACCTGGACGACGTTGCCCGAGCCGGACGAGTCGCTGCCCTGCGTGCCGTCGTACGCACCGGCGGTGACCGTCTTGTCCTCGGTCGCCGAGCCGGTCGCGTTGCCGATGTGGCTGCCGCCGATGCCGAAGACCTCGGGCGCGCCCGCGGCCTGGGTGTTGACGATGTTGCCACCGAGGACGGAGTCGTTGCCCTTGGTGTAGCTGCCGTTGCCCGCGTTGGCGTCGGTGGTGTTGTCGTGCGCCGCGTTCGCCTGGCCGATGTAGGTGCCACCGACGCCGAAGACCTCGACCGGCAGCGCGACCGACGGGTTCAGGACGTTGCCCGAGCCGCTCGCGTTGTCACCGGCGGTCTTGACGAAGCCGCCCGAGTCGACCGTGCTGGAGGAGCTGCCGGCGTCGGGGATGCCCGCCGAGGCGTTGCCGATCCACGAGCCCGCGACACCCGCGACGTTCGCGATCGGGGACAGCGAGGCCGCCCCGCCGGTGCCGGACAGGAACGAGTCGTTGCCGCTGGTCTGGACGTAGGTCGGGATGCCGAGGCTGCCCTCGCGCGTGTCGCCGGCCTTGGCGTCGGCGGAGGTGTTGCAGCCGTCGGAGTTCGACAGCGAGCCCCACACGGCACCCGAGTTGCAGTTGAACTTGACCGGCAGGGCGATCGGCGCGCCGACCACGTTGCCCGATCCCGCGCTGTTGTCGCCGGAGCTGAACAGCGAGCCACCGGAGGTCGCGGCGGTGTCGGCGGAGTAGCCGTGGCTCTGCCCGTTGCCGAGCAGGTACGAGGCGGCGTTGCCGGTCACCTGGACCGGGGTGGCGAGCTGGCCCGCCACCACGTTGCCGGAGAGGGCCGAGCCGTCGCCGTTCGTGTCGACGTTGCCGGTCTCGGTGGCGCTTTGGCTGGCCGACCCACCGGTCACGCGGCCGGTGCCGCCGGCGACGCCGCCGCCGTTCCCGGCGATCTGCACGGGGAGCGCCCAGTCGAGGGCGACCGCGTTGCCCGCGATGCTGGAGCCTTCGCCGGTCGTCGCGATGTCCTGGTTGTGGTCCCAGGTCTGCGTGTGGTTGCCGCCCACGACGTTCGCGTCGCCGATCACGCCGATCGCGTTGTCCACGATCTGGATCGGGACGACGACGTCGCCGGTGACCTTGTTGCCCTTGAGGTTGTTGTGCGCCGGGGTGAAGGCGCCCGCGCCGTCGGCCTTGGTGGCACCGCCGAGGGTGCTCTGGCTGATCGGGCTCGCTTCGTCGAGCTGCTTCGCCGCTTCGTTCGCCGCGTTGGTGACCGGCTTGGTGCTCAGCTCCGTCTGCCCGGCGGGCAGGTCCAGCTGGCCGAAGGGGGTGCCGACCGCGTTGTTGGCTTCCTGGATGGGAGCCGTGACGTTCAGGTCGAGCGGGGAGGCCGGGGCGTCGGGGTTGACGTTCTCGTCAGCCGAAGCGATGCCGGTACCCAGCATCAGCAACCCACCCGTGACAAGTGCGGTCTGGAGTCCGCGCTTTGCCCACGTCTGCATGGGGTTTTTCTCCTTTATTTCGGGTTCCCTTGCGGGCTTATGGGGGTGCGCTCGTCGAAAGGGAATGTGTCCGAGCCGCACCAGAGGGGGATGGAACTTCTGCGGGCGCGAAAAAGCGCACCGCCTGATCACGGGTATCGCGCGGACGCAGAGCCGTCAGATGAAGACGGACTTGGGCGCGTCAGCGACCCGTGAGGGGAGGTGTTCAGTCAGGAGTGACGCCGGGCTGCTCGCCCGGGGTGCGCGCCGTGTGGCGCAGGCCGGCGCGGCTCATCGCCGCGACGGCGGAGTCGACGGCTTCGGTCGTCCAGAAGGGGACGCCGAAGTTGAGGCCGTCGAGGTGTCCACCGGGGGCCGTGGTGCCACCCGGGGCGGTGGGGACGGACGGTGCGACCGGAAGCTGCACCGGGGTCAGCGGCGAAGGCAGGTCACGGTGGGAATCACGGGACTCGCCCGCGGCACCGGTGCCGTCGTCGTACTGGAAACCCGTCGGCATTGCGAGCGCGGCTCGCAGCGCGGCGGGGAGCTGGACGGTCGAGACGGCGACCGGGTCCGTGGCCTGGCCGAGGCCCGTGGTCACCGGCTCCTGCTCGACCGGGGCAAGCCCCGGGAGCGGAACCAGGTCACCGTGGCCGGCCGGGTCGAGCAGCTGCAGCACGTCGTGCGCCGGCTCGGGGGTGAAGGTCTGCTCGAGGACCTCGCGGGTGTCCTGCGGCTTGCGGACGATGTGCTCGACCGCGCCGAGGGTGCGGTGCGCCGGGCTGACGACGGCGTCCTCGGCGAAGTCCGAAACCGAGTCGCTGACGCGGTCGGAGACCTCGTGCCCGAGGACGCGGGCGCACGGCTGGCTCCACGTCGTGGCGTCCTGCTGGCAGCTCGCGGCGGAGACATCGCTCGCCGCGTCCGACGCGCCGTCCTTCACGTCGCCGATGCTGCCGGTCGCGGCCTCGGTGACCGGGGTGACGGACGCGGTGCCCACCTCGACGGTGTCCGCGGAAGCGGTCGCACCGGAGACGAGCCAAGCGGCGGCGGTGCCGGCCACGGCACCGCCGAGCACGAGCAGCGCACGCGACACGAGACGGCCGGCGCGCTTGGCGCCCTGCCCCTCGTTCGTCGCGTGGTCGGCCACGGGTGCGTCTCCTTCGAAAGCCGGGTGATCGATCGGCAACATTGCGTTGCGGAAGCGACCTAACCAAACCGGCGGCGGCCCGCGCATCCTCGACACGGCTTGATGCCCCCATCGTGTGAACGACACACTGTGTAGCCCGGTCTGACGGCGGGTGATCACCCCTGGCAGCGAACGGTGCCGACGCGGCCGCGGGAAAGCGGCCGAATCGGACGTCCAGCCAGTACGGTGTGCCAGTGAGCCACGCGCGACGCGAAGATCCATTCCTGCCGGAGCACGAGGACATCACCGGGCTGATTCCCCGGGGCCTGCGCATCAGCGCGGCATTGGCGTGGCGGTTCATCGTGGTGGTCGCCGCGCTGTACGCCGTGCTCTGGGTGATCGGCTACCTGTCCGTCGTCATCATCCCGCTGTCCATCGCCCTGCTGCTGTCCGCGCTGCTCGCACCGGCGGTGCAGAAGCTGGTCGCGGTGCGGTTCCCGCGCGGGCTGGCGACGGCGATCGTGCTGATCGCCGGGCTGGCGGTGCTCGGCGGGCTGCTGACGTTCGTCATCACGCAGTTCTCCTCCGGCCTGCCGCAGCTGCAGAAGCAGCTGAACGACAGCCTCAACCAGATCAAGGAGTGGCTGCTCAACGGGCCGCCGCACCTGCGCCAGGAGCAGATCCAGGACTTCATCAACCAGGCGATCGGGTTCATCCAGAACAACCAGGCGTCCATCACGACGACCGCGCTGACCACGGCGAGCACCGTCGGCGAAATCCTCACCGGGTTCCTGCTGACGCTGTTCATCACGATCTTCTTCCTCAGCGGCGGCGAAGGCATCTGGACGTTCCTGGTCCGCGCGGTGCCCCGGCGGGTCCGCAACCGCGTGGACGTCGCCGGGCGCCGCGGGTTCGCGTCGCTGGTCAGCTACGTGCGCGCGACGGCGGCCGTGGCCGTGGTCGACGCCGTCGGCATCGGCATCGGGCTGTGGATCATGGGCGTCCCCCTGGTGATCCCGCTGGCCACGCTGGTGTTCATCGGCGCGTTCATCCCGATCATCGGCGCCGTGATCACCGGCGGCGTCGCCGTGCTGGTCGCCCTGGTGACGAACGGCTTCATCGGCGCGGTGATCGTGCTGGCCATCGTGATCGGCGTGATGCAGCTGGAAAGCCACGTCCTGCAGCCGCTGCTGCTGGGCCGCGCGGTGAAGCTGCACCCGCTGGCCGTGGTGCTGGCCATCACCGCCGGCCTGGTCGCGGCCGGGATCCCCGGCGCGCTGCTGGCCGTGCCGCTGCTGGCGGTGCTCAACGCCGGCGTCCGGTCGCTGCTGCACGAGACCGACCCGGACCCGGCCGAGGTGAACGTCCTCACGGACCAGGCCGCGCAGCCGAACGACGCCGAGCCGGGGTCCGGCAACGCGGAAGTGCCGACGCGCGGCGACGAAGACGAATGACCTCGGCGCGGACGCCCGACCCGGTCACGCCGATGTGGCGTGGCGTGCTCGCGTTCCGCCTGCTCACCTGGGCGTTCGCCGCCGGTACCGTGATCATCCAAAGTGGACACTACGAGCGCGAGTGGCTGGCCTGGACCGTCCTCGGCGTGATGGCGCTGTGGTCGGTGGTCAGCAGCTTCCTCTACCTGCGCGAGCGGACGCGGCCGCCGGCGCTGGTGGTCTTCGACCTCGTGCTCACCACCGCGTTGCTGCTGACCTCGCCGTGGGTGCTGTCCGACGCGCAGTTCGCCGCGGACGTCCCGCTCATCACGACGGTGTGGGCGGCCGTGCCACCGGTCGCCGCGGGCGCGCGCTTCGGCGCCGGCGGCGGCGTGCTGGCCGGGCTGCTCCTCGGGGTGGCGACCGGGCTCGCGCGGGAGAAGTTCGACCTGGACGTCGCCCGCGACGGCGTCCTGCTCGCCGCGGCCGGGCTGCTGGTCGGCATGGCCGCGACGATGGGCCGCCGGTCCGCGGCGCGGCTGGAGCAGGCTCTGCGGAAGGAAGCGGCGACGGCCGAGCGGGAGCGGCTGGCCCGCTCGATCCACGACAGCGTGCTGCAGGTGCTCGCCCGGGTCCGCAAGCGCGGCAACGAGGTCGGTGGCGAAGCGGCCGAACTGGCGAAGCTGGCCGGCGAGCAGGAGATCGCGCTGCGGTCGCTGGTGACGACCGAGCCGCCGGCGCCGAACGACAGCGGCACGGCGAGCCTGCGCGCCGCGCTGCAGCTGCTCGCGACGTCGTCGGTGCAGGTCTCGACGCCGGCGGACGACGTCGAGCTGCCGGCCCACGTCACCGACGAGCTGGTCGCGGTAACCCGCGAAGCGCTCTCGAACGTGGAGAAGCACGCGGGCCCCGAAGCGCGGGCGTGGGTGCTGCTGGAAGACCTCGGCGGCGAGGTCGTGGTGAGCATCCGCGACGACGGACCGGGCATTCCGGACGGCGTTCTCGAGCGAGCGGCCGCGGCCGGGCACCTCGGCGTGGTGGAATCCATCCGGGGGAGGGTGCGCGACCTCGGCGGGAGCGCGACCCTCGACACCGGGCCCGGCCGGGGCACGGAGTGGGAGGTCAGGGTGCCGAGCACGAGAGGTGCAGGATGAGCGAGGAGCCGCGGATCTCCGTGATGGTGGTCGACGACCACCCGATCTGGCGTGACGGGGTGGCGCGTGACCTGACCGAAAACGGCTTCGACGTGCGGGCGACCGCCCCAAACGCGGACGCCGCCGTGCGGATCGCGCGCACTGTCCTGCCGGACGTCGTGCTGATGGACCTCAACCTCGGCACCACCTCCGGCGTCGACGCGACCCGCGAGATCACGTCGGCGCTGCCGTCGACGAAGGTGCTCGTGCTGTCCGCGAGCGGCGAGCACAAGGACGTCCTGGAGGCGGTGAAGGCCGGCGCGTCCGGCTACCTGGTCAAGTCGGCGTCCGCGGCGGAGCTGGTGGACGCGGTGCACCGGACCGCGGCCGGCGACCCCGTGTTCACCGCGGGCCTGGCCGGGCTGGTGCTCGGCGAGTACCGGCGGATGGCCGACGCGCCGGCCGAAGGCGCCGAGCCGCCACGCCTGACCGAGCGCGAGACCGACGTCCTGCGCCTGGTCGCGAAGGGGCTGACCGCGCGGCAGATCGCCGAACGGCTCGTGCTGTCGCACCGCACGGTGGAGAACCACGTGCAGTCGACGCTGCGGAAGCTGCAGCTGCACAACCGCGTCGAGCTGGCCCGGTACGCGATCGAACACGGCCTCGACGGGGAGTAGCTACGGCAGCACGGCGAAGCCGGACCAGTCGCTCGTCGGCAGCTTCGCTCGGCCCAGCCGCCACACCGGCTCTCCCGGGTGCCAGGCGGCGAGGACGCCGTCGGCCAGCACGAGGTCACCCGAGCCGGACCAGTCGAAGCCGCCACCGCGCTTGAGGTGCTCGGTGACGAACGGCATCGCGGCGACGTGCTCCCAGTCCGGTCCGTCCAGGCGCAGCAGCCAGAGGTCACGGGTCTGGGTGCTGGTGCCGCGGAAGGCGGGGTTGGCGAAGTCGACGGCCCAGATGCCGCCGTCGCGGGAGGGCACGACAGTGGGCGTCCTGGCGACCACCGGTCGGCTGAGCTGCCGCCGGCTGTTCTCCCGCAGGTCGACGAGGGTGAACTCGGTGAGGCCGTCGAGGAGCATCCGGTCGCCGGCGACGCCGAGGATGCGCGGCGCCTGCTGCACCGTGCGGCCGGTCTCCGGGTCGATCAGCGCGTCGGTCGACTCGGCGACACCGGCGTTGATGGTGATCAGCAGGCCGTGCGGGGTCCCGACGCGCACCTGGGTGCGGCAGCTGGCGGACTGGCCGTGGCCGAGCTCGCCGCCGGAGAGGGAGACACGCTGCAGCCGGCAGGTGTCGGGCGCGTCCTGCCGGATGACCCACACGCTCTCGCCGTCGACGGCGGGTGCCACCGACCAGGCGCGGCCGAGGGAGCGCGGCGGGCTCGCGGGGCCGGTGTAGACGAGGGCTTCGAAGGGGCCGTCGCTGCCGGTGCCCGTCGGGTAGGCCGTCAGGACGGCGTGCGTCCCGACCCGGAGCACGCTCATCCCCAGGTCGCCGCCGGGGTAGCCGGGCGGGGTGGCGACGGCTCCGCGGTCGGCGTCGAACAGGGTCGGGCCGGTGGTGGGGACGAGGGCGGTGACGCCGATGCCGCCGGTCGCCGGCACCCCGGTGAGGCCCTCCGGCAGGGTCGGCGGGGCGGTCGGCGGCGCGGTCGTGACGCTCGGGCTCGGTGGCGGCGGGTCGCTCGTGCACCCGGCCAGCACGACCAGCGCCGCGCACAGGGCGGCGCCGCGGAATCCGGGTCCGTTCAGGGTTTTCCCCCGATCTCCCTGGTGAAATCCGGTTCTACCATCATGGGCATGGGCGAGGAAGAGACCGCGGCGGCGGAACCGGTGACCGAAACCAAGCCGTTGAGCGAGCGCGATCTTCGGGTGTCCGACGACGAGCGCGAGCACGTCGTCGGGGTACTGCAGAAGGCGATCGGCCGGGGCATGATCGACCTGGACGAGTTCACCGAGCGCACCGACCGCGCGCTGGCGTCCCGGACCCGCGGCGAGCTGAACGCCGTGCTGGCCGACCTCGCCGGGCTCTACCACCCGGCGGCCGCCATGGCCGCCGCGCCGTCGTACGCGCCGCCGCCGGCGGGCTACGGCGGTTACTCGCCCGGGCACCGGTTCGAGCTCAACGCGAAGTACTCGTCGCTGGTCCGCAGCGGGCCGTGGGTGGTGCCGCCCGAGATGGTCGTGCGGAACAAGTACGGCTCGACGAAGCTCGACTTCACCGAGGCCCAGGTGCAGTCGCCGGTGGTGCACATCGAGCTGGACGCCAAGTGGGGCTCGGTCGAGGTGATCATCCCCGAGCACGCGGCGATCGACGTCAACTCGATCACCGACGTCAAGTTCGGCTCGCTCGAGGACAAGACGCGCAGCAACGGGCACCTGGGAAACCCGCGCTTCGTGCTGAGCGGCCGGGTCCACGGCGGCTCGCTGGTCATCCGGCACCCGCGGCGCGGGCTGTTCGGCTAGCCGGGGTCCCTCTGCCCCCGCGTCAAGAAGGCCTCCTCACCCAGGCATCGGGTGAGGAGGCCTTCGCGCTTTCAGGCGCCCCGGAGGTTCCGCGCGACGAACCAGACGAGGACCGCGAACGCGGCGGCGGCGAGCCCGGCGACGACGTGCAGCCCGCTGGGAAGACCGTGCACCCGGGCGACGGCGTTGCCCAGGGTCCCGACGGTCGCGATGCCGAAGGCGTAGCCGAACTCGTTGACGGTCTGGGCCAGCGAAGCGGCGGCGCCGGCCTTGCGCTGCGGAACCGAGCCGACGACGAGATCGGTGCCCAGCGCGACCATCGGCCCGACTCCCGTCGACGTCACGGCGAACCCGAGCGCGAGCCACGCCGGCCCGGCCGCGGGCTCGACGAGCGCGAGGATCACCATGCCGGCCGCGGCGAGGGCGACCCCACCGGCGATCAGGACGTTCACCTTCACCCGGCGCGCGAGAACGGGCGCGACGAGGAAGCTGACGGTCGAGGCGGCCATCCCGGGCAGCAGCCCGAGCGCGGCGCCGACCGGCGAAAGGTGCTGCGCGACCTGCAGGAACTGCGCGCCGAACAGCATCGTGGTGCCGCCGAGCATGCTGAACAGGAGCATCCCGCCGAGCGCGGTGCGGAACGCCTTCGCGGAGAAGAGGCTGAAGTCGACCAGAGGGTCCTTCAGGGCGCGTTGCCGCTTCACGAAGACGTACCCGACGGCCAGGCCGGCGGCGAGAGCGACCACGGGAACGGGGTGGACGCCGTCGCGAGCCAGTTCCTTGACGCCGTAGACGGCGGGCAGGATGGCGGCGAGCGAGAGCGCGACGCTGGGGAAGTCGAGCCGTCCGGCCTGCTCGTCGCGGTACTCGGGCAGCAGCTTCGGGCCGATGGCGAGCAGCAGGACCATGGCGGGCACGCCGAGCAGGAAGACCGAGCCCCACCAGAAGTGCTCGAGGAGGAAGCCGCCGACCATCGGGCCGATGATGGCGCCGACGGTGAAGCAGCCGGCCCAGATCCCGATGGCCTGGGCGCGCTGCTGCGGGTTCTTGAAGAGGGTCCCGATGAGCGAAAGCGTCGACGGAGCGAGCGTCGCCCCCGCGACCCCGAGCACGGCCCGTGCGGCGATGAGCATGCCGGGACTGGTGGAGAAGGCGGCGACGACGGAAGCGATCCCGAAGGCGGCGGCCCCGATCAGCAGCAGCTTCCGGCGGCCGATCCGGTCGCCGAGGGTCCCCATGGTGACCATGAACCCGGCGACCATGAAACCGTAGGTGTCCATGATCCACAGCTGCTGGGTGCCATCGGCGTGCAGGCTCGCGGCGAGCTTCGGCAGCGCGAGAACGAGGACGAAGACGTCGAGCGAGACGAGCAGAGTGGGCAGGGCGAGCACGGCGAGGCCGACCCACTCCCGGCGCCCGGCCCTCGCCGTCTCGGCCGTCTCGGCCGGTCCAGCCGGTCCAGCCGGTCCAGCCGGTCCGGCCGGCGCTTCGGCGGTGATGGTCATGGCTGCTTCCTCTCGGCTCGGTGGTGCTCTCACCACTCCGTCGAGCGAGCGACCCCGAAATCGACAGCCGGCGTTCTTTTGGCCGGAAAGCCGTGAAGGCCGCCTGGTCGCGGCGGCCTTCACGGCGTTGCGTCAGGTTGTCCACACCCCTCGTGCATTGGGGACAACTCCGCGCGTTCAGGTTCGCACAGATCAGCACCGTCGGTGATGACCGATAGACTGAAAGTGGGGGGCGCCCCTGCGGGAGCGGGGATTTGGCCCAAGTCCGCCGCTCGCGCGGGCAGGTACGGCTGCCGAGCGGGGCAGCGAGATTTCCTGCCCGGCCCTCACCCCCATGCGGCCGGGCTGCCGGGCTGCCGCGGATCGCCGAAGCCGCGGATCACCTGCCGGCCGCGGTCAGGAGCGAGCCGCAGTCAGGGCCACCCGCGCGGCGTCAGGAACCAGCCGCCGGTCAGGGCCAGCCACTCTCAGGGGCGAGCCGCCGCGCGGGCTGCCGCTGGGTCCGAGGTTGCCAACGCCGCCTCTGCGAGCGCCTCGCACTCCGCGAGCGTCGTCGAAGCCAGGCTCGCGCCGACTGTGCGGATCGCCGGGGCGTTCATCGACAGGCTCGTCAGGCCGAGACCCGCCAGGACCAGCGCCAGCCGCGGGTCCGCCGCCGCTTCGCCGCACACGCCCGCCGGCTTGCCCGTTGCCTTGGCCGCGTCGCCGATCAGCTTCAGGAGGCGTAGCAGGCCCGGCTGCCACGGGTCGTTGAGCTTCGCCACCGCGCCGAGCTGGCGGTCGGCCGCGAACGTGTACTGCGCCAGGTCGTTCGTGCCCACCGAGACGAAGTCGACCGCTTCCAGGATCTCGCGGGCGCTCAGCGCCGCCGCCGGGATCTCGATCATCACGCCCGCCCGGGCGATGCCCGCCGCGCGAACCCGCTCGGCGAACCAAGTCGCTTCGGAGACCGTCGCGACCATCGGGGCCATCACCGAGACCTCGGCGCCCGAATCCTCCGCCGCGCCCGCGATCGCCTCGAGCTGGCGGTCCAGGATCTCGGGACGGTCGAACGCCACGCGCAGCCCGCGCACTCCGAGCGCCGGGTTCGGCTCGGCTTCCGG
The DNA here is from genome assembly GCF_036227105.1 of Amycolatopsis sp. NBC_01488. Taxonomy (NCBI): domain Bacteria; kingdom Bacillati; phylum Actinomycetota; class Actinomycetes; order Pseudonocardiales; family Pseudonocardiaceae; genus Amycolatopsis; species Amycolatopsis sp. NBC_01488. The sequence goes on along the minus strand of NZ_CP109434.1, from coordinate 2,431,652 downwards.
CGAAAGGAACGCCAGCGGCTTGTCGGCGCCCGCGTCCAACGTCCGCACGATCACCGGCTTGCCGCGGAACGGCGAAAGCACCGCCGTGTACGCCGCGCGCTGCTCGGCCACCGACGGTTCGTCCGAAGCGTCCAGGTAGCAGAACTCGGTGCGGAACAGGCCGACACCCTCGGCGCCCGCGTCGGCCGCGGCCTGGGCGTCGGCCGGGGAACCGACGTTGCCGTAGACCTTCACGCGGTGACCGTCGGACGTCGAGCCCGTGCCGTTCCACTCGGCCAGCTGCGCCACCGTCGCCGTCACAACCGGTGCCGACGGGTCCGCGACCTCGACCGTGCCCGCGTCGCCGTCGACCGCAAGCGCTTGCGCGTCCAGCTTCAGCAGTCCGCGCACCGCGACGACGGCCGGGATGCCCAGCGCTCGCGCGAGGATCGCGGTGTGACTCGTCGGGCCGCCTTCCTCGGTGACCAGGGCGAGCACCTTCGCCGGGTCGAGGCCCGCGGTGTCGGCCGGGGCGAGGTCGCGCGCGACCAGCACGCTCGGCGACGCCAGCTCGGGCACCCCCGGCGGCGCGATGCCGAGCAGCTCGGCGATCAGCCGGTCGCGCACGTCGCGGACATCGCGGACGCGCTCCGCCATGTACCCGCCCGCGGCGGCCAGCGCTTCGGCGAAGCCTTCCGCGGCCTGGTACACGGCTCGTGCGGCGGGCAGCCCCTGCGTCTTGACCAGCTGTTCGGCCTGCGACGCGAGCGCCGGGTCGGCCGCCATCGCGGCGGTGGTGATGAGGATCGTCGCGGCCTCGCCGGTGGCGGTCTCGGCCTGCTTCTCGAGCCGGCCGGCGACGATCGCGGCGGCGGGCTGGATCCGGGCGGCTTCGGCGGCGGGATCGGCCGGGGCCGGAGTGGCGGCGGGCTCACCGAGCGGCTCCGCGACGCGGACGACGGGACCACTCGCGCGGCCGGGGCTGACGGCGACCCCGGACAGAGACTCCGCCGACGTGCGCTTCTCAGCGGAGGCGGCATCAAGCTCAGACATGGTCTAGACCATAGCTCAAGTAGGTCTGGATATCTCGTGGTGGCGGGCACAAGCCTCGCTGACGCACCTGTTCGAGCACCGGCCGGACCTCCTCGTGCCACCAGGCTTCGGCCAGTTCGCCGCGGCTGCGCACCGGCCGTCCGGCCAGCATACGGCGGAAACCCCAGGCCTCGGCCGAGTCGGCGAGCCGGAACCAGTCGACCAGGTCGTCGAGCCAGAGCCCGAGGCGGACGTCGTCCGGCAGCGGGACGCGCTCGAGGAACATCCGCTCGGCGCTCTTCGACGGCAGGTCCGCGAGCGTCAGGCAGCGCAGCGCGCAGGCGACCGTGCTGATCCAGCGCACTCGCGCGCGGATGGTCGTGGCACCGCGGGCGCGCGCGATGGCGACGCGGTGGTGGCCGTCGTCGACGAAGAACATGTCGGACAGGCGTACGAGCCGTACCGGCGGCAGGTCGGCCGACGTCCGCGTGAGGCGCTCCCAGCGATCACGCAGCGCCCGGTTGCGCGGCCGGAACTCACGGTCGAAGTCGCCGGCGCGGGCGACCGTGCCGACGATGCCCTCCAGCGGGACGTCGTAGACGCCTTCGTCGACTTCGGTCTGCTTGCCGAGCGCCTTCAGGGTTTCGTCGAGCGGCATGATCGCGAGGCGGTCGGGCCGACGCGCGTCCGCGATCGCCCTCAGCTGAGCGGCGTAGCCACGCCACCAGGCCGAACCGAACGAATCGCCCATGTGAGGTGCAACACGCGGCCGGATGATCATTCCCCCAGGTCGGCGGCGGTCGGGTAGGACGGCTGCGCGCCGTGCCGCGTCACGCTGAAGGCCGCGACGCGCACCGCGCGCTGAGCCGCGGAGACGAGGTCGGCCCCGTCGGCGAGGGACGCCGCGAGCGCGCCCGCGAAGGCGTCCCCGGCACCGGTGGTGTCGACGGCCTCGACCTTCGGCGACTCGACCTCGGTCGTGCCGTCCTTCGCCACCACGACCGCACCCGCCGCGCCGAGCGTGACGACGGCGGCACGCGGCCCGAGGTCCAGCAGCTTCCGGAAGTCCGCGCCGGGCCCGGTGAGCCAGGCGGCTTCGTGTTCGTTGACCAGCAGGACGTCGAGCCTGGCCAGCGTCTCCGGGGCGAGCTTCGCCGCCGGCGACAGGTTCAGCAGCACCTTGACGCCGTGTTCGGCGGCCCGCGCGACCGCGTGCTCGACGGTCGGCAGCGGCACCTCGAGCGAGGCGACCATGATCTCGACCCCGTCGAAGACGGCGTCGACGTCGCCGGGCTCGACGCTCGAGTTGGCGCCGGGGGAGACGAGGATGGCGTTCTCGCCGTCCGGGGTGACGGTGATGTAGGCGATGCCGGTCGGCCGCTCACTGGTCCGGACCAACCCGGTGTCGACGCCCGCGGCGCGCAGCGAATCGAGCAATAGCCGACCGTAGGAATCGTCCCCGACGGCACCGAGGAGTGCGACGTCCGCCCCGAGCCGTCCCGCGGCGACCGCCGTGTTGGCGCCCTTGCCACCCGGCGAGACCACGGTGTCGCCGCCCAGCACCGTCTCGCCGCCGCCCGGCCGCCGGTCGACCGCGACGACGAGGTCGGCATTGGCGGATCCCACAACGAGGACGTCGGAGTTCATCCCCGCACTGTGCCACGAAACCCGTCCGGCCAGGTCGGGAAGGGTACGCAAGAGGAAAGTGAAGGTTTTTGTAACTTATCCGGCGTTGAGTGCGACAATCATGCGAGCAGCGGATGCCCGTCACTCGATCGGGGGATGTGATTCCCCCGGCCGTCACTTCACGGACCGGTCCCGCTCTCCTGGTGCGTCATCACGCGAGACGTGGTGGCGTTGCCCCAACCGGCGCCAGCCGGGCAGGGCATCGGGTCGCCGGCGCCGATCACGTAGCCCCCCGAGTGATCGGCGTCGGCGGCGCCCCTGCTCAGCCGACGGTCAGCCGCACGCCGCCGGGGAGCACGTCGCCGATCTGCGCGTCGAATTCCTTCGACGCCGTCGCGCTCAGCGCAAGCGGCAGCCGGTACCAGCCGTCGTCCTGCCGCAGCCGCTCGAGATCCGGGCGCGTGAGCGGGAAGTCGTCGTTCGCCGGGCGGAACTCGAGCAGTCGCGTCGGCGTCCGCAGCTCGGCGATTTCCGGCCTGGAAACGACGATCCGCCGGTAGTAGGTCGTCCAGCGGATCCCGGCGGCCGACAGCGTCAGGGTGACGCGGTGCTTCCGGGCACGGCTCTGCCGTTCCCCGAGCTCCAACCACGTCGTAGCGCCGAAGACGACCACGAAGACGACGATGCACGCCGTGCGGACCTCGCGCGGGCCGAATTCGATCGCGGCGCCGAGTCCCAGCTCGATCATCAGGGCGAACAGCTGAACCCAGCGCAGCAGCACCCGGTTCCACGCGTTCACGTGGATCTCGACGGCACCGGTCGGTTCGAGGGGCGGCGGAACCCAGTCCGGCACGGCTGCCGGGATCGGCGGTGGTGCGGGCACCTGCGGGGCGGCGACGCGCTCGACCTCGACGCCGATGTGCTTCGCCAGCGCCTCGCGCACCCGCGGGACTTCCGGTTCGTACAGCCGGATCCCCGCCACCACGTAATCCCCGCGGCCGAGGGGGACCAGGCTCTGGTGCCGGCTTTCGAACCCGTCCCGAGCCGGGGCGAGCACGATCTGGCGGCCGCCGTGCTTCTCCGTGCTCTCGACGACCGACGCCGCGCCCAGCTCGTCCCACCGCACGGCCCAGACGACCCCGCCGATCACCCGCGAGATCCCGGCTGCGTCGATGACCAGCTCGTCACGGACCGGCTTGCGCACCGACCGAACGCGGCGTTCACCAGGCCCTCGGTCCAGTTGCCGTCGGCGACGGCGGCGCCCGCGTCCAGGAAGTCCTGGACGAGACCCGCACCTTCCCAAACCTTGCAGTCGTCCGCCGCGTCCGTCTTGATCAACGGGTTTTCGGCCACCGCTCAGTCCTCCACCTTGAACAGGTCCTTGAACTCCGTCTCGTCGGCTTCCTTCAGCTGCTGCCAGAGCTGGATGCGGGTCGAATGGTCGTACGACGACGTCGACGCCGATTCGATCGCGATCTCCGCCACCTGCTGGGCGACGGCACAGATCGCGGCGAGCGGCATGCCGAGCGGCCGAACGCCTCAGGGTGCTCGGTCGACTGGGCGGCCTCCTTGCAGCGGTCGATCCGGTCGGTGATCGCCTCGATGTGCGCGCGGTGCTCCCGCAGCTCCTGCGGATCGACCGCGAAGCCGGGGCCAGCTGGTCCGGCCATGGTTCCCCTCCCTCGTCCGCGCTTCAGCGCAGGTAATCGCCGTCGCTGAAGTAGTCGTCGTCACGGCCGTCGTCGGCCGACGGGCGCGGTGCGCGCGGCGGCTCCGGTGGCGGCTGGCGGACCTCTTCCGGCACGAACCGGTCGCCGTCGTTGCGCAGCGGAGCCGGCGGGGCGGCGAACCCTTCCGGTGCGGGCGCCGGGAACGCCTGCTCGAGGCGGCTGACCAGCTCGTTCAGCACTTCCGGGCCGACCGGGTCGGTGACGCCGGCCCGCACCGCCGCGGCGAGCCGGCTCTGCGCGGCCTTGACGGTGCGGAGGATTTCCTCGGCCAGGTCCGGCTTGTCGCGCACGCTCATGCCGATTTCGAGGCCGACGAGGTTGCCCGCGTGGTCGACCTCGGGTTTCGAAGTCCGCGATCAGCTGCTCAGGGTTCGACACGCGAACCTCCCCCGTTCACGTCAGTAGCCGTACGGCGACCGAGTGTGGCACACGGCACCGACAGTCGCGGGCGGTTCGGCTCTTCGTGCCGGGCGGCCCGCTCGGCGCCGTCGCGGGCGCGGAGTGGCGGAAGCCGTGTCGAGCACTCTCGAGGCGCGGGCCTGAGCTGCACCTTTTCGTTACGGCGGAGATCGCGTTGATGCAGGAGTTGTCGTAGCAAGCACCTAGACTGTTCGGATGAGCCACCCCACGCGGAGGGGTCGCGCGCGTGCGGCTACCGAACAGGACATCCGGCGGACCGCCCGGAAGCTGCTCGTCGAGCAGGGGCCGGAGGCGGTCACGCTGCGTGCCATCGCTCGGGAGCTGGGGATCACCGCGCCCGCGCTCTACCGGTACTACGAGTCGCGGGACGACCTCGTCGAGAACCTGCGGCTGGACGTCTGCGCCGACCTCGCCGACGAGCTCGCCGGGGACATCGCCGACCTGCCCGACGACGGTATTCTGCAGCTCTTCGCGATCTGCAAGGGCTTCCGGCGCTGGGCGCTCACCCACACGAAGGAATTCACGCTCGTCTTCGCCTCGCCGACCGGCGGGGTCGGATCGACGGCCGGCAGTGCGTTGAGCCGGGTCGACGAGCCCTTCGGACGCATCTTCCTGGCCGCCGCCGGGCGGGTGCTCGCGCGGACCGACATCGTGCTGCCGTCCGCCAGCGGGGTGCCCGACGAGCTGCGGGACGACCTCAAGACGTTCCAGGAGTCCCTGGTCGCCGTGCTCGCCGAGTCCGACCGGGCCGTGCCGGTGGAGAAGATCGACCTCGGCGTGACGTACCTGATGATCCAGTTCTGGGCCCGGCTCTACGGGCACGTCACGCTCGAGGTCTTCGGCAACTACCCGATCCCGATGTCCAAGCCGGACGTCCTGTTCGAGGCCATGCTCATCGACCTCGCCCGGGAGATCGGGCTCTACTCCGGCTAAGCCGCGTGGCCGCCGTCCACCGAAAGCACCGCCGCCGTCACGTACGCGCTGCTCGGCGCAGCCAGGTAGGACACCGCGGACGCCACTTCCGACGGCGTGCCGTAGCGGTCGAACGCCGTCATCGCGGCCTGGTCGGCCGCGTACGGGCCGTCGGCCGGGTTCATGTCCGTGTCCGTCGGACCCGGGTGGACCAGGTTGACCGTGATGCCGCGCGGGCCCAGCTCACGCGCCAACGCCCTGGTCAGGTCAGCGCGACGTCCGCGCCGTCCTCGGCGAGCCGCAGTGCCGTGGCCGCGCCGATGCCGCGGCTGCCGCCCGTCACCAGCGCCACCTTGCCGTCGAGGGTCATCCCCGGTTCTCCTTTGATCGAGCCGTTTTCATTGACTGCTCAATCAAATCGGGAACCCGCGGAAAGCACCGGCGGCTTTCCGACAGCGTGCTACAGGACGATGTTGACCAGCCGCCCCGGCACCACGATCACCTTGCGCGGCGAGCCCTCGCCGACCATCGCCGCGACCTTTTCGTCCGCCAGCGCCGCCGCCTGGACGTCGTCCGACGACGCGGAAGCCGGCACGGTGACGCGGGAGCGGACCTTGCCGTTGACCTGGATCGGGTACTCGACGGAGTCCTCGACCAGGTACTTCTCGTCGACCACCGGGAACGGGCCCTGCACCAGCGAATCCGCGTGGCCCAGCCGGTGCCACAGCTCCTCGGCCAGGTGCGGGGCCAGCGGCGCCAGCATCAGCACCAGCGGCTCGGCCAGCTCGCGTGGGGTCGACGCCGCGGCGCCGTACACCTTGGTGACGTGGTTGTTCAGCTCGATCAGCTTCGCGCCGGCCGTGTTGAACCGCATCTCCGCGTAGTCCTCGCGGACGCCCGCGATGGTCTTGTGCAGCACCTTGCGATCCGCCTCCGAAGCGTCCTCAGTGGACACTCGCAGCTCGCCGGTCGCCTCGTCGACGACCAGGCGCCACAGCCGCTGCAGGAACCGGTGCGCGCCCACGACGTCCTTGGTCGCCCACGGGCGCGACATGGCCAGCGGCCCCATCGCCATCTCGTAGAACCGGAACGTGTCGGCGCCGTAGTTCTCGGCCATCTCGTCCGGCGTGACGACGTTCTTCAGGCTCTTGCCCATCTTGCCGTACTCCTGGGTGACCTCTTCGCCGTTGAAGAAGTACTTCCCGTCGCGCTCCTCGACCTGCTCGGCCGGGACGTAGACACCGCGCGCGTCCGTGTACGCGTACGCCTCGATGTAGCCCTGGTTGAACAGCTTCCGGTACGGCTCCTTGGACGTCACGTGGCCCAGGTCGAACAGCACCTTGTGCCAGAACCGCGAGTACAGCAGGTGCAGCACCGCGTGCTCGACGCCGCCGACGTACAGGTCGACGCCGCCGGTGTCGTCCGCGCCGTGCTCACCCGGGCGCGGGCCCAACCAGTACGCCTCGTTCTCCGGCGCGCAGAACGTCTCCGTGTTCGTCGGGTCCACGTAGCGCAGCTGGTACCAGCACGAACCCGCCCAGTTCGGCATCGTGTTGATGTCGCGGCGGTAGGTCTTCGGGCCGTCGCCCAGGTCCAGCTCGACCTCGACCCAGTCGGTCGCGCGCGCCAGCGGCGACGACGGCATCGAGTCGCGGTCCTCCGGGTCGAACGTCACCGGCGAGTAGTCGGCGACCTCGGGCAGCTCGATCGGCAGCATCGACTCGGGCACGGCGTGGACTTCGCCGTCTTCGTCGTAGACGACCGGGAACGGCTCACCCCAGTAGCGCTGGCGTGAGAACAGCCAGTCGCGCAGCTTGAACTGGACGGTGCCGACACCGGTGCCGTCTTCGGCCAGCTTCTCGATGATCGTCTTCTTGGCCTCGGCGACGTCCATGCCGTCCAGGAAGCCCGAGTTGATCGCCGGTCCGTCACCCGTGTACGCCTTGCCGTCGAAACCTTCGGACGGCTGCACGGTCCGGATGATGTCCAGCCCGAACTTCTCGGCGAACTCCCAGTCGCGGACGTCCTGGCCGGGGACGGCCATGATCGCGCCGGTGCCGTAGCCCATCAGCACGTAGTCGGCGACGAAGATCGGAATCTGCTTGTCGTTGACCGGGTTCGTCGCGTACGCGCCGGTGAAGACGCCGGTCTTCTCCTTGTTCTCCTGCCGGTCCAGCTCGGACTTCCGCGACGCGGCGACGCGGTACTCCTTGATGGCGTCGGCGGGCGTCGCGGCGCCACCGGTCCACCGGGAGTCGACGTCCTCGGGCCACGTGGAAGCCGTCAGCTTGTCGACCAGCGGGTGTTCCGGCGCCAGCACCATGTACGTGGCGCCGAACAGCGTGTCCGGCCGGGTCGTGAAGACCTCGATCGCGTCTTCGCCGGCCTTGAACGTGACGCGCGCGCCGTGCGAGCGGCCGATCCAGTTCCGCTGCATGGACTTGACCTTCTCCGGCCAGTCCAGCAGGTCCAGGTCGTCGACCAGGCGATCGGCGTACGCGGTGATCCGCATCATCCACTGCCGCAGGTTGCGGCGGAAGACCGGGAAGTTGCCGCGTTCGCTGCGGCCGTCGGCGGTGACCTCTTCGTTCGACAGCACCGTGCCCAGGCCCGGGCACCAGTTGACCGGCGCTTCGGAGATGTACACCAGCCGGTGGTCGTCGATCACCTTCTTCCGCTCGACGGCGCTCAGCGCCGACCAGTCACGGCCGTCCGGCGTGGACCGCGAGCCGTCGGCGAAGGCGGCCTCCAGTTCGGCGATCGGGCGCGCCTTGCCCGCGTCGGTGTCGTACCAGGAGTTGAAGATCTGCAGGAAGATCCACTGGGTCCAGCGGTAGTACTCGGGGTCGATCGTGGAGATGCGCCGGCGTTCGTCGTGGCCCAGGCCCAGGCGCCGGATCTGGCGCAGGTAGGTCCGGATGTTCTCCTCGGTCGTCTTGCGCGGGTGCTGCCCGGTCTGGACCGCGTACTGCTCGGCCGGCAGGCCGAACGCGTCGAAGCCCATCGTGTGCAGCACGTTGCGCCCGATCATCCGGTGGTACCGGGCGAAGACGTCGGTGCTGATGAAGCCCAGCGGGTGCCCGACGTGCAGGCCGGAGCCCGACGGGTACGGGAACATGTCCTGGACGAACAGCTTGTCGCTGGGCACCGGCTGCCCCTCGACGGCGAGCGGCCCGACGGGGTTGGGCGCGTGGAAGGTGCCCTGGTCGGCCCAGTGGTCCTGCCACCGCTGCTCGATCTGACCCGCCAGCGCGGCCGTGTAGCGGTGCGCCGGGACGTCGGTCCCTGGTGTCTCGGTCATCGCCGTCTTCCTTCGTTTCAAGCTCGTCCAGAAACAACTCGACCCCTCAGCCACCAGGGCATGAGGGGTCGCCGCGCCGGCCGGGCCGGGCCCGGTCAGCGCGGCAGGCTAAGGAGCAGCCGAGCCGTGTTCATACCTTCATCGTAACTTGCTGGTCAAAGCCGTTCCGCGGGGACCGCCAGTGCGACGAACTGGGTGACCTGGGTGGCCGAGAAGTTGTTGTCGCTGACGATGATCAAGCTCCGCTCGCCGTTCGGCAGCTTCGGGCCCCACGTCATGCCCTCCAGGTTGTCCACAGTGGACAGCCCAAGGTCGGCGGCGTCGAAGAGCAGGCGCTTCTGCACCGGCTTGACGTTCTTCGCGTCGGCCAGGGACTTGACGTTCAGGACGTTCGTCGCGCCCTTCGTGTCGATCTCGTAGACGCGCACCTTGTTGCCGACGCCGGTGACGAACGAGCGCTCCATCATCAGGAACTTCGTCGGATCGGCCTGGTCCACGGCCAGCATCGAGGACACGCCGGTGGTGGCGAACGCGCCGGCCGGCACCGGTGACGCGAAAAGCGGCTCCTGCGGGTAGGCGTACTGCGCCAGCACCGGGCCGTAGCGACCCTGCAGCGTGATCCGCGAGACGCCACCGGTCGTGCGGGTCGATTCCGGGCCGTCCTGCAGCAGCGGCCCCTCGACGTCGCTGGCCAGCAGCGCGCCGAAGCCGGTGAAGGTGATGCCCTCGAGGACCAGGTTCTGGCGCGGGCCGGCCGTCGGCGTCATCTTCTCGTTCGCGGGGATCGGCAGGTCGCGGACGTATTCACCGTCGCGGCGCGCCTCGCGGATCGACGGGTCGATCAGCGTCGTCGCCGTCCGCTCGCCCTCCTGCGACCAGTAGTAGTCGCCGGTCCACGGGTCGACGCGCAGCTCTTCGGGGTCGATCGTCTGCTCGTTCTGCGGCTTCGACGGATCGTTCTGCGCAAGCGGCGGGTACGGCGTGCCGTCCGGGCGCAGCAGCGGCTTCGTGCCGGTGAAGGTGACCGGGCCGACGCCGTTCGCGGAGACCGGGAAGGTCGCCGTGTAGAAGCGGGCGGGGTTGATCGCCGACCGGTCGTCGCAGATCAGCGCGTAACCGCCGGTCCGCGGGTCGTAGTCGATGCTCGAGAGGCCGCCGACCGTCGTGCCCTGGAACTGCAGGGCGTTCGGGACGATCTGCTCGCCGAGCAACCGGACGGGCCGCTGGTGACTCTCGGTGGCACTCGCCGGCGCGGCGGCGAGAATTCCCCCGATCAGAGCAGCGACCAACACGGTGGGCAGTACACGCGGTGACATGGCCTGTAGCACAGTCGATCAGGGTATCCGGCAGGTTGCCAGGACGTCACGCTTATCCTTGACCCCGTGTTCGCTATCGCGCTGGTTCCGGTCGTGCTGGGTCTGCTCGTCGGCTTTGGTGGGTTCCTCGGTTTCCGTGAGCGCTTGACGCGCGAAGGCGGCACCGGTGTGCGCACGCAGGCCGCGTTGCGCAGCGAAGAAGCTTTCAAGCTGGCCAACCGCGTCGCGGCGCTGCCGACCATGGCCGGGGGTGCGATCTCCGTGCTCACCGGGCTGGCCGGGCTCGCGATGCCGACGACCGCCGGCCTGGTCTCCGCGGCGCTCGCCGGCGTGCTCGCCATGCTCGTCCTGGTCATGGGCGGCGGGGTGCTCGGCAACCGGGCCGCGCTGACGGTGCCCGCCCCGGCTCCGGCCGCGCCGGCCGGCTGCAGCGGCTGCGCGTGCGGCGCCGGCGGCTGCGGCGTCTTCAAGAAGGAAGACGCTTAATTCCTCTGGAGGTCGCCCGGGTGGGTGGCCAGCAGCGCGAGCGGGATGCCCTGGCGGCGCAGCACCTGGCTCCACAGGTCGCCGCTGGGCGAGGCCAGGATGTCGCTCGGCAGCGCGGGCACGATGACCCAGTCGTCCCGCTCGATCTCGCCGGCCAGCTGGCCCGAGTCCCAGCCCGCGTACCCGGCGAAGACGCGCACGCCGCGGACCTTCGGTACCAGCACCTCGGGGTCGGTGTCCAGATCGACGAGCGCGACCGGGCCGCGGACCGCGATCACCCCCGGCACGCTCGCCGCCGTCTCGCCGGTGCGCAGCGCGGCCAGGCACAGCGCCGTCTTCTTCTCGACCGGCCCGCCGACGAACACCGCCTGCGGCTCGGCGACGTGCCCGCCCCAGGTGGGCAGCACGTCGTGCACGGCGACGTCGCTTGGCCGGTTCAGGACCACGCCGAGCGTGCCTTCGTCTCGGTGATCGATGACGAACACGACGGTCCGCTTGAAGTTGGGGTCGACCATCGTGGGGGCGGCGACCAGGAGCGTTCCCGGCTCAACCTCGGCGTCCGCTGGCACGCGACCCATGATCTCACCTCTGGCCCGGCGAATTACTTCGGCTCGGGAACAATCGCCTCATCCGCCTCGTTTGAAACACTGGTCGGCGCACTCCGTGTCCCCCGGGCTCACTGAAGAACCGCCTTTGTGGAATACCGTCCGGCAGGAGCCACACTGCGCATAGCCGCCGAGAGGCGAGGCTGAGTGCGCCGGCCCCTCTTGCTCGACGGCTCCGCCGTCTTCGCTGATGCGCCGACGACCGAAGGTCTTGACCCGTGTCCCACGGCCGGGCCTTAATCTGGCTTCGTGACGATCAGCGCTCGAACGGCGACAACGCGCAGAGGGCCGCGGGAGCTGCTCAAGGACCCGGACTTCCGCCGTCTGCTCTTCACGCGCTTCGCCGCGAGCTGGGGTGACGGCGTCTTCCGCGCCGGTCTCGCCGGGGCCGTGCTCTTCAACCCTGAACGTGCCGCTGATCCGCTGGCCATCGCCGGTGGGTTCGCCGCGCTGCTGCTCCCGTACTCCGTCGTCGGACCCTTCGCCGGTGCCCTGCTGGACCGCTGGGACCGGCGCAAAGTCCTGATCTTCGCGAACCTCCTGCGCGGTCTGGCGATCGTCGCGGCGTCGGCCGCGGTCGGCTTCGGGTTCGGTGGGATCGGCCTGTTTTCGCTGGCTCTGGCCGCGGAAGGCATCTCACGCTTCATCGGCTCCGGGCTTTCGGCGTCGCTGCCGCACGTCGTCGAAGAGGAGAGCGTCGTGACGGCGAACGCCTTCGCCACGACGCTCGGCTCGGCGATCGCCGTCATCGGCGGCGGCTGCGCGATCGGGCTGCGCGCGCTCTTCGGCAGCAACGACGTCGGCTCGGCCGAGACCACGGCGTTCGCGGTGCTCGGCACCCTGGTCTCGGCGTTCATCGCGCGCGGGTTCGCGCGCGGGGTGCTCGGGCCGTCGGTGGTCGACGAACCGCCGAACCCCGTGCTGGCCGTCGCGCGCGGGCTGGCCGACGGTGCTCGCCACGCGTGGCGAGCACCCAGCGTCACGGCCGGGTTCCTCGCGCTTTTCGCGCACCGGGCGTCGTTCGGGGTGTCGCTGCTGGTCACCGTGCTGATGATGCGGAACTACTTCACCGACCACGGGGTCTTCCGCGCCGGTCTGCCCGGGCTCGGGCAGATGGCAGCGCTCGCCGGCGCCGGCATCCTGATCGCCGGGCTGCTGACCGCACGGCTGGTCCGGAAGTTCGGCCGCCTGCGCGCGGTGCTCGGTTCGCTGCTGGTGGCCGCGATCGCGCAGTCGGCGCTGGGCCTGCCGATGGTGCTGCCGCTGGCGCTGCTCGCGTCGTTCGTCATCACCGGCGCCGGGCAGGTGCTGAAGCTCTGCGTCGATTCGTCGATCCAGCTCGACGTCGCCGACGAAGCCCGCGGCCGGGTGTTCGCGCTGTACGACACGCTCTTCAACATCACGCAGGTGGCGGCGGTTTCGCTGGCCGCGCTGGTGGTCCCGGACGACGGCCGCTCGCCGGGCCTGCTCATCGCGGCGACGGCCTGCTACCTCCTCGGCGGAGCCGGGTACGCGGTCGCGCGGCGCCGTACGATTCGCTGAGGCAAACACCCGAACCGGTCACGGCCACTGCTCCATTGGCATTAGGGTGACGGCAAGTCATTAGTAGGTTCGAGGGACACCGGGGGCACCTGTGACCACCGCGGGCGACGACCGTGCACAGCTCGAAGCACGCAATGCCGCGATGAAGAACCAGATGGACACCCTCCTGGAGAACTTCGAGCGGCAGACCGCGCAGCTGCGTGACGCCCAGGCCGCGGCCGCGGAGACCACGGCCCAGGTGCATTCTCCCGACGGGCTGGTCCGCGCCACGATCGGCGCCGGCGGCAACCTCGCGAAGCTCGAGTTCTCGCCGAACGCGTTCGAACGCACGACGCCCGCCCAGCTCGCGAACACCGTCCAGACGGTGGTGCGCCAGGGATCGCTGCAGGTCAAGCAGAAGATCGCCGATCTGATGGCGCCGATCACCGAAGGCCTGCCCGACCTCGCGGACCTCGTCGAAGGCGCGCCGTCGCTGGCCGGGCTGGTGCCGCCGATCCCGGAGTTCGTCGAGGAAGAGGCGACGCGGCCCTCGTATGAAGAAGGTGGCTCGATCCTGCGCAACGACGCCGTGCCGCCGCCGCTTCCCCCGAAGCCGGCGCCCAAGCGCGTCCGCCCGCCGCGTGACGAGGACGAGGAGCCGCCGTCGTCCTGGATGACGAGGGGCGACTGATGCCCGGAGGGGGCTCCGGGTTCACCGCGGAACCCGACGCGGTCCTGAGCGCGTCGAACGGCCTGACCACGGCGGCGGACGGGCTCGACAGCGCGCTGAAGACGTTGCAGGGCGCCCTCGACGCGCAGGGTGCGTGCTGGGGCGACGACGACTCCGGCAAGGAGTTCGCCAAGGACTACGTGCCGGGTGCGCAGGGCGCCGTCGAGGGTTTCACCAACCTCGTGCAGGGGCTGCGAGGCATGCAGCAGAACGTCGCCAAGTCGATGAAGGCGCTGTCGGGCGCCGACGAAGACGTGACTTCGCAGCTCGGCAAGGGGCAATGACCCGTGGGTATGGAGATGCCCGACGCGGTCAAGTGGCTGCTGCCGATCGTCGTCGGGGAGAGCTGGCCCGAGGGCGACGAGACCAAGCTGCGCGCCCTGCGCGACGCGTGGCACACGGCGTCTTCGGCGATCGCCCCGGTTGCCGAGACGGGTAACCAGGCGGCGTCCGGCATCCGCGACAACTGGACCGGCGACGGTGCCGACGCGTTCGTGGAGCAGTGGAAGAAGTTCGTCGACGGCGACGAGGTGTACTTCAAGCAGCTCACCGACGCGACGAAGGCCCTCGGGGATTCGTGCGACCAGACGGCGCTGGACGTCGAGTACACGAAGTACATGATCATCATCTCCCTGATCGTGCTGGCGGCCCAGATAGCGGCGATGATCGCGGCGGCGGCGGTGACGTTCGGCGGCTCGACGGCGGGTATCGCGCCGGCCCAGGTCGCGACGCGGATGACCGTGCAGATGCTGTTCCGGCAGCTGCTCGAGAAGCTGGCGCAGCAGGGGTTCAAAGAGGTCGCGAAGGAGCTGCTGGAGAAGCTGCTCAAGCAGGGCCTCAAGAAGATCGGCATGGAGGTCCTCAAGAACGAGGCCATCAATCTGGGGATGGACGCGGGCATCCAGGGCCTGCAGATGGCAAAGGGCGACCGCCAGAGCTGGGACTGGTCCAAGACCTCGGACGCGGCGATCTCCGGCGCGGTCGGCGGCGCGGTCGGCGCGGCTTCGGGTTCCATCGGCCGCGGGGCGACCGAGGGGCTGTCGCATTCCGCCGGTGGTCAGGTCGCGGACGCCGCTCTCCGAGCTGGGGCTCGGGGGGCGATCGAGGGGGTCGCGCAGACCGTCGGGCAGGCCGCGGTTACCGGGGATTTGGGATCTTTGACGCCTGAGCAACTGGTGACCGGGGCTTCCAGCGGGGCTGTCGGTGGGACGGTCGGGGGCGCCAAGGAGCAGTTGCACGCGGTTCACGAGGCGAACATTCCCCGGGACGCGGGGGAGTCTCGGTCGGGGGGCGAGGAGGCGAGTGCGTCTTCGTCTCCGAGGTCGGAGTCGCGGGGTGGGTCTGAGTCGGGTGGCGAGGAGCCTTCGCGACAGGCGGCCGAGCCGGAGTCGCACGGCGGAGAAGGCCAGCGCGAGGCGTCTGAACCCGAATCACGTGGCGAAGAGCCCGCGCGACAGGCGCCTGAACCGGAATCGCACGGCGAAGAAGGCCAGCGCGAGACGACCGAGACCGAATCACGCAGTGAAGAGCCCGCGCGACAGGCGCCTGAGCCGCGCGGCGAGGAGCCTCGGCACGAAGCGTCGTCCGAGCCGGAGCCTCGACACGAATCCGAGCAACGCGCGGAGAGCGCGCCGAGTCAGGGCGCGGAGCGTCAGCCCGCCGAGCCACGGCAGCCGGTCGGCGAACCCCAGCAGTCCGACGGTCCGCGACCGAGTTCGGACCACGTCCTGCAGGCAGACCAGCCCAGGGCGGCCGACAGCCCCGCGCCGCAGCAGCAGTCCGAAGCGAGGGCCGCGGACAGTCCGGCACCCCGGCAACCAGCCGCCGCTCCGACGCCGAGCGGATCGGCGCCTTCGACGGGTGGAATGCCGTCTTCATCGGCCAGCTCGCATGGCGGTCCAACTGGCAGCGGTTACGGCATGGCCCAGCCGGCATTCGGCCAGGAAGCAGGCCGCCAGACCGCCGGACGCTCCCAGGACAACGTCGGAGCGGCCGGCTTCACAGGCGGCACGAACCAGCCATTCGCCGCCGACGGAGGGGCGGCGGCGCCGTTCCAGAACGGACCGTCGGCGCAACAGTCGCCGCCCCCAGGCGTGTTCACCCCACCTCCACCAGCCGGAATGCCCAGCGGCGGCAGTCCAGGGCGCCCGGGTGGACAGGCCCCCATGCCCCCGCGTGGTGGCCAGTCACCGCACGACCCGCGCCGGGTGCCACCGGGTCAGCCGCCGATGTCGCCGAGTGCGCGGCAGGGTGGGCAGCCGCAGCGCAGCGCCCAGCGACCGAACGGTGCTCCGCCGTTACAGGGTGGCCACCCACCGCACGGCGGACAGCCGCTGCACAGTGGGTCACCGCAGGGCGGGCAGTCGCCCGTTGGCGGCAACCCGCAGGGAGGACCGCCGCCGCACAGGCAACCGCTGGGCGGTCAAGGGCAGCCGCCCCACGGCGGGCAGCACCATGGCGGGCCGGCGCACCAAGGTGGACAGTCGCCGTTCAGCGGACCACCGCAGGGCGGACAAGCGCCTCACGGCGGCCAGTCGCCGGGCGGTCAGTCCCCACACAACGGATACCCGCCGCCGGGCAGTCAGGTGCGCTCGCATGGACAGCCCGCTCACGGTGGACAACCGCAAGGTGGGCAACCGCACGGTGCGCAGCCGCCGGGTGGTCAGGTGCCGTCGAGCGGGCAACCCGCTCACGGGGGACAGCCGGCGCAGGGTGGGGTGGATCCGCGGCGGATGCCGCCGCCGCGGATGGGGGTGGGGCCGCAGGGTGGGCCGCCGCATCCCGGGGTGCCTGGTGCGCAGCGTCCTGGCGGGTATCCGAACCAGCCACGGGGGCCGCAGGGGCCGGGTGGACGCCCGCCCATGCCGCCACCACCTGGGCGGCCGCCGCAGGATCCGCGGCTGGGTCCGTCGCGTCCAGTGGGGCCGGCGCAGGTTCCGCCGCCACGGTTCGGGCCGCCGCAGGAGCACCTGCCGCGGGGTCTCTTCGAAGAGCCGCGAAGGCCTGAGCCGCCGCGACCCGTCGAGCGGCCTGCGGAGCCGAACCACGCCCCGGTGCAGGAACGGCCTGCCGTCGAACCGGTCGGCGAGCAAGGACGCGCAGCTGAGCAGCAAGCTCCTGGCGCCGGACGGGCTCCCGCGCGGGCCGTCGAGCAGCAGGCACCCGCCACTGAGCGGCCACCCGGACAGGACGCGCCCGCAACCGAGCACACACCCTCACGCGAGCAGGCACCCGCCGCTGAGCGACCTGGATCCGATACGGCCGCGGACTTGCGTGAGCCGCGGGCCGGCGGGCAGGAACAGCACCGCGGTCCTGACCAAGCCGCTGCGCACGATCGGCCGCTTGACGGGCGGGAGCCCGCAGTCGGGCAAGAGGCGGCACCTGCTGATGCCGGGCAGGAGCACGCCGCCGACGAGAACGGGCTGCACTCCGACGACCAGTTCGGCCAGGCCGACCCGGGTGTCGACGAGCCCTACCTCACCGATCCCGGTTTTCACACCGATGACGGAGTCAGGCGGATCGAGGACACCTTCATGGACTCCGGGCGCCAGAGCCCGGAGACCGGCGAGTGGCGGCACGAGCAGATCCGCCGTGAGGCGCTCGCCAGGCGGGACGAGTTCCACCCCGGCACGTCCGACGACGGCGCCTTCGCCGTCCACGCCTACACGCGGCACGAGCTGGTCGGGCCGCTCAACCGGGCCCTTCGGCTCGGCGGACCCGAACTCCTCGACCTCGCCCCCCAGGCCGGGGCGCTCGTCTCCGGGCTCAACGAGCTGCCTCCGCACGTCGGCACCGTCTCGCGGCGGGTCGATTTCCACGGCGATCCCGCGCGGCTCCAGGCCTTCCTCGGCCGCTTCCACGAGGGCGCGCACATCACCGAGCCCTCCTTCCTCAGCTCGTCCAAGGTCGACGCGGAGCATCCGCGCAGCACCTTCGCCGGTGAGGTCGAGATGCGGATCGAGTCCCGGACCGGGCGGGACGTCGAGGCCATGGCCAGCATCGGGCGTGAGCGCGAAGTGCTCTTCAAAGCCGGGTCGCAGTTCGCGGTCACCGGGGTCGAGATGGGTCCGGGGCACCCCGAGCACCCGGACTTCCAGCACCGTCCCGGCGCCCGGGACCAGCCGCAGTGGGTCGTGCACGCCGAGGAAATCGCGCCCGGGGATCCGCGGTACCGCGCCGACACGCGGGACGCGATCGACGAACGACGTGCTCAGGAACGTGCCGACGAGGAACGCTTCCAGCGTGAAGCCGACGCCGAGCTCGAGCAGTTCTACGCCGAGCACCCACACCTCAAACCCTCCGGCAACCTGTTCAAGCTGCTCGGCGGGGAAGAAGACCCGCCGCCGCCTGCCGAAAGACGGCCGCCCGCCACGAACGAGCCTGATGGCGGCTGGTCGCAGCTCGCCGAACCGCTGACGCCGGGTGGCCCACCCGTGCTGCATGCCGGGTCTGTCGACACTCCGCAGCAGCACGCGCGGCTCGTCCGCGACGCCGTTCCCGAACTCGGCGCGGTCAACACCCGCAACCACTACCGCCCGGGCGAACACGGCTTTCGCACCAACGCCGCCGAGTCGATGATCGCCTTCGACCGGCGGATGAACGGTGAGGACGTCGTCGCCGGGCCTGCCCGCGGGGAGAGCCTCCGCGGGCAGTGGAGCAGCCGGGGCAGTTTCGACGACGTCGCGCGCGGCCTCGGGGACCGTCCGGTCGGCGCGCGGACCGCCGTCGCCTTCGAGCACCTCGGGCAGGAGCGGCTGGTCGCCGGGGTGCACACCGAGCACGGTGTGCTCTTCGCCGATCCCGTCACCGGGCGGCTCGCCGAGCTGCCGCACGACGCCACCGGCATCCGCGAGCTGCCGCTCGGCGGGCACGAAGCGCCGACGATCACCGACCGCCTCAACCCGACATCCGAACGGCCGCCGCACGACGAGAGCTACCTCTTCGACGGCGAGCACCGCGGGACGCCGTCCGACCACGAGAGCATCCGCCGCGCGGTCGGTGACGAGGGCAGCTACCAGGACATCCACGACCGCGCGCTCGCGCGCCGGGACGCCGCCGGCCTGCCCATGACCGACGACGGGGCCGTCGCGGTGCACGGCTACACCCGCGGCGAGTACGCCTACGACGTCAACGAAGCCCTGCGCCGCGGCCCGGGCCACCCCGGCTTCGACCTCGCGCAGGAGAACACCCGCGCCATCGTCGACGGCCTCAACCAGGTCCCGCGCGTGTCCGGCGAGACCGTGCGCGGCATCGACGTCAGCGGTGACCCGCGGCTGGCCGAGCTGGTCGCCGGGCCGTACACCCCCGGTGAAGTGGTCGTCGAGCCGTCGTTCTCCAGCGCGTCCATCAAGACCGGCGAGTTCTCCAGCAGCAAGTTCGGCGACGACGTCGAGCTGCACGTCCGGTCGGACAACCTCCGCGACATCTCGAAGCTCGCCGAGAACCCGTCCGAGCGCGAGGCGCTGTCGCCGCCCGGCACGCAGCTGCTGGTGCACGACAAGCGCCTGGAGATCACGCCCGAGGGCCGCCGCAAGTGGGTCGTCGAGGCGGAGGAGATCGGCCCCGGCCACCCGCGCTACCTGGACCCCGAGGCCGCGCAGCGGAACATGGCCGAGCGCCGCGCCGAGAACGACCACAACGCGGCCGAGTTCGAACGGCGCAAGCAAGCCGCGCTGATGGAACGCCTCGGCGGCTTCGGCGAGCCGGAGCACGTCACGCAGCCGGAGCACCCGAAGGTCAGCGACGTCCTCGACGGGCCGGCCGAGACGCCGATCACCCCGGAGCCCCAGCCCGACTACTCCGCCCTGGCGCGCGCGACGAACCCGCCGTCCGAGCCGGCCATCCACGCCGACGCCGCGACGCCGGCCGAGCGCGCGGCCTACGTCCAGGACCGGCTCCCGCACCTGCGCGAGGTCAACCCGGGCTTCCACGGGCCGGGCGCGCTCGAGAACGGCTACCTGTCCAACTGCACCCGCGGGCCCGAGGCGTACTGGGACCGGCTGCACGGCGGCGAGATGACGGCCGAGCCGATCCTCTTCCACGAGATGGGCACCCGCGGCACGCTCGAGCACATCGAGGGCCGCTTCGGCGAGACGTTCTCCGAGCGCGGCAGCTACGACGACGTCATCCGCGAGATGCGGGACAAGCCGCTCGACCACCACGCCGTGGTCGCGGTGAAGTACGACGGCCCGAACGGCGTCGAGTACGGGCACGTCGCGATGGTCGTGCACACCCGTGACGGCGTCGCGTTCATCGACCCGCAGTCCGGCGACCTCATGCACCTGCCGCAGCCGCCGAAGGGCATCAAGCTGATGCACGTCGGCACGCCGGGCACCGAGCACGTCCACACCGAGCACGCCGAGACGACCGAGCACGGCGGCTACGGCGGCTCCCCGCGGTCCCGGCTCGACGAGCTGCTCGCCCAGCCCCGGATCGCTGAAGCGCTCGACGGCGCCACCACCGACCTCGTCGTCAAGGACCAGGAAGGGAACCCGCAGCACCTCGGGCCGGTCGGCGAGTTCGTCCGGACGCGGCTGGCGAGCTACCCGGAGCTGGTGGAGCTGCTCCACGACCCGGCCAACGAGTTCCTGACGCGGTCGCTGCTGCGCAAGCCGGAGACGATCGCGAGCCTGCTGGTGCACGACGAGGCCATCCCGATCCTGGCCGACGCCGTGCACGAGGTGCACCACCCGGACCCGGACGCGGAACCGGTGGGCCCGGACGCGGAGCCGACGCCGCTCACGCACGACCAGCACGAAGTCGCCGACCGAGTCTCCGAAGAGGCTGGGGAACACCCGCCGGCGCACCGACGGCAAGCCCCGTTCGACCCGGCGATGCGGGGCGACGAGGCCTACACGCGGGAGTACCTCGGACACCGCTACGAGGAGGCGGCGCGCGCCCAGGCGGTCTTGGAGCGGACCTTGCCGCCGCTGGCCGAGGCGACCAACGGGAACCCGGGCTTCCGGCCCGGTCCCAAGTCGCTCGGCCGGGCGATGGACAAGATCGCCGGCTACGACGGCGATGCCTCCAGGCTGATCGACCTGGCCGGGGCGATGATCCAGTTCGAGCGAGTCCAGGACGCATACGCGGCGCTCGAACGGGTTGCCGCGCACCCCGAGCTGGACATCGTGAAGTTCGAGGACCGGTTCGCGAACCCCGCTGAGGCCGGGTATCGCGATCTGCAGATGAGCGTGCGCGTCGATGGGCACGTCGCCGAGCTGCGACTGCACGTCAAGGCACTCGATGACGTGGCAGCGTACGAGCACGCGCTCTACGAAGTTCGCCGTGACCTGAAGGCGCTCCGGAAGGCCGAAGGCCGGGCGGAGTTCACGACCGAGGAACAGGGCCTGATCGACGGGCTGATCAAGCGCGAACGAGAGCTGTTCCGGGACGCGCTGCAGGGGAGTCTCTAGATGGTTCAGACGCCGTCCTACTTCGAGTACTACGACCACACCTACGTGGTCGACAGCACGCCCGACGGCGGGCTCACCGGTCGCATCCTGAACTGGCGGACCGGCGCGTTCGACGAGAAGCCGGACCACGTCCCGGATGTGCTGCTCGGGCACGAAGCCGAGATCGTCAAGCTCACCTGGGAGCGGTTCGTGCGCCGGACCGAGGAGGAGCGACACCACTACCTCCGCGGTGACGGGCCGATCTTCGCGCTCTACGAGACGATCGACGCGATCTGGGCCGCTACGGAAGAGGAGAACCGCAAGATCACCAAGGAAGAGCGCGCGCTGATCGATTCGCTGTACCGGCGCACCTTCAAGATGTGGGAGGACGAGTTCGCCCGCCGCGCCGCGGGCGACGCTCCGACCTTCACCTTCACCTCGACGTTGGCGCGATGATTCACGTGGAACATCGACTTTCGCCCGAAGAGCAGCGCACCCTCTTGGTGCAGCTGGGAAAGCTCGTCCGCGAGCTCCGGACCGACGCCGCCGGGCCCGCCGCGATCGACTTCCGGCAGGTCGGGACGCACACCGAAGTGCAGGGCCACAACGCGACGACGTCCGACGCGGTCGCCGAACTGTTCACCGAGCCGCGCAAGGGGATGTACGCCGAGGATCGCGGGACCTGGCTGCAGGCGCGGTTCACGCTCGCCCCGGACGGCACCTTCGACTTCGACTTCGCGCTCGACGACGATCCGGTGTGGACGGACACGCCGCCGTCGGCCGCCTACCCGGACGAGCTCGCCGCGTTCCCGCGGGCCGGCGAGCACATCCCCGACTGGTGGCGGCTGCGCGCGCAGCTGCCGCTGGGCGTGGTGTTCCGGCACGCCGAGCCCGGCGGCCCGGACGTCGAGCGGCCGCCGCTGACCGACACCGAGGTGCCGCTCGTGCTGCAGTACCTCGAGCGCGAGGCCGTCGTCCACGAGGACGGCGACGAGCGCTTCCACACCGATGGCGCCTGGATCTGGCCGTCGTCGGTGGCCGACCAGCTGGCCGATCAGGGCATTCCGCCCGAGCCGGACCTGGTCGCACACATCCGCCGCCACCACTTCCAGCCGCCGTACGTCGAGCCGCTGGTGCGCCGGACCGCCGAGGCCGACCTGCTGGGCGAGCCGCGGCCGAAGCCGAGCCGAGCCGACGTCAAGAAGACCGGCGGGGACGTCGTCGCGGAGCTGGAGACGACGCCGGACCCGAAGCTCGGCGACGAGGAACTGCTGATCGTGCTGGTGCAACGGCTCGGCGAGCACGGCGTCTGGCCGGAGGCCTACCGCGTCGGCGACCGGGCCGACGGCACGTGGTGTCTCAACTTCACTGCCGAAGGCTGGGAAGTCGCCGCGTACGCCGGCGGGAAGCCCCGCGAGCCGAAGTACTTCGAGCGGCTCGAAGACGCCGCTCAGCAGCTGCTCGGGGCGTTGCTGCTGCACCCCGCCCGGATGACCGCCGGGCACGAAACGCCCTTGGAAACGGCCAAGGAGCTCGACGACTGGCCGGTCCACCCGGCTCCGGGTGAGCCTCCCCTCACCCTGCTCCGCAACAAGCGCATCACCCGGCTGGTGGCGGGTACGGTCGTCCTGCGCTTCGGCGAGGAACCCGGCAACCTGGTCCACCACGGGGAGGTACGGTTCGCCACGACGTCGCTGCCACTCGAACGTGAGCGGGAACGGCGGAGCTACCGGCTGAGACGCCCTCTGCACGTGATCACCGGCATCACGGTTCCGTGGGCGAACCTGCCGGGTGGCGCGGTGGCCTTCGTGCTGCCGAAGACGATCGCCGAGCACGAGTCCGACGGAAGCCTGGAGAGGATCGAGTAGGTGGAAGCGGCGGAAGCGATTGCCAAGGTCGGCCAGTGGCTGCGCGCGGTGCACGGTCCGGACGTCTCCGGTCCTGCCGGGCTCCGGGTGGACACCGAGAAGGTGCTGCGCATCCCCGAGGGCTGGTCGGTGCCCTACAACACCATCGCGTTCCTCGACGAGGGCCGGCCGGAGAAGGAGATCTTCCCGCCGCCGTCGGTCGTCGTCCGCGAGCCGGACGGCGAGCTGCGGCAGGCGCACCCGCACCCCGGCGGGCTGTCGGTGCCGGTGGCGTTCCCCGGCCAGGAGAACTGGCGCGAGGTCGTCGACCCCGAGTACGTGAAGGCCGGGCTCGGTGAGCTGGGCGTGCCGCTGCAGGCCGTCGCGGGCTGGGTCAAGGTCGACGCCGAGGGCAACCAGACCGGCGAAGAGCGGGAGAACCCCGAGTACAAGGCGGGCCCGATCCGCCGCGGCTACCCGAAGCCGGAGAACACCCTCGAAACGCTGCTGTCGTTCGCGAGCGTCGGCTGGCTGACTCGCGAGCTGCTGCTCATCGGGCTGATCCGCTGCGAGGTGTTCGTCCCGCTCGACCTGGAGACCGGTAAGACCGACCGGTTCTACTTCGCCGAGGAGCGCAACGAGCTCAAGGTGTTCAGCTCGACCCGGAACCTGCCCTCCCGCGAGCACGGCTGGTGGAAGGTCGACGTCGCGACGCTGGCGGAGTTCGAGCACCCGCCGAACCTGGTGATCAACGGCGGCCCGACGACCATCGAGGACGTCTCCAGCGGCGAACTCGCCCAGATCGTCCAGCGCTTCCCGCGGCACGAGCCGCGCATCGACGTGCACGGCCGCTGCCCGGAGGCCGAGGAGGACCTGAGCCGCGTCGCGAAGGACACGGCGTCGCGGATGGGCCTGCCGGACCCGGTGAAGCCGCCGCTCCTCGCGGCCGAGAAGGCGCGGCGGCGCGGGTACGAGCTGACCGCCGAGGAGTGCGCGAAGACCGTGCTCGGCGAGTCGTGGCTCAAGCGGCTGCAGATGCCGGAGCCGCCGCGCAGCAAGCCCAACGACCTGCGTGCGAACGGCCTGGCGCCGGCGTACGACAACGCCGGGCGCGCGACCCCGCGGCTGGACACCTTCGGCAAGTACTTCGAGCGTGACCTCGACGGCTTCCGCTACGGCTGGCAGCGCGTCACCGGCGCGTACGTCGGCTTCGCCCTCGGCGAAGCGCTCGGCGCCGCGGTCGACCGGATGATGCTGCACGACATCCACGCGAAGTTCGGCATCGAGGGCGTCGCCGACCTGATCCCGGCGTTCGACCAGCCGGGCCGCATCGGCTCGCTGACGCAGCGGCTGCTGTTCTACACCGAGGCCGCGATCCGCAGCCCGCACCGCGAGCAGCCGGAGTCCCGCGACGCCGAGCAGCTCTTCCCCGGGGTCGTCCGCGGAGCGCTGCAGCGCTGGCTGCGCACGCAGGGCGCGCCGATGGAGAACGCCGACGGCTGGCTCGTGCAGGTCGCCGACCTGCACGCCCGCCGCGACGCCGACGACGTAGAACTCAACTCCTACCACCAGCTCGCGACCGAGGCCGGGGGCGCGCCGCCGATGACCGGCCCGGCCGCGCTGATCCCGGCGCTGCCGGCCGCGCTGACCATGGCCGGTCCCGGGAGCGGGCTGAGCGGGGGCGCGCGCCAGGCGGTGCGCGACCTGGCGGGCGTCACCCACCCGACCGAGCCCGACCTGGCCGCCGCGACCTACCTGACCTGGCTGTTCGAGCAGGCGCTGACCAAGGAGGCGTTCAGCTTCCCGATCTGGAACCTCAGCCGCGAAGTGCTCAACCCGGACAACCAGTACCAGCAGGGTCCGGAGTGGACGGCGATCAAGGACATGGTCGCCGAGTCGGTGCCGTTCTTCGGCGAGCACGGGCTGCCCGACCTGCGGATGCCCGAGCTGATCGGTGACGGCAAGACGACGCTCTCGGTCCTCGGACGCGCCTTCGCCGCGTTGTCCGGCTTCGAGAACTACCCGGAGCAGGCACTGCTGCGCGCGATCAACCACTCCGGCCGCAGCGCGCTCACCGGCGCGATCACCGGTGCCCTGCTAGGCGCGCGCACCGGCATCCCGGGGCTGCCGCAGAAGTGGGTCGACCAGCTGGAGCTGCGGTACCTGGTGGAGAACGTCGCTTCGGACGCCTACTGGCACTTCGACCGGCACTCGGCGCTGAGCGCCCTCGGCGACGAGTGGATCGAGCGGTACCCGCGGCATTAGCTCGAGGATGGGGAGAATGACAGAAAGCGGCGACGGCTTCGTCGAGTGGCGGCCCGACGTCGACCCGGAGTTCGACGAGAAGGCGTTTCCCGGCCTCGGCATCCCGGTGCGCGCCATCCGCGGCTGGACGCAGTACACGCTGTTCGGGGAGCCGACGGGCCCGCGCCGCGCGAACGAGCAGTACCGCCCGGGCCCGGTCTGGCGCGGCTTCCCCGTGCCCACGACCGATGCCGAGAAGCTGCTTGGCTACCTGGGCGCCAACTGGATCAGCCGCGCCGAGTTCGTGACCGCGCTGCTCGACTGCGAAGTGCTGGTGCCGGCACTCAGCACCGGCGAGCCGCTGGTCCGCCCGGTGCCGAGCGGCCAAGAGGTCATCGCCTACAGCTCGTCGGCGAAGGTGCCCGGGCGCTACCCGCACCGGTGGCGCGTGACGGTTCGCGAGCTGCTGGCCGACCGGCCGTCGACCGGGCTGACCCTCGACCCCGGCACCGGGCTCGTCCGCAGCCTGACCGCCGCCGAGCTGGCCGACGCCGGTCCCGGCGAGCGGCGGCCCCAGGTCGCCGAGCCCGCGCCCGAAGCCGGTCCGGAGGTCGCCGAGGCGCTGCCCGCGCTCGTCGCGGAATTCGGCGTCGAGCCACCCGACCTGCTGGCACGGCACTTGCGGTACGCCGTCGACCACGCTCGCGACCACCACTTCGAGCTGCCGCCCGAGGACTGCGTCCGGTACCTGCGCGGGTTCGCCTGGCAGTACCGCAACGGCGTCCGGCGGCGGGCCGGCCAGGAGCCGCAGTGGCCCGCCGACCTCGGTGCGCACGGCCTGATCGCGCACGTCGACGAGGACGCGCGGCCGCGGCCGGTGCCGTGGACGTTCGGGAAGTTCTCCGCCTTCGGCACGGTCGCCGCGCGCTTCGCGTGGCACCGGATCGTCGGCGCGTACGTGGGCTTCGCGATCGGAGACGCGCTGGGCGGGGGCGCCACGGATTCGCTGCCGCTGGGCGGCCTGACCCGGCACCTGCTGTTCCACACCGACATCGTGCTGCGCGGACTGCCACCGGTGCCGACCGGCGAGGTGCCGGCCACGCTGCCCGAGCCGGACCCGGTCGGCTGGCTGGCCGTCGCGACCCGGCACGCGGGCCCCGCGCCCGCCGAGTTCTCCGCGCTGCTGGCCACGGCCTTGGCCGCGACACCGGCGAGTGCGGTGGGCATCGACGGCGTCGACGCCGAGCGGTACGCGAAGGACATCGCCCGCGAACTCACCGGCAGCGCGGCCGACGCGGAGGTCACCGAAGGCGTCGAACTGCTGATCTCGCTGTTCCAGGCCCTGCTGACCCGGGACGCGTTCGCGCTGCCCGTCCACCTGCGGCTGCGGGAGATCGGCGGCGACCTGGCGACCTCGACGCTGGCGCTGCGCGAAGACCGTGACGCCGACGACGTCACGCAACTGGAGAGCATCGGCGACGGCCGGAGCGTCCGGTCGGTGCTCGGCCGCGCGCTGTTCGCCGCGGCCAAGCGCGGCCACGACCCGGCAGCGGCGATCACGCTCGCCGCGTGGTCCGGCCCGGTCGCGGGTGCGCTCGCCGGGGCCCTGATCGGCGCCCGGGTCGGCGTGCCCGGCCTGCCCTGGGTCACCAAGCTGCCCGACCTCGGCCTGCTCGACGACGTCGCCAGCGACGTCTTCTGGTACTTCAACCGCAACGGCCTCCAGACGGAGACCGCGGAGCACGCCCGCTGGGAGCGGCGCTATCCGAGCGGCCGCTTCACCGCTAAACCGAAGGGACCGGACTTGCGCTCACGACTGCGGGGGAGCCTGCTGGCCGGCGCGATCGGCGACGCGCTGGGCGCGAAGACCGAGTTCGACTCGATCGACCGGATCCGCGAGATCGCCGGGCCGGAAGGCATCACCGACTTCATTCCGGCGTACGGCGGCGTCGGCCGGATCACCGACGACACGCAGATGACGCTCTTCACGCTCGAAGGGCTGATCCGCGCGCACGCCCAGCGGCGGCGGACCGGCTCGGCGGACGTCGTGCACTCGCTGCAGCAGGCCTACCAGCGCTGGCTGCACACGCAGGGCGTCGCGTGGGACCGGGCGCGCGGGCCGCAGTCCGACGTCCCAGCGCCGGACGGCTGGCTGGTCACCCACCAGGAGCTGTTCAGCCGGCGCGCGCCCGGGCTGACCTGCTTCGGCGAGCTGGAGGCGTACGGCCGCTCGGGCGTCCGAGGCACGATCGAACGTCCCGTGAACAACTCGAAGGGCTGCGGCGGCGTGATGCGCGCGGCGCCGGTCGCGCTGTGGTCCGACGACCTCGCCGAGGTGTTCCGGCTCGGTGCCGAGAGTGCCGCGCTGACCCACGGTCACCCGAGCGGGTATTTGTCCTCGGGCTGCTTCGCGGTGCTCGTCCACGGGCTGCTGCACGGGAAACCGCTGCTCGACGCCCTCGCGGCCGCACGGGACGAACTCGTGAAACACCCGGGTCACGAAGAGCAGAGCGCGGCGCTCGACGCGGCTCTGGCACTGGCGGAACAAGGACCGCCGACACCGGAGAAGCTGGAAACGCTCGGGCAGGGCAACGTCGGCGAGACCGCGTTGTCGATGTCCGTGTACGTCGCGCTGACCACCACCGACGCCGACACGGCATTGCTGGCGGCGGTCAACCACAGCGGGGACAGCGACTCGACCGGCTCGGTCTGCGGCAACCTCGTCGGCGCGATGTACGGCGAAGAAGCCCTGCGGGGAAGCTGGCTGGAGCAGCTGGAGCTCCGCGATGTCATCGTCGGCCTGGCGGACGACGCCCTCACCGAGTTCGGCCCGGATGCGCCGGGTGACGACCGGTGGTTCGCTCGGTACCCGGTCGACTAGATTTCGCGGTGTCACTGGGGACGGGGAGGACAAACGTGCGTTACCGGGTTGAGGTGTCCGAACGCCCGGACGGCCTGTACGCGGCGTGGGGCGAGGGGACGTTCCGCGCGCAACGTTCGACCACGGACGGCACCGTGCTGCTGTCCGTGCTGCCGGACGAAGAGGCGCCGGAGGGCTTCGACAAGGAGTTCGAAGACCGGCCGGCCAAGGTCGTGCCGGCGAGCGAGGTGCCGTCGACGTTCACGCTGCGCACCTTCTGCGCGTACGACGACGAGATCTTCGAGGTCGCGCCGGGCGCGCGGCCGGAGCTCACCCTGCGCTGGGTCCGGGACGACGCCGCCCGCGCGGCGCAGCTGGGCCTGACCGACTTCTCGGTCATGGTGCCCGCCAAGGACGTCACGGCGCTGTGGCAGACGCGGCAGGACTTCACCGACACGCCGGACGCGCGGCCCCAGCCGGGCACCGGCGACCAGAACGCGCTGCTGCGCGCGATCGGCCGGACGCTGCTGCACACGGTGCCCGGCGGCTGGACCCGCGTCGGCGCGCAGTTCCGGCAGGTCGGCGACTACTCCGAGATCGAGGTCCGCGCGGTCGGCGACGAGGACGGCCCGGTGTCGGTCTCGCTGCCCGCGGCCCCGAAGCTCGGCGGGCTCTTCGCGCGGCTGCGCGCGGCGATGTTCCAGCCCGAGGTCGGCACCTGGTTCCAGGGCACCTTCACGCTCGACTCGGCGTCGCAGTTCGACTTCGACTTCGACGCCGACCGCGAGCCGGACTGGCGGGTGCCGCCCAACGACGGCGGCCGTCCGTCGACCGCGGCCTACGAGCTGGAGCTGGCGTCGTTCCCGCGGTCGCCGAAGCACCAGCCGGCGTGGCTGACCGCGAAGGCCGGCCTGCCGCTGGACGTCGTGTTCCGGCTCGCCAGGGCCGTGGACTCACACGCCGAGGGCGAGCGACCGGTGGTCAACCGGCCGCCGGTGCCGCCGGACCAGGTCCGCGGGGTGCTCGACTACCTGTTCCGGGCGCCGGTCGCGCTGCACCGGCCTGCGCCGCTGCCGGACATCTTCGGCGCGCCGGGTGCGAAGCCGGACGTGCCGAACGCGTTCCACACCGACGGCACCTGGATCTGGCCCGCCGCCGTGCCGCACTACCTGCGCAAGTACGGCGTGCCGCCGGAGCCGGAGCTGGTCGAGCACATCCGGGCGGCGGGATTCCGCCTGCCGTTCGTCGGCGATCTCGTCCGCGCGACGGCGGAGGCCGAGGTCCTCGGCCAGCCACGGCCGCCGCAGACGTCCGCCGACCTGTCGGACGAGCGGGCGCTCGTCCGCGTCGCGCGCGGCGAAGAGGTGCGGAACCTGCGGGGTGCGGAGACGCTGGAGCTGCTCCAGCAGCGGCTCACCGAGCACGGCGTGCCGCCCGCGGCCTACCGGATCGGCGCGAAGGAGGTCCCGGCCGAGGGCGTCTGGACGCTGCGCCGCGCCGAGAACGGCTGGGAGGTCTCGCGGCCGCCAGCCGACGAGCCGGTGGCGTTCGGCTCGCTCGGGGACGCGGCCCGGTTCCTCCTCGGCGTCCTGCTGATGCTGCCGCCGCTACCGCCGCAGAAAGCCGAGGAGTCCGACCAGCCCGCCGACTGGCCGATCCTGCCGATGCGCGGCGAGCCGCCGTTGAACTTCTACCGCGGCAAGCGCCTGATCGTGGTCGGCCCGGGCACGACGGTCGTCCGGTTCGGCCCCGAGACCGGCAACCTGGTGCACGCCGAGGGCTCGCGGTTCGTCGAGACGTCGCTGGCGTTCGAACGCGAACGCGAGAAGCGGCTCTATCGTGTGCAGCGCTCGTTGCGGGTGCTGACCGGCGTGACGGCGCCGTGGAGCGGGATGCCGGGCGGCGCGATCGCCTACCTGCTGCCGCGGCCGCTGGCCCAGCACCTCGAGACGGGCGCGCTCAGCAGGCTGTGATCAGGACGGCGGGCGACCACCAGTAGTCGGCGAGCGGCTCGACGTCGACGTCGGTGAAGCCCGCCGTCTTCAGCTGCCCGGCCCAGATCGCGGCCGGGTGCTCCCAGTTCGTCCGCTCCTGCCCGGAGACGATCCCGAGCAGGACCGGCAGCAGGAAGCCCTGCGCGACCAGCGACGCGTCCGCGCCGTACTCGGCGACGCCACGCTCGTAGCGTTCGACCAGCGAGCGAAGGTGGTCCGTCGACCCTTCGACGTACTCGGGGACGTCGAACTCGGCGAGCACGAGCGTCCCGGTGCGCGGCTGCAGGGCGCGCAGCACGTCGGCGCGCTGCTCCGGCTCGATGGACTGCAGCGCGAACGTCGACTGGACGAAGTCCCAGCCGAGGTCGTCCCGAGCGAGGAAGTCCTGGGCGGTCGACTGCCAGCACTGCGCCGACGGCACCCGCTCACGGACGTCGTCGAGCAACGCGGCCGACGGCTCGACCAGGTCGATCCGCGCGGGCGTGTGCGACGCCTGCTCCAGCGCGGGCACGACGGCCAGGCCGTCACCGCAGCCCAGGTCGAGCAGTGATTCCGGCTTCGCGTCGTCGTAGCGAACGGCGAGGGCGGCGCTCAGCGCCCGGTACAGCTCGACGTTGCCGCCGCCGCGGATGAACGCCGTGAACGCCTCCGGCTGG
Source organism: Amycolatopsis sp. NBC_01488 (assembly GCF_036227105.1). Taxonomy (NCBI): domain Bacteria; kingdom Bacillati; phylum Actinomycetota; class Actinomycetes; order Pseudonocardiales; family Pseudonocardiaceae; genus Amycolatopsis; species Amycolatopsis sp. NBC_01488. The sequence goes on along the minus strand of NZ_CP109434.1, from coordinate 2,401,002 downwards.
TCGTACACCGGAGCGGCGCTGTCGCCGGCCAGGTGGATCCGCAGTTCGCCGGCCAGCGGCGAGCCGGCCCGGCGGGCGAGTTCGGCGGCCTGCTCGCGGTCACCGGAGCGGTAGGCGGCGAGGGCGTCGGCGAGCAGCTCGATCGAGGTCATACTGTGCCGATGGTACTGATCCGACCGACAGCCACGGCGGAACGGGTCTTTGCCGCGCATCAGCCGCGATCCGTGTCCGCCTGCTTTCGGCCGGATCAGTAACCTGGGGATATCAGAACGGTACCCACAACGTCACCCGAGTGCCGCCCCCGGCGAGTCCCGACTCGACCAGCGACGTTCCGCCGACCTCGGCGAGCCGCGCGGTGATCGACTCGCTGATGCCGAAGCCGGCCGGATGATCGGCCGCGCTGAAGCCGCTGCCGTGGTCGCGCGTGATCACCGCGATCCCGCCTTCGCGCTCCTCGACGCGCACCACGACCCGGTCGGTGCCGGAGTGCTTCATCGTGTTCCGCAGCGCCTCGCGCACGGCGTCGCGGATGGCGATCTGCCGGACCTCCGACAGCGTGTCGTCGTCCAGCTCGGCCACCACGAGCTGGGCGCGCAGGCCGTCGCGCGCCATCTCGGCGGCGAGCGCGGCGAGCTTCTCGCCCAGCGGCCGGGCGCCGGCTTCGGCCCGGTCGGACGCCGCCGTCTCGATCGTGTGCCGGATCTCCATGGCCTGCGCGCGGGCGAGCCGCTGGATCTCGACCAGCCGCTCTTCGGCGTTCGACGTGCCGGACAGCGCCATCGCCTCGAGCGTCTGCAGCACGGTGTCGTGCAGCATCCGGTGCTGCTGGGCGCGTTCGGCCAGCCGGCCGTTGCGGGTGCCGTAGGCCAGGGCCAGCCGGGTGCCGAGCCCGGTCAGCACCAGCGCGGCGGCGGCCAGGAACAGCTCGGCCAGCAGCGCCGAGGAGGTGGAGAACGCGGCGCCGACGTGGACCTCGCCGGTGTTGACCAGGTTCGCGAGCATCCGCAACGGGAAGCTCACCAGCCCGAACACGAGCCCGCTCGGGACGCCGACCGCGAGCGTCAGCAACCCGGCCTCGCCGAGGAGGTGGACGCTGCTCACCGCCAGCGCGTCGAAGTACGCCTCGGTCGGCACGGTCAGCGCGAGCACCAGCGGCGAGAGCACGGTGAAGACCAGGTCGACGGCCAGCAGCTTCCCCGCGTCCCGGCCGCGGAACGGCGCCGAGCGGAACATCCAGCGGAAGCCGATCACGTTCACCGCGACCGAGAGCAGGGTGAACAGCCCGACCGGCAGCAGCCCGGTCGTGCCGTGCCGGAGCGCGTAGACGCCGAACTCGCCGGGCACCGCGAGCAGCCGGAAGGCCAGCGGGATGAGCACGACGTACCGGGTGGCGCGCAGCAGCAGGCCGTCTCGGTGGGCCGGGTCGATCGGCCCGGCCATCTTCGAGATCCGCTTCAGCGCGTGGATCGGGGTCGGGTCGCCGATCTCGTCCGACAGCTCGCTGGTGGCCGTCGCGATCGCGGGAGCGCCCTGCCGCAGCAGCGCCACGAAGAAGCTGCCCCCGGCCGCCGGCTTCGGCGGGTCGGGAGCTTCTGCGGACATCGCGCGGACAACCCCCTGGTCACGTCGGTGAACCGAGGTTAGGGAGTATCACCGATCCGCGCGGGCCAGGTCCAGCCTTCCACGGAATTCACTGAAAGTTGGTCAGGAATTTCCGATTCCCTGCTCGGCGGCCCACTTCTTCAGCTCCGCTACGGCGTCGTCGTGCTCCAGCGGGCCGCGATCCAGGCGCAGCTCCTTGAGGAACTTCCACGCCTTGCCGACGTCCGGGCCCGGCTTGATGCCCAGCAGTTCCATGATCTGCTCGCCGTTGAGGTCCGGCCGCACGCGGTCGAGGTCCTCCTTGGCCTTGAGCGTGGCGATGCGGGCCTCGAGGTCGTCGTAGGTCGCCTGCAGCGCCGCCGCCTTGCGCCGGTTGCGCGTGGTGCAGTCGGCGCGGACCAGCTTGTGCAGCCGGGTCAGCAGGGGCCCGGCGTCGGTGACGTACCGGCGGACCGCCGAGTCCGTCCACTCGCCCTTTCCGTAGCCGTGGAACCGCAGGTGGAGGAACACGAGCTGGGAGACGTCGTCGATGATCTCCTTCGAGAACTTCAGCGCGCGCAAACGTTTGCGAGCCATCCGCGCGCCGACCACCTCGTGGTGGTGGAAGCTCACCCCGCCGCCCGGCTGGAACTCCCGCGTCGCCGGCTTCCCCACGTCGTGCAGCAGCGCCGCCAGCCGCAGGACGAGGTCCGGCTCGGACGTCGGCTCGTGCGTGGTCTCCAGCTCGATCGCCTGGGCCAGCACGGTCAGCGAGTGCTGGTAGACGTCCTTGTGCTGGTGGTGCTCGTCGATCGCCAGCCGCATCCCGGGGACCTCGGGCAGTACCCGGTCGGCCAGCCCGGTGTCCACCAGCAGCTCGATCCCCGGCCGCGGGTCGTCCGCGAGCAGCAGCTTCGACAGCTCGGCCTGGACGCGCTCAGCGGTGATCCGGTCGATCTCGGTCGCCATCGACGTCATCGCGTCGATCACCCGCGGCGCGGCGGTGAAGCCGAGCTGCGCGGCGAAGCGGGCGGCCCGCAGCATCCGCAGCGGGTCGTCGGCGAACGACTCCTGCGGCGTCGCCGGCGTGTCGAGGACCTTCTCCCGCAGGGCACTGAGGCCGTCGTGCGGGTCGATGAACGTCTTCGTCGCCAGCTCGACGGCCATCGCGTTGACCGTGAAGTCGCGCCGGAGCAGGTCACCTTCGATGCTGTCGCCGAACGTGACCTCGGGGTTGCGGCCGACGCGGTCGTAGCTGTCCGCACGGAACGTCGTGATCTCGAGCTGCATGCCCTTCTTGGTCACGCCGATCGTGCCGAACGCGATGCCGACGTCCCAGACCGCGTCGCCCCACTCGCTGACGATCTGCAGCACGCGATCGGGCCGCGCGTCCGTGGTGAAGTCGAGGTCGCCGGAGCGCCGGCCGAGCAGCGCGTCGCGCACGCTCCCGCCGACGAGGTACAGCCGGTGCCCGGCCCTGGCGAACCTTTCGGCCAGCTCGTCCGCCAGAGGGGAGAGCCGCATCAGCTCCACCACCGCGTTCTCCTTGGCGACCACGTCGTTCACGAAAATCCCACTGTGTTCGGGTGCGATTACCACCGGCACCACCGGACAGGACACGCTGTCCAACCTACCGGGGCAACCGTTTGCTCTAGCATCGCAGCATGTCTGGATCAGCCGGCCGCCCCGGCGCCTCGAAGCCGCGGAGGCGGCGGAGGCGTCAGCGCGGCAGGCGCCTGACCACGGTCGACGAGACGTCGGCCGGCGGCCTCGTGGTGGACGCCGAGCGCGAACAGGCGGTGCTGATCGGCCGGCTCGACCGGCACGGCAGACTGCTCTGGTCGCTGCCCAAGGGCCACATCGAGGACGGTGAGACGGTGGAACAGACGGCCGTGCGCGAGGTCAAGGAGGAAACCGGCATCTCCGCGCGCGTGCTGCGCCCGCTGGGCACCATCGACTACTGGTTCGTGGCCGAGCGGCGGCGCATCCACAAGACCGTCCACCACTTCCTGCTCGAAGCGCTCGGCGGGGAACTCTCCGACGAAGACGTCGAGGTCACCGAGGTGGCCTGGGTCCCGCTGGCCGAGCTGGAGACCAAGCTCGCCTACTCCGACGAGCGCAAGCTCGTCCGGAAGGCCGGCCCGATGCTCAAGGAACTTTTCGCGCGCCCGGACGTCCACGGACGAGACGAGCACGCCCCTGAGGGAGCCCCCGAGTGAAGCGGTTCGCCGCAGCCTTCCTTTCCGTCCTCTTCCTGGCCGTCCCCGCCCTCGCGGGAGCCACGGTGGCCCAGGCGGAGGAAGGCGCGCGCCTGCGCGTCGACCTGACCCAGCTGAGCCCGCGCGTGATCACGAGCTCGACGACGACGCTGACCGTCACCGGCACGGTGACCAACACCGGCGACCGGAAGGTCACCCGGCCGCAGGTGCGGCTGCAGGTCGGCGAGCGGGCCACCACGTCGCGCGGGATCGACGACGTGCTCTCGGGCGCCGTCATCAAGGACGCCCCGCTGACCGATTTCGCTTCGCTCGCGGACGTGCTGGAGCCCGGGCAGAGCGCGCCCCTGACCATCACGGTGAACCTGACCGGGTCGAAGGCCGCGCAGTTCAACCGGCCCGGCGTCTACCCGCTGCTGGTGAACGTCAACGGCACGCCGGAGTTCGGCGGACCGGCCCGCCTCGGCGCGGTCAGCATGCTGATGCCGGTGCTGGCCGGGCCGGGCAAGTCGGCCGGGCACTCGTCGCCGGGTGCGCCGAGCATGACCCTGCTCTGGCCGCTGACCAGCAGCGTCCCGCAGGTCTACGCGGCGCCGTACGGCCAGCCGCTGGTGCTGCGCGACGACAAGCTGGCCGACGAGATCGGCCCCGACGGCCGGCTGAACGCGCTGGTCACCGCCGCGTCCACGGCCGTGCACAGCGACTCGAACCTCGCGAAGTCGATGTGCTTCGCGCTCGACCCCGACCTGCTGGCCACCGTCGCCGCGATGAGCGGCGGCTACCAGGTGCACACCGACGGCGGGAACGTCGACGGCAAGGGCGTCCAGACCGCGAAGACGTGGCTGGCCTCGCTGCGCACCCTGCTGACCGGCCGGTGCGTCGTGGCGCTGCCCTTCGCCGACGCCGACCTGAACACGGTGTCGCGGATCCGGCCCGGTGATCCGATCCTGGTCGCCCAGGCGGCCGCGGCGGCCTCGACCATCCAGGAGGTGGCCGGCGTCACGCCGCAGACCGGCGTGCTCTGGCCGGCCGGCACGCTCAACGAGGCGGTGCTCACCGCGCTGACCCAGGCCGGCGTCAAGACCGTGCTGACGGACGCCGCGAAGCTGGCGCCCGCCGGCGCCGGGGGCGGGGTCACCGTGCAGGGCAGCACGGTCCGGGCCCAGCCGACGGACTCGCTGATCTCGGCGGCGATGAACGGCGTGCCGAGCGTGCCCGACTCGGTCACCGTGGCCGCGAGCACCGAGCGGGCGATCTCCAGCCAGAACGGCCTCGGCGCGCTCGCCTTCCGGGCCGGCCTCGGCCTGCCGTCGGGGCAGGAGCGCCCGAACCACCTGCTCGTCGCCCCGCCGCGGCGGTGGGACGCCCCGGCCACCGAGCTCACGGCGTACCTGCAGCAGGTCGGCGACTTCCTCAACGCCGGGATCGTCACGGCGTCTTCGCTCCCGTCCCTGCTGTCCGCCGACCCGGCCACCTCGGCGACGGTCGGCGACAGCGGCCAGGACCCCGGCGCGGCCATCGACCCCGACCTCGTCTCGACGCTGTCGAAGCTCGACGACCAGGCCACCGGGATGGCGTCCGCGATGCAGCTGGACCCCACCAAGCGGGTGAAGCCGGAGGACGTCGTCGCCCCGGTCCGGCTGGCCGAGCTGCGCGGCGCGTCCACGGGCTGGCGAGGCCTGCCCGCCGACGCGGCGACCGCGAACGCGCAGGCGGAGATCGGGGCCATCAGCGACCGGGTGAGCGTCCGGCAGCCGCAGCAGACCATCGCGCTGGCGTCCGGCAACTCCCCGTTGCCGGTGTACGTGGTGAACGACCTGCCGGTCGGGATCAACGCGCGGTTCACCCTGAACAACAACACCGGCCTGCGCGCGGACGACTCGAAGGCCTGGTCCTTCCCGGCCGGCGGCGGCCGGAACTACTTCCTGCCGGTGGAGGCGCTGCGGGCCGGCCGGTTCAGCGTCGATGTGTCCTTGAGCACGCCCACCGGTACCCCGCTCGGGTCATCCGCGCGGTTCGAGCTGACGTCCACGGGGTACGGCGCGATCACGATCATCGCGACCGTCGCCGCAGGTGTGGCCCTACTTCTGCTCGCTTCCCGGCGCATCTACCGGCGGGTGAAGGACGCCCGTTCGGGTCGCGACTTGGTGGACTGATCGCTCGGCCTTTGAGTGTTCTGGGCGGTTCCCGATTACCCTTGGTCCGCACGTACGCGGCGCCGGGCCGCGGCACCGGACCGAGCACCGAGGATTGGGCACGCGTTGGAGAGAGAGCCGGGCTTACCACCCGAGCGTGCGAGTCGTCCTCGGCGCGAAGGCGCTCCGCCCCCGCAACCTCCGCTACCGCCGCAAAGGGCTGACGGCTCCCCGCGCGCGTCGCAGCCGGTCCGCCGCCAGCCACCACCGCCCCAGCCGCCTCCGCCGGAGCGCGGCCGCCGCCAGCCGCCCCGCAACGGTCACCCGCGCCAGATGCCGGCGCCCGAGGACGCGACGGTCCGTGACCAGCGCCCGGGCCGCGAAGACGGGGGGCCGCGTCGACCGGCCCGCGAGGACGCGCCGCCCCGGCGACCCGCTCGCGACGACGTCCCGCCCCGGCGACCGGCTCGTGAAGACGGCCCGCCACCCCGCCGCCCGGTCCGCGACGACGCACCACCGCGCCCGGTCGACGCACCCCCGCGCGACGGCCGCCCGGTCCGCGACGACGGGGTGGTCCGCGACCAGCGGCCCCCTCGCGACGGCCAGCCCGTCCGCGACGACGTGCCCCCGAGCGACAACTGGCCCGTCCACGACGAGGCCCCACCCCGCGAGCCGCAGCGCCCCGCCCGGCGCGTCCCACCGCCGGGCCCCCCGCCTCCGCAAGGGCCGCCTCCGCAGCGTGGCGGGCAGCCGCCCCGGGCCGCCGGCGGCCCGGCACCCACGCGCGTCCAGCCCGTGCCGCCGCCTCCGGGACCGCCCGGGCCGCCGTCGGTCCAGGGCCGCCTGCCGCAACCGGCCCCGCCGACGACCCCGCCCCCGGGCAACCCGGCCCCCGGCACCCCGCCGCCCGGCATCCCGGTGCCGCCGCGCGGCCGCGGGTCCCGGCGGCCGGCGCCGGTCCGGCCGTGGCAGGAGGAGGCCCAGCGCCCGCCCGACCCGGAGGCCACGCGGTTCATCCCGCGCACCGCCGGCGTCCCGATGAACTCGCGCTGGCCGGTCGCCGACCCGGACGTCATGCGCCCGTACGACGCGCTCGCCACCCAGGTCATGCCGGCGCTCAAGGGGCCGCTGGTCAAACCGAGGCCGGACGAAGAGGCCCCGGCCAAGGCGCCGTCGCTGGCGAAGGCGTCCGGCCGGATGGCGATCGCGTCGCTGATCAGCCGGATCACCGGCTTCCTCTGGAAGCTGCTGCTGGTCGCCGCGATCGGCCAGGGCATCGCGAACGACTCGTTCAACGTCGCCAACACGATGCCGAACATCATCTTCGAGCTGCTGATGGGTGGCGTGCTCGCCAGTGTCGTGGTGCCGCTGCTGGTCCGCTCGCAGGACGAGCCCGACGGCGGCGCGGCCTACACCCAGCGGCTGATCACGGTCGCGTTCACGCTGCTGCTGGCCGGCACCGCGGTCGCGGTGATCGCGGCACCGGCGTTCACCAGCCTCTACGTCGACGGCTCCGGCCGGGCCAGCTCGTCGCTCACCACGGCGTTCGCCTACCTCCTGCTGCCGGAGATCTTCTTCTACGGCGTGTTCGCGCTGCTCTCGGCGGTGCTGAACGCCAAGCAGATCTTCGGCCCGACGGCCTGGGCGCCGGTGATCAACAACCTGGTCGTCATCTTCACGATCCTGGTCGTCTGGGTGATGCCGGGCGACATCGACACCGCCCACCCGTCGATCACCGACCCGAAGGTGCTGACGCTCGGCATCGGCGTCACCGGCGGCATCGTCGCCCAGGCCATCCTGCTGGTGCCGCCGCTGCTGCGGTCGGGCTTCCGGTTCAAGTGGCGCTGGGGCATCGACAAGCAGATGAAGGAGTTCGGCGGCCTCGCGCTCTGGATCCTCGGCTACGTCGCGGTGAGCCAGATCGGGTACACCATCAACACGCGCGTGCTGACCAGCGGTTCACCCGGTGGTGTGACGGCCTACAGCAACGCCTGGCTGCTCTTCCAGCTGCCGTACGGCGTCATCGGCGTCTCGCTGCTGACCGCGATCATGCCGCGGATGAGCCGCGCGGCGGCCGACGGCGACCACAAGAAGCTGATCGGCGACCTGTCCTACGCGTCCCGGATGTCGACGGTGCTGCTCGTCCCGATCTCCGCGGTGATGACGGTGGTCGGCGGCTCGATCGGCATCGCGCTGTTCACCTTCGGCAAGGGCACCGTCGACACCGCCGAGCGGCTCGGCGACGCGCTCGCGATCTCGGCGTTCGCGCTGCTGCCGTACGCACTGGTGATGCTGCAGATGCGCGTCTTCTACGCGATGAAGGACGCTCGCACGCCGACGCTGATCATGATCGTGATGACGCTGGTCAAGGTGCCGCTGCTGTACCTGTGCCCGGTGCTGCTGTCGCCGGACAACGTCGTGCTCGGCGTCATGATGGTCAACGCGCTGACGTTCGTCGTCGGCGCGATCCTCGGCCAGGTGTGGCTCTGGGTGACGCTGGGCAACCTGCGCAGCAAGCGGGTGATCGGCGTGATCCTCTTCACGGTCGTCGCCAGCGCGCTCGGCGTCGGCGCGGCGTGGGTGGCCGGCCACGTCGTGCCGGACTCGTTCGGCCCCAGGCTGGGTGCTTGGGTCAAGCTGTTCCTGCAGGGCATCGTCGGGATCGTCGTCTCGTTCGGGGTGCTGATGGCCCTGAAGGTGGAGGAGCTCAAACCGGCCACGTCGAGGTTCACCCGGTTGATCAAGCGGGGGTAACGATTCCGGTACGGAAGGCGACGACTCCCGCGTCGTATTCTGGGTAACCTTGGCGGGGGAGCTAACGGGAGAGAGTGCGGGTGGACACGAGGCGGAGCGAACAGGCGGGGGGTGCGAACCACGTGGGCAAGGCCCAGGTCGGATCGCTGGCCCCCGGGCGTGTGGTCGGCGACGGCCGCTACCGCCTCCTCGCGCAGTTCGGCGTGGACGAGCGGGGTGACGCGCACCTTTGGCGTGCCCGGGACGGGCAGCTGAAGCGGGACGTCGCGCTGACCCTGCTGGTCGGCGACCCGGCCGACCCGGAAGCCGCACGGCTGGCCCGGCGGACGCTCGAGCGCGCGACGCACGCGTCCAAGTTCGGCCACGGCGGCGTCGCCCGCGTGCTCGACGTGCTCGCGCTCGGCAGCGGGATCACCTCGAGCGAAGGCCTGCTCGGCGTCGTCGTCGCGGAGTGGACCAAGGGCAGCGACCTCGTCGACCTGGTCGCGCAGCGGCCGGTGGCCCCCGCCGCGGCCGCGCGGATGGTGCAGGCGCTGGCCGAAGCCGTCGAACAGGCTCATCAGAACGGGCTCGTGCTCGGGCTCGACCATCCGCAACGGCTGCGGCTGACGCCGAACGGCGCGCTCAAGCTCGCGTTCCCCGGCCCGCTGCCGGAAGCGACGCTGCGCGACGACGTCAAGGCGCTTGGCGCCGTCCTGTACCTGCTGCTGACCGGACGCTGGGCGCTGCCCGGCGGCCCGCCCGCGATCCAGCCGGCCCCGACCACGCCGCAGGGGCGGATCGTCCCGCCGCGGCAACTCGTCCCCACGGTGCCCGCCGACCTGTCGGCGCTGGCCGTCCGCACGATCGAGGACGGCGGCAACGGCGGCATCCGCACCAGCGCGGCCATCCTCCGGATGCTCGACCAGGTGGCCGAGGAGGAAGAGCGCACCCAGCTGATCAAGGCCGTCGGCGGTGACCCGGCCGAGTCCGAGGGCACGGTCTGGACCACGAAGAAGCCGGTCAAGGACGTCGCGCGACGCCGCAAGCTCGCCCTCGGCGTCACCGTGCTGGTGGTCGCGACGGTCGTCATCCTCGCCTGGGGCGGGCTGATGCTGATCAACGTCTTCCAGGGCGATTCGAAGGTGAGCGGGCCGACGATCAACGTCGCCGCGCCGCCGGCGTCGAGCCAGTCCGCCGCGCCGCCGCCCGCGTCGTCGTCGCAGGCCCCGCCGCCGTCGCCGGCCGTGGGTGCCGCGGTGGACCCGCAGGCCGTCGCGGTCTACAACCCCGACGGCAAGGGCGACAACACCGCGCGGGCGAAGTACGCGATCGACGGCAAGCCCGAGACGCAGTGGCGGACCGAGCAGTACAAGCAGCAGTTCCCGGCCATCAAGCCGGGCGTGGGCCTGGTCGTCACCTTCCCGGACCCGATCAACCTCAGCCAGGTGAAGGTCGAAGGCGGCACGCCGGGCACCAAGGTCGAGATCCGCTCGGCGACCGGGAAGAACCCGGACTTCGCCGACACGAAAGTCGTCGGCAACGGCGACCTGAAGGACGGCGAGACGACGATCCCGCTGGCCCAGCCGACGCAGAGCCAGTACTTCATCATCTGGATCACCGCGCTGGGTGGCGAGGACGGGAAGTTCCAGACGGAAATCGCCGACTTGACCTTCCTGCCTGCGGGGTGACGCACCCGACCGGGTCAGTAGGCTCTCGCGGGTGACAGCTGCAGCTCCCACGGATGCGGATCTGATAGCGGCTCACGCCGCGGGGGACCCTCATGCGTTCAGCGAACTCGTCCAGCGCCATCGCGACCGCATGTGGGCGGTCGCGCTGCGCACGGTCCGGGACCCGGAAGAGGCCGCCGACGCGTTGCAGGACGCGTTCATCTCGGCCTTCCGCGCGGCCGACAAGTTCCGCGCGGAGTCGCAGGTCACGACGTGGCTGCACCGGATCGTGGTGAACGCCTGCCTCGACCGGATCCGCCGCCGCCAGGCCCGCCCGACCGTCCCGCTGCCGGAGACCGGCTTCAACGAGCCGGCCACCCCGCGCGACTCGATGGCCGAGCGTGAAACCAGCCTGCTCGTGCGCGAGGCTCTCGACCAGCTGCCCGAGGACCAGCGCGCACCGATCCTGCTGGTCGACGTCGAGGGCTACTCCGTCGCCGAGACGGCGAAGATGCTCGGCATCGCCGAAGGCACCGTGAAGAGCCGGTGCGCCCGGGGCCGCGGAAAACTCGCGAAGGTTCTCGGACACCTGCGGAACCCCGATGCGATTGCGAACGTCCCAACTCACGAAAGCAAACGGGCCGGGCGCCAGCCGGGTAGCGGGGAGGGACGATGACGGACGAAAGCCGGGGGATCGGGGGGACCGTCGGTCCGCCCTGGTCTGTCGACGTGCTCGCCGATCTCCACGCCGGTGTCCTGGACGAGACCCGGGCGGCGCAGCTCTGGCCGCTGGTCAACGCCGACCCCGAAGCCCGCGCGATCCTGGACGCCCTCGACGCGACACAGTCCGATCTGGCCTCGCTCGCCGAAGCACCCGCCCCGCCGATGCCCGCGGAGTTCGCGGCCCGGCTCGACGCGGCGCTGGCCGCCGAAGCAGCGGCCAAGTTTCCCCACCGGGTCCAGCAGGCAGCTCCGGCACCGCGCGGCGCCCAGGTGGTGGACCTCGCGGCGGCGCGGCGGCGCCGGAACAAGCGGCTCGGCTGGGCCGCCGGCGTCCTGACCGCGGCCGCTGCGGCGGTCGTCGCGGTGACGATCGCGATCCCGCACACGCGGCAGCAGACCGGCACCCCGAACGTCGCGGCCCCGCCCCCGACCGGCCCGTCGGTCGGCAGTGACGGTGCCGGCGCCCAGGCCCTGGTCGGCAAGGCGGTCGGCGTCCGCGACTTCGGCCCGCTGCAGACCGAGGACAAGCTGGACGCGTGCATCGCGGCCGCCGGGCTCGACCCGAAGGTGCGCCCCGAAGGCATCCGCCCGGTGAACGTCGGCGGCAAGGCGGGCGTCATGATCATCCTGACCACCGGCAAGCTCGCCCAGTTCCGGCTCGTGGCCTTCGGCGCGGACTGCGGACCGGGCAATCCGGCTGTCCTGTTCGACAAGGTCGTCGGGGAGAAGTAGCGCCTGTCACCCCGGGAACACCGCCACCTACGATCGTGTTGAGCCTGGTACACGGGTCACTACGAGCGGAGGTCACGGGTGGCTGCCGAGGAAATCAGGAACCTGATCATCGTGGGGTCGGGTCCTGCCGGATACACCGCTGCCGTTTACGCGGCACGGGCCCAGCTGGAACCGCTGGTGTTCGAGGGCACGCAGTTCGGCGGCGCGCTGATGACGACGACCGAGGTCGAGAACTTCCCCGGGTTCCGCGACGGCATCATGGGTCCGGACCTGATGGAGGAGATGCGCAAGCAGGCCGAGCGCTTCGGCGCCGAGCTGCGCGCGGAGGACGTCGAGTCGCTGGAGCTGACCGGGGACGTCAAGTACGTCCACGCGAACGGCAAGCGCTACGCCGCCCGCGCGGTCATCCTCGCCATGGGTGCCGCGGCGCGGTACCTGAACGTGCCCGGCGAGCAGGAGTTGCTCGGCCGCGGTGTCTCGGCCTGTGCGACCTGTGACGGCTTCTTCTTCCGCGACCACGACATCGTGGTCGCCGGCGGTGGCGACTCGGCGATGGAGGAGGCGACCTTCCTGACGAAGTTCGCGAAGTCCGTCACGGTCGTCCACCGGCGCGAGGAGTTCCGCGCGTCCAAGATCATGCTCGAGCGCGCCCGCGCGAACGAGAAGATCAAGTGGAAGCTGAACTCGCAGATCACCGGGGTGCTCGGCGACGGCAAGGTCGAGGGCCTGCGGCTGAAGGACACCAAGGACGGCTCGGAGTCGACGCTGGACGTGTCGGGCTTCTTCGTCGCGATCGGGCACGACCCCCGCAGCCAGCTGGTGCGCGGGCAGGTCGACCTGGACGAGGACGGCTACGTCGTCACGCAGGGCCGGACGTCGTACACGAACGTCGACGGCGTCTTCGCGGCCGGCGACCTGGTGGACCGCACCTACCGGCAGGCGATCACGGCCGCCGGCTCGGGATGCAGCGCCGCGATCGACGCGGAACGATGGCTCGCGGAGCACGGCGACTCGGACGCGCACGAGGCGGCCGAGCTGGTCGGCGGCGGCTACGGCGCGGGCACCCACTGAGTTTCCGGCTTTCGACCAACCTGAAGGAGAAACCATGTCCAACACCGTCAAGGTGACCGACGCGACGTTCGTCGACGAGGTCCTGACCAGCGAAAAGCCGGTCCTCGTCGACTTCTGGGCCACCTGGTGCGGCCCGTGCAAGATGGTCGCCCCGGTGCTCGAGGAGATCGCGGCCGAGAAGGGCGACAAGCTGACGATCGCCAAGATCGACATCGACGAGAACCCGAACACGCCGCGTGACTACCAGGTGATGTCCATCCCGACCCTGATCCTGTTCCAGGGCGGCAAGCCGGTGAAGCAGATCGTCGGCGCCAAGCCGAAGGCCGCGCTGCTGTCGGACCTCGCCGACGTTCTCTGAACCGAAACAGCTCCGCGAACCCGGGGCCTGCGGGAACTCTCCCGCGGACCCCGGGTTCTGCGCGTTCGGGGTAATGCGACCGGTGTGGGTGGATCGAGCGTGACGAGGGCCACTGAGGGTGCGCCACGATCGGGCCCTTGACCTACCTACCGGGCCTGCGCTGTCACCGAGAGTTCGCAAGGCACAATAGAGGACCTGGGCCCGCCCCAGCGAAGGTTTTCTTGCCACGCACCGAGCCCCCGAACTCGGTGCCCTACGAAGAGCGAGGAGTGCATGCGGGTACTCCGCCGCGGTGACGCCGGTCCGGACGTCGCCGAGATCAGGTCCATCCTGGCCGGGATGGACCTGCTCCCGCCGGTCACCGGTACCGACGACTACGACACGTTCGACGGCGCCGTCGAAGGCGCCGTCCGTGCCTTCCAGCAGCGTCGTGGGCTGATGACCGACGGCATCGTGGGTCCGGCGACCTTCCAGGCGCTCAAGGGCGCCAGCTACCACCTGGGCAGCCGCCCGCTGTCGTACATGATCGCGTCCCCGGTGCACGGCGACGACGTCTTCACGCTGCAGGAGCGGCTGACCGAGCTCGGCTTCGACGCCGGCCGCCCGGACGGCTACTTCGGCCCCGCCACCGAGCGCGCGCTCAAGACGTTCCAGCGCGACATGCGCCTGACACCGGACGGCATGTGCGGCCCCGCGACCATCCGTGAGCTGCACCGCCTGTCCTCGCCGCGGGCCCGGGGCGGGCGCCCCGTGTTCCTGCGCGAGCAGGAGCAGGTGCGCCAGGCCGGTCCCCGCCTGCGCGGCAAGCGCATCGTGATCGACCCCGGCCACGGCGGCGACGACCTCGGCGTGGTCGCCGGCAGCCTGCGTGAGGCCGACATCGCGTGGGACCTGGCTCGCCGCCTGGAAGGCCGCATGAAGGCCACGGGCATGGAAGCGCTGATCTCTCGCGGCCCGAACCACAGCCCGACGGAGCTGGAGCGCGCCAAGTTCGCCAACGACGCCGGCGCGGACCTGTTCCTCTCGCTGCACAGCGACAAGAACCCGTCGCCGCGCGCGCAGGGTGTCGCGAGCTTCCACTTCGGCACCGGCAACGGCACGACGTCGACGGTGGGCGAGCTGTTGGCCGGCTTCATCCAGCGCGAGGTCGCGGCCCGCACGGGCATGCTGGACTGCCGGACGCACTACAAGACGTGGGAGATCTTCACCCGCACCCGCTGCCCGGCCGTCCGCGTCGAGATCGGCTATCTGACCAACCCGGACGACGCCCGCAAGCTCGGCGACCCGGCGTTCCGCGACATCGTCGCCGAGGGCATCCTGATCGCGGTCAAGCGGCTGTACTTGCTCGGCGAGGGCGACCAGCCGACGGGAACGTTCACGTTCGCCGACGTCCTGGCGCACGAGCTGGCCAAGGCCGAATAGAGCCGACCACAACCCCTAGCGGCTCATCTTCACCTGTCCCACCATCCCTGGGGACGCGCGTGCGTCGTCCCCAGGTTTTCGGGCAGTCATCCACAGGTTGTCCACCGCGCCTATCAGCACTCTGTGGATAACTCGGCACTTCTTCCACAGTCGTGCACACACCGCGAAATCGCGTTTCAAGGACGCCGCGACACCGGCGCAAACGTTTGCGGACTGGGTTCAGGCGCGGCCGAGGCTCGGCTCGGCGGTGGTTATCGTGACCTGGCCGAGAAGCCGTTCCAGCGCCGCCTCGACGTCTTCCTTCCAGGTGATCGCCGAGCGCAGTTCCAGGCGCAGGCGCGGCCACTTGGGGTGCGGGCGGACGGTCTTGAAGCCGACGCTCTGCAGGAACGCCGCCGGCAGCACGCAGCTGTGGCCGCCGTCCGGGTCCGGCTCCTCGGGACGCGCGTCGCCGAACGCCTCGATCGCGCGCACGCCGCGTTTCGTCAGGTCCTTGGCGGCCGCCTGGACGAGCATCCGGCCCAGGCCGCCGCCGCGGAACTCCGGGAGCACCTGGAACGCCGTCAGCAGGACCGCGTCCGCGCTCGGCGGGGACGTCGGGAAGGCCAGCGCGCGCGGGACGGCGTTCGGCGGGGCGTACAGCACGAACCCGACCGGCAGCGTGTCGCTGTAGACGATGCGGCCGCAGGAACCCCATTCGAGCAGCACGCTCGAAACCCAGGCTTCCTTCTCCATCTCGGTGGCGCCGAACTCCTCGGCCTGGTTCTTCAGGTGCGGGGCCAGTTCCCAGTAGACGCACCTGCGGCAGGCCTTCGGCAAGTGCTCGAGGTTGTCCAGTGTGACGCCCACGACGCGACGCGACACCCGCGACCTCCCTGACCCCTGCGCTCCCGACCGGCTGCCCGGTCGTCAAGCCGCGCGGTGGAACAGCACGATCACGGGAGCCACGGTCGAGGATAGGCCGATGTGACAAGCACCGAAAGGCCAGGGGTACCGGATGGGTGCCCGGTTACACTCGACAGGATCTGCCGTGCCCTCTACGGGCAGCCTTGTCCATCGAGCCCCGGGTGAATCGTCGATGACCGAGAACCGCCCCAGCAAGCCGCACAGCGGCCGCCAGAACCTCGACCCGCACCTCGAGCGGTACGCCGCGCGCACCGCCGGGATGACCGCCTCCGAGATCCGGGCGCTGTTCGCGGTGGCCAGCCGGCCCGAGGTCGTCTCGCTCGCCGGCGGCATGCCGAACCTGGCCGCGCTCCCGCTCGACACGCTGTCCGCGCAGGTGGCGGAGATCATCGCCGAAGACGGCCTGGTCGCCCTGCAGTACGGCTCGGCGCACGGCATCCCCGTGCTGCGTGAGCAGATCTGCGAAATCATGGCCCTCGAGGGCATCAAGGCACACCCGGACGACGTCGTCGTGACCGTCGGCTCCCAGATGGGCCTGGACATGGTCACGCGGCTGTTCTGCGACCCGGGTGACGTCGTGATCGCCGAAGGCCCGTCGTACGTCGGCGCGCTGGGCTCGTTCGCCGCGTACCAGGCGCAGGTCGTGCACGTCGCGATGGACGACAACGGCCTCGTCCCGGAGTTGCTGCGCGAAGCCCTCGACCGGACCGAGAAGGCCGGCCGCCGGGTCAAGTTCCTCTACACGATCCCGAACTTCCACAACCCCGCCGGTGTCACGCTGGCCGTCGAGCGCCGCGCCGAGATCCTCGAGATCTGCCGCGAGCACGGCGTGCTGGTCGTCGAAGACAACCCGTACGGGTTGCTCGGGTTCGACGGCCAGACGTACCCGGCGCTGCGGTCGACCGACCCCGACAACGTCGTGTACCTCGGCTCGTTCTCGAAGACGTTCGCGTCGGGCCTGCGGGTCGGCTGGGTGCTCGCGCCGCACGCCGTCCGCGAGAAGCTCGTGCTGGCCGCCGAGTCGGCGACGCTGTGCCCGCCGACGTTCAACCAGATGATCGTGTCGCGCTACCTGGCCACGCACGACTGGAAGGGCCAGATCAAGAAGTTCCGCGAGAACTACCGCGAGCGGCGTGACGCGATCCTCTCCGCGCTCGACCAGTACCTGCCCCCGGGCTGCTCGTGGACGAAGCCGGACGGCGGGTTCTACGTCTGGGTGACGGTGCCGGAGGGCGTCGACACGAAGGCGATGCTGCCGCGCGCGGTGACCGCGCGGGTGGCGTACGCGTCCGGGACCGGCTTCTACGCCGACGGCTTCGGCAGCCGCCAGATGCGGCTGTCCTACTGCTACCCGACGCCGGAGCGCATCCGTGAGGGCGTGCGGCGGCTGGCCGCCGTGCTGGAGTCCGAAATGGACCTCGCGCGCACCTTCGGTAACGTGAGCGCGCGCCAGATCCAGGGGCCGCAGAACCCTTCTCCGGACACGGTCTGAGTTTCGTAAACCAGCTAAGGAGTTCCCACGGTGGTCGACCGTACCGTTGCCGTGCTCGCCGGCGGGCTTTCGCACGAACGCGACGTCTCGCTGAGGTCCGGCCGACGGCTTTCCGCGGCGTTGAAGTCCGAGGGCCTCGGCATCGAGGAGTGGGACACCGACGCGGGGTTGCTGGAGCGCCTGCGCACCCAGCGGCCGGACGCGGTCGTCGTCGCCCTGCACGGCGGCGAGGGCGAGAACGGCTCGGTGCAGACGGTGCTGGAGATGCTGGACGTGCCGTTCGTCGGCACCGGCTCCCAGGGCTGCCGCCGCGCGTGGGACAAGCCGACGGCGAAGGCGCTCGTCGAGAACGCCGGGTTCACGACGCCGGGCTGGGTGGTGCTGCCGCACAGCACGTTCCGCGAGCTCGGCGCCCAGGCGGTGCTCGACGCGATGGTCGAAACGCTCGGCCTGCCGCTGATCCTCAAGCCGGACCAGGGCGGCTCGGCGCTCGGCACCCAGGTCGTCCGCGAGGCGGCGGAACTGCCGGCCGCGATGGTCGGCTGCTTCGCGTACGGCGACACCGTGCTCGCGGAGCGGTTCGTGGACGGCGTCGAGGTGGCCGTGACGGTCATCGAGGGCGAGAACGGACCCGAGGCCCTGCCCGCGGTCGAGATCGTCCCGGAGAGCGGCGTGTACGACTACACGGCCCGCTACACGGCCGGCCTGACGGACTTCTTCACCCCGGCCCGCCTCGACGACGCCGCGGCCAAGGCAGCGGCGGAACTCGCCGTCGCCGCGCACCGCGTGCTCGGGCTCCGGGACATCTCGCGGACCGACGCGATCGTCGCGCCGGACGGCACGGTGTACTTCCTCGAAGTGAACCCGTCACCGGGTCTCACCGAGACGTCGACGGTGCCGATGGCGATCGAGGCGGCGGGCAAGTCGCTCGGCACGGTCTTCGCCGACTTGATCGGGCGCGCGATTTCTCGCTGACTCCTCGCACACGAAAGGCCACTGCGGAAGCTCCGCGGTGGCCTTTTTCGTGTCGCGGTTGATCATCACCCGGTGTGGTTACCGCGACTGCGTCGAGCAATCATCACCGTGACGAAACACCCCGGGGTGATCCCTAATCGGTTTTCGGTGTCTGATTCGTCCCGTTCGCATCGATGATCGCGACGATCCGCTCGAGGTCGTCGACCGAGCCGAACTCGAGGGTGATCCGGCCCTTTCGGCGACCGAGGTCGACCTTCACGCGGGTGTCGAACCGGTCCGAGAGGCGGTTGGCGAGCTCCTGCAACCCCGGCGCCTGGATCGGCTTGCGCGGCGCGGGCTTCGGCTTGGCCGGCTTCTCGCTCTTCTTGAGCGTGACGGCTTCCTCGGTCGCCCGGACCGACATGCCCTCCGCAATGATGCGGGCCGCGAGCTCTTCCTGGCTGTCGGCGTCCTCCAGCGAGAGCAGCGCGCGGGCGTGGCCGGCGGACAGGACGCCCGCGGCCACCCGGCGCTGCACCGGCAGGGGGAGCTTGAGGAGCCGGATCGTGTTGGTGATGACCGGCCGGCTGCGTCCGATCCGGCTGGCCAGCTCCTCGTGCGTGACCGCGAACTCGTCGAGCAGCTGCTGGTAAGCCGCCGCCTCTTCGAGCGGGTTCAGCTGGACGCGGTGGATGTTCTCCAGGAGGGCATCGCGCAGCATCGACTCGTCGGCGGTCTGCCGGACGATCGCCGGGATCGCTTCGAGCTCCGCCTGCTGCGACGCGCGCAGCCGCCGCTCGCCCATGACGAGCTCGTACTCGTCCGCTCCGAGCTCGCGGACGACGATGGGCTGCATGAGCCCGAACTCGCGGATCGAGTGCTCGAGCTCGGCGAGCGCGTCTTCGTCGAAGACCTGACGCGGCTGCTTCGGGTTGGGCTTGATCGAGCTGACCGGGATCTCGCGGTAGACGGCGCCGGCGACCTCGCCGCCGTGCGTCTTCGCTTGGCCGTTCGCCGCGAACCAGCCCTTGTCCTCGGCTGCCTTCTTCTCCGCCGCGGTGGCGTCGGCGGGCGCGGGCAGCGGACCGCCGCTCGGCGGCCCGGTCGGGATGAGAGCGGCGAGGCCGCGCCCCAGCCCTCCTCTGCGCTCGGTCATGTGGAACTACCCTTCTCCAACTGTGCGCCGCGCTCGGCGATCTCCTTGGCCGCGTCGACGTAGCTCATCGCCCCGCGCGAGCCGGGGTCGTAGGCGAGGACGGTCTGGCCGTAGCCGGGCGCCTCGGAGACCTTCACGCTGCGCGGGATGACCGTCTTGAGGACCGTGTCGCCGAAGTGGTTCCGCACCTCGTTCGTCACCTGGTCCGCCAGCTTGGTCCGGCCGTCGTACATGGTGAGGAGGATCGTCGAGACGCGGAGCTCGCGGTTGAGGTGCTGCTGCACGAGCTCGATGTTGCTCAGCAGCTGCCCGAGTCCTTCGAGCGCGTAGTACTCGCACTGGATCGGGATGAGCACCTCCTGCGCGGCGACCATCGCGTTGACGGTCAGCAGGCCGAGCGAGGGCGGGCAGTCGATGAAGACGTAGTCGACACCGATCTGGTCGAGGATCTCCGAGGAGATGGCCTCCTTGAGCCGGGACTCGCGCGACGCCATCGAGACGAGCTCGATCTCGGCGCCGGCGAGGTCGATGGTCGCCGGAACGCAGAAGAGGTTGGGGGACTGCTCGGTGGGCTGCGCGGCGTCCGCGAGCGTCACCTCGCCGATGAGCACCTCGTAGATCGACGGAGTCCCGGACCGGTGGTCGACGTCGAGCGCGGTGCTCGCGTTGCCCTGCGGGTCGAGGTCGACGACGAGCGTCTTGAGCCCGTGGACGGCGAGCGCGGCGGCGAGGTTGACCGTGCTCGTGGTCTTGCCGACGCCGCCCTTCTGGTTGGCGACGGTCAGCACCCGACGGCGACCGGGACGGGGAAGCGTCCGCTCCGGGTGCAGCAGACGCGCGGCGCGGGCGGCTTCTTCGGCAATCGGGGTCCAGCCCACGTCGGGGGTGGTCTCCGTGGAGTCGGACGGCGGGGGATTCACCGGTCTCGACACCTCCTCCATTTAGACGTCTGGTCGGTGGTCGAGTCGCGTCGTTTCACGTGGAACATCGCGGCCCGTTAACGCTTCCTGCTCCGCGCCTTCGGCTTGGCTGCCGTCGGCAGGCGACGGATCTTCACGACCGTGCTGGGGACCTCTAGTACTGCGGCACCGCATTCGATGATCAGGGGGTCGGCCCCGCCGGCCTTGCGGATGGCGGCGCCGTCCCGCTCGATCTCGTCCGCCGCGCTGGCGCCCTTGAGAGCGACCAGGAAGCCATCGGAACGGACGAGGGGCAGGCACCAGTCCGCGAGCCGGGCGAGCGGGGCGACCGCGCGAGCGGTGACGATGTCGGCGCCACCGAGCTGCTCACGCACAGGCCGCTCCTCCGCGCGTCCACGGACGATGGTGATCGGGAGTTCCAGCTTCTCGGCCACCTCGGCCAGCCAGTCCACCCGGCGGGCCATCGGTTCGAGCAAGACGATATCGAGGTCCGGCCGCGCGATCGCGAGCGGTACTCCCGGAAGCCCGGCACCCGACCCGACATCGACGACGCGAGCACCTTCCGGCACCTGCTCACCGATGACGGCCGAGTTGAGAACGTGCCGTTCCCACAGCCGCTCAACCTCCCGCGGCCCGATCAGCCCACGCTCGACCCCGTGACGCTCCAGGAGTTCGACGTACCCCGCAGCTTGGTCCACGCGCTCATCGAACACCCGCTCCGCCGCGGCCCGCACCGCCGCGGCGGCCTGCTCCAAGCTCACTCCGGCTACTCCTCGTCCGCGCGTTTCACGTGAAACCGCGCTGCTGTGATTGTCCCTGATGTCGAGGCGAAAACGAGCCGACAGACCGCAGATGTGGACAACTCCACTCCGCCGGACGCGGTCTGTGGACGGTTCCACGTGAAACGACGACACTCAGTCGCCGTGTCGGCGAGGTACCCGTTCCACGTGAAACATCATCCGTGTAATTCGCTCGACGACGGCGAGCGATCCACTGCCTCATCCCGCTGAAGCTGAGTCGCCCGCCGACGCAGCCCTCAGACACGGCACACAAAGAAGCGGCCCCACCTGACCGAGTCAAGTGGGGCCGCTTCGCAAACCGGGAACTCAGGACTCCGGGAAGATCACCACGCGGCGCTTCGGGTCCTCGCCCTCGCTCTCGCTCGTGACGCCGGAGACCGTCGCCACGGCGTCGTGGACCACCTTGCGCTCGAACGGGCTCATCGGCTGCAGGCGCACGCGCTCGCCGCTCTGCAGGACCGACTCCGCCGTCGACCGGCCGAGCTCGCGGAGCTCCTCGCGGCGGTCCGCGCGCCAGCCCGCGATGTCCAGCATCAGCCGGCTCCGCGAACCCGTCTCCTGCTGGACCGCCAGGCGGGTCAGCTCCTGCAGCGCCTCGAGCACCGTGCCGCGGGGGCCGACGAGCTTCTCGAGATCCTCGCCGCCGTCGATGCTCACGATCGCGCGGCCCGCTTCGACGTCCAGGTCGATGTCGCCGTCGTAGTCGAGCAGGTCGAGCAGGCGCTCGAGGTAGTCGCCGGCGATGTCGCCCTCCTGCACGAGGACGTCGTCACCACCGCCCGCCTTCTGCTCGCCCGCCTCGTCGGCGGCCGGCTCCGGGTTCACGTCATCCTGATCGGCGTCGATCGTGTCGATCGTCTCCGACATCATTCGTCTCCTCTCCGAACCGGTCGCGCCTCAGCGGCGCTTCCGGCCCGACTTCCTGGTCGAGTCTTTGAGAAGGCCCGGCACCCCAGTGCCGTTGTCCTTCGAGCCGTTCTGGCCGTTCGTGTCGGCCGGGGCCGGGTCGGCCACCTTCGCGGGTTCGCTCGCCGAGCCGGCCGGGCCACCGGAAGCGGTCTGCGCGAAGCCGTGGGCCGAGCCGGCCTTCGTGACCTTCTTCTGCGAGCCGCCCTGCGCGGACTGGTTCTTCTTCTGCTGGACCGGCTTCTGGCCGACCTTCGGCGCGGTCGGCTTCTGCCCCGGCTTCGGACCGAGCGACGCGCGCTTCTCCGCCGCCTCCGCCTTGCGGGCCGCCTCTTCCTTGTCGATCTTCGTGTAGACGAGGCGCTGCTGCATCAGGGTCCAGCCGTTGTTCGCCAGCCAGTAGAAGAGGAGGCCGAGCGGGAACAGCGCACCGAAGACGAGCACACCGAGCGGGAAGATGTACATCGTCAGCTTGTTCATGATCGCGGTCTGCGAGGTGGCCGACGCGGCGTTCTGCCGGGCCACCGAGTGGCGCGCGGTGAGGTGCGTGGCGATGGACGCGACGATCATCAGCGGCAGCGCCACGGGCAGGACGTTCCAGTGCCAGCCGGCTCCGCCGCTGCCGCCGATCGCGGTGACGCCGTTGTGGATCGCCTCGCCGAGGTTGACGCCGAAGAGCTTCGCGTTGGTGTACGACTGGACGTCGTGCTGGCTGAAGAAGTAGTTCTCGGTCTTCGGCTTGCCGTCCTTCGGCTGGATGCTGAACGCGCGGAGGACCCAGTTCAGGCCGATGAACACCGGGATCTGCAGCACCATCGGCAAGCAGCTGCCGAGCGGGTTCACCCCGTGCTCGCGCTGGAGCTTCTGCATCTCCTGCGCCTGGCGCTGCTTGTCGTTCGCGTACTTCTTCTGGACCTTCTTCATCTCCGGCGCGAAGTCCTGCATCTTCTTCATCGACCGGACCTGGTTCACGAACGGCTTGAACATGATGCCGCGGACCGTGAACGTCAGGAAGATGATGCCGAGGATCCAGGAGATCGCCGTGGCTTCCCCGAAGACGAAGCCGAAGACCTTGTGCCAACACCAGAGGATGAAGGACACGGGGTAGTAGATGAAATCGAGCACTGCTGCTACTCCTCGATCGGTGTTTCAGGTCTGCGGTAGCGCCACGAGAACGTCTCGGGTACCGGGTCACGGCCGGGCGGGGTCCACGGGCCGCAGCGCAGCAGCCGGCGCAGCGCGAGGTAGGAGCCGCGGCCGGCGCCGTGCCGGGTGAGGGCTTCGACTGCGTACGCGCTGCAGCTCGGGTAGAACCGGCAAGCCGGCGGGAGGAAGGGCGAGATCGCCTTGCGGTAGAGCTTGATGGGGAGCAGCAGGACCCAGGCGACGGGACCGGGCCGCGGAGGCGCGGGCTCGGTGTCGCCGAGGGCGGCGTGCTCGTGGTCGTGCTCGGGGGTGGCTCGCATGCCGGTCACACCGCTGATCCGTGGTCGGGGTCCGCCTCGGCGGGACGCGTCGGGCGGGGGGCATCCCCGGCCGGACGGCGCGACGGCGTGAGTCCCAGCCGCCGCAAAGCGGCGTCGAGATCGGCTCCGAGCTCCGCGCTGGACGCGCTCGCGGACGGCGGCAATGCCCGTACGACCAACGCACTGCCGGCGGGCAGGGTTCCGAGCCGGGCCGAAACGAGATGACGCAACCGGCGGGTGACGCGGTGGCGGACCACCGAGTTCCCGACGGCCTTGCTCACCACAAAACCCGCCCGGGCCGCCGGCGGGAGGTCGGCGGCCCCGGACGGGTCCGTGGTCAACGCGTGGACGACGAGGCGGCGCCTGCCTGCCCTGGATCCGCGACGGAGAACCACGCGGAATTCGTCACTCCGCCGCAGACGTGCGGCAGCCGGCAGCACGGCGCGCCTCGACGGCGAGATCAGGCGGACAGCGCGCCGCGGCCCTTGCGACGACGAGCCGCCAGGATGGCCCGGCCGGCGCGGGTCCGCATGCGCAGGCGGAACCCGTGGGTCTTCGCGCGGCGGCGGTTGTTCGGCTGGAAGGTGCGCTTACCCTTGCTCACTGCTTCTCCTGTGTGTCGCTGTGTCGTCTGCCCCCGACCCGCCCTGCTGGGGATTCCTCCCCGTCGCCTGGCGTGTCGTGCGGGCGCACGGCAGTCTCTGGTGTCTCCTACCAACGTGTGGCCTCGTCACGACGAGCGACGACAACGTGGGCACGCGAATAGCACCCGTCGCATACGGGAGACCTTACGAGGGTACGCACCCCCGTCGGGCGGCCGGTAAGCACCCCCTTGGCCACGGTCCGCGACCGGCCCGCGGGGCCGAGATCGTCGACGGCGGGGCACCGAATGGCAACACGCCGTACACCGTGAAATGCTTGCGACCCAGGATGCCTTGTGGCAGCGGGCGGGGCTTGTTAGCGTGCCTCTCTCGGGTCACCGGTCGAGGTGCACGAGTATCCGGGTGGTGGAGTGCCCACCGGCGTACGACGAGCCCGCAGGTGGCGTCGCCGCGGGTCGCCGTACATTAGTGCACAGCTGTGGACAACTATGTGGATATTCGCTGTGCCGGTGCACACGCGGGTCCGCTGATGCGTACCGGACCGCGTGACCAGGGGCGTTCGGCCGTCCACGCCGACGAGGGGAGGGGAGCCAGACCGGTGTCGGAGCACCAGCACAATCTGGGCGTCATCTGGGAACAGGTGGTACGCGAACTGTCCGACGGGACCCTGTCCCCCCAGCAGCGCGCCTGGATGCGCGTGACCCGCCCGATCGGCCTGCTCGACGGCACCGCCCTCCTGGCGGCCCCCAGCGACTTCGCGAAGGAAGCGATCGAACGCGGCCTGCGCGGCGCGATCACCGACGCGCTCTCCCGGCGGCTCGGCCGCGCCATCTCGCTCGCGGTGAAGGTCGACAGCACCGAAGCGGTCGCCCCGGTCGCCGCTCCGCACTACGTGCCGTCACCCGGCCGGGTGGAAAACGGCGTCAGCCCGGAGCCGGCTCCCGTGCCGCGGCCGGGCCCCGGCCCGATGCTGCCGCCGCCGCGTCCCGAGCCCGCGCCGCCGCTGCCCCCGCACCAGTCCGCCGCGCCGAAGCCCGACGACGGCGACGACACGGACGAAGAGGTCGACGAAGAGGGCGAAGCGCTCGCCGCCGTCCACGAGATCTGGCCGACGTTCTCCGGCCAGCCGATCGCCGGCCAGCCCTACACCGCGCCGGCGCAGCCGCAGACGTCGAAGACGAAGCTGAACGAGAAGTACACCTTCGACACGTTCGTCATCGGCGCGTCCAACCGCTTCGCGCACGCGGCCGCGGTCGCCGTCGCCGAAGCGCCGGCCCGCGCGTACAACCCGCTGTTCATCTGGGGCGAGTCCGGGCTCGGCAAGACGCACCTGCTGCACGCGGTCGGCCACTACGCGCAACGGCTCTTCCCCGGCATGCGCGTCCGGTACGTCTCGACCGAAGAGTTCACGAACGACTTCATCAACTCGCTGCGAGACGACCGCAAAGTCGCCTTCCAGCGGCGCTACCGCGACATCGACATCCTGCTCGTCGACGACATCCAGTTCCTGGAAGGCAAGGAAGGTACGCAGGAAGAGTTCTTCCACACCTTCAACACCCTCCACAACGCGAACAAGCAGATCGTCGTCAGCTCCGACCGCCCGCCCAAGCGCCTCGAGACGCTGGAAGACCGGCTGCGGACGCGGTTCGAGTGGGGCCTGATCACCGACATCCAGCCGCCCGAACTGGAGACGCGCATCGCGATCCTCCGCAAGAAGGCGGCGCAGGACAGGCTGGCGGTGCCGGGCGACGTCCTGGAGTTCATCGCCTCGCGCGTCGAAGCGAACATCCGGGAGCTCGAGGGCGCGCTGATCCGCGTCACCGCGTTCGCGTCGCTGAACCAGCAGCCGGTGGACGCCGGGCTGGCGGAGATCGTGCTGCGCGACCTCATCCCCGACTCGCACGCCCCGGAGATCACCGCGCCGACCATCATGGGCGTCATCTCCGAGTTCTTCGACGTCACGCTCGACGACCTGTGCGGCCCCGGCAAGACGAAGGCGCTCGCCACGGCCCGCCAGATCGCGATGTACCTCTGCCGCGAGCTCACCGACATGTCGCTGCCGAAGATCGGGCAGACGTTCGGCGGCCGCGACCACACGACCGTCATGCACGCGGACAAGAAGATCCGCAAGGAGATGGCCGAGCGCCGGCGCATCTACGACCAGGTGCAGGAGCTGACGTCGCGCATCAAGCAGCGCGCCCGCCAATAGCACATCCCTTTTCCCGCAACGACTTCGGGGCGTCCACGCACAGTGGACGCCCCTTTGTCGTATGTGGACTGTCCGAAGCGCGCGTACGCACGCGAAGCAACGAAGCGCGCGTACGCGCGCTTCGCAAAGTCGCGAAAATTGTTTGTACACAAGGAAGTTTCCCCATGGTGTGGGCGGATTGCCCACAGTGCCAACGGATCTCCCATCAGCGACGACGCGGATTCCGTCCACACCCCGCCCACAGGTGATCCACAGTCCATCCACACCGTTGTCCACGCCGGTTCCACAGGTTGCCCACATTCTGTGCACAGCGGGGGACGGTCACTCGGTAGGGCGATTCGGAGCCCGCCGCGCACCCCCAGACCCTGGGGACGGAACGACCCACGCCTGGGGACAACCGTGGGGACAACTGGGGACAACTGTGGACGAATCGGGGGTCGCCCGAATCCATCCACGGGTGGCCCGATCTGCCCACAGGTCCGCCACCATGGTTCTCCACACGCCCGCGAGCGCTCCGACCTGCGCGAACGAGCTCAATCCACACAATCCACAACGCTTACTACTGCTACTGCCTTTAGATCTCTTCTAAGAGAGAACAAAACAAAAACAGGCGATGGACGAAGTTGGGGACAGCCGCGAGATCGTGTCGCCAAGTCGACAAACTCAAGGGGAGGCCGAGGTGACGGCGGGGCCCGCGACGGCCTAACGTGGACGCCTGCACCTGGTCCGCGCTCCGGCCGCTCAACGCGGAGGGCGGACCGGCCGGAGGGGGCAGCCGGTCACTGTCCCGCGAGAACCAGGCTTGGCCCGAGCCGTCAGCGGTTCGGTCGTCGAAAGGATGCGCGCATGAAGATCCGCGTCGAGCGTGACGGGCTCGCCGACGCCGTCGCGTGGGTGGCCAGAAGCCTCCCCTCCCGGCCTCCCGTGCCGGTTCTCGGCGGTGTCCTCCTCGACGCCGGTTCGGACGGCGACACCGACGCCCTGACCGTCTCGGGCTTCGACTACGAGGTTTCCGCCACGGTCGGCGTCCCGGCGACGATCGCCGACGGCGGCCGCCTGCTGGTGTCCGGGCGCCTGCTCGCCGACATCACCAAGGCGCTGCCCGCGCAGCCGGTCGAGATCTCCGTCGACGGCGCGCGCGCCACCATCACGTGCGGCACCGCGCGGTTCTCCCTGCCGACCATGCCGGTCGAGGACTACCCGCAGCTGCCGGCCCAGCCCGCCTTCGCGGGTGAGCTCGCCGGCGACGCGTTCGGCCAGGCCGTCACCCAGGTCGTCGTCGCTGCGGGCAAGGACGACACGCTGCCGATGCTGACCGGCATGCGCCTCGAGATCTCCGGCAGCTCGCTGACCCTCGTCGCGACCGACCGCTTCCGGCTCGCCATGCGCGAGTTCACCTGGCAGCCGGCCGAGGGCCTGGCCGACGCCGCGGTGCTCGTCCCGGCGCGCACCCTCGCCGAAGCCGCCAAGACGCTCGGTGCCAGCGGCGCCACGATCCGCCTCGCGCTCGCCAGCGGCGAGGGCCTGCTCGGCCTGTCCGGTTCCGGGCGCTACACGACGACCCGCCTGCTCGACGCGGAGTTCCCGCCGTACCGCCAGTTGCTGCCCGCGTCGCACACTTCACGCGCGGTCATCGACGTGTCCGCTCTCACGGAGAGCATCAAGCGCGTTTCGCTGGTCGCGGAGCGGGGGACTCAGGTACGACTGGAATTCGGGGACAACACGCTGCGGTTGTCCGCGGGCGGCGACGACGAAGGCAGCGCCGAAGAGGAACTGCAGGTCGAGTACGAAGGTGAGCCGGTGACGATCGCGTTCAACCCGGGTTACCTCGTCGACGGCCTCGGCGCCCTGCACAGCGACCGGGCGGAGCTGACGTTCACGACGCCGAACCGGCCCGCGCTGATCAAGCCCGCCGATCCCGAGGGCAACGTCGTCCCCGGCTACCTCTACCTCCTGATGCCGGTCCGCCTTCCGGGCTGACCCACACACCCTTCCTTGGGGGGTCCGGGTGGCGGAGCCCCTGGCCGGGGCGAAGCCCCGTAAGACACTGTTAGCACGTAAGGGGATCTCATGGTTCAGCTCGGTCTGATCGGCCTGGGCAAGATGGGCTTCAACATGCGTGAGCGGCTGCGCGCGGCCGGTCACGAGGTGGTTGGGTACGACCGCAACCCGGACGTCTCCGACACGACGTCGCTCGAGGACCTGGTGTCCAAACTGGACGGTCCCCGGATCGTCTGGATCATGGTCCCGGCCGGCGACCCGACCCGCCAGACCGTCACCGAGCTGAGCAACCTGCTCGCCGAGGGCGACATGGTCATCGACGGCGGCAACTCGAAGTACACCGACGACAAGCTGAACGCCGATCTGCTGGCGGCGAAGAACATCGGCTACGTCGACTGCGGTGTCTCCGGTGGCGTGTGGGGCAAGGACAACGGCTACGGCCTGATGGTCGGCGGCACCGCGGCCGACGTCGAAAAGGCCATGCCGATCTTCGACGCGCTTCGCCCGGAAGGCCCGCGCGAGGAAGGCTTCTCGCACGCGGGCGACGTCGGCGCGGGTCACTACGCGAAGATGATCCACAACGGCATCGAGTACGGCATGATGCAGGCCTTCGCCGAAGGCTTCGAGCTGCTCGAGGCGGCGAAGGTCGTCAAGGACGTGCCCGCGGTGATCAAGGGCTGGCAGCGCGGCACGGTCGTCCGGTCCTGGCTGCTCGACCTGCTCGTGCGCGCGCTCGACGAGGACCCGGAGCTGGACGACCTCGAGGGCTACGTCGAGGATTCCGGCGAAGGCCGCTGGACGCTGGAAGAGGCGATCAACAACGCGGTGCCGGCGCCGGTCATCTCGGCCGCGCTCTTCGCGCGGTTCGCCTCGCGCCAGGAGCACTCGGCCGCGATGCGCGCGGTCGCCGCGCTGCGCAACCAGTTCGGCGGGCACGCGGTGAAGAAGGTCGGCGGATAAGGAGTTCTGGTGTATCTGCGTCACCTGCAGGTCACCGACTTCCGCTCCTGGCCCCAGGCCGATCTCCCGCTCGAAAAGGGGCCGACCGTGCTGGTCGGCCAGAACGGTCGCGGCAAGACCAACCTGCTCGAAGCGATCGGGTACGTCGCGACGCTGGGCTCGCACCGCGTCGCGACGGACGCGCCGCTGATCCGGCACGGCTGCGAACGCGCGCTGGTGCGGGTCGCGGTGGTCAACGACGACCGCGAGCTGACCGTCGAGCTCGAGATCACCAACGGTCGCGCGAACCGCGCCCGGGTCAACCGCGGTGCGGTCGGCCGGCCGCGCGACGTGCTCGGGATCCTGCGCACGGTGCTGTTCTCGCCGGAGGACCTGGCGCTCGTCCGAGGAGACCCGGGTGAGCGACGCCGGTTCCTCGACGAGCTCCTGGTGCTGCGCGCGCCGCGGTACGCGGGGGTCCGGGCCGACTACGAGAAGGTGCTGAAGCAGCGCAACGCCCTGCTCAAGACGGCTGGGAAACGGCGTACGGGTCGCGAAGACCCGTACGCGCTGTCGACGCTGGAAGTCTGGGACGACCACCTCTCGGTGGCGGCCGCGGAGCTGCTGGCCGCGCGCCTGAACCTCGTCGCGGACCTCGGGCCGTACGCGGCTTCGGCGTATCTGGGGGTCGCTCCGGACTCCCGGCCGGCGAAGATCTCATACCGGTCTTCGCTGGGCGCGGCCCTGCCGGAGACGTACGGCGTACCGGATGGCGAACGGGCGCAACCCGAGGTCCTCAAGGACGTCTTACTCAAGGCGCTCGGCGAGGCTCGGAAGGCCGAACTCGAGCGCGGGATCAGCCTGGTCGGCCCGCACCGGGACGAGCTGGAGCTGATCCTGGGCGAGACGCCGGCCAAGGGCTACGCGAGCCACGGCGAGTCGTGGTCGTTCGCGCTGGCTCTCCGCCTCGGCAGCTACGAGCTGCTGCGTGCGGAAGCGGGTGAGCCGGTGCTGCTGCTCGACGACGTGTTCGCCGAGCTGGACCGCAAGCGCCGGGCCCGGCTGGCCGAGGTGGCCGCGAGCGCCGAACAGGTGCTGGTGACCGCCGCGGTCGACGAAGACGTGCCCGAAGAGCTGGCCGGGAGCCGGTTCGTGGTGGCGGATGGTGAGATTTCGCGTGGCTGAACAGGCCGAACGGCCCCCGGCAAGATCAAGTCGCACACCCCGTGTGACCGCCGACACAGCAGTTACCCACCGATCTGGGGACAAACCTGTGGACAGTGTGGATAAACCCGTGCCCGGGTTATCGCCGCGTGTGACCAAAACCCCGAATCGGCCGCTTGACACCCCCCGCGCGGGGGGTAACCCACCCGGGAACGCCGCTTCGAGCACGCAGAGTGAGAACGGCGCTGCTCCGAACGGGACCACCGGCCGGGACCTGGCCCACGCCGCGCTCGAAGCGGCCAAGGCGAAGGCCAAGGAACGCGGCACCTCACCGGGGTACCGGCGGCGCGCTGTCGGCGGCGGGGGCCAGAACCCGCGGCGTCGCCGCTGGTCGGGACCGGGGGCGGACCCGCGCGACCCGCAGCCGCTCGGCCGGCTCGTCTCGCGGCTGGTCAGCGACCGCGGCTGGAACGAGAGCGTCACGACCGCCCGGGTCTTCGCCCAGTGGGCCCGGCTGGTCGGCGAAGACGTCGCCGAACACGCCCAGCCCGTCGTGCTGAAGGACGGCGAGCTCACCGTCCGCGCCAGCTCCACGGCGTGGGCCACCCAGCTCCGGTTGCTGCAGGGAAAGCTGCTGCACAAGATCGCGGCGGGGGTCGGCAACGGCGTCGTCAAGCGCATGCGGATCCAGGGGCCGACCGCCCCGAGCTGGCGGAAAGGGCCCCGCCACGTGCCGGGCCGCGGCCCGCGTGACACGTACGGCTGACCCGGGTTGCGCGATGCTCGGTTGAATGCCCCGAGAACGCATTCAGACCTCCCGAGATACGTCAAGACTCGGCTCGGACCGATTTCGTCCGTCTGTGACGCGTTCAGGGGTGTCCTTGCCGCATGTCAGCGGACACGGCCAAGTACACTGGCAGGGAGCGAGTGTCCGCTCGGGCGAGACGAGGAGAAACAAGGCCTGTGACCGAGAACAAGAGCGAGTACAACGCGTCGTCGATCACGGTGCTCGAAGGCCTCGAAGCGGTCCGCAAGCGCCCCGGCATGTACATCGGTTCCACCGGTGAGCGTGGCCTGCACCACCTCGTCCAGGAGGTCGTCGACAACTCCGTCGACGAAGCGATGGCCGGGCACGCCACCAAGGTCGAGGTTACCCTCCTCGCCGACGGCGGGGTGCGCGTCGTCGACGACGGCCGCGGCATCCCGGTCGACATGCACCCCAAGGAGAAGAAGCCGACCCTCGAGGTCGTGCTGACCGTGCTCCACGCGGGCGGCAAGTTCGACAGCGACTCCTACGCGGTGTCCGGCGGCCTGCACGGCGTCGGCGTCTCCGTGGTGAACGCGCTCTCGACGAAGCTGCTCGCCGAGGTCAAGTACGGCGGCCGCAGCTGGCGCCAGGAGTACATCGACCAGATCCCCGGCGAGCTGGAGGACCTCGGCCCGGCGTCCGAGACCGGCACCACGATCACCTTCTGGGCCGACCCGAACATCTTCGAGACCACGACGTACAACTTCGAGAACATCTCGCGCCGCCTGCAGGAGATGGCGTTCCTCAACAAGGGGCTGACGCTGTCGCTGCGCGACGAGCGCGTCGCCGACGAAGAGACCGAAGCCGACGCCGAGGGCAAGGTCGCCCGGATCAAGGAAAAGACCTACTGCTACCCGGGCGGGCTCGAGGACTTCGTCAAGCACATCAACGGCAGCAAGGACCCGATCCACCCCAGCGTGATCTCCTTCGACGCGAAGGGCACCGGCCTCGAGGTCGAGGTCGCGATGCAGTGGAACACCGGGTTCACGCCGTCGGTGTACACGTTCGCCAACACGATCAACACCCACGAGGGCGGCACCCACGAAGAGGGCTTCCGCGCCGCCCTGACCCGCGTCGTCAACACGTACGCGCGCGACAAGAAGCTGCTCAAGGAGAAGGACGCCAACCTGACCGGTGACGACGTGCGCGAGGGCCTCGCCGCGATCGTCTCGATCAAGCTGTCCGAGCCGCAGTTCGAGGGCCAGACCAAGACCAAGCTGGGCAACAGCGAGGCCAAGACGTTCGTGCAGCAGACGTCGAACGAGTGGCTGGCGGACTGGTTCGAGCGCAACCCCACCGAGGCGAAGACGATCATCAACAAGTCGATCTCCTCGGCCCAGGCCCGGATGGCCGCGCGCAAGGCGCGTGACCTGGTCCGCCGCAAGGGCGCGCTCGACATCGGCGGCCTGCCCGGCAAGCTCAAGGACTGCCGGTCCACCAAGCCCGAGGAGTGCGAGCTCTACATCGTCGAGGGCGACTCGGCCGGCGGCTCGGCCAAGGAGGGCCGGGACTCGATGTACCAGGCGATCCTGCCGATCCGCGGCAAGATCATCAACGTCGAGAAGGCCCGCATCGACCGCGTCCTCAAGAACACCGAGGTCCAGTCGCTGATCACGGCACTCGGCACCGGCATCCACGACGAGTTCGACCTCTCGAAGCTGCGGTACCACAAGATCGTGCTGATGGCCGACGCCGACGTCGACGGCCAGCACATCACCACGCTGCTGCTCACCCTGCTCTTCCGGTTCATGACGCCGCTGATCGAGCACGGTCACGTCTTCCTGTCGCGGCCGCCGCTGTACAAGATCAAGTGGCCGCGGGCGGAACCGGAGTACGCCTACTCCGACCGCGAGCGCGACGCCGTCATCCAGGCAGGCGTCGAGGCCGGCAAGCGGCTGCCGAAGGACGACGCGATCCAGCGCTACAAGGGTCTCGGCGAGATGAACGCCGAAGAGCTGTGGGAGACCACGATGGACCCGGCCAACCGGCTGCTGGGCCAGGTCACGATGGACGACGCCGCCCAGGCGGACGACCTGTTCTCGGTCCTGATGGGCGAGGACGTCGAGGCCCGTCGCTCGTTCATCACGCGCAACGCCAAGGACGTGCGCTTCCTGGACGTGTAGCCGTCCCCGTTCTCTGTCCCCCAGGACCGCCCCCACGAGAAGGACCTCATGACGGAAACCCTGCCGCCGGCTCCGGACCACGACCGGATCGAACCGGTCGACATCCAGCAGGAGATGCAGCGCTCGTACATCGACTACGCGATGAGCGTGATCGTGTCGCGCGCGCTGCCGGACGTGCGTGACGGCCTCAAGCCCGTCGCGCGCCGGATCCTGTACTCGATGTTCGACTCCGGCTTCCGGCCGGACCGCGGGTACAACAAGTGCTCCCGCGTCGTCGGCGACGTCATGGGCAACTACCACCCGCACGGCGACTCGGCGATCTACGACGCGCTCGTGCGGCTCGCCCAGCCGTGGTCGCTGCGCTACCCGCTGATCGACGGCCAGGGCAACTTCGGCTCGTCGGGCAACGACCCCGCGGCCGCCATGCGGTACACCGAGTCCCGGCTTGCGCCGCTGGCCATGCAGATGCTGGCCGACATCGAAGAAGACACCGTCGACTTCTCCGACAACTACGACGGCCGCACGCAGGAGCCCGACGTCCTGCCGTCGCGGTTCCCGAACCTGCTGGTCAACGGCGGTTCCGGGATCGCGGTCGGGATGGCGACGAACATCCCGCCGCACAACCTGCGCGAGGTCTCCGAGGGCGTCGTCTGGGCGCTGGAGAACCCCGAGGCGACCGACGACGAGCTGCTGGCCGCGCTGCTGGTGCGGGTCAAGGGCCCGGACTTCCCGACCAGGGCGATGATCCTCGGCACGTCCGGCATCGAGGACGCCTACCGCACTGGCCGCGGCTCGATCCGGATGCGCGCGGTCGTCGAGGTCGAGGAGGACGCGAAGGGCCGCACGATCCTGGTCGTGTCCGAGCTCCCGTACCAGGTCAACCCGGACAACCTGGTCGAGAACATCGCGAACCTGGTCCGCGACGGCAAGCTCACCGGCATCGCCGACATCGCCGACGAATCCAACAGCCGTTCCGGCATGCGGATCGTCGTCACGATCAAGCGGGACGCGGTCGCGAAGGTCGTGCTGAACAACCTGTTCAAGCACACCCAGCTGCAGCAGAACTTCGGCGTCAACATGCTGGCGCTGGTCGACGGCGTGCCGCGCACGCTGCGGCTCGACCAGATCATCCGGCACTACGTGAAGCACCAGGTCGAGGTCATCGTCCGGCGGACCAAGTTCCGCCTGAAGAAGGCCGAAGAGCGCGCCCACATCCTGCGTGGGTACGTCAAGGCGCTCGACGCGCTCGACGAGGTCATCGCGCTGATCCGGCGGTCGCCGTCCGCGGACGAGGCCCGGCCGGCCCTGATGGAGCTGCTGGACGTCGACGAGATCCAGGCCACCGCGATCCTCGACATGCAGCTGCGGCGCCTCGCCGCGCTGGAGCGTCAGCGGATCATCGACCAGCTGGCCGAGATCGAGCTCGAGATCGCCGACCTCAAGGACATCCTCGAGAAGCCGGAGCGGCAGCGCGCGCTGATCCGCGACGAGCTGATGGCGATCGTCGAGAAGTACGGCGACGACCGGCGCACGAAGATCATCGGCTTCAGCGGCGACGTCACCGACGAGGAACTCATCGCCGTCGAGGACGTCGTCGTCACCATCACCCGCACGGGCTACGCCAAGCGCACGAAGACCGACCTGTACCGCTCGCAGAAGCGCGGCGGCAAGGGCGTCCAGGGCGCGACGCTGAAGCAGGACGACATCGTCCAGCACTTCTTCGTCTGTTCGACGCACGACTGGATCCTGTTCTTCACGAACAAGGGCCGCGTCTACCGGACCAAGGCGTACGACCTGCCCGAGGCCAACCGCAACGCGCGCGGTCAGCACGTGGCGAACCTCATGGCGTTCCAGCCGGACGAGCAGATCGCCCAGGTCATCGAAATCAGGAACTACGAGGTCGCGCCCTACCTGGTGCTCGCGACCAAGCGTGGCCTGGTGAAGAAGACCAAGCTCACCGACTTCGACTCGAACCGCTCCGGCGGCCTCATCGCCATCAACCTGCGCGAGGGCGACGAGCTGGTCGGCGCGGTGCTGGCGGCGGCGGAGGACGACCTGCTGCTGGTGTCCGCGGAAGGCCAGTCGATCCGCTTCCACGCGACCGACGAGGCGCTCCGGCCGATGGGTCGTCCCACGTCCGGGGTGCTCGGGATGCGGTTCAACGACGGTGACGAGCTGCTCGGCATCAGCGTGGTCAAGGAGGACAAGTTCCTGCTGGTCGCGACCGACGGCGGCTACTCCAAGCGCACCCCGATCGAGGACTACCCGGTGCAGGGCCGCGGCGGCAAGGGCGTGCTCACCATTCAGCACGACCGGAAACGTGGCAGGCTGGTGGGCGCGCTCATCGTCGACGCCGAGGACGAGCTCTACGCGATCACCTCGAGCGGCGGCGTGATCCGCACGCCGGCGCGCGACGTGCGCAAGGCAGGACGGCAGACGAAGGGGGTCCGGCTGATGAATCTCGGCGAAGGCACCACTCTTCTCGCCGTCGCACGCAACGCGGACGAGCCCTCGGACGTCGCCAATGGTGACACCCCCGAGGACGCGCCGGCTCCGGAAGCACCTGACGCGGGTGAGGAAACGACGGCCACGCCGGAGCAGTAAGTTTGCTCTCCGACGGCGGCCCCACGGCACGGGTAAGGACTGACTCTTCGTGACACCATCCGAGAATCCCGAGGCAGCGGGTTCGAACGGGACTCCGGCGAGCCCACCCTGGCAGCGGGTCGGCAAGGACGGCGACGCCGAAGCGACGGTCGGGATTGCCACGGACGAAGCGCTCTACAAGCCCGAGCCGCCGGCCGGCGAGACGCAGCCCGTCTCCGCCGACCAGCGGCCGGTGGTGACGGGCACCGCGGCCCAGAGCCTCTTCGGCGGCAGCGACACACCCCCGAGCGGCGAGCCGTCCGCGGCGGCGGTCCCGTCGGCCTCCAGCCAGCGAGCCCGCCCGAGCGCCCTGCGCCGCCCGGGCCGCGGCCCCCGCCGGGCCTCGCTGCAGGTGAAGCGGTTCGACCCGTGGTCGGTCCTGAAGCTGTCCCTGGTACTGGGCGTCGCGATGTTCTTCGTCTGGCTGGTGGCGGTCGGCGTCCTGTACACGGTCCTCGACGGCATG
This sequence comes from Amycolatopsis sp. NBC_01488, assembly GCF_036227105.1. Taxonomy (NCBI): domain Bacteria; kingdom Bacillati; phylum Actinomycetota; class Actinomycetes; order Pseudonocardiales; family Pseudonocardiaceae; genus Amycolatopsis; species Amycolatopsis sp. NBC_01488. Next base: position 2,364,806 of record NZ_CP109434.1, on the reverse strand, counting down.
GGCGTGTGGGACAAGCTGAACGGAACGTACTCGTCCCTGGTGGGCGGCGAAGGCGCCAACGCGTCCTCGGAACCGCTGATCAGCGCGGGCCGCGTGTTCGGCATCGCGGCCATCCTCGGCGCGATCAACATCGTCCTGGTGTCGGCCCTGGCCACGGTCAGCGCGTTCATCTACAACGTGTCGGCCGACCTCGCCGGCGGCCTCGAGGTCACCCTGTCGGAACGGGAGTAACCCGGTTGCAGGGCCCCCTCGGGGGTCCTGTAAAGTTCTCCTCGTTCAAGGGCCTATAGCTCAGGCGGTTAGAGCGCTTCGCTGATAACGAAGAGGTCCCAGGTTCAAGTCCTGGTAGGCCCACGCAGGTCAAAGCCCGGTTCACACGTTGGTGAACCGGGCTTTTTGCTGCCTGCCTGACAAACTGAGTGACTGTCAGTGGCTTCTCCTGGCTGGCCGCCCACGACGCCAATAGGGCTGGGCCGTCCGCGGTCCCCGTGCCGGCGGGCGCGTCTTTGCTGATTCGGGATCCAGATACACGAACCGCGCGGTGTTCGCCGGCCGTCGCGCGTCGGCCAGCACCGGCGAATACCGCGCGCGGGCAAGGTGATTCATGGCTAGCACGTCATAACGGCCGTTGCAAATCCACGCCGGCGCATCGGTGATGGCGTCGAGCACTTGCTGAAGCGCCGGACGCACCGTCACGGCGGGTCGCCGGCGGCGTGGACCGCTGGGTGCCCTGGACTGCCGCGCAAGGTGAAACAGGTGATCGCGCTCGGCCTCCGCGCACGCGTCTGCGTTGCGTGAGCTGATGACGACGCGGGCGCCCGCCCGCAGATCGCCGCGCGCGATCATCATCCCAATGCCCTTGGCGCCGCCAGTGACAAGTGCGTATTTCCCACTCAGATCGAAAGGGTCTGCGTGTCGTGGAAGCATGTGCTGACACGGTCGCGCGTCCGGTGCAGCTGAATTACCAGCGCTGAAAGCCACTCTTGCCCGTATTGCGCCCCGGCATCGTCGTCGTGAATCGACCTTGAGAAAGCCGTGATCTTGGCCTGCATGGGTTGTTGCTGTGGGCTCAGCAGGACGATGGGGATCTCTCGCTCGGCCGGGGGTGGCCACTCGGGCCTGGTCGGCCAGGGCGAACTTCGATGTCGAAATCCTGGAAGCGGCTTCGTCCCGGGGCGTCAGCGACCAAGAAGGAGACGACCATGAAGTACCTGCTGCTGAAGCACTACCGCGGCGGCCCGGCCCCCGCCGTCGAGTTTCCGCCGATGGACCAGTGGACGCCGGGAGAGGTCGACGCGCACGTTCGGTTCATGCGTGACTTCGCGGCTCGCCTGGAAGAAAGTGGCGAGTTCGTCGACACTCAGGGGCTGTCGCCCGAGGGCACATTCGTCCGGTCCGGCGGCGCGGGCCGTCCGCCGGTGACGGATGGGCCGTTCGCCGAGACCAAGGACCTCATCGCCGGCTGGTACGTCATCGACGTGGACTCGTGGGACCGCGCGGTCGAGCTGGCCGCGGAGCTGTCCGCCGCTCCCGGGCCCGGCGGTGAGCCGATCCACGAGTGGCTCGAGGTCCGGCCGTTCTACGGTGGGTCCGCGCCGAGGGGCGAGGACGCCTAGATACAGGTCAGCCCTGCCGGGAAGAGAATGAACCGGCAGGGCTGAGTGTCACGGTCGATGCGCCACGGTCGCCTCTCGGCGAAGTGGCGCTTCGCGGCTCCAGCCGGACGGAACTCCGCGAAGGCAGTGGTTGAGGCCCGGGGGACACGGTGGGCGCACCGACCAGTGGGTACAACGGGACACCCCGTCCCGGTATTTCCCACCCCGTGTGACGTGCGTTACCTGCGAACTCCTGGTTCCACGTGGAACCACCGCCCCGACGGCACCGGGGACCGGTGCAGTAGCATCGCGGGGTAAGGGAAGCAAGCTGAGAAGGGGGCTTCGGTGAAGAAGCTGCTGGCACTCGCGGTCATCGCGGGCGGCGTCCTGTTCGTCGTGAAGCGCAACAAGGCGGCCAAGGCGGAAGCCGACCTCTGGCGCGAGGCGACCGCGCCGGTCCCCTCGAACAACGGCACCACCCCGGCCAAGCCGGCGGGTGCGTCCCACAACTGAGTCTCCGCGGGCGAAAGCCCGCACCCGGGGCTGTAGCTCAATTGGTAGAGCACCGCCTTTGCAAGGCGGGGGTCAGGGGTTCGATTCCCCTCAGCTCCACAGCGCACGAAAGACAGTGCACAAAAGGGCCTGCCCCGAATCCCGGGGCAGGCCACTTTCGTCACTCGAGGAAGCTGATCACCGCGTCGCGGCCCGCGTGGCCGCGCTCGCGGTTCTGGATCGAATGGGACTCGCCCGGCACGATCACCAGCCGGCCCTGTGGTGCCTGAGCCGCCTCCTCCCGCGCCCACTCCAACGGCGTCGACAGGTCGCGGTCGCCGTTCAGCAGCAGCACCGGGACGTTCGGTAGCCGGGACGCCGGGTTCGAGCCGACGCGCTCGACCGGCCACGGCAGGCAGCTTTGGATGAAACCCTGCTGCGTAGCCACTTCCGTCGTGTACGGCCACGTCGCCGACGTCGGCAGGGCACGTGCGGTCAAGGACAGCAACGGCTGCCGGACGGCGATCGGCGACGATGACGCGCCCCAGGGGAACCTCTGGTCCGCGCACAGCGTCGCCGCGTGGAGGCCCGCGCTGAACGATGCCGGGTCGTCGCCGCCCGGTTTGTACGCCTCCAGTAGCTCGTCCAGCTGTGTCGGCGAACCCGTGCGCGCCGCGTGGAGCGCTCCGATGACGTCGCCCGCCGACGGGTTCCGGTACGTCGGGTCGGCGAACTCGTACGACACGATCAAGTCGAAGATCCGCACGCCATCGGCCGTGCCTCGGTGGCGGACCACCCACGCGAGGTCGTCGGCGGGGTCGAACCCGCAGGCCGGAGCCGCCGAACACGCCGCACGCAGCACGCGGGCCTCGGCCGTCATCCCCGTCAGGTACAGGGAGGCCGACGCGGCAGCGTGGTGCGGGAGCACCGAGTCGAGGACGACCTTGCTGACGTTGCCCGGGTGCGCGACCGCGTACCGCGCCGCCGTGAACGAGCCGTACGAGACGCCGTCGACCACCATCTTCGACACGCCCAGCGCCTGGCGGAGCTGGTCGAAGTCCGCGACGCTCTGGTCGGTCGAGTAGAGCGGTGCCGTGTCGCCGAGGATCCGCGCGCACTCGGTGACCGCGTCCGGCATCGGCGTCGCGATGTCCGAACTGCCCACCTGCGCCTGCAGACCCGGGCAGTTCAGCGCGCCGGCGCCGGTGCCGCGCTGGTCGAGCATGACGATCCGGTAGTCCTTCGCGACTTCCGGCAGCCGTTGCTTGGCGATCCGCGTGATGGTGTGGACGCCGCCCTGGCCGGGCCCGCCGGTGAGGAAGAGCAGCACGCCCTTCGGCGCGGTCACGTTGTCGGACGTCGCGACCGGCAGGGTGAGCGTGCCCGGCCGCCGGCCGGTGTGGTCGAGCGGCACGGTCAGCGTCGAGCAGGTGAAGCCCGGCTGTCCCGGGCACGGGTGCGGATCCGTCAGCTTCGGTCGTCCCCCAGGACGCGCGTCGGCCACGGCCACACCCCCGAGTGCGGCGGTCAGCGCCAGGACCAGCCCGGCGACAAGCAATTTCGAGCGCATGATCCATCATCGCCACACCGAGCAGGGCGCCGCATCCCGCCGAACGGCCATACTTGCCCGCATGACGACAGCGCGGCTGCGGGCCTGGTGGGCCCACCGGCAGGGACTCGACGGCACGCTCCGCGGCGCGTCGGCGGCCGAGGTCCTCGAACGGACCGGCTGGGCCCGCTCGGTCGGCGGTTCCGCGCCCTACCTGGGGTTGTTCGCCCGCGCCGGCCTGCGGCGCGCGGCGGTCGACGCCGACGTCGCGCGGCTGAACATCCACGAACTGCCCTCGGCGCGCGGCTGCACGTACGTCCTGCCCGAAGCCGACTTCGCGCTCGGGCTGGCCGTCGGCGCGGGAGCACCCGAGGGTGAGCTGGCCGCCGCGGAGAAGCACCTCGGCGTCACGCGCGCCGAGATCGGCCGGCTCTGCGAAGTCGTGCTCGGCGTGCTCGGGACCGAGCCGCTCGACCCGGCGAAGCTGCGGGCCGCAGCGGGCGACGCCGTCCGCAGCCTCGGCGACGCCGGGAAGAAGCGCGGAGTCACCACGACCTTGCCGCTCGCCCTCGGCTGGCTGCAGGCGCGAGGCGAAATCCGGCGTGTGCCGGTCGACGGACGGCTGGACCGGCAGCGCTACGGCTACGTCCGGTGGGCGCCCCGAACGCCGCCGTCCGATGTGGACACCGAGCTGGCGCGGCGGTACTTCGCCTGGGCCGGACCGGCGTCGCTCAAGCATTTCCGGTGGTTCTCCGGACGAACCGCGGCAGCGGCGAAGAAGGCCGTGGAATCATTGGAACTCGAGCCCATCGAAGGCACGGATCTTCTGCTACCTGGGGGATTGGCCGCGGAATTCGCGGCGTTCACCGTGCCGGACAAGCCGTCCTACGCGCTCGTCGCCGGGATCGACGGCATCCACCTGCTGCACCGCGACCTCCCGCGCCTGCTCGACCCGGCCGACGCACAGCGGCCTGCTCCCGGCGGGAAGGGCACGCTCGGCGCCGAAGCGGATCCGCCGTGCCACCTGATCGTCGACCGCGGCCGGATCACCGGGCTGTGGGAGTTCGACGCCGACGCCGGGAAGATCGTCTACCGGTTCTTCGGCGAGGAGGACGAAGCGCTGCGCGAAGCGGTCGCCGCGACCGAGGCGTTCGTCCGCGACGACCTCGGTGACGCCCGCGGCTTCAGCCTCGACTCGCCGAAGTCCCGCGCGCCGCGCCTGGCCGCGCTCCGGGCCTAAGGCCAGAGACGCTCGCGGACCCAGCCGCCGTCGGTCTTCCGGTACCGCAGCCGCACGTGCTTGCGGTCGTGGCTGGCCTGCCAGAACTCGACCTCGTCCGGGTCGACGAGGTAGCGCGTCCACGTTTCCGGGGCCGTTTCCGGGTTCGCGTCCACCCAGCGCTGGGCTTCCGCGGCCGCCGCGTCGAGGTCCGCCGGGTGGTGCAGCACCTGGGACTGGTGCCCGATGAACGCCTCGACGCGCGACGCCGGCGGCCGGGCCAGGAAGTCCGCCGCGGACACCTCGGGTGCCGCGGGGGCGACCGGGCCGCGCAGCCGGACCTGACGGCCGCGCCCGGGCCAGAAGAACGTCAGCGCGGCGCGTGGGTCCTTGCGCAGCTGCAGCCCCTTCGGGCTTTCCGAGCTGGTCGCGACCGCCCAGCCGGCCGGGCCGACGTCCTTGAGGATCACCACGCGCGCGTCCGGCGCACCGTCGGCGTCCACTGTGGACAGTGTGACGGCGTGCGGCGCCAGCACGTGCTCGCCGGCTTCGGTCAGCCACTCGAGGAAGAGCGCCTGCGGGTCCTCGGCCGCCGTTTCCGGCGTGAACACGGGAAGTTCTCCGGGGAACGACGGCCAGCCGCGCAACGCCACCATGTCAGTAACCGTACGGCTGCTGCCCGGGCGGCGGGTAGCCGGGCGGCTGCGGGCCGCCCTGGCCGGCGTAGGGCGGAGGCGGCACCGGCGGCGCCGCCATCGGTGGCTGTTGCTGCCACCCGGGCGGCTGCTGGGACTGCAGCTGCTGGTAGACCTCGGCGGGCTGCGGGAAGCAGAACGTCAGCTTGGCCCGGATCGCGCCGTGCATCGCGGCGCCCCAGACCTTCCCGCCGGTGAACGCGTACGTCTGCCCGGCCGTGAGGTCCACGGCGACCATCCGCGTCTCGCCGCCGAACTGGTTGCTCGTCTTCGCCGACGCGGCCTGCGCGGCATCCGGGTGCACGTGCTGCCCCACGAGCCCGGCGATGACGACGGAGGCCGCGGTCAAGCCCCTGGTGCCGACCAGGTTCGCGCGCGCGTACTGCGTGGCGCGGCCGGTGAAGTCGTACAGCGCGGCCGCGCTGACCTCGGGCACGGGCGCGGCGATGACGCAGTAGTTCATCGTCGAGAGCAGCACCGACTCGGCGAACAGGCCGGCCACCGCCGTCGCGGGCCCGATCTGCACGGAACCGAGGTTGCCGCCGGACCGCTGGATGCGCTCGGCCACCGCGCCGAGGTACTGCTCGGGAGTGAGCACGCCGGGAACCTCCGTCACTGGGGACAACCGCGCCATGGTCGCACGTCCGGCCGTCACGCCGAGTTCAGCCAGCGGTTTTCACACATGCTTCATGGTTGACTGTGCGCGCTATGCGACGACTCGTACTTCTCGCGCCCGCCGTGGTCCTGCTGGCCGGCTGCGGCCCCTCCCTCGTGTCCGGCACCGCGACCCCCAGTCCGCCGTCGATGTCCGCCGGCACGGCCGCGGGTTCGGAGCTGCCGCCGGACCCGCAGCCGGCCGCGACCGAGGACTGCCCGTACCTCGACAGCGAGTTCGTGGCCGACGCGAACGGCCAGCACGTGTCCAAGGTGCGCGTGTCCGCGGACAAGCCCCATCCGGCGTGCTTCTTCTACCGCCCGGACGGGAAGATCCAGCTCACCGTCCGGGTGTACGTCGGAGACGCGAAGACGGCGACGGCGCTGGTCAACAAGGTGGCGCCGGTCGACTCGTCGAACCCGGCGAGCGACCCGACGGGCTGGAAGGGCGGCTACGAGTCGACCGACGACGGCGCCGTCTACGCGGTCGCGAAGGGGACCGCGGCGGTCATCGCGACCACCAACCAGAAGCAGAGCGTGAAGGCACGCACAGTGGTCAAGAAGGCTATCGCTGCCCTGAAGCTCTAGGTAGCGGGCTCCACACGGGTGAGTGATGTTGATCTTGTATTACCCTGTGCGTCACGCGCAGGCTTCGTGGACTCGCGCACCGCAGCCATCGGGGGACCCCCACCCCCGAGGGCCGGGCACAAAATCTGCAACGACAAAGGACTAGATTCGTGGCTGACACCCTCAAGGAAATCCTGCTCGACTCCAGCCGTCGCCCGGCTGTCGTGACCGACTTCGAGACCCTCGTCGACGCCGAGGTCTCGGACAAGGGCGGCGTCTCGGGTGCCGTCGTCAAGACCGGCTTCGCCGCGGTCAAGAAGATCAAGCCGGGCATCATCCCCTCGGCCGTCGACACGCTGCTGCCGGACTTCGCCTCCGCGCTCGAGCCGTTCTACGGCGACTACCGCGCCAAGGGCGGCAATGACTTCGGTGCCTACCTGTCCAGCCGCTCGGACGAGGCTTCCGACGCGCTGCTGAGCGTCACCGACGCACGCGCGGAGAAGAGCAGCCGCGACAGCATCAAGAAGGTCTACTCGAAGCTGCGCCCGAACGGCAAGAAGAACGTCGAGGAGGCGCTGCCCCGCCTCGGCCAGCTGGTCGACAAGCACGCCGCCAACGCCTGAGCGAACCCCAGGCACCACTGAAGAGGCCCCCCGGGTGCACGCCCGAGGGGCCTCTTCGTGTGCGGCTCAGTTCTTCTTCTCGGCGGGCGCCGGGGACGGCGCCTTGCCGTTCGCCTGCGGGCTCGGCTTCGCCGCTTCGGCGGGCTTCGGCGCAGGCGGGGTGGCCTTCGGCGGCGCGGGCGCGACCGGCGGCTCCTGCTTCGACCGGAGCACGTAGGCGGCACCGGCACCGACCACGACCAGGCCGAGCAGCCACGGCCAGCGGCGACGGCTGCGCGTCCCCTTGGCGGCGGCCTTCGCTTCGACCAGGGCAGCGGCGAAGTCCTTCTTCGCCGCCTTGAAGTCCTTCTTGCCGCGGCGCTTCGAGTCACCGGCCGCCTTCGCGGCCTTGATGGCGGCCTTCTTGGCCTTGCGGCCCGGCTTGCGCAGCTCGGAGAGCCGGGCGAGGGCCTCCTCGCGGGCGGCCTTCGAGCTCTTCTTGAGCTCCTTGCGGGTGAGCTCGGTCTTCTTCGCGAGCTGCTTCTGCGCGCGCCGGCCGTGCTTGACACCCTCGGAGACGAGTTTGTCGGCGGTCTCGGCGGCCTGGGCTGTCGCCCGGGACATGGACTTCACCTCATCATTCGTTTTGACACTGCTCTGTTACCCGTAACCTATCGTGCCCCTTTTCGCCGCCGCTCGCTGCAGATGGCACGATGAAGCCGTGAAAGCGACGCTGCACACCAACCAGGGTGACATCAACCTGAACCTCCTCCCTGACCACGCGCCGAAGACGGTCGCGAACTTCGTCGGGCTGGCGGAGGGCACCAAGGAGTACACCCAGCCGAACGCGGCGGGCACGAACTCCGGCCCCTTCTACGACGGTTCGATCTTCCACCGGGTCATCGACGGCTTCATGCTGCAGGGCGGCGACCCGACCGGCACCGGCCGCGGCGGCCCCGGCTACAAGTTCGGCGACGAGTTCCACCCGGAGCTGCAGTTCAGCAAGCCGTACCTGCTGGCCATGGCCAACGCCGGGCCCGGCACGAACGGCTCGCAGTTCTTCATCACCGTCGCGCCGACCACCCACCTGAACTTCAAGCACACGATCTTCGGTGAGGTGGCCGACCAGGAGTCGCGCAACGTCGTCGACGCGATCGCTCGTACCTCGACGGGGCCGGCGGACCGTCCGCTGACCGACGTCGTCATCGAGAAGGTCACGATCGACCACGAGGGCTGAGCCGGTCAGGTTTCGGTAGGTTGGTTCTCATCGTGAACCAACCGCCGAACCCCGCCGCCCAGCCCCAGGCCGCACTCCCCGGGTGCTGGTGGCACCCGAACCGCCCGACCGGGCTGAGCTGTTCCCGGTGCGGGCGTCCGGCGTGCCCGGACTGCCTCCGCGAGGCCCCCGTCGGCTTCCAGTGCACGGACTGCGTGCACAGCGGCACCCAGCAGCAACGCCGGCAGCACCGCGACTACCAGGAAGCCGGCCTCGGCGTGCGCACGATCGCCGGCGCGCGGCCGTCCGGGTCGTTCCTGGCGACGCAGGTCATCCTCGCCGTCAACGTCGTCGTCTTCCTGGTCACCGTCGTCCAGGCGCGCAGCCTGAACGACAACCAGACGTCCGGCATCTTCCAGGTCGGCGTGCTGTGGGGGCAGGCGACGCTCGGCGCCGGCGAGTGGTGGCGCCTGTTCACCTCGGGCTTCCTGCACTACGGGCCCATCCACATCGCGGTCAACATGTTCTCGCTGTGGATGATGGGCCGCGCGCTGGAACCGGTCTTCGGCAAGGTCCGGTACCTCGCGCTCTACTTCGTCTCGATGCTCGGCGCGTCCACGGCCGTGCTGCTCTTCGACAACCTCGACGGCGGCACCGCCGGCGCCTCCGGCGCGCTGTTCGGCCTGATGGGCGCCTACGGGGTCATCGTGCTGAAGCTGCGCCTGAACCCGTCCGGGCTGATCATCACGCTCGCGCTGAACGCGTTCATCACCTTCGGCGTCGCGAACATCTCGATCCTCGGCCACGTCGGCGGCCTGGTCACCGGCGCGCTGGTCACCGTGGCGATGCTCTACGCGCCCCAGGCGCGCCAGGCGCAGTGGCAGCTGGCCGGGGTCGCGATCCTCGTGGTCGCGATGGTCGGGCTGCTGATCTACAAGGACAGCGAGGTCGCGGCCCAGACGTGCCAGTTCGTCCAGTACCGCGGCCAGGAGCTCTACAGCTGCGGCTAGCTCCGCGCGCGCAGCGTGCTGAGCACGTCCAGGACGTCGCGAGGGTCCTCGCCCAGCTCGAGCCACCCGAACACGTACAGCTCGTCGTCGTGCTCGATCTCGAGCGTGACGCCGTCGCGGCCCAGCCGGCGGGTGGTGCGCAGCCGGGTGCGGGTCTGCCCCCACGGCAGCCGGTGCGTCCCGCCGAGCGTGCGGGCCACCAGGCCCTCGGTGTCGGCGGCCAGCCTCGGCCGGACGAGCGTCGCGTGGGCGGCGAACGCGCCGACGGCCACCGTCGCCAGCGCGAACAGCACCAGGCCGCCGCGGTCGCCGGTCAGCGCGTCGGCCACCACGCCGATCAGCAACAACGCGGTGACCGCCCAAGCCGATACCACAACGGCCCGGCGCGGCGCCCAGGAGGTGGGGTAGTTATCCACAGGGGTTATCCACACTGGGGATGAGTCACACCGATGTAATTCGGCGTCAAGCCGCCATTCGGAGTAATAATCAGCGCCAGCGCATAGTCATGAGCAGACCGGCGATCATCAGCGCGAACCCGCCGGCGAAGTTCCAGTTGCCCAGGTCGGCCATCCACGAGATCTTGTCCCCGGCGATGTAGTTCACCAGCAGCCAGATCAGGCCCAGGAGCATCATCCCGAACATCGGGATCTTCCAGGCGAGACCGGTGGGACCGGCCGCCCGCACCTTCACCGGCGTGCGCCGGTCGGCAGGCGGGGTGTAAGCCGTCTTCTTGCGGACCTTGGACTTGGGCATCGTGTTCCTCGCGGTGCTGTTCGGGCTGGTCGGTGGCGATGACCCGCTCGGGGTGCGCAACCAGCGCCACGTGCACACGTTAACGTAAACGACGGCAGGAAAGCAGCGGCCGGGAGTAGTTGGATTTCCCGTACCGTGACGTCGGGGTCACCAAGTGTTGGACGCGGCTTGAGAGGAGCTTGCGTGACTACGCGCGAAGGACCGGATGACGACCGGCGCAGACACCCGGGTCAGCGGCCCGTGCCCCAGCGTCGGACCCCGGCCACGCCCCCTCGCGGCCAGGTGCCGCCGCGGCCGCAGGGTCAGCCGCCCCGGCGGCCGCAGGGTCCGCCGCCCCGCCGCTACAGCAGCCCGGCCCCGCCGCCGGGCTCGGCCGAGGAGACGGTCGTGTTCGCGCCGGTCGGCAAGGGCGGCACCGCGACCAAGGAGAAGCCGGCCCCGCCGCCGCTGGGCAAGGGCGGCGTCGCGATCCGGACGGCCGGCGAAATCCTCATCACGCTGGGCCTGGTCGTGCTGCTGTTCATGGTCTACGAGCTGTACGTGACCGACCTGTTCTCGGCGGGCAAGCAGTCCGAAGCGAGCGACCAGCTCAACGGCGAGTGGGCGCACGACCGCACGCTGCACCCCGAGCTCGTCGACGGCAAGGCCTTCGCCCGCATCCACATCCCGACCTTCGGCGTCGACTACAACTTCACGATCCAGGAGGGCACGGACGACGCCTCCCTGGAGGTCGGCCCCGGCCACTACAAGGGCACGTCGCTGCCCGGCGAGCCCGGCAACTTCGCCGTGGCCGGCCACCGCGTCGGCAAGGGCGCCCCGTTCAACGACCTGGACAACCTCTCCTCCTGTGACCAGATCGTGATCGAGACTTCGACCGACTTCTACATCTACAAGGTCCTGCCGTACGACGACGAGATCGAGAACTGGGCCGGCGGCAAGGGCGCGGACCCGAAGTGCAAGGGCGTCTCGACCCTGCGCGACCCGAACGCCGAGGGCGGCGGCGCGTACAGCGAGACCTTCGGCCGCAAGGTCGTGCTGCCCACCGAGGGCACCGCGGTGAACCCGGTCCCGTACAAGGACGCCGAGGTGCTGCCGAAGGCCCAGCAGGCCGCGCTGCTCACGCTCACGACGTGCCACCCGCAGTTCTCCGCCCGCGAGCGGCTCATCATCACGTCGGTGCTGACCCAGCAGGTGCCGAAGAACCAGGTCAAGGACTACGGCGACCTGCTCTCGAAGATCGGGGAGGCCTGATGTACGCGTGGATATGGCACAAGCTGCCGGGCCCGTTCGCGGCGAAGCTGACGCTGGCCGTGGTGCTCGTCCTCGGCGTGGTCGCGCTGCTGATGTTCGTGGTGTTCCCGTGGCTGGAGCCGCGCCTGTGGTTCAACGAGGTCGCGGTCAACTGAGCCTCCGGCGCACCGGGTGGTGCGCCGGAGGACCGGGCTAGCAGTCGCGCAGCTCCGGGCTCTGGTTGAGCAGCTGGCCGCGCGGTGAGACGAACGCGCGGTAGCGGTCGCCGTCGTCGGACTTGCGGAACACGGCGATCCGGTGGCAGTTCTGGAAGGCCAGCTTGACGCCGAAGTGCCGCTCGAGGCCGCCGCGGATCGCGTCCGAGGCCAGTGCGCGCAGCAGCTGCCCGCGGGCGGCCTCGCTCGGCGGTGGTGTCTCGTTGTCGGCGAAGCCGTCCGCCGCGCCCTCGGCGTCGGCGATGACGCCGGTGATGACCTCCCATGCGTACGGCAGGGATTCCTTGACGCAGGCGACGAACTCGGCGTCGGTGACCTCCCCGCGCTCGGCCTTCTCCAGCAGCGCGGGTGACACGTCCAGGGACATCGAACCTCCAGTGTGAGCAGGGCCGTCTTCCTGGCTACCGGCCCGGTGGTCCCGCCACAAGAGAAAACGATGATCATCACCACTTTGGCGGAAGGTCCGGTCACTCCCAGCGGAAGAACCGCGCGGCCAGCGCCGTTCCGATCGCGGCGAAGCCGGCGAGCGCGAGCAGCTGCAGCGGCTGCACGCCGGCGCCGACCCAGGCGTCCTGCAGTGGCTGCGTGCCCGGCGGGACGTAGTCGCCGATCCGCTGCAGGACCTCCGGCAGCAGCGGCCGCGGCAGGTACCCGCCGCCGAAGAACATGGCCGGGACGAACGCGACCATCGCGAAGCCGCCGGCCGCCCTGGCCGTGCGCGCGACCGCGGCCGCGAGCAGGCCCAGCGCGAACATCGAGACCGTGCCGAGCAGCAGCGTCAGCAGGAACTCCAGCGGGTGCTGCGGCAACGGGACGTCGTAGACCGCGTTGGCCACGCCGAGCACCAGGCCGATGCCGGCCAGCGCGATCACGACGTGGATCAGCAGCTGCGCGCCCAGCAGATTCACCGGGTGTATCGGGGTCGTGGCCAGCCGGCGCAGCACCCCCTGCTCGCGGTAGGTCGCGACGGCGCCCGGGATCGACTGCAGCGCCGGCATCGCGAGGCTGACGACGATCAGCGACGGCACCCAGGCGTCGATGAACCGGTGGCCGCCGGCCGCCGGGCTGGGCTGCGTCATGCCGGGGATGGCGCCGACCGCCAGCAGCACGGCCGTCGGCAGCAGGATCCCGGCGATCGCCATGAACGGCGTCCGGAGGGAGAGCTTCGTCTCGGTGGCGGTGATCTTGGCGAAGGCCTTCACAGCGTGCTCCTCGTGAGCGAGACGAACGCGTCGTCCAACGTGGCGGCGTCGACGGACCGGCGGAGCCCGGCCGGGGTGCCGGTCGCGACCACGCGGCCGGCGTCGAAGATCGCGACGCGGTCGCAGAGCCGCTCGGCCTCGTCCATGAAGTGGGTGACCAGCAGGACGGTGACGCCGGTGGCGCGCACGCCTTCGACCAGCCCCCACGTCTCGCGGCGGGCGTGCGGGTCGAGCCCGGTGGTCAGCTCGTCCAGGATGGCCAGTTCGGGCTTTCCCACCAGCGCGAGCGCGATCGACACGCGCTGCTTCTGGCCGCCGGAGAGCTTGCCGAAGAAGCTGCGCTCGTGGTCGCGGAGGTCGAGCCGGCCGAGCAGGACGTCGACGTCGGCGGGGTCCGGGTAGAAGGACGCGAACAGCTCCAGCGCCTCCCGCACCCGCAGCTTCGCCGGCAGCCGGCCTTCTTGCAGCTGGACGCCGACGCGGCGGGTCAGCGCGGCGCGGTCGGACGCGGGGTCGAGGCCGAGCACGGAGATCTTGCCGCCGTCGGCTTTCCGGAGGCCCTGCAGGCATTCGACCGTGGTGGTCTTGCCGGCGCCGTTCGTGCCGAGGATGCCGAAGATTTCGCCGCGCTCGACGGTGAACGAAACGCCGTCGACCGCGACCTTGTCGCCGTAGCGCTTGCGGAGGCCGGTGACTTCGATGAGGGGCATGGCTACGAAGCTACGAAGGTTCGGCGCCGCGCGGAATGACGCTGAAACCCCAGCTCAAGTAGGGTTTTGCTGACGCGGGGGTGGGCTTGGCCCCACCCCGGCCGGGGAGCTTCGGCCAGTGCGTGGACGCGGGTGGTCCGGCGAAGATCCAGGGGGAAGGAGGTGCCGGATGTCGTACCTGCGTGCGCTGGTCCGGGCGTGCGCGCTGGCCGCGTTCGCGTTCCTCGGCTGGGTGGACGTGCTGGTCGAGCTGATCGCGTTCGCGCTGCTCTGCGTCGGACTGGTCTTCTTCCTCGGCCCCGCGGTCGAATGGGCGCGGGGCCGGTCGACGGTGGCGCGGACACTGGCCGCGCGCTGGTGTGACGTCGAGATCGCCCCGCCGTACCGGCCCGAGCCGCCGGAACCGGTCCGCGAGCGCGACGGCTGGTACCGCGACGGCAACCAGCTCTACAAGCGGGCGTTCTGGATCCGCTGGCAGCACCGGCTCACCTGGGCGCTGGAGGATCCGGCGGCGGGGCGCGAGTTCACCTGGCAGCTGGTGAACCCGCTGGTCACCCTCCTGCTGCCGATCGCCGCGCTGGTCGGCGGGTCGGCGGTGCTGCGCGGTTACGGGCGGTGGACGCGCTGGTGGATCGGTCCCCGGCCGCCGGTCGAAGCTCGGAAGAACTGGCTGCACCGGCACCTCGAAGCGCTGGGCCACCAGGGCGGCATTCTCACGCTTTCCCTTGTGCAGCTGATCTTCTCGGTGCCGCAGCTGGTCCTCATGGTCACCTTTCTGCCCTTGGCGGTCCCGTTCGTGCTGTGGACCCGCTCGGTCACCGACACGCTGCGCCGCGAGGCCGGGAACTGGACCGGCGTGCCGATCGCCCGCCCGTACCTGCCGCCGCCGGGGCTGCCGTTGCCGCGCCCCGACGGGCTCTACCAGGTCGGCAAGCAGTTGCACGAGGAGCCGTTCTGGCCGGTCCAGCACGCCCGCATGCGGTGGGTGCTGCGTGACCGCGCCACCTGGCGCGACCTCGCCGGCGGCCTGCTCGTCACGCTGGTTTCGTTCGTGCTGATCCTGCCGGCCTTCGTGCTGGTCAGCCGCGGGCTCATCGGCCTCGGGGCGCTCTGGATCTGGCGGCCGTTCGTGTCGTCGCCGGTCGGCTGGTTCCCGCTACCCGAAGTGTCGACGCACCTCGGCGCACTCGCGCAGACCCCGGCCATGCTGGCGATGGTCGTCGCCGGCTTGCTGCCGACGACCTGGCTCGCCCGCCAGCAGGCCCGGTTCGCGCGGGTGTGGTTCGGACCGACCGAGGCGACCCGGCTCGCCCAGCGCGTCGAACGGCTCAAGCAGACCCGCAGCGACGTCACCGTGACGCAGGCGGCGGAGCTGCGGCGGATCGAACGCGACCTGCACGACGGGATCCAGTCACGGCTGGTCGCGATGGGGATGAAGCTCGGCGCGGTCGAGGCGCTGGTGGACACCGACCCGGCGGCGGCGAAGCGGCTGGCGGCCGAGCTGCGCGCGTCGTCGTCGGAGGCGCTCACCGAGCTGCGCGTGCTGATCCGCGGCATCCACCCGCCGGTGCTGTCCGAGCGCGGGCTGCTGGACGCCCTTCGCGCGCTGGCGCTGGACAGCCCGCTGAAGGCACAGGTCACCGGCTCACTGCCGAGGCGCGTCGAGGAGCCGGCCGAGGCGTGCGCGTACTTCGCGGTGTCGGAGCTGCTGGGCAACGCGGCGAAGCACGGCGCTGGGCGGGCGTCCGTCGAGGTGGCGTTCGCCGACGACCAGCTGACGGTGGTGGTGACCGACGACGGGCCGGGCGGGGCTCTTCCGGCCCGCGGTTCGGGACTGCGCGGGATCGAGCGCAGGCTGGGCGGCTTCGACGGTAGGTTGACCCTGACCAGCCCGATCGGCGGGCCGACCAGGGCGATGGTGGAGATCCCGTGTCAGATCGACCCAGGACCGTCGTCGCCGAAGACCAGTACCTCCTCCGAGACGGCCTGACGCACCTCCTCGCGGCGCACGGCTTCGACGTCGTCGCGGCGGTCGGCAGCGGCCCGGAACTGGCGGCGGCGTTGCGCACCCATCGCCCTGAAGTGTCCATTGTGGACGTCCGGATGCCGCCGACGAACACGGACGAAGGCCTGCAAGTCGCGTTGGCGGCTCGTAGGGAAATGCCGGGCTTGCCGATCTTGGTGCTGTCCCAGCACGTCGAGCAGCTGTACGCGCGCGAGTTGCTGGCTGACGGCACCGGTGCGATCGGCTACCTGCTGAAGGACCGGGTGTTCAACGCGGACCAGTTCATCGACGCGGTCCGCCGCGTGGCCGCCGGCGGAACGGTGATGGACCCCGAGGTGATCGCGAAACTGGTGGCGGGCAGCGCTTCCGACCCACTGGTCGCGTTGACGCCTCGGGAGCGCGAAGTGCTTTCCCTGATGGCCGAAGGGTGTTCGAACGCGGCGATCGCCGGGCGGCTGCACTTCAGCGAGGGCGCGGTCGGCAAGCACACGGCGAACATCTTCCAGAAGCTCGGCATCTCGGCTTCGGACGACACGAACCGCCGGGTGCTGGCCGTACTGGCGTACCTCGGTGCCGCTTAGCCGCGCGAAACCCGCGTCATCTCTTCACGCTCGACAACCTTGATCCGCTCCCGGCCCGCCGCGAGACCCAGCGACTTCTCGTGCGCGTCGAGCTTGCCCCAGCCTTCCCACGTCGTGAACGGGATGCCCCGCGCCGCCAGGAAGTCCAGGATCGCGTCCGGGGACGCGTATTTCGCCTCGCGCAGCGTGTCCGCGTCCGACAGCAGGCTCGCGACCGTCTCCGCCGCGTCGCCCTTCGTGTGGCCGATCAGGCCGATCGGGCCGCGCTTGATCCAGCCCGTCACGTACACACCCGGGAGCTGGTTCTCGTCCAGGTCCAGCACACGGCCCGCCTGGTTCGGCACCACGCCGGCCCCGTGGTCGAACGGGAGCTCCGGCAGGTGCGACGACAGGTAGCCCACCGCGCGGTACACCGCCTGGACGTCCCAGTCGTGGAACTCGCCCGTCCCGCGGACGGTTCCGTCACCCGTCAGCTCCGTCCGTTCCGTGCGCAGGCCGGACACCCGGCCGTCCGTGCCGAGGACTTCGGCGGGGGAGTGGAAGAAGTGCAGGTGTAACCGTCGCTGCCGCGAACCCGGCTCGCGGATCGCCCACTCCTGCAGCGTCTTCACGACCATGTCGATCTGCTTCGACGCCCGCAGCGCCGCGATGCTGCCGTCGTCGAACTCGATGTCCTCGGGGGACACGATGACCTCGACGTTCGGCGAGTGGTCCAGCTCCCGCAGCTCCAGCGGCGTGAACTTCGCCTGCGCCGGGCCGCGGCGGCCGAACACGTGGACGTCGGTGACCGGGCTGGCCTTGAGGCCCTGGTAGACGTTGTCCGGGATGTCCGTGGTCAGCAGCTCGTCGGCCGTCTTGGCGAGGATCCGCGCGACGTCCAGCGCCACGTTGCCAACGCCGAGGACGGCGACCGAAGACGCGTTGAGCGGCCAGGTGCGCGGGACGTCCGGGTGGCCGTCGTACCAGGACACGAAGTCCGCGGCGCCGTGGCTGCCGTCCAGGTCGATGCCCGGGATGTCGAGCTCGCGGTCGGCGGACGCGCCGGTCGAGAAGATCACCGCGTCGTAGAACTCGCGCAGCTCGTCGAGCTTGATGTCGGTGCCGTAGTCGATGTTGCCCAGCAGGCGGATGTTCGGCTTGTCGAGCACCTTGTGCAACGCCGTCACGATGCCCTTGATGCGCGGGTGGTCGGGCGCGACGCCGTAGCGGATCAACCCGAACGGCGCCGGCATGCGCTCGAAGAGGTCGATCGTCACGTCGGCGTCGGACTTGTCCAGGATGTCGGCGGCGTAGATCCCGGAGGGACCGGCGCCCACCACGGCTACACGAAGAGAACGGCTCACCCGATCCACGGTAAGTTAGGATCACCTAACCTAAAATGTGATTTGGCGTACGGTCCACCACGTGGGAGCCGGTAAGCTCGCTCCTATGCGCGTTCTCGTCGTCGACAACTACGACAGCTTCGTCTACAACCTGGTCCAGTACCTGGCCCAGCTCGGCGCCGACTGCACGGTCTGGCGCAACGACGTCGTGGACCTCGACCGCGTGCCCGAGTTCGACGCCGTGCTCGTCTCGCCCGGCCCCGGGACACCCGAACGCGCTGGTCAGAGCATGGACGTCATCCGCAAGTGCGCCGAGACGCGGACGCCGATGCTCGGGGTCTGCCTCGGCCACCAGGCGCTCGGCGTCGTCTACGGCGCGACCGTCGACCGCGCGCCCGAGCTGCTCCACGGCAAGACGAGCCAGGTCCGCCACACCGGCACCGGCGTCCTCAAGGACCTGCCGGCGGAGTTCACGGCGACCCGGTACCACTCCTTGACCGTGGTGCCCGACACGATCCCGGCCGACGTCTTCGAGGTCACCGGCCGCACCGAATCCGGCATCGTGATGGGCATGCGGCACCGCGAGCTGCCGCTGGAAGGCGTCCAGTTCCACCCCGAGTCGGTGCTCACCGAGGGCGGCCACCGGATGCTGGCCAACTGGCTGGCCGCGGCCGGCCACCCCGTCGACGCGGCGCGCGTGGACGAGCTCGAGCGCGCGACCAAGGCGCTCCAGAAGGCTGCTGTTGCGTGATCCGGCTCGCGGGGATCGGCAAGCGGTACGGGCGCGGTGACTTCGTCCTCCACGACGTCGACCTGAGCGTCGAGCCCGGGCACGTCGTCGGCGTCCTCGGCAGCAACGGCTCCGGGAAGTCGACGCTGCTGCGGATCATGGCCGGCGTCTCGCACCCGACCACCGGCACGCTGACGGGCACCCCGCGGATCGGCTACCTGCCGGACCGCTTCCCGGCCGGGCAGCGCATGGGCGCGCGGGCGTACCTGCGGCACATGGCGCGCATCCGCGGGCTCACCGACCTCTCGGTGATCGACCCGCTGCTCGAACGGCTCGCGCTGGTCGGCGGTCCGACCGCGCCGCTGCGAACGCTGTCGAAGGGCAACGCGCAGAAGGTCGGGCTCGCGCAGGCCGTCATGGTGCGGCCCGACCTGCTGATCCTCGACGAGCCGTGGTCCGGGCTCGACGTCGGGACACACACGATCCTCGGCGAGCTCGTCGCCGAGACGCGGGCGCGCGGCGCGAGCGTGGTGTTCACCGACCACCGGCCGCAGGTCGTGCACGACCACGCCGACGTCGTCCACCTGATGAACGACGGCAGGCTGACGGCGGAGAGCGCCGAGCCGACGACGCGGATCGTGTTGCGTGGCAACGGAACGGACTGGGCGGACGAGCCCGGCGTGCGGCACGCGGTCGTCGAAGGCGCCCAGCTCGTGCTCACCGTCGAGGTCGCTTCGGTGGACGAGGTGCTGCTGCGCGCGTTGAAGGACGGCTGGTCGGTGCGGGAGGTGGCGCCGTGCTCGCCCTGACCCGCTACTACCTGGCGCTGCTCGGCCATTCGCAGCGGTACCTGCCGGCGCTGCTCGCCTACCTCGCGCTGTGCGTGATCCTCTACGCCGACCCGCATTCGCCGCCGTTGCCGCTGTTCGGCGTGAGCGCCGGCGGGCTGCTCGTCGTGTCGTGCTGGCTGACGATCGCGTTGCTCGACATCGAGGACCCGGTGCAGCGCCTGGTCACCTTGAGCCACGCGCGGCAGTGGCGGCGGATGGTCACCGGCGCGGTGTTCACGGTGCTGGCGTGCTCGGCGGTCCTCACGGTGATCACCGAGGTGTGGTCGGCGATCAAGTCGGTCAAGTTCCAACCGTCGGCGTTGGGCATCGGCCTGCTCGCCCATTTCGCGTGCGCGCTGCTGGGTGTCGCGATCGCCCTGCCGTGCTCGCGGCTGCTCGTGCAGCGGATCGGCTGGACCGTGCTGGCCGCCGTGGTCACGCTGATCGTCGTGCTGCTGGCCAAGATCCCGCTGGTCCACCCACTCCTGCACGCCCTGACCGACGACGAGCCGGTCGGCGGTCCGCTCACGCTGGCGGTGGTGACGTCGGTGGTGGTGCTGATCGCCAGCTTCCTCGTCGTTTCCCGGCTCGTGCAACGCCGTTCCTGAGTGCAATTTGCAATCTTCAATTTCTGCTTCAGGGTTCCTTGCGGTGCTCAGAGCCGACTAAGGTTCGGGTCCTCTCCGGTTCTGGGCGAAGGGAGCACGGGTGACGGCGGGGATCGTCGCGATCACCGGGCCAGACTCCGACGGCGAGCTCCGGGAGCTCGCCGCCTGGCTGCGCGGCGAAGACGAGCTCCGCGGCCGCGTGCAGTTGTTCGACGCCGTGGTGGTCGGCGTGACCAGCAACTCCGCCGGTGTCTTCTGCCGTTCGCTTTTCGCTTGGCTGCGGCGATACCGCGAGGGCCGCGTCTCCCTGAAGGTCAAACGCTCCGGCGCCGCTGAGGAACTGGAACTCGACTGCGGTCCCGCAAGTGACGCCGAGCAGATTCTCGGTGCTGTGCAAGGATTTCTCGACAAAGCCTGAAACGAAGAAGGCCCGCACGGCGAACCGTGCGGGCCTTTCACGTGAGCCGGGTCAGGGCCCAGTGGTTGTCGTCGTCGTCGGGAACAGGCTGCCCTCGGAGACGAACACGGTGACGTCTTGGGTCTTGCTGATCTGCGTACCCGCTGTGGGGCTTTGCCTGGTGATCGTGCCCTGCGGCTGCCGGCTGGTCCGGTCGGACTTCTCGTTCAGGTTCCCGGTCCAGCCCATGCTCTGCAGCTTCGACTGCGCCTCGTCGACCGTCATGCCCTGCAGACTCGGCATTTGGATCTGGTTCTGGTCGGGGCCGGTCGAGACGGTCAGCGTGATCGTGCTGCCGACCGGCACCGAACCGCCGTTCGGGGTCTGCTGGATGACCTGGTCCTTCGGCTGGTCGGACTGCTGGTCCTGCCGCTTCACGGTGAAGCCCATGCCGGTGAGGGCGGCGTTGGCTTCGTTGAAGGTCTTGCCGATGTAGTTCGGGACCTGCTTCTGCTGCTTGCCCTTGCCGATGGAGATGGACACGCTCGTGCCCTGCTGGACCTGGTTGCCCGCCTGCGGGGTCTGGCTGACGACCTTGCCCACCTGGTTCTGGTCGTCCGTGTCGACCTCCTGCACCGACTGGTTCAGGGTGAGGCCGGCGTCCTTCAGCTTCGACTCCGCGTCGTCGCGGCTGAGGCCCTTGAGGTCGGGCACGGCCACCTTGCCCGGCGGCTGGCCGATCGTGAGCGTGATCTGCGCCGACGTGGCCACCGGCGTGCCCACGCCGGGGATGATGTCGATGACCTGGTTGACCTGGTCGCTGGTGCACGGCGTGTTGCCGTTCGAGTCCGGCACGCCGCAGATGACGGTCTTGTTCGGCGCGAAGTTGTTGAACCCCTTTTCGCGCAAGGTGTTCTTGGCGGCCAGCTCCGACTGTCCCTTGACGTCGGGGATCGCGACCGTGCCCGTGTCGCCGCCGCCGCTCTTGAACGCGCCCGACAGCCACATGATCAGCAGCACCGCGCCCAGCACGAACACCGCCGCCAGGATGCCCAGCAGCGTCCGGCGGCGGCGCTTGGCCTTCGGGTCTTCGTCGTCCGGGGCGTCGTATTCCTCGTAGCGCTGCGGCTGCCGCCGGTCGGCGTTCATCACCTGCGTGCGCTCGTCCTCGGACATCACCATCGGCGCGGCCGGACGCTGGCCCGAGAGCGTGCGCACCAGGTCCGAGCGCATCTCCGCCGCCGACTGGTAGCGGTTCGCCGGGCCCTTGGCCAGCGCCTTCAGCACGACGGCGTCCAGCTCCGGGGCCACCGCCGGGTTCACCGACGACGGCGGGTTCGGGTCCTCCCGGACGTGCTGGTAGGCCACCGCGACCGGGGAGTCGCCGGTGAACGGCGGCTCGCCGGTGATCAGCTCGTACAGCACGCAGCCGGCGGCGTAGACGTCGGAACGGGCGTCGACCGACTCGCCGCGGGCCTGCTCCGGCGACAGGTACTGCGCCGTGCCGATCACCGCGGCGGTCTGGGTCATCGCGGACTGGCCGTCGTGCATCGCGCGCGCGATGCCGAAGTCCATCACCTTGACCGCGCCGTTCTTCGTGATCATCACGTTGGCCGGCTTGACGTCGCGGTGCACGATGCCGTGGCGGTGGGAGAAGTCGAGTGCCGCGCAGACGTCCGCCATGACCTCCATGGCCCGCTTCTGCGACATCGGGCCCTCGGTCTTGACGATGTCGCGCAGCGTCCGGCCTTCGACGTACTCCATGACGATGTACGGCAGCGGACCGAATTCGGTGTTGGCCTCGCCGGTGTCGTAGACCGCGACGATCGCCGGGTGGTTCAAGGCGGCGGCGTTCTGCGCTTCACGGCGGAAGCGCTCCTGGAACTGCGGGTCCCTGGCGAGGTCGGCACGGAGGATCTTGATCGCGACTTCCCGGCCGAGGCGCACGTCGTGGCCGTGATGGACCTCGGACATGCCTCCGTAGCCGAGCGTTTCGCCCAGCTCGTACCGGTTGGAGAGCAGTCTGGGTGTGCTCATCTCTGGGTGCCGTTCCATTCCGTCCAAGGTGCGGTCATGATGCCTTGCTGGCCATCGTCGGTCGTTCCGGGAGTGTCCGCCGGGTAGGCGCTCGAGGCGGACGGCTGCTCCGCGGGCGGCTGTCTGCCCGGGACCACCTGGCTCGTCGTCTGGCCGGTGTGCGGTGGCGAGCCCGAGCTGCCGATCATCTTCGCCACCAGGACGATGCCCGCCACCAGGACAACGAGCAGGATGGCGGCGAGGAGCGCCCACCAGCCCCACTGTGACTTCTTCCGGGCCACCGGCACCATCGCCGGACGCAGCACGGGCCGGGACGGCGGGCCGATGGCGACCATCGGGTTCACCGCCGGCGACGGCGGGCCGACCGGCATGTGCTGCTGCTGCGGGGGAACCGGCTGCGACGGCGGTTGCTGCACCACCGGCTGCTGGCCGGTGAACGTGGCGTTGACCAGCCCGGACGGCGTCGGCAGCGGCAGCCCGGCGCGGACCGCGGCGACGGCGGCCGCGAACTCGCCACCGCTGTTGTAGCGCTGCCGCGGGTCCTTCACCAGCGTCGCCTCGATCACCGCGCGCGCGGCGGGCGGGACGTCGGGCGGCAGCGGCGGCGCGATGTCGCGGATGTGCATCATCGCGACCGTTACGGCGTTCTCGGACAGGAACGGCCGGTGCCCGGCGAGGCACTCGTACCCGCACACGGCCAGCGAGTAGACGTCGGACGCCGGCTCGGCCGGGTGCCCGAGCGCCTGCTCCGGCGCGATGTAGTGCGCGGTGCCCATGACCATGCCGGACCGGGTGACCGGGGCCGCGTCGGCGGCCTTCGCGACGCCGAAGTCGGTGATCTTCACCTGGCCCGCGGGCGTCACCAGGATGTTGCCGGGCTTGACGTCGCGGTGGACCAGGCCCTGTTCGTGCGCGGCCTGCAGCGCGTTGCCGGCCTGCTCGAGCATGTCGAGCGTGAACTCCGCCGACAGCCGCCCGTGCTTGGCCAGCAGCCCGGCCAGCGGGTCGCCGTCGACGAGCTCCATCACCAGGTACGCGATCGACAGGTCACCGTCGAAGAGCGTCTCGCCGTAGTCGTGCACCGCGGCGATGCCGGGGTGGTTCAGGGACGCCGTCATCCGCGCCTCGGTGCGGAAGCGGTGCAGGAACTCGGCGTCGCCGGAGAGCTCGGCCTTGAGGATCTTGACGGCCACGGTCCGGTCCAGCCGGGTGTCGCTGGCCTGCCAGACCTCGCCCATCCCGCCGACGGCGATCCGGCTCGTCAGCTTGTAGCGGTCGGCCAGTAGCTGACCGGAGGACAGCATGCGCTATCCACCCCCGAGCTTGGCGTTGATCGCCGCGCGGCCGATTTCCGAGGCGACCTTGCCGCCCGTCGCGGCCAGTCCGCGGTCGCCGCCGTCCTCGACGATCACGGCGACCGCGATCTGCGGGTCGTTCGCCGGGGCGAAGGCGGTGTACCAGGCGTGCGGGGCGGTGTTCTTGGAGTCCGCGCCGTGCTCGGCGGTGCCGGTCTTCGACGCGATCTGGATGTCCGCGCGCTTGCCGCCGCCCGCGGTGAAGCTTTCCGAAGCGATCATCATGTCCTTGAGGATCGCGGCGTTCGACGACGACAGCGCCGGAGTGCCGGTGAGTTCGGTGGGGCTGTAGTCCTCGATGGTCGACAGGTCCGGTGCCAGCACCGACTGCACCAGCTGCGGCTTCATCGCCATGCCGCCGTTGGCCACGGTGGCCGCGAGCAGGCAGTCCTGCAGCGGGGTGAGCCGGACGTCCCGCTGGCCGATGCCGCTCTGGTAGAGCGCGCCCTGCGAGTCCAGCGGGCCGACGGTCGACGGCGCCACCTTCATCGGCACGGTCAGGTCGGTCTGCCCGATGCCGAAGTTCGCCGCCGTCTTCTTGAGTTTGTCCGCGCCGAGCTGGCCGGCGAACTCCGCGAACGGCACGTTGCAGGAGTGCGCCAGCGCGTCCTTGAACGTGGTACCCGGGCAGCCCTCGCCGGCGTAGTTCTCCAGCGTGATGCTCGTGCCGGGCAGCTTGGTGTTCGGCGCCGGGTTGATCGGGGTGTCCGGGCCCTTGCCGTCCTCGAGCGCGGCCGACGCCGTGACCAGCTTGAACGTCGAGCCCGGCGGGTAGGTCTCCGAGATCGCCCGGTTCAGCATCGGGTTCTTCGGGTCCTTGGTGTAGGCGTTCCAGGCGTCGGTCTGCGCCTTCGACGTGTGCGACGCCAGCTTGTTCGGGTCGTACGACGGCGTCGACACCATCGCCAGGATCCGGCCGGTCTTCGGCTCCATCGCGACGACGGCGCCGGTGTAGCCCCGCTGCGTCATCAGGTCGTACGCGGCCTTCTGCACGGCCGGGTCGATGGTCAGCCGGACGTTGCCGCCGCTGGGGTCGCGGCCGGTGACCATGTCCGACAGCCGGCGCACGAACAGCCGCGGGTCGGAGCCGTTGAGCACGTCGTCCTCGGAGCGCTCGAGCCCGCCGGAGCCGTAGTTGATCGAGTAGTAGCCGGTGACCGGCGCGTACATCGGGCCGTCGACGTAGGTCCGGCTGTACTTGTACTTGTCGTTCGACGGGTCGACCTTCGCCAGCACCTCGCCGTTCGCCTGCGACACGATCTGGCCGCGGCGGCGGGCGAATTCGTCGTAGAGGACGCGCGCGTTGCGTGAGTCGGTGCGGTAGGCGTCGGCCTTCACCACCTGGATGTAGGTGGCGTTCGCCAGCAGCAGGACGACCATCACGACCATCGCCATGCCGACCTTGCGGAGCGGGGTGTTCATGCCGGGGTGCCCCCGTTCGACGGCGGGCGCTGCACGAGCACGGTGTGTGCCTCGGCGATCGGCGCCTGGGGCTGCTGCTGCGGCTTCGGGCGGGCCGTTGGCCGGCGCGCCGCGTCGGAGATCCGGAGCAGCAGCGCGACCAGGATGTAGTTCGCGAGCAGCGACGAACCACCCTTGGACAGGAACGGTGCGGTGATACCGGTCTCCGGGATGAGTTTCGTGACCCCGCCGACGACGACGAAGATCTGCATGACCATGGTGAACGCGAGCCCGCCGCCGAGCAGCTTGCCGAACGTGTCGCGCACGGCGAGCGCGCTGCGCATGCCGCGCATGGCGACCAGCAGGTACAGCATCAGGACGGCGGCCAAGCCGATGAAGCCGAGCTCTTCGCCGATCGCGGCGGTGATGAAGTCGGTGTTCGCCTCCGGGACCATGTCCGGCCGTCCGGCGCCGAGGCCGGTGCCGCCCATGCCGCCGGTGCCGAGCCCGAACAGGCCCTGCGCGATCTGGTAGCCGCCGCCGGCCTGGTCGTAGGTGGCCAGCGGGTCGAGCCAGTTCGCCACGCGCTGCTGGACGTGCGTGAAGAGGTTGTAGGCGAGCACGCAGCCGGCCGCGAAGAAGCCAAGCCCGAGGACGACCCAGATGGCCCGCTCGGTCGCGACGTAGAGCATGACCAGGATGACGCTGAAGAACAGCAGCGACGTGCCGAGGTCCTTCTCGAACACCAGGATGCCGATGCAGACGAACGCCGCGATGAGGATCGGCCCGAGGTCACGAGCGCGCGGCAGCTCGACGCCGACCAGCTTCTTGCCCGCCACCATGAACAGGTCCCGCTTCGACACCAGGAACGAAGCGAAGAAGATCATCAGCAGGATCTTCGCGAACTCGCCCGGCTGGATCGAGAACCCCGGCAGCTTCAGCCACACCTTGGCGCCGTTGACCTCGGACAGGCTTGACGGCAGCAGCGCGGGGAGGGCCAGCGCGACGATCCCGACCAGGCCGGCCGTGTAGCCGTAGCGGGTCAGCGTGCGGTGGTCGTTCACCACGACCAGCGCGACGACGAAGAACAGCAGCGAAATGACCGTGAACAGCACCTGCGCGGTGACGGCGGGGGTGTAGTCCTTGCCGTTCTGCGCAGCCCGTTCCGCCAGCGCCAGGTCGATCCGGTGGATCATCACCAGCCCGATGCCATTCAGCAGCGCGACGCAGGGGAGCAGCACCGGGTCGGCGTACGGCGCCCACTTGCGCACCGCCAGGTGCGCCGCGGCGAAGATGGCGAGGTAGGCGAGGCCCAGCCAGACGATCGACCAGGTGAGCTCCTGCTCCTGGTTCGCCTCCACCAGCACCAGTGCGATGGTGACGATGAACGCGGCGAACCCCAGCAGCACCAGCTCGGTGTTGCGGCGGGTCGGGACGTCGCGCGGTGGGTTCGTCTGGAACTGCGCGGCGAGCGGCTCGGCGGCGCGCGCGGCGGGCTGGCTCATCAGTTACCGCCTCCCGTCGTCGGTGCCGTCGAACTCGGCGTCGAGCAGTCCCTCCCCGCTGGCTGGTTCGCCGACGACGGAGCAGTGGAGCCGGCCGGAGCCGACGGGGTGGGCGTCGGCGTGACCGTGGGGGTCGGCGTCGGGGACGGCTGACCGCCCGTCGGCGCGCAGTTGTTCAGGCGCTTGTGCAGCTGCAGGAAGTCGTCGATGTACTTCCGGGCGTCGTCGAGGCTGTCCTTCTTGACGCCGTTCTGCACCGCCAGCCGCGCGTCCTCCTGGAGCTGGTCGACGCGCAGCTTGTCCGTGCACACCTGGTTGGGCGGGCACGAGCCCTGCTCGTAGGTGTGCAGGTCGATGCCGAGGATGCTGCCGGGAACGCCGCGGTAGATCACGACCTCCTGGTCCGCACCTTCGCCGACATAGTACTGACTCAGCACGAAGTAGCGGGTGGCGATGGCGGCCGCGGCGAGCACCACGAGCACCACCAGCGCCCCGGCCAGCCAGCGGAACCGCTTCCGGCGCTTGGCCTTGGGGTCGACACTGGGCTGCGGCAGCTCCGGGCGCTGCTGCGGCGGTGGCTGGGTCAGCGCCCTGGCCCGCGCCGCGGGCGAGTCGCCCTGGTGCCGTTCGTCGCTGCCGTCCCCGGCGGCGCCGCCCACGATGGGCGCGTCCTCGCCGAAGTCGACGTCGACGACGTCCGCGATGATCACCGTGACGTTGTCGGTGCCGCCGCCCTTGAGCGCCAGCTCGATCATCCGGTCCGCGCACTGCTGCGGGTCCGGGATCTGCACGGCCTCGGCCAGCGTCTCGTCGCTGACCATGCCGGACAGGCCGTCCGAGCAGATCAGGTACCGGTCGCCCGAGCGGGCTTCGCGCACGGTGAGGCTCGGCTCGACCTCGTGCCCGGTGAGCGCCTTCAGCAGCAGCGACCGCTGCGGGTGCACCGCCGCCTCTTCGGGCGTGATCCGGCCCTGTTCGAGCAGTTCGTTGACGAAGCTGTCGTCGCGCGTGATCTGCGCGAACTGACCGCCGCGAAACAGGTAGGCGCGCGAGTCGCCGACGTGCACCAGGCCCAGCCGGTTGCCGGCGAACAGCACCGCCGTCAACGTCGTGCCCATGCCGTCGAGGTCCGGGTCCTGCGAGACCAGCTCGGCGATCGCGGCGTTGCCGTTCGCGACGGCTTCCCGCAGTTGCGCGAGCAGGTCGTCGCCCGGCTCGTCGTCGTCGAGCGGCGCGAGCGAGGCGATGACGACCTTGCTGGCCACCTCACCCGCCGCGTGGCCACCCATGCCGTCGGCGAGCGCGAGCAGGCGAGGGCCGGCGTACACGGAGTCCTGGTTGCTCGAACGCACCAGGCCCCGGTCGCTGCGGGCTGCGTAGCGGAGGACGAGAGTCATGGGCGAAGCTCGATCACCGTCTTGCCGATCCGGATGGGGACTCCGAGCGGGACCCGGAGGGGTGCAGTGACCTTAGCCCGGTCGAGATAGGTCCCGTTCGTCGAGCCCAGATCTTCCACGTACCAGTCCTCACCGCGCTGGGCGATCCGGGCGTGCCGGGTCGACGCGTAGTCGTCGTCGAGCACCAGCGTGGAGTCGTCGGCGCGGCCGATCAGGATCGGCCGTCCGTCGAGCGCGATGCGGGTTCCGGCCAGCGCGCCGTGGGTCACCAGCAGCTGCTGCGGCGACTTGCTGTTGCGCGGCTTCTTCTCTTTCTTGCGCCCGAAGGTCGGCACCTGGACGCGCATACCCGACGCCGCGTAGAGGTCCGAGCGGACGACTCTGAGCGCGGCGAACACGAAGAGCCAGAGCAGCACGAGGAAGCCCACCCTGGTGAGTTGTACGACCAGCTCTGGCACTTGGTGTGTCCGCTCCCGACTCGTCCGTGCAGCCGCGACGCGGGTACGCCGCGGTCCCCCGCACGTCAATTCTGCGGGAACAGTATTCCGTGCCCCCAGTCAGCCCTGCGTACGGAACACGAGCGAGGAGTGTCCCACCCGGATGACGTCGCCGTCCGCGAGCTGCCAGGTCTGGACCGGAGTGCCGTTCACGGTCGTTCCGTTGGTCGAGCCGATGTCGGCGAGCGTCGCGCTCTGGCCGTCCCAGGTGATCTCCAGGTGCCGGCGCGAGACACCGGTGTCCGGGAGGCGGAAGTCCGCGTCCTGGCCGCGGCCCACGACGTTCCCGCCCTGCTTCAGCGAGTACGTGCGGTTCGAGCCGTCGTCGAGCTGGAGGCTCGCCGCGAGCTGACGGCCCGCCGCCGGGGGCTGGCCGTAGCCGCCGCCCTGCTGGCCGTACGGGTCGGCGGCCGGCTGGCCGTACGCCTGCTGCCCGTACTGGTCGTAGCCGCCCTGCTGCTGGCCGCCGTACTGGTCGTACCCGGGCTGCTGCTGGCCGGCGTACTGGTCGTAGCCGCCCTGCTGGGGCTGGGCGTAGCCGCCCTGCTGCGGCTGGGCGTAGCCGCCCTGGTCGTAACCGGGCTGCTGCGGCTGGGCGTAGCCGCCCTGGTCGTAACCGGGCTGCTGGGGCTGGCCGTAACCGCCCTGGTCGTAGCCACCCTGCTGGTAGCCGCCCTGGTCGTAGGCACCACCCTGCTGGGGCTGGCCGTACTGGTCGTAGCCGCCCTGCTGCTGGCCGTAACCCTGGTCGTACCCGGGCTGCTGGCCACCCTGCTGTCCGTAGCCGTATTGGCCCTGCTGGCCGTACGGGTCACCCTGGTCGTATTGGCCGTAGCCGGGGGGCTGGCTCATTGCTGGGTCTCCTGCGTTGCTGGGTCGTGCCGACCGCGGTGAACCGGCGCCTGAGGGGCGGGCGTCGGGATCGACGGACGAACGGGTCTTGAACTGTCCAGTATGCAGCGCCTCGTTGCGCTCGAGTGATACGACGACGTCACCATAGGTGTCGAGGCCCTCGGCGGCGAGGTGTTCCGCCACCGCCTTGGCCAGCACCTGGGTGACCCGTTGCTCGTCACTGGCCATGCGCTCGTGGTCAGCTGTCCCCAAGGACACGATGTAGTGATTCGGGGCGAGCTGCCGACCGCCTGCCAGCTCACGAACGTTCTCCTCACTCTCCCGTTCCAGGGCGATCGCCACTTCCTGCGTGACGACGTTGCCACCGAACATGCGCGCGAAAGTGTTCCCCACCAGGTTCTCGAGGCGTCTGTCGAAACGCTCGACGCGGCTCACCGGGGAAAACCTCCTCACACGTGTGCTTCCGCGATCGATCCTATCCGGGTGAGCCCGCCTCGACACGGCCCCCGGTGAAACCCGTTCAAACGACCTGCTAGTCTTCTCTTCGCTGTCAGAGAGAAGCACTCGGGCGAGTGGCGGAATGGCAGACGCGCACGGTTCAGGTCCGTGTGTCCGAAAGGACGTGAGGGTTCAACTCCCTCCTCGCCCACGCTGTTCAAAGGGCCGGTCGCTAGCGCGACCGGCCCTTTTCCCGTTGTCCTTGTCTCTCCCGGGGGGGCGAGCCCCCGACCCCCACGGTGCCTTGCCTCACCTTCCAGCGTGGTCCCGTTGGGGATTTGCTGCGTGCGAGGTGGTGGGGAATATCACCCGTTTGGCTCTGCGTGGTGTTCGCTCACGGCGGAGTTCAGGGTGTATCAAGCCGTCGTTTTGGTGATCCAGTCGCTCAGGACGTCCGCTCGGCTGGTCGTCTCGATGCCCGCGTGGGGGCAGCCGGGGCCGGTCGCCTCCACCGCCACCAGTTCGGTTCCCGTGAAGTAGGGGGCTCCCGAGTCGTACGTGCACGCGCTCGTCGTGATGTCCGGGGCCGCTCCGCGGACGCCCAGCGTGGTCGGGTCCAGCTTCGCCACGGCCACCGTGCCCTGCTGCATCCGGGTGGCCGGCTTGGGGTCCGTGCTCGTCAGGCTGCCCCAGCCCGCCACCGTCAGCTGCTCGCCGATCTTCGGCACCGCGTGGCGCACCTTCAGCGGCTGGACCGTGGTCACCGGGGTGTCGAGCTTGGCCAGGGCCACGTCGTTCTCCTTGGCCTGGACCACTTCGGTCACCCTGCGGGCGATGCCCGACTCCGTGCCCTCGTCGACCAGGCCCAGGGTCACCGTGGTCGGGTAGGGGGCCTTGCCCGAGACGCGGTTGCGGTTCGCGTCGTGGAAGCAGTGGCCCGTGGTCAAGAGCCAGCCAGGGGCGATCAGGGAGCCGGTGCAGTAACTGCTGTACGTGGAGCCGTCCGGGCGCGGGATCTTCGTCATCGAGAGCTTCGCGACGAACCCGTACTGCCCGGCCGGCACGTCGGTGCCGTGGGCGATCCCCGGCGCGGCCAAGGCGGCGGGGGCGGTGGCGGTGGTCAGGACAGCAGCGGCGAGCAGGGCGCGCAGGCGCATTCTTCCCCTTCGTCGAGTCGGTGGTCGACGTTCGACGTTAGGGCCGCGGCCGTCCCCGCGGAATTCCCTGGCCGGGCGTCACCCGATGGACCACCGGGTGACGCCCGGACGGAGGTCAGCCGACGTGCGAAGCGATCCAGTCCGCGACGACGTCGACCCGCGACGTGGTCTCGAGCTGGTTGTGCGGGCAGTCCGGCCCGGTCGACTCGACGGACACCAGCTGCCCGCCCGAACCGCCGGCGACGAAGTAGGGCGCCCCCGAGTCGTACACGCAGGCGCTCGTGGTCGACGTCGGGGCGACACCCTGGACGCCGAGCGTCGAGGCGGCGACCTGGCCGACCTTCACCGTCCCCTGCTGCAGCTTCGTGGACGGCGTTGGGTTGGTGGCGGTGAGGCTGCCCCAGCCGGCGAGCGTCAGCAGCTGCCCGACCGACGGCGTGACCCGGTTGACCGTCAGCGGCGTGATGCCGGTGACGTCCGCGTCGAGCGTCGCGATCGCGATGTCGTTGGCGCTCGCCTGGTACACCGTGACGACGTTGCGCGACACGCCCGGCGTGCTCTGGTTGACCGTGCCCAGCAGCACCGACGTCGGGTACGGCACCGGGCCGGAGACGCGGTTGCGGTTGGCGTCGTGGAAGCAGTGGCCGGCGGTGATGATCCACTTCGAAGCGATCAGCGCGCCGGAGCACGCGCTGTTGTACTTCGTGCCGTCGGGCTTCGGGATGTTCGTCATGGTCAGCTTCGCGGCGAACTGGAACTGGCCGGTCGGGACGTCGGAGCCGTTGGCCACGGCCGCCGCCGGGCCCGCGGTGGCGAGCCCGGCGGCCAGCGTCAAAAGGGCGGCAGCGAACACAGCGCGAACGCGCATCGGTGGATCCCCCTTGTCACGCACCGGTCGTCGAAGACCGGTGATCACTTTCGAGGGTAGTGATGCCGCGCCGCGGGAAAATACGCCGTTCAGCCCAAGTGCGCAGCGATCCAGTCCGCGACGACGTCGACGCGCGCGGTGGTTTCGACCTGGTCGTGCGGGCAGTCCGGACCGTCGCTTTCGACCGAGACGATGCGGCCGCCCTTGCCCGACGGGACGAAGTACGGCGCGCCCGAGTCGTACGTGCACGCGCTCGTCGTGGACGTCGGCGCGAAGCCCTTGACGCCGGTGTAGAGCGGGTCGACCGTCGCGACCTTCACGACGCCCTGCTGCAGCTTCGTGCCCGGGGTCGGGTCGACCGAGGTGAGGCTGCCCCAGCCGGCGAGCGTGAGCTTCTGGTCCACCTTCGGCGCCTTGCGGTTGATCGACAGCGGTTCGATGCCGAAGACCGGCTTGTCGAGCTCCGCGATCGCGATGTCGTTGCTCGGCGACTGGTACACCGTGACGACGTTGCGGGTGACCCCCGGCTTGTCGACGGTCGTCGTGCCGAGCAGCACCGAGGTCGGGTACGGCACCGGGCCGGACACCGGGTTGCGGGCCGCGTCGTGGAAGCAGTGGCCGGCGGTGATGATCCACTTCTTGGCGATCAGCGATCCCGAGCAGGCGCAGTTGTACTTGGTGCCGTCGGGCTTCGGGATGTCCGTCATGGTCAGCTTCGCGGCGAACTTGAACGTCCCCTGCGGGACGTCGGCGCCGTTGGCCACGGCCGAGGCCGGCGTCGCGGTGACGACCGCCGCGGCGAGTGCGAAGAGACTGGCGGAAAGCAGAGCGCGCGTGCGCATTCGGGCCCCCTGGTCCGGTGAATGGTGGGGGCGAGGGTAGCGAAGATCCCGGGTGGCGGTGGCGGAATCCCCGCCACCGCCGGGAAAGTCAGTTCACGCCGACCAGGTCGACGACGAAGACGAGGGTCTCGCCGGGCTTGATGACGCCGCCCGCGCCGCGGTCGCCGTAGGCCAGGTGCGGCGGGATGACCAGCCGGCGGCGGCCGCCGATCTTCATGCCGGCGACGCCCTGGTCCCAGCCGGAGATGACCTGGCCGGCGCCGAGGCCGAAGCGCAGCGGCTCGCCGCGGTTCCAGGACGCGTCGAACTCTTCGCCCGTGGAGTGCGAGACACCGACGTAGTGCACGGTGACGGCCTTGCCGGGCGTGGCCTCCGCGCCGTCACCGACCGTGATGTCGGTGATCTCGAGGTCGGCCGGAGGGTTGCCCTCGGGGCGGTCGATCTGGGGCTTTTCCAAGGTCATGGCACTCACCGTACCCACGCGCGCGAGGCTGCGCCGAACGGACTACGTCCAAGGGCTGAAAAACGCGAAAAGTCTTCACACTTCGGCTACTGCTCGGTAGCGTGCGCTTCGTCACTCTTCTGACTGAGGGGAGCCCGGTATGCGACGTGGCATCCGCGCCCTGACCTTGACGGCACTGGGGGCCCTCGTGGCCGGCCTCACCCAGGTCGCCGTCACCGCCCCGACCGCGCAGGCGGCCGCGTCGCCCGACGACTACTGCGGGGGGCAGTGCAACGACATCCTGCCGCCCGGCGAACAGGGCAGCGCGACCCTCGCCGAGATCCTGGCGCACAAGGTGCTCGGCACCCGGCCCGACCACGCCGCGGACCAGATCGGCAAGTACGCGTCGCTGGCCGGCGGCTACAAGTCGCTGACCACCAGCACGATCAGCCAGTACTTCAACGACTCCTCGTTCGGCGTCCCGGCCGACCAGGTCGCGAGCACGACCCAGCCGCGGTCGGACGTCACGATCGTGCGGGACAAGGCGCTCGGCGTCCCGCACATCACCGGGACCACCCGCAGCGGCACCGAGTTCGGCGCCGGGTACGCCGCCGCGCAGGACCGGCTGTGGCTGATGGACGTGCTGCGCCACGCCGCCCGCGGCCAGGTCACGCCGTTCGCCGGCGGCGCCGAGGCCAACCGCGAGCTGGAGCAGCAGTTCTTCTCGAACGCGCCGTACACCGAGGCCGAGCTGCAGCAGCAGATCGACCACGTCGCCGCCAGCGGCCCCCGCGGCGCACAGGGCCTCGCCGACGCGCAGGCCTACGTCGACGGCATCAACAAGTACATCAACGACTCCCACAGCGGCCGCTACTTCCCGGGCGAGTACGTGCTGACCGGGCACATCGACTCGATCACCAACGCCGGGACGATCGACCCGTTCAAGCTGACCGACCTCGTCGCGCTCGCCTCGCTCGTCGGCGCCGAGTTCGGCGCGGGCGGCGGCGGCGAGGTGCAGAACGCCATCGCGAAGCTCGCGATCCAGGAGAAGTACGGCGTCGTCCAGGGCGAG
This sequence comes from Amycolatopsis sp. NBC_01488, assembly GCF_036227105.1. Classification (NCBI taxonomy): domain Bacteria; kingdom Bacillati; phylum Actinomycetota; class Actinomycetes; order Pseudonocardiales; family Pseudonocardiaceae; genus Amycolatopsis; species Amycolatopsis sp. NBC_01488. Next base: position 2,330,740 of record NZ_CP109434.1, on the reverse strand, counting down.
AAGGTGTGGCAGAGCCTCCGCGCGGAGGACGACCCCGAAGCCGTCAAGACGCTGCACGACGGCCAGACCTTCCCGTACGGCAAGACGCCGGCCAACGCGGTCGGGCAGGCCCTGCCGGACAAGGGCTCGGTGACCGGCCAGCAGCTGGTGTTCGACCAGACCGGCTCGGCGGCCACCACGACGCCGTCCACTGTGGACGTCCCGGCGCCCGCCGACCAGGAGCCGGCCCGCGGGATGTTCGACAACGGCGTGCTGCCGGGGAACATGCTGAGCGAGAAGCACGGCATGTCGAACGCGCTGGTCGTGTCCGGTGCGAAGACCGCCAGCGGCCACCCGGTCGCCGTCTTCGGCCCGCAGACCGGCTACTTCGCCCCGCAACTGCTCCTGCTGCAGGAGCTGCAGGGCCCGGGCATCAGCTCGCGCGGCGCGGCCTTCGCCGGCCTGAGCCTGTACACGCTCCTCGGGCGCGGCCAGGACTACTCGTGGAGCGCGACGACGTCGGCGCAGGACATCATCGACACCTACGCGCTGACGCTGTGCGACCCGACCGGCAAGGCGCCGACGAAGGACTCGAACTACTACACCTGGCAAGGCCAGTGCATCCCGATGGACACCATCGAGGTCAAGAACGCCTGGAAGCCGACCGTGGCCGACGGGACCGCGGCGGGCTCGTACACCCTGCGCAGCTACCGGACCAAGTACGGGCCGGTGCAGAGCCGGGCGACCGTCGGTGGCAAGCCGGTGGCGTACGCGGCGCTGCGCTCGTCCTACTTCCACGAGGTCGACTCGCTGATCGGCTTCCAGGAGCTGAACGACCCGGGCTTCGTGAAGTCCGCCGCCGACTTCCAGAAGGCCGCGGCCGACATCAACTACACGTTCAACTGGTTCTACGCCGACTCCAAGGACATCGCCTACTTCAACTCCGGCAGCAACCCGTCGCGGCAGTCCAATGTGGACCCGAACATGCCGGTGTGGGGCGACCAGGGCCACGACTGGATCGGCTGGAACCCCAGCGGCAATGTCGCGACCTACACGCCGGCGTCGCAGCACCCGCAGTCGATCAACCAGGACTACTACGTCAGCTGGAACAACGCGCAGGCCAACGGCTACGCGGCCGCGGGCGCCGACAAGTCGGCCGTGCACCGCGTCGACCTGCTCGACTCGCGCGTCAAGAAGCTGATCTCCAGCGGTACCAAGGTCACCCGGGTCAACCTGACCCAGGCGATGGAGGACGCCGCGCTCGCCGACCTGCGGGCCGAACGCGTCCTGCCGCTGCTGCTGCAGGTGCTCGACAAGACGCCGACCACCGGTGCGGCCGCGGACGCCGAAGCGAAGCTCAAGACGTGGCTTTCGAACGGCCAGCAGCGCAAGGAGACGTCACCGGGCAGCAAGGCGTACTCCGACGCCGACGCGATCCGCATCTTCGACGCCTGGTGGCCGCTGCTCGTCCAGGCCGAGTTCAAGCCGGGCATGGGCGACGACGCGTACAACGCGATGACCGGCGTGCTGGGCATCAACGAAAGCCCGTCCGGCTTCCAGAACGGCAACGGCCAGCACACCGGCCAGCCCCACAAGGGCTCGTCGTTCCAGTTCGGCTGGTGGGGCTACGTCAGCAAGGACATCCGGCAGGTGCTCGGCCAGCCGGTGGCCGGCCCGCTCGGCCAGACGTTCTGCGGCGGCGGCAACGTCACGACGTGCCGCCAGGCGCTCGTCGACTCGCTGACCACGGCCGCCGGCCAGGCCGCGAGCACGGTCTACCCCGGTGACGCGTCCTGCTCGGCCGGTGACCAGTGGTGTGCCGACACGATCGTGCACACCGCGCTCGGCGGCATCACGCAGGACAAGATCAGCTGGCAGAACCGGCCGACGTTCCAGCAGGTCGTCGAGTACACCGCCCACCGCGGGGACAACATCGCGAACCTCGCGCCGGGGAAGACGGTCAGCGCCACGAGCGCCGAGACCGGCTTCTACAACTCGCCGGCGTCGAACGCGATCGACGGCGACGCCTCGACCCGCTGGGCCAGCGACTGGAGCGACGACCAGGCGATCACCGTCGACCTCGGCTCGGTGCAGCAGGTCTCGCGGGTGGGCCTGAGCTGGGAGTCCGCGTACGGCAAGAGCTACCGGATCCAGACCTCGCCGGACGCGGTGCACTGGACGGACTCGGCGGTCGTCACGGACGGGGACGGCGGGCAGGACAACGTGTCCTTCGCGCCGACGCAGGCCCGGTTCGTGAAGATGCAGGGCGTCCAACGCGGCACGAAGTACGGGTACTCGCTCTACGAGTTCGAGGTGTACGCCCACTGAGCAGGCCGGGCCGCCCGTGGACGCGCGGGCGGCCCGGCCACCCCACCGGTGCGCGGTTACCGTGAGGCGCATGGACGACTGGACGCCCCGCACCAAGGCCATCACCGCCGGCCGGCCGCACGGCCCCGGCGAGCCGCTGAACACCCCGCTCGTCGCCACCAGCACGTACCAGGCCGGGGGCGACTTCGTGTACGCGCGCGGCGACGGGACGCCGACCTGGCACGCCCTCGAAGAGGCCGTCGGGGCGCTGGAAGGCGGCCACGCGACGGCGTTCGCGTCCGGCGTCGCGACGCTGTCCGCGGTGCTGGACCTGCTTCCGGTCGGGTCGCGGGTGGTCGTGCCGACGTTCAGCTACGCCGTGACGCGCGGGGTGCTCGCCCACGCGCAGAAGCTCGGCAAGCTCGCCGTCACCGAACTGGAGCCGACCGACACCGAGGCGTGGGTCGCCGAGGCCGCGACGGCCGACCTGGTCTGGCTCGAGTCGCCGACCAACCCGACGCTCGACGTCATGGACATCGAGACGATCGCCGCCGCCGCGCGCGGCCGGGTCGTCGTCGACAACACCTTCGCGACGCCGTTGCAGCAGCGGCCCCTGGAGCTGGGCGCCGACATCGTCGTGCACAGCGCGACCAAGCTGATCGGCGGGCACAGCGACCTGCTGCTGGGCATCACGGTGGCGAAGGACCCGGCGGTCGCGGAGGAGCTTCGCGGGGCCCGGACGCGCGTCGGCTCGACGCCGGGCGCGCTCGAGGCGTGGCTCGCCCTCAGGGGGCTGCGGACCATGCCGGTGCGGCTGGCCGAGCAGTCCCGCACCGCCGCGCTGCTGGCTTCGCGCCTCGGCTCGCACCCGGCGGTGACGCGGGTGCGGTACCCGGGCTTCGGGATGATGGTGTCGTTCGAGGTGGCCGACGCCGAGACGGCGGACCGGGTCTG